>DATAZL010000051.1:0-13160 GCA_036272055.1 Polyangiaceae bacterium | reverse complement strand
CCGCCACTCGCCGTCGCGCCGCCACTCGCCGTCGCGCCGCCGCTTGCCGTAGTGCCGCCACTCGCCGTCGCGCCGCCACTCGCCGTCGCGCCGCCACTCGCCGTTGCGCCGCCACTCGCCGTTGCGCCGCCACTCGCCGTTGCGCCGCCACTCGCCGTTGCGCCGCCACTCGCCGTTGCGCCGCCGGTGCCGTCGTCGGATGAGCCGCCGTCGCTGGAGCAGGCGCTGGAGAGCGCGAACAGGGCGAAGACGGCGATGGGGAGTCGAGCGACGTTCATGGGCACACCTCGAACCCATGAGTATCGCCCATTCTCGTCTCGACGGGCTGGACGGATCGCGGCGTCATTCGCCGGAGCGCCGACGCACTCCGACGCCGTGGGATTCCATCCATTTGCAGCGCCGAGGCACTCCGGATCCCAGAGTGCCGGGGTCGGCGTTCGTGGCTTTTTGAGCGGGATCTTGCGGGAAAAATCGATGTACCTCGCTGGTACATCGCAATTTTTTCCGTGAGAAGGGGCGTGTGAAACGGAGGCGCGCGCGGGCCGGACGCGCGTCGCCGGCGCGTCGCGGCCCGGGCGCTGCTTGGGCTGTCTCGTGGTGTGAGCTCAGCGGCGCGAGGGGCGGATGGCGGGAAGGTCGAGGACGCGGCGGCCTGCTATTGCGCCCACCAGGGTGGTCAGAAGTACGGGGAGCACGTGGCCGAGGAGCAGGTGATGGTAGTCCGTCACCGGGCACCAGAGATCGACGAACACCCACGCGACGGCGCCGACCGCGACGCCGAGCGTCGCGCCGCTCAAGGTCGGTTGCACGAAGTCGGTGCCGCGTCGCGACCAGAGCACTGCGGCGAGCGGCGCGGGTGCGAGCAGACAGCCGAGCGCGAGACACCTGAACCCATGGCGCTCCAGGTGGAGCACGAACATCTTGGGGAACCAGAGCGTCGCGCCGAGCTTCCACAGCAGGAGCATGAGCGGAACTCCGATGACGAGCGCGAGCAGGGTCGAGCGCCGGCGTCCGAGCATCGAGCGGCCACGAAAGAGCGCGAGCAGGGAGACCCCGAGCGCGATCACCGCCGCGCCTCCCGCCGTAGCGCGGACGAGGAGCTCGGGACGCGCGTCCAGTCGCATCCCGTAGAACGAGCGGAAGAGCGCGACGGGCACCGCGGTGGCGGCCACGGCGAGCGCGATGTTCCGCGCCCAGGTCCTTCCGCGGGTGGGGGAGGGCGCACTGGCGGCAGCGGCGAGCACGCGGGCGCGGAGTTCATGCTGCGGCACAGTGATGACTACGCAGGAACGCACACGGCGTTTCGGTCGGATGCGCCCGGCCGGAGAGATCGCGCTCCGGGAACGCGCTACTTCTTCGTATTCGCTGAGAAAATGGCGCTCGCGACGACGTGCAGCGCGAGGTAAGCGCGATGCGCCCGGAGCTTCACGGCGCTCACCGTGATGCCGAGCGCGGCGGCGGCCTCGGCGTGGGACATGCCGTCGATGCGGAGAAACTCGAACGCTTCGCGCTGCGAGACGGGGAGGCGTTTCAGCTCGTCGGACAGGCGGGTCGCGAGCTGCTGCGCCTCGGCGGAGTGCTCCGCGGTCTCCGAGCAGACGAGCGCGGTCTCGTCGAACTCGCGGTCGAAGAGCGTCTCGTGGCGGTTTCGGCGCATGCGATCGATGAAGAGCCGTCTCGCGATCGCGAACGCCCACGGAAGGACGAGGCTGCCGCGGACGAACGACCCGCGTGCCCGATGCATGTGGAGGAGCGTCTGCTGCACGAGATCCTCGGCGGCAGAGACGTCACCCGTGCGGCGCAGCAGGTACGAGTAGAGGCGTGGCGCTACCGAGTCGTAGACCTCCGCGAACGCAGGCTCGTCGCCCGACGCATAGCGAGCCATCGCTCGGTCGGCGCTCGAGTGATCCGGCGGCACTTCGCTGTGCCGACCCCGGTGCGGGCGGTCTCCCATTGTCCTCCTCGACGCAAGTAACGAACGCGTCCGTCCGTCGCAATGGTCAGGTTTCCAATAGGCCCACCGATAGCCCGCGACCGAAACGAGCCCACCGAGTGCGGCGGGGGTGTTACGCGAGCGAAGCGAGCCCGCGAAGCGGCGGGGGGCCAAGGCCCCCCGTTACCAGAGCGAGCCCGCGAAGGCGGCGGGGGGAGCAGTTCGCCGAAGGCGAAGCTGCGGGGGGCCAAGGCCCCCCTACCTAATAACAATTCGAACCGACGGCTTCGGCGTCGACGATGCACATCTCGCCGAGAAGCGTCTGGTTCGTGAAACGAAGCGCGGTGTCGTGATCGTTCGTGACCTCGCACTTCCACTCGACCTTGTCGCCGGGCGAAAGATCCAGGATGCCGCTCCAGCCGCCTTCACGGACGGGGATGTCGGGTGCGGGATTCGTGACGAGCGAGCTGTACTCGAGCAGCAGCGGCTCGTCCCACTTGTCGGCGTCGTAGATGACGTCCCGCTGATCGCCGCGGATGCGGGTCGCCGAGAAGCGCGTGTTGTTCGCGTGGCGATGTCCGTACATCCAGAGCAGGCGCCCGTCGTTGTCGATGTTGCAGGTGTACGGGCCGAGGGTCTGCGAGCTGTGCGGCGGGATCGAGAAGGTGATGTCCCCGGTCTCGAACCACTCCGTCGCCGGCTGGGTCACGACGCTCGCGTCCCGGTACCAGAAGTTGATCCACGCCTCCCGCAGGGCGGGCTGGTCGGTGGTGTTGATGGCGTGAAAGTTCGAGTTGAGGTTCGCGTGCGGGGCCAGCGGAAGACCGACGCCCTGATCTTCCGGCGCGATGACGCCGCCGGTCGGATAGTCCTCGGACAGGTTCGCGGTGCCGATGCGACGACCGGCGATGACGTCGGTGCCGTTCGCTGCGCTGATGATGATGTGATGCGTGGACGGGCGAACGCGGTACTGGCGGTAGAAGAAGAAGACGTCGGTGTCGTTGCTGGAGACGCCGGGGATGTCGTCCGTCTTCTCCTCGCCGGGGGCCAGGGTGTAGAGCGTGTCGGGGTCGTCGTAGTCGACGGGACCGACGTGGAGCTGGAACCCCTTGTCGGGAGGAGGAGGCAGAATGCACTGGTCGTCTCCGGCAAACCCGGTGGACAGACCGCACTCGTCGAGCGCGAGGCCCTTCGAGCCGCCGTCGGTCGCGCCCCAGGAGTCGCCCCCGTCCGTTGCGTCGTGGGTATGGGACGAGTGCGTCGGCTTCGCGCTGGTGGCCTTGTCGGAGCCGCACGCGGCGACGCCGGCAGCGGTGAACACGATGACTGCGAAGGAATATTTCATGGGCTCAGTCCCTCTTGTACCGATCGGTACAGTCGTCCTGGAACCGGACGATGTCAAGGTGTGCGCGCCGGCGTGATGTTACGAGGGTTTTCCCCCGATGCCCTCCCTCCAGACAACGCCGTTCGACTATCCATCGGAGTCACTCCTGCGTCGCGCGCGTGGCGTCCTCGCTCTCGCGCTATCGCTGACGCTCATGTCGTGCGCGGAACCCGCGGCCACGCCGTCGTCGAGCTCCGATGCGTTCACGAAGGACGGCGCTTGGACGTCACCGCTCGACCGCGAGCATCCACTGGTCGGCCGCATCTGGGACGTCGCGGCATCCCGCTACGTCGAGCCGCAGATCCTCGCCGGAGCCGTCCGCGGTTCGCGCTTCGTCGCGATCGGTGAGCAGCACGACAACGTCGACCATCACCGGCTCGAGGCGATCCTGCTCGGCGCGGTGACGGCGACGCGACGTCCTGCCGTCGTGTTCGAGATGCTCGACGTCGGCGCTCAGGAAGCCGTGAATCGCGCGGAAGCGGCCCACCCCGGAGATCCCGACGCGATCGCCGCGGCCGTCGACTGGGAGCACTCGGGATGGCCGGCGTGGTCGATGTACAGACCGGTGTTCGCCGTCGCCGCCGCTCACGACCTTGCAGTCGTCGGCGGCGGTTTCGACCGCGCCGAGGCGCACCGCATCGCAAGATCCGGCGTCGCGGCGCTCGCGCCGGAGCTCGTCGGTCGCTTTGCGCTCACGTCACCGCTCGATCCGACGACCGCGAGCGCGCTCCGCGACGAGATGCGGGAGGCCCACTGCGGCATGCTCCCGGAGTCGATGCTCGACGTGATGTCGCTCGTACAGCGCTCGCGTGACGCGGAGCTCGCGGGTCGTCTCGCCGACAGGGACGACCACCAGGGCGCGGTCCTCATCGCCGGCAACGGACACGTCAGGACCGACCGCGGCGTGCCCCGGGTCCTCGCCGGCGCGACGCACGCGCGCGTGCTGTCGGTCGCCCTCGTCGAGGTCCATCACGAATGGACTCTGCCGGGGAACTACGCGGCCGCCTTTGGAGCGGCCGCGCTGCCGTTCGACTACGTCTGGTTCACGCCGCGAGCGAGCGACGAGGACCATTGCGCGGAGCTAGGACCGAAGAAGTAGCTCCGGCAGAGTCGAACCGCGTCAGCTCCCGCCCTTCTCGGCGCAGCTGCTCTCGGGGATCGTCTTGCTCACGGCTGGCAGGCTCTTCAGGTACGCGGCGACGTTCTCTGCGTCGGTCTGCGACATACCCTCGCTCGCGAACTTCGGCATGGGCGAGCAGAGCGTGGCGCTATCGTCGTCGATGCCGTTGAGGACGGCCTTGACGATCGTGTCGGCGTCCCACTCGCCGATACCGGTGTCCTTGTCCGGCGTGAGGTTCGCGGGATAAGCCATGCTGTTGGGCTGTGCGGTCGTATCGCCGGAGAAGTCCGCCGTGTGACACGAGGTGCAAGCGTACTTCGTCGCGACTGCTTCACCCGCGGACACGCTGCCGGTGGTGCCGGTGCCGGTGCTCTTGCTGTCGCTCCCGCAGCCGGGGAGGGAGGCGGCGAGCAGTGCCGCACCGAACGCTCCAGCCAGCGTGACTCGTAGACGAATATTTTGTGACGTCATGAAAAGTTACCTCCGAGGTCGAAAAAACGCGCTCGCGATTCTCACTCGCTTGCGAGTGAGTTAGTGACACTCGTCGAAATTGCCAGGCTTTAAATCGCCCGCGTCTTCGAGAGAGTCGGTAACCGGCGCGCGACTTCTCAGAGAACCTTCGCGATGGCGTCGGCTACGTAGTCGATGTTCTTCTCGTTGAGCGCGGCGACGCAGATACGCCCGCTGTCGACGATGTAGAGACCGAACTCCGAGCGCAGCTTTCGCACCTGCTCGAGCTCGAGGCCGGAGTACGAGAACATGCCGCGCTGCCGCTCGATGAACGAAAAATCGCGATCGATGCCCTTTGCGGCGAGGCGCTGAACGAAGAGCGTCCGCATCTGGCGGATCCGTTCACGCATCGCGCCGAGCTCTTTTTCCCACGTCGAGCGGAGGTCCGGCTCGGCGAGCACCAGCGCGACGGTCTGCGCGCCGTGCGAGCTCGGGTTCGAGTAGTTCGTGCGGATGGTCCGCTTCAGCTGGGAGGTGACGCGTTTCGTCTCGTCGGCGTCGGCGGTGACGAACGAGATGGCTCCGACGCGCTCGCGGTAGAGCGAGAACGACTTGGAGAACGAGCTCGCGACGAGAAACGGGATGTTCGCCTTCACGAACGCGCGCACCGCGACGGCGTCCTCTTCGATGCCCTCGCCGAAGCCCTGGTACGCGAAGTCGACGAAGGGGACGAGCGACCGTTCGCGGCAAACCTGGACGACCTCGTCCCACTGAGCGGCGTTGAGGTCGACACCTGTCGGGTTGTGACACGCCGCGTGGAGCAGCACGATGCTGTTCGGACGGAGCCCGCCGAGGAGCGTCTTCATGCCCGCGAAGTCGATGCCGTGCGAGGACGCCGCGTAGTACGGGTACTCCTTCACGTCGAAGCCCGCCGACTCGAAGAGCGCGCGGTGATTCTCCCAGCTCGGTCGCGAGATGTAGACGTTCGCCTCGGGCAAGAAGCGCCTCAGGAAGTCGGCTCCGAGCTTCAGGGCACCGGTACCGCCGAGAGCCTGCGCGGTGACGACGCGTCCCGCTTGAACGAGCGGCGAGTCCTTGCCGAAGAGGAGCGTCTGCACCTCCTTGCGGTACGCGACGACGCCGTCGATCGGCAGATACGACTTCGAGTCCTCGCGCTCGTACCAGCGCTTCTCGGCTTCGCGCACGACGGAGAGCACGGGCACCTTGCCGGTCTCGTCCTGGTAGACACCGACGCCGAGGTTCACCTTCGTGGGGCGCGTGTCGGCCTGGAACGCCTCGGTGAGGCCCAGGATGGGGTCGGCGGGTGCGAGCGCGATCTGCGAAAAGGGTGACGGACTCATGGGCTTACCTTACTGGTTCTTCTCTGCCTGCTCGGCGGCGTGTTTTTGAAACGTTTCCATGGCGGCGGTCGCCGCCGAGTTGATGAGCTCGCTCCCGTGGGCGTCGATCCAGTCGAGTGAAGCGACGCGCGCCGCGTTGGCCGCATTGAAACGCGGCAAGACGTGGCGCGCAAACAGCTCGTACGACTGCTTCGTCTCCGCGAACGGCGCCCAGTTGTGGGCCATGTGCAGAAAGGCCCCGAAATGGCCCTGCTTCGCCTCGAGACGCTCGAGCTGGACGATGGCGTCGTCGGGCGTGCCGATGACGGCGCGGCCTGAATCGACGAGCCGGTCGACGAGATCCCCTTCGCCCCCGAGCTCGCCGTTCCTGGCGAGCGGGTTCACCTTGAGGAAATAGTCGGCCCACTTCTCGAGGCCATAGCGGACGTTCTCGCGGGCCTTCTCGCGCGTCGGCGCAAGGTGCATCGGTCCGACGAGTCGAAGGGCGCTCGGGTCCATCTTGCGGCCGTGCTTCTCGGCCGTCGCGCAGGCGATCTTCCAGTTCACGTCGAGGGAATCGAAGCCGCCCTGGGCCGTTGCGGCGACGCACAGCATGCCGAGCCCGTACTTGCCCGCGGCCTTGCCGCCCGACGGCGTGACCGAGCTCGCGACGGCCACCTCGGGCATCGGGTGCGAGTAGGGGAGAAGCTGGCAGCGCGCTTCACGGAGCTCGTACCAGTCCGTCTTCTCGGTCACCGTCTCGCCCCGCATCAATCGCAGGATGACGTCGAGGCCCTGCACCATGCGGTCGCGCTGCGTGCGTGGCTCGATGCCGAGCATGAACGCGTCCGACGGCAAGAGCCCCGGCCCGACGCCGAACATCACGCGGCCGCGCGTGATGTGGTCGAGCTGGATGATCCTGTCCGCGACCATGAGAGGGTTGTGATACGGCAGGCTCACCACGCCGGTGCCGAGCTTGATCCGCGTCGTCCTCATGGCGGCGGCCGCTATGAAGAGCTCGGGGGACGCGATGAGCTCGAACCCGCCCGAGTGATGCTCGCCGACCCACGCCTCGTCGTACCCGACGCGATCGAGGAACTCGACGAGCTCGAGGTCCCTGTGGATCGCCTCCGTCGGGTCTTCGTCGAGGGCGTGGAACGGCGCGAGGAATATCCCGGTGCGAAGCTTGAAGGGGCGCATGGTTCACCGCCCCGCGAAAGCGATCCGGGGGCGGACGCGGGTTTGCCACGAAGCCGGCGCGCGTGGAACGCCGAACCTGGAAAGAGCCGGCTTTCAGCGCACTTCGCGGCGCTTGCACCCGTACGCGATGTCGATGCGCGCGGTCGGGGCGTCCGCGACGGCAGCGCAGGTATCCGGGCAGAGGACGACCTTGGTCGGGTTCTTCGGGTCGTCGAAGTACCACGCGCTGTCGGGCTTCAGCGCGCAGCCCTTGGCGTCGCCGGAGTAGTAGAACGACGTCGTCTTGCCGCCCTCGGTGAAGTCCACGTTGACGGTGCTGAAGTCGATGTCGCTGTTCTTGTCGCTGGGCACGACGTACTCGCATCCGAGCGACTTCTTCTGGATGTTCTTCAGGGCGTCGATGAGCTCCTGCTGGGCGCTCGCGCCGTCCTTGATGAGGACGGCGCTGCCGGTGCCGCCCGCGTCGGCGATGGTGTTCAGCGCGTCGAGCTCTTCCCCGACGCCGATGACGAACACCGGGAGCGGCGGCGTGCCGGTCGCGAGCGCCATGGCCGTCTTGGCGGCGTTGGCGAGGTTGTTCGGCGGGTTCAGCGAGCTCGCCGCGCAGGTGTCGTCGGGGACGCCGTCGGTGGCGACGACGATCACCGTCCGGTGATCGTCGTGAGCCTTCGCCCACTTCGCGGCGTACTGCCCGACGCCCTGGAGCGCCTGCACGATCGGCGTGCCGCCCGACATTCGCCGCGCGTCGAGGGTCGTCGTGATGTCGGCCTGCATGTCCGCGACGTTCGCCATCGCGAGGGCGGGCGTGGCGTAAGCCGGGATGTCGCACTGATCGCGGAGCGGGAAGAACTGGAGCGACATGCCGAGCGAGCCTTGCCCCTGCGACGACACGAACGACAGAAGGCCGCCTTTCACGTATTGCCAGCGTAGATCGAAGTCCATCGAGTACGACGTGTCGACGAGGAGCGCGATGTCGAGCGGAACCGGTTTCACCTGTGCGGTCGCGGCCGCGCAGGTCTCGCCGTGGTTCGGCGCGCCGTCCGCCTCGGTGATGGGCCCGGTGCCGACCGAGCCATCGACGTGAAGCACGAACGCGCCGCCGCTGCCGTCGCCGCCGTCCTTCTCGGAGCTGCCGTCGCCGCCGCTGCTGCTCGTGCTGTCGCCGCTCCCGTTCCCGCCGCCGTTCCCGGCGCCACCCTGCTGGAGCGAGTTGTCGCGCGTCACCGACGCGTTGCCGCACCCGGCGAGACCGACGGCCATTCCGAGGGCCGCGAGACGTCGAACGTGAATTGCCCTGCTCAGCATGCTCCGCAGTCCTCCTTGCCACCGCAGCCGTCGTCGACGAGGCCGCACCTTCCGTTGCAGGCGGCCTTGGTGCAGCCGCACACGCCGGCCTTCCCACCACCGCCGCATTTCTGTCCCGTGCCGGTGCAGCCGCAGCTCAGGGTCCCTCCGCAGCTGTCGGGGAACTGACCGCACTTGCCGGCGAAGTCCTTTGTGCAGGTGAGCGGCGTGCACGAGCACTTGCCGGCGGCGCCGGTAGCCGACGCGCTGCACGTCTGACCGGTGCCGGTGCAGGTACAGTCGATGGTGCCGCCGCAGCCGTCGTCGAGGTCGTTGCCGCACGCGCCCTTGAAGTTCGACGCGCAGGTCTTCGGCGCGCAGCACTGCCCGGACACGCACTTGTTGCTGCCGCCGCAGTTGCAGGTGACATCGCCGCAGGCGTTCGACATCGTGGTGCCGCAGGCGTTGCCGCACGTGGGGAGCGGACAGCAAGCGTTGTTCACGCACGCGGAGCCCGCGGCGCAGTTGAACGTCTGCGAGCCGCAGGCGTTCATGACGGTGCCGCAGTAGTTCGCGTTCGGTTTCGGCGGGAGCGCGCAGCAGGTGCCGGCGCCGCCGGACCCCGAGGTCGTGCAGCCGAACCCGGAGCCGCACGAGGTGGACGGACAGGTGCGCGAGCCGCAGGCGTTGCTCACCGATGTGTTGCACTGCGCGCCGTCACCGCCGCAGGTCGGCAGCGCGCAGCACGTGCCGGGCGTCTTCGGATCGGGCTGGGTGCACGCCTGACCCGACGCACACCCGCAGGCCCGCGTGCCGCCGCAACCGTCGTCGATCGTGCCGCAGGCGGAGCCGCACGCCTTGCGCATGCAGCACGTTCCCTGCTTGCCGGCAGCCGTCTCGGAGCACACCGAGTCGCCCGTGCAGGGGCAGTTGATGGTGCCGCCGCAGCCGTCGGGTAGCGTGCCGCCGCATTTTCCGGCGTACGCGGTCGTGCACGTCTTCGGCGTGCAGCAGGTGCCGTCGGCCTCGCAGAGCGCCTTGTTCGCGCACGGCTTGGTGATCTTGCCGCCACAGCCGTCGTCGAACTGACCGCACGCGACGCTCATCGCCGCGGCGGGTAGCGCGGGCGTGCAGGGCTTGCCGCACTTGCCGTTCGTGTTGCAGACCTCGCCGGTCGGGCAGGTGCCGCAGTTGATGCTCGCGCCGCCGCACGCGCTCTTGATGGTGCCGCACTCGCGGTCCATCGCGTCGCACTCGCGCGGTGTCTCCGGCGGGCCGCAGCGATTGGCGATGCCGTCGGTCGCGCACGAGAGACCAGCCGGGCAATTGCCACAAGAGATGAGCCCGCCGCAGCCGTCGGAGATGTAACCGCAGTCGGCCTTCTCTGCCGGGCACAGAACCTTGGGGTCGGCAGGGACGCAGGCGCCGCCGACCGATTTGGCCGTCGGCTCGCAGCGATTGAACGAGCCGTTGCAGGTGAACCCCGTCGAGCAGCTGCCGCAATCCGACAGCGTCGTACGCGGGCCGCAGCCGAGCCACGCCGGGCCGCACTCGAAGCCGAGATCGGTGCACGACGGGTTCGTGCATGCCACGCACAGGTTCGTGTTCGGATCGCACTCCGCCGCGGCAGGGCAATCACCGCAGTCGAGTCGCGCGCCGCAGGTGTTCCGGATCTTGCCGCACTCAGCGCCGAGGTCCTTGCACGTCGTGAGAGGCTCGGTGCAGCGGTGCTGGTCGATGTCGCACGCGAGGCCCGCGGCGCAGCCGCCGCAGTCGAGCTCCGCGCCGGTACACGGCTCGATGACGGGGCCACACTTGCCGACGCAGGCGTCCGGATCGGGCTGACACGCCGGCGGTGTCGCGGCGTCGGTGTTCGCTCCCGAGTCTCCGGGCGACGAGGGCGGCGTGGTGCCCGCTTCCTTCGCCGGTGGCATCGACGTCGAGATCGGCGGCGTGTGGCCCGCGTCCGGCGTCGAGGTTCCCATCCCGGGAGGCTTCGCTCCCGCGTCGGGCGACGTGATCCCCGAGCGATCCGGCAACGAGCCGTCCGGCATGTGAGTTTCGTTCGAGGGTGTCGACGTCGTGGAGCTGCTGCACGCTGCTGCCCAGAGCAGCGCGCACGCACCCAGGAACAACCGACCCGGCGATCGTCGGGAGTGGGCGAACATGGAACCCCTATCGTGATCGATGTGTTCGTGAGCGCAACCCCTCTTCGAACGCGCACACCGGGAGCGGCGGGCCGGTCGGCGCACGCGAACGTGAGGCAAGACCAACGAGTCGAAAAAAATGCGGATTCAGAGCGTCGGCGTCGTGCTCACCGTGCCTACTTCGTCGTCCTCGTGAACCACGATACCTACACGCGGAGAGGTTCCGGAAACCGTCGTCGTCGCTTCGCACCCGCGCGATGACCCACGTTTATCGCGTCGCCCGTGGGTGACGATATTTCCGTCGGCGGGGGCGAGACGGATCCGTGTACCGTTCGCCGGTATCCTTCGCCGCGAAAGGTCATCGTCTCATGAGCGCCAGTGATTTCGATCCCGAGTACGTCTTTTCACATCACCACGCGACGCCCGAGAAGCTCAAGCAGTACGACACCATTCACGCCGCCGCGAAACGTTTCGCGGAGGTGCTCCTCGCGAACACGCCCGATTGTTCGGACCGGAACCTGTCCCTCCAGCTCCTCCGGGAGGCGACCATGACCGCCTGCGCCGCCATCTCCCTCGACGGCCGCCTGAAATAGGCCACCGGCGCGCCAGCGAGAGCGGGGAAAATGCGGTCGAAAGGCGCGCGAGGTGCTCTTCTCGCGGCGTTCTATCGTATGCTTGGCTGGTTCGCGTATCCGGTGGGCGGGAGACGCTCTGAAGGCGGGTGTCATGTCGGATGTGAATCTGGTTCTGATGGACAGCGCCGTGTACCTGGGGACGTACAGGAACGTCACGCTGATCGACGTCGGCGGCGTGTGCGACCTGGTCCACATGAAGGCGATCGGAAGTGCCTACAGGGCGCTGCTCGACCTCTATCCGAGAGGGATCGTCGCCCTGTCGTATCTGCGGCCGGGGACACCCGTGTCACCGGCGGACGCGCGCGCCGAGAGCGCTCGCTTCGTGCGAGAGCTCGGGGACTCGATCCTCTTCTCGGCGATGGTGGTGGAGGGCGAAGGGGTACTGCCGCAGATGCTGCGGACGGTCATCCGCGGCGTGAACGTTCTCGCGCGCATGCCGCGCATCAACGTCTATTCTCGTGGGGACGAGGCGATCCGGCAGGTCGTGCAATACATGGTCCCCGGGGGCGACGACGTGGAGCCCGTGGCGGAGCTCACGAGCGTCGTTCGCAGGGTGCGGACCGCGTTCCGGCCCTCGCGCCGTGTTACGCTGACGAGCCGCCCGTGAGCTCCTCAACATGTTTCTCGTCGCGATCGCGGAACTGAAAGGCAACGTCGACGCCCGGCTGCCCGAGCTCGCCACCGAGCTCGGGACGACTCCGTACGAGCTACGGCTCGTGCTCAACGCCGGCATGCCTGCCGTCGTGCTCGCGACGGTGGACGAGGCGAAGGCGCGCGCCGCCGCGGCGTCGATCGCAAAACACGGCCACGCCGTGGTCACGCTCGACCGCCGCTCCACGGTATCGAGCCAGCAGATGACGGAGCTCGGGCGCTTCGCGCTGACGAAGAGCGGGCTCGTCGCCGACGAGCGCGGCGGTGACGAGCTGCCGTTCGCGGACATCGGCGTGCTCGTCCGCGCCATGCAGCGCGGCACGACGACCACGACGGAGGTCGTGAAGGAACGAAAGCTCCGTCCCATCATGGCCGCCGCGACGGGCGGCCTCGTCATGTCGAAGAAGGTGACCCGGGAGGTCACGCGCCACGAAGAGCAGCGCGACCAGGTGCTCTACGTCTTCCGGAGAAGCGGCGCGCCGCCCTGGCTCCTGCGCGAGCGCGGCGCACTCTACGCGGGGCTCGGCGCGGATCTCGGCCCGACGGCGTTCGCGAATTTCCAGACGACGATCCGCGTTCTTCGCGAGCGCGCACCGTCCGCCGTCTACGACGAACGGCTCATGAGCGGCCGCCCGATCCGCGGCGTCGCCGACGGCAGCGAGGCGACGGATCTGCTCGCGTATCTCATCGCGGCGCGTAGTTATGGGGGGCCTTAGCCCCCCGCAGCTTCGCCTTCGGCGAACTGCTCCCCCCGCCGCTTCGCGTGCTCGCTCTGCTCGCGGGGGGCCTTGGCCTGGCCTTGGCCCCCCGCCGCTTCGCCTTTCGGCGAACTGCTCCCCCCGCCGCCTTCGGCGTGCTCGCTTCGCTCGCGTACCAGCGGGGGGCTTAGAGCAGCGGGCTCTTTTATGGTTCGGGGACGAGGGAATCGTCGATGCGGATTGCCAGGTAGGGGGGCCTTGGCCCCCCGCAGCTTCGCCTTCGGCGAACTGCTCCCCCCGCCGCCTTCGGCGTGGGGG
>DATAZL010000050.1:0-20099 GCA_036272055.1 Polyangiaceae bacterium | reverse complement strand
GCGTCCGCGCCAAGCTCGACACGCGTAGTTATGAGACCAAGAAGGTCGTCCCGAAGGAGCAACTCGCCCGCGTCCGCATTCACCGCGCGCGCTTCCATGGCGATTGGAACTACACCGTGCGAAGCGTGAAACGGGAGCGGTAATTTCGATCGGGCTCCTTAGTGCCGTCGGTGAGAGGAACGGACTCCGTCGAGAAGGTTGCTGCCTCCAGCGCGATGCTCGGCGTGATGCCGAAACGGCCAAACATGAACTCGTAGCCGAACCGAATGCGCCCGCCGAACCCGACGTCCGTCGAGCCCGGTCCACTACCGGCAAGATCGCCCATCGGGAAATACGGGCCAAACTGGATCCCGAGTCGCATTCCCTGTGTCGCAACGGGAGGCGGGAGGTCTATGTGGTGGGGTTGCGCTTCCGGTTGGCCGTACGGCGCGGGCGCGGCCGCTTGCTGATAGGTCGGCGCCGTGCCCTGCGGATACGCCGCGGCCGCCTGAGACGGCGGCGCTGAATACGCTGGCGCGGCGGACTGCACGCGAGCCGGATTGCGCTCCTTCGTGATGCGCTGGACCTTGCTCTCCGGGATCGTGAGGGTGCCGCCGCCCGCGGGCAGCACGAGCTTGTAAGTGGTGCCCGTCGCCGTGCGCGCTTGCTCGACGATCACACCCCTCAACACGTTGCCGTCGGTCGTCTGGATGACGTCCCACACGTCGACCTCTGCCGGATCGACCTGGCCCGCGGCGGCGGTCTGTGCGGCGGCATGGGTCGGCGCCGTGAAAGCCACGGCAAATATCGCTGCGATCGCGCCTGCGCGAAGCGCGCGCCCCACGCACCTGGAGTCAGTCGAGTGCCAAAGCCGAGTCGCTGGGTTCATGCTCATCTTGTCGCCTCTCGTCACCCAAAGAGCTGGCCCGGTCTTATCAAACCTCGATCGGCAAGCCCATGTGCGGGGTTGCCTTCCCGACGCCCGGCAACGGCGTACATCACGCGTCTCGAGTCCGGCTTCCTCGCCGGTATTCACACTGTGGTTCTCGCGATACTCGACTGGATGGGGGAAAGGTGAGGATCCGGGCTCCTAGTGCTGGAACGTTCATTGCAACGCGCATTGACGCCATGCCAGATCGCAGGTTCCGCATGTCCGTCTTCCTTGCCTTCGCGGCGGTATCGACGGCATCGATGGCGAAAGCCGAAGACATCACGGCCGTGAAGTCTGCCGCTGCGCCCAGGCCGCCTGACGATGTGGACGTCGATCCGTGGATGGCTCATCGCTTCGCGATCGAAGCGCACGCCGGCGTCGGAACGCCCGTGGGCTACGTCGGTGGCATCTTCGAATACGGTGTGTCCGGGCTCGTCGCGGTCGGTGCTGGCCTGGGAACGGGATCCGGTCCTTACTCTGGATCCCACTTGCACGCCGCGGTGCTCGCTCGCTTTCGCCCAGTACGCGGGCCACACAACGCGTTCTCGATCGGCACTGCCGTCTCGTTCGGTGCCTTCCAGACGCCGTTCTTCTCCGGCGACACGACTCCGGTTTACGAGGCAAGCTGGGCTACCTTTCTACAGCTCGACGCAGGCTGGGAGTACCGGACGACGCACGGCACTCTGCTCCGCGTCGCTCTGGGGTTCGCCACCCTTCTGAACCCCGGTAGCGTATCGTGCAGTCCGGGGCCGGACGGCGGAGAAGGCTGCAAGAGTGTCGACTTGAAAACGCTGCCGACGCTCGACCTCGCTCTCGGGCAAGCGTTCTGAGCTGGCCTGGTGCATGAACGTCGAGCGGACGTCCCGCCCGCCCTGCGACGATGCCGTTTTTTCCGAAGGAGAAGATGGCGGTCGGCCCGAACGAGGCGGCCGGCGGCGAGGCGCCGTTCGCGAGCTGGTCGGACGGTGCCGCGCCCTGAAGCGGAGAGGCGGAACAAACGTGACGGGAATCCAACCCCTCAAAGAGAAGCGTGCGCCCATCACTACCGTATCCCCGGTACCACCCAGGAATACACCGAATACCGGAGCTCGCTCCACGCCGTCGTTGCGGGGGCGCCACCGGGGAGGAGCGGCTGTGTGAGGGGACGGAACACGATGCGTATGCGCACCGCGCTTCGGCCCACCGTGAGGCGACGCGGGACGAGGAATTCGTCGTCGCGGAAGCGACGGTTCGACGTCTCGACGAGGGGGACGGCGGGGTCGGTCTCACCCGGAGGGTTCGAGTAGACGACGCTGTTCGAGCCGGCGAGGTACCAGGTGCCGGCAGCGGTGAACGGTGCGCCGTCGCGGTCCTCGGCGACGAAGACGTCGGCGCGCTGATCGGGGTAAGCGTAGTCGAGCTTGCGGCGGAGGAGCGCGCCCAGGTTGCGCGGATCGAGCTTCACGCGGAACTCGGTGGTGCCGGTCATGTGGCGTCCGGTGTCGGTCGTCGCGGGATAGATCTCCGTCGCGCCCACGTGATCGACTCCGAGTTCGTAGCGCGACGTGATGGAGTCCACGGTGGAGGCGGACGGTGAGACGTAGGCGTGGGCCGCTTCGTCGTCGGTGTCGCCGACGTGGAGCGCGTCCGTCTGCACCAGACAGGCGCCAGGGACGCCGTACCAGTAGGCGACCGTGCGGTAGTGTTCCGTCGAATCATCGGCGCCCCCATGCTCGAGCTGGATGCGCGCGTTCTTGCCGAAGGGCATGGCGTCGGCGACGAGCAACCGGTACGCGCCCTCGACGGCGTCGTCGGCCGTCATGGCGGCTGTGGCGCTGGGCGCGCCGACGGGGTGACCCGCGAGCGGCAGGGTCATCGTCTGACCACCCCAGTAGTCGCCACCGCCCGCCCATTCCTCGGTGCCGGTTCCCTGCCCTTGCGGCGTGTCGCTGTCGTCGAAGAAAAATCGCGGGTCACCCTCGAGGGTCGACAGCTCGGCGCGATCGGAGAAGACGAAGCTCATGCCGGCGAAGCTGCCGCAGAAGTCGCCGCCGCCCTCGACGGTAGTGGTGTCGAGCGCAACCAGGTCTTTACCGGACTCGGGGACGCCGTGATCGACGTACGTCGCGTGGAAATATCCCGTGGTGCGCACGTCGCCTTCGTTCGGCACCGTCCCGAGCTCGGCGCTCACACCGGTCACGGCCGTCCCGCCGCCGACCAGCTCGACCTGGGCGCCCTTGAAAAACGGCATGGGGAAGTACGTGGCGAGCGAGACGTCGTCGGTGTCGAAGTGAACCCCGAAGAGGAGCGCCTTCACCAGCCACTCCGCGCCGGTGCGATTGAAGAGCGTACCCGCGCCGAAGAAGAGCGGGAGCGGTGCATCGATGGACGGGGCGTGTCTTCCGTCCCAGGTGATCCGCAAATGCACGTCGGCGAGCGCGCTCGCCTGGGCCTTCGAGACACGGATGACGAGGGAGCGAACCGTCCGGGAACCCACCGGTCGGAACAGATCGACGGCTGCGTTCGCCGGGACGTCGACGGTCGTCCGCTGCACTGTCGCCGACGCGGGCGCGAGGTTCTCGCCGGCGCGGTCGAGGACCGTCGCAATGGCGGGATCAGGCGCGTCGAGGGTGAAGTGCTGTGGCGCGCGGGAGAGTCCCTCGGCGTCGGCGTAGAGTTGATAGATGAAGTAGCCCGAGCCGTAGTGCGTGCGCTCGTAGGAGAGCGTGAAAGAGCTCTCGAAACCGACGGGGACCCAGCTCAGATCGGCGCCCTGGGTCACGGACCAGGTCAATGCGAGGGGCGAGGGAAAGGCGGAGGCCGGCAGGAATGTGGATCCGGCAACTGGATTTGTCGGATCGGCGGTACTGGACTCCTGCACGACGACGTCCGTCCCGTCGACGGCGTAGTGCCAGGGGCTCCCGTGCCAGTGATTGGCCCGCGCGAAGTAGAGATAGCCTGCTCCCGTCACGTCCATCGCGACGGCGCGGTCGGGAGTGTCCATCCGCAGGAAGTGACTCGCGTCCGCGCCCTCGTTACCGCCGGCGCGGTCGAAGGTACTACGCATGTACGTGCGTGCGCCGAGCTTGATCTCGGGAAGCTTCTCCCAGTCCCGGTAAGCATCGGGGCCGATGGACACGACGGGCACGACGGGCATCGACGCAGCATCGGGCGCGCCGCCGCTGTCCACCGACGTGTGCGACGCGCCGCCACCGGTGCAACCGACGACGAGCAGCGCGATTGCGTGGGGAATCGGGGGCCTCACTACGGCAAGGATATCACCGCGAGCCCCTCGGCATCGACGCCTGCCGTTAGACGTCGGTGGTCAGTCAGGAGTCTCTGAGCAACCGCGCTCGCAAGCCCGGCAAAAGGGCGCACACGAAGTAAGCCGATGGATTTGAGGACCTGAGCTGCCACAAGGGGCGTAGTCTCGCCAGCGGGGATCCTGCCGCCTCCGTCCGATCCACAGGTCGTGCGCTCGTTCACGCGTGCGTCGCTCGCGGGAAGCTCGATATGCGTCGGGCTCGCCGTCGCGGCACTTATCGGATGGTTGTTCGACGTGCCGCTGCTGACGAGCGTCCATCCGTCACTGCCGTCCATGAAGCCCAACACCGCGGTGGGCTTGACGATGCTCGGTGCTGCGGTGTGGTTCCGCCAGCGTCAGCCAGGTTCCCGAAACGAAATTGTTGCCCGCGCCTTAGCAACGGCCGCCGCGCTGCTCGGTGGTATCACGCTCCTGGAATACGTCTTCGACGGGAACCTGGGGATCGACGAGCTCCTCTTCAACGACAGCCACAGCGCTCGAAGCATGATGCCGCCGGGCCGGATGTCTCCCACGAGCGCCCTGAACCTCGTCCTCCTTGGACAGGCGATGAGGATGCAGGGGACTCGCGGCGGGACCGGTGAGAAGGCGCCCGCACAATGGCTGACGCTGTTCACGGGGATGTCCGCCCTGGTCTCGTTGCTCGGATACGCCTATGGCGTACATGAGATCTACAGGTTCGGGCCGTTCGCGCCGGTTGCGCTGAACTCCGCGTTCGCGTTCCTCGTCATCAGCGCGGCCGTTCTCTTCGCTCGTCCCGAGGATGGCCTGATGCGAGTCGTGACCTGCGATTCGCCCGCGGGCGTCCTGTCTCGACGGTTGCTGCCTGCCTCGATCGCCGTACCCGCCCTTCTCGGTGGCCTGAGAATGGCGGGACAGAAGGCCGGTTACTACGGCACCGAGCTCGGGCTGGCTCTCTTCGCGTCATCCTGCATCGCGTGCTTCGCAACCCTCGTTTGGTGGAACGCCACCGCCCTCCTCCGCTCCGATGAATCACGAAGCAGAGCCGAGGCGGCGGTCCGCGAGCGCGACACTCTCTTCCGGCGTCTGATGGAGTCGGGCGTCGTCGGCATCGTGCTGTCGGACGCCGCGGGAAACATCATCGACGCGAACGACGCTTTCCTGTCCATCGTGCGATACTCCCGGGAAGACTCTCTTGCAGGTCGGCTTTCGGGGAACACCCTGAACCTTCCCCATGCCCGGGGACTCGCGCAGCCGCGGGAAGAAGAGCTGATCCGCAAGGATGGTAGTCGCGCACCCGTGCTCGTGGGTGTCACGATGCTCGACGAGTCCACCTGCGTCAGCGTGGTCGCAGACTTGACGGACAGAAAGCTCGGAGAAGCCGCACTCGGCAAGAGTCAGGCTCGACTGGCGGCGCTGTACGATGCCGGAATCATCGGTATCGTCGTGGCAACGCTCGATCGTCGCGTCATCGAGATCAACGACTCTCTGCTCGATGTCCTGGGCTACGGTCGCGAGGAGATTCTCTCCGGGAAGATAGCGTGGACAGCGCTGACGCCTGCAGAGTGGAGTGACTCCGACAAACATGCGCTCGACGACCTTCGCTCGAAGGGCGGCACAGCCCTGCGCGAGAAGGAGTACCTGCGCAAGGACGGCAGTCGCGTTTCCGTGATGGTCGTTTCGACCCTGCTTTCCGACGAGATCATCTCGTTCGTTCTCGACTTGACGGTCGGCAAGCAAGCGGCGCTGGCCGTCTCGCACCTCCGGATAGTCGAAGCCTCCGAAGCGCGGCTACGTGGCTTGCTGGAAGCCGCGCCTGACGCCGTCGTGATCGTCGGAAGCGATGGCAAGATCGCCATGATCAACAATCAAACGGAGAAGGCCTTCGGCTATGCGCGAGCCGAGCTGCTCGGACGCCCGATCGAGGTTCTCGTCCCAGAGCGGTTTCGCGCTCACCATCCCGCCCACCGCGCGGGCTACTTCACTGATCCGAAGGCCCGGGCCATGGGTGGCGGTACCGTCGACCTGCATGGACTTCGCAAAGACGGCACCGAGTTCGATGTCGAGATCAGCCTCGGCCCGCTCGAGACCGAGCAGGGCGTTCTCGTATCGGCTGCGATTCGCGACATCAGCGACCGGCGAAAGGCAGAGGAACAACGGTTCCGCCTGGCCGCCATCGTCGACTCTTCCGCTGACGCAATCATCGGCAAGACTCTCGCCGGCGTCGTCACCAGCTGGAACGACGGTGCGCGGCGCATGTTCGGTTACACATCCGAAGAGATCGTCGGGAAGTCCGTCTCGACGCTCATTCCCCAGAGCCGGCAGCACGAAGAGACGGAGATTCTCGAAAAGCTCACGCGTGGCGAGCGTATCGAACAATTCGACACCGTCCGGCGGCGAAAGGATGGGCTCGACATTCATGTGTCCCTCACAAGCTCGCCCATACGTGATTCCGCAGGAAGGTTGACCGGCGCCTCGAAGATCGTGCGGGACATCACCGAACGCAGGCGGGCCGAAGCGGCGCTGGAGACGGCGAAGGAAGCCGCCGAAGCCGCCAGCCGTGAACTGGAAGCGTTCAGCTACTCGGTCGCTCACGATCTACGGGCGCCTCTTCGTGGAATGAATGGTTTCGCCCAGGTTCTCCTGGACACTTACCAGGACAAACTGGATGCCGAAGGCCGAGACTGGCTTCAGGAAATCTTGCTGAATGCGCAAAAGATGGGAGAGCTGATCGACGGCCTCCTGTCGCTCGCTCGTATGACGCGGAGCGAGTTACGACGGGAGCAGGTCGATCTCTCGGCAGTCTTCCGGGAGGCAGCTGCTCGATTGCACGGGTCCGATGTGGGTCGCACCGTCGAAATCACCGTGCACGACACGCCGGCCGCGGATGTAGATGCCCGATTGGCGCGTGCCCTCCTCGTGAACCTTCTCGGCAACTCCTGGAAATTCACCAGCAAGAAGGCCGCCGCTCGCATCGAGTTCGGCTCCACCGACGCGCCTGGGACTCTGGCGTTTTTCGTGCGCGACAACGGGGCCGGATTCGATATGGCGTTCGCCAACAAGCTGTTCGCCCCGTTCCAGAGACTGCATACTATGGCCGAGTTCCCGGGGACCGGCATCGGCCTTGCGACGGCGCAACGTATCGTCCATCGTCACGGTGGCCGGATATGGGCCGAGGGAGTGGTGAACGGCGGAGCCACTTTTTATTTCACGTTCAATCGCGAGGACAGAGGGGAACTACCGTGAGTAACACGATCCTGCTGGTCGAAGACAATCCCTCCGACGAGAAGCTCACCCTTCTCGCGTTCAAGAACTGCGGAGTGTCGAACGAGATCGTCGTCGTCCGTGACGGTGTTGCCGCCCTCGACCATCTGTTCGGAACCGACGAGGCCCGCGGGGCCCCCGGTTTGCTCCCGGCGCTCGTATTGCTCGATCTAATGCTTCCGAAGATCAATGGGCTCGAGGTGCTGCGCCGTATCCGTGCCAACGAGCGCACGAGCTTGCTCCCGGTCGTCGTACTCACCGCATCGAAAGAGGAGGAGGACATCGCACGGAGCTACACCCTCGGAGCCAACGCTTACGTCCGAAAGCCGGTCGGCTTTGCCGAGTTTGCCCAGGCAGCGAAGACGCTCGGGCTCTTCTGGCTCCTCTTGAACGAGCGTGCGCCCACTCTGTCCCGTGCAAAGTGACCGACACACTCTACGTTCTCTTGATCGAAGACTCGGCGACCGACGCAAAGCTGGTCGTTCAAGAGCTACGCCGAACCGCGCGCCCGCTGGAGGTCGAGCGGATCGAGACGGCAGAGGCGATGCACGCCGCCTTCGAACGCAGGGCATGGAACCTGGTGATCTCCGACTGGTCTATGCCCAATTTCAGCGCGCCCGCCGCGCTCGCCATCCTGAAAGAGAAACGGCTCGACTTGCCCTTCATCATCGTGTCCGGGACGATTGGCGAAGGCGCCGCGGTGGAGGCGATGCGCGCAGGGGCACATGACTACGTTCTCAAGGACAATCTCGGCCGTCTAACCCCCGCCGTCGAGCGCGAGCTGCGTGAATGCAAGGAGCGCGTCGCCCGCCGCCAGGCCGAGGACGCCCTTCGCGAGAGCGAAGCGCGCTTCCGGCGGCTCGCCGAGTCCGGGGTCGTCGGAATCATGATCTCGGAGGTCTCCGGAAAGGTACTGGAGGCGAACGACACTTTTCTTCGCATGGTCGGCTACTCCCGTGACGACCTGACGGCTGGCTCGATGAACTGGTGGCACATGACCCCACCCGAGTGGCGCCGCCTGAACGCCGCCGCCGACGAACGACTTCGCGCCGACGGCGTCGCTCGCCCGTGGGAGAAGGAGTACGTCCGCAAGGACGGGACCCTCGTTTCGGCCCTGGTAGGCGTGGCGACGCTGGACGACACCAGGAACATCTCGGTGTCGATCGACCTCACGGAGCGAAAGCAAGCCGAGGTTGGGCTCGAGCGCGCAGAAGCAGCCCTGCACAAGAGCGAAGAGCAGCTACGGCAGGCTCAGAAGATGGAGGCCGTCGGCCGACTGGCAGGGGGCGTCGCGCACGATTTCAACAACGTGCTCTCGGTCATCATGAGCTATGGGGAATTGCTCCTCATGGGTCTGAAGGCCGCGGATCCGCTGCGAGCCGACATAGAAGAGATCTGCAAGGCAGCCACGAGAGCCGCGGGTCTAACCCGTCAGCTCTTGTTGTTCAGTCGGCAGCAGCTCGTCCAGCCGAGGATACTGGACCTCTACGACGTGCTCGAGACCATGGATGGCATGCTCCAACGTATCCTCGGAGAAGACGTGCAACTGACGCTGGTTGCCAAGCAAACGGCGGCAAGAGTCAGGGTCGACGCAAGCCATATCGAGCAGGTCATTCTCAATCTCGTCGTGAATGCGCGCGACGCGATGCCCACTGGGGGCAGGCTCACGATCGAAACCGACAACGTGATGCTCGACCAGGATTTTGCGCAGAGTCATCTATCCGCAAAAGCTGGCCCCCACGTCGTCATGGCCGTCACCGACACCGGCACGGGCATGGACCGAGCGACGCAGGCCCGCATATTCGAACCCTTCTTCACCACGAAGGAGGCGGGCAAGGGTACTGGTCTGGGGCTTTCGACCGTCTTCGGTATTGTTCACCAGAACGACGGAAACATCTGGGTTTATAGCGAGCCTGGCAAGGGTACGACCTTCAAGATCTATCTACCGAGAGTAGATGCCGAGGTGGACGTGGTGGACCCGCTGCCGGAGCCGACCACGTTGCGCGGCACAGAAACCATCCTTCTGGTCGAGGACGAGGAGCAGGTACGCGCCATTGCTCTGAATATCCTGCGACGGCAGGGCTATCGTGTCATCGCAGCTCAGAGCGCGGGCGAGGCGTTGCTGTTGTCCGAGCAGCACGAAGAGGGGATCGACCTGTTGCTGACCGACGTGGTGATGCCCCAGATGAGCGGTCCGGAACTGGCGAAGCGCTTGAGGGGCCTCCGCCCCGAAATGAAAGTCCTTTGCATGTCGGGATACACGGACGACAGCATCGTCCGACATGGCGTTCTGGAATCTGGTGTGGCGTTCGTACAGAAGCCAATCACCCCAACGCTGCTCGCCAGAAGGGTCCGCGAGGTCCTCGCGACGGACGCCGTCGGTACGAAGTCCGAATGGACGCAGTAGCGGGTACCGTATTTGTAGGATCCGCGGTGCTGGACTCGTGCACCACGACTTCCGTCCCGCAAGACGCACGTTACTGCGGCGCTTCACCCGCGCAAGGGCCGGGCTGGCAGCAGTAGGAACCGTGTGCGGCAGCGATGATTGCGCGCCAGGGCGCGCAATGCGGCTGTGACGGGTCCACGTCGTAGCTCCGCGCGGCGCTCGCGTCGCACGTGCCGTCGTTCATGCACTTGAGCCCGTCGAGGAGTTCCGGGAGGCTGCCGCAGAATACGGAGTTGACCCAGAAGTCCTTGCCGTCACCGATCGCGGCAGCGCCATTCGCGCCGGACCACATCGAGAACCGGCGGCGGAGAGTCGCGGCGCAGCCAGTGAGTAGAACGACGACCCACGGCGGTATCGCGAGCATCCTGCAGTGGAAGAGCAACCGTAATGATTTTAGCACGGGCACCTCCCGGTGCTGCTGAGGAAGAGGTGTGCAGCTGCCAGGCGGTTCTGGTAGTATCAACGGTATGACCAGCATGAAGGTTGCTGTGAGTCTTCCTCGCGAGACGTTCGAGCGCGCGAAGCGCGCCGTCGGTCGCGGCCGCGCAACTTCGCTCAGCGCTTACGTGACGGCGGCGCTCGAACAGAAGGCGACGTTCGACGAACTGGGCGATCTGCTCGATGAAATGCTCGCGGAGACCGGGGGGCCCATGACCGCAGTCGAAGAGAAGCGAATCGACCGACTCATTCGAGGCCCGAAGGGGCGAGCGAAGAGAGCGTGACGGGGTTCGTCTTCGACGCCGGCGCGCTCATCGCTTTCGAGCGAAACGATCGCACGGTGGTCATGCTCGTGAAGAGGCTGCTCGAGCAGCGCGCGAAGGTGACCATTCCAGCTGGGGTAGTCGGGCAGGTTTGGCGCGACGGTGCGCGTCAAGCGCGACTTGCGCGGCTGCTCGGTTCTCCCATGGCGGTCATCGAGCCGCTCGATGACCGCCGCGCCCGCGCAGCAGGGCAGCTCTGTGGCCTCACGGGAACGCGCGACGTGATTGACGCCTCCGTCGTCCTTTCGGCGCGCCACCACGAGCTTCCCGTCGCGACCTCAGATCCCGCCGATCTTCGAAGGCTCGATACGAAAGTGCGGCTCGTCCTCGTGTAGCCGGATCGTCGTCTCGAGATGCCAGCGCGTGCTCACTCGGGCGTGACGCGCACGATCCTGCCCTGGAAGTCCCCGGCATAGAGGGCGCCGCCGGCGAGGGCGATGGTGCCGGAGACGCCGCTGAAGATGGAGACGGGGCCGCCACCGGCGGGCAATCGACCGATGGCGTTGGCGCTCCCGAAGAACAGGTTCGGAGGATCGAGGAGCAGGTTGCTGAAGTCGCCGAGAGCGGACACGAGGACGGTCGGAGTTCCGCCATGAACCAGGACGCGCTGGATCTTTCCGTCATTCGTCACGGCGTCGGGATCCTGCGCCCTCACTGTCGCGAAGTAGAGGTACGTCCCGTCGCTCGCGAGCACCGGCGAGAGCCCATCCGTCGTGACCAGCGTCGTCACGGCTCCCCCCGTGACGGGGATGCTCCCGACGACACCGGCGACCCGGTCGACGAAGTACAGCTGCGACATGTCGACGGCGAGTGCGGCGACGGTCATCGGTGCGGTCACGAGAGCGGTCGGCTCGCCACCGGACAGCGACACCTTCATCACCGTCGAGCTCGAAGGCCCGTTCTCGAACCAGAAGAGGTTTGCCCCATCGGTGACGAGCCCGTCGGGCACGATGTCCCTCCGATAAAGGACCCGTGAATCGCCGCCGGAGATGGGCACCTGATTGAGCGTGCGCTCCACGCCGTCGAGCCAGTAGACGGAGCCACCGACGACGGTGAAACCCAAGGGGCTTCCCATGGCGAGGACCTCGGGCGCGCCGCCCTGGAGGGGCGCCATCGCGAGCGTGTCGACCTTGCCGGTGGGGCCGGCACTCGTCCAGTAGAGCGCGCTCGAGTCGGCAGCGAGGGAGAAGATGAACTGTTGCGATGCGGTCGCCGTGACGACGGGCTCGATGCAACGGGACCCATTGCACTGGCCGGTGCACGACGCGGCACAACCGGGGAACCCGCCGTCGGCGAACGCCACCGCCGGTGCGCTGGCGTCGCGCGGACATTCGGCGGCGGGACCCGCTGCTGTAACCTCGCTTTCGACCTCGAGTTCGAGGGCCGTCGCCCTAGTCCCGCTCATCGTCTCTTCGTTGCGCTTCACCCAGTAAATGTGATTGCCCCGCATCGTGATCGCGGTGGCGTCTCTCTGGCCTCCGACGAGCGTCACCGGCGCGCCGCCCTTCTTCGCGATCGCGCTGATGTCACCCTCTGCCGAGCCCGCGTTCTCGACGACGTAGATGCGCGACGTGTCGACCGCGAGCGCCTGCGGCCCGACGCGGCCCGACGCGAGGGTCCGGACGGCGCCGCCCGCCTCGGATACTGCTTTCACCGTCCCCTCCCCGGGGTTCGTGAAGTAGACCTCCTTGCCGTCGACGGCGATCGCCAGCGGGCCTTCCTCGCCATCGGCAAGCACCACGGCGTCCCCACCGCCACCCGGCAGCTTGTTGACCTGCCCCTTGCCGAAGTCGGTGAAGTACACGCCGGACTCGTCGGCAGCGAGCGCCGCGATGAGCCCGTTCCCCGACGACAGCGTGGACGGCGGGCCGCCGGCGGTCGCGACGCGAGTCACGGTGCCCTCCAGCGCCGAGGCGATGTAGACGGCCCCGCCGTACACGGCGAGGGCGACGAAGTCCGTCGCGCCCGAGACGAGGGCCGAGGGCTCACCACCGTCCTTGCCGATCGATATCACCGATGCGTCGCCGACCTGCGAGCCGTTGTCCACGTAGTAGACGCGCGTGTCGTCCGTGGCGAGCGGTCCCGGACGCACGCCCGCCGCGATCACCCTGCCGGTCCCGCCCCCGAGCGGGAGCGCGACGATCGACTGGCGCTCGTCGTCCGCGACGTAGAGGTTGTCCGCGTCAGCGGCGAGCGCGACGGGATCAGCGAGACCCGCGGCAAGGATCGTGATGCAAGGTGCAGACACGGGACGTTCGTCTGCGGAACAGGCACCGAGCGCGAGCGCGGCGACGAGGACTGCAGGAAGGTCGGACCTCAGTCGCGCGTGACGGCGCCGGGGCAGAGCGTGCACTGGCGGTCCCGTCAGAACAGGCACTCGATGCCAGCGCCGTCCGGAGCCGGGAAATAGATGCCGGTGAAGATGCACATCTCGTTCGTCACTGCCGACTGGCCGAAGGTGAACGTCGTGTTCGTGGGGTTGTCGTAGTCGCAGGACCACGTGATGTTCGTCCCCCCGGGGATGGAGAGCGGCGGATCGAAGAGCTTGGGGGTCGGCTCGCTCCACGAGTCGGTCTGGTAGAGCACCGTGCCGTCATCGGTCTTCGCCGTGAAATGGACGCCGCGCTGGTGCATGTGGCTCGCAGCCTGGAGGAGCTTGATGTCGCTGCCGACGGCACACGACTTCGACGCCGTCGTGCGCGCCATCGGCGGAATGGACAGCGAGAGGTTGTTCATGAAGACGTCGGAGGCCTGGATCGGCACCGTGCTCGGATCGACGACGGTGAGCACCAGCCGGACGTCGGCGTGGATCATGTCGGATGTCGTGTTCAGGTAGTGCGAAAGGATCTCGACGCCGTCCTTCCCGGGCAAGAAGCGACCGACACCGGCTGGGTAAGTCGTCTTCAGGTGCGGGACCTGCGCGCTGTGGATGTAGGGGTGAAAGTCGAGGCCGCCGCACGCTGCTAGCGGCATATCCGTCACGCCCTGGAGATGGAACGCGAAGAAATGGTGCGAACCCTCGGTCATGAAGGACTCGCTGGTGAGAATGGCGACGTCCTGCTGAAACGGGTTCGTGAACGACTGGCACATGAACGCCTCCGCGCCGGGCGCGACGTCGAAGGCGGCCATCTGCAAGGTCACCGGCTCCGTCGGGATGGGCGGCGGCGGTGGTGGCGGCGCGAGCGACTGGCAGCGCTGCAGGCATGCCCCACCGTTCTGCGTCAGGCACCAGCACATGCTCGCGCAATCGGCACAGCCGCCGCAGTCCGGGGCGCCCGTGCAACCAGGGCCTTTCGTCCCGACGCCGCCAGCGTCGAGTGTTTTTGTTTCCGAACCGATGAGGTCCGACGTTCCCCTGGACGAAGGGGCGCACCCCACCAGCGTGGTCGCCACGAGCAGCAGCGCAGATGCCCCGATCTTCACCCTGCGCTCAGTATAGCACTGGATCGTCGGCAGCGATGACCATGGAATCACCGGGCCGGCTCTCATAAGGATGCACACATAGTCGGGGCGCGCGACGCGGCGCACTCACACACATGGAGCGCTCATGAATTCCTTGAAGACTTTCCTTTCCGTCGCTGCAGTCGGTGGTCTCCTCGTCGCGTGTTCCAGCGACAAGTCGACGGGGGGCGCGGATGGCGGCTCGGGCGGCGACTCCACTGACGCGGGCTCTGGCGGAAAATCGGCGACCGGTGGTCACAGCGGAAACGGCGGCGCCAGCGGCTCGGGTGGCGGCGGTGCGTCGGGAGCGAGCGGTAGCGCCGGCACGGCGGGAACCGCAAGCAAGGACGCGGGGGAAGAACCTCAACCGGTGAAGTTCAGCGGCACCGCATCCATCTCGGTCGTCGGGGTGCTGAAGGACGAGACGCCGTTGCCGGGCGTATCGGTATGCGTGGTCGACGCCTCGGGCGTGAAGGACGCGAGCATTCCGTGCGTCGCGACGGACGACAAGGGCGCGTGGTCCTTCGAGTTCACGCCGAAGCAGCAGCTCCTCCTCGGGTTCGAGAAGGCTGGCTACTACAAGGCCGTACTGGTTCTCGATGTCGGCACCGCGGACGTTCAAGTGACGACTCCCACGCGACTAGCCGCGTACCACGATACGGACGGCGGCCCCGACGGCGGGGTGCTCGAGTCCTTCGGCTGGAATCCGTCGGTCACACTCGATCGGACGAAGGGAACCGTGAACCTCGTCGCGGTGCAGCCTGCGGCGGCACCCGATGCCGGGACGGCCTCGCCCGGCTTCGACTTCACGACGAGCGTGACGTTCACCTTCACCGCGAAGACCGGCTCCGGTCCCTACTTCGTCACGCCGGGAGAGACATGGGACTCCACCGCGAAGGCGACCGTCGGCGGCTACGGCGCGTGGTTCGTCAACGTCGATCCAGGAGTCTACCAGGCCACCGCGACCTCGACGTCCGCGACCTGCGTCAGCGTGACCGGCAGCGCCTACGGCTGGGCCGGCGACAACGGCGCCACGAAGTTCCCCATCATCGCCGACACGAATACACAGACGATACTGTTCTACTGCACGCCGAAGTGAGTCGGGTGGCGGATGCGGCAACCGGGGAATCGGGCGGTTTCCTCAGTGAGCTACCGGGTCTGCCGCCTGCATCTCTTCACGCGACGGCTGATCGAGCGGATAGATCAATGTGTGACGCTCGACATCGAGTGCCCAGCTCGTTCCCGGATATCGACTGACCATCAGTTCGGCCTCGTCGCGGCCTTCGTGGAAGCGCCGAAGAGTGTCGAGAGATTTGACGACAATCCAGGCACGCTCGGCGGCATCCGCGCCATCGGGAAAGCGCGCATTGCCTTCCCTTGCCAGCCGAAGCGATATGCTCGCATCCTTGGACTCGAGCCGGCGGAGCGTCGCCATGAGGGCCGGCTCGTCGAGGAAGCTCTTACGTTGGCTCACCGGGCTCGGTTTCGACGGGCTTGCTGCCTGTACCTCTGCCTTGACGATTTCGTCGGCGGCTGGCCTCAACTCAGATCCATGTGCATGGGCTCTCTTCGATTGAATTGCCGAGATGGTCACCTGCGCCCTGCGCCACGAGATGTAACTCGCGGCGACCACCACCAGCGAGAGCGCGACCAACGATTTCAAGGCACGAGACATCCTCTCAGAATCCTCTATTTCAGACCAGGGACTTCATCGCGCGTGACCGTATGTGCGTCCGCGTAAACCTTCTTGATATTTTCCACGTCGTTATGCGTTCCATCACTCTGGTAACCCGCCCAAATGTTGAAGAGAACCCAGGGTGCGGCACCAGGAAACATGGCCGATGGAGATGGAATCAACCCCGTTTCGTGAAGTGGAATGGGCATCGTCGTCCCGATCACACTCTTGGCCGACCCGAAGAGAGCGGTGAACGGCTGATTCGTATCGTAGGTATCCGGCCCTGAAAGATCGAGAAACTTCGAACCAGGGTAGTAGGTCGAGTTCGGTGAGCCGCTGAACGGCAGGAGCCAGATCACGTTGTTGAGCCCCTTCGTCTCGGTAAAATAGTCGAACATATACTTCCAGAGCGACACAAACTGGGCCCCGGAACCCTTCGCCCACCAGAACCACCCATTCGGCTGGACCTCGTGGAAAGGAGCCCATATCACGGCAACATTCGCGTCCTGCAGCTTCTTGAGCTCTCCGGCCGCATAGTCGAGCTTGGACCTGAACGAGATATTCTCCGTCGTCCCGTCGCGCACCACGTTGTCGATGTTTGCGCTGCCTTTGGCGTTCTCGTATGTGTCCGAGCTGGGGGGAGCACCCATGTGGTATCTTATCATTGTAATGCCACCAGCATTCCAATACGCGATGGCACGCGCCGAGGTCCCATTGGGATAAAGATAGTCCCCACCCAGAATTGCCGGGGCTTTCATGCCATTGTCGGAATACCAGCCAATGTCCCCGTCCGGATTGCTCCAGCTTGTCTCCTGTTGTCCGGACAGCACGTGATTGCCGTACTGGCTGTAAATGTAGCAGAGCAGGTTCTTCGCTTGTTTAGTGGCATTGGGATTGACGGGCGAGACGTTGCAACCGGCGCTCGTTCCCGCGTCGCCGCCGATCGCACCCCCGACGCCGCCCGTGCCGATACCGCCGTCCGTGCCTCCCGGGCCAGCGCCGCCTGCCCCCCCCGTAGGCCTTGCGCCGCCGTCCGCCGTACCGCCGTTCCCGGACATTGCTGTTGAACCTCCTGAGGCCGTCATCCCCGCAATGCCGGCCGTGCCGCCGGAAGATGACGTCGCGCCGCCGGTCGAGTTCACGCCAGGAACGCCACCGGATCCGACGCTGTCTGCTGCACCGCCACCACCGGAAGCGCCGGCAAGACCCGAGAGCCCGCCGGCATTCCCCGCGCCCCCTTTTTCTCCGCCGGGATCCGGGCCCGCGTCCGTGCGGTCCGAACCGGTTGAATCGGCTCCGCATGCACCCAGAACGGACGCGGTGATCGCGAAGACGAATACCTTCGATGCTGGATTCATTTTACTCCTCGAGTCGCTGCAAGAAAACACCCGCGACGCAAATGCGACCGCCGCGGGAGCGACGAGACGCGCACTCGAGCTCATGCGGTGGTAGTCGCCCCTGACAAGGAACGCGGCTCGTCAAAGCGACGGACATCGCAACGAGTCATCACGAGAACACCGCAACGGACCGGTCGTTCCCAAGGACGAACACGCAGACGGTCCTGTTCTATTGCACGCCGAAGTGAGTCGTCGGCGTTACTACAACTCGACGCCCACGTGCTTCAGGCCGGGAACCACGACGTCCCTCATCACTTCGTCGAAGAGCTGGCTCACGCGGGTGACGTCCAGCCAGCCGCTCGCCAGAGCTCACCTCGACCGACTGCAGATGGGCCCAGCCGAGACGTGCGTGCCGGATCTCGTCGGAAAGGAGCGAGCGCAGCGCGTCTCTCACGACGGCTCTCGCGCCTCGGCGCGACAGTGGGATCTACAGCAGGCAAGGGTGGCGGAAAATCAGGGAAGGGTGACGGCATGGTCGAGCCAAGGTTGCTCTGGGGAATCGCACTTTGCGCCATCGGATGTGCGAACGACACGCAGGTCATGCGTGAGCGCGCGGGTGGCGAAAGTGCGGGGGCAGCAGCGGGCTCGACGCGAGCAGGCTTCCGGTCGTCCTCACGATTGCCTCGCAGCAAGAGCTGCCGAGGATCATCGCGACTGACGCGACGGACGTTTATTGGCTAAACATCGGACAAGTCCATCCGAACGGCACGAAGGATCCGCCGGACAGCACCGGCGGACAGATCGTGACTTGTCCGGTTCAAGGTTGCGGCGGCGTTCCTACCGTCCTCCTGTCTGGGCTGTCGACCGACGCACAGGCGTCGGCGATGGCCATCGCGGAAGGCAACGTATACTGGTCGGACGGCGGGGCGGGCGGTCCGGTCATCGAGCGGTGCGCTGCAAGCGCGTGCGCCGCCACGAGGTCAACGCTCGCCGCCGCACGGCCCTACGAGATGGTTGCTGACGCGAAAGACGTGTACTGGGTCGACGGTGGATCGACCGTGAACGCTTGCAGCATCGTCGGCTGCAGTACACTGCGCACTTTGGGTGATCCGGCCGACGACGTGGTGCTGAGCGGTGGCCTCGCGATCGACGCCGACAACGTGTACTGGGCCAAATCCCATTTCACCATCGTGAGCTGCCCGAAGTCGGGCTGCGCAGGTGCACCCCGGGTCGTCCTTGCCAACTTGCCTTATAGCGGTTCGGAGGGCATCCGTCCGCTGGTCGTTGCCGGCGACAGCCTGTACTTCGCGAGCGTGGTCCAGGTTTCGAGCGGCCTCGACGGCAAGCTCTTCCGGTGCGCCAAGACGGGATGCGACGCGCCAACCGTCCTCGCCTCCGGATTGGTCAACCCGTCGTCGCTCGGAACGGACGGGACGACTCTCTATTTCAGCGAACACCCGGACCCGTGCTGTACCACTCAAGACACGACGTGCTGTCAGGACCGCAACGTCAGTCGCATCGCTCTGTGCGCAGCTACGGGCTGCAACGGCATGCCGACCGTACTCGTGCCTGGCGCGAGCGCGGCGTCGAACATCTCCGCGGACCCGCACCACGTCTTCTGGGCGACGAGCGACGACTCCGGGACGACGGGCACCATCCACGTGATCGATCACTGACGGCCGCCAATGGTGGCGACTGAGCTTGCTTCAGTGCGATGACGGCGCGCCCGGCCTGACCGGCGTATTCTGTCCCGCGGCGAGCCACCACGTGCCGTCACGGCGGACGAGCACGTAGAGCGCCATCTCCGAGAACGGCTTCGTCGTATCGAAGGTAGGCTCGACGGCGTGACCCGCGCCGTCCAATGCGACGCGCCGGACCTGCGCAATCGCAACGTCCGGCGACGGCACCAGGACGTGCACGACTTCGAAGCGAGACGACGGGCCAGCGGGTCCGCCACCTGGCCGTTGGTGCATCCGCACATGAATAGCGTGCAGCGGCTCGTAGCCCCGCACGGTCGCGCCGAAGGGGCTCCCCCACAGAATGTCCGCGGCGAAGCGACTGTCGTACGTGTCGGCCTCGTCGCAATCGAGCCCCGCTTGCAACTCCGCCACGAGAAGGGTCATGGCGTCTCGCGCCTCACGGGCGTTGCCTTCTCCAATCTCGAGCAGCGGTCTCGGCCCGAGAGAATCAGTGGACAGGTCCGTCGGCTTGCCGGTTTCGATGGGTTCGGTCACGAGGCGTTTAGATGCACGGCGCGTTCCAAACTACCGCTCCCCTCACGGATTTCAAATGCCGAGCACGATTTTTCCGGGAGGCCGCGGGATGAGTCCGTCGAGCATTTCGTGAGCTTTGCGAGCCTCGGCGAGCGGGAGCACAGGGCCCACGCGAGTCTTCAGCTTTCCTTCGTCGATAAGCTTCGCGAGTCTGCTCAGCGCGTCCGTCGTTACGTCGACCAGCATGAAACTGGCGAAGACGCCCCGCTGGGACGCAAGCTCCGGGTTCGGGTTGGTGACGGACGAGATTAGCCGTCCGCCTCGCTTGAGCACGGCAAACGAGCGTGCTTGGACGTCACCGCCGACGGCGTCGATGATCAGGTCGACTGGCTCCGTCACGTCCTCGAAGCGCGTCGTCTGCACGTCGATCGCGCGAGTCACGCCCAGACTCTCGGCGTACTCAGCCCCCTGCGCGACGTCGGTTCCGATCACTCGAGCGCCGCTTGCCAGCGCGAGTTGCACGGCCATCGCACCGACGCTGCCCCCTGCGCCGTGAATCAGTACGCGCTGCCCCGCGCGAACCTGGCCGTGGTCGAACAACATCTGCCATGCCGTGACGGCGACGACCGGGACCGATGCCGCTTCAACGTCGTATCCGCTGCACGGACCCCGTATTCCAGATGGGCTCGTGAGCGACGACGATCGCGCGCATGGCAGACGCGAGCGAGTGGGCGAGCCGTGTGACGGCGTGGCGGGCGAGCGGGCAGACATCCGAGGAATTTTGCGACGG
>DATAZL010000049.1:0-14579 GCA_036272055.1 Polyangiaceae bacterium | reverse complement strand
ACGCGGCGTCGCTGCGTCAGGCTTTCGCCCATTGCGCAAGATTCCCCACTGCTGCCTCCCGTAGGAGTCTGGACCGTGTCTCAGTTCCAGTGTGGCTGTTCATCCTCTCAGACCAGCTACCCGTCTTAGCCTTGGTGGTCTATTACACCGCCAACTAGCTGATGGGCCGCAGGCTCATCCCCAAACGCGAGCTTTAGTTAAGTGGCCCGCTTTGGCCTCAGCCTCCGAAGAAGCCGTGGTCTTATGCTGTATTAGCCCTCCTTTCGGAGGGTTATCCACCATTCAGGGGTAGATTACCTACGTGTTACTCACCCGTGCGCCGCTGTACCGGGGCCGAAGCCCTTTCTCGCTCGACTTGCATGTGTTAGGCGCGCCGCTAACGTTCGTTCTGAGCCAGGATCAAACTCTCCAGTTAAAATCCTGTCGGCGAGCAGGTCGACTTGCGTCGGCCGGCTGCCAGTTTTTTTCACTCTGACTCGGCTGCCCTCCCGGGTTAGGGGAGATTCGGCAGTCCGAATCGGGGACCCGCGATATCTCTCGCGGGTTTACGTAGCGTTCAGTTTTCAAGGACCGAGGGGAAACTCAGTTCCCGGCGGGAGCGGAAACCTATTGCCAGACCCCCCCTCTGTCAACGCTCTTTTTAAACTTTTTAGAGACGCCGCTACGGAACCTAACCTGTTGATATCTTGCGGATTAACCGGTTCGGTGGGCTGAACGGACGCACAGACCGGGGTGGGTCGGCCGGCGCGCCGGGCCCCGGATCGACCCGTTCAGAAGGGCAAAGGCGCTTCGGCGTACCAGCGTCCGAGACGCTCCCTGAGCAGGGTCAGCTCGGCTCCCGACGCGAGTCGCACGCGGAATCCGAGCTCGCGCGATCCCTTTTCGACGAGCCAGTGACCGAGGACGTCGACGGGAAGCCATGTGCCGCTCACCCAGATCGCGTCCGGCCGTCGCGCGTTGTCTTTCTCGCAGCGCACGTCGATGCGCGCCCAGTGCTCCTTGTCACGCAACGCGGCAACGGTGAGCGGCAGGCCCGCTTCGAGCGACACTTCGCGGATCGCTTCGTTCATGGCGCGCGTCGACACGCCGAATGCATGCGGCAAGAGACGCACGACGAGCGCGTAATCGTTGGACAGTGCCGTCACGATGAAGCTCTTGCGCGCCGCGCGAACGCGTAGCGTCACCGTCTCGGCGAGCTCGGGCGCACGACACGCTCTGAGGCGAGCGAACACGACGGCCCATTCCGCTGCCGCCACCTTGATGTCGAAGGGATCGATGGAGCCGGCGTAGTCCACCGTCTCACCTTCTGCGTCCACGAGTGCCGCGCCGACTGCGCCGACCGCGTCGCAGAAGCGGAGGAGCGACGCGCTGAAGACCGACGCATGCTGGTCGCGTGGTCCGAGGGACCGGCGACGGACGCTCATGGTGCGGTCTGCACGTGAAGCATCGAGTCGACCGCGGAGCGCTCGAGCGCGACGACGTCGAGGGTCCTGGCGTGCTCCAGCGCGGCTTCGTAGAGGGCCTTCGCGCGGAGAGTGACGATGTCGCTCTCGACGAGTGCACGCCGCTCCTCGAGCGGTACGCGGTGCTCGGGGAACCACTCGACGGCCAGGATGACGTGATAGCCGTAGCTCGTGTGCACGACCGGGCTCTGCATTCCCACTGCGGGGATCGCGAACGCTCCGTCCACGTACGACTTCAGGAAGACGTGTTCCTCGGGCGGCGGAGGCTCCGTGGGATCCACCTCGACGCCGTCCGGCGTGAGGGGGGGCAGATCTTCCACGCGAACGTCGAGTCCTTCCGCGGGCACGGATCGCGCCGCGTCCTTGAATTTCAGGGGATCCGCGATGCCCGCGACGCGCTCGGCGATCTTCGCGATCAGTGTCTTCGCACGCGCTTCTTCCCCGGGTTCCTTGACGAGGACGACGGCGTGAGTCGTCCGCACGAGGCGCGGTCGATCGAGCTCGCGCCAGCGCCGCTCCGTCTCGCGCGCGACCTCGTCGTCGGTCGGAGGGCCCTTGGCGCGCGCGTCGTCGACGAAGCTTCGTAGCAAGGTGCGGGCGAGCGCGCCGCGATGCGCCTGACGAGCGTGTGCGTCGCCGTAGCGACGCCGGCCTTCGGCGGCCACCAGCGCGTCGGAGACGGCGCGGTCCGCTGCGACGGCCGGCGTGATGCGCTCCGCCGCCGCGATGCGAGCGACGGTCGCGACGTCGATGACGTCGTCACCGACGACGGCGACGATGTTCGCCGGTACGCCTCGACGTTCTCGGTCCAGCTCCGCGTGCGACGCGCAAGCACACGCCGCCATCGACGCGAGCGAGAGCGAGAGCGAAAGCGTGAGCGCCCGACGCGAGATCATCTGCTCTCGGGCTTCGGTCGGAGAAGATCCGTGGACGACCTGAGTAGCAACGCGCCGGCGACCAACCAGTAGAGCGACGCGAGATCTCTCTCGTCGCCGAGGGCGCGAACTCCGAGCGCGAACGCCGCGGCCCCTCCCAGGAGGAGAAGAATGCTCAGCGCGTCGATGATCTTTCTCATGCGGCCGGCGCTGTCCTCAGTTGGCGAGAAACTCGAGCGCGCCGACGACGATGACGATGGCCAGGATCGTCAGCGACGCGGCGGCTTGGCCGAGCCTCCGAGTCTGGGGCTCGACCGCGGACCATCTGCCGCGACGCACCGCGATGTCGGCGCCCGCGGAGACCAGCGCGACGGCACAGCCGATGGCGACGGCGTGCGCGAAGAGCGCGTGCGCGGACCGGGTGACTCGCCAGGCGAGCAGTAGTGGAAGCGCAGCCCCCGCGATGGCGAGCGACAGTACGACGACCGCGCCGTCGGGAAGCTTCCCGCGCGGGGCGAGGGGGTCGCCGGGGAGGGCCCTGGGGTCGTCCTCCGGGACGTGCTCGGGCTCCCGCGAGCCGCCCCAGCCGAAGGCGAAGAGCACCCAGCCGAGGGCGCCGAGGGCCGCCTTTATCGGCTCGAGCCGGTCCACGGCGATGATCGACCCTAGGAGCAGCCACGCGAGCACACAGAGCACCACGAAGCCGTGGAGGGCCAGGGCGCGCCCGAGGGACGGCCGGCGCCGGGACACGGCGACCCCGACGAGGAGCGTCGCGAGTGCGACGCCTGCGACGATCCGGGCCGGCGTCGACGCGCCGTGCAGTGACGATGGATAGAGCACCGTCGCCGCCCAGGCGTACATGCCCGGCAGGAGGACGTTCGCGCGCCGGAGGAGCTCGTTCGCCGCGCGCTCTTCGACGTCCGCAGCCATGACGCGGACGATACCACCACGCCCGCGTCCGTAGACGACGAGCTTCGCCCACGCCGTGGCTTGCACCGCGGCGTGGACCTCGCGCTTACTTGCCGGCCGCCTCTACCATCGACAGGAAGGTCAGCACGGGGTGACCCGTGGCGCCCTTGGGGTACATCCCCTTCGGCCTGTCGGAGAGAACGGGACCCGCGATATCGCAGTGGATCCAGGGCGTGTCGCCGACGAACTCCCTGAGAAAGAGCGCAGCGGAGATGCTGCCGCCGTAGCGGTCCCCGGTGTGCTTGAGGTCGGCGATGTCGCTCGAGAGCTGCTCCCGGAGCTCCTCGAGGAGGGGCATTCGCCAGAATTGCTCTCCAGCGTCGTCGGCCGCGGCTGCGAAGCGGCGCGCGAGCTTGTCGTCCGCCGTGTAGAAGGCCGAGCAGTTCTTGCCGAGGGCGACCAGGCAGGCGCCGGTGAGCGTCGCGGCGTCGATCATGACGTCGGGCTCGAGCTTGCGGGTGTACGCGAGGGCGTCCGCGAGCACGAGGCGTCCCTCGGCGTCGGTGTTGATGATCTCCACCGTCTTGCCGTCGAGCGACGTGAAGACGTCGGCGGGGCGGTAGGCATTGCCGTCGGGCATGTTCTCGGCGGCAGCGACGATGCCGTGCACGGTGACGTTGGGACGGATCGCGGCAATTGCGGCCATGACGCCGAGCACCGCGGCTGCGCCGCCCATGTCGCTCTTCATGTCGCCCATGCCGGGCGCAGGCTTGATGCAGAGGCCGCCGGAGTCGAAGGTGAGACCCTTGCCGACCAGTGCAATGGTCGCTTTGGGACGCTTCGGCTCGTACGTCAGGTGAATCAGCCGCGGCGGATTGGCGCTGCCCTGGCCGACCGCGAAATGAAGGTTCATGCCCGCCTTGCGGATGGCCTTCTCGTCGAGGACGGTGACCTTGAGCTTCCCTTCCTTGGCGATCTTGCGCGCCGTCTCGGCGAGCGCCTCCGGAGTGAGGACGTTCGGCGGCTCGTTCACTGCGTCGCGCGCCAGGTTGACGGCGCTCGCGACCGCGAGCCCCTGCTCGACCGCGCGCTTCTCGCCCGCGTTTCCGTGGCCTTTTGCGAGATGAATCGCGACGCCGGTGAGCGGCTTCTTCGGAGCGCGATCACCGGTGAAGTACTTGGTGAAGCCGTATGCGCCCAGGCCCACGCCTTCTGCGACGGCGCGGAGCTCGGGAACGGAGACGATCTCCGACAGCACGACGGCGAGCGAAGGGACGTTGATCGCAGCACGCGTCGCGGTCGCCACCGCGGAGCGGAGCCGCGTCGTGCCGAGCCCGCGCTTCGGACCGGCGCCGGCGAGCAAGATTCGACGAACGCCGAGACGACCGAGGGTCGGTACGTCGAGCAGGTCGTCGAGCCGGCCTTTGAACTGCGCGGTCGCGACGTGAGCCGCGAGCGCGCCGCCGAGGGCCTGGTCGAGGTGGGCGAAGGCGCGCTGCTTCTCGAAGCCGCCCTCGGTGACGACGAGCGCGAGCACGTCCGCCTTGGACGCGGCGAAGTCGCCGCTCCCGAATTCGATACTGACGGTCATTTGTGTGTGGACCTAATTCTTGTAGATGCCGATGACTTGCTTGAGCAGCGCGACGCCGTCGGCGTGCGAGCGCTGGAACGCGTTGCGGCCCATGATGGAGCCGAACGAACCGCCTTGCTGGAGCTGGCGAATCTCCTCGAGCACCTCGTCGTTGCCCTTCGCGGCGCCGCCCGAGAAGATGACGATGCGCCGGCCGCCGAACGAGGCCTGGATGCAGTACTTCACGCGCTCGGCCAGGGTTCCGATCGGAAGCTTCGCCTTCTCGATCTCCTTCTTGGCCTCGGGCTGCTCGATGTGCGCGGTGGGCGGCTTGATCTTGACGATGTGCGCGCCGAGTTGGCAGGCGATGTGCGCCGCGTAGGCTGCGATGTCGATGGCCGTCTCGCCGTCCTTGCTGATGCCGGAACCGCGCGGATAGGACCACACCACGACGGCGAGGCCCTTGGCCTTCGCCTCGAGGGTGAGCTCGCGAAGGTCCTCGTACATCGTGTTGCGGAGCTCGGACGCCGGATAAATCGTGTAGCCGATCGCCACACAGCCGAGGCGCAGCGCGTCGTCGACCGAACCGGTCACGGCCGAGCAGGGCGGCACCTTGGAGAGCGAATCGCTGTTGTTCAGCTTGAGAATGAGGGGGATTTGCCCGGCGTATTCTGCTGCGCCGGCCTCGAGAAAGCCGAGCGGCGCGGCGTAAGCGTTGCACCCTGCGTCGAGGGCGAGCTGGAAGTGATAGAGCGGATCGTGCGCGGGCGGGTTGCTCGCGAACGACCGGATCGGGCCGTGCTCGAACCCTTGATCCACGGGCAAAATCACCAGCTTCCCGGTGCCGGCGAGCGTACCGGAGTTGAGCAGGCGATAGAGCTGTGTCCGCGTGCCCGGAGTTTCGGAGCCATACCAGGACAGGATCTGCTTGACGCGATCGGTAGCAGCCATTCTCGTGAATCTCCTCGGCGCTGCCTCTGGTGGGAGGGGGCGCGTGTGACGTTCGGAAGCGACGCCGCGACCAGGGGCGCGACAACGGGCCTTCCGACATACTACGCAGCGGCTCTACTGGCGAGCCAACCGCAAGCCATCCCGAGCGGGCGGAGGACCACGACCGCAACCACGTCGTCTAGCAGGAGTGCAAAGGCGCCCCGGACCTTCCACCCGGAGGGCCGCGGATCTCGCGCGAAACCGGACGATCCGTGCTTGAATTCGGAAATGGAAAGCGCGGGAGGACCGAGCAAGCGCGTACCCCCTCCTGAATCCGAGAAACAGTAATGACGAAGCTATCGTGGAAGCCGACCGACGGGTCGCAAATGGGGATCAATCTGGAGACGTTCATCCTGGACGGGATGTTCGGGATCCCCGGAGCGTCGGGGAACTTCACCTCGCTCCTGAATCAGATCACGCTCGCCGCGAAGATCATCACGGCGCGTGTAAGGCGCGCGGGCCTCGCCGACACGCTGGGGTACACCGGCGAGACCAACGTCCAGGGTGAGCACGTCCAGAAGCTCGACGTCATCGCGAACGACACGCTCATCAATTCCCTGAAGCGCCGCGGCCATTGTGCCGGTCTGGCGAGCGAGGAGCTCGAAGAGCCGCTCTTCTTCCCGGACTCGACCGGCAACTATCTCGTCGTGATGGATCCGCTCGACGGCTCGAGCAACATCGACGTCGATATCTCGATCGGGACGATCTTCGGCATTCTGCGCTGCGATCGCTCGAAGGGCCCGCCGACCGTCGAGGGCTTCCTCAAGCGCGGCAGCGAGCTCGTCGCGGCCGGTTACGTCATTTACGGCTCGTCGACGGTGCTCGTCTTCACGACGGGGCGTGGCGTCCACGGCTTCACGTGGGATCCAGCGGCCGGTGACTTCTTCCTCTCGCACGAAAATATCCGTTGCCCGGATCGCGGCCCCTACTACTCGATCAACGAGGGCTACTCCGGTCGATGGACCGAGGGCGTGAAGCGCTGGGCGGCCCACCTGAAAGAGAACAACAAGGCCGACGGCCGGCCGTACTCGCACCGATACGTCGGTTCGCTGGTCGCCGACGCGCACCGCACGCTCCTTCGCGGCGGCATCTTCGCCTACCCCGCCGACCTCGAGACGCCGACCGGCAAGCTCCGTCTCCTCTACGAGGCGAACCCCTTCGCGCTCATCTTCGAAGCGGCGGGTGGGCTCGCGACGACCGGGCGCGAGCGCATCCTCGACATCGTGCCGAACGCGCTGCACCAGCGAGTGCCGCTCATCCTCGGTTCGACGAGCGACGTGGAGACGTTCCGTCGCTTCATCGCGGACGATCCGCAGTACATGGCGAAGAAGGCATGACCCGCGTGGCGCCGCTTGCGACCTGCGGCCGCGTCCTGGTGGGCGCGGCTCTGTTGACGCTGTCGCGAGCGACGTTCGCGCAGGATGCGCCGCCGCCCGTCGATTATCCGCCGGTCGCGCAAGAGCCGGCTCCCGCGCCGCCAGTCGCACAGGATCCGGCGAACGCGCCGCCGCCCGAGGGCTATCCGCCCGGCGTGCAGGAGCCGGTTCCGCCGCTCGCGCCGGAGGAGCATCACGGCTTCAAGATGCCGCCCTGGTCGGTGCGTATCGATCCGTTCACGTGGCTCATCGAGGGCCGGCTCGGGATCGAGCTCGAAGCCGGCATCCTGAAGTGGCTCAGCGTCGAGCTCGTGCCGGTGTTCGTCACCAGCACGACGCCGCCGACGCTCAGCAGCTTCAGCAGCCGCGATAGCGGCGTCGAGCAGCACTCGAACGGGCTCGGGCCGATCAGCGGCACCAGTCTCGGCGCGGGCTTCTGGCTCGGCGGGCACGTGCTCCACGGCTACGTGCTCCGCGTCATCTACACGAACTACGGCTACACCTACACGACGCACGACGGCGGCGAGGTCGACCGCTTCAGTCACACCGATCGCTGGCTCATGGGCATGATCGGCTCGAACGCGACGTGGGGGCCGTTCACGCTCGGCGGCGGCATCGGCCTCGGCGTCGATCTCAACAAGCAATCGCGATGCTATCCGGACGGCGCGACGTCCAAGGCGGACGCCCAGGGTTCGGGTTGTAGCGGCTGGGAGATCGCGCTCGATCGCGGATTTTCTCGCTTCGGCAACGTCGCTCCGGCTTTCTATCCCGTGGTTCTTGCCGGCCGTATCTCGCTCGGCGTTACCTTCGACTGAGGAGTCTTTCGCACATGTCCATGATCACCGTCGTGACCGGCGCCGCCGGCATCCTGGGTTCGGAGGTTACGCGCGTGCTGCTCGAGCGCGGCCATCACGTCGCAGCGCTCGATCGCGCGTCGGATCGTCTGTCGCAGATGGCGCGGCCGGGCGCGTGTTTGCCGATAGCGCTCGACCTGACGTCTGCGGCGGAATGGCAGAAGGCCGTCGCGAAGATCGAGTCCGAGCTCGGCGCGCCGACGGGCGCCGTACTGACCGCGGGCGGCTGGGCCGGGGGCGCGCCGGTACAGGACGGCGCCGACGATCCGTCATGGAAGCGCATGCTCGATCTGAACCTCGAGACCGTCGAGCGCTCGCTCCGCGCGCTCGTGGGGAAGATGGTGGAACGAAAGCACGGAAGCATCGTCGTCATCGGTTCTCGAGCGAGCGAGCGCCCCTGGGAGAACAAGGGCGCCGCCGCCTACGCCGCGTCGAAGAGCGCGGCCTCGGCGTACACGCGCACCGTCGCGGCGGAGACGGTCGACAGCGGAGTGCGGCTCAACGTCGTCCTCCCCAGCGTCATCGACACGCCGGGCAACCGTAGCTCGATGCCCAAGGCCGACCCGCTCAAGTGGGTGCCACCGGAGTCGCTGGCTCGCGTCATCGCGTTCCTGCTCTCGGACGACGCACGCGATATCTCGGGCGCCGAGATCCCGGTCTACGGCCGGGTGTAGCGAGCTACGGCATCACGACACGGAGGTTCGCGAGGTACATCGCGGCCGAACCCTGACGCTCGCGCAACGTCGTGTTCAGGCGGCGGTAGAACTCCGCGCGCTGTGGAGGCGGCGTGGTGTAGATGGCCCGAAAGCGTGGGTGCCGCTCGAGCAGGTTGAAGTACCAGGCCGTCTCGCGAACATAGAGGCGGTTTCTCCCGCCGATTGCGATCGCCGTCCAGTACTGGCGATCGAGCTGTAGCCACTCGGCGTTCAGCGTCTCGACGAGGGCGAGCTTCTCGGTGATGACCTCGAGCTGGTCGAGCTCCGCTGGCTCGAGACGCTGCTCGGCGAGATCGAGCAAGGCGGCGCCCGAGTAGATCTGCCGCTCGGCGAAGGCCGCGAGGTTCTCGGGAGAGAGCGGCATGAGCTCAATCTCGAGACCGAGGAGGCGCATGTCCGTCGCGCGATCGGGATCGAGCACCATCGTCGGGCTGCCCTGACGGACACGCACGAGCTCGTACTCCTTCAACCGATGAATCGCTTCGCGCACCACGATGCGAGAAACCCCGAAGCGATCGGACAGCTCGCGCTCCGGCGGGAGCGGCGCTTCTGCGGTGAGCTCGCGGTTCAGGATCGCTGCGGCGATCGCGCGAAATACCCTGTCCGATGCGTGCTCGCGCTCGACGGGCCCCTCGTTTGCGGCGGGAGCGCTGCTCGCGCTGACAGCGCTTTCGCTGGCAGGAGGTTCAGGCTGAAGAACGGCGTTTTCCTCGCCCATGAGGTCTTCTACCTGCGTAACGGAGTCAGTCAAGCGCTAGTACGAACTCCAGTGTCCAAAGAGGTCAACGCGCTCGGCCGAATCGGCTCCCTCATTTGGCCGTATGAGTCCCCCCGAACACCGACAGCGCTGAAACGCGTGCGTCGATGAACGTGGGCCAAGCGCGCGCAATCTCTTCCGGCTGTAGCTCGAGATAACTCAGCGCAGCATCGCGTGACATCTCTTGAAGGAACGGCTCGTCGGGCGCGATGCCGCGAACGATGGCGTGGTCGATGCGGTCCGCGACTCGGACGATCGCGACGAGCAACGCCTCGTCACCGCCGTTCGCGTACGCGCGGCCGGGCTGGTGATGCCACGCGACGGCGCGCGCCACGGTGTCCGGCAGGTTCCACTGCTTGAGGACGTGACCGCCGAGCACGGCGTGGTCGTAACCGACGAGACGGCGCTCGTGCAGATGCACCGTGTCGAAGTCGAGGTATTCTGGCGGCAGCGCGTCGTAGGGCAGCTCCTGGCTGTCCATGCTGAGCAGCTTGCCCACGTCGTGAAATAGTCCGACGAGAAAGACCTGGCTCGCGCCGTCCCAGCCGTGGCTCTTCACGAGCGCGCGCGAGATCGCCGCGACGCCGACGCAGTGCTCACGGAATCCGATGCCGATGCCGCGTACGTCCTCGAACATCTCGAGCATCGCGACGGCGGCCATCATCTCGTAGAGCGCTTTCGTGCCGACGCGCAAGATTGCCTGGTTCACCGAGTCGCACGGGCGACCGACGAGAAACAACGCCGAGTTCGACAGCGCGAGAGTGCGCGCCGCGAGCCCGGGATCCGTCTCGAGCACGCGAGCGACCTCCTCGAGGCGAACGCGCTGATCGGCGACGAGCGTCATGATGCGTTCGGCGACGACGGGGAATGGCTTCATGCCGCGCAGCTCGGCAAGCTTCGCCGACAGGCTCTTCGCCGCGAGCTCTTTCACGTCGGGAGCCGTCTCGTCCCCGAACCACAGCTCCTCGATGAGCGAGTCGGCAATACCGGCGTTCTTCGCGGCGCCCTGAGCGGCGCTCTTCTTTGCCATGGACGGTAACTACGGACCCGGCTCGCCAAACCTGAAGGGAGGGGACGAAAGTTCGGGATTTCAGGGCCGTGGGCGCTATCCTCCGCGTCCCCCGGCGGGCCGGGTGGGGCGTTTTTCATGCCGAAACTCTTCGATCATCCGTACGCCGCGCTGCTCCAGCGCGTCGAGAAACCCAGTCGTTACACGGGGGCCGAGCACGGCGTCCGCCGAAAGGACTGGAACGGCGTGCAGGCCCGGGTCTGTCTGGCCTTCCCCGACATCTACGACATCGGGATGAGCCATCTCGGGTTTCGCATCCTCTACAAGGTGCTGAACGACGATCCGCGGACGCTTGCCGAACGCGTGTACGCGCCGTGGGTCGACATGCAGCGCGAGCTCGTCGCGACGGGCAACCTCTTGCTCTCGCTCGAGAACGCGCGGCCCCTCTGCGATTTCGACGTGGTCGGGTTCTCGCTCCAGTACGAGCTCACGTACACGAACATCCTCCGGATGCTCGACCTCGGCGGTATCCCGCTACGCGCCTGCTCGCGAAGCGACGCCGATCCGCTGATTCTCGCAGGCGGCCCGGTCGCGACGCACGCGGAGCCGATCGCGCCGTTCATCGACGCCTTCGTCATCGGAGACGGCGAGGAGACGGCGACCGAGGTGTCGCTCCTCTGGACCGAGCGCCGTCGCGCCGGTGACTCACGCGAAGCGTGCCTCCGCGCGCTGACGGAGATCAAAGGCGTCTACGTGCCGTCGCTCTACGAGACGGCGATCGACGCCGACACCGGGTTCACCGTCGTGATGGGGGCCAAGAAAGAAGGCGTACCCTTCCCTGTCGAGCGACGGATCGTGGCGGATCTCGGCAAGTTCCCTTTCCCCGACGACGGCCCGGTAGGCGGCCCGGAGGCGATCTTCGATCGCATGAGCATCGAGGTCGCGCGCGGGTGCACCGAGGGATGCCGCTTCTGCCAGGCCGGGATGATCTATCGCCCGGTGCGGGAGCGGAACCCGGAAGAGGTCGTCGACACCGTCATGCGCGCGCTCGACAAGAGCGGGCAGGACGAGGTGAGCCTCACCGCGCTCTCCACCGCCGACGTCAGCTCCATCTCGCCGCTCATCAAGCGACTCGCCGAGAAGACCGCGCCCGAGCGCGTGAGCCTCGGCGTCGCGTCGCTGCGCGCCTACGGCCTCGCAGAAGATCTCATCGACGACATCCGCAAGGTACGCGCGACGGGCCTCACGTTCGCTCCCGAGGCCGGCACACAGCGCATGCGCGACGTCATCAACAAGAACGTCACCGAGGAGCAGCTCATGGTGACGGCCGAGCGCGTCTTCGGCCGCGGCATCGACGCGATGAAGCTCTACTTCATCATCGGCCTCCCGACGGAGGAGGACGAGGACGTCCTCGGGATCGTCTCGGTCGGCAAGAACGCGCTCGCGATCGGCAAGCGCGTCAGCAAGGGACGCCCCAAGGTGACGGTCAGCGTGTCCACACACGTGCCCAAGCCGCACACGCCGTTTCAGTGGTGCGCCATGGACGCCATCGAGGAGATCGCGCGCAAGCAGCAGCTACTCCGGGACGAAGCGCGCAGGCCGCGCGGGCTGAAGCTCAAGATGCACGACGCGACGACGACCGTGCTCGAGGGCGTGCTCGCCCGCGGCGACCGCCCGCTCGCCGACGTCATCGAGCGCGCCTACCTCAACGGCGCGCTCTTCGACTCGTGGGAAGAGCACCTGAAGATGGACGTGTGGCAAGAGGCCTTGTCGCATTTCGGCATCGACACCAACCGTTACCTGGGCACCATCCCGGTCACGGCGCGGCTCCCCTGGGATCATCTCGACGTCGGGCTCGAGGACGGCTTCCTCGCGCGCGAGTATCGCAAGGCGCTTGCGAGCCGTCTTTCACCGCCCTGCGGCAAGGTGAAGGGCATGTTCATTCACCACACGAACGTGAAGGACGCGACCTCCGACGAGCGCCGTCTCGTCTGTTACGACTGCGGCGTCGCATGCGACCTCGGGAAGATGCGCAGCGAGCGCATCGGCTTTCTCCGGAAGATGGGCGCCGACGAGCCTGGCGTGCGCGCACAGTTGCCCGTCCTGAACGTGCGCCGGACGATACCGGCGACCGGCCCCGAAGCGCATCGTCCCCCGCAAGCCGGCGGTGACGGCGAGCGCTTCCGCCTCCGTTTTTCGAAGACCGGGCCCGCGGCTCTCCTCGGCCATCTCGATCTGATCCGCGAGTTGCCGCGCGTGATCCGTCGCGCAGGCGTGCGCACCCTTTACACTCGAGGCTTCCACCCGAAGCCCGACATGACGTTCAGTCCGGCGCTGTCTCTCGGCGTCGCGACCCTCGGAGAATACCTCGACGTCCGTCTCTCGGGCGCTCCAGAGCCGTCGGAGCTCGTCGAGCGATTGAACCGCGTCGCCGCCGACGGCCTCCGCTTCTCGTCGGCCGCGCGCCTCGGGCTGCTCGACCCGCGTGTCACCGCGATCATCGACGGCGCCGAATACGCCATCGCGCTGGCCCGTCCCGCGCTCGCGGCAATAGGTGGGGAGGCCGGGCTCGCGGAGCGCATCGCGCAGTTTCACGCCGCCGAGTCGATCAAGGTGCGGCGCAGCATCGAGGGCATCGGCAAGATCATCGACGTGAAGGCGTTCGTGACGCGCCTCGACGTCGGCGATGACGCCACCCGCGCCTCCCTTCTGGAGGCGGGCATCGTCGGCAGCATGGTCCCCGTATCGGTCGCCACCCGCGTACTTCCCACCGGCTCCACCAAGGTGTCGGAGGTCGTCGAGGCGCTCACCGGGGACGCGCATTTCCCCTTCAAAGCCGTTCGGGTCGCGCTCACCGGGCAGGGCCGCTCCCCGATGGATCTGGCCCTTTTCCGGCGCGCGCCCCCGGCCGTCGTCGTGAAGGCGCCGCCGTCACAGAATCCCCCCGGCGAGCAGCTCTGCTAGAATTACCCGGTGTGCCTCGGGCTACGGAGTCTCGTCCAGGCAGCGCTTCTCGGAGGCGTCGTCGCCGCGTCCTGGGGGTGTTCGGAGCGGCCAGATCTGGTCGCTGCCGCCCCGCCGGACCAATCAGATGCGTCGGGGTTCAAGGATCTGCCGACCATCTCGCAATGCCGGCCCGGTAAGTACGAAGGGTTCATGTCGAGCGACCCCATGGACGGCGGCCCGTCGATCCCGTTCACGAGTCAGATCGGCTTCGACCTGGTGCAGACCTTGAGCGCGGAGTTCCCGGTGCTCGAGAACACGACGATGCTGAGCGGCTCCGCCGCCGACGGCACCACGAGCTTCACGGCCGAGATCCTCGGCGGCAGCGGCTGCATCGACGGCACCTTCAAGACCGTCCTCACCAACGGCCTTTACTACCTCGGCATGTCCTCCGTTCCCTTCGACGGTTCGATCGAAGGCGATTACAACGGAAAGTACGCAGCCTTCGGCGGAAAGTGGACGAGCGACCTGCACTTCAGTGCCGACTACACGTACACGGTTCGCGGCACGTGGAGCGCCAGTCGCACCGGTCCGAGCGCGGACTGAGCGCCGGCTCCTTCGTCTCTTTGCAGCAAGGAGAGCGATGCTCGCCAGGGTCAGGAGCGGCGTCACGCGGCCGGGACGGCCCGTCATGGTGCAGGCGCAACCGGAGCCCTGCGTCGCGCCGCTTGGCGCCATGAGCGCTGTCGCGGCGCCGGTGCCAGTGCCGCCGGACGGCGCGCCGCTCGTGATGACTCCGGCGCCGGAAATACCTCCGATGCCGCCCATGCCCGCGCTGCCGCCGCTGCCGCCCGCGCCGCCGCCGCCACGACCTGCGCCACCTGCTCCTCCCGTGCCCTCGATGCAGGCTCCCGTCTGGAGAAAGTCGGTGACATAGCCGCCTTGACGCTCCCACTGAGCCTCGATTTCGCGCGCCCCCGGAGTCGGCCCGTGCGGGTGCAGCGTGAGGGGTGACGACACCACCGATGGGCACGGAATGCCCGACTTTGCGAGCGCAAGACAGACCGCCCCCTTACCCCCAAACGTATCGCAAGTTGTGAAGACGTCACTCGATGGG
>DATAZL010000048.1:0-14553 GCA_036272055.1 Polyangiaceae bacterium | reverse complement strand
CGCTTCATCGAGCTCGTGTTCGACCTGCCCGCGATGACCGCGCGAGACGCCAACAGCGACGCGCTCCTCGACATGTTCGACTTCGACCAGGATGCCACGCAAGCGTTCCCCGACGCACCAGCGCCCGGCACCGGCGGCTGCACGCCTCAGTAGTTCCGCATCGACGAGCCGTCGTCCCCGACGGAAAAAGCTCCGAACTACGCAAGCGAAGCAAGCCCGCGAAGCGGCGGGGGCCAAGGCCCCCCTTACCTAATGCGCGACGGAACGTCGCGAGCGGAGCGAGCCCGCCGAAGGCGGCGGGGGGAGCAGTTCGCCAAAAGCGAAGCGGACTGCGCGAGCGAAGCGAGCCCGCGAAGCGGCGGGGGGAGCAGTTCGCCGCAGGCGAAGCTGCGGGGGGCTAAGGCCCCCCTAGAACAGCAGCGGGAACGACGATATTTCCGTCGCCGTTCGTGTCGACGTAGACGAGGCCCGTGAAGCCGATGGAAAGCGGACGGTCGTACGGCACGACGTCGGGGAGCGGCGTGTCCCCCTCGGCCCAGGCGAGGACGGTGCGGTCGGCTCCGTCGAGAGGAACGTCCACCTCGCCCTCGAAGCGCACACCGTCCTTCGGCGGGCCCTCGACGGGGAAGGTCTGGAACACGGCGTCGTCGCGCCAGATCTCGACGCGATCGACGGACACCCACGCCGGCGCCGACACTTTGAAGGTGACGTGAACCGACTCCGAGGACGGCCGGACGATGCTACCGACCCTCTTGCCGTCGACCGCCATCTCGACGAACGGCCCGGACGTCACGGTGGTGTCGCGCGTCTTGAGGAGCGCGTCGACGGCTCGCTCGAATCGCGTTTCGACCGGGTCGGACGGCACGTGCACGAACGTCCTCGGGTAGCCGGCCTCCTCGTAGAGGAGCTTGTGCGAGTCACTGTCGCCGACCGCCGCGACGCGTTTCCCCCGGCGCGCGAGCGCGACCATGTCTCGCGGACCCTCGCGCACCTTCTCGCGCATCTCGATCCACATGCCGTTGTACGCCTCGAAAGCGTCGAAGTCGGCCGAGAACTCGCCGCTCGCGCGCCCCGTCTTCTCGTCGAGGTGTGCGAGGTCGAAGTACCCGATGCCCGGGTCCATCCGCGCGTGATTCACCTGGAGGACGCGTGCGCCGAGCTCGCGAGCAGAGTGGAACATGTCGGCGGGCAGCCGCCCGAAATACATCGGCGTCGCCTCTTCGGGCGAGCCGGTCGGGACCGGCATCGGATAGGCGTTGAAGTGCCCCCAGCGCTGTCTCCCCGCCGATGTGAGCTCGACGCCGCGCCCCGTCCCGAGCCGCGCTTCCTGTCCGAGCGCGTGCACGGTCGGAGAAAAGTCGGTGATGCGGTTGTGATCCGTCGCGACCGCGAGCTCCACGCCCTCGGCGACGAGGCTCTGCACCCGTTCCTCGAGCGACACCTCGGAGTCCGGGCTCGGGGCGGAGTGCAGGTGAAAATCGCCCGACACCCACGCTCTCGTGTCGAGCACGGCGTGGAGCTCCCCGCCTGCGGTGACGGCAGCGCCCGCGCTCACGTCGATCTCCGACACCGACAGCGAGTACGTCATGCCGTGAGACGCGGTCAGGCGATAGCGTCCGGGCGGCATCGACAGCTTCGTGCGGCCGTCGAGCAGGTAGAGCGAGCGCCCGGCGCGCACGACCCGCCCCGTCGCGTCGGCAGGGCGCGGATCCGGCGTGGCCTCGAGGCCCTTGAAGAGCACGTGAACGGGAACCGGCGCGCCCTCCGCGTCGTGATAGTCGAGCGACAGGACGCCGGGTGACGACTCGGTCGCGACCACGTGTGCGCCGCTGGCTGGCAAAGGGACGCCCACGTCGGTGAGGACGCCGCGATCGTCACGTAGCGCGATATGCTCGCCGAGCCCTTCCGGTAGCTTGAACGTCCGCGTCGCGCCGCGCGGAATGCTCGCGCGCGCGATCTCCACGTCGTGCTCGCCGCGGAGCGACAGATCGCCGCCTCTCTCCGGTCCGAACGTGACGTCGAAGACGCGCTTCGCCGACGCGAGGCGCGACACTGCCTCGAGCGCGTCGCCACGGACCACGTAGAGAAAGCGCGCGACCGACGTGCCGCCGGTGTAACGAAGAACGACGGGTGACGGAAATATCTCGGCACCGAAACGCGACACGCTCCGCGTCGCGTGCATGTGCGCCGACTCGATCATCACGCCGATGCCCTTGTCGCTGAACGCCACAAAGTCGGTCTCCGCGTCCCCGTCGATGAAGACGCCGTGACTCACGACCACGGGAAGCGTGCCGGGGTTCAGCTCGTCGACCAGCGCGGCGCCAGCTGCCAGCGAGTTGATCGACGTCGTGAACCGGAAGAGCCCGGTGTTCGCGACGCAGATCTCCTGGGTCAGGCCGGAGCCGATCGCGCCATAGGAGCGAGCCCCGGCTCCGCCCTCCTTGCACGTGAAGGACTGGGGCGAGCGCCAGGTCGAGTCCATGACCGAACCCTTCGAGTCGAGCGTCGTCGTACGAAGCCAGATGAGAGGATCGGTCACGTCTCCAGGATCGACACCCACGTCGACGACCGCGCCGAGGAGCGGGCGGTGGCCGGCGATGTCGGGTTCCGCCGCGACGGTGAGCGACGCGCCACCGGGCGCGCGCAGTACCAGATCGCCGGCTCTACCGTAGGCGTCCGGCGCGAGGCGCGGTCCCTCGAGCCGCTCGACGCTCCCCACGAGCGGACCGCCATCATGGCTCGTTTGCCATACGTAGAGCTGGTACAGCGCGACGAGCGCGAGCATCACCACGATCGTCGGCCAGGGGGGCCGGTTCGTCTTCGGACGTCGGGGAAGAAACGGAAAATCGCCTGGCTGCATACCGCTCTCCGAGGAGGCGGCGGGAGCCTACACCTTCCAGGCAGAGAACATCTTTTTCAGCATCAATCGAGTGACGGTGCTCACGTCGCGCAGCCAGCCGAGGAGCGACTTCGGATAGTTCATGCGGAGCGCGGCGAGCATGCCGTCGTAGGTCTCCTGATCGAAGGGGTACCACCAGATGTTGCGCTTCGCGGGCATGATGTCCCAGTTGACGAGCTTGGGCTGCGTCATCTCCTCGAGGCCGAGCGCGGAGTGCGTGCGACCGACGCCCGACTCCTTCCACCCGCCCCACGGCGTTTCGCTCTGGCCGTGCGTGTAGAGGTGATCGTTGACGGTGGTGACGCCCGACTCGAGGCGCGACGCGAGCTCCTTGCCCACCTCGACGTTCTTCGTCCAGACAGAGGACGTCAGCGCCATCGACGAGTCGTTCGCGAGCCGTACGGCCTCGTCGACCGACGAGAACTTCATCACCGGCAGGACCGGACCGAACGTCTCCTCGCGCATGAGGTCCATCGTGTGATCGACGCCGGTCACCAGCGTGGCCGGGTAGAAGTAGCCCTTCGCGCCCTCGTCGGTGAGCCGTGACTGCGCGACGATCTTCGCGCCGGCCTTCACGGCGTCGTCGACGTGTCGCTTCACCGTCGCGAGCTGGTCCTCGGTCGTCATGGCGCCCATGTCGACGTCATTGGCCCGGTCCGGGCCGTGGCGCATCGCGCGCGTCTTGGCCGCGAGGAGATCGACGAACTTGTCGTAGACCGACTCGTGCACGTAGATGCGTTCGACACCGCCGCAGCTCTGGCCCGCGTTCTGATAGCCGGCCCAGGCGGCGCCGTTGGCGGCTCGCTCGAGATCCGCGTCGGGCAGGACGATCATCGGATCCTTCCCGCCCAGCTCGAGGGACAGCGGCGTGAGCGTCTTGGCCGCAGCCGCCATGAGCGTTCTCCCGGTCGGCACCGAACCGGTGAAGAACAGCTTGCTGACCCCGTTGTCGAAGAACGCTTGCGAGACGCGACCGCCGCTGCCGACTATGTGTGTGAAGAGCCCGTCCGGCAAACCACCTGCCGCGACGATGCGTTCGATGGCCTCGCCGACGGTGATCGTCGCCGCCGCGACCTTGAGGAGAACGGCGTTGCCCGCCATGAGCCCCATCACGACCTCGCCGAACGGGATCGACAGGGGATAGTTCCAGGGGCTGATGATTCCGACCACGCCGAGCGGCACTCGCCGGAGCTGGTTTCTCTTGTTGATGAAGAGCATCGAGCCCATCGGCACGCTCTTCGGCGCGAGGGAGCGCGCCGCGTTCTTCGCGTACCAGTCGGCCGCTAGCGCGGCGGGGATGACCTCGGTCGTGAGCGCATCGAGGCGCAGCTTGCCGTTTTCGCGGCTGACGATCGCGGCGAGCTCCTCCGCATGCTCGACGATGTAGTCGCGCATCTTCTCGACGTGATGGCGCCGCTCGGAGAACGAGCGCTTCGCCCACTCGACCTGTGCGGCGCGGGCGCGCGCGAAGATCTCCGGCATGCGCGCGAGATCGGTGTTCGGAACACGACCCACTTCTTCGAGCGTCGCCGGGTTGAACGACACCGTCTCGCCCGCGGGACCTGCGGGTCGCGCACCGGACACGGGAGCACTCGGGCGCACTGCGGCGCTGGGGACTGCGGTCTGGGTCATGTGTCGCTTCCTTCGACTGGACGCCGGACCCACCGCAAGACGATGCGAGCCCGGCGCGCGCACTCGCGCGATGGACGGCCGGCATCGCCGTTACCACGGAGAGCCGACCCTGGCTTCGAAAAGGCGCAGTGATGCCGCATCGACGAAAGTGCGGAACTACGCGAGCGCAGCGAGCCCGCGAAGCGGCGGGGGGAGCAGTTCGCCGAACGCGAAGCTGCGGGGGGGCTAAGGCCCCCCCAAAAATGCAATGATCTCGCGATTGACGTCATCGGGACGCTCTTGCTGGATCCAGTGGCCCACGCCCTCGAGGAGCTTCGGTCCCGACAGGTTCGAGATCGCGGTGGGCATGCGCTCCATCGCGCTTCGACTGAACATGATAACGGGGTCGAGCGAACCGGCCATGAAGAGCGCTGGTTGCTCGATCTTCGCGCCGTCGAACGGCGCCATGCGCTCCCATGTGCGGTCCATGCTGCGATACCAGCCGAGGGGTCCCGCGAAGCCCGACGCCTCGAACGATGCGGTGAAATGCTGGAGGTCCTCTTCGGAGAGCCAAGCCGGGAGACCACTGGATGGCGCACGCAGCGTCTCGAGGACTCTCGCCGTCTTCGGGAACGGACCGTAGGGAGCGTCACGCGCGCCGCCTGCATAGTAGAAGCGGCGGAGCGACTCGCGCACGTCGGCTTCGAGCTCGGCCTCCGCGACGCCGGGCTTCTGGAAATAGAGGATGTAGAAGAACGCTTCCCCGACCATCTTCCGGAAGGCGGCGATCGGCGGCCCCTTGGAGCGTCCGCCGAACGGCACGCTCAGCGCCGCGACGGAAGAGACGCGGTCCGGGTGCAGGAGCGCGAGGTTCCACGCGAGCGCCGCACCCCAGTCGTGCGCGACGATGGGAGCCCGCTCGGCGCCGATCGCGTCGAGCAGCGCGACGATGTCGAGCGCGAGCTCGACGTGATCGTAGCCTTCGACCGGTACCTTGACCTCCGCGCCCGCGTAGCCGCGCTGCTCGGGCGCGATGGCGCGATAACCGGCGGCGGCGAGCGCCGACACCTGATGGCGCCACGAGTACGCGCCCTCGGGGAACCCGTGCAAGAGGAGCACCGGCGGCCCGCTGCCCTCGGTGAGGACGCGGTGCCGCATGCGCGACGTCTCGATGACTCCGTAGGTCGGTTTTGCGGTGGTCACTGGATGAACTGGGCGCAGAAGCCGCCGATGCAGCGCGTCCGGGTGTCGCAGCAATCTGCGCTGGTGGTGCACTTCTCGTCGACGTTGGAGCACGTCTGCGTGTCGGGCGGCGCGCAGAGACCGTCGCGGCAGAAGCCCGTGCAGCAGTCGATGCCCGACGTGCACGAGCCGCGATCCGTCACGCACGGCTGAAGAGCGAAGAACGGCCGCGAGTTGACGCCGTGGATCTCCTGCCCGGGGATATAAAACGCGGGATGGCTCGGGTCGGTACCGGGCTTCGCGTTCAGATCGATGGCGGCCATCCAGAGCTTCTTCGTCGTGGGGTCGTCACCGTGGATATCTTCTTCACGCGGGTCGGCTTCCCACGGATCGCGGGTCGCGACGTTGCCGTACATCCGGCGGCTCATGAAGACGATCCAGGCGTAACCGCCGGAGGCGACGGGGCTGATGCTCGGCTCGTAGTTGAGGTGCTCGTCCTGGTCGTGATTCTTGTCGGCCGTCGGGAGGTAGCTCTTCCCGTCGGTGCCGACGCCGTTCAGATTGTTCAGCGGCGTCGCCTTCTGCGTCGCGAGATCGACCCACCAGAGGTCGGAGTGCGAGCCGTGCCAGCTCGAATAGTCGTTGTCCCCTCCGCTGTACCGATGCTGGAAGACGACCGCGTCGCTCGTCGGCATGAACGTGGAGAATGCGGGTTTCTCGCCGTTCGCCGGAGCCCAGAGCAGGGTCGGATTCGAGAACGTCTTCGTGCCCATGTCGACGTCCATCGACACGAGCTGCTTGTTCGCGTTGCCTATCGGCGCCTTGTTCTGACCCTGGACGAAGACGAAGACGACGTGCTTGCTGTCCGGCGAGAACGCGGGGAGCCCGACCTTCGTCGCGAAGTCGGTGAGGCCCGTCGTGGCCACGTCGGCCCCCGTCACGGCGTTGATGAGCTTCGTGTTGCCCGTCACCGAGTTCGTGCCGGTGACGTCGACGGAGTTCGTCAGCGCGAGGTTGCCGTCGGGAGAGAGACCGGCCCAGCCCGCCTCGCCGTTCTGATACGGCGTCGACTCGGCGTTGCCGTTCTTCAGGTCGTAGGTCGAGGTCTGGGTGTATTCGTTGCCGTGCTGGACGACCATGCGGTCGCCGTAGGCGGAGACCGAGTGACAGACACGGCAACCCGTGTTGTCGGGCGTCGAGCTACCGGCGACGAGCTTCGGCGATTCGGCGCCGACGTCGATGGAGAGAGTGGCCGCGCCGAATCGCGTGTTCGGGTCCCACTGCACGTGATCTCCCGCCGAGGAGTTGGTCGCGAACACGGTGGCGTACGCCTGGTAGTAAATGCGTCCGTTGAACGGTGCGAGCGCGATCTTGTAGGTCTCCTTCAGCGGGCCGTAGGCTTTTCCGCCGGCGGCGAGCACGAGCTCCACCGAGAGCGTGCTGCCCGCCGCGCTACGCGTCGCCGCCTGCCAGACGTCCTTCGGTATCGGAGAGCGCGTGAACGCCTGACCCGCGGCGAGCCCGGGTGGCCTCCCGAAGTACCCCTTGTAGTCGTAGGTCGGGGGCGCGGAGAGGTGCACGTAGACGGCGTCGAAGTCGCCATGCCCGCCACCCTGCCACTGGAACAGGGGCGGCAAGAGATCGAGCGGGAACACCGTGCCGTCGTACGGATAGAGGAGCTTCAGCGAGGCGTCCGCGACGGGTGAGCCCTTGAGCGTCTTCAGAACGTCGTCGGCGACGGCGCCGCCGAGGCCCTCGCCGCCGACACCGCCGAGGCCTCCCGCGCCCGCGTCTCCTTCTGCTGGGCCCGACGCGCCGTTCTGCTCGGCGGCGACGTTGATCGTGATGTGCACCTTGCCGACGGTCATCCCGTTGACCATCACCTCGATGTCACCGCCGCCCGCGACCTGGCCGTTCGGCGTGAACAGACCCGTCTTCGGATCGATGGTGCCGAGGTACGGATTGCTGACCGTCCACTCGACGTCGGCGTTCCCGGTGCCGGTGACCGTGAATTGAATCGGGTCCGGTGGCGCGCCGTTCGGGTTGATCGTGATGTTCGGGTTCGAAGGCGTGATGATCGCGGTGCCGGAGCTGCCCTTGCCCGAATCGAGCGTGAAAAATCCGCCTTCGGGGACCGAGATGGAGATACCGCCGTCCACCTTGGTGTTCCCGGTGGGCTTGTGACCACTACTCTTGCTGCTGCTCGAGCACCCGAAGGTGGCCGCCACCGCAAGACACACCGATAGCCCCGTGATCCCGTTTGGCCGCGCCATGATCCGACAATTTATCCGACAAGCGCCGGTGCGCCGCTACCAGAAAAAATCTGCGAGGGTGGTGTGCCGAACCCCCTTCGCTCCTGCCACATCTCCCACACATGCATGACGAACGCGCTCTCGACGCAGATCTCGACGTTTACGAGCGCACGATGACGGCACTCCAGATCGTTCATAAGCGACGGGGCTCGGTTCGAGACGAGCGCGATCACGCGCGCTCGGTGCCGCCCATTCCGGCCGTGATCGACGTCCGAGCGCGACACCAAGCGACTGAAATCGCTCGCGTACTCGCGACGTGCACGATTGCAACACACGCCGGGAGCAGATACGGCGATGTTTCAATGTAGGCTCGGCGCGCGAAGCGATGCCCGTCGTCGTCGTCGAGGTGGTCACCGAGGCTCCGTCTCCTGCGATGGCGCGTGCGCTCGTCGACGCGTGCTCCGCGAGTGTCCGCGAAGGCACGTGCGAGCTCGCGTCGGAGGCGGCCCATGAGCCGCACCTCGCCGTGGTGGACGTCGAGTTCGTCGATGCGTCGGAGCGAGCTGCGCACGTCGAGGTGCACGACGTGCGTGGCGGCGTCCCCGGCCGGCACGTCCGTATCCTCACCTTCAAGAGCACCGATGCGCGCATCGAGCGGTGGCGCGCCGTCGGGCTGACCATCGCGACGCTGGTCGGCGACGCTTTGCCGGCGCCCACGACGCTCGACACCGAAGCGCGCTTCGACGACGCGACCGACGCAAACGCCGGGGCCGCAGCTCCCGGCGCGGCATCGCAAACGACGCAGACGCCACCCCTCGTCGCGGTTGCCGGCAAGAACGCCACCACCGTGGCCGACGAGACACCCGCGCCGCCCGCGAACGCCGATGCAGCGCCTTCCCGCGAACGGCGCACGCCGGGGACGGAGCAGCCGTTGCCACGTCGTTTCTGGGCGGGCCTGTCGCTGTTGACGGGCTCCGGTCTCGAAGCGGGCGCTCCACGCTTCGGCGTCGGCGCCGATGCGAGCTACCGGTTCGCGACGCTTCCGTTCTTCGCCCGGCTCAGCGTCGGGTACGCGAGTCGCGGGGAGGATTCTCGCGGCGTATCCGTTCAGTGGGAGTCCGCGACGCTCGGCGCCGGTGCCGTCGTGGGCAGCGACGCGTTGCGGCTCGAACCTCGCATCGCCGTCGGCATCGAGAACCTGCACGCCGGCGTCGTCGACCCGGTGACGCGCCGGAGCGATTCCGGCAATCGATTCGGCGCTTCGGCGCATTTCGGGCTCGACGGCGTGTGGCAACTGGGCCGATTCGGCCTCGTCGCGACGGTGGAGGTCGCCGAGGCTCATTCCCCGACCCGGATCGTCGTCGAGGACAGCGCCGCCGGTTCCGTGGCGGCGACGAGCTGGGCGATTGGCCTCGGCGCACGGTATTTCGTCCGTTGAGCCGGCGAGTGCCTGACGCGGTCCGCTTCGGTTACAACGTCAGAGGAGACCCGTGGTCGAGTCCAGACGTATTTCCGGCACTTCAGAGAGGGGACGCCTCCGGGTCGTCCCCGGTGGCAAAGCCGCCCCTGTCGAGCTGTCGGATTCCGATCTGATCGACGCCTTCGAGCGCGGTGAAGGCCACGCCTGTGAGCAGCTCTACGACCGGCTCATCGGCGTCGTCGAGGGGACCCTCTACAAGATCCTCGGTCGCCGCGACCAGGCCCACGACGATCTCGTGCAGACCGCGTTCGAGCAGATCGTGCTGACCCTCTCGAAGCGACGGTTCGCGCGCGCGTGCAGTCTCACGTCGTGGGCGTCGAGCGTCACGACTCACGTCGCGTTCAACGTGCTCCGCAGCCGCACCCGTGAGCGCAAGGTCGTCGATCACGACAAGGACGGCACCCACGAGGCGAACACGCGGAGCGCGCGAGTGGACCTGGAGCGCGAGGCCGACGTGCGTCAGACGCTCGCGCAGGTGCGCGTGCACCTCGCCGAGATGAGTGAACACTACGCGACGACGCTCTTCCTGCACGACGTCCTCGGGCACGAGCTGTCGGAGATCTCCGTCCTGACCGCGGTGTCCGTCTCCGCTGCACAATCGCGGCTCGTGCGAGCACGCAAGGAGCTCAGGAAGCGACTCGCGCAGGGTCCGGGAGGGCGTCGCTCATGACGTACGACCCCGGGCGACCGGAAGACGTCCTTCGCGTGCTCGGCGACGAAGAGACGCCGCCCGACGATACGGGACGGAATCGCGCGCGGCGCGAGCGGACCGTCGCGCATCTGCGCGGCCTCCAGGCGCGCGCCGCAGTCCGTCGTGAGATGCGCACCTCGTTCCGGAAGCGTCTCCTCGTCGCGGCGGCGCTCCTGATCCCGTCCGCGGCGCTCGGCGCCTCGGCGCTCATTCCCTGGAATCGCATCGTCCACGACGACCGCGTCGAGACGCCGGCCGTGTCGAGTTCGTCCCCTGCCCAGCCCTCGCGGCGCGCGCGCGAGCTCAGCCGTCCCACTCCGCCGCCCGCCGCAGAACCGAGTGCGTCGAGCGCGCCGACCTTGGCCGAATCCGAAGTGAGCGGTGACGAGCCGTCACGCGCGCGACCGCGAGAGCTCCGTGACACGAGCACCCTCGCCGACGAAAACCGTCTGATGCAATCCGCTCTTCGCGCTGCGAGGGACGGACGGAACGACGACGAGATAAGACTCCTGACCGAGCTCCTGGTTCACTTCCCGCGCTCGCCCCTCTCGCAGAATGCCATGGTCGAGCGCTTCCGTGCGCTCGGGCGCAAGGGTGACGCGTCCGGCGCGGAACGGCAGGCACGCCGCTACCTCGAGCTCCACCCGAACGGCATGGCGGGCGACGAGGCGCGACGGCTCGTGCACGGACGCAGCGATGTCACCCGCTGAACCGACCCGGGGTCGCGCCGCGGTCCGTCTCGCGCTGTCGGTCGCCGTCGCAGGCGCGCTGTCCGCGCTCTTCGCGGGCTGTGCGTCGGAGCCCGACACGATCCGTCTCCTCGACCAGCCCGACTCGGGTGGAAGCGGCGGCTCGCCCGGCTCCGGCCACTCCACTTGTCGTGACGACTCCGACTGCGATCGCGACACGCCGCACTGCAATCCCGACCTCCGCAGCTGCGTCGAGTGCCAGTCGACCCTGGAGTGCGCCGAGGGTCTCGTGTGCTCGCAGGCCACCCATTCGTGCAGTCCGACCTGCGCCTCGTCGGACGAGTGTGCCGGCCTCGAGCATCCGATCTGCTCCGCCGGAGTCTGTAGCGATTGCACCGACGACAGGGACTGTGCAGCGACCCCTGGGAAGCCGCGGTGCAACACCCGACAGGGTGTCTGTGTGGAGTGCGTCGAGCAGTCGGACTGCGGTCCTTCCCCATGCAGGGACGACTGCTTCGTCTGCGACGACTCACGCTGCCAGTACCGCACCTGAGCCAGCCCGGGAGACCCCTGTCAGGGACGCGGGCGCCGTGGCTCGAAAAAGTTGAGCCCGTGTTGAGCCGATTCCGGGGGACGGGGGCACCTACGGGTGTCCCAAAAGGACTGCCGAACCGGGGTTGACCGGTTCGGCAGGGGCGAATCGCGTCGCGCGGCACCCCAGGGCACACGCAGTGAGGAGGGGGGTCGGCCTCTGGAGCGCCGGCCCACGACTTTGGGCCGGGCCGGGGGGGGTGGGGATAGCCCGCGCACTCGTACTATAAGGCTCGCCCGCACCGACGCGCAAGGTGCGGGGGCGTTACGAATCATTGCGACGCTCTTCGAATAAGACGCGACAGACCCGCGTTTCACGACGCGCACGGATCCCTTCAACGCCATGCGATCTCGCCCTGTAACCGTCCTTGCGTCGATGGCACCATCGCCACTCATGCAGCTGGGGAAAACTCGAACCGTCGCGGTCGCTGCGGTCCTGGCGATCGGTGCGGTCGCACGGCCCAGCGCTGCTGCGACCATAGTCGTGACGCCCGGGGACGATCCCGGCGTCGGATTCAATGATCCGACGTCAGTGTCCCCAGTCGGGGGTAACACCGAGACAACGCGTGGTGCCCAGGCGCTCGCGGCGTTCAAGCTCGCGGCGAGCATCTGGGGAGCCGCCATCGACAGCCCGGTGACGATAGAGGTCGCCGCGCGGTTCGGTCCCCTCGCATGCACCGCGGCGACCGGCATACTCGGCGCCGGCGCCCCGCATGCCTGGATGAAAAACACTTCAGGCGCGCGACCGAACGTCCTGTACCCCGTTGCCCTGGCGAACCGTCTCGCGGGCACGGACCTCGACACCACCGCGCCGGACATCGACGCCGTCTTCAACGGAGCCGCGGGGACCACCGGGTGCCTCGAGGGTAGCGGGTGGTACTTCGGGCTCGACCGGAACAGCGGCAACCTGACGGATCTCGTCACCGTCGTCGTTCACGAGCTCGGCCACGGCCTCGGGATGACGACGCCGATCGATCTCGACACCGGCGCGCTCCGCGACGGCGTGCCCGACGTGTTCTCGCTGTTCGTCGTGGACGAACGCACCGGCAAGCACTGGTCGGACATGACCGACTCGGCCCGGGCCGAATCCGCTCGCGCGTTTCATCAGCTCTCCTGGGGCGGCGGCAACGTCACGACCGCCGCGGCCACGTTGCTCACGCACGGCATGCCCACCCTGTCGCTCGGAGTACCGCTCGACACGCTGGATCCGGCCATCGCCGTTGCCACGTTCGGCCCCGCGCTGACTGCGACGCCGGCCCTCGGCGTACTGACCGCCGTGGCCGACGACACCGCGTCGCCGACCGACGCCTGCGGGACTTCCGCGTCGTTGACCGGCAAGGTCGCGTTCGTCGAGGCCGGTGGCTGCCCGGACGTCGACAAGGTGCTCTCCGTCCAGGCCGCGGGCGCCATGGCGGCCATCCTCGTCAGCGACCAGACGACGTTCGCGCCGCTCGCGCCGACGGGAGACGACGGCGGCAAGGCGACCATCCCGAGCGTCCGCATCGACCAGAAGGACGCCACGACGATCCGCGCCGCCCTGCCGCAGGCGCCGAGCGCGCGGCTCTGGGCGAATCCGGCGCGCGCTCTCGGCACGAGCCTCGCGGGCCGCGTCTATCTCGACGCCGTCGACCCGGTGGTGCCCCGCGTCTCGGTCGTGCACTGGGATCCGATCATCTCCCCTCACCTCTTGATGCAACCCGCGATCGTGACGACGCGTGATCTCGATCTGACGGTCCCGCTGCTCGAGGACCTCGGGTGGGCGGCCGCCGGCGCCGTCGCCGGCAAGGACGGAGGCTCGGGCGGTTCAGGTGGCTCGACCGGTTCGGGCGGCGCGGGCGGCTCGAGCGGGACCGGCGCCGACACCGATGCGGGGCTCGACGGCGCGATCACCGACGCCAGCGGCGGCTACATGCCGGACCACCTCGGGAGCACCACCGACGGACCTCCCCCGGCGAACCGGTTCGTCGACAGTGGGTCTCACGGGAGCATCGGCCCCGGCGGCATCGTCTGGGTTCCCCACAGCAAGGGCTGCGATTGTCGCGTCGGAGCGCGCACCGGGGCCGGATCGCCGGCAGGCGTGTTCGGTGTCGCGCTCGCGCTCCTGGCGTTCACGCGGCGCCGGCGAGCTGCGCGGTAGCGCACGGGGCGCCGTCGATCATGCGCGCAGCGTTTCGGTCACTGCTTCTCGCGATCGCGTGTCTCCCCTGCGCGTGCCGTCAGTCTACGAGCGATCGTTCCGGCACCGGCTCGCCGGCGATCGGCTCGCCCGCAGGGACGACCGCCGACGAGGCGCCGCTCAAGATGGCGCCGACCGCCACAGCGACTCCGGTCGGCGCCACCGGCTCGGCCGGCGAAGCCCTGACGGGTTCGCCGTCGCACGCCGGCGCAACGACCATGAAGCTCGCGCGCTGCGGGTGGGGCCCGGTCACGGCCACTTCGCCGCCGGACGCGCCGCCGTGGGCCATCGCGCTCGTGGACGTGGATCTACCGAACGACGTGAAAGGTCTGCACGTCACCGCGCTCGAGCTCGGTGACGCGAACGGCCTGGTCGCGAAGATGGGTGGCCGCGCGACCCTGCGCTTTCAGGAAGGCGCGGTGAGCTACTCCTTCGGCGCCACCGAGACCCGCGACGTTGCCGAGACGCTGACCGCCGGCCCCGTCCGGCTCCGCGCCGCCGCGATCCTCGATCGCCCAGCCAGCGCGATGAGCCACAAGCCGACCCGGTGCAGCATCGTCCTCGCGGACGCGAGCGGAGAGCTGCTACTCGCTCACGGCGACGTCGATCCGAAGTGGACCAACGAGTAGTCCCGCGCGCGAGCAAAGCGAGCCCGCGAAGCGGCGGGGGGCTGAGGTCCCCCTTACCCAGTAGGAACTACGCGAGCGCAGCGAGCACGCCGAAGGCGGCGGGGGGAGCAGTTCGCCGTAGGCGAAGCTGCGGGGGCCCAAGGCCCCCCGCGAGCACAGCGAGCCCGCGAAGCGGCGGGGGGAGCAGTTCGCCGAAGGCGAAGCTGCGAGGGGCCAAGGCCCCCCGTTACTTGAAAGCGAGGGCAGCAGTTCGCCGAAGGCGAAGCCGCGAGCGAAGCGAGCCCGCGAAGGCGGCGGGGGGAGCAGTTCGCCGAAGGCGAAGCTGCGGGGGGCCAAGGCCCCCCCACCTAACC
>DATAZL010000047.1:0-77569 GCA_036272055.1 Polyangiaceae bacterium | reverse complement strand
AAACGAGCGATCCCTCGACCGTCCCAAAATCCACGTCCGCGCACCGACCGCCGGCCGGGGTGCGCTCGTGTCTCTACGCCTCGGGGAGCTCATCAGCCCGCGCCGAGCCGCGCGAAGGGCTCCGCAATCGCTTGTTTTGGGTCTAGAGGCGAAGCGCCCGCACGTCGGCGGCTACGTGCGCGCAGTTCTTGGGCGAGTCTTCTTCTCGTTCGATGTTGGTCGAGTCAGCAACCGAGGACGGCTCGAGTCCGAAACGCGAAACCTTGTCTCTCCGAATTCCTTCACGTGCAGCGTCCGAATCCCGAGGCGAATGACGTCGCTGCTCGACATGCCGGTTCGCTCAATCAGCTCGTTGAGCATCACAGCGTCCTCAGCCGTCGCGCGGAACGCCAATCTGATCGATTTCGGTTTTCGCACTACAGCCACGCGGAGAACTATGACACCCATTGTCTGACAACTGGACCACAATCGACACCTACTCTACCGAACAGGGAGTGATGAGAGTCGGACGCTCAGTAGCGCTACTCGAAAAGGGCTAGAAAAACCCGCGATTCCGCCTTTTCCGCGATAGGCGGCTCGAGAAGGGCCCGAGCGCGAATGGAGCCCTGGGTACGGGCGGCGGAAACGAGCGCCTCAGCGCGGCGATTTAGGCTGCAGAAAGCCCAAGTTTTTACCACTACTTTTAAAGTGACTTTTGACGCTCGCGAGTTACGTTGTGTCGATGGCTCGTCCGATAGAACCCACTCCCCCCGTCACCGGACAGGACGCTGAGCGGCTTCTCGAGTCACTCGATACCGGGGCGTCGCCGGCCGAAATGCGGGAACGGGCGGACCGCGCTCAGCGCGTTCTAGCATCGATGGCCACTGGTAGCGGTTTGTTCTCCGTCGAGCTGAAGAAGTAGTAGTAGTTCGGGCGCTTGGCGGGGCCATTCGCTCACGATACTGGCGTTCAGCTCGGTCGGTTCAACTCCGCGCTCGACTGGTCAAGCTTCGACTGCGGGCGGGGCGACTTGAACGAGTTCGTTCGAGATGACGCTGCTCGGCTAGAGCAACGCGATGTCACCCGCGTATACATGGCCATCGTCGACAACGTGCCCATCGGTTACGTCGCGCTCTTGGCGGATACAATCGTTCTGAAGACCGGAGAGAGCAAGAAGCTGGACCTTGTTCACGGAGACTCGAAGAGCATCCCTGCTCTAAAGGTGGGTCGCCTGGGAGTCGATCAGAAGTCGCATGAACGGTTTGCCGGAGTCGGCAAGACGCTGATGTGGATGGCATACCAAACGGCCATTGGCGCCCGCGAAACTCTCGGGTGCCGGCTTCTTACGGTAGATGCTGTCCACGACGACACGCACGACGCGGTCGGCTACTACGAGCACTTGGGCTTCATTCGGAACAAGTCGACGCCGGCGGGCGAGGTCTGTCCCTTGTGTCGCAAGCTGCTCGACAGATGCCCGCATTGCGCGGCCGACTTTCCCCAGGGAGAGGCGAGTTACGTTGAAGTTCCCGGGCGGACCGTGAGCATGCGATTCGATCTGAGACTCGACCCGCTACCACCGTGGGCGGTTCAGCCGCAACTGGCCGAACGCAGCTCAACACTGGAATCGACTTCCCAGAAGTAGCGCCAAGCCGCTGCGGCTCTCTCGTTGGTCGCATCGCGGCCTAGTTGCGGTCACCTCGGGAGGCGTGCCCCTTTACGTCGCCGGCTGCGCAAGACGCGCGCCGCATGACTTGCAGAACTTCGCGTCGACATCGTTCACCAACGTGCACGCCCGACAGGCACGAGACGTCACGGCTCGCGTCTCGTTCGGAGCCACGCCCGTCGTCAGCACGGGCGTCGGGAGCTCCGTGTTGGTCTTCCGCTGCGTCGCGGTTCGGCTTCGCCCAAGTGCACGGATGAAAGTCACGAGGGCGGCCAAAACACCAAAGATAGCGCTCGGCGCCATGGCGCTCTCCGACTGCTTGCTCTCCCAGTCCGACTTTTTGCGCGCCGCGTACTCCTCCTCCGATTCCACGCTGTAACCGTTCTCGAGCGCTGTGGCGACGCGGTCTTCTGGAATGGTCCCATACGAGCCGTCGAGAAGGCGGGCGCGGACCCTGCCTGGGGGCGCGGAGCTTAACACCGGCATGGGCGGAGCGCCGATCATGTGCACGCCGTAGACGACCAAGCCCGCGGCAGTACCGGCGGCGCCGGCGAGCACGCAAGCAAATGCCAGCTTAGCAAGCCAACCGAGCGCGGGGATCGTCGCGACTCTGACGAGCACCGCCATCTCGCTGCCCCACGCAGCGAACAGGACGAGGCCGATGAAGACACCGATTGCGATAATCAGCATGGCGTTGCTCCCTACTGCCGCGTGTACGTCACGTCGTACGTGCTGGAGCACGAGTAGCCGTCGGCGAGCGTCACGGTCTCGCTGAAGATGCCATCGAGCTTCGCACCGGAAGCGTCGAGCTGCGTGGTCGTACCGGTGACATCGGAAACGCTGCCGTCGGTACCGGCGCAGCGCAGGCTGTTCGCGAACGTGCAGCCCGAATCAGTCACCGTCGTCGGCACGAGAGCTTCGCACTGCGTGTCGCTCTGCTGAACCGCCATACCGCCATCGAAGCGGGTCAGCCCGTCCGTAAGCGCGCCACACGTGCCGCCCGGGCGCTCAACGGAATGCACGAGGTAGACCCCGCTGCGGTCTTGGGATGAATCGCACGTGAAGTCCGTGCCGGGCGTCCCCGCATCCGACCCGCACGCCACCAACAGAACGCCCGCGAGCACCGCCCCCGATGTCTTCATAAACCTCGAAGGTACCGCACCCGCGCAACGAGTGGCGAACATCGTCCGCGTCACGGCGCCACCCTCCGCTTCCCCATCGCCGCTCTCAGCCGCTCGAGCTCGTCGCCAGACTCGCCCACATCGTCGCCATCGTTCGCGACGCTCGCGGTCCGACGGATCCCCGCGAGCAGCGCGTCGGCTTCGACGAAGCTCTTCCCCCGTACGCGGTGAATCGTGACGCCGAGGAGCGATGCGTTGTCGCGAACCCAGCGCCACGATTGCCCGACGACGGCGGCGCAATTGCCCGAAGAGACGAGGATCGGTCGCACGCGGAGCTCGTCGTGAATGCTCACGGCTTCCCCCGGCGCTTTGCTCGCGCAGCAACGAGGTCCACGACGCCAGCGCGCGCCTTCCGTCGCGCTTCGAGCTCGCCCGCGAGTCGCGCCACGACGTCCCATTGCGCCGCGGCGGACGCCTTCGTGAGAGCGTCGGCGAGTGCCGCCTCGACGACGTCAGCCGTAGGCATTTCTTCGACTGCTTCGTCGCTCGCACTGCCCCGGGACTGCCCCACGGGCTCGACGATCACCGACAATGCACGGCTCGCTGCGCTCGCATCCTCGCGATGTTCTTTGGTGTCGCGAGCTTCCGCGTCGGGCGCGCGGAATGGCATGCTAGAGGTCTGGGGTTCGATCCCCCACGGCTCCACAAAGTTCCTGACCGTTGCCGTCCGGCTCAATCCGAGACGAGGACGCGGTCGCCGTTGAATGGGTCGATGACGAAGTAGTAGTCAGGGATACCCGGAGTGAACTCGTTGGCGATCAGCGTGAGCCACAGGCGATCGCGCCGGGGATCGGGCGCGATCGAGTAGTTGCCGAGCTGGTTCAGATTGGGCAACGGAAAGCCTCGCCCGTGGTCGGGCGCGCGGCTGAAGGGCGTCGCGACCCGCGTCGCCGGATCGACGACGTCGAGCTCGTCGGCGTTCATCTGAAACAGTCGCCCGTCCGGCGCGAAGATGGCGGCGCAGAAGCTCGTCGGTGCCTGAGAATTTTCCAGCCTCGTGACCGCGCCCGTGGCGATGTCGTAGTCCATGCACCCGCAGATGCTGCCATTACCCACCGGTCCCGGCGCGGTCGGATAGGAGGTGATCCGGATGCTCTTTCCGTCCGGAGACACACGGGCGGTCTCGATGCCGCATCCGTTTATGTTGGTGAGATTCGCGGAGCTCAGTCCCGGTCGAGTGGCCCCGGTTGCGGTGTCCATCGTCTGACTCCCGAGGCCGTAGAGCGAGTGGCTCGAAGCGTCGTAGGCGACGGCGCCGTATCCGAGGGCGTCTCCGACGCGCCTCGATGACCCGTTCTCCGGGTTCACCTGGTAGACGCCTTCAGTGGCGGAAACGTAAAGCGCACCCGCCACCGGATCCCACGCTTCGGTACCTTCAATCAACGCCGGGAACTGCGCCGAGGTCGTCACGCCGGTGTCGGGATCGACGAGCAGGCCCGGTTCCATCAGGAACAGAAGCCCGTCCGGCGTCGTGAAGGTCGACACCGGATAGTTGCGGTTTTGAACAAGAGTGGGACCTGCGCCGAACGTGATCGGTGCGGCGTGTCCGTCGGAAAAATCATAAGCCTGGAGCGAGAACGGACTCGTCATCACCACGCCGAGGCGGCCATCGCTCGCGTCGACGGCCGCCGATTGCAGCGTGCCGTTCGGCTGAATCTCGAAGAGCGGCGTGACGACTTTCGCGCTCGGATCGATCGAGCGAACCTGCCACCGCGCAACCCCAGCTCTGCCTGCGTCGTTGGTTTCGGAAACCCGCGCGAGTGCGATCGCCTTGCCTTGATACTGCCCTTCGGCAATCACGCAGGATCTGTCGTTCGTCCCCCACGTCGCGCGGTTGCCGGTCGTGAGATCGACGTCCATCGCGCCATTGCATCCGGGCAGGTACACGTGGTTCGCGTCGCGAACGATCACCGCGCTTCCGGGCTCCGGAATCGGCCCGGTTCCGTGCGTCGCATCGGAGAGCACCGTCTCCGCGGGCGGCAGAATGCCTCCGTCCGGATTGGACAACGGCTCTGCGAAGAGCGCCACGGTCGGAGTCTTTCGCACCGCCAGGATGCGCGATCTGTCCAGATCCACGGCGAACCGGAACAGGAACGGATCGCGATCTCGAGTGCCCCAGATGAATCGCTCGCCGTTCGCATCGTATGCGGTCACGTTCAGGGACGGCTCGCCGATCGTCGTCGAAAAGGCGCCCGTATAGACGGTTCCGTTCGCGTCCACGACCACCGACACGTCGTTGTCGGTACCCGGATCGTCGACGGGCGTCTGACTCCAGAACCCGGGTGACGTCAGGGTCGAAATCATCTGTGGTGTGTAGACCAGCCAGCTGTCGCGGAGGCTATTGCGCGCGAGGCTCGCCAGCTCGGCCCCTGTGACCTGATCAGGGACGGCGGTGTCGGGTATCAGATCGGCGAGCTGACTCTCATCCATCTTCCAGACGGTTCCTGTCAGAGAGAATGACGCTCCACGGCGCTGCGTCGCGACGATGGTGAGGTCGTTCCTGCCGTCGACGAGGGGGACATCGGCCGTCGTGCGCCAGCGCGCGAACGTGCCTTCGAGGCTCTGCGCGGGCATGGAGTTCACGGTGATGGAGACGATGTCCGGGCCCAGTGCAACAGTGCCCGCTACCCGGATGCCGTCCGCGTCGGTCACGGAGTGGCGCGTCGGGAATGAGAATCCGAGCGGATTCGGGCCCGTCACCGGCGGCGGTGCGGAATCCGTCCTAGCGTCCGCTGCCGCGCCTCCGTCTATCTCCGTCGCGGAGACGCTCGCGTCTCTTGAAGTCGCGCCACCGCCTTGCGCGTCGGGAGCTCCGCCGTCGCGAATCGATGCCCCGGCATTCCCACTCGCACCGGCATTCCCACTCGCACCGGCATTCCCACTCACGCCGCCATTAGCGCCCGCACCGGCATTCCCACTCGCACCGCCGCTTCCGGCGTGTCCTCCGGAGGCGTCGAGGCTCGCGTCAGGGCCGCCGCTTCGCGCTCGCGGTTCACAATAGCCGTCCGCGCATACGAGATCGCTACGGTGGCAATCGTGGTCCGTGGTGCACGCCTTCGCGCACGTTCCGCTCGTGCCGTTGCAGACGCTCGCGCGCGACGGCGTCGTGTTGGACCGGCACGTCGCACCGGGAAGCCCGGCGCAGTCGCTGTCCGACGTGCACGCCGTCGTGCATTGCGTACACAGGCACTCGAGCGCGCCACATTCGCCATCCGAGGAGCATGGGCCGAGCCAGTTCGTGTTGCTGTCCGTGCCGCCGCCGCCGTCACACGCACCGAGGTACGTCGCAACGAGCAAGAAGAGCCCGGCCAGTCGCGTCCAGCGCGTGCGTTCCACGATACGTGAAGTCATTTCTGCCCCCGCTTCGAATTGACCAGCGAGACTACCCTCCGTCGTCGCCCGGGTGGAGGTGTCCTTGCGATCACCCCTCCGTGTGCTCACTCCGAGACGAGGACACGGTCGCCGTTGTAGGGGTCGATCATGAAGTAGTAGTTGTTCGTGGTCTCCGCCACCGAGTCCTGCGGGATCACACTCAACCACCATCGATCGCGCCGGGGATCGGGGGTGACAGACCAGTTACCGCCCTGGTTCACAAGAGGCATGCCGCGGCCGATGTTGGGGGCCTGGCTGAAGGGCGTCCGGGCAGCCGTGGTGCGATCTAGCACGTCGAGCTCGTCTCCGTTGAATTGCACGAGACGGCCATCGGGAACTTCGACCGATTCACAGTAGCCCCAGAACCCTGACTGTTGGTTCGGGGCCGAGACGACGTTTCCTGTCGCCACCTCGTACTCCTCGCATCCGCAAGTAAACGGCGGACGCGGAATGAATCCGGGGCTGGTGCCTCCGGAGGCAATGTTCAAATGGGTGCCGTCCGCGCTCACGCGCACGATCACCGGATTGCAATTGATCACCGCCATCAAGTCAGAGGAGTTGGGGGCGCTCTGCACGGTGCCAGTGAGCGTGTTCATCACGTACGTGGTGGTGTTATCGAGCCCATACAGCGTGTGACGCGGTGGATCATACGCGAGCACGTAGCCCATGGCGTCGCCGAGACGGGTCGCCTCATGCGTTTCTGGATCGACGCGGTAGACCCCCGCTGCCGTCGAGAGGTACAGGAGACCGGTATCCGGATCGGACGCTTCAGCACCCTGATTGCCCTCCGCAGAGGTGAACGGAACCAGCTTTCGCGCTCCGGTGTCCGGAGAGACGACGATGTCGTCGCTCACCAGGAGCTTGCCGCTCGGCGTAACGTACGTGTTGAAGGCAAGGTCGCGAAACTGGTTGGTGACCAGCGCCGGGACGGGCATGAGGGGCGTGGCGCGTCCGCTCGGAAGGTCGTAGGTAACGAAGGAGAATGGATTCGTCGTGACGACCCCGATCCGCGCGCCTGCTGCGTCTATCGCCGCCGCCTGAAGCTCCGCATGTGGTTCGAACTCGAAGAGCGGCGTGACCGATTGTGCTGCCGGATCTATCAGGCGGACCTGCCACCGTGCCGCGTTCGACGTACCGGCGTCCGGATCGTCCGGGGTGTGCTGCAGGGCCACCGCTTTCCCCTGGAAAGTGCCCTCTGCGACGACGCACGAGTCGTCGTTCGGGCTTCCCCAGCTCGTTCGATTGCCGGTGATCAGATCGACGTCGATCGCTCCGTTGCAACCCGGCAGATAGACGTGAGTCGCGTCGCGCACGACGATGGCACTACCGGGAACGAGCGCCGGACCAGTCCCGTGAGTCGCATCCGAGATGACGATGGCGTCCGGTGGTGGTGGTGGTGGTAGGGGGGACGAGGGTGGGGCCTGGCGCGTGGCATCGAACGCGACGAGCGCGACCGGCGCGGGCTGCACGGCGAAGCCCCGTGCTCCATCGGGTGATATCGCAAATCGAATGGGTGTTCCGGTCGTCCATTGCGGATCCCACAGGTTCACGCTCGGGCTCTGCACGAGGGCGTCCCCAAGGTAATCGGCTGCTGTGATGAGCTCGCCGTTTGGCGCAAAGGAGATGAAGAACTCGTCGGCGCCGATCGAACCAACGGCGTCCGTCATGATGCCCGAATCGCGCAGGGTCGATAGCGCATTCGGGGTCAAGATCGTCCAGACCTCGTTTGCGATGTCGCGCGCGATGCTGACCGACGTGGCCGTCGCCACGTCGTAGGACGGCACCAGCTGATCCGGCGTTGTAGTCGGGGGCAGCTTCACTATGTCGCCCGTCAAGGCGAACGTTCTTCCGTCGGTCAGCGTGGCGACGATGGTGAGCGTGTTGTCGCCGTTGGAGAGCGGCACGTCGGTCGTCGTTCGCCAGCGCGCGAACGGGCCCTCGAGACTCGCAGCGGGTACGGAATTGACGGTCACCGACACGACGTCCGTGCGTGCCCCGACGATGCCGGAAACGCGGATCGCGTCGGCGACGGTGACCGAGTGGCGCGGCGGAAACGAGAACTCCAGCGGGTTCGGGCCGAGCGGCGTCGCCGCTTCCTCGCCCGCGTCGAGGACGTCACCGCCGTCGGCGCCCGGCGTCCTCGAGGACGCCCCATCGACTCCGGCGTCCGCGGAGTCGTGACCGCCGGAGCTCGCGTCGCGTTCGCCCGAGCCGCCAGCGTCGCGACCGGCGCTGCCGCCCGATCTTCCGCTCGCTCCGCCGTTGCTTGCTCCGCCTTCGCTTACGCCACCGCTGCTCGATGCGCCGCCGCCGCTGCTTCCGCCGGTTCCGTCCATGCTTGCGTCGGGGCCGCCACCGGGTCGCGCCGAACAGTAGCCGTCAACGCAGGACAGGTCGCTTCGGTCGCAGTCATGGTCGGTCGTGCATGCGCGCGCACAGGTCGCGTGAGTGCCACCGCACAGCAACGCGCGCGACGACGGGCTCGTGTCCGAGCGACACGTCGCACCGGAAAGATCGCCGCAATCGGCGTCGCTGCGACATGACCGCGTACACTCGGCGCACAGGCAGTCGAGCCTGCCGCAATCACCGTCTCTCGTGCAGGGCTCGAGCCAGTTCGTGTTGCTGTCCGTCCCGCCACCCCCGTCGCACGCACCGACGTACGTCGCGACCAGCAAGAAAACGCCAGCGAGTCGCGCCCAGCGCGTGCGTTCAAAGATATGTGAAGTCATTTCTCCGCCCCTGCCTCGAGTTCAGACGCCGCGACGAGCTGTCCGCAATAAAAGAGTACCCGCGCCGCGTTCTCGGGTACCTCGTGTGCCTGATTGTAATCCGACGCTTTCGTCCACAGGTCGTGGACGGACGCACGCACCGTACGGAGCAGGCTGCGAACCTCCTCCTCGAAGGGATGACCGGGGTAAACGCTGAAGCTCAGCGTCGTGCCACCGACCTCGTCGTTGGTCGCAGACGTCGGAGCTCCGGCCGCTTTCTGGGCAATCGCCGTTGCCACTGCACGGTAGTGATCGAGTACGGCGGCTTCCCAGCCGTCCGACGCGCCCACCGGGATGACGACGTTTCGAGCGACGAGCAATCCGTCTTCTCCTAGGCGAAGACGTCCGTCGTCCATCAGCGACTTCACCGCGTTCTCGACGACGGAGACATCGGCGTCGAGATAGGTCGCGAGCGCCTCGACGGTGCGCTCGGTGCCGAGAAAGACCCGCAACCAGGCGATGTTCGCGATGGATCGGAGCCCCTTGTCGACGGCCATCGCATGCAGATCGGCGTCACTCGAGAGACCGTAGCGAGACGTCTCACCTCGCCCGGTCACGTACACGAAGCCGTTGTTGACGAGATCGCTCAGCACCGCGCCGACGTCGCGCTCGCCGTCCTTGTAGAAGCGTTGCAGGATCGCCTCGCGCGGCTGACTGCCCGCGCGGATGAACTCCAGCACTCCCTGCCAGAGCGTCGTGCCGCGATCCGTCGCGCTCTCTTCGAGTCGCTGCACCTTCTTCTGGTACGCTCGGAGGGCCATTCCGAACATGTCGGCAACGACCTTGCGTCCGACGCCCTGCGCTTCGATCTCACGTGCCAGATCGAGGAAAACCTGGTCCGCCACGTGCGCCAGCGGCGCCCTGACCCCCGATGCGGTCGACAGCTGCGCGATGAGCACAGTCGTCTGCCGCATGATCCCGTCGATGAGCAGCCGTACGTTCACACCGCGGGCAGACTACCGCCCCTCATCGCGCGCGAGGAGATGTCCTTGTGATCACCCCTCGACAGCAAGGCCGTGGCGCTTCGCTACGCCGCGCTCACGCCGCCTGACGCGGTTTGAACGCGGCAGTACGGAAGGGCACGTAGGGGACGGGGGCGCCGACGCCGAGGCGTGCTCGGACGGTCTCGAGCGGGAGGTGCAGGAGCTCTTCCCACTTCACGGAGGGGAGCCACGCGGAGCGCACTCCGCGTGCGAAGCCGCCGGCGATGAGCTTGCGGACACTGGGCTCGTTGCCGCGAATGAGCGCGGTGAGCACGATGGCGCCGACGCCGGGGTTCCACGTCTGCGCGAAGCTGAACGCGAGCAGCGACGCTTCCCCGATGATGTCGCCCTTGTAGCCGGTCACCGTGTGCCAGAGGTCGTGCGTGTCCCGCATGCGGTCGCGCACGAACGTGAGGTCCGGATCGGTGTCCTTCGCGGCGTCGCGCCGCCCGTCGATGCTCGCCTGACGGAGGCCCTCCGCCGTGATGCCCTCGGAGTCGAGAAAGCGGAGATAGGCGCGACCGAACGTATTTTCCGGGAGCTTCTCGAGCGTGGTGCGGTCGAGGAGCTTCTCGAGGATCGCCGGCTTGTCGGTGAGCAGCGTACGGCCGGTCGCGGAACGACGGACCCGCTTCACCGTTCGCTCGGCGTTGTGGCCCGACAGCGCATCGATGATGCGGAAGACCTGGGCCGTATCGTCGGGATCCGCCACCAGAGCGCGCAATGCGCGAAGAGCGTCGTTGATTCGGATGCTGTGGGGATCGTGGCCGGCCATTTTCGCTATCCTCCGTGAACCGAGAGATTACTTACAATCTTGTAAGTAGCACGCCTTGGCCTGCCGTCAATGACCACCAAGAAAAAAACTCCGCGCGTGCGTCGTTCTGCCGACGACGCGCGGCGAGAGATCCTCGACGCGACGGAGACGAAGCTCCGCGAGCTCGGTCCGAACGGCATACGTCTCCAGCAGATCGCCGAGGACGTCGGCGTATCCCACCCCGCCATACTTCATCACTTCGGCAGCCGCGAAGGGCTCATCCAGGCCGTCGTGCGCCGAGCCATCGAGCGACTCGAAGCGGATCTGATCGCGGTGCTCTCGGAGCAATCGCCCTCCGACAAGCCGCTCGGTGTCGAGCTCATCGATCGCGCGTTCGATGTCCTCGTGAAGGGTGGTCACGCACGCGTGCTCGCGTGGCTCCTCTTGTCGGGCCAGTGGAACATCCCCGCCGAGTCGCGCATGCGCAACATCGCCGAGGCAGCGTACGCGCGCCGGCTCGAGCTCGAGGGCGACGCGCCGCACGCGACGTTCGAGGATACCGCGTTCCGAATGGTCCTCGTCGCGCTGACGATCTTCGGGGAAGCCCTCGCCGGGGACGCGATGCGCGAGAGCGCCGGCATCACCGGTAAGGACGCCGCGGAACGGTTCCGGGCCTGGCTCGCCGAGCTCGTCATGGATCCGCGCGACAGGTAGCGCGCCACGCGAAGCGACGATTCGCTTCGGACGATCAGCGACTACGCCGCACGACCCGCGGCGAGCTGCTCACCGAGCTTCATCGCGGCGATCATGCCCGACGCGTCGGCCTTCCCCGTCCACGCTATGTCGTAGGCGGTGCCGTGATCGACGCTCGTGCGCGGCACGCTGAGGCCCATCGTGATGTTCACGGCGTCCCCGAACGCGATGAGCTTCATCGGGATGGTCGCCTGATCGTGGTACATCGCGACGACGCCGTCGAAGGAGCCGCCACGCATCTTCCTGTACGCGGTCTCGGCGCCGACGGGGCCGGTGAGCTTCACCGATCGACCGAGGACGGCGCGTGCGGCGTCGATGCCGGGAACGATGGCGCGCGACTCTTCGACGCCGAGGAGCTCGCTCTCGCCGGCGTGCGGGTTGAGGGACGCGACGGCGATGTGCGGGCGGCGCTTGCCGAGGAGACGGAGGAGCTTCGCGAGCTCGATGACCGAGGTCGTCACCGCCTCGGCCGTGAGGGCACGCGGCACGCGATTCAACGGAAGATGCGTCGTGACGAGGCTCGTGACGAGACCGGGAGCGGCGAAGCACATGACCGAGTGCGCGGCACCGTCGAGTTTTTGCAGCCACTCGGTGTGACCGCGAAAGCTCGCCGCTCCACGAGCGCCGGAGTGGGCGATCGCGGCCTTGCTCACCGGCCCGCTGACCGTGGCGCCGTGAGCGGTCTTCTTCGCAAGATGATACGCGGCCTCGACGTAGGCGAGCTGAGCACGACCCGCCGTCTCGGACGGCTTGCCCGGCGCGCGATCGGTCTTCGAGAGCTCGGGTCCGATCTGGACGAACGGAATGGCGTTCTTAACCCGAGCCGCGCCGCCGTCGAAGGCGACGAGCCGGCGCTGTGCGACGCCCACGGACTCGGCCGCGGCGCGGAGGGTCCGTTCATCGCCGACGAGCACCGCTTCGACGTCGCGAAGCTTTGCTGCGGCGAGAACGGAGACCTCAGGACCGATTCCAGCAGGACAGCCCGTCGAGACTACGATCATTCCTCTTCGGAGCCGGGAGCGTCCGGCACCCGAAGCTTGTATCCGGACCCCCGCAACGTGTCGAGCGGGAGCGCTTCGCCGAGCTTGGCGCGAAGCCTTCTGACGTGAATATCGACTGTTCGCGGGCCACCGTCGTAACGGTTGCCCCAGACGCGCGCGAGCAGATGATCGCGGGACAGCACCTTGCCGCGGCGATCGCAGAGATACGCGAGCAACGCGAACTCCTTCGCCGTGAGCTGGATGGGGCGCCCGTCGACGCTGACCTCCTGCGCTGCCTTGTCGACCATGATGCCGCCGATCTTGTGGCGCTCTTCGGTGGCAAATTCGCTCTTGCGCCACTCGACCGCGCGGATGCGCGCGTAAAGTTCTTCCGGAACGTATGGATGGAGGACGAAGTCGTCGAAGCCGCTCGATGGCTCGATTCGAGCCATCTGACCGACCGTGACGGACACGATCGCGCCGACGTTATCGAACGTCGACTCTTTGCGCACCGCGCGGAGCGCCGCGATGGCGAGATCGGGGCGATCCAGGGCTTCGAAGAGGAGCGCCCGGGGGCGTCCCTCATCGTCCGGATCGTCCTCTGCGAAGAGGTTGATGGGGTCGTCCCACAGATCGAGCGTACGAACCGTCGCGCCGAGCTGTCTCAGCGTCGATGCTGCACCGTCGTCGCGTTCGAGGAGTGGGCCGTGTCCGACGACCGCTACGAATGAGCGGGCTCGGACGGACTTGTGGTCAGACGATTTCGGTACCACCGACTGTTATTCGCGAGATCTTAATGGTTGGGCAGCCGACTCCGACAGGAACGCTCTGACCGTCCTTACCGCACGTCCAGATGCCGTCGGAGATAGCCACATCGGTACCCAGCATTGATACTTCGCGCAATGTTTCTGGACCGTTGCCGATTAGATTCACACCTTTGAGGGGGGCGGTTATTTTTCCGTCCTCGATCAAATAGGACTCGGTGAGGGAGAACACGAAGTCGCCGTTCGAGATATCGACCTGGCCTCCGCCGAAAGTCTTTGCAAATACGCCCTTCTTCACGCTCCTGACGATCTCCTCGGGGTCGTGCGGCCCGGCCAGAAGGACGGTGTTCGTCATGCGGGGCATGGGAACGCTCTGAAAGCTCTCGCGACGCCCGTTTCCGGTCGGCTGCGTGCGAAAGTGTCGGGCCGACAGCTTGTCGTGCATGTATCCGCGAAGAACACCGCCCTCGATCAGGACGTTCCTCCTCGGCTCCTCACCTTCGTCGTCCACGTTGATGGAGCCACGGCTCTGGAAGAGCGTCGGATCGTCGACGACGGTGCAGAGGGGGCTCGCGACGTCCTTGCCGACCTGACCCGTGTAGTTACTCGTGCCCTTGCGGTTGAAGTCCGCCTCGAGCCCGTGCCCGACGGCTTCGTGCAGAAGAATGCCGCTATCGCCGGGAGCGAGCACGACTTCCATCTGGCCTGCGGGGGCCTGTCGCGCATCGAGCAACACGAGCGCCTGCCGCACCGCCTCTTCGGCGTGATGCTCGGGTGACGCGCCGTCGAAGTATCCGAGGGTCATGCGGCCGCCGCCACCGCTCCGCCCCGATTCACGCTTGCCGGCGTCCTCGGCGATGACGCGAACGCCGAAGCGGATGAGCGGCTGCACGTCGTGCGCGTAAGAACCGGTGCTCGTCGCGACGAGCACCTCGCGGACCTCTTCCGAGAACGACGCTTCGACCTTCTTGATGCGCGAATCCTTGGCCAGCGCAGCGCGGCTCGCCCGCTCGAGGAGCGCGCGCTTATCGCGACCGTCCACGTCGAGGGTCAGCTTCTCGAGAGCGTAGCGATCGGGCAGGGTGGAGCGCGCGAGAGCGACGCTCGCGGTGGGGCTCCCGCCCGCGATTCGCGCTGCCGTTTCGGCCGCGCGGCGCATGGCGTCCCACGAAAGATCCTCGACGTAGGCGTAGCCCGTCGCGTCACCGCGCTGGACGCGAACACCGAGCCCGAGGCTCGTGCTGCGCGACGCGCTCCGGGTGATCCCTTCCTCGAAGCTGAGCCCGCCGTTCGCGCAGTATTCGAAGAACAGATCTGCGTAATCACCGCCCCGGCCGAGCGCGATTTCCAGGAGCTTCCGACAAATGTCGGCGTCTATGCCGCTCGAGCCACCAGGGGCGAATGGTGCGCGATACGCGTCGCTCAGGGAGTTCATGGGTAGAGCGCAAGATGGGGCCTACTAGAGCCCCTTGCAACTTGCGTTTCGCTGTAAGGTCGCGCCCATGGGAATTGCCGGCATTCTGGTCGCGCTCCACGTGTTCGCGAACGTCGTCTGGATCGGTTCGATCCTGGCGGTCGGCCGGGTGATCGAAGCGAGCGACGGCGACGCGAAGATCCGCGGCGCGCTCGCGCTGAAGATCTACAAGGGCCTCGCCGTGCCGGCCTTCGTGGTCTCGTTCGTCGCCGGCGTCGGCCGCCTCGCGCTGAATCTTGACTACTACTTCGTGAAGACCCATTTCATGCACGCGAAGCTCCTCTTCGCGCTGGTCGTCATCGGACTGCACCACGTGATGGGTGCGCGGGCGAAAAAAGTGGCCGCCGGTGAGGCCGGAGCCGCCTCGGCGGTGCCGTCGCTCACCATAGGAATCCTGCTGGCCGCTGGTCTGGTCGTCTTTCTGGTCGTAATGAAGCCATTCTGAAATTGGGCGGCCGGTCCCGCGCCCCGACCGCGACTAGGCAACGAATACGACTAGATACGGGCCTGGCGGACGTGCCCGCGCGGTAGCTTGCGAAATACGAAGCTCACGCCGCCGCGTAGTCGGCACATGACGACTCATCGAAGTGCGCGTTCCTGCACTCCGAAATCCAATTGGCGATGTGGGCCCGGCTGCGACACCTAAGGAGGCCGTCTCCTTGACCCCCCTGGTAGCTTGCGGCTAAATTTCTACCGTAAGAAAAACGCTGCAATTTCCGAAGCAAAGAGTCATTTGGCCGTCGACCGCGAGAAGATACTCCAGGCCGCTCAAAAGCACGTCGACAAGAAGAAGTTCGACAAGGCGATCCAGGAGTACCAAAAGATCATCCAGCAGGATCCGAACGACGCTCGGACTCTGCTGAAGATCGGTGATCTGCAAGCGCGGATGGAGGCGTACGCGGAAGCGATCGCCACTTACGATCGCGTCGGTCAGTTCTACTCGGCGCAGGGTTTCGCGCTCAAAGCGATCGCGGTCTACAAGCAGATCCGCGAGCTCATCAAGAAGCACGTCCCGCAGCTCGAAGATCGCTACGGCCACATCGTTCCGAAGCTCGCGACGATCTACACCGAGCTCGGGCTCACGAGCGACGCGCTCGCTGCGTACGACGAGGTAGCGACGCGGCTGCAGCGCGCCGGACGCGATCGCGACGCCATCGACGTGTTCCGGAAGATGGTCGCCCTCGACGCGACCAATCCGTTACCGCACCTGCGCCTCGCCGAGGCGTGCTGCCGCGTGCAGTCCGTCGACGAGGCCATCGACTCTTTCTGGACCGCGGCCGAGCTCCTGATCCGTCTCCAGCGCCGCGACGACGCGCTGAAGGTCGTCGAGCGAATCCTGCATTTTCGCGCCGAAGCGCGCTACGCCCGCGTCGCTGCAGAGCTCTATCTCGAGCGCGGCGGCGGTCACCAGGACGGCCTCCAGGCGCTCGCGAAGCTTCAGCTCTGCTTCCAGGCCGATCCGAAGAACCTCGAGGTGCTCGACCTCCTGTCGCGCGCGTTCGTCGCGATCGGCCAGGCGCCGAAGGCGCTCGAGGTGAAGAAAGAGATGGCCCGGCTCGCGCGCGAGCAGGGCCGTGACGACATCCTTGCCGACGTGCTCGGTTATCTCGAGCGCGCCGCGCCCGAGGACGAGCAGGTGAAGGCGCTGCTGCGCGGCGACTCGACGTCGATGATGCCCGACTCGACCAGCTACGTGGACGCTGACGTCGAGGCGGTGGACCCCTCCGTACATCCGCAGCGCGGGGCCTCGCGCCGGCCGAGCGCACCGACACGTCCCGACGTCGAGGACGACTTCGACTTCGACGAGGCGCCCATGTCGAGGCGTTCGCTTTCGGTGCAGCCCGATGCCGACGTGGAGATCTTCGACGACGAGCCGGGACGGCCCTTCATGCGAAGCTCCCCCGACGTCATCGTCGAGGACGAGGAGCTCGAGGGCGTCGAAGAGATCAGCGACGCGGACATCCGGGCGCACGCGCGGAAGGCCATCTCCGACGCCGAGTCCTTCCGCGGTCTTCGCCTGTACAGCAAGGCCATCGAGACGCTCCGCATCGCCCTCGAGATAGACCCGCAGTCGATCGAGGTCAGGCAGAAGCTCCGCGATATCCTGTTCGACGCCGGCGACCGCGACGGCGCGATCGGCGAGATGATCTCCCTCGCCGCGATCCACATGGATCAGGGCGAGAACGAGCTCGCCGAGAACGAGCTCTACCGGGTGCTCGACAGCGAGCCGGGGCACGCGACCGCGTTCGAGATGCTCGAGCAGATCGCCGCGCAGACCGCGGCCAACGACGAGCCCGAAGCGGCGTACTCGCAGTACACCGAGGAACACTACGACAGCACGACCACCGAGGTGGCCGAGCCGGAGCTCATCCGCGACCACAACCCGGACGCGCCCCTCCCCTCGTACGACCTCGAGGAGATCTCGGCGACGGCCGCGATCGCCGACGGCATGGGCGACGGCGTGCGTGGTCCGACGGAGGACTCGTTCTCCGCCCGTGATTCGCAGTTCGATCTGCGCGGCGTCGAGGACCTCGACGACTACCTCGAGGACGTTCCTCAGACGGCCGACGCAGGGCGCGCGCTCGAAGCGCCGCGCCTGCCCGATCCGACGGGCATGAACGCAAGGCCGCTGTCGGCCGCGCCGGTGGAGCTCATCGAGGAAGCGCTCGAGGAAGCGGAGTTCTTCACGTCACGCGGCCTCGTCGAGGACGCGCGGACGATCCTCGTGGACGCGCTCGGACGCGCACCGAACCACCCGCTCATCATGGAGCGCCTGCGCGAGCTCGACGGCGCGATCGGTGCTCAGAGCGGCACCCACGAGCGGACCGACCCCGGTGAGCTTTTGACCGCGGAGGATCGCGCCTTCGATCTGGCGGCGTCGCTCGACGCGCTCGACGTGCTCGAGCAAGCGACGCGCTCGTCGCGACCGCCCACGTCGCTGCGCAACATCGACGACATCGACGTCGACCAGGTCTTCGCGAAGTTCAAGGAAGGCGTCCGCGCGCAGATCTCGGACTCCGACAGCTCGACGCACTACGACCTCGGCGTCGCGTACAAGGAGATGGGACTTCTGCCGGACGCGATCAGCGAGTTCAAGCTCGCGACGAGAGACACCCGCTACGAGTGCACGAGCAACGCGATGGTCGGCATGATCCAGCTCGAGCTGGGCCAGCTCGACGAGGCCGCCGAGTCGTACATCGCCGCGCTCGGCGCGCCGCAGAAGACGATCGACCAGGAGATGAGCCTCTACTACGACCTCGGCACCGTCTACGAGATGAAGCGAAGCACGCCGGAGGCGCTCTACTACTTCCAGAAGATCGCGCGCCGTGATCCCGGATACCGCGACGTGCGCGATCGCATCGACGCGCTCGAGCCGCGGAGAGCGCAGCCGCAGCAAGGCGTGGCCGGCATGCGCCAGATCCAGAGCGACGACGAGCTCGAAGCCGCATTCGACGATCTCTTCGAGTCAAAGTAATTCGCGAGCGAAGCGAGCCCGCCCGAAGGGCGGCGGGGGAGCGGGTCGCGAAGCGAGCCCGCGGGGGTAAGACCCCGTCACAACCAATCCCACACCGTAAAACTCCGTCATCCCGTCTCTGCCTAAATCTCCCGCGAGCGAAGCGAGCCCGCCCGAAGGGCGGCGGGGGAGCGGGTCGCGAAGCGACCCCGTGGGGGTAAGACCCCCTCACAAACCAATCCCACATCGTAAAACTCCGTCATCCCGTCACTGTCGAATTCTCTCGCGAGCTCAGCGAGCCCGCGAAGCGGCGGGGGGAGCAATACCCCTACTTCTTCTTCTTCGTGTCCTTGGCGTCGTCGGGGCGATAGTGCTCGACGATGCGGCTGCTCGCGAGCTCCCAGCCGTAGGACGCCTTCTTCAGGTGCGCCGTGCCGACGATGCCCTCGATGTCGAAGCGGTAGCCGATCGCCGCGTCGGAGCCCGTGACCTCGATCTTCGTGATGACGAGCACGGCGTCCTTCTTTGCGGGCTCACCGTCGACGATCTTCACGGGCTGCCCGGCCTTCGTCAGGCCGAGGCCGGACGGCAGATCCTTGCCGGCCATCTTGAGCGGAAAACGGCCGGGCTCCTCGAGGTGCAGGTACTTGTCGAGCTCGGGGTCCTCGATGGTGAGCTGCATCACCGTCTTGAGCTCGTCCGTCGACGCGCCGCCCTTGCCACTTCCGCTCGCGTCGTCGCTTTTCGTGTCGCTGCTGCCGGCAGAGTCGCCGCTGCTCTTCGAGTCGGTGCCCTTCGAGTCGGCGTCGCCCGACGAGGACGCGGCGTCGTCGGCCTTCGACGCCGGCGGTGTGCTCTCCGGCGCTTCGGCCTTCGGCGTCGCGGCGCCGCCACACGCGATCAAGAGCAACCCCAACCCAAAAATCGCTCGAGACATGACAGCGGATGTAAGGGGGCCCCGCGCGGAGAGCAACGCGAAACACTCCGACGACGACGTGCCGGCGGCGCTGCGAAGCGCTTCGCGGGAAACGACACGAGGCCTGGGCCAGCACGCCGGAAAGTTCGCGCCCGGTCGAACGCGGCTACGTACGCGGCGGAGCGCTCGCGCGAGGAAGTCGCGACGCGGTTAGGTGCGCGGCAGGGCGCTCGCCGCGAGGAAGTCGAGCAGGCGGCGCACGAAGGGGTCCGCGCCGAGCTCCGCTTCCGCGGCGCGGGCGGCGACGGCGAGCGGCTCGCCGGAGCGATAGAGTGCCCGGAAAGCGCGCTCGAGAGCGACGCGCGAGCCGTCGGGGATGCCACTGCGAAGGAGCCCGACGCGGTTCAGCGCACGCACGCGCGCGCGGTCCCCCGCAACGATGACGTACGGCGGGACGTCGCGCTCGATCATCGCGCCGCCCGCGGCAAACGACACTTCACCGACGCGGACGAAGGGCGCGATCGCGACGTGGCCGCCGATGACGGCGCGGCGCCCGACGACGACGTGACCGCCGAGGCTCGTGTAGTTCGTCAGGGTGACGCCGTCGGCGACGTCGCAGTCGTGCGCGACGTGAGCGCCGACCATGACGAGGCAGTCCGAGCCGATGCGCGTCGTACCCCCGCCCTTTGCGGTCCCGCGGTGCACCGTCGAGGACTCGCGGAAGACGTTGCGATCGCCGATGACGAGCTCCGTCGGTTCGCCGGACCAGGTCCTGTCTTGCGGTGGCGCGCCGAGCGTCACGTGCGGATAGACGACGTTGCCTTCCCCGATGCGGGCCGGCCCTAGCACCGTGGCCTGAGCGACGAGCTCCGTCCCCGATCCGAGCACGACGTCAGCGCCCACGTAGCAGAGCGGACCGACGATCACGCCGTCCGCGAGACGGGCTCCGGGATCCACCACCGCGCTCGGGTGGACCGTCGCGGCGCGTGCAGCGCGCAACGGGAGCGACGGAACCGAGTGCAGCGGCTCGGCCATCGCTATCCGTCGCGGTCGACGACCGACGCGAGCATTTCCCCCTGCGCCGCGAGCGTCCCGTCCACCGTGGCCTCACCGCGGAACTTCCAGACGTTGGAGCGGTGGTGCGTGATCTCGACGAACAGGTCGAGCCTGTCGCCCGGGGTCACCACGTGCCGGAACTTCGCCTTGTCGATTCCGAGGAAGTACATGAGGCTGTTCGTCTTGTCGAACGGCTCGCTCGCATAGGCGAGGATGCCGCCGATCTGCGCGAGCGACTCGATGATGAGCACGCCCGGCATGATGGGACGGCCGGGGAAGTGACCCTCGCACCAGGGCTCGTTGTAGCTCACCATCTTGAGCCCGCGGATGCTCTTGCCCGCCGTGATCTCGGTGACCCGATCGACGAGCACGAATGGATAGCGATGCGGCAGAACCTCGAGGATCTTCGCGATGTCGATCTGCACGGGCTTCTGCGCGTTCACCTATGTCTCCACCTTGTGGCGCCCGAGAAGCTTCGCCCACGCCCTGAGCCACAGAGCCTTCGGTACCGCCGGAAAGCCTGCCACGACGGCGCCCGGAGCGACATCCCCGATGACGCCGCTCTTCGCGGCGATGCGCGCACCTTCTCCGACAACGGCGTGATCGGTCACGCCCACCTGTCCGCCGACCAGGACCCGTCGCCCGATGCGAGCCGAGCCGGCGAAGCCCGATTGCGCGGCGACGTAGGTGTGCTCGCCGACGCTAACGTTGTGGCCCACGTGCACGTGCGAGTCGAGCTTGACGCCTCGCTCGAGGATCGTGGGACCGAGCGTACCGGCGTCGACTGTGGCGAGCGCGCCGACCTCGACGTCGTCCTCGATCACGACGCCGCCGCGCTGGGGGACGCGCACGACGTCGCCGTTCGGCCCCGTCGCCCAGCCGAACCCCGGACGGCCGATGACGGCGAAGGGTCCGATGACGACGCGCGCGCCGATGCGCACTCCGCCGTGGACGATCGCGCCGTCCCCGACGACGCTTTGCGGGCCGATGCGCGCCCCGGCGAGGATCGCCGCGCGCGCGCCTACCGTCGCCGACGGATCGACGACCGCGCGCGGATCGACGCGCGCCTCCGGATGGACGCCACTCGCCGCCACGTCGCTGCCCATGAGCTTCGCGACGACGTACATCGCGTGCGCGTGCACCCATCGCCGGCCCGCAGGGCATCGCGACGCGATGTCGGTCTGGCAGAGCAAGACCGCGGGCGACGCCGACGCGATCGCCGTGAAGCGCGGCGAGGTGACGACGGCGAGATCGTCCTCACGGTGCGCGTGATCTGCCGGAACGAGCCGACGGACGACACGGCGGGAAAGCCCGTCGTCCAGTGTCCCCCCGTGCTCGCTTGCGAGCTCGCGTAACTCGATCGGCGCGGCGAGCGCGACTCCCCATTCGTCGTCGGGGATCACGGAATCGCCGCCGCTACCGTTACGGCTTCTTCGGAGCGGGCGCCGCGGCGGCCCCGGGCTTTCCAGATCCGGCGGGCGCTGCCTCTGCCGTCTGGTTGTACTCGACGATGACGCGATCGGTGAGATCGAGGTCGCTGCGGTGGTACGGCACGGCCTGCTTGTCGACGACGAGGTCGTAGCCGTTCTGCGTCGCGATCCGGCGGATGATGCCCATCGCCTTCTGGAAGATGGGCTGAGTCATCTCGCCCTGCTTCTTCTGCAGCTCTTTGTTGTAGTCGACGAAGACGGTCTGGAGATCGGCCATCTCCTTCTGCCACTTGTCGACGCGAGCCTGGAGCGCCGTCTTGCTCAGCACGTCCTTCTGCTTCTCGATGTCCTCGCGCTCTTTCTGCAGAGCGACCTGCTTGTCGTCGAGCTCATGCTGGCGCTTGTCGAAATGCTTCTTCAGCGTGGCCTGAGCGCGCAGCCCGTCTTCCGTCTCCATGACGGCGCGCTGCGTGTCGACGACGGCGATCTTCATTTCTGCGGTGGCGACGGAGGCGAGCGTGCTCGCGAACGCAAAGGCGACGGCCGTGCCGAAAAAACGATTGACGAGGCTCATTTGTTCGGGGGCTTACCCGTGAGAACGACCGGGCGTCAAGGCAGCGAGGCGCCCGGAAGGCGGGAATAAACCCGCTCCCTCCCGTTTGGCGCGGAGTTGCGCGCGGAAACGCCGCGGCGAGGCTCCGGCGAATTCAGCCGGAGAGGGGCATTCCGTGCCTCAGATAGGGCGGCGGCGTGGGGTCTCCCGGCTGCACGCGGACGAGCGCCCGCACCAGCAGCGAGAAGAACCCGGCGTGCTCGACGACCGGTGGAGTGGACGAATGGAGGAGCAAGCCGGGCGAGAATCCCCGGTCGGAAAACTCCGCGAGCAGCGCCGGGTCGCGCGCGAAGACGTGAACCGGGACGTCGAAGTTCTCGCCGTCGGGCGCGACCGCGGGCGGCTGATGATCGCCCATCACGATGACGAGTTCGTCGGCGTGCTCTCCGACGAGGTGCCGCTCGATGACCGACAGATCGTACGCGACGTTCTCGACGTAGCGCTCGCGGTAACCCGCGCCGAGCCGGTAGCTCACCCAGCGCCGCATCTCTTCGCGTCCGTAGCGGTGGAGGCGCGTGTAGAGCCCGTCGCCGAGATCCCAGAGCGTCCGCTTCTCACCGTGAGCGTTCACGACGGGCTCGCCGTGGGCGTCTCCGAGCGCGCGCCAGTCGTCGACCAGGGATGGCACGGTGCTCCACGGCATGTGCGACGACACCATGTGGAACATGAAGAACCGCGGGCGCTCGGACGCGCCGCGGAGCACGTGGTCTTCCGCGAACCCGAGGCTGTACTGGTCGGGGACGAGCCCCCAGCCGATCGCCTTACCGCGATAGCCGAGATCGTCGAAGCGGACGTTTCGCTCGAGGCGATAGTAGTTCACCTCCTCGACGCCGGGCCGCACGCGATCCGACGGTTCGAGCCCGATGGTCTCGTAGCCGCGCTCGGCGAAGAACGACGGGATCGTCGGCACCTCCGCGCCCTCGCGCACGAGATGACGGAACACCGATTCATACGGCAGGTTCGTGCCCATGAAGATGCTGCCCACGGCGAGCCACGAGCGCCCGCCGCTGACCGGCGCAGTGCTGTAGCCGCTGACCATGTGCCAGCCGTCGGCGTCGAGACGGCGCTGCATATCCGAGAGCCGTGCAGTCAGCCTCACGGCGAGATCCGGACTGTCCGCGATGACCTTGCCGTAGCTCTCGACGAACATGAACGTGACGTTGGGACGTCGCGCGAGACGGATGCCGGCGTAGCCCCTGTACGGCGAGTCGAAGATGCCGTCGCGAACGGCCAGGTACGTCCGGTACGACTCGCGCAGGTTATCGACGATCTCCGGCAGCATCCAGCGCACCACGACGTTCGTCTGGTCGCGCGCGACGGCGGTGGCTCCGACCGCGAACAAGAGCGCGGCGGAGACCGCCATCAGGGTGTGGCGCCGCAGGGGTTTCGTGAACGCCGGACGAGCGGCGCGGCCAAGAGCACGCGCCGCGCGCGCGATGGCCCACACTGCGAGTGCGAGCGCGACGAGACAGAGCGCCGTCGGAAAGCTCCACAGATCGGAGATCAGCACCAGCAGATGACGGAACAGGAAGAGCTGATCGTAGAGGAGCGGCCGTGACCGCGTGATGATCCAGCACGTCGACCAGTCGACGCGGAGCAGGATCAAGACGCCGAGGCACACGAACCACACACGCCGGAACGCGCGCTCGTGCTTGCTCTCCGCGATGAGCGCGTAGAAAAAAATGAGCACCAGGAGCTCGCCGGTCGGCCGCACCCGAGCCGGAGCGAAACCCGCCGCAGAGAACGCCGTCGGTAGCTCGAAGAGGAGCCAGAGCCCCGCGACGGCCAAGAAAGGCGCTAAGCGACGGAAGCGTGTGCCGGGCGCGTACACGCGAACCGCCGCTCAGATGATCAGATCCGTTGCGTCCGACGCTTCTTCGGCGGCGATGCTCGCCGTCTCGTCGTCGCGCTTCGCGGCGAGCAGGTAGAGCTGCGAGAGCAAGGTCGGGTGCTCGGTCGCGATCTCCATGAAGCGCGAACGAGGTAGGAAGAGCGTCATCGTCGGATGAGCGGCGACCACGTCGGCGTTCGACGCGCGGCGGAACACGAGAGACACCTCCCCCGCGACCTCTCCCACGCCGAGCTGGGCGATCACGACGTCTTCGCCATTCTCGTTCCTCACGACGGCGAGCGAGCCGGAGGCGACGACGTGCAGGCCGTCGGACTCCTTGCCCTCGGAGATGATCTTGTCCCCCGTCTCGAAGGTGCGCGACTGGAAGCGCTCGATGAGCGCCGTTCGCTCCGTCGCGGAGAGCGACGCGAGGAGCGGGCTCGTCCGTACGAGGTTTGCCACCATGCGGCGATGGCAATAGCCGGCGATCACCGAGCCGACCTCGGGCGACTTGCCCGCGACCTCGTCGAGCGTCTCGACGCGGATGATCAGGACGACGCTCGCGCGCGCGGCGACGACGCTCGCCGCGCGCGGTGAGCGCGACAGGAGCGCCATCTCGCCGAACACGGCACCGTTGCCGAGCCGCGCGAGGAGGATCGGGTCCTGATCTTCCTGCTCGCGAAACACCTCGAGCTCACCGCGGGCGAGGACGAAGGCCTCGGCGCCCCGCGCGCCCTGCTCGATCACCTTCTCGCCCTTCGCGAGAAGTCGGACCTCGATGGCGCCCATCAGCGCGCGCAGGGCGGGTGCACTCAGCGACGAGAAGAGGCTCTGCGGCGGCACCGCCGGGCTCTCCTTGCTCTTCTTCTCGTGATCGCCGTCCTGTGCGGCGCGCGCGTACTCGACGACCTGCGTCGCGGCTTCGATCAGCGCCGGACCGGTCGTCGCGGCGCCCAGCGGCTGGAGCTCCGGCATGGCGACGGGCGGCATGCTCGGCGCCACGGCGCGGAACCGGCCGGAGCCCTTCGCGTAGGCCTTGGAGATCGCGTCCGCGCGCTCCGTCGTGTCGGCACCCATCGACGTGAGCTCCGCGATAGACGCGAGCGCCATCGGCAGATTGCCCGAATCGGCGGCGCGGTCGGCAGCCGCCTCGAGCGCCTGAACGGCGACGTCGCGTTGCTCGAGCTTCCGGAGCCCACGACCGATGACGAACATCGGCCCCGGCGCGGTGAGATCCGACTTCGCGAGCGGCACTGCCCAGCGCAGCGCGCCCTCGGCGTCCCCGGAGACCTCGAGGTTGAGCGCGCGGTCTAGCGGGAGCTCCCCGGTCGGAGCTGCGATCAGCGGGGGCGGCTTCGCCATGCTACTTCGACTACTACCCCGGCAGCACTGAGCCGAACAGTAGCGAGCGCAGCGAGCCCGCCGAAGACGGCAGGGGCAGCAGTTCGCCGAAGGCCGCGAGCGCAGCGAGCCCGCGAAGGCGGCGGGGGCAGCAATTCGCCGAAGGCGAAGCTGCGGGGGGCCAAGGCCCCCCACAAACCAATCCCACGACGTCAACCGCCGTCATCCCGTCACTGCCCAACTCTCTCGCGAGCGCAGCGAGCACGCCGAAGGCGGCGGGGGCAGCAGTTCGCCGAAGGCGAAGCTGCGGGGGGCCAAGGCACCCCCACAAACCAATCCCACGACGTCGACCGCCGTCATCCCGTCACTGCCCAACTCTCTCGCGAGCGAAGCGAGCCCGCGAAGGCGGCGGGGCCAGCAATTCGCCGAAGGCCGCGAGCGCAGCGAGCCCGCGAAGGCGGCGGAGGCAGCAATTCGCCGAAGGCCGCGAGCGCAGCGAGCCCGCCGAAGGCGGCGGGGGCAGCAATTCGCCGAAGGCCGCGAGCGCAGCGAGCCCGCCGAAGGCGGCGGGGGGAGCAGTTCGCCGAAGGCGAAGCTGCGGGGGGCCAAGGCCCCCCGTAATTGAAGGCGAAGCTGCGGGGGGCCAAGACCCCCCGCCCTAACTAAGACCGCGGGCGCGAGAGCGCGGCGCTCATCGCGTCCGCGGTCGCGCTCACCAGCGGAATCACGGAGGGAAAGTCCATGGCGACCGGGCCGATCACGCCGACGGCGCCGCCTCTGCGGCCGTCCGACTGATAGGGCGCTGCGATGACGCTGACGGCGACGCCGACGCGCTGCTCCGTCTCGCCTCCCAGCAGTACCTGGACGTGATCGGATTCGATGATGCGGTTCAGAAGGCCGACGAGCTGTTCGTGCTCGTCGAGCACGTGCACGAGCTCACGCAGACGCTCCGCGGTGTCGAACTCGGGACTCTCGAAGAGACGTGATTGCCCCTCGATGATCACCGTCGGCTGGCGATCGGCGAGATCGAGCGCGCGATCGATGAGCGTCATGCCGACCTGACGGAGAGTCCGTAGCTCGTCACGCTGACCGGAGAGCTCCGTCTCGAAGTAGTCGCGGACCACCGACAAGGTGCGACCCTCGACGACCTCGGACAGCAAATTGTGCAGCCGCTCGAGCTCGCGATCGGACGGCGCCTCGTCCACCTGGATGAATCGATTCTCCACCGAGCCGTCGGAGAGAACGATGACGCAGAGGAGCTCGGCCGGGCGCGTGCGGATGAACCGCAGTGCCGAGAGGGTTCGCTCGGGAACCGGCGGCCGGACGAGTACCGCCGCGGCGCCCGTCATATCGCTGAGCAAACGACCAGCGCCGCGGAAGAGATCGGCGCCCGGCGGGAGGTCGCCGAACCAGTCCGTGATCTTCGTCGCGTCGTTGGGGGAGATTTGCCGGAGCCGCAGGAGCGCATCTATGAAGAGCCTGAATGCGGCCTCGGTCGGCACTCTGCCAGCGGACGAGTGGGGCTGCGCGAGGTACCCCGCATCCTCCAAGTCGGCCAAAACATTACGGATAGTGGCCGGCGAGAGGTCGAGAGAGTACTTCTTGGAGAGCGTCCTGGAACCGACGGGTATCCCCGTCGCAGTGAACTCGGTCACGACCGCGCTCAGGATGGCTCGCTCTCTCTTCGAGAGACCACTCACGATGATCGACACTCTTATCCGCCTCGGCCCGCTCGTCAACGCGCGCTTTGATTCACCCGATCGGGCGGCGGGCGCCGAGGTCGGCGCAGGATGAACCGAGGCGCGCTCGCCTGGGTCGTCCTCCTCTTCATCAGTAGCGGCGGCGTTCTCCTCGTCGCGGGGAGCGCTGCAGGGGCCCCGACAACGTCGAAAGCATCGAAAGCGACGAAAGCGACGAAGAAGGCCACGAAGAAGCCGGCGCATCATCACCACCAGCGCGGTCGGGCGCCGAGCTTTCCAGGTGACGCCACCGCCGATGCGTCTCCCGCGAGCAGAGCCGCGCGGCTCACGGAGTCCGAGTGTTACGCCGAGCTCGAACGAGATCACGTTCGCTTCGAGAAAGCCGGGCCGTCGCCGGGCATCCTGATTCCCGTACGCCTGACTGGACCGGTGCGCGGTGTTGCTTATCGAACCGATTTTCCGGACAAGCAGCGGAGCAAGGTGCCGTGGGAGGTCTTCGACTGCCGGCTCGTCGTGGCGCTCGCCGCTTGGAGTCCGACGCTCGCCGCGCACGGCATCGACGAGGTGCGCATGTTCTCGGCATGGAGGCCCCCTTCACCACATTTCCCCGCAGGAAAAGTGGCGACGGCGCATCCGGGAGGGCTCGCCGCGGACCTGCGTTTATTCAAGCGCGGGTCGGAGCCGCCGCTCGACGTGCTAGCCGATTTCAACGGCCGGATCGGCACCGTTCCCTGCGGAAAAGGCGCGGCGCCCCCCATTCCCGACACTCCCGCCGCGCGAACGCTTCACGAGATCTACTGCGCGGCCGCGGATGCACACCTCTTCCACGTTCAGCTCTGCCCCGATCACGACGGGCCCCATCGAAATCATTTTCACGTGGAGGTGCGACCGGCGGTACGATGGTTCATCGTCGAGTAGCGCACGCTCGCGCGCAAACTTGACAGAATTTCGAGACAAACTGATGATGAACGTCTCTCGCGGAGAAGCCTTGTGACGACCACTTTGCTGGCAGTCGACGATAGCCTCACGATGCGAAAGGTGTACGAAATCACCTTCGCGGGCGAGAGCTTCAAAACAGTGTTGGCCTCGAGCGCTGAAGAAGCGCTGAACCTCGCAAAGACGGAGCGGCCCGCGCTCGCTCTCGTCGATCACACGCTGGCCGACAACACCGGCTACGACCTGTGTCGCGAGCTCAAGGCCGTCGCACCGTCGATGGCGGTGCTCGTCATGTCGAGCAAGCAGACCCCCTACGACAAGACGCGTGGAACGTCGACCGGAGTCGACGACTTCATGGACAAGCCGTTCGACACGCAGAAGCTCCTCGACAAGGTGAACCAGGTTCTCACCCAGCCGCGCGCTGCAGTTGCCGCTGTTGCCGCAGCAGGTGCACGACCCACCGCGGTCGTCGCGCCCGTGCAGGTCGCCGCTCCCGCAGTGACGGCGAAGCCGCGCTCGCAAACGCTGTCCTACGGAACGCCGGCGCCGGCGCCCGCAGCGCCGCCACCCGCGCCGGCATCTGCCGCCGCACCGTCACCCGCGCGGGCCGCCGTCGCGTCCGTCGCGTCCGTCGCACGCCCCGCCGTTGCCGCTGCCGGTCCTCGGCTCGCCGCGCAACCCGCTGCGGCCGCACCGCACGCCGGTGACGCCGTCGCCGCGGCCGTCGCATCCGGCAACGGCCAGCTCGAGAGCAAGCTCGCCGCCATGGGACTCAACGCCGCCCAGGTCCAAGGCGTGCTCGCGCTATCGCGCGAAGTAGTCGAAAAGGTCGTCTGGGAAGTAGTCCCAGTACTGGCCGAGACGCTGATCAAAGAAGAGCTCCGCCGATTAACTGCCGAGTAGTCGCGACGAGCGCGCACCGACGCCCGCTCGCTTCGAGCACGCACCCTCATGACTGCTCTCGGTGCTCGACGTGCATTCGCACGCCTGCGCGCCTCACCCAGTCATGAGGGCACGCGGTCTTCGCGATCGGACATCGGGGTGAACTGAGACCGCAGAGGGCGAGCCTGAGACGGGTATCTGGCCCGACGTTTACCCGGAGCCACGTCCGAAGCTCGATTGCGAAGACCGCGTGGTCAGATGGGTGGGTGAGGCGCGGAGGCGTGCGAATGCACGCTGAGCACCGAGAGCACCCAGATGGCCACGTGCTCGAAGTAAGCGAGCTTCGGACACGTGCTACCGTCTCGGCCGCCATGAGCATGAGTGAGTTGCCCAAATCCTATGAGGCGGCGGAGGCCGAGGCGCGCTGGTTTGCGTTTTGGGCGGAGCACGGAGTGTTTCGTGCGAGCGTCGAGCCGAGCGACCGGAGAAAAACGTACGTCGTCTCCATGCCGCCCCCGAACGTGACGGGGTCGCTGCACATGGGGCACGCGATGTTCGGCACGATCCAGGACGTTCTCGTTCGCCACAAGCGCATGCAGGGGTTCAACGTCCTGTGGCAGCCGGGCGTCGATCACGCCGGTATCGCGACCCAGACCGTCGTCGAGCGACAGCTCAAACGCGAGGGTAAGACCCGCCACGATCTCGGGCGCGAGGCGTTCCTCGCACGCGTCTGGGAGTGGAAGGAGAAGAGCGGCGGCCGGATCGTCGAGCAGATGAAGGTGCTCGGCTGCTCGGCAGACTGGGAGCGCCTCAAGTTCACGCTCGATGCGGACATGCAGCGCGCGGTTCGCGAAGCCTTCGTGCGTCTCTACGAGGACGGCCTCATCTATCGCGCGACGCGGCTCGTGAACTGGGACGTGGCGGCGCAGACCGTGCTCTCCGACCTCGAGGTCGAGATCGAGGAGAACGTCCAGGGCGAGCTCTACGAGTTCGCATATCCCGTCGTCGATGCCGACGCGAGCAAGGGAGCGACCGAGCTCGTCGTCGCGACGACGCGGCCGGAGACGATGCTCGGCGACACCGCAGTGGCCGTCCATCCGGACGATCCGCGCTACACGCATCTCCACCGCAAGAAGGTGCGGCATCCCTTCGACGGCCGTGAGATCCCGATCGTCACCGACGGCGTGCTCGTCGATCCGAAGTTCGGCACCGGCGTCGTGAAGGTGACGCCTGCCCACGACTTCAACGACTTCGCGACCGGCAAGCGGCACTCCCTGCCCGAGCTGAACATCATGAACCTCGACGGCACGATCAACGCCGCCGGCGGTGAGTTCGCGGGCCTCGAGCGGTTCGCCGCCCGCAAGGCGGTGAAGAAGCGCCTCGCCGAGCTCGGGCTCGAGCGCGGCACGAAGCCACACCAGATGACGCTGCCGCGCTCGCAGCGCTCGGGGACCGTCGTCGAGCCGATCATCTCGACGCAGTGGTTCGTGAAGATGAAGCCCCTCGCCGAACCCGCGCTGGCGGCGGTGAAGGACGGGCGAACGACGTTCCTGCCCGAGGACTGGGTCAAGACGTACAACCACTGGCTCGAGAACATCGACGACTGGTGCATCTCGCGGCAGCTCTGGTGGGGACATCGCATCCCGGCGTTTCACTGCACGAAGTGCGGCCACGTCACCGTCACGCGGGAAGACACTCTCGCGAAGTGCGAGAAGTGCGGGAGCGACGTCGCGCAGGATCCCGACGTGCTCGACACCTGGTTCTCGAGCGGGCTCTGGCCGTTCTCGACGATGGGCTGGCCCGACAAGACGGCCGCGCTCGAGCGCTTCTATCCGTCGGACGACATGTCGACGGGCTACGACATCATCTTCTTCTGGGTCGCCCGCATGATGATGATGGGCCTCTACTTCATGGGAGAGGTGCCCTTCCGCCGGGTGCTCCTCAACGGGCTCGTCGTCGACGAGACCGGCGAGAAGATGAGCAAGACGAAGGCGAACTCCATCGACCCGCTCGACCTGATACACGGCGCGGACTTCGACTCGGTCGTGCAGAAGGCCCTGCCCGACGCGCCGATCGCCGAGGCGCTCGCGAAGTTCAAGCGCGCGTATCCGTCGGTCGCGCAGCTCGGCAAGGGGTTCCCCGCGTACGGAGCCGACGCCGTGCGCCTCACCCTGTCGAGCTACTCGCCGCAGTCACGACGGATCGCGCTCTCGCCCAAGCGCATCGAGGGGTACCGTCACTTCTGCAACAAGATCTACAACGCAGTCCGCTTCGCGCTCGGCAACGTCGAGGGCGCCGAGCTCTCCGACGCCGGTCCGCCGAAGGCGACGCTCGTTTACAATCGCTGGATCCTGTCGCGGCTCGCGACGGCGGTCGAAGCCGCGAGCGCCGGCATCGACGATTTCCGTCTCGATGAGGGCTCGGGCGCGCTCTACCACTTCTTCTGGGACGAGCTCTGCGCGTGGTACCTCGAGCTCACGAAGCCCGTCTTCACGAGCGGTACCGAAGAAGAGCGGCGCGAGACGCGAGACGTTCTCGCTCACGCGATCGAGACGGCGTTGCGAGCGCTGCACCCCTTCGTCCCCTTCGTCACCGAGGAGCTCTGGCAGCGCGTGCCACGGCCTGCGTCGCGACCGGTGTCGATCGCGCTCGCCCCCTACCCGACTCGCGCGGACGGCAACGCCGACGACGCCGCGGAAGCCGACATGGGGCAGCTCATGCTCGCCATCGGAGCCGCGCGCACCATCCGGAGCGAGCACGACGTGCCGCCGTCCAGCAAGGTGCACCTCAGGCTTCGCTCGGCCGACCCCGCGCTACGGGCGCTGCTCGAGCGCGAGTCGCGTTCCATCGCGGCGCTGGTGCGCACCGAGGGCGACCCCGTCGTCGAGGCGCCCGCGCCCCGTCCGCGCGGCAGCGTACTCAGCGTCGCGGGCAGCATCGAGGTGCTCGTCGAGCTCCGCGGCCTCGTACAGCCCGAGAAAGAGGCGGAGCGCATCGAGCGCACCCTGAAGAAGCTCGAGAAGGATCTGACGGTCCTCACGAAGCGTCTCACCGATCCGAAGTTCACGAGCAACGCTCCGCCCGAGGTCGTCAAGGCGGCCGAGGAGCAGAAGCAGAGCATCGTGCACCAGCGAGCGCGTCTCGAAGAAGAACGCGGCCTCGTCGAGGAGCTCAAGGAGTGAGCGGCTCGGCCGTCACTTCATGAGCGCGTCGCAGTTCGCGAGCTCGGTCGTGTTCTCGGCCTGCAGAACGCACCGATAGGCGCGCTGGGTCCCCTTCTCGAGGCACCCCTCGATCCCCGATTTCAGGCCCACGTCGAGCGCGCGCTGAAGGCCCGCCGCGTCATCGGATTGCAGCCGCTGAACGTGGCGCACGAGGTTGGCACACTCGTCGTGCGTCAGCTCGCTCGTGCCCGACGAAGCGGATTGGCAGCCATACAGTAGAACGAACACCGCACAGCCGACGCGCATGACCTCCCGATCATAGCCTGCCGCCCGTGCCGGAATGCGCTCCAGGGACGTGTCCAGGACCCGGAACGGCGCGTATTCGTGCCGAAAGTCTGGGGTGGCGCCAGGGGGGGAGAAATGCGAGAAAACGGGCCGCAAAGCCTCATGGCGGAAGAGAGTGCACGAGCGTCGGGAACGGACGCACCGTCCGGCGCCGCCGGTGCGGGCGCGGATGCCGTCCACGTGCCCCTCGCTTCCGAGGCTCCGCCTGACGGCGACGGTGCGGTCGGGACCGACGCGAAGCCCGCGCCGCTCGCCGTGGAGACCACGGCGAAGCCTCCGCGCACACGCTGGATAGCGCCGGCGCTCGCCGCCCTGGCGCTGTCGGCCATCCCGCTGGTCGTGATGTGCGCCGAACGGCGCTTCGGGTTCAGTGTGCCGCTCGGTGTGGTGACGCTGCTCCTCGCCGGTATCTGCATCCTGACGGCGATCGGCAGCTTCAACGGCGATGCGTCACGCGTCGTCGGCACGACGACCGTGAAATCCCTCGCGCCGCGCCTCGCCGAGCTCGCGGGCAGCGTGACGGTGCACTTCGGCGTGCTCGCGCTCGGCGTGGCCGGCGTGCTCCCGAAACCGATCTTGACGGCCGCGGTGCTCGTCCCGTCGACGTTTCTCTGGGTGACCGGCGCGCTCTACCGGCTCGGCCGTGCCCTCGGTGCGTGGGGTGACGAGGACGGCGCGGGACCGGGCCTCGCTTCGCGCCACGGTTTCTGGCTCGTCGTCGTCAATGTGATGCTCTACGTGCCGCTCCTCGGCAGCTATTCACTGAGCGATCCGTGGGAGACGCACTACGGCGAGGTCGCCCGCGAGATGCTCGCGCGCGACGACTGGATCTCGACGTGGTGGGCGCAAGACGGCTGGTTCTGGTCGAAGCCGGTCCTCGACTTCTGGATCCAGGCCCTCGACTTCTCGCTGCTCGGTGTCCGGTACATGCCGGACCAGATGCTCGAAGCAGCGTCCCATGGGCACTTCCCACAGCCGGAGTGGGCGGCGCGGATGCCGGTGTTCGTCCTGACGTTGCTCGGGACGTACGTGATGTACCGCGCCGTCGCGAAGGTCCTCGGGCGCCGCGTCGGCTTCATGGCGGGCCTCGTGCTGACGACGATGCCGTACTGGTTCCTCATCGCCCACCAGACGATGACGGACATGCCGTACGTCGGACCGCTCGCGGCGGCGATGGGCCTCGCGCTGCTCGGCTTCGTCACCGACGCCGGGGACGTCATGCCGCTCACCGAGATCCGCGTCTTCGGCCGGACCCTGCGCATCTCGGCGCTGCACCTGGTGCTGCTCGCGGTCATCGTGACCACCCTGCCGCAGGTGCTGTACCTCGTGTCGCGCGACCTGACGCTCCATCTGCGTCCCGGAATGCGCGGCTTCCGCTTCCACCCCGACGAGTTCTTCTCCGGCTCTGGCGAGCACAACTGCGGCAGCCCCGGCAACCAGGGTTGTCAGAACGAGCAGCCCGTCCACAAGGAGCTCTGGCCGATCCACGCCGCGGGGATCTGGGCCGCGGTGTGCGCCGTGTTCCTCTTCATCGAGCGGAAGCAGACGAGCAAGAAGCGCGCGTACTTCCTCGGTAGCTGGTTCTTCCTGGCTCTCTCGATGCTCGGAAAGGGCGCGCCCGGCCTGGTGCTCCCCATCGTCGCCGCGCTCGGCTTCGTCGCCGTCACCCGCCGCTGGAAGGATCTCGAGAGCATGAGCCTCGGGAGCCTGGTGCTGGTCGTCGCGTGCGTCGGGTTGCCCTGGTACGTGCAGATGTTCGTCCGCCACGGTCCGCCGTTCATCGACCGGCTGATCATGCACGACATGTACAAGCGCGCCTTCGTACACGTGCACGATACCAATCAGGGCGACGACACGACGTTCCGCTACTACGTCTGGCAGCTCGGCTACGGCCTCTTCCCCTGGACGGGCCTCGCAGCCGGCGGGCTCCTCTGGTGGACCCGGCGCGCCGACCGATCGAGGGACGGCGAGGGCGATCTCGGGTCGCTGATGATGGTGTGGTTCCTCGCCGCGTTCGGCATGTTCACGATCACGCTGACGAAGTTCCACCACTACATCCTGCCGCTCGTCCCGGCGACGGCCGCGCTGACCGGTGTGCTCGTCGATCGGATGATCGGCAAGACGAACGCCGCCCGCTCCGGGAAGGGGGCACACTATTTCGCGCTCAGCGGCGTCGGACTCGGCCTGGTCGTGTACGGCATCGCGCGGCTCTTTCCCCGGCGCTTCATGGGCGAAGCGCTCGCCAACGCGCCCGCGCCGAAGGCCCTCGGTTTCGCGCTGATCTCGCTCGGTATCGGCGCGGTGTTCTTCGCCGCCCGGCGCTTCGGCCCGGAGCAGGCGGTGCCCGCGTCGGACACGCCGGAGCGTCGTTACGACGACGCGATCTTCGCGCTGCTCGGCATCGCGTCGGCCATCGTGGTGTGCCTCGTGGGGCGCGATCTGTTCACCACCGGCTTCGGCGGCACCGAGGGGCAGATGCGGCTCCTCGAGCTCTTCACGTACAATTACACGCGCCCCTGGCCGGAATCGCTCGACTTCACGGGCACGCTCGTCGGCTTCACCATCGTCGCTGCCGTGCTGTCGCTCGGCTTCACGATGCCGCGCTTCCGTGCGCAGGCCGGCTTCCTCTTCGCCACCGCGGCCGTTCTCTGGACGGCGTGGGGGCTCGACGTCTACCTGTACAAGGCGGCGCCGCACTGGGGTCAGCGCGAGACGACCCTCGCCTACTACCGCGATCGCACCGACGCCAATCAGCCCTTCGTCGCCTACCAGATGAACTGGAAAGGCGAGAACTTCTACACCGGCAACAAGACGCCTGCGTTCGTCTCCTCGGGTGAGAAGTTCAAGGAATGGGTCAACCAGCAGAAGACGAACGGCGTGAAGCGCGTGTACTTCGTCACCGAGCACTCGCGCACCGGCACGCTACGCCGCGAACTCGGCGACCCCAAGAACTACGCCGAGATCACCGACAAGGTGCTCAACAACAAGTTCGTCGTCGCCCGACTCATCTTCTGACGCTTCGCTCCCTGCACGTCGTCGACCGCGCGGCTCAGCCCTTGGAGATGAACGAGCTCGCGACGGCGAGGAACTTCCCGCGCGCCTCGGCGTGGTCGACGATCGGGCTCGGGTAGTCCTGGTCGAGCACGACGCCCGCCGCAGCGAGCACCCGCGCCGGAGCCTCCGACGGCTCGTGGATGTAGCGCGTCGGCAGGTTCGCGAGCTCCGGGAGCCATCGCCGCACGTACACGCCGTCGGGGTCGAACCGCTTGCCCTGCACGGTGGGGTTGAAGACGCGAAAGTACGGCTGCGCGTCGACGCCGCAGCCCGCCGACCACTGCCACCCGGTGTTGTTCTGCGACTGGTCGCCGTCGGTGAGCTCCTCGTAGTAGTGCTTCTCGCCCGAGTGGTAGTCGATGAAGAGATGCTTCGTCAGGAAGCTCGCCGAGATCATGCGCGCGCGATTCGGAACGAAACCCTCGGCGAGGAGCTGGCGCGCCGACGCGTCGACGACGGGATAGCCCGTCTTCCCGTTCTTCCACGCTTCGAGGCGCTTGCGATCTTTCTCCCAGGGGAAGCTCGCGAACGCCTCGCGGAACGGCTCTTTCACGAGGCGCGGACGGTCCCAGATCAGGGAGTGCGCGAACTCGCGCCAGAGTAGCTCGTTGGTGAAGACGTCGAGCGCGCGGTGCTTTCGCGCGAGCGCCTTCTCCGTCGCGTTCCAGATGGTGCGGATCGACAGCACCCCGGCACGCAGATCGGCCGAAAATCGGCTCGTTCCGTCGAGGTCGACGCGATCGCGGGTGTCGGGATAATCGGCCGCGCCGTTCGCCAGATACGCCTTCATGCGCTCACGCGCCGCACGCTCACCGCCGGTGAACACGCCGTCAGCACGAGTGATCCCGAGCTCCGCGAGCGTCGGCAAGGTCGTGCCTTCGCGCTTCGCCTCGGGCGGCAGCGGGGGCACGTGCTTCGGAGCAGGGACGGTCGCACCGATGCCGTCGAGTTGCTGCCGGAAGGCGCGCGCGAACGGCGTGAAGACGGAGAACGGCGTACCGCCCTGGGTCCGGATCGTCTCTGGCGGCAGCAACGTCTCGCCGTCGAGGAGCGTCAACGGAACGCGGAGCGCCGCTCGGACCTTCTTCGCCTCGTCGCGGGCGCGCGGCTCGGTGCGACGGAGCGCGACGACGCGATCGACCTTCCAGCGCGCGGCCTTTTCCGGCACGACGGCCACGGCGTCGCCACGCACCACGACGAGACCCGAGCCGAGCTGCTCGAGGTTCTTCGCGAGCGCAGCAGCGGATTCGAGGACAAACTGCGCACGGTGCGCCCCCTCCCTGAGCTCGTGACCGGCGACGAACAGCGGGATGACGTGCGTCCCCTTGCACGCCTCGGCGAGGGCGAGATTGTCCGCGATGCGGAGATCTTTCCCGCGGAACCAGACGAGCGTGCGCATGAGTCGAATCAGCCGTGGTGCGGGGCGCGGCAGCTCCCGTTCGTGCAGCGGCCGGTGAGATGGAGCCGGTTCTTCGCGAACCAGCGGTACGCCGCGTCGAGCAGCGACGCGACCAGCGGGAGCCGCGTCACCTTGACGAGAAGCCCGAACCCGACCGCGTCGTAGAGGCGACGGAACACCTCGACGCCCTCGATCAGCCGTCCGTCCGGCAGACGGCCGTGGATCTTCGCCATCAGGTCGTCCTGCGACACGCCGTACGGCATGGGATCGAACCCCGGCGCGGCGATGTCGGTGAAGAGGATGCGCTCGCGGTTCGCGTCGAGCCGGCGAAGTAAGGCAATCTCGCGCGTGCAGAGCGGGCATTCGCCGTCGAAGAAGACTTCCACCTGGTGCATTACGTTTCTCCTCATGCGAGACGCGCGAGCGTCTCGGCGACGCCAGCGTAACCGCCGGCGAACCACGCCCACCAGCCGCCCATCATCGTCGCATGTCCGACGAGGATTCCGACGTGGCTCCACATCTCGACGCGATCGGCGTTCTCCTTCACGTAGCGTCTCCAGTGAAACGCCTCGTCCACCAGGCTGTAGACGAAGGACAGCACGGTGAGCACCAGCGCCGGGATCCACATCGCGTGGCGATGGCCGTAGGCGGCACAGAGCATTATACAGCTCCCGATCCCGGCGAAGATCGTGATGCCGTGCACGAGCGACTCGCCACCGGCGATCGCCGCCTTGTAGATGGTGCGGTGGCCCACGGTGTCGACCGCGATGCTCGCCGTGAACACGACCGCGCCGAGCGGCACGAGCCACGCCTCGGCAGGGAACCCCACGCCGTGGAGCGCACCCGCCGTCAGAAAGCCGCCGGTCGAGCTGCAGAGTCCCACCATCAAACCGACCCACGCCACGTAGACCAGCCAGTCCTCGCGCTGAAACGTGCGGATCCGCCCGAGGTAGAGGACGACTTCAGATGCGAACGACATCCGAGCACCCGAGTGGAGCGGCGAATTTCGCCGGGACGAAGCCGCGGCCGGCCATCGGCAGCGTCTCGACGACGGCGCGAAGCGAGAGAAGCAGCTTGCGGACCTTGCCGACGACCGCGCGCGGCGCGAACGGATCCGCACCACGCCGGAGGATCACGCGGCCGATGTCGCTGTACACGAGGCGCGCGGCGCGCACCGTCATCGCGGCGCGAAACGGCAGCGCAGGGATTCCGCGGTCTCCGGATTCGTAGAAGCACTCCGCGCGCTCGAGGAGCGTGCGGGTCACGCTGGCCAGCGGTACTCGCGCACTTTCCGGCAACGGCTCTTGCCGGTCGCGCGGTAGGCGCATGCCGGCCGCGGCGAGCAGCGACGACGGCAGATAGAGGCGGCCGCGGCCCCAGTCTTCGCCCACGTCGCGGCAGATGTTCGTGAGCTGCATCGCCATCCCGAGGTGCGCGGCGTTCGTGAGCGCCGCGGGTTCTCGCACGCCGAGCACGTGGGACATCATGAGGCCCGGTGCCCGCGACGCGAAAGCAGTAGCCGAGAAGTGCGTCGAGGTCGGCATACTCGACGCCGCTCGCGTCCATCTCGATGCCGTGGACGAGCTCACCAGGGTACTCCTCGGGGATCCGTCGCTCGAGGACGAGGTTCTGGAAGGCCCTGAGCACGACGTCGCTCTGCGCGCGTCCCGCGTAGATCGCGTCGAGCTCGCGCCGGAGCTCCGCGGCGCGTGCGGGTTGCACGGCTGGCTCGGCGAGATCCACCGCGTCGTCAGCGCGACGGCAGAAGGCGTACACGATCGCCGCCTCGTCGCACACGCCGACCGGCAAGAAACGCGACGCGAGCGCGAACGTCTTGCCGTGCGTCACGAGAAGGGAGCGACTCACCGCGACGGCGAGCGCGCGCGTGGAAGGGCCAGGCGCCGCCGGCGCGCCGGTCAGCGCTTGCGTCACGCCGCACTCTCCATTCCGAGGTCGCGCAGCACGAGCCCGGCCGTCGCCTTCGCGGAGCTCACCACGCCGGGGATCCCCGCGCCGGGATGAGTACCAGCGCCGACCAGGTAGAGGCCTGGGATCTCGTCGTCGCGGTTGTGCGGACGGAACCACGCGCTCTGGGTGAGCGTGGGCGCGACGGAGAACGCCGAACCCTGGTACGCAAAGAGCTGCGTCTGGAAGTCGGCAGGTGTGAACCACTGCTTCACCACGACGTGGCGCCGAAGGTCGGGTAAGTGCCGCTCGAGCGCGCCGAGGATCTTGTCGGCGTAGGCGCCGCTGATCGACGACCAGTCGAGGTCCGCCTTCCCGAGGTGCGGCACCGGGCTGAGGACGTAGAACGACGAGCAACCGGGTGGCGCGAGCGACGGGTCGGTGACGCACGGCGCGTGCAGATAAAGGCTGAAATCGTCGGGCAAGCTCGGGCCGTCGAAGATCTCGCGAAGGAGCGCCTCGTAGCGCGAGCCGAAGAGCACCGTGTGATGCGCGACGTCGCGGTATTCGCGATCGGTACCGAAATAGAGGACGAACAGCGACATCGACCAGTCGAGCCGCTCGAGCCTTGCCGTCCGTCTTCGCGCCGCCGGGTGCGTGCCGTAGAGCCGCGAATAGGTGTGATGGATGTCCGCGTTGGAGATCACGGCGTCGAAGTTCTCGACGCCACGGGGGGTCGTGACCGCGTGCACGGTGCGACCGCCGGGCAGCGTGCGTACCTCGATGGAAGACACCGGGCAGCTCATGCGGACCTCGCCGCCGAGATCCTCGAAGAGCCGCACGAGACCGCGCACGAGAGCGCCGGTGCCGCCCCGCGGGAAGAAGACGCCCCACTTGCGCTCGAGGTAGTGGATCAGCGTGTAAATTGAGCTCGTGTCGAACGGATTGCCGCCGACGAGGAGCGAGTGAAATGACAGCGCCTCACGCAGGTGCGGATCCTTCACGTAGCGCGCGACCGTCGAGTATACGGAGCGGTCGGCCCTGAGCCGCGCGAGATCCGGCGCGACCTTCACCATGTCGACGAAGCGCAGGAACGGCGTCGCGGCGAGCTCCTCGTAGCCCTTCTCGAACACCTTGCGGGTGTGCTCGACGAAGTCGCGGTAGCCCCGCGCATCCTCCGGGTTTCGTCGCGCGATCTGGGCGGCCATCGCCTCGCCATCGCCGACGTAGTCGAACGCGTCGCCGTCCTCCCACGCGAGTCGATAGAACGGATTCACCGGAAGGAGCTCGACGTAGTCGCTCATCCGTCGACCTGCCGTCTCGAAGAGCTCCTCGAGGGTGTGCGGCGCGGTGATCACCGTCGGGCCCGCGTCGAACACGAACCCGTCTTTTTCGTAAACGTACGCGCGACCACCCGGCTTGTCGCGTGCCTCGACGAGCACGGTGGGCATCCCCGCCGCCTGGAGACGGATCGCGGCGGCGAGCCCGCCGAACCCGGAGCCAATGACGAGCGCGCGACGGTCGCGTGATTCAGGTTGTCGGGCCATAACACCTCTCGAGACGCTCGAGCTGATGACGGAGTGGCGCGAGCGACGTCGACGGAAAGCTCTGTCCGAGGCGAGCCACTGCACGGTCAAGGTGCTCGCGTACGCGGTCTCTCCCGATCGACGATACGAGATTGCGGAGGACGCGCCGTAGCGGTTCCGGCGATGCCCCGGAAGCGACCTCACCGAGCGACGCCGAGAGAGTCGCGAAGGCGCGCGCGTCGAGCTCCGTGGAGAGCCACGCCCACGGCCAGGTCGGCTTGCCCTGGGTCAGATCCTCGTGTCCCTTCTGCCGGCGACGGTCGCTCGTGATGCTCGACAGATCGTCGAGCATCTGGAGCGCGACGCCCACCTCGCGCCCGAAGCGCGTCGCCGCATCGACGACGCTCGGGTCGGCTCCGGCGACGAGCGCACCGAGGGCGGTCGACAGCGCGACGAGTCCCCCCGTCTTCAGCTCGCTGATCGTCTGCACGGTGCCGAGCACCTCGCGCGGCTCGAGCTCCTCGAGGCGGATCGACAGATCGAGGGCCTGCCCGTAGTGACACTCGCGGAGCGAGCACGTCACCGTTCGCTGCGCGGCGGCCCGGACGTCGAGCGTCATCGGGACCCGCTCGAGGAGCTCGAACGCCCAGAAATACAGCCAGCTTCCGCCGTTGAGCGCGGCGGGGACGCCGTAGAGGCGGTGCAGCGCCGGGAGCCCGCGGCGTTCCTCGGAGTCGTCTTCGATGTCGTCGATGATGAGCGACCCGGCGTGCAGTGCCTCCACGAAGAGCGACAGCTCCGGCGGCGGCGAACCCTTGCCGCCTGCGAGCCGGTACGTCGCTCCGACGAGCTCCGACCGCATCGCCTTGCCGGGCCGGTTGAGGAAATCGCGAAGCGGTACGTAGAGCGCCTTGCTCCACAGGTGCCACGGGACCCGCGCCGCGGCACCGTTGCCGAGCGCGGCGAGCGAGCGGTGCTCGAACTCCCGGTCCAGCATCGCCGCGAGCGGCTCGTCGGTTTCGAGCGCGGCAGCCGATTGCGTCATGATGCCATCCTGCGAGTGAGTGGAGACGGGAGCGACAGACCGCGCGGCGGCTTGCCGCAGAGCAGATGAAGGCGATCGAGCCGCGTGGTCCGGAGCGCGTAGAACCGCTCGATCAAAGCCTCGCTCGACCGGTAGAAACGCTCGAGCGCGCCATAACGCGTCTCCGGACGGAACACGCCGAAGAGCAACCTGTTCAGCCACGTCGCGAAGCGCGCCTGGGTACCGTGCTCGGACACGAGGCGCTCCCAGTCTTCGCCGAACACGTCATCGGGGAAATGTTCGGCGAGGTGCAGCGCGAGCCGGAGCGCGACGGGGAGCGAGTACGCCGTTGCCGGGTGGAACCATCCGCCGGCGTACCCACCGATGAGCGGCGTCGTGCCTGCCGGCGCGGGCGCGACTCGCGTCGGCATGGGAAGCACGCCTTGCTCACGACGGAGGACGCCCGCGACGCGCATGCCAGCGGCGCGCGCGTACTCCACGACGTCGAGCTCGCGAGCCAGGGGCTCGAGATCCGGCGTGTCGGAGAAATACGTGTCCTCGACGAGCACGCGGCGCGCCTCGAAGGGCAGGACGTAGAAGAACCGGAACCCGTCGGTCTGCGGCACCCGCGCGTCCATCAACAGAGGGCGAGTGCGCGGAGAATCCGCCGACAGCGCGAGCTCGAGCCCGACGAACTTCTGATACCCGCCGCGCCCTCGCGTGGTCTCGCACTGCTCCGGGCCACGTGAATCGACGACCAGCTTGCCGGAGATCACCTCGCCACCGTCGAGCACGACGGAGTCGGCGCGGACGTCGATGACGCGACTCTCGAGCCGGAGCTCGCAACCGGGTGCGCTCGCGAGACGCTTCGCGACCACGGCGTGTAGGCGCTCGCTCGAGATGGACGCGTAGGGCAGCGGAAGCCACCGTGCGTGCGCGGGGAACGCGACGTCGTAGCCGTCCCACCGGGCCACGACGAGTGAGTCGATGAGCTGCCGCGCCCGCCCGGGCACGTCACCGGAGTGAAACGACCAGGTGTGGTTACCCCCGAGCCGCGGGCCGCGTTCGAGGAGGGCGATGCGCGCGCCGGGCCGCAGCTCGATGAAGGCGAGCGCGACGAGACAGTTCTGCAGACCTCCTCCGACCAGGACGACATCGAACGGATCTCGAGGGAAATGCTCGCGATTCATTGACCTGATTTTGAATAGGTTCTGAACCAGTAACCGTCAAGGCTGAACCTATGAAGTCGAGGAGCCGAAAGAGCGCGCGCTTCACCTGAGCACTCCCTGAAGTCGCATGATGTCACCGCGATACAGGAACTTCGCGGCACCGAACGAGGGAGGGCCGAAAAATGCCGGCGCGTCGCGCGATGTGCACCAGCTCTCGGTCGGGATGCCGATGAAGTTCGTGTCGAGCTTCGTGTTGTCGTTCTCGTCGTGGAACGCGCTGATCGCGTACGTGTCCGCGGAAACACCGCTGAAGACGCAGTCAGCGCGGCCCTTCCGGATCACGACGCGCTGCCACTGCACCGGCTTCTCGAGCCAGCGCGCACGCCGGAAGAGCGCGCACACGACGTGCCCCGGCGGAGAGCCGACGGACAGCGAGAAGCGGATCTCGTTGGTCACGGGTGCCGCGCCCTCGGCGCGCGCCGTCGTCGACGGCAATGCACTCGCGAGCAAGAGCAATGCTGCGAGCGGCCCGACCGCTGCCCGCGACGCTCTCCGCTCGTGGGCGGCGCATCCGGTGACACGGTCGACGAAATTCGTGAATCGCTCCACGTGAGACACGCGACGGATCTGTTCCTTCACTTCCCGGGCTTTCTCGCGAAGATGCGTCGAGGCGAGCAGTGCGGTCGCGCTCTCACGGACGTGCGCGGCAGTCAGGGTTCGCGCCGGCACGAGGATGCCGGCTCCGGCCTGCTCGATCGCCGTCATCGCGAGGTACTGGTCGAGGTTCGAGGGAATGCCGAGCACCGGCGCCCCCTCGGCGAGCGCCTGATAGCCGGTGCTGCTGCCGCCGTTCGACACCACGAACGCGGCGCGACGCGCTGCGAGGTCGCCGCGCACGAACGGAACGGTCTGGAAATTCGCGGGCAGCGACGGCGGAGCGGCCCTCCCCGCCGTCGAGAGGAGCACGGTCACGTCGAGCGCAGCGAGCCCCTCGACGAGCTTCGGCAGCACGTCGAGCCGACCGGAAGAGCCGAGCGTGACATATACCAGGGGGTGCGCGCCATCGAGCGCCGTGAGCGCGTCTTCCCCCCCGCTCGACGGCGACCACGGCACGTACCCGAGGTATTCGTGATGCGCGGGGAGAGACGGAACGGGTACGAGCTCCGGAGGGTCCGGATAGAGAACGTGATCGCCGGACGTGAGCACCTCGGGCAAGCCGCCGAGCGGCGCTTGCCCGAATTTCTTGCGCACGCGATTCACCGGCGCAGCGAAGTGTGCGAACGCCCGCGGCGCGGCCTGCGGGAAATACTGCGCCGTCAGGCGTTCTCCGAGCAGGCGCACGATGGGGTGGTCGGGAACCGGCAGATGCCGCGCGAGGCGCGCGGGATCCCAGTACGCGTTGATGAGAGCGGCGTGAGGCACGCCGGTCAGCGGCGCGCTGATCGACAGAGAGAGTCGGAAATCGCCGACGACGAGGGCCGGCGCGACGCGCTCGAGGACCGACACGTCGTCACGGACGTAACGCTCGATCGTCTTCGTGTCGTAAATGCGACGACCGGCGGAGAGCGCTCTCGCCGCCGCTTCGGGATCCACGGAAGCGACCCGATGCCGCACGAACGACGTCCCCTCGAAGGCCATCGGAGCGAACTCGGCGCTCGCGAAATGCACCTCGTAGCGCGACGAGTCGAGGCAGCGCGCGAGCGTCACCAGGCGCGTCACCTGCGCAGTGGTCACGCTCTCGGCAAAGAAGAGGATCCTTTTTCGCATGGCCCGACTTGCGATCGTTGGCGTCGTAGGGGCCGCGACACGAGCGTCAAGTCGGGCTTTACATTGACGATGCGGTACCTAGTATTGAACCGGTTTTGGCCCGGATTGTGCGCTCGCGTCGTTCTCCCTCGAAAGCTCCGTCCATCGACGCGCCCGATCCGTACTCCGTGCTGAGTATCGGAGCGCTGTCGACAGCAACCGGGCTTCCCGTCGAGACGATGCGCACCTGGGAGCGACGCTACGGCTTTCCCACGCCGATCGAGCGCGCCGGCACCGGTCACCGGCGCTATCCGCTCGCGACGGTGGAACGCCTGAAGCTCGCGGTGCGCGCGATGGAGCTCGGGCACAAGCCGTCGATAGCGCTCCGTGCGGCGCTGCCGACGCTGCGGGAGCTCCTTGCCGTCAGCGGAGCTCCGACGACGCAAAGGCCTCCCCCGTCGCTGCCGCCCGACGCGTCGTTCATCGACCGCTGCCTCGCGAGCGTCACCGAGCTCGAGGCAGGGCCGTTCATCCAGGAGCTCGACCATGCCTGGAACGAGCTCGGCGCGATCACGTTCCTGACGACCGCCGTCGCGCCGCTACTCTCCGCTATCGGCGATGCGTGGAGCGACGGCAAGATCGAGGTCGGTCACGAACACTTCGCGAGCGAGCTGGTGCGCGAGTTCCTGAGCGCCCGCTGGCGGCCGATGAGCGATCGCTCACGAGGACCGCGCGTCGTCTGTGCGACGTTCGAGGCCGAACAGCACGTGCTCGGATTGCACATGGCGGCCGTCGCCCTGAGCCTCTCCGGCGTGCGCGTCGTGTTCCTCGGCGCGGCCACGCCGGTGAGCGAGCTCATCCAGAGCGCGACCGACACGGCGAGCCGGGCGGTGCTCCTCAGCGCAGCGGAAGGCGCCGACAGAAAGCGCCTCGACCGCGACGTGAAGACGTTGCTCAAGGCGCTCCCTTCACGCATTCCCGTCGTCGTCGGGGGGCGCGGCTTCGAGCCTCCTCCGCCTGGGGTGCTCGCCCCTGGCGGCCTCCCCCAGCTCGAAGCGTGGGCCGCCTCGCTGACGCCCTGACCCCCGCTCGCGTCGCACCGTTTCGTCGCGTCGCACCGTTTCGTCGCGTCGCACCGTTTCGAATACGGGGTCTCTGACGGAAAAGTTTGCGATGTACTCGTGAGGTACATCGCAAATTTTTCTTCAGAGCCTCACGAAAACCCGCAGCTTGGTGGGCCGGAGCCGATGAACTTCGCGGCGAATCGCCGGTCGCGGGCGGGCGATGCGGGCGGGGTCGGCGCAGCGGGCCGGAACCTGTTCACCTGTCCCGATCTTGACATGTTCAAATCCGGTTCATAATCTGTTCACCATGATCGCGATCGACTCGCGCACGGCGCATTTCATCCAGGTTGCGCACAGGGCTCCCCGGCTCTCGCGCGAGGACGAACGCGAGCTCGTCGTCCGGCTGCGCGAGGGCGACCGCGCCGCGAAGGACCGGCTCGTGACGTGCCACCTGCGCGAGGTGGCGTTCATCGCGCTCAAGTACCAGCGCTACGGCGTGGCCGTCGCCGATCTCATCGCCGAAGGTAACCTCGGCCTGCTCCGCGCCGTGGAAAAGTTCGACCTCGGGCACAACGTGCGCTTCGCGACCTACGCCGCGCACTGGATCCGCTCGTACGTCGTTTCTCACGTCCTCGGTTCGTGGTCCATCGTGTGCCCGCGCACCGGCGTGCTTCGAACCAAGACGTTCTTCAAGCTCCGGAGGGAGCGGGCGAAGCTCGAGGGCCTGGGCCTCGACTGCGACGACACGAACCAGCTCCTCGCCGAGCGCATGGGCGTCACCCAGCAGAAGGTGGAACGCATGCTGGCGCGCATCGATTCGCGCGACCTATCGCTCGAAGCGCCGGCTCACGGCGATTCGAAGGCGACCCTCGGCGACATGTTCGCCTCGGCGGACAACCCGGAAAAGGCGTGCGACGACCACCGGATCTTCGAGCGCCTCAACGAGGCCGTCGAGAAGGCGCTCGAGGTGCTCGACGAGCGAGAGCGCTTCATCGTCGATTCGCGCTGGCTCGCCGATCCCGACGACCAGATCTCCCTCGCCGACATCGGCAGGAAGCTCGGCGTCTCCCGCGAACGTGCACGACAGCTCGAAGCGCGCGCCCGCGAACGCGTCGCACGCGCCCTCGCCAAAGCCGGCGGCATAGACCGCGAATGGCTAGACGCCACCGCCGCCTGAGCGCAGCGCACAACGGCGCGATTCAGGACGGCGCGGTTCAGGACGGCGCGATTGCGACGTGTCCGCTTTGGGGGTTAGCCCTTCACGACGCGGTCGTCGGCGGCACGCCGGCTCGCGACGACTTGCGTCGTGCGCCTGCGACGTCGCGACGGCTTGCGTCGTGCGCCTGCGACGTCGCGACGACTTGCGTCGTGCGCCTGCGACGTGGTCGTCGGCGACACACGCTGGGCAGCGTCATTTCGACGGCGTGAAGTGGGCTTCTAGCGCGTCGAGGAGGCCGTCCACGGTGTACGTCGTGGCGGTTACGTCGATGCGGATCTGGCGCGCGGTCAGGGTCGTGGACGTCACGGGGCCTATGCTCGCTACCGTCGTTCGGGCGAGCAGCGCAGGGGCGTCAGGGCCGAGCAGATCAGCGACGTTTTCTACGGTGGAGCTCGATGTGAAGAGGGCGACGTCGAGGGCGTCGTTCTCGAGCAAGTGACGGAGCTCGGCGCCCTTGTCGGGCGCGGCGGGAACGGTGCGATAGACGGGCACGACGTCGACGTGCGCGCCGGCGCTCCGCAGCGCGTCGGGCAATGCGTCACGAGCGACGAGCGCGCGCGCGATGAGCACGCGTCGTGCGCCGGCGATCTCGCGCGCGAGCCCTTCACCGACGAACTCGCGCGCCACGACGTCGGCGCGCACGCCGTAGCGCGCGAGGGCGGCGCCGGTACCGGGTCCGATCACGCCGACCAACGCCCGCCCGAACGCGCGCGCGTCGCGGCCGGCCTTTGCCAGCGCCGCGAAGAATCGATCGACGCCATTCGAGCTCGTGAAGAGCACCCAGTCGTAGGACGGGAGCTCGACGAGAGCGCGCTCGAGAGGAGCCGGATCGGGCGGATCGACGATGTCGATCACGGGAAACACGACCGGTTCGGCGCTCCGCTCGCGGATGCGCGACGCCGTCTCGCGCGCCTGGTGCAACGGTCGCGGAACGAGGAGCCGCTTCCCGAAGAGCGGCTTGCGGTCGTACCAGCGGAGATTGTCGCGGAGAGTGACGACCTCTCCCACGAAGATCAGCGCGGGATTCGTGAAGCCCTCGGCGCGTGCGCGCGCCGCGATGTCGCCGAGGGTCGCAACGAGGACGCGCTGCGACGGTCGCGCCGCCCATTGCACGATCGCCGCGGGCGTCGTCGGCGGACGACCGCCGTGGACGATCGCGGCGGTGATCTCTTCGAGTCGGCGCATGCCCATCAGGACGCAGATGGTGTCCGTCGCGGTCGCGAGGTGGTGCCAGGCGTCGGGCGTCCAGTCGACGCCTTCGCGATCGCTGCCGGTGATGAACGTCGCGCTCGACGAGAGCTCACGGTGAGTGAGCGAGATGCCGGCATAGGCGGCCGCGGCAACCGGCGACGGAATACCGGGGACGATCTCGAACGACACACCGGCGGCGGCGAGATCCTCTGCCTCCTCCGCACCGCGCGCGAAGAGCAGCGGATCGCCGCCCTTGAGTCGCACGACGCGCCTCCCGGCGCGCGCGAGCTCGACGAGCTGTGCGGTGATCCACGCCTGCGACGGGTTCTTCTGACCACCGCGCTTGCCGACGTTCCGGAGCTCGGCCGACGGACTGCAGAAGTCGAGCAGCGCCGGATGCGAGAGCGAGTCGTGGAGCACGACCTCGGCCTTCTCGAGGAGCTCCTTGCCCCGCACGGTGATCAGCGACGGGTCTCCGGGGCCCGCGCCGACGAGGTAGACCTTGCCGGGAACCATTCGAGCCGAACCCTACCGCCCGGCCACGGCGAGGTGCGACGCCTGCTCGCAGTCCGTCCACGCAACTAACGTCCAACGTCACTGATCGAGGCCCCCGCTCCCGCGTCGGCCTCCCGGTGACCTTTCCCACTGATCGTCCTCATGTTGTCCACAGACGCGCGAGCCGCTCTTCGTCGATCCGCCGACGCGGCCGGTATCCAGGTAGACCTCATAAATCCCTCATTACATCGAGCAGTTAACCGCCCACGGATGCTGCCGCTGCCGTGGTTGCCTGCGACATTTGAAGACAATTTCCTACGTTGTGGTGCCGTGTAGGTGTATAGGTGTGATGGCGCAAAACTCGGAACCTGCCGGCTCTGTCAGCGGTCGTCCCGATGCAGAAAGACCCCAGCTTGGATCAATGGTTCGTCACTAACGGGGTGGTCGCGCTCGGCCCCGTAGAGTTCGACCGGCTCGCCACGGGCGTCGCCCGCGGCCGGATCCCGGCCACGTCCTTCGTCCGCCACCAGTCGTGGAAGGTCTGGCGAGAGCTCTCCGAGATAGAGCAGCTCTCCGCCGTCGATCGCCTCGAGACGGTGCGGCGCCTGGGCGGAATCAGCACGGTCGCGGAAGAGCGCGCAGCCGATCCGACGAGCTATCCGCCCCCGCCGCTCGAGCAAACCCCGGCGACCACGTTCGACACGCGCTCGCGGAGTGACTCGCATCCGCCTCTGTCCGCCGTGCGCCCCGCGTCGGTTGATCCCGTCGGCGTGCTCACGTCGGCGCGCGATCTCGAGGACGCGCTGCTCCTCACTCTGTCGACGGCGATCGCCGCCGCCAAGGCCGACGCCGGTGTGCTTCACCGCGAGCGTCCCGAGCTCGGCGCCGTCGTCGCGACGTACGCGCAGGGCCCGAACGCCGAGACACTGCTCGGTGCGCGCCTCTCGGCCGACGATCCGTCGCTCGTAGCCGCACGCCAAGGCCGGACGGTCATGGGCGAGCCGCATCTCGGTGATGCCGGGCGCTACATCGCAGGCCGGTTCGCGCCGTGCCTCGGCTCGGCGTGGGGTGTGGCCATGGTGCCCGCCATCGTCTTCGGCGATCTCGTGGCGATCATCGAGGTGGGGCGTGCGTCGTCGCCGTTCCGCGCGCGAGAGATCGCTCGCATCGAGGACGTCGTCGAGGCGCTCACCGGCCGCATCGTCGTCCAGGGCTGGATCTGAGCCGCTCGATCCGAGATTCACGGCGTCAGGAGTTCCGCATCGACGCCACCGGCGTCCCCGAGGCATCAATGATGCGGAACTACGCGAGCGAAGCGAGCCCGCCGGAGGCGGCGGGGGGAGCAGTTCGCCGAAGGCGAAGCTGCGGGGGGCTAAGGCCCCCCTTTCCTGTAAGCTCCGGGCCGTGCACGGCAAGGTCATTCGATTCGGCGTCACGGCTTGCGTGTCGGTGGCGCTCGCGGGCGCCATCGCGTCGTCGTTCGCGGTCGTCGGGTGCGGCAATCTGTGCGACAGGAACCCGGACGAGCCGTCCATTGCTTTCAAGGCTGGGGCGACGACGAACGCGGGTACGCAGCTCGCGTCGTACGAGACGTCCGGGTACATCGGCCCGTACCTGCCCTTCCCGCCGGGGCGCACCTATCGACTTTTTCACGCGCTCGGTGCGTGTCCGAAGAACGTGCAGGCGTGGTTCGCCTTCGAAGTGTCTCCGGCGTCGGGCTCGAAGAGCGGACCCGACAAGGGCGGCACCGCGCCCGCTGCCGGCAATCAGTTCACGGTGGAGCGCGTCACGCCGGACTTCGTCGATGTCCGCAACGACACGTGCTCGGACGTCTATCTGCGCGTCTACGTCTCCGATCCCGATTTCACGGGCGGCGCGTGCACGGCTCCGGGTGAAGACGCGGGCAACGCACGCACCCCGAGCACGGTCGACGCCGCGGCTGGAGCCACGACGGTCACCGGGCCCGACGCTGGCGCGCCCTGACGTTCAGGCGCTCTGCGTTGCGGCGCCCGGCGGACTGACGCTGTCGGTCTGACGCGCGAAATGCAGGCGATGAAGCTTCGCGTAGAGGCCGCCGGCACGGAGTAGCTCGAGGTGCGCGCCCTCCTCGACGAGGTGGCCGCGCTGGAAGACGAGGATGCGGTCGGCGGCGCGCACGGTGCTCAGGCGGTGCGCGATGATGAGCGCCGTACGGCCCTTCATGAGCTCGTCGAGCGCGCGCTGGATGCGTGCTTCTGTGTCGCTGTCGACGCTCGCCGTCGCCTCGTCGAGGACGATGATCGGCGCGTCGCGATAGAGAGCGCGCGCGAAGGCGATGAGCTGCCGCTCACCGGCAGAGAAGTTCTCCCCGCGCTCCTGCACGGTGGCGTCGAGGCCGCCGGGACGGCGCATGAAGAGGTCGAACGCGTCGATACGACGGAGCGCGGCTTCCACCTTGTCGCGATCGGGCGTCTGATCGCCGACGGCGATGTTCGTCGCGATGGTGCCGGGGAACAGGAAGACGTCCTGCGGGACGACCGCGAAGCGCGGCCGCAGCTCGTCTCGCTCGAGTCCGGTGACGTCACGGCCCTCGACGCGTACCACGCCGCTCGTCGGGTCGTAGAGACGGAGGAGGAGCGACGCGAGCGTCGTCTTGCCGGCGCCGGTCGGCCCCACGACGGCGACCTTCTCGCCGCGCTTCACGTTGAAGCTGACGTCGGAGAGGACCGGGACGTCGGGCTTGTACGCGAACGTGACGTGGTCGAACGAGAACGCGCTGTTCCCGCCCGCGACGGAAGGCGCGGGGTTCGCGTGCTTCGGCGCGTCCGCCTCGTCCAGATCGAGGAGACCGAAGACGCGCTCTGCGCCGGCCATCGCGCTCTGGAGGAGCGTGTAGCGCTGGGCGAGCGCGCTGATCGGCTCGAAGAACATCATCAGGTAAGCGTTGAACGCGACGACGGTGCCGAAGCTCACCGGGCGATAGCCGAGGGAGACGACGATCGACGCGAGGCACACCGATGTGACCATCTCGATGGCCGCATCCTGGAACGCCTCGTACTTGATCGACGCCATGTTGGCGTCGCGGTACGCGCCGTTGATCTCGTCGAACTCGGCGGCGGCGGACTCTTCGCGGCAGAAGGCCTGCACGACGGCCATGCCGGACACCTGCTCGTTCATGTTCGCGTTCATCTGCGCGGTCTTGCCGCGGATCAGACGGAACGCCTCGCGCGAACGGCGGCGGACCAGGGTCACGAGGAGAGCGACGAGCGGCGCGGCGGCGAACCCGATGAGCGAGAGCCGCCAGTCGAGGCTCACCATGACGATGACGATGCCGACGAGCTTCAGCAGATCGACGACCGCGTTGAGGGCGCCGGAGGCGAACAGCTCGAGGATCGCGTCGATGTCGTTCGTGACGCGGGTGACGAGCCGACCGACGGGCTGCCGGTCGAAGAACGCGAGCCGCCGCCCGAGCAGGAACGCGAACACCTCTTTGCGCAGGTCGGCGAGGGCGCGCGCGCCGGAGAGCTGCACGGCGTAGACCTGCACGAAGTTCAGGAGCTGCTCGAGGATGATGACGACGGCGAACGCCAGGCCGCCCTTGAGCAGCATCGCCGGGTCCTTCGCGATGACGCCCTTGTCGATCGTGAGACGCATCAACCACGGACGCGTGATCGACAGACAGGCCGCGACCACGCCGAGACCGATCGAGACGAAGACGAGGAGCTGATAAGGCTTCAGGTACGGCCAGATGCGGAGAGCGAGCCGCGTGTCGTACGCCTTGCCGAACGCGCTCTCTTCGTGGAAGGCGCGCAGCGCTTGCTCGGTGCGCGTCCCGGTCTTCTGAGCGGGACGGCCCTTGGACGTCGACGCGGTCATGCCGACTGCGCCTCTACCGGTGCGGGCTCGTGGCCGCCGAGAGCCTCGAGCTCGCTCTCGACGCGCTGCTCTTCGGCGAATGCGGCGTAGAGGCCGCCTCGCTCGATCAGCTCCTCGTGCGTGCCCTCTTCGACGATGTGACCGTGGTCGAGGACGAAGACCTTGTCACAGCGAGCGGCGGCCGCGACCCGGTGCGTGACGAGGACGACGCTCCGCCGTGCGCGCTGCTTCTCGATGACGTCGAGGATGGCGCGCTCGGTGCGCGCATCGACGGCGGAGAGCGGGTCGTCGAGGACGAGCACCCTCGGCTCGGCGAGGAGAGCGCGCGCGAGCGCGACGCGTTGCTTCTGCCCGCCGGAGAGCTGCACGCCGCGTTCGCCGACGACGGTGTCGTAGCCGTCGGGGAGCGCCGCGAGCTCTTCGGCAATCTGCGCGTCGTTCGCCGCAGTCTGGACGGCGTCCGTCGCCTCGGCGCTGTCGGGGTCGTTCACGCAGAAGCCGATGTTGCGCCCCACCGTCGTCGAGAAGAGGAACGCAACCTGCTGCGCATAGCCGATCGCGTTGCGCACGACGGGGAGCGGCAGATCGCAGACGTCGACCCCGTCGAGGAAGACGCTGCCGCGCGGCGTGGGCTGGAGCCGCGGCAGAAGCGCCGCGAGCGTCGATTTGCCGCTGCCCGTCTTGCCGACGATGGCGACGAGCTTCCCCGGTTCCACCTCGAACTTCACGCCGTCGAGCACGGGATGATTGCCGTAGGCGAACGACAGACCGCGCACCTCGAGGTGACCCTTGACGACCTCGGGCGCGGGCACTGGGCCGCTCACGATGTCGGGCTGGGCGCCGAACACGTCCTCGAGACGCGAGAACGCGGCACGACCGCGCTGCATCATCGACACCAGAAAGCCGAGCGAGATGAGCGGCCAGGTGAGCCGCGTCAGCGCCCGGAAGAACGCCAGGAAATTCCCGGCGCTCATCTCGTTGTGGAGCATGAGGCCGCCGCCGTACCAGAGCACGATGATGGTGCCGATCGCGGTGATCGCCTGCATCACCGGGAACATGGAACCGCGGAGGCGCGCGAGCCCGAGCGTCTTCTCGAGGTAGTCGGCGTTGGTGATGTCGAAGCGACGGAGCTCTTCTTGCTCGAGCGAGAAGGCGCGCACGACGCGGACGCCGGCGATGCTCGACTGCACCGCGCCGCTCATCCCGCCGATGGCTTCCTGGTTCTGGCGCTGGAGCTGGAACATGAGCCGCGCGAACCCCCACATGACGAAGAGCAGGACCGGCAACGTCGAGAGCGACGCCATCGTCAGCTTGACGGAGATGCGCAGGGTGACGGCGAGCGAGCTCACGAGGGCAAACAGCGTGTTCATGCTGTTGAGCACGCCGAAGCCGAGGAGCAGGCGCACCTGCGTGAGATCGTTCGTCGACCGGCTCATGATGTCGCCGGTCGAGATGCGACGGTAGAAGGACGGGCCGAGGCGCTGGAGTTGATAGAGCAGCGCGCGCCGCAGCTCGTACTCCGCTATGCGGCCCGCGTTGAAGACGGCCATGCGCGAGAAGACGCGGATACCGAGCGCGCCCACCGCCACCGCGACGAGCGCGGCGCCGATGTGCTGCGCCGTCGTCGTGTCTCCGCGCGTCGCGGCGTCGATCGCCTTCGAGAGACGGGTGTCGAACCAGTATTGGAGATACTGATACGCGGCGAGGAGGAACAACCCCACGCCGTAACGCGGCGCTTGCCGGACGAATTGCCCGGAGAGCGTCGTCGGAATGCGGCTGGCAGGAATCGCGGACTGAAAGAGCATTCGGCGGTGCGCGGTGAAGGGGGTACTTGTAGTTTGGGGCGGCCGATCCGCAATGGGAGAGCGACGGGTTTCGGCTAACTACGAGGGTTTACGGTCAGAAAAGCCCGATGCTGAAGTGGAAGGCGAACGGATCTTCCCACTGTCTGCGATCGAGGTTCATGCCGATATCGAGGGCGAGTGGTCCCACCGGTGTGTTCGCGCGGAGACCGGTGCCCGCCGCGTACCGGAGTTTGTAGGGCTGCACCGTCGAAGGCAAAAGCCACAGATTGCCGGAGTCGACGAAAAGCGCGGTCTGGAAGACGCCACCGAGCGGGATGCGGAGCTCCGCGCGCGGGTTCAGGAGGACATTTCCGCCGCGAATCGGCACCTCTGCCGCCGTGAGGATCGTCTTCGGATCGACCCCGGGCTGCCCGGCGATCTTTTGCCCGGCGATGATCCGTTCCGCGAGATCTTCCGGAATGACGGAGTCTTGCAGGAACCCGCGGATCGAATCGACGCCGCCGAAGTAGAAAAGCCTGTCCGGGTACGTCTGGGATTGGGGGTTGAGCTGAACGTTGTAACCCCAGCGAAAGCTCAGGGCGAGTGCGAGCCCCGCGTCGTTGAGACGGACGTAGCCCGCGACGCGGCTCGTCAACCGGAGAAAGTCGCTGGTGATCGTCGCGGAGCTGTCCGTGGGCGCCGCGTGGACGTGCTCGACGCTCGCCGACACGAACGTCCCCCGGGTCGCGTCGAAGGGGTTGTCGCGACGATCCCAGGTGACGCTCGTGCGCTCGGCGATCGCGTACGTCTTGCCGTCGGGGACGCGAAGGCGGACGCTGGCGTTGGGGTTCGTCGCGATGTACTGCGCGATGTCCACGCCGCTCTCGAAGATGCGCGCGTCGTTCAGCTCGAGAGAGCCGCCGATCTGCGTCACGAAGCGCGTCGTCGGGCGGTAGCTCAGGGTCCCGATCGTCGCTTCCTTCGTGAGGCCGAAGTCGCGCGAGTTGTCGCGGACGTCCACGAGATCGATGCCGAGGGGGAAGAGCGGACCGAGCCCGACCTCGGGGAACTCCACGGAGACCGTGTCGCGGCGTTCGAGGCGCTCCTGGAGCGGCAGGGCCTGGAACCGCGCGCGGACGTCGCGCTCGAAGATGAGAAAGTCCGGGAGCAAGCCGAGCTGGACGCGCAACGTCAGCTTGATGGCCTGGTCGCCGAGGTTTCTGTGCCCGTACTCGAGCATCACGCGGAAGCCGTCGCCGGTGCTGAAGCCGGGGCGCAGATCGAGGTACTGCGGAGCGCGCTCGCGCACGGTGATGACGACGACCTTCTCCGTCGCGAACACCTCGGGGTCCTCGAGGCCGACGGTGACGCTCGAGAACACGCCGAGCGTCGCGAGACGCTCCTCGGTCGAGCGGACGTCGCTCCGCTTGTAGACGTCGCCCTCGTCGAAGGCGACGCGGCTCAGGATGAGGGACTCGTTGGTGCGTCGCGCACCGCGCACGACGATGTCCTTCACGCGGACCTGACCGCGCTCGCTGATGATGAAGCGCACGCGGGCGCGGGTACGATCCGGCGATAGCTCGATCCGCTGCTCGATCGTCGCGAAGGCGAACCCGCGCTCGGCATACTCGTCCAGCAACCGGCGGCGCGCCTTCTCGAGCTCGACCTGCGACACCGGTTCACCGAGCGGGAGCTCTCCGACCTCGAAGAGCTGGTTCTCGAGAAGGATCTGGTTTCCCTCGAACGACACATCCCAGAGCCGCGCGCGCGGGCCGAGCTTGATCGGGATCTGCACGACCAGGTCGGCCTCGCAGCGGATGCCGTGGCGCGAGTCGGGGATGCACGCGGGCGGCGGTGGTTGATCCTCGGTGGGGACGTCGGAGTCGTTGACCGGACAGTGCGTCTCGGGCCGGATACGCGGGCCCACCGGGATGCATTTTCCAGCCGGCGAGTGGCGGTCGCAGACGCGACGGATGAGATCGACGGGTCCGACGACCGCAGAGAGATAGCCCTCCGAGCGATAGAGCTCCTGGAGGTGCCGCGTCGCCTTCTCGTAGACGTCCGGGACGTAGGTCCGCCACGGATTCACCTCGACGGGCACCACGCGCGCGCCGGTCTGGTTCTGGGGGTCGAGGGCGGAGTCGATGGTCGCCGGATCGACGGTCCCGACGATGCTCGTTCCCGGGAGTGCTTCGGAGAGAAAGCTGTCGATCTCCTGACCGACCTCGCCGGCGAGCCGTCCGCCGTTCAGGCACGGATACTCGCGCGAGACGACCCGGACTATCTCGTTCTCGTTCACGCGGAAGACGAGGACGTTCTCGGGGTCGTTCGGTCCGCCGCGGAGCTCGGGGCGCACGCGTGCGTCGAGATAGCCGCGCTCGACGTAATATTTCTCGAGCTTCGACGCGAGCGTGACCGGCGCGCGATCGTCGCTCTCGTCGAGCTCCAGGGCGTCGGTGAGCTCGGCGTCGTCGAAGCGGTGGTTTCCCTCGAAGCGCATCACGACGTCGGGGCCCGCCTGGACGTCGATGGTGAGCTTCGCGACGTCGGCGCCGTCGAGACGGTGATGGATCTCCGCGGCGTGCCAGCCCGCTTTCCGGAGCGCGTCCTGGGTGTCGCGGTCGGCCTGCGTGAGCGCCTCGTCGTCGGCGCGATCGCCCTCCGACACGGCGTAGCCGTCGAGGATCTCGCGCATGTGCTCGGTCGGCGGCGGGTACACGACGAACGACGCCTTGCCGATGATGCGGGGCGCGCCGGAGCTCACGTGATAGGTCACCGTGACGCGCATCTCGTCGTCGGTGTCGATGGGCTCGGCATCGACGGTGGCGTGCGGAAAACCGCGGGCGAGGTAAAGGGCGCGCACACGCTCGGCGCTTCTCGCGAGGCTCTGCGCGGTCACCGAGTCGTTGACGTCCACGCCGCCGGCGCGGAGCACGTCGTCGTCGGAGAGGTTGCCGCCCGTCACCTTCACGCCGGTGATGATCCGCCGCGGCGTGACGAAGAGCCGGAGCACGACGCCGGCTCCCTCGCGCACGGCGTCGGCCCGCGCGTCGGCGTAGCGGCCCGAGTCGAGCAGCTCGGTCAGCGCGAGCCGCGCCTGGTCGCCGGAGAACGGCACGCCGACCTGAACGCGCCGTAACGTGACCGGCTTCACCCAGCGGCTGCCGAGCACGATCACGTCGATCCGGGCAAGTTTCTCGCCGATCAGACCGTCGAGGGACGGCGCCTTGCCGAGGTCGGGCAGCGCATCGGCGCTCGCCACCGACGGTTCCGCGAATGCGAGCCGCGCCGGCACCGCGACGAGCCAGCAAAAAAGAAAAAGGGCGCCGAGACGGCTCGGGAATCGCTCGAAGCCCATGCGAACCCCCTTCTTAGCCCACGTCCGCCCGGATTTGCCGGCGATCGGCCGGCGACCTTTGCCGGCAAATGGGCCCGCTCGACGACCTTCGGCTAGGCTGAAAAACGTATGGTCGCGTCGCCCCAGCGTCAGCGCGGCTCGCGGGTGCGCCGTCGGCGCCGCCTGCGGGCTGTGGCGCTCTCCGTCTTTCTTTTTGCCGTGGTCGGCGTCGCAGGGCTCTGGATCGCGGTGAACCGAGTCGAGTGGCTCGGGCCGTACGTCGCCGACGGCCTGCGCTCCGTGGTGGGCGTCGACGCCGTGGCGAGCCTCGAGGACTTCTCGTACCGCATCCAGGATCGCGTCAATCGCGTCTGGCGGAAGGGTGAGAAGCCGCGCGCGTACTGGACGGTGCCCGCGGCCACGGCCGGACCGGCGCCGAAGCCCGTCGCGCCCGCCGTCGCCGTCTCTGCGGTCGTCGCTTCCGCGGTCGCCGCCGAACCGGAGCTTCCGCCATTCGCGCTCCCGAAGGTCGGGCCCGTGCACCGCGAGTGGTCCGCGCCGGGTGACGGCGAATGGCTCCCGATGACGAGCGCCGATCGCCCCGACGACCCCGTCATGATGATGAAGACGCTCATGCACCCGGACAAGAACCGGTCCTGGGCGGAGGTCTTCGTCGTCGCCATCGATCTGCGCCGGGTGCGCGTCCACATGATGCCCGGCACGAAGGAACCCGCCGCGACCGAGGACGCCGCAGTCGGCGTGCCGCGTCCCGGCGTCGTGCCGCTCGAGCACCGTGATCGCGTCCTCGCCGCGTTCAATGGCGGCTTCAAGACCGAGCACGGCCAGTACGGAATGTTCGTCGACGGCATGACCTTCGTGAAGCCGAAGCCCATGGCGTGCGCGATCGCCGCCTACGACGACGACACGATGCGGGTCGCGAGCTGGGAGAAGCTCGCCGGCAATGTCTCGCACATGGTCTTCTGGCGCGAGACGCCGGTGTGCATGTACGAGGACGACCAGCTCCACTGGCGTCTCGCGGATCCGAATCTCGCCAAAAAATGGGGCGCGACGCTCGACGGCGAGACCGTGATCCGTCGCTCCGCCATCGGCATCGACCGCACCGGCAACGTGCTCTTCGTGAGCATCAGCAACAACACGACCGCGCGCGTCATCGCCGACGGGATGCACCACGCCGGCGCGGTGACGGTCGCCCAGCTCGACGTGAACTTCTCGTACCCGAAGTTCGTCACCTACGAGAAGCACAAGGCCGGCGACGGCGAGACGAAGCGGCTCGCGATCCCCCTCGCCGACGGGTTCGAGTTCAGCGAAGACGAGTACATCCGCGAGCCGAACCGGCGCGATTTCTTCTATCTGATGCCGAAAGACGCGGACGCGCGAACTGCTTTGAAAGCGCCCGGCAACTCGGGTTAAACCGGGGGTCCATGGACCCCGCCGAAGCGAAGCGAAGCGTCGCACGCGCCGCCCTCGAGCTGCTCCCCGAACACGGCGTCGTCGGGCTCGGCACCGGTTCGACCGCGACGCTCTTCATCGACGGCGTCGCGGAGCTCGTGCGCGCGGGCCGCAAGCTCGTCGGCGTGCCGACCAGCGACGCGAGCCGCAAGCAAGCCGAACGGCTCGGCATCCCGCTCCTCGGGGACGAAGGGCCGTGGCCGATCGACGTCTGCGTCGACGGGGCCGACGAGGTCAGTGAGCGACTCGATCTCATCAAGGGCGGCGGCGGCGCGCACACGCGCGAGAAGATCGTGAACCGCGCCGCCAAGACGAACGTCATCGTCGTCGACGAGTCGAAGCTCAGCCGTCGCCTCGGCGAGCGATGGAAGGTGCCGGTCGAGGTGCTCGCCTTCGGACGACTCGCCACCGCAGAGCGACTCGGGGAGCTCGGCCCGGTGACGCTTCGTCTCAAGGACGGCGCGCCGTGGAGGACCGACTCCGGGAACTACATCTACGACCTCGCCGCCGGCGTCCTCGACGATCCCGGCGCGCTCGAGACGCGGCTCGGGCTCCTCCCCGGGGTCGTCGAGAGCGGTCTCTTCGTGCGCCGTGCGAACGTCGTTCTGGTGGCCGGGGCCGGCGGGCTCCGGACCCTGCGGGCGCCATGAGCCGGGCCGGATCGGGCCGGGATCCCCTCCGCGGTTCTATAAGCCGCACCGAGATAAGCCCAGAAGATGGAACCGCGTCGGAAAATTTCGCAAAAACCGCGGACTCAACCGGATTTTTAGCGTCGAGCGAATTGACACCTGTGAACGTGCCCAGGTACCTTGGTTTTTGAGCCCGCGACCGAGGTCATGCACCAGCCGCTCAGGATAGAGGTAGCCGGTCAGACCGACGTGGGACGGAAAAGGTCCCACAACGAGGATAACTTCGCGATTTTCTCGGAGTTCGGCCTCTACATCGTCGCGGACGGGATGGGCGGACACGCATCGGGTGAGGTGGCATCGAAGATGGCCATCGACACGATGAAGGAGTTCTTCGCCGCCACGTCTGAAGATCCCGAGCGGACCTGGCCGTACAAGATGGACCGCTCCAAGGGTTACGAGGAGAACCGCCTGATCACGGGCGTGAAGCTCTCGAACCTCAGGATCTACGAGACCGCGCAGAAGAACGCGAAGCAGCGCGGCATGGGCACCACGCTCTGTGCCCTCTTCGCGGTCGAGGACGGCATCTACGTCGCGCACGTCGGTGACAGCCGCGCCTACCGGATCCGCGAGGGCAAGATCGAGCAGCTCACCGAGGATCACTCGCTGCTCAACGACTACAAGAAGATGAAGAAGCTCTCCCCCGAGGAGATCGAGAACTTCCCGCACAAGAACGTCATCGTGCGCGCCCTCGGGATGAAGGACACCGTCAAGGTCGACACGCGCTACGACGCGCCGATGGCCCGCGACACGATCCTGCTCTGCTCCGACGGCCTGAGCGGTCCGGTCACCGACGACCGCATGCTCGACATCGTCCACAACTCAGCCGATCTTCCCACCGCCACTCGCCGTCTCATCGAAGCGGCCAACGAGGGCGGCGGCCCCGACAACATCACCTGCATCCTCGCCCGCTGGGTTCCCTGAGGATCGCGCCGGTGACGGCGCCGCACCCGTTCCGTCGTTCGTCGTGCCGTCGTCGCTCTGCCGATTTAGCGGCCTTCGCTCGCAAGAATTTCGATGTACCTACGAGGTACATCGCAAACTTTTCCGTGGAAGTGGGTACGTGAAACGGGCGGGCGTGCCGACGCGAGCCGCGCGCCCAGCTCGGTTAGCCGCGGGCGGCTATGGCTTCGCGTAGCGGGGGGAAGAGGTTCAGCGCGAAGGCGCGCTCTTTGGTGAACCACGATGCTTCGATGACTTCACGGTTGTCGACGTCGATGCGCGGGCGGTCGGCGACGTCGAGCGTGAAGATCTCGACGTGGTCTTTCTTGCCTTCCCAGTCCTTGACCCCGTCGTAGACGAGGGAGAGCTGGTCGGGATTGGCAATGACGCCGATCTCTTCCCTGAGCTCGCGGATCGCGGCGTCGCGGCTTGCTTCGCCGGTGCGCACGTAGCCACCGGGCGCGCTGTAGTACGGCACGTACGAGTTGCGCACGAGCAGGACTTCCCCGTTGTTCCACAGGGTGACGAGCGCGCCGTGCGTGTTCGGGTGGCTCACCTTCCAGTAAGTGCGCATCAGTCGATACGCGCACACGTACGCAAGCTGAAACCCGCGGTCGACGACCGTCGGGTTCCGGCGCGAAGCTTCGTACACCGCCATCTGACCATCACGGTACCCTGGCTTTCGCTCGGTGACAGCAACCGTATACGGACGATCAACGATTCGTCCCGCAGGCCCGGAACCGAAACGGCGGTTCGGACGAATCCATCGGACACCGGAATTCGGCGGCGTTTCGTGAGCAACCCGATACACCGGAAGCGTGTGCCGACCGCGAAAGGTCGGACGGCGGTGCTACCGTTCGGCCCATGATCATCGTGATGCGAGGCGATGTGACGCCGGGTTCCGACGCCGTCGCCGAGGTCGTGCGTGCCGCGAGCAGGTACCCGGGAGTGGACACGCAGGTGCGCACGATCGAAGGCGCGACGCGCAGCCTGACCGAGGTGTACCTGCTCGGTTCGACCGCGACGGTTCCGAAGGAGCCGTTCGAGGAGATGACCGGCGTGGAGCGCGTGATCCGCGTGCGCGCGAAGTACCGTGCGATCGGTCGTCACGAGGGCGAGGCCGTCGAGGTCGGCTTCATCTACAACGGCGTGCAGTTCGGTCAGGACACGTTCCACCTGATGCCGGGACTCTGCGCGGTCGACAGCCGCGAGAGTGTCGACGGCACGTTCCGCGTCTTGAAGGAGCTCGGCATCACGACGACGCGCGCCGGCGCGTACAAGCCGCGCACGAGCCCCTACGACTTTCAGGGGTACGGCAAGGCGTGCTTGCCGTACGTCTTCGAGCTCGCCGGCAAGTACGGCATCCGCGTCATCGCGATGGAGGTGACGCACGAGTCCCACGTCGTGGAGATCCTCGAAGCGCTGGAGGCGAGCGGCAACGCGACGGGCGTGATGCTGCAGATCGGCACTCGCAACGCACAGAATTTCGAGCTGCTCAAGGCCGTCGGACAGCAGGGACGCTTGCCGGTGCTCTACAAGCGCGGCATGGGCATCACTCTCGACGAGTCGCTCAACGCCTGCGAGTACATCGCGTCGAGCGGCAATCACCGCATCGTCTTCTGTCTCCGAGGGATGAAGACGAACCTCGGCGATCCGCACCGGAACTTCGTCGACTTCAGTCACGTGCCCGTCGTGCGGCGCCTGACGCGGCTCCCGGTGTGCGTCGATCCGTCGCACTCCGTCGGCAAGCGCTTCGTCGGCCCCGACGGGCTCGAGGACATTCACCAGGTCGCGGCGCAAGGCGTGATCGCCGGCGCGAACGCCGTCCTCGCCGATATGCACCCGAACCCCGCCGAGGCGCTCTGCGACGGCCCGCAGGCATTGCTCCCGAACCAGGTCGAGCACTTCATCCGGGACATGGAGCTCGTGCGAAAGACGTATCTCGAACGGGTCGAGCTACGTAAACGTATGCTGGGGTGAGATAGGCCGAAACGCGGCGCTTTGCGTCGTTTCGTCCGCCGGGTCGGCGGGACGGAACCTCGGGCGCGGAGCGGTGTCGAAAGAGTCACCCCGGCGCGTTTCCGGGTTACCTTGCTTGCGTCGGTAACACGTGTCCGAACCCGATCCCGACGAGCAGCGATTCATCGACCGACTCGTCGCGCGTGACGAGCGGGCGTTCAACGAGCTGGTCGAGCTCTACGGCGACCGCGTGTACCGGCTCATGCTGCGCATGCTCGGCCGCAAGGAAGAAGCCGAGGACATGGCACAGGAAGTGTTCGTCCAGGTCTTCAAGTCGGTGCACCAGTTCCGCGGCGACGCGAAGCTCGGAACCTGGGTCTATCGGGTCGCCGTCAATCTCTGCAAGAACCGCGGCAAGTACCTCTCGCGACGCCACGCCGGTGCAGAAGACGAGCTCGACGCGCTCGCCGAGCGCGCGCCACTGGCCGAGGCGAAGGGCGTGACCCTCTCCGACGTGTCCGGGCCGGATCAGATGGTGCAGGGGTATCAGGTGGAGTCGATCGTACGGCGCTGCATCCTCGAGCTCGACGCGGATTTCCGCGAGGTGCTAGTGCTCCGCGACGTCGAGGATCTTTCTTACGACGAGATCGGGGAAATCACCGGTCTCGCCGAGGGAACGGTGAAGAGCCGCTTGCACAGAGCCCGATCGACGCTCAAAGAGAAGGTGGAACGACTGCTCGGAGAGAAGATTCGATGACCGAAGACCGCGATTCGCTCCCGCGGCTGTCCGATCCGGACGGCGACGCCGACGTGCGGAACCTGCTCCGCGGCGCGCTCCGCGAGGAGCCCGCGACGGTCGACGTCCTCGCCGGCGTACAGAAGAAGCTCCGCGAGCGGAGCGGCGGGAAGTTCTACGCCGACGAGTGGAGCACCGCGAAGCAGCCCCCGACCCTGACGTTTCTCGTCACGAGCGCCCTCATGCTCGCCATGATCGTCATCGCGTATGCGGTGCTGGCGCCCCTGCGCGGTCAGGCCGCGTCGGTGAAGACGGAGCCCGCTCCGATCGACGTCCTTCCGACGATCCATCGCTGAGGCGCGATGCGTCCGCGACGACCTGCGCACTCGCGACGGCGCGACGTCAGCCGTGGGCCTGCGTCGGCGTGGCGGCGACGTGGGCTTTCTTGTGGAAGAGACGCTCGCGGAGGCGTGACGCGATGACGTAGAAGGAGGGCACGACGAGCAGGCTCAGCGCCGTCGAGAGGGTCAGGCCGCCGAGGACGGCGATCGCCATGGGGCCACGTGTCTCGGCGCCCGCGCCGAGACCGAGGGCCGACGGGACGGCGGCCATCATCGTCGCGACCGTCGTCATGAGAATTGGACGGAGCCGCGTGGGACCCGCCTCGAGCATCGCGTCCATCGCGCTCAGGCCGCGCTCGGCGGCGGAGTTGGCGTAGTCGACCAGGATGATCGAGTTCTTCTTGGTGATACCCATGAGGAGCAAGATGCCGATCATGCTGTAGATGCTCAGCGACTTCTGGCCGACGAACAGGCCGAGGAACGCGCCGGCGACCGAGAGCGGCAGCACCGTGAGCACCGTCACCGGATGCATGAACGAATCGAACTGCGCGGCGAGCACCATGTACGCGACGGCGATGCCGAACATGAGCGCGAAGAGGAGGCTCTTGATCGAGTCCTGAAAATCGCTGCTCTGGCCACCGAGGATCGCGTGATAACCGATCGGGAACTCCGCCGCACGGCTCTGGACGAAGGTCAGCGCCTCGTTCTGCGAGTGGCCGGGCGCGACGTTGCCGGTCACGGTGATCGCGCGCTCGCGATCGATGTGGTTGATCGCCTGGAGCACCGGTTGCTGCGTGACGTCGGTCATCGACGAGATGGGGACCATCTTGCCGGTGCCGCTGCGCACGTAGATCTGCCCGATGTCCTCCTGACGGAGCCGTTCTCCGAGGAGCATGCGTAGATTGACGTCGAGACGGCGCCCGCTCGACGAATATTTGCCGACCGTCGTGCCGCCGACGAGGGCGTTGATCGTCGTGGCGAGGTCCTGGATGCTCACGCCGAGGTCCGCCGTGCGCGCGCGGTCCGGCGTGATGAGCACCTCGGGCAGGCCGACCTGGTAATCGGTGTCGACGTCGGTCGCCACGCCGCTCGCCGCGAGCTCGTCACGGACGCGGAGCGCTTGCTGGACCAGCGTCGTCCAGTCCGGGCCTCGCACCGAGACCTGGATCGGCGAGCCCTTCGACGAGCCGATGCCCTGCTGCGACGGGTCGGAGATGGAGATGCGCGCGCCGGCAAACTGGAGCTTCTTGCGCAGATCCGCGGCGAACTCCTGCTGCGTCATGGTGCGCTCGCTCGGCGGCACCATGTTCACGGTGAGGCTCGCCGAACCGGGGCTCACGTTGGAGATGACGCTCGCGACCTCGGAGCGCTGGTCGAGCACCTTCTCGACCTTCTTCGCGTAGTCGTCGGCCTCGTCGACGTCGCTGCCGAGCGGCGCGGTGATGCGAACGCCGAAGTTCGACTGATCCTGCGCCGGCGTGAACTCGCTCGGCAGGAGCATGCCCACGCCGAAGGACGCGCACATGATGACCGTCGAGACCGCGAGCACCTTCCACGGATGCCGGAGCGCCGTGGCGAGCACGCGGCCGTACCACGCGGAGAGCCGCTTGAACGCTCGATCGACGGCGCGCGACAGCTTCGTCTCGGAGGCGTGGCCGTGTGACAGCAGGCGCGCGCAGCGGGCCGGCGCGAGAGTGACGGCCTCGACGTAAGAGATCGCCACCGCGACGGACAGGGTGACGCCGAACTGGAAGAAGTACTTCCCGACGACGCCGGACATGAACACGACCGGCATGAAGATGGCGATGACGGCCGCGGTGGCCGCGAGCGCCGCGAAGGTGATCTCCCCAGTGCCCTCGCGGGCAGCGGTGAAGCCGTCCTTCCCCATCTCGCCGTGCCGGTAAATGTTCTCCATGACCATGACCGCGTCGTCGACGACGAGGCCGATGGCGAGCGACAGCCCGAGCAGGGTGAACGTGTTCAGCGTGAACCCTACCGCCCAGATGACGGCGATGGTGCCCATGAGCGACATCGGGATCGCGAGGAGCACGTTGATCGTCGCGGAGAACGACCCGAGGAACAGATAGCAGACGAGCGACGTCAGGAAGACGGCGAGCACGAGCTCCGTCTCGATCTCGTGGACGGACTCCTTGATGAACGTCGTCGCGTCGTAGAGGACGTCGACCTCCATGCCGGCGGGGAGCGTCGTCTTGACCTCCTCGACGGCGGCCTTCACGAGCGTCGCGACGGAGACCGCGTTCGCGCCGCGCTGCTTCAGGACGCTGAGCGCCTGGAGCGGCTCGCCGTCGATGCGCGCGATGGTGCGGATATCGGCGAAGCCGTCCTCGACGAGGGCGACGTCCTGGAGGTAGATCGGCGCGTCCGCCTTCTCGCTGACGACGATGTGCTTCAGCGTGTCGAGATCCGGGGCCTCGCCCATCACCTGGACGGTGACGTCGCGCCCCGGGGTCTGGAGCTGGCCGCCCGGCACGACGACGTGCTGCTTCGCGAGCGCGCCGGTGATGTCCGAGACGGTGACGCCACGCTCGACGAGCTTCTGCGCGTCGACCCAGAGACGGATCTGTCGATCGACGTAACCGCTCGTCGTGATCTGGCCGACGCCCGCCAGCGTCTGTAGCTTCTGCTGCACCTGGTAGCGCGCGACGTCGGCGAGCATCTGACGCGAGAACGGCCCGCGCACGCCGACGGTGAGGAGCGGCGAGTCGTCGGGGTTACTCTTCGAGACGGTCGGCTGCTGGACGTCCTTCGGCAGCGAGCGCTGGGCCTGCGCGACCTTCGCCTGCACGTCCTGGAGCGCCAGATCGATGTTCCGGCTCAGGTCGAAGATCGCGGTGAGACGCGCGCTCCCGAGGCTCGCCTTCGCCTCGATGCGCTGGATCCCTTCGACCTGCGCGAGCGACTCCTCGAGCGGCTCGACGAGGCCGTGCTCGATCTCTTCCGGCGCGGCGCCCGGCCAGCCGAGGCTCACGGTGACGTTCGGGGAATCGACGTCGGGCATCTGACTCACGCCGATGCGCAGCGCGGACACGATCCCGAACAGGATCGTCGCCGCCATGAGCATCCAGGCGAGGACCGGACGGCGGATACAGACTTCGGTGAAGTTCACGGCGACGCCACCGAGGCCGCGCCGCTCGGCGGCGTGCCGCTCGCTGCCGCGCCCGGCTTGCGGTGCTTCGTGCCGTCGTGCGCGCCCGAGCCGGCGGGTGCCGCCGCGCCCCACGCCGCCGATGCGGACCCGGCCGGCGCGCCGCCGGTGTTCGGCACGCCACCGAGGCGCACCTTCGCGCCGTCGGACAGCGCCTCGATACCCTTCGTCACGATGAGGTCACCGGCGTTCACGCCGGACTTCGCCTCGACGAAGCCGTCGGTCGTGTGAAGGCCGAGCTCGAGCTTGCGCTCGCTCACGGTGTCGCCGTTCACGACGTAGGCGAGAAAGCCGCGGTCGCTCGGACGCGCCGACATCTCGGGGATCATCGGGTACTGACGCTGCGACGTCAGGACGATGTGCACCTCGGCGAACGTGCCGGGACGGAGCCAGAACTTGTGATCGGCCACGACCTCACCGGTGATCGGCACGAGGCGCGAGTCCGGATCTGCGGCGCCGCCGACGAGCGTGATCTTCGCGGTGTACGTGTCGTGGCTCTCCTTCAGCGTGAAGGGCGCGTCCATGCCGACCTTGAGGCGCGGCGCCTCCGCCGTGGTCACGTTGAAGCGGAGGAGCATCGGGTCGCTGCGAAGGAGCGTCGCGATGACGGTACCGGCGTTGACGTACTGCCCGGTCTGGACGGTGCGCGTCTGGATGATGCCGCCACTGGCGGCCTTCACCGTGGAATCGTCCATGTTGAGCTGTGCGAGCTTCAGGGCCTCGTTCGCGGAGTTCACGTCGGCGTTGGCGGTCTGGAGATGCGTCTCGTACGTCGCCATCTCTTCACCGGGGATGAGGCCGGGGTTCGTCGCGACGGCGTCCTGACGACGCTTCAGGCTCGTCTCCGAGTCGGCGGAGGTGGCCTTTGCCTTCTCGAGGGCGGCGCGGGCCGAGCTCACGGCGAGTGCGTAGCGACGGCTGTCGATGAGCGCGAGGGACGCACCCTGCTTCACCTCCTGGCCCTCGGTGAACGTCACCTTGTCGACCACGCCGGCGACGCGGGCCGTGACCTGGACGTGCTCGAAGGCGTCCACGTATCCCGGCGCGGTGACGAGAAGCTCGTGCGGCTTGGCATCGACCTTGAGCGTTTCCACCGGGAACGCGACGGGCTTCAAGCCGCGCTTCGAGATGGCCGTCGGTTCCGCCTTCTTCCCGCAGGCGGGGAGCGACGTGATCGCGACAAATACGAGGAAGAGCCTCAGGCCTTTGGGATTCACTTCACTCCATCCACGGGAAAGAGTCCTAGGGCGTCGCGCAGGTCGAGCTCCGAGCGTCGCACGTCGAGCTGCGCTGCGGCCAGGGTAACCTCCGCGTCGAACCGCGACGCATTGGAATCGACGAGCTCGATCGCCTTCGCGAGGCCCTGCTTGTAGAGAACGTTCGTCTCCTCGACGCTCTTTTCGGACTGATCGAGCCCATCTTTCGCGGCGTCGAGGGCGGCGCGCGCGGCCACGAGCTCCGACACGGCCGACCGGACGTCGGCCTGGACGCGGCGGACCAGCGCGCGCTGCTGGAGCTGCGCGGTGGACAGCGCGGCATGGCGCGAGTCGTAGTCGGCGTCGCGCACGCCGGCGTCCCAGATCGCCCAGTTCAGGTTGAACGTGACGGTGGAATCGATGTAGCGATTCTGCGCGATCTGCTGATCCGAGACGCGACCCTGAGCCGAGGCGTTCACGGTCGGCACGAGGCGCAGGCCCGGTTCGTCTGCGGACGCCGACGCGGCCATCGTCGAGCGGACCGCGGCGAGGAGATCCGGCCTCTGGGAGACGGCGATCTTCAGGAGCGTCCCGACGTCGAGCGCGAACGGCGCGAGAGTGGCGTCGGGTGAGTCGAGGTCGGCGCCGATCTCGAGGTCCAGCATGTAACCGAGGTCGAGGCGCGAGCGCTCGAGCGCGCTCTGCGCGGTGGCGAGGCTCTGCGTCGCCGACGCGCGGTCCACGGCGGAGCGGGTCACGTCGTTCGAGCTGACGAGGCCGGCCTGCGCGCGCGCCTGGGTGTCCTTGAACGTCGCATCGGCGCGGTCGAGGCGGCTCTTCGCCGCGATGAGGATGCGCTGCTGGGTGACGACCGCGAAGAACGAGCGCGCCGCGTCGGAAGCGAGCTGCCGGCGCTGATCGATCTCGTTGTATCGCGTGGCCTCGTAGCTGTGCTTGGCGCTCGCGTAGAGCGGGAACGTCGTCACGCTGACGATCGGTTGATTCAGCGTGAGAGTGCCGTTGGCGGCCGTCCACTTCTTGTCGTTCGCGGCGTCGATGGGTCTGAGTGCCTCGGACGCACCGAGCGAGACGGTCGGAAGAAAGCCGGCGCGCGCGCGGTGCACGTTCGCCTCTGCCGTGACGACCTGGAGCGCCGCGATCTTGCTGCGCTCGTTCCGCGCGAGCGCGAGCCGCACGGTGTCCATCAGCGACACCGCCTCGGCGCGACTCGACGGCGCGGAGGTGACGATCGACAGCAGGAGCGTGAGGGCGATCGGGAAGCGCATGCAGGCTACGAGAACACGCTTGGACGTCGGGCTCCGGGCCGGCCCTACCGTTCCAGATTAAAAAACATGGAGATTGAGGGTTTCTGGAGCCGGGAAAAGCCGTCCAGATCGTGCCGCCGACGGAATTTTCCGCCCTGGGAGAACTCCCAGGAAGCCCGTCCTCCTGATCCGACGTGGGTAGGGCCTGGGCTGAGATACCGTCCCGGCCTCCGGATGCGCCGAAAGCCCGCCGCCCTCCTGCCCGCGCTCTTCTTTCTGGGGCTGCTCGCGGCCTACTTCCTGGTCTTCATCCGCGCGGAGCTCGTGGACCTCGGGCGGCCGAGTCTGTGGTCGAGCTTCGATCTCGAGAGTTATTTTCTTCCGCGATTCTGGTTCGGCGCGCACTCGCTCCTTCACGGAGAGCTCCCGCTCTGGAACCCGTACGAGTTCGGCGGGCTTCCGTTTCTCGCGACCGGACAGCCGTCGGTGTTTTACCCGCCGACGATCCTGTTCTTCGGTCTGCTGCCGCGCGTGACGGCGCACTGGACGTATCTCGTCTTTCACTACGTCCTCGCGGCGTGGGCGATGTTCTATTTCCTCCGCACGGAGAAGCTCAACCACGTCGCGGCGTTCGTCGGCGTCGCGATGTGGATCTTCTCGGTGCCGGTGCTGTCGTCGAATTATCACCCGCCGCGCATCGGGCACATGGCGTGGGTACCGTGGGTGTTCGCGTTCGCGGAGCGCGCTGGGCTCGGAAACCGGCGCGCGTTCGTCGCGCTCGCGCTCGTCGTCACCTTGCAGATCACGTGCGGCTATCCGGAGTTCGCGATGGACGAGGCGGTGCTCCTCACCGTCCACGCGCTCGTGTGCTGGCGCTCCGGACGATGGACGGAACCGCCGTGGAAGACGCTTCCGAAGATCGGCGCGGCGTTCATCCTCGGCGTACTCGGCGCCGCGGTACAGCTCGTGCCGCTCGGTGAGCTCGGACGTCTCTCGAACAGGGAGCACATGGCGCCGACAGGGACGTTCGCGTTCCCGGCGGAGGTCGGTACCGGCGCGCTCGTGCACATGGTGCCGGGGCTCATCGGCTTCATGCTCGTCGGGCTCTTCGCGCGGCGTAGCTTGCCGGCGGCAATCGGCTTCTTCTTCGCGCTGCTCATCGGCAACGGCGGATGGAAGATCCTGCGACTCGTCCCGGGGTTCAGCTTCATCCGGTTTCCGCTGGTCTGGGTATACCTGGTGACGTTTTACTTCGCGTGGCTCGCCGCGCTCGGCGCCGACGGGATCGTCGCGCCCGCGGAAAATAGCCGCGCTTCGCGACGGCGCGTCATCGGGCTCGTCGCGAGCGCCGCGCTGTTCGCCGCCTTCTACGTCGTCGGCTGGAGCTGGGCCACGCACGGCGCGCCGAGCGCGCTCACGAAGGGCCTGTCGCTCAGCGTGCAGAACGGCTCGGCGGCGATGGCCGGCGTCGTGGGCGTCTCGAGCCTCGCGGCACTCGCGCTCCTCGCGCGTCGAATGACGATCCCCGCCGCGGCGTGGATGGCGGCCGCGAGCCTCACCGTGTTCGCGCAGTTCTTCGCGTTTCCGTTCGGCGCGCGCCCGTCGCTCTTCCGCCCTCCGACCGAGACGGGCCGGGCAGCGCGCTTCGAGGCCGACAATCACCCGCTCACCGGGCGTGCGCTGTCGCCCGACGACGTGCTCTACGGCTACGAGGTGACCGACCGGGTGCCGAGCCCGCTCGGCGTCGAGCAGAGCTTCTTGCCGTCTCGGCATCGCAACGTCGTGGCAGAGCTCGGTTACATCTCGCTCTTCGGCCGCATCGACTGGGACGCCGTCCGTCGCGCGAAGGGTTACCTCGACGCGATGAATGTCGAGCTCGTCGTGGCGCCGCCCGCGGCCGTCGAGCAGCTTCGTTCGCGCGGCTTCGTCGAGGCCGCGCGCTCGGAGACGGACTCGTTCATGGTGAACCCGATGCGCATGGGGAGCGCCTGGGTGAACTACGCCGTGCGGAAGGTCCCGACGGCGCGGAAGGCACTCGAGTACACGGTGGGCGCGCACTTCGATCCGCACCGCGAGGTCGTGCTCGAGGAACCGACGAAGCTCGACTATCCGTCACCGTCCGCCGAGACGCCGCGCGCGACGCCTCCTCTCGCGATGCACCGCACGTCCAGCACCAAGGCGACCTGGGACGTCGAGCTGTCACGCCCCGGGATCTTCGTCGCGTCGGAGTCGGCCTATCCCGGCTGGGAGGCGACCGTCGACGGACACGCCACGCCCTGGATGACGGCGGACTACGTGCTGCGCGGCGTCGAGCTCGACCAGGGTCGTCACCAGGTGACCTTCGAGTACCGTCCGGCGTCGTTCCGGCTCGGTCTGCTCCTGACCTGTGTGGGGTTGGCCGGCATCTGCCTGGTAGCCATGTGGCGGCGCAGCGCGTCAAATGCGTGAACGCGCCCGGACCCGCTGACCGATGCTATGAATCCGGGCCCCCCTGGCGCCGCGAGCTCCTCGCTGCGCGCGGCGACTCCGGACCTTTCTTGGGAACCGAAAGCCTCATCGCATGAAGATCCGAATGGTGTGTCTGGAAGACGGGATCATGTCCTGCGGCTTCCGGAAGATCGCCGCGTTCACCGAGCGTCTCAACCCCGACACCCGCTCTTACTTCGTCTCGACGAACCACTTCGGTGGATTGAAGTTCGTGCGCGGTAGCCTCGGCGGCGCGGCGGAGTTCGACGACAGCGCGATCGACGAGGTGGCGCGTGGCCTCGCCGACGCCGACGTCGTCGGGTACTCGAGCATGACCGGCTATTCCGAGATGACGCGCGCGATCGCGAAGCGCGTTCGTCAGCTCTCGAAGAAGACGTACCAGGTGTGGGGCGGCATCCATCCCATCATCCACCCCGAGGACGCGATCCTCGCCGACGTGGACGCGATCTGCACCGGCGAGGGTGAGTTCGCGTTCGAGGAGCTCCTCGACTGCCTGAAGACGGGCAAGGACTTCTCGCACATCAAGAATTTCTGGTTCAGGCAGCCGAACGGCAAGGTGACCCAGAACCCCTTCCTGCCGCTCATGTCTGGCGCGGAGATGGAGACGCTACCGTTCCCGAAGTACGGCGAGCGCGAGTGGATCTACAAGAAGGGCAACGGCTTCGTCCCCGCGAAGGTCGTCGACTATCTGCAGACGAACGGGCTCGGCTACAACGCGATCTGGTCGATCGGATGCCCGCTCCACTGCACGTACTGCGGCAACACGAAGTTCATCGCGAACGACCGCGCGTACAAGAAGCTCCGTCACCCGAGCGCGAAGTACTGCGTCGACGAGATCAAGAGCGCGCTCGAGAAGCACCCGCACCTGTCACAGGTGAGCTTCCACGACGATAGCTTCATGGCGATCCCTTACAAGGATCTGGTGCACTTCGCCGAGCTCTGGCACCGCGACGTGAACCTCCCCTTCGCCGTGTACGGCGTCATCCCGAACTACGTGAAGAAAGAGAAGCTCGAGGTCCTCACCTGGGCCGGGATGAACCGCATCCGCATGGGCATCCAGACCGGCAGCGAGCGCATCCTCGACTTCTACAAGCGCCCCACGCCTCCGAAGAAGATCCGCGAGGCGGCGGCGGTGCTCGCGCCGTTCGCGCCGAAGTATCACATCCCTCCCGCCTACGACATCATCACCGACAACCCGATCGAGACCCGTGAAGACGTCCTCGCGACGCTGAATCTCCTCTACGAGCTCGCGCGTCCCTTCACGCTGAACGTCTTCTCGCTCAAGGTCATCCCGAACACCGAGATGGATCGGATGATGAAGGAGCAGGGGATCGACCTCGACGCGATCTCCGCCAATTACAGGAACATCCCGCCCAAATGGGCGAACATGCTCCTCTACCTGGTCACGATCTGGCAGCCGCCGCGCTGGCTCTTCGACAAGCTCCTCGAGCGCGTGCAGGCGACCGCAACGCCCCAGCCCGAGTACCCGGTGCTGAACGATCTGCTCCGCATCGCCTACTTCGCGAAGCGCGCGCAAGATCACCTGCGGCACATGGACTTCTCGACGATCCAGGGCCCCGCCGGTTACGTCGCGTGGAAGTCGGGGCTCATCAAGACGTGGCGCAAGCTCGCGCCGAAGTACCCCAAGCCGGCTCCGCCTCCCGAGCCGGCGCAGACACCCGCGGTGGTGACGGCGCTTCCGAAGACCGAGTCGAGCACGCGACGTCTGAACGTCATCGCGCGCGGCGCGTAGGCCGAGCGCGACGGGGTCCCTTGCCCGGACGCCCCCTTCGTACGACAACGGTGGGGCTACGGCGCGGCGCGTCCATGCGGGCGCGCTCTTTGCTAGCCGGAGCGCGGAGGTCACGATGCCCCAAGAGACTTTGTCGAGCGACGAGCGCTCACGACTCGATGCGTATTTCCGTGCAGCGAACTTCCTGACCGTCGGGCAGATCTACCTGAAGGAGAACCCGCTGCTGCGGGAGCCGCTCAGGGCCGAGCACATCAAGCCCCGGCTCCTCGGACACTGGGGAACGTCGCCGGGACTCAATCTGATCTACGCGCATCTGAATCGCGCAATCCGTGCGCGGGACGCGCAGATGCTGCTGCTGGTCGGACCTGGACACGGCGGACCTGCCATCGTGGCCAATACGTATCTCGAGGGGACGTACTCGGAGATCTACCCGCATGTGTCGCGCGACGTCTCGGGTTTGACGGCTCTGTTTCGTCAGTTCTCCACGCCGGGCGGGATCCCGAGCCACGTCGGACCGCCGACACCAGGGTCGATCCACGAGGGTGGCGAGCTCGGATACGTGCTCACGCACGCGTTCGGCGCGGCGTTCGACAACCCCGGCCTCGTCGTGGTCGCCGTCGTCGGCGACGGGGAGGCCGAGACTGGGCCGCTCGAGGGCTCGTGGAAGAGCATCAGCTTCCTGAACCCGGTGCGCGACGGCGCGGTGCTGCCGATCCTGCATCTGAACGGGTACAAGATCTCAGGACCCACCGTGCTCGGCCGTGCGTCGGAAGAGGACGTGCGAAGGCTCCTCGAGGGACACGGTTACGTGCCGCGCTTCGTCGGGGGCGACGATCCGATGACGGTACACGACGCGTTCGCTGCGACGCTCGACGAATGCCTCGACACCATCGACGGCATCATTCGCACGGCGAAGAGCGATGGCGTCACGACGCGTCCGCGCTGGCCGGTCATCGTCCTGCGCACGCCGAAGGGCTGGACTGGGCCGCACGAGGTCGACGGCGTCCGCGTCGAAGGAACGTTCCGCGCGCACCAGGTGCCGCTCTCCGAGGTGCGCACGAACCCCGCACACCTGAAGATGCTCGAAACGTGGATGAAGAGCTATCGCCCCGAAGAGCTCTTCGACGACAAAGGCGCGCTCAGGCCCGAGCTCTCTTCGCTCGCGCCGGCGGGAGAACGACGGCTCGGGGCGAGCCCTCACGCCAACGGCGGGAAGATCTCGCGCCCGCTCGAGCTGCCGAGCATCGAACGCTACGCGCTGAAAGTGACGACGCCGGGTACCCAGAAGCACGAGTCCACCCGCTGCCTCGGCGAGCTCCTGCGCGACGTGTATCGCGCGAATCCCACGTCGTTCCGGCTCTTCTGCCCCGACGAGACGAACTCGAACCGTCTCGGCGCGGTCTTCGAGACCGAGAAGCGATGTCTCGTGGAACGCGTCACCGCGGAAGACGATCACGTCTCACCGTACGGCCGCGTGATGGAGGTGCTGAGCGAACACGATTGCGAGGGATGGCTCGAGGGCTACGTGCTCACCGGCCGTCACGGTCTCTTCGCGACGTACGAAGCGTTCGCGCTCATCGTCGCCTCGATGACGACCCAGCACGCGAAGTGGCTCGAGGCGACGGCCGCGCTCGACTGGCGCGCTCCGGTTCCGTCCCTGAACATCCTCCTCACCTCGACGTGCTGGCGCAACGATCACAACGGCTTCAGCCACCAGGGCCCTGGCTTCATGGACACGGTCCTCTCCAAGAAGGGCACCGTCGCGCGCATCTATCTGCCGCCGGACGGCAACTGCCTGCTCTCCGTCGCGGAGCACTGCCTGAAGAGCAAGAACTACGTGAACCTCATCATCATCGACAAGCAACCCGAGCTCCAGTGGCTCGACCTCGAGGCGGCGAAGGCGCATTGCGCGCGCGGCGCGTCGGTGTGGGAGTTCGCGACGAACGACGGCGGCGGCGATCCCGACGTGGTGCTCGCGTGCGCCGGGGACGTGGCGACGCTCGAGACGCTCGCCGCAGCGGCGTTCCTGCGCGAGAGAGCGCCGGGGTTTCGCGTGCGCGTCGTCAACGTCGTCGATCTCATGTCGGTCGCGTCGCCCGAGGAGCATCCTCACGGAATGCCGGACGAGAAGTTCGCGTCGCTCTTCACCGAGCACGCTCCGGTCGTCTTCGCGTTTCACGGGTACGCCGGCGCGCTTCACCAGGTTCTACACGGGCGGCCGCACGCATCGCGCTTCCACGTCCGCGGCTACCGGGAAGAGGGAACGACCACGACGCCGTTCGACATGGTCGTGTTGAACCAGACGAGCCGGTTCCACCTCGCGGCGGAGGCCGTCCGGCGTAGCCCGCGGCCGCCCGAGAACGGCCAGCTTCTCATCGACGAATGCGACGAGACTTTGAAGCGCCACCGGGTCTACGTGCGCGAGTACCTCGAGGACATGCCGGAGATCCAGAATTTCGTCTGGAAGAGCGCATGAAGACGAAGCGCACCGTCCTCTGCCTGAACGGCGGCTCCTCGTCGCTCAAGTTCGCCGTCTTCGAGGTCGGCGCTGGCGAAGAGCGCCGCGTCGTCACCGGCGCCGTCGAGGGCGTCGGCACCGCGCAGGGACGCGCATCGTTGAAGGCCGGCGAAGAGCACGTCGAGCGCGCTGGCCACTTCGCCGATGCAGGTGCGGCGCTCGACGTCGCGTTCGAGCTCCTCGACTCGAAGGGCGTGCCGAAACCCGATGTCGTCGGGCACCGCGTCGTGCACGGTGGCCCGGCTCACACCGATCCCGCCGTCGTGGACGACGCGCTGCTCGCGGCGCTCCGATCCGTCGTGCCGATCGCGCCGCTCCACATGCCCGGCGCCATCGCCGCGATGGAAGCGGTGCGAAAGCGCTCGCCCCGCCTCGTCCAGGTCGCGTGCTTCGACACCGCGTTTCACCGCACGATGCCCTCCGTCGCGAGCCGCTTGCCGCTCCCCGAGGCTCTCGACCGCGACGGCGTCCGCCGTTACGGCTTTCACGGCCTGTCGTACGAGTACATCGTGTCCGCGCTCGGCAAGGACCGACCATCGCGCATCGTCATCGCGCATCTCGGCAACGGCTCGAGCCTCGTCGCGGTGAAGGACGGCGTCTCCGTCGACACGACCATGGGCTTCACGCCGACCGGGGGCGTCCCGATGGGAACCCGCAGCGGCGACCTCGACCCCGGCGTGATGCTCTATCTCGCGCGGGAGCGCGGTTACTCGATGGAGCGGCTCGAGAAGCTCGTCGAGCACGAATCCGGGCTCCTCGCCGTCGGCGGCGCCTCCGACGTCAAGACGCTCATTGCGCGCGCACCGACCGACGACCGCGCCCGCCTCGCCCTCGATCTGTTCGGCTACGCCGTGCGCAAAGCCATCGGCTCGTTCGCAGCCGTCCTCGGGGGCGTCGAGCTCCTCGTCTTCACCGGCGGCATCGGCGAGCACGCCGCAGAAGTCCGTGCGCGTGCATGCGACGACCTTGGCTTTCTGGGGTTAGCCCTCGACGTCGAAAAGAACCGGCGGAACGAAGCTGTGATCAGTGACGCCACGTCGCGCTGCATCGTTCGAGTGCTCCCCACCGACGAGGAGCTCGTCATAGCGCGCCACGCGAGCGCGCTGCTCGGCACTTGACGCGCCGTCGGCGGCCCTGCCGTGCGCGGCGTGGTTGGTGCCTGTGAGGAGCAAAAGCAGGAGCCAGGAGTCCCTCATGACGCTCGAGATTTACCCCGTCGTGCTCGAATTGGTTCGGCTGCTTGCTCCGTCTCTGCCCAAGCTGCGTGCGCGTTCTTCTTCGCTCGGAGATCAGATGGAGCGCGCGTTGATCTCGGTGCTCTGAATCTGGCGGAGGGCGCCTACAGCCGCGGCAAGAATCGCCAGGCGCGCTTCCAGACGGCCGCAGCTTCTGATGAAGCGCGAGGCGCCGGGAAGCGATTTTCCGGCGCCTCGCACGGCGTCTAGCGAGCAATCTGCCGCGGAAAGGACAGCCGGTAGAGGGTACCCAGGATGTGTTGCGATGCGCCCTCGAGCTCCGCTCGAAGCGGCGGTAGATACCGCAAAAGGACCGCTACTTCGAGAGCCGCGTAGCTCTCGCGCATTTCGCGAAGCGCGATGTTGTAGCAAGCCGTGCGCGACCGGCCACGCGCATACATGCCCTCAGCGGTGTTCAAAACTACGGACGCCGACGAACGGCGCAGCTGTCGCGCGAGATCCGGATCGTGGTGTGCAATGCGCGGCACGAGCTCAGCGATGTCCGCAACGAATGACAGAATGACGGGATAGAGACGAAGCATCGGGATTCTCCTTTCGAGAGACCCACCTCGACATTCGCAGCCGGAGGCTCGGTCGAGGGCGGCTCCGCAGGAGCCGCAGCGCGCTCCGGTGCGCTGCGTAGCCCCTCGACCGAGCCTCCGGCTGCGAATACGATCGAAGCTCTCGAGAGAGAACCTCGTCCCCTCT
>DATAZL010000046.1:0-2987 GCA_036272055.1 Polyangiaceae bacterium | reverse complement strand
ATCACCACGACGAGCTGCCCGGGCGGATCGCGCTTTCTGAGGGACGCGATGTAGCCGCGCGGCCTGACACGGTCCGCGCAGAAGATGGCGCTGCTCGTGTTTTTCCCTTCGGCGTAGCTTCCCTGGCGCGCCTGCGGTCCTTCGCCGCGGCGCCGGAGAGCCATGGCCAACGACGACCACGCGCCGAGCGCGCGCGTGCGATGGGCACGTCTGCGTTTTCAGATCCTCGGGCCGCTCCTGGCAGCGCCGGCGGACGACGGCGAGCTCAAAGCGCGCATCGCGGCTCTCGCCGCGCGCCCGTGGCGACACCCGACCACCGGCGAGTCGATCCGCTTCTCGTTCAAGACCCTCGAGCGCTGGTGGTACATCGCGCGTGCCGCGGACGATCCGCTGGCCGTGCTCGCGCGAAAGGTGCCCTCGCACGCGGGCACGCACCCGAGTCTGAGCCCCGCGCTCCTCGAAGCGATCGCGCGTCAGCATCGCGACCACCCGCGATGGACCTTCCAGCTCCATCACGACAACCTCGTCGCTCTCGCCCGCGAAGATCTGCGCCTCGGGCCCGTGCCCGGCTACGCAACGGTCTGCCGGTACATGAAAGGGCACGGCCTCTTGCGAGCCCGCAAACGCCGTCACCGCGAGAGCCCGGACGGCGAGCCATTCGCAGCGCGCGAGACACGCTCGTACGAGGTCACCCACGTGCATGGCCTTTGGCACTTGGACTTTCACCAGGGCTCGCGTCCCGTCCTGACCGCCGATGGGCAATGGCAAAAGCCGCAGCTGCTCGGCGTCCTCGACGACCGCTCGCGACTCTGCTGCCACCTGCAGTGGTATCTCGACGAGACGGCGGAGTCGCTCATCCACGCCCTCTCGCAGGCCTTCCAAAAGCGCGGGTTGCCTCGCGCTCTCCTCACCGACAACGGCGCGGCCATGATCGCCTCCGAGACCGTCGAAGGCCTCGAGCGGCTCGGCATCGTCCATCACACGACGCTGCCGTATTCCCCCGAGCAAAACGGGAAACAAGAATCGTTCTGGGGACAGATCGAAGGCCGACTCTTGCCCATGCTCGAGGGCGAGCCCGAGCTGCCGCTCGGCCTGCTCAACACGGCCACCCAGGCGTGGGTCGAAGAGGAATACCAGCGCAAGGAACACTCCGAGATTCGCGAGAGTCCCCTCGCGCGCTATCTGCGCGGGCCCAGCGTTGGCCGCGAGAGTCCCAGCTCCGACGCGCTCCGTCGCGCCTTCCGCACCGAGGTCACGCGCAAACAGCGCCAGAGCGACGGCACCGTCACCGTCGAGGGCGTTCGCTTCGAGGTCCCCTCCGCGTACCGCGCCCTCTTGCAGCTCCGGCTTCGTGTCGCTCGCTGGGACCTCTCCGCGATCGAGCTGGTCGACCCACGCTCCGGCGACCACCTCGCCACCCTGCTGCCGCTCGACAAGGCCCGCAACGCCGAGCGCGTTCGGCGCGTCGTCGCCGCCGCAACGGCCGACGACGTCGAGCCGCCGCGACCTGTCGGAATCGCCCCGCACCTGCGCGCCCTCATGGCCGACTACGCGGCCACGGGCCTACCCCCCGCCTATCTGCCCAAACACAATGCGACCGACCCGGAGGAATCATGAGCAAGTTGCTTTCGCTTTACGGTTTGAAGTTCAATCCGTTTCGCCCGGACGTTCCCCAAGACGCCCTCTTCACGACTCCTGCCGTCGACAGCTTCGTACGCCGCATCGAGCTCGGCATCGCCGACGGCGGCTTCGCCATGCTCACCGGAGATCCCGGCACCGGAAAGAGCATCGCCCTGCGCCTGCTCGCCGAGCGACTCCGCGCGCTGCCCGACGTCATCGTCGGCACTGTCGAGCATCCACAGAGCCGCACCATGGACTTCTACCGCGAGCTCGGAGACTTGTTTTCGGTCCCGCTCGCCTCGCACAACCGGTGGGCCGGATTCAAAGCCCTGCGGACCCGATGGGCCGACCACATCGCCTCGAGCCGATGCCGCCCCGTGCTCATCATCGACGAGGCCCAGGAGACCCTCACCACCGTCCTCTGCGAGCTGCGCATCCTGGCCAGCAAAGACCTCGACAGCAAGCAGCTGCTCTGCGTCGTCTTCGCCGGCGACGCGCGCTTGCCCGAGAGGCTCCGTTCCGCCGAGCTCCTCCCGCTCGGCTCACGCATCCGCCGACGCCTCACCCTCGACTACGCCTCGCGCGACGAGCTGCTCGCCTGCCTCGATCACCTCCTCGCCACCGCCGGAAATCCGTCGCTGATGACCAGCGAGCTGCGCGTCACCCTCGCCGATCACGCCGCCGGAAACTACCGCGTCCTCATGAATCTCGGCGACGAGCTCCTCTCGGTCGCCGCCGATCGCGAGCTCGCCCGCCTCGACGAGAAGCTCTTTCTCGACGTCTACGCGCAGACGCCGAAGACCAAGCCCGCCGCGGCGAAAAGACGATGACCGTCGACCAGCTCCGCCGCCTTCTCATCGCGCCGGAGGTCATCGTCCTCGACGTCACCGTCGCCAGCCTCGTCGCCCTCGAGCGCGCGCTCCTGCTCGAACACCCCCTGCTCGACGCGCCGCCCTCGGCCGACGACCCGACCGTCCGGGCTCGCGCGCGAGCCATCCTGCGCTGCGCTTCCCGCTTGCGCCGCGCACTGCGCCTCTATCGCGGTGTCGTCGATGCCATCGCGCGCGAGGCCGACCAGGACGACGGGCTGTTCTGAGCCGTAACGCCCCTCCGTCTTCTTGATCCCCGTCCCCGCAAACTTCGTGGCGACGCTCAAATGGCTTCGGCGCGGCGCGCGGCGCGTCGACGATCACCGTCGGAGGCGGGGCGGTCGACAGCTATCCCGTCTGGACGCCCACGAAGATCACCTTCCAGCCGGGGGCCGCCGCCGCGACCGGAGCGATGGGCGTCCGCGCGGGCGACGCGGTCTCGCAGACCGGCATGTACCGCTACAGCGCGTCGCTCAGCATGGACCTCGACGATGGCTC
>DATAZL010000045.1:0-208880 GCA_036272055.1 Polyangiaceae bacterium | reverse complement strand
GCGTAGTTATGCGACCAAGAAGGTCGTCCCGAAGGAGCAACTCGCCCGCGTCCGCATTCACCGCGCGCGCTTCCATGGCGATTGGAACTACACCGTGCGAAGCGTGAAACGGGAGCGGTAATTTCGATCGGGCTCCTTAGTGATCGCCAGATTTGCTTCGAGCTGTTCGAGCGTGATAAAGCGACTCAGGTCTCTCGTCTGCGCATCGATTCTCGTGATCGTCTCCGACAGACGGCCCATCATGTCGATCGCGGCGTCCGCACGTGCCCTGATCCACTCCACTTGGCCCTGGACCTCGGGGTCAACATGAGTGAAAGACCAGCACAGCCATCGAGTTGGCTCGATGATCGATTCCATCGCTGGACGGAGCAGCGGGGCGTCGGTGGATATCATCGGTTTCGTTCAGGCTAGCACGTCAACGGGATGCACCCGAAACCACTCGGGCGCAGCGCATGCCAGGGTGAACAGCCCTGAGCTTCCGCCCACTTGCGAGGAGCGAACGGGAGGAGGTGGACGCCACGCCCGCCTGGACGATGGCGGCGCCCTCTACAGTCGCCCCGGCGCTCCGCCAATGGTCGCGTCGCGACGGTGAGCAACACGCCCTTCGTCGCGACGGGCGCGACGCGGCCGCGGCGGAGAGCGCGAATCAGTCAGCGACGGCAGGCTGAAAGCGCCGCCTCGTGACGAGATGGGCGATAGCACGCATCGGCAAGCCTTCCGCGAATCTGCCGGTTGGCATGTGTGCCGGCTCGTGGCATCTTCACAGGAGGTCATTGAGGAAATCAGCGATGCCCCGCACCATCGACCCGAGCGAGATCCCCGAGGAAGTCGCCCGCTTCGCCGAAGCGCAGGTCGCGGCCGGACGCTTCGCAAGCGTCGGAGCGGTACTGCTCGCTGGTGTCGAAGCGCTCGAACAACGCGAGGCTCATGAGCAGCGGCTCAAGGCACTCCTGCGCGCCGGAGAAGAAGGGCTCGCCTCACTTCGCGATCACGGCCCTCAGCTCGGATCGAACGAAGAGTTCGAGTCGTTCATGGACGAAGCCGAAGCTGACTCACTTCGGTAGCACCCGACCGTGCGGCTGTTTCTCACGGACTAGCGAAGGCTGACGTTCGTGACTTGCTTCGCGACACACGCGCGACGTTCGGTCCGTCGCAAGTGTCGAAGTACCGCGCCCTTCTATCGGAGGCGCGGCGGAGACTGGAAGAAACGCCGAATCTCGGGCATCACCGCGAAGGATTGCCGAATGACTGGCGGCTTTTCCACATTTCGCCAACGAGGCAGGCCCGCTCGCCATTTCTTTCTCTACATCGTGAACGCGTCAGAAGAGCGTATCGACGTGCTGCGTGTCCTTCACGACGCAATGGACATCGGGCGGCATTGGCGCCAACGGTCGCCCTAAGCGGTCCAGATTCGCGAGGTACCAATTCAGGGCCGGCACGTCGCTTCGCCCCCTCACACCGATCAACAACTCGATCGTCTTTTCTGGGTCGGGGTGAGTGGATTTGAACCACCAACAACCTGCACCCAAAGCGAACCACGTCGTCGAAACCAGGGGAAAACAAGCGCAATCAGTTCCCCGGGCCATCCGGATCGGTCGATGGCTTTCCGCACACTTACACGACCATCGGACACGGAGCTGTGTCCGATCACGCAAACCGCGGGCCCGTGTCCGATCGCTGTGCGCAGCGCGTCTGACGCGGCCCTCGGCGCCTACCTAAGCGAGCTCGCCCGCGGGCTCGCGGCGAACCTCTCGAAGCCGTAAAGTGGAACGGCCCGACCGGGTGGATCCGATCGGGCCGCGTGCAGAAACTACCGATGCCTGGGATACCTCGCGAAAAGGCGAAGCGCAAGCTCACCGCTCGGGAGCGCAGCCTTCCGAAAGAGGCGCAAGCGTTCCTCGAACAGCACGCCGGCGCGATTCCGCCGGACGAGCCCCGATCGCTCTCTGCCATCTCGCTGGACGGCCGCACGGGCGCCGACGGCGATGCCCAGCGCGCGCGGCACGAATTGCTGTCGGACCACGACGTCAGCAAAGACGCCCGCCCTGCTCGCGTATCGAGGAAGGATGCGCCCGACTTTGACGACGACCTAGGCCGCGTCGCGGAGTGGGAGAAGCCCGGTCTACCGGCGGTGTCCTCGCGTGAGGCTGACGAGTGGATCCGGCTCGCCACGGACCTCGTTGGTCGGCTCGGCGCTGTCAGTCAGTACCGTGGCCACATGCCAGTAGCCCGGCTGCCGCCGGTCACCGCGTTCGCGATTGATGGCGGGACGATTGCCGCCCTCCCCCAATTGCGAGAGCTCCACCTCGCGCTCTTTCCAGGGTGGCGCGGCATTCTACGCTCGTGGTTCGAGCAGCGTGTCCTCGGGCGTGTCGAGACGCGGCAACGCTCGATTCCACGGCGGCAGCGCCTGGCCGATGGAACTGCGGCACCGTTCGATGCCCGGGAGCGGAGCGTTCAAGGGGCGGAGTCGCTCCTCAAGGCGTTGCGAAGCAATCCGCGTCCCGGTGTCGGCGACGTCCCTACGGGCCTCACTCCTCACATGCTCGACCATCTCGCGGACCACGCGAACCTAGGGAAGGGTGGTCGTAACGGCGGCTACACGGTCGCGAAGGCGGTCGAGCTCGCGGAGACGTGGGCCGCGGACCCGGCCGCTTTCGAACGTGTGCTGAGGCAGAAGCAGTCGGCGAAGGCGCGTCGCCGGGGGTGAAGCGTCGGAAGCGGAAACACGCGGCCGACGTTTCCGCACCTCCTGGATGTGCAGACAGATGACATCCAGGAGTCAGCCAATGGTCAACGCAATCGACCGCATCCGAATCGCCGCCCAGATCATCGCGGACCCGCGGACCGTGCTCCGGGTCTACCAGGGGAGGGGAAGCGAGCAATCGAGGCTCCGCGTGATGGAAGCAGCGAAAGCCCTGGGCCTGCCGCCACCGCCGGATCGCTCGAGCTCGTCGTCGCCGAACTCGCCCAGCGGGTCGCCGAAGCGGTCGAAGGCCGCCTAAGGGTAGTCCTCGCCGAGCCGCGCGCGCTGCCGCGCCTGCTCGACCGTGAAGACTGCGCGGAGTGGCTGGGCGTATCCACGAGGACGCTGGACACGCTCCGCGGCAAGGGACTGCCCCAGCTGCTCGCGGGAGACTCACCGCGATTCGAGCCGCACGCGGTCCTCGAGTGGCTTCGATCGCGAGGCGCCGAGTGAAGAGCACATCCACAACGCTCGAGGTCGACCGTGACGCGCGGGAGATCTTCAACACCGCCGCCATCGCCATCGGTACGAACGACACGGAGGCAGCACTCGACGTGTGTCGCAAGCTCGTCGGTCTCGAGGCTCACTATCGCCTCGCACTACGGGTCGACGACGACGCCCCGCCGGAATACCGCGCGCGAGAGACTTCGCGACCGCCCGCGGCGCAGAACCCGCTCCGCCGAATGGACGCGAAGTTCCCAGGCCGCTGCGGCAGGTGCCAAAGCCACATCGCCGTGGGCATGGCCATCGCGTACGACGCGGCGGCGAAGCGCGCCTATCACGAGAGGTGCGCGTGACGCTCGTGACCGTCATGCGCGACAAGTTCCGGCGCAGTTGGCCGGAGCGAAAGCACCCCCTTCGATCTGATGACCGCGCGTACGTGCTTTCGCTCGGAGATGCCCTCGAGCGCTCGTACACCGACGACGCGCACTTCGCGGCGTACCGATCACCGAACGGCCACCGCCTGAACTGCGAGGCGCTGAAACAGGGCGTGGCCGTCGAAATGACGGCCGTCGTCTTCGACGTTGACGGAGCGGGACATTCCGCGACCGAACAGTGGCGACGCGAGGTGAGAGAACAGGTTCGGTCGCTCGCCGAGGTTCACCACCATCCGTACTTCTACGAGACGCGTGGCGGCTGCCGAATCGTGTACGCGCAGGAGGAGCCGACCGTCATCGCAACCCCCGAGGACGCGAAGGAGTGGTCGCGCGGCTACCACGTTGCCGTTGCGTACCTCGCTCGGTGCTTCGGCATCGTCGCGGACCCCGCGTGCAACGATTGGCAGCGCCTGTATCGACTACCGCGGGCGACGCGAGATCGCGGCGCAGGGCCGGAAAATAGGCCGATCTGGGGCAATCCCGACCGTATCGGCGACCTGTTCATCGAAGCCACGGTCGCGGACGTCGCTGCCGCGAAGAAGTCAGCGACGGCCTTTCGGAAGGCCACGCCACGGCCCAACACCGACGCTGCCTGCTACCGCGGCGACGGGCTCTTCTATCACGCTCTTCGAGGCCGTGGGCACGTTGCGAACGATGAAGCCCCACGCGGAGGCTGGCCCTGCCTCTGCCCCAATCGTTCGCAGCACACGGTGAACACCGATTGGAGCGATACGACGATCGTGGTGCCACCCGATACAGGGCGTGAACTCGGGCTCATCGTCTGCCTGCACGGCCACTGCGCAGACAGGTTCACCGTGAAGCAATGGCTGCGCATGTTCACCGGCGCGGAGCTCGATGCTGCGCGCGAGGCCGCCGGCATCAAGAAGAGGAACGCAGCGTGATGGGCGTTGTGAAGTATCCGACGGGGGAATCCGTGGACGACGACAATCCGCCTGCTGACGACTCGTGGGAACCGACAGACGAAGACGATCCGCGGGCACCGCCGAAGAGCACGCAGGCACCAGCGACGCTCTCGAAGAAGACGATCGAACTGAGGCCACTCGGCGATCGTTTGCGCGCCGCTCTCGGCTCCGGGCCACCATCCCCGACCGGTATCGAGCCGCTCGATGTGCACCTCCGTGGCGGTCTCCGGGCGGAGAAGCTCATGGTGATCGGCGGCGCGCCGGGGAGCGGAAAGACGACGCTCGCGGCACAATTCGGGCGGGCCCTCGCACGGCAAGGCGTCGCGGTGGCGTTCCTGGCTATCGATGAGGAACCGGCCGGCATCGACGCCCGCAACCTCGAGTCGATCGGTATCGCGAGGGACCACGCGGAAGCGCCCGAACTCGTCGACATCGAGAAGGCGGAAGCGGAGCTCGGTGGCCTGCCCTTCGAGCTCTTGGACGACTGCACGCTCGAGGACGCCTTCGAGGCGCTCGCGAAGAAATACCCCGACTCACCCCGGTGCGTGATCGGCGACAGCATTCAACGACTGCAAACCCGCCAGACGCTCGACATCGACTCGATCCGCGAGCGCATCTCGGACGTCGTGGCGACGGCGAAGCGGTGTGCGCGCGACCCGAAGACCCGGGCGATGGTCATCTTGACGAGCGAGCTCTCCCGCGGCGCCTACCGGTCGAAGAAGGCTGAAGAGCAGATCGACGACCTCGCGGCGTTCAAGGAGAGCGGCGCCGTCGAGTACGCGATGACGGTCGGCCTCGTGCTCCGGACGTCATCCGGCGACGCGAGCCTCGTGCGAGTCACCATGCCGAAGAACCGGACCGGCACCCGTGGTTCTTTCGCGCTCCGCCTCGACTTCGAGCGAGCGACATTCACGCCTGAGGACGCCCCTGAGGACGCGGGCGACTCGGAGCGGCTCGCCGACTTCGACAAGCTGTGCGACCGGGTGCTCGAAGCCGTGAAGGCGAACCCCGGGGCGAGCAGCCGGCGCATTCGGACCGAGGTCGGCGCCAAGCGGGACGGCGTCTACTCGGCGCTCGAGAAGCTGGAGACGCACGGCGCCATTCGGAACACGGCGAAGGGGGGGCGCGCGGCGAAGTGGGCTCCCGTGCTGAAGCCAGTCGAGAGCGTCGAGGAGGGTTGAATGACACGCATGGTCCCATGGTCCCCGAGTGGTCCCCAGATGGTCCCCGGGACCACGTCGTCCAATGGTCCCATGGTCCCCGTCCCCTTAGGGGGGGGACCATGCGGACTGTGCGCGCCGCGCGACGGTCAATGGTCCCCGACCGGTTCACGTTCGGCCAGCCGCCGCAGACAGGTGCGGAAACTCGACGACGACGTTTCCGCACCTAGAGAGCATGACCCACAAGATTCCAGGCTCTCGACTCGTCGAGATTCCCGCGGAGCACATCGACTACGCCAAGCTCGTGGTCGAGCGCGTCGGAATCGTCCGCGCGTGTGAGGTTCTCGGCACTAGCAAGATCGCGCTCCTCGGAGTCCTGGCTCGTGGAGCGGCGATGCCGGGCACCGGTGCGATCCTCGCGATCGCCTACTCCCGTCGGGAGGCCGCGTGAGACCCGCCCATCCCGGAATCGGAGAGCGGCCTGCGGGCCCCCCGAAGCAAGCCGAAGCGGGCGGGAGAACTCTGTCACCTTCCGCGAAGCGCCGGCACCGGCGGGAGCAGCAACGCCAGTACGTCGCGCACCTCGTCGCCGATGGCGCGGGTCAGGAACGCCGCGAGACCATCGCCGCGCAGAAGACGCAGATCGTCGAGCACCGGCGCAGCGTCACGAGCTACGCGAACGGCGGGAAGGACTCGCGGTGACGTATCACGTGGACACACGCGGCGTCGTGACCGTCGTCCGCCGAGGTGCGCGGAGAGCGCCCGGCGGATCGCCGGCAGGTTCCGGCGGATCGCCGGAGGCGTCATGGACATCGCTGACGAGCTCGAGCCGGAGCGCGAGCCCGGATCGAGCCCATCAACGACTCCGCACGCTGGCTAGAACAAGTCGAAAATGGCGAGCTTCGGATCGATAGTTAGCAGCAGGTGCTTCATCGATTTGGCGAGAATGCCTTTCTTCGATAGCAGTTTCACGTATAGGCGTTTCACAAATTTCGGTGTTATCATGTTCGAGTTCATTCCTTTCTGCGCGAAGTGCGCGCAAGTCATACTTCGCACTCGAGCAGAGGGGGTCAATGGCGCGAGAATTTCTTTCAATTGCGTGCGCGACGTGGAACCGATGAGCCCTCGCAGTATCGCCGCCGCGCTCCGCCTTGCCGCCCGCGCGCTCGTGGGCGCCGCCGAGGCGCTCGAGCCTCAAACGAACGTGCGCCCTCATGTGAAGACGCACGTTCAGCCGCCGCGGAAGCGAGCGACGGCGCTCGTCGTCGAGGAAGCGGAGCCCGGGACGGAGCCGGCGGAGTACGCCGCCGTGGGTAGCGAGATGGCCAAGGCCGACGAGCTCTGCGCGCGGATCTACTTGGCGCGAGCGCTCCGGCGCTACTCGCCGACGAGACCGCCTTCGGCCTGATCAGATTCACGGGGCGGCCGCGATCATGACGCGGCACTCGGACAGACGTTCGCGGGCGTGATGCTCCCGCTGAGCGTCGAGCGTCGTTCAAATCGGCGCCGCCCCACCTCTACAGCCGGCGCGGCCGGCAGAAAGCAACGTGATGCCCGAAACGAACTTGGTTCCGTCTCCCGAAATTCAAGCAGAGCGCGACCGCTGCGCCGACCTTCTCGGCTTCGCCGTCGGCCACGGCGGCACCGACGCCATGCTCGACGCCGCGAACCGCGCGATGCGCAGCGGGGACGACATCGAAGCCTTCACGGTCACAATGCGCGCGCTCGGTGCTCGCGTCTGAGGAGAAACGACGATGAAGAACCCATTCGGAGCGAAGAAGATGAACGCGGCGGAACCACTCCCGCCGGCGCCACCCGTCGACGACGTGGAGCGCCTGACGGCGCAGCTCGATGCCTCCCGCGTGCAGCACGCCGAGATGCTCGCGGCGGAGGAGACCGCTCGAGCGAAGTACCGGGACGTCCGTGACGAGCTGACGTATCGCGCGCTGGAAGCGGCGAAGGCCGGGTCCGCCCGAGCTCTCGAGGATCTCGGCTGTGCGGAGGCCGACCTTGGTGCCGCACGAGAAGCGAAGGCTGCGTCGGTTCGCGCAACGCAGGAGAAGCTCCGCGAGGAGCTTGCTGCCTCACTCTCGCGCGACGCCGTCATCGCCGCTGCACAGCCGCTCGCCCAGCAGCACGCCGACCTCCTGGTCCAGGTGGCCACAATCCAGGTCAAGCGCGTGCATCTCGCCGTCGAGCTTCAGGGCAAGGCCCACGAGCTCCGCAGTGTCATGTCGGCGCTTGGGATGCCCATCTCCGAGCCGGTTCTAGTCGGTCAGTCCCACGTGTTCACGACGGAAGGCGCGCACGTTGCGCTCGCTGACGGCCCGGACATGGTCGCCGACCTCGTGGAGCGCACGCTGTCGGGACTGCCGCCTGCTGACCCGCGCCGCGCCGCGCTCGAAGCGCTGAAACCGTCACGCCTGCCCACCCGCGTCTGAAAAGGACCACAGCATGTCGATCGAATCGTTCATTCAGGACCACGCCACGCTCACACCCGAGCAGATGGCGGCGAAGTACCCGCTCTCGTACGCGCACCCGGCGAGCATCGCGGGCCGCCGTATCCACGAGCAGCCCGTCGCGAAGCATGTGGTGCCGGCGGATGTTCTCGACGCGCCTGCCAAGGATCTTGGCGACCAGGTTGCCGACCTCCTGCTCGCACAGAAGTACGGGTGCGAGTCGCTCGAGGAAGCCATCGCACGCGGCTTCCACAAGGAGACCACGTGATGCACCAGCGCGTGAACATCAGAGCGACCTACCCCGTCGGCTTCGGGGACCAGCGCTCGCAGGAGCTGTACGAGTCGGAGTGCGAGGCCGCCCGCGCCCGAGCCGTGCGCACTGGTGAGTCCTTCATCGTGGCACCGCGGCAGGTCGTGACGACGCACGATGGGAGGCGGCTGGTCGGTGAGATGCCCATCGGTGTCACCGACTTCGTTCCGCTCGAGGGTCGCTCGCCGCACCTGCAGCTCTCGCGCCTCGTCGACGCGGGCGCTGTGCTCGAGGTCTACGGCACGACGGGGGAGCCGGAGCCGCCGCGGGCGGCGTGAGCGCGACCAGGGGGGAATTACAGAGGTACTGTAGGACCACGGCCCGGTGGCCGGGGTTTAGATTCAAGCCCCCGAACATTGAGCAAATTAGCATAGTTACGTTCGAGTTCGGATCGTTCGGCCCAACTTGAGCCAAGCGGCCACTTTCCGCGCCGTTTCAGCAGGAACCTGCCGGCGATCCGACCGAACCCCCCGAATTCTCCGAACGAAGGCCTACAGATGCCCCGACGTCCCGACCACACCCCGCGGCCCATGACGAAAGCGGCCTTCGCCCGCGCCGTGGGACGCTCCAAATCGACGATTTCCGAGCACCTCCAGGGGCCGCTCAAGGAGGCGCTGATGCGCTCGGGACGCATCGACGCGGCCAGCCCCGCGGCGCGCGCGTACGCGACGGCGTGCGGCGTGGACAAGCTGCCCGTTCCAGCTCCGCCAGTAGCTCCACCGGAGCAGTTCGACGTGCCCGAGAACGTCGATGACCTGCTCGATCTGACGTACCGCCAGATCACGGATCGCTATGGGTCGCAGCAGGGATTCGCCGACTTCGTCGCCGTTCGGAAAGTCATCGCGGATACGCGGCGGCTCGAGCTGGCGAACGAGGAGACTGACGGAACGACGATCTCCCGCGAGCTCGTTCGGCAGCACGTCTTCGGGTACATCGACAACAAGAACCGAACGCTGCTCACCGACATGCCCAAGACGATCGCTCGTCGAGTCTTTGGTCTCTGTCGAGCCAGTGAGACCATCGAGCGTGCAGAAGCCGAAGTCCGAGACCTCATCTCCTCCGTGCTCCGCGATCTGAAAACAAAGGCCGCGCGCGCTCTTCGAGCAGACCCAGAAGCGAAGACCGCGCCCAAGTAGTTCACTGCCGACCGCCCCTTGATGTGAAGGGGCACGCCCGCATCGTCGTGCGGGCTCGGCGCCGTCGGGGTTCCCTTGGTTGCTTCTCCCCCGACGTTGCCGCGACGAGCGCGGGCGACGAGCCACCGATCGCGTCATGTCGATCGGTGTGCTCGCCGTTTTCTCCCACACCCCGAAAGACTCTCATGGCATTCGACGACGACACACTACGCGACCTCGTCACCTTGGCGCTCGGCTTCGACATCGTCGCCAGCAACGTGTGCGGCGTCGCGCGCCTCCTGCTCGCGCGCGAATTCTCCGCGCTGCTGCTCGCCACGGGGCATCCAGACGGCTCGCACTTCGCGCTGCTCGACGCACAGCCCTTCGACTCGTTCGACCTCGTCACCGATCTGCCGAAGATCGACTCGAGCGACGGGCGGGACTCGGTCGGCGGCAAAGCGGTCCCGAGCGCCCGCGGCATCGGAGCGATGGCGTATCTGAACTGGCGCGGGATCCTTCGGTTCGGCGGCCCGTATCAGCCGTTCGTCGGTTCCCTCACGATCCCCGACTCGTACAAAGACCCGCAGCTGTCGAGCGACGCCGCGATTCTGCTCGCTCTCACCGGTAGCGTGATCGCCGGTCCGCTCGCGGGGATTCGCGCGATGGTCCAAGGCCGTATCGACTTCGTCAACTCCTACAAGCGAGGGCACGATTGTTACGCGATCATGATCGCGTCGGCGCCCGTCGCTCCCGGCGCGGCGGTGCCGCTTGTCCTCGAGCGGCAGATACCGCCGCCGCCGGGCGGACCCGGGCCCTTCTACACTCTCAGCGGCGGCGTGCTCTCTGTTCCCGCCGCAGGAAGCTTCGCGCTTCGCGCCTGGGGTTTTTGCAAGTCCTCCTCGACGTCGCCCCATCTGACGTTGCAGATCGGCTTGGTCATTGACGGAGCCGAGATCATTGCTACGGGCGTTCGTGAATCGGCCGATCCGAGCGTCCCTGTCGCCTGGGAATTTTTCTTCCTCTCGACGACGATCAACGCAGGCATCGAGCTCCTGAACGCGAGCAGCGTCGCCGTGACGGTCGAGGGCGAGATCAACATGAAGAGGCTGCCGTGAGGCACCGTCCCCAGCTCGTCGACGAAGTCATCGCACCGGCGCCCGCCGTGCTCCGCCTCGACGCTCGAGATCGTCGACTACGAGCATGCGAGATTGTCGATGTAGGTTTTTGCCATTTGCTCGCTGCGTCGGCGAGAGTCAGCCGGCGATGAATACAGGATCTTTTTCTTGCTCGGATCCGTCACGTCATGCACCTCGACTCGTTGCGACGAGGTCTTGAGCCAGAACTTGCGCCCGTTCTTTTCGACTGTCATCGGTTAACCCGTCGGGGGGGGTGCTGGGATCGCGGATTTCGAGCGAACAGCATCGCCGAAGTCAACCCCGAACGTCACGCAAGACGCGCGTGCACAGGATTGCCTATATCACTCCAGGACGAATCAGCGAAACCGCCGCGCCCGACGCATCTCGTTTACCGCTGCCGCCGGTGCGCCTCGACCATCGCGGAGGCGCACGCTGACCCATCGGTGGCTCTTCGTCGCGCGGTCGAGGCCGGGCTCCTCACGACCGTCCACGGCTGCAGTGACGGCGCGAGCGGCGTGGCGGAGCTCGTCGGCACTGGCCCAGGGCGACCGCTAACGAGCTCTACGGAGGCCGCGTGACGCCCGCGGCGGTCTACGTCGTGAGCGTCATCGGCGCCGTCTGGCGCGGCGACCTGGGCGCTCGCGCGGTGGGCGGCGAGGGAAGCGGTGCTCGCTCGGGCGAGAGAGGCGTGGGAGTTGTGAACAGCCCTGTGGAGAAGCAAAAGTGACCGAAAACATGTGCGAGTCGCCGCCGACGAGTCCGCTCGTTGACCTCTATTTCCGAGCATGCCAGCTTCCGCCAGTGCGACAGCTGCCCCGCGGATTCTTGATCGCCATCGAGGGTATCGACGGGGCGGGGAAGACCACCCAGACCGCCGCTGTTCGCGAGAAGCTCACCGCGCTCGGCTTCACCGTCATCGCGTCAAAGGAGCCTACTACAGGGCCGTGGGGACAGAAGATCCGCGACTCAGCGACAACGCAACGCATGCCGCTGGAGGACGAACTTGCAGCGTTCCTCGAGGACCGTAAGCAGCACGTGGCTGAGCTGATCTCCCCGGCGCTCGCGAACGGCACGATCGTGATCGTGGACCGCTACTACTTCTCGAACGCCGCGTATCAGGGCGCCGCCGGTGTCGACCCAGAGAAGATCATTCGAGACAACGAAGCGTTCGCGCCGCGACCGGACCTCCTGATCATGCTGGACGTACCGGTCGACGTCGGGCTCGAACGCATCCGCACCCGAGGCGACAACCCGAACCTGTTCGAGCGACGAGACGCGCTCGAGCGATGCAAGGCGATCTTCGAAACGTTCGAAGGGCCTTGGACGCTGCGCCTCGATGGCATGGAGGCTGTCGACGTCGTCACGGCGAGGATCCTTCGCGCGATCCATGACGGTCCTCTTTTCAAAGCGATGTGCTTGAAGGTTCACTACAAGCCAGAGTGCGAGCCGGAACACTGTTCTCTTCGTTCCGCTTGCGGCTATCTTGAGACCGGCAGCTTGTCGCCGACGGTGGCTCCGCCATGGCTGTCGGTCCTCGACGACGAGTCCAAGACGGACGAGGAGAAGATCGACGCCCTCGTCACTACCGCGCGCGCGGAGCGAAACGGCACCGGGTAGCCGCTCGCCGCGTCACCGCACCTTCCCCGCGGCCCTGAGCTGCCGCATCGTGAGCTCGCTCCGCTTACCCCACACGCGGTCCCCAGCTGCCTTCAGGACGGGTTCGAGCGGATCGTAGACCTGGACGACGTCGGCGAGTCGGAAGGCCACGCCATCGGCGTGTGAGAGCGCTCGCTCGTACGGCGCCGTCCCCGGGTCGTGCTGCTCGGCGCACGCCATCGCCGCGGTGAGCTCCGTCGCGAGATGCTCGATCCGGCGGAGCTTGCGACCATCGGGGCGCGGCTTCGAGCGCTCGTGCACGTAGACGGCGCGGAGGATGCCGACGAGGTCGCGCGCGGGCTCGAAGGGGAAGAGGCGCGGCACGGGTCGGTCAGAATGCACGACGGCGTGGCGGGCGCTATGAGCGCCGAGAAACGTTAGGGATTCCCGATGCGACGACCGTGTCCGCTCCGCCACGACGTTTCGAGGGGGAACTCCGCCGAGTCGAGGAATTCGGCGGCGCTGGCTGGTGGTTTGCGAGGGGTTCTATGGCCTCCCTGTCCGGGACCCTCCGCGTCTTGCCGTCCTGGCCGGTGCGGGGGCGTGAACTGTCGGATTCCGACAGTTGCCTGCGATGCGTACCAACGGTCTCCGCATGCACCCCGCACTTCTCCGCTACCCACCGGTCGCTCTTGGAGCCTCACTCCTCGTCCCGGGATGGCATCCGCGGATCGCCACGGTCCGCGCAGCGGCTACGAGTTGCAGCTCGTCTCGCCGTACGCCGGCCTAAGCCGCTCGCTCGAGGAGCGGGAGAGGCGCGAGCGGATCGATCTGCACGTACACGACCCGAAGGGACGCACGACGGTGGAGCGGGCAGAAGGGCGCGGGGAGCAAGCTCAAGCTCAAAGAGACGGGGGATTCTGATGCGCGTCGAGCCCGGCTCTCAAAGTTCTACCTACTCACGGTCTAGCCAGAATCCACGGCGGCGCGATCTTTTCAGAGAAGCCGCACATGCGCGAATGAACGGAGTTGCTTCGAATTGCGCGGTGTTTTCAAGTCGAATCGCGAGCATTAATCTTCGCCGCCAATGACGACAGCAGCGAAGGTCGGGGACGCACTCGTGGATTACTTCTTGCGAACGGGGAGCTACGAAAACCTTGCCCAGACAACGGGTAACGAGATCGTTCCGGCGTCGACGACGAGAGCCTTCGCGCCGAGCTCTTTCACGCCGTTTGCCGGTCTTCAGGTTCGGGCGGTCGGCGTTGCCGAAGGTGACGTTCCAACGTGTTACGTCTATGTGACGCGCTCGAGTCGAAAGGCTGAAAAGGAAATTCCAGAATCGATCGGCGACGTGAAGATTCGCATGAAGAAGGTCGGTCGTCTGATCGTCCGTCCGGAGATAGCGAGCGCATCGTCGAACCACGGCCTCGCGTGGCGACGCAATGGTCGCATCACGTGCGGCAGTTCCATCGCCCCAGCTGGTGCCCACCTCTCGGGCACGCTCGGTGCGTTGCTCAAGGACAAGAAGGGGGACCTGTTCGCACTGTCGAACAACCACGTCATTGGCGATTGCAACCACGCACCCCAGGGACAGCCGATCACCTCTCCGAGCGGGCGCGACGTGCGGGTCGGCGGGCCACCAATGGTTCAGTTCGCGGCCCTTGACCGGCTTGTGGAGCTCCGCAGCGGTGACGTCCATCACGTGAAGGCGCAGTTCGTCGATGCCGCGGTGGCGCTCGTCTCCAACCCGAAGCTCGTCAGCTCATGGCAGGCAGACCTCTGCGACAGTCCCGCAGCAATCGCGATCCCGGAAGAAGATCTGCGTGTTCAGAAAATCGGGCGCACAACCGGACACACGTTCGGGACGATAGAGTCGAAGGTGCGTCGAGTCATGGCCCTGCCGTACAAGGGAAGCAGCTTTACAGCCGTGGTGAACTACGCGGATGTCTGGGTGATTCGTTCGAACGACGCGGAGGAGCCGTTTGCTTTGCCCGGCGATTCAGGGTCGTTGATAATGGACGAGGAAGGCACGACGGCCGTTGCGCTCTTATTCGCAGCGAGTCAGGACGGGCAGCGCGCGTGGGCTGCCTCATTGTCGTCGGTGATTCGGGAGCTGGGAGGGGGCTTCACGATGGCGAACGGGCTATAGAATATGTTCTTGGCGGACGTGAGCACACCGGTCGAAAAAGCTGCTGACGAGCTGTGGAACGAGCTGCAGCGACGTCGCGTCACCGGTCTTGTGTCGGTCGGCGTCCGCCACAAGAACCCCGAGATCCTCGTCTACGTGACGAAGATCAATCCGAAGGTGACCAAGGCGGTGCCGACTGTATGGCGGGATGTACCCGTCACGCTGAAGCGTTCAGGTCGAATGCTGCCCGCTGTCTGACCGTTGCCCCTGCGATCGGGATCACCGGCTCCGTTGCCGGGCATGTGGCCGCTATCGGCTTTCCGCGCGGTAGCGCATCGCGCGGAGCAACCGCGCTCGCCAGAGCATCGATCCGAATACACGCTCACCTTCCTGATTAGCGGCTTTCGCGAGCGCTTCCCAGACATCGATCGCCACTTGCAGGGCCTTCGGAGTCACGTCGCACGCTGCTCCTTCAATCACGTGGAGCTTGCCCATCGTGAAGCTCTCCGGGATGCGTCGCCTACCGTCGCCAACCTTGCTGTCGACGTGCTCGATCGCGTCGCGCGAGGCGATGTAGGTACCGAAGAAGAATCTGTTCTGACGCCATGCGATCTCGACGGCGGCCTTCATTCGGCGCGGGTAGGACGCTCGCTCATTGTAGGCGGTGTCGAGGAGGCGCCAGAAGCGCCGCATGATGCAGACGAAGACTTTCGCGTGGTGTGTTCTGTGTCTCGCTAGCGTCCACGATATGCGCGCGTGCGTCCGTCGAGGCGGATCCTCGAACACCATCGCTGCGATTCGGTACTCCTCGGCGAGCGTGCGCTCGAGATCGGCCATGGCCACCTCAAGCCCGTCCAGATCGTCGGCCAGCAGGAAGAAGAGCCGGGCCGCAGCGATATTCTCGTTCCCGAAGGCATCGTTGAACGAACTACGGTCGAATTCGCGTGGCCCGAGGAGCTCCAGGTGCATCCCCGCAAACACCGCCTTCCGCCTCCAGTCTTCCTCGCTCATTTCCTGCAGCGTACCACGCTGAGTTTTGGCGCCAGCCCTTCCGGTCACTTGCGAGCGGCGAGCAAAAAGCGGTGGCACTCAGTGAGATTCAGTGATACACGATGGGAATCATGGTTCGAGGCAGCGAAACGGCGAAGCGCCTCAGCTACTGCCTGAGGGAGGACGCCCCGAGGAAGGACCGGCAGAGCGCCGAGAACGAGATCGCGTCGGCCCTTCGCCGCGATGGCGGCGATATCGCGAAAGCGTCAGCCCGGCTCGGCGTCGGGCGAGCGACACTGCATCGGTGGGTCGATGCTAGCGCCTTTCTGCAGCGAGAGCTTGATACCGCCCGGAAAAAAGGGCCGCACTGATCGAAACAGAAACGGCCCCGGAGCTGCGTCAACAGCGCCGAGGCCCGCAACCACGAGTGGAGTTAGCACCAATGGCTACGTTGAAACGAACCGTACGATCGAAGTCCCGAAGCACCAAGACGCTCCCGTACCGCGCGGCGAAGAAGCCGCGGAGCACCACCACGCGGCAGCCCAAAAAGGCTACCGCAAAGCCCTACGAGCCCGAGCCCCTGACCTTCCGCGACATGGTGCACGACGCCATCGCGGGGCTCGAGGAAGCCCGCCGCTCGTTCGACGACATGCGGGTGTTCACGTTCCGCGGGAACCATGACCTCGCCCACTTCGAGGACATCATCTTTCACGAGTCGCTGAAGCGCGTTCACAACTGGCTCGTGCGCCTCGACATCGAGATGCCGGAAGGCGGCGCGTCGTGAGCACGCGGAAAGGGAAGACCGCGAAGGGGACGGTAGCGCCCGCCGAAAAGGATTTTGCCCCACTCGGCAAGCTCGACCCTGTATCTGCGCGCGTTCGCGAGGCGCTTGCTCTTCTGTACGACGCACCAGAACGTCTGATCAACGCCGTCGCTGCTGGTAATCATGTCGATGTCGTGGACGTCGTGAGCTGCATCAACGGCGCCCTTGGCGAGCTTCGTTGTGTGTACGATGACCGAGTGGACCGGTTCGTTGACGGCCGAGGCGGGGCTGGCATCGACTCTCTTCGCGACCTCCACAAGATCGCGGACCTCACGGCGCGATGGGGGGTGACCCCGTGAGCCGCGCCGACATCATCCCGGTCAACGGGATCGACATCAAGAACATCAAGGGCCTCGTCGACACGGCCGTCGAGCACTTGCTATTCGGCTGGAACGAGGGCGACGGCATCGACGCCGCCCGCGTGATGGACGCGCTCACCAACCTGGCATGCGCGCAGATGGAGCTGAAGTCGGCGGCAGAGCGCTTCGAGGCGGACGAGAAGGCCGACGATTCCGGAGTTCACGTCGCGCTGGGGAAAACCTCGGACGACGACATCGAGCCCGCCGCCGGCGACATCGTCGAGGAGCCCGACGATCCGATCGCACTCGCTCGCTCGATGCAGGGCAAGAGACACGGAGGGCCGCGGTCATGAATGCGCCCGACTTCGCCCCTCACGCGCAGGCCACGATCGTCCTCTCCGCCCTGGACGACTACCTCCGCACCGCCCCGGACCGCGAGGTTCGGATCTCGTACTCGCTGGAGCACGGGTTCCGCGTGGCTCTCCACGAGCAGCACGTCTCCCACGGCGACAGCCTCCGGGATGCCGCCGCTCAGGTCGCTCAAGTGCTCGTCCTCGATGCCGGCGCGGTGAGCCCGTGACCTCGCCCGCCATCGTCATCGAGATGCATCCGGAGCCGACCGCCGCGCTCGTCGCGGAGCTGCACCTGGAGCTCTGTCGACTACGCCGGGCGCTCGGGGAGGCGTGGACGCGGCGGGACGACCTCAGCGCGGCGGCAAACGTGCTCCTCGAAGCGCACGGCAGCGTCGAGGCGCTCGACGGGCTAGCGGATGAGCTCGCGATACGAGCGACGCGAGGTGACACGGCGTGAAGGCGCCGGGCGGGAAGAAGACGGACCCCGGGGCTCGGAAGGGCCTCGGGGGTTGCGTCCTCGAAGTTCGCGATGCTCGAACGGCAGCGGGAGGCGCGGTGAAAGAAAACGGAGCAACTTGGCGGGCGGTTGTGTCCAGGACCTTTAAATCAGCAGCGTCGCTCGTCGCGGCGCTTACACCAACCGAAAGGAACTGGACACCTCGACCGAACCTGTGGGCCTTTCGCGGGCACGCCGACGCAAAGTGGAAGCTGCTGCCGAGCGCGCATAGGTCGAAATCCTGGACGGCGTACGCGAGGCGGCCCTTCGACCCGAAGGAGTTGGCACCCAACAAAATGGCGGGCCGTGAAGGTGCACTGCTTGGCGAGTTCATGCTTGCGTGCGATCGGGCCGGTCTGCGCGTTCCTTTTCACGATCCGGCTCTGCTGATGCCTCTAACGTGGACGGTAGAAGGGTGGCCAGAACCAAAGGTTCGCGAGGCGCTTGCTCTTGCTCAACATCACGGAGTTCCAACGCGACTACTCGATTGGACCCGTAGAGCCAAACACGCGGCGTACTTTGCAGCAGCAGGTGCCGCAGAGTTGCGAGACAAGCCCGATTACATCGAAATCTGGGCGTTGAACCTGCGGTGGTTGGATTGCTTCGACCCTCATTCGCGACCGTTCGACATTGTCATGGCTCCGGCATCATCCAATCCGAGACTTCACGCTCAGGCGGGGTTGTTCACGTTGTCGAGGGACCACACCCGACCTCTCGATAAAGTCGTGCGCACCCATCGACCTCGGATGCTGATCGCGGATGGCGCTGCTCCCGAAGCGTTTCGTCGGTACCGGTTGCCCTTATCTGAGGCAGGTGCGCTTCTTCGGTTGCTCCGATTCGAGGGCATTTCTGGAGCGTCGATGCTGCTGGGGTATGACGGCGTGGTGAAGGAACTTCGAGAGAGAGCAATCAGCCGAGGGTTCGATGAAGATGAATGGTAGCGGTTCTGCAAAAAACTGTGGCCGCCCCCGCTCTGGCTCCCTCTACTGGACGAAGTCCGGCTGGCGCGCGCGTCTGACCATCGAGGTGGACGGAGATACACATGGCTCGTGAACGAACCGGCACCCTCATCTTCCGCGCCTCCGGCTGGCGAGCGCGCATCCCCGTCGAGGTCGACGGCCGCATCGTCAAGAAGCTCGTCGACCTCGAGACGACGAACAAGAGCGTCGCGCGGCGCAAGCTCGCCCGCCTGATGAGCAAGGGCGACGGCGCGGTGCTCGACGCCGAAGCGCTCGAACGCGAAGCGCCGAAGTACAGCGTCGACGACTTCGCCAAGGAGCACTACGAACGTCGCGAGAAGGCCGGCGTGAAGTCGTGGAAGGACGAGCTCCGGATCTTCACGACGTGCTTGCGTCCCCGAATCGGGACGCTTCCCCTCGAGCAGGTGACTGCGCAGGACATTCAGGATTGCCTCGACGAGGCTGCGTTGAAGCGTGCTCACGAGTCGGTAAAGAAGGTCCGCGCGCAGGCGTTCGCGATCTTCAAGGCGGCGCGTCGCGCTGGGCTCGTGCTGCAGAACCCCACGGAGGTGGTCGAGACACCGAAGCCGCGACGGAAGAAGCTCCCGCGGGCGATCCTCACGGACGCCGAATTCGCTCGCTACGTCGCCTTTCCGCACGGCGTGGGCCACAGGCTGCCGGCGGGGACGATCGACCTCGAGGTCAAGGTGATGGGCGTCGTCGCCCGCACCATCGGCGGGCAGCGCGGCAGCGACGTGCACGCCCTCGAGTGGCAGGCCGTGGATCTCGTCGACTTCGCCTCGATGCTCGTGAGGCGACCGAAGACGGAGCACCACGCCGAGGAGACCGAGGACGACGTCTATGTGGTACCGGAGGTCGCGCGCCCGTACCTCCGAGCCTGGTGGGAGGCCGAGGGAGAGCCGAGCAAGGGCCCCGTATTCCCCGTCAGGCGAGGCGACCGGGCAGGGGAGGCGCGGGGCAAGGTGAGCCACGCGCAGGCGCTACGACGCGACCTGAGGCGAGCATTCGGGGTCGACGTGGCTGTCACGCGCGAGCAGGTCCGAAAGAACGGTCGCCCGAACGTCGTGTACACGTGGGCGACGACGCGCGGCCTGACGTCGCGGGAGGTGGAGCTCTTCGAGGGCACCGACCGGATCCGTCCTGTCGACTTCCACTCGTTCCGGCGTGCCTTCGCCACCGGACTCCGTCGCGCCAAGGTCGACGCTCGAGACGCGATGCGCCTCGCCGCTCACACGTCCTTCGAAACGCACCAGCGCTACGTGCTCGACGACGGTCCGATCGCCGCACCGCCGGACGCTGCGCTACCGGCTCTCCCCGCCATCGTGCTTCCGGTGCTTCGATCGGACACAACCCGTGTCCGATCCTCGAAGGCGTCCCAGAAATTCTCTAATGATTTCGTCGGGGTGAGTGGATTTGAACCACCAACAACCTGCACCCAAAGCAGGTCCTCTACCAGGTTGAGGTACACCCCGGTTCGTGCCGGTACGGCGTGACTATAGCCGTCGGCTGACGGCGTTCAACCGCGACTTGGGGCGATTCCGGAAGCGACCTGGCTGCGACTCGCCTGCGACGTCAGTCGGGGACGGGCGTCAGCTGGACGTCGAGGAAGATGGGGTCGTTGTTGGCGGTCACGACGGTGTCGTAGGGGAAGAAGCCGGTGCGTTCCACGGTGATGCGGTGAGTGCCGGAGGGGAGGCGGACGCCGTGGGCGGCGACGTAGGCGAGCGGGCCGATGAACTCTTCGTCGATGGTGACGAGCGCGTCGGCGGGCGTCTTGGGCGCTCGCTTGAGGCGAAGACTGACGGCGGCGCGGGGCTGCGGCAGGCACGACGGAACACCGAGCAGCAGCGTGAGTCCGGTGAGCACGCCGGCGAGGGCGAGGTGACGTCGGTTTTGCATCATTCCCACTCGATCGTCGCGGGCGGCTTGGAGCTGACGTCGTAGGCGACGCGGTTGATGCCGCGCACCTCGTTGATGATGCGCGTCGACATGCGTGCGAGGAGCTCGTACGGCAGGCGCGCCCAGTCGGCGGTCATCGCGTCGGACGACTCCACCGCGCGGATGATGCACGTCTCTTCGTAGGTGCGATCGTCGCCCATGACGCCGACGCTCTTCACCGGCAGAAGGACGGCGAAGGCCTGCCACAGGGTGTCGTAGAGACCCGCAGCGCGGATCTCCTCGCGGACGATCTTGTCGGCCTTGCGGAGCACCTCGAGCCGCTGTGGCGTCACCTCGCCGAGACAGCGAATGGCGAGCCCCGGTCCGGGGAACGGATGACGCCAGAGCACGTCGTGCGGAAGGTCGAGCGTCGCGCCGACGCGGCGCACCTCGTCCTTGAAGAGCTCGCGGAGAGGTTCGATGAGCCCGAGCTTCATGTGCTCGGGTAGCCCACCGACGTTGTGGTGCGTCTTGATGACGGCGCTCGGGCCCTTCACGCTGACGCTCTCGATGACGTCGGGGTAGAGCGTGCCCTGTACGAGGTACTTCACGTTCTCGATCTTCGACGACTCCTCGTCGAAGACGTCGACGAAGACCTTGCCGATGATCTTCCGCTTCTTCTCGGGGTCGGTGACGCCGGCGAGCGCGTCGAGGAAGCGCTTGCGCGCGTCGACGGCGACGAGGTTCACCTCGAGCTCCTCGCGCATCACGTGCTTCACGCGCTCGAACTCGCCTTCGCGCAGCATGCCGTTGTCGACGAACACGCACACCAGTCGATCACCGAGCGCGCGGTGGGTGAGCGCCGCGGCGACGGACGAATCCACGCCGCCACTCAGGCCGCAGATGACGCGCTCGGTGGGGCCGACCTTCGTGCTGATCGCCTCGACGGCCTCGTCGACGAATTTGCCCGGCGTCCAGTCCGGGACGAGCCCGGCGACGTTGAACAGGAACGCGGAGAGCATCTCCGAGCCGCGCGGCGTGTGCGCGACCTCGGGATGAAACTGGATGCCGTAGAAGCGACGCTCAGGATCCGCGATCGCGGCGAGCGGTGCGCCCGGGCTCACGCCGATGATCTGGAAGCCGTCGGGGAGCTTCGTGAGGCGGTCACCGTGGCTCATCCACACGGCGACCTGCTCGTCCTTCTCGAAGGGGGAGAAGATGCCGTCGCGATGAAGGACCTGGACCATCGCCGGTCCGTACTCACGCGTATCGCCCGGCTCGACTTTTCCGCCGAGCTGCTGCGCCATGAGCTGCTCGCCGTAGCAGATGCCGAGCACGGGCAGACCGAGGTCGAAGAGACGCGGATCGCTCTTCGGCGAGGTCGGGTCGTAGACGCTCTGCGGACCGCCAGACAGAATTATTGCGCTCGGCGCGATCTTGCGGATCGCATCGACGCCGATCGTGCCCGGATGAATCTCGCAATACACTTGCGCCTCGCGCACACGGCGCGCGATGAGCTGCGTGTATTGAGCGCCATAGTCGAGAATCAGGACGGTCTGCCGCGAAGACATGCCCCCCCGGTAGCATGACGCACGACGGCGGAAAACCGCCGCCGTCGTCGCGTGAGCGAAGAAGCGTGTGAAAACGCCTCGCCACTATCTCCGCGCCAGGTCAGACTCCCCCCTGTTCAGGCTCGAAGCGCGGCTCTAGCAAAGCATTCCCAATGAAGTTCGTGTCCTCCGCGGCCACCGCCGCGCTCGCTCTGGCCGCTGCTCTGGGTTGTGGATCGAATGCGGGAACCGGGGCGCCCACCGACGTCGCGACGACCCGGGCCGGTATCGTGGGCGGCACCGTCGACAGCAATACGACCGGCGCGGTCGGCCTGGCGATCAATCTGCCGGGCATCATCTTCGCAGGCCATTGCTCCGGCACGCTCATCGCGCCGAACCTCGTGCTCACCGCCCGTCACTGCGTCTCGCTCCTCACCGGATCGATGGACGATCAGGTGGTCTGCGGCGTCACCCAGTTCAATCCGACCACAAGAATGGACGGATTTCTGGCGTCGCCCGACACCGTGCGTCCGACGAACCCCGACGATCCCACGTTCTTCAAGAGCATCCAGGTGCTCGTCCCCCCCGGCACTCAGGACTTCTGCGGGCAAGACGTCGCGCTGATCGTCCTCGCCGGCGAGGGCATGCCCGCGTCGATCGCGACGCCGGTCGTCCCGCGAATCGACTCGTCGCCCATGGCCGGTGAGCCGTTCATCGCCGAGGGCTTCGGCCTGACCGATCCGAACTCCGACACCAGTGACGGCACGCGCATGCGCGGCGGCGCCGCGACGGTACGTTGCGTCGGCCTCGACTGCGTCACCCTCGGCGACAGCGTGCACAGCACCGAGTGGCTGAGCGAGGACGCGCGCACCTGTCCTGGTGACTCCGGTGGACCCGCGCTCGACGCGCAGGGCCGGGTGATCGGCGTGACGTCGCGCGGTCCGCAGGGCTGCATCAGCACCGTCTACGGCAACGTGAGCTCGTGGAAGGATTTCATCATCAGCACCGCGATGGACGCTGCGGCGCGTGGTGGCTACGACCCGCCGTTCTGGACGTCGGGGTCGAGCACGCCGCAATCGACGACCGCAGTTCCGGGTGACGACGCCGGCTCCGGCACCACCACGGGCAACACGACGCCGGGCGACCCACTCGGCAAGTCGTGCAGCGGCAAATGTAGCGACGGATACGTCTGCTACTCGGACACCGGCAAGCCGCCCGGCGTGTGCGTCCCGCATTGCGGCGCCGACGCCGGCGCGTGCCCCACCGACTACGAGTGCGCGACGTCGATCGACGCTTGCGTCCCCAAGGGCAGCTCGGTGCTCGAGTCGAAGAGCTCCGGCGGATGTTCCGTCACCGCCGGGCAGTCGGCGAGCGGCGGCGTGTTCGCGTTCGCGGCGTTTGCGGCTCTGGGTGTGCTCGCGCGAGGACGACGGTGGCGTCGATGCGGAACTACTGAGGCTTCGCGCGGGTGAGCACCACGACGTGGCGCTCCGGCGCGAAGAGCTGGTGCGCAAAGGCGCGGAACGTCGCGAGGTCCGGCGCCTTGACGGCAGGGCGGCCGAGCCACGCCTCGATGAGGCGACGGCGTGGATCGACACGCGCGGCGGCGTGCGCCTCGTCGTAGCCGGCCTTCGCCGCGGCGAGCTCTTCCTGCGTCGTCGTGCCCTCCGCGACGCGGGCGAGGAGCGCGCGGACCTGGCTCGCCGCGGGACGCGCCGTCGCGCCGGGCGTTGCTACCTCGATGGCGAACGCCGCGGCGTCTCCGCCACCGAGCACCGTCGCTTCGGCGTGCGCGGCGAGGCCGGGGGCGCGCACGGCGCGCTCGAGCCATCCACCGGGGCGATTCATGAGAAACGCCGTCATCTCCGCTTCGATCGGGACGCCTCCCGTGGGCGAAAGCGGCAAGGTCACCGCGACGACCGCGTGCGAGCCGGCTGCGCCCGCGGCGGAGTCCACCTCGTACTCGCCGGGGCGCGCGACGATGGGCGTCGTGGTCGGGCAGCGCGACGCGCGGGCGCGTTCGGGTCGTAGCCAGCGCTCGAGCTCGATGGCCGCGTCACCGGTGCGCGCTGCGGCGTCCGCTCCGAGAGCCGCGAGACGCAAGGGGCCGCGCACGAGGGCGCGCCGCTCCGTCTCCGTCGCCTGGGTCGAGAGATCGGTGACCGACTGCCAGGTGCCGCGCGGATCGAGCAGACTCGGACGCTTCGGCGACAGCGCCTCGAGCGTCACCGGCCAGAGCGGATCCGTCTCGGGGTCCAGATCCGACTGCATCGCGGAGCGCGTCGGTGCGACGTCGGCGGGGCCGATCTGCGAGCCGGCGAAGGCGCGTCCGAGCGCTGCGGCGATGCGCACGGCCTGGTGCGCCGGCGTCTCCGCGCTGCTAGTGCGCGGCCCGTGAGCGACCAGCCCGACGCCCTCCGGCGAAACCCAGGGCTCGACGCGCACGCCGTCGTCGAGGACGGCCTTCTGCGCGACGGTGCGCACGGAGAGCGCCGCCATGCCCGCGGAGTTCGTCGTCTCGCTGGCGGTGGCGCAGGGGCTGGCGAGCAAGATCCAGTACTCGCCCTGTCCCGGCTCCGTCGCGCGCCGGATGTCGAGCGACGAGACGCGCCGATCTACCGACGCCTGCGCGACGAGGGCCGGGAACGACGCGTCTGGCTCGGTGTCCGACGGCGGATGCGCGTAGCCGACGAGCACGCGCGTCGCGCCGGCTTCTCGACGACCCGAGAGCGAGCGCCACGCGGCGATCGCGGCGGCCTCGCGCGGATCCCACGACTCGAGGACGGCCTGGTCCAGGCTGAACGGCGTGCCCGGTGACGCCGCGAGCGCGCGGTTCGCCTCGTCGAGCGTGAGCGCCGCGAGCTCGGCAGGGACGTGGAGCGGCGCGAGCGTTCCCGGTGCGACGCTGAGATCGACGCGAAGGCACGCGCCGCGCGGTCGCGTCGTTGCGACGACGCGATCGACTGACCACGACGGGTCCAGGGCCGCGACGTGGGTCGCGAGCGCCGAGCGACGCTCGCCGAGACGCTTCGCCGCTTCGAGGGCACGCGGCGCATCGGGGATCCGGAGCGCGACGGCGAGCGTGCGCGCGTTGCCGTCGACGGGGTACGCGCCGGAGAGATCCGACGCGGGCCAGGGATCGTCGGGTTCGTCGCCGGACGGCCACGCAGGGCCGTCGCGGAGCGCGTCCGCGGTGGCGTCGAGCATGTCCCGGCTCCCGACGGCGGCGAAGGCCGTCGATTGAGACGAGAACGCGGCGGTGCGCCACTTCTCGAGCTCGGCGAGGGTCGGCGTCTGCGGCGCGCGCGGCGCGGCGAGCTCACCGACGCAATCGCCGACGGCGCGATCGGCCGGGCTCGCGAAGACGCGCATCGGCGTGGAGCGAACGCGGACCGCGACGGCGGCGAATTCCGCCTGCGTGATGGGGCGAGAGAGCGCGTCGCGTGCGGTGGCGACGGCCTTTGCCGCCTGCTCTTTTCCGTCCACCCGTGTGCGGACGACGAGGCCGTTTCCGCTCGGACGGACCTCGAAGGGATGAACCATGGCGCGACGGGACCGCTCCTCGACGAGGGCGCCGAGCCACGTCGACGCGACGGGACCGAGGTCGTGGGCAGCGGCGAGCGCGATCGCCGCGAAGGGATCACCCTCGCGCGCGACGAGACTCAGGCTCGGATGGTCGTGACCGGAACGCACCTCGACGGGAGACCCGGCGGCGTTTTCTGCGGCGCTGACCGCGGCGCTCGGGCCACCGCACGACAGCGCGAAGAGCGCGAGCGCACCGCTTGCGAGCCACCCGAGACGGCTCCGAGCGCCCGCCGTGGACGGGTCCGGAGAGCGCGTGACGCCACACACGGAAGCCCGTTTACCACGAGTCTATCGAGATCCGACAACGTCATCGCTTCTTTACCCTTCGCGTCACGCCGCGAGGTTGCGGCGGCAAAGAAGCGCCTCGAGCCGGCCCTGGATCTTGTGCTTTTTCGAGTAGACGGTCTTGACGCTGATGCCCATCCGCTCCGCGACCTCGGTCGGGTCGAGCCCTTCGGCATAGTAGAGCTCGAGGAACTCGCGGTCCTTCTCGGTGAGGTCGCGAGCGAGCGACTCGATGAGACGACCGCGCTCCATGAGCTCGCACACCGAGTACGGATCGGGGGACTCGCTGGCGACCATCTCCGCGTCGCACTCCGCGTCGGCGCGGGGCTCACGGCGGCGCTTCCTCAGAAAGTCGTAGGCGGTGTGCGACGCGAGCATCGCGATCCACGTGCTGAAGCGCACGCCGCGCTCGGGCTGGAAGGCGCGAAGCTTCGCCTTGTCGTTCGCGAGTAGCTCGACGGCGAACGACGCCTCGATTTCGCGCACGTCCTCGGAAGTCGCGATGAGGCCGAAGCGGCGAACGATCCGCGCGACCGTCGCACACACGAGACGACCGTGCTGCTGCGTGAAGGCACGCCACGCAGCGGCATCGCCGCGAAGGAGACCGTCGCGCAGCGCGACCTCGGCGAGGCGCTCCGGAGAGAGCTCGCAGGGGACGTTGAGGGAAGGGGAGGCGACGGATTCGACGACGGTGTGCATGGGACTTCGGGGTTCCTTTTCGGGGCGTGTGGTTCCCCGTATGAGCACCCGGCGTGCCGCGCTGATACCATCGTGATTCCAGATACTTACATTGTTGCGATGGCCGTAACGGCGTGACGATGAGACGCGTCACGTGTTCCGTTTTTTCGTCGTCTCCATGGGTGTTACGGCGCCGGTGACGGGGTCTTCCCCCGTCTGTTTCCGCCGCGTGTTGTCGGCGCGGCGAAGCGTTCTCCCGACATGCTACGGTCGCTCGTTGTCTCACCGCGTGAAGGCCGTCTTTCTGCTCGCGCTCGCCGTGCTGCGCACCTTCGTGCGCCGGCTCTTCGGCGGGAAGAAGGGCGGCATCCGCGCCTTCCGCGAGCATTACGCCGCCGACGGTCTCGCGCCGCTCACCAGGGAGCAAGCCGACGTCATGCGGGGCTTCGGCGGCTGCATCGCGTGCGGGCTCTGCGATCGCGGCGAGCTCCGCCGTATCACGAGCTCGAACGGCGCCTACAACGGCGTGATGCAGCTGATCCTCGCGTCGAGCCGCAGCATGCCGGACTTCGGAGCTGCCGCCCTCGGCTTCGCGCACGTCCCCGACGAGGTGCTCGCCGAGAAGGAACGCATCTGCCCGACGCGCGTACCCATGCGTCAGATCGCACAGTTCGTCCGCGAAAAGTCCACCGAGGCCCGAGTCTCCGAGCCCGTCGAAGCCACCGCGCCCCCCTCCGCCTGACGCAGGGACTGGGGCGCTCAACACGTTCCGCCGACGGAGCGAGGCTTGCTGGGGGAACCCCCAGATCGGCACGACCGTCGGCGGGACGTCGTCTGGCTGCTAGGCTCGGCAGCATGGTTCGCGGTCGCACGAAGAAGACCGCTCCAGAGCCGCCCGCGCGCGCGCACCCGATGGCGGAGCTTCTTGCGGGCGTGACGCCGCTCGACGGCCCGACCCGCGTCGCACGACTGCGAGAGCGCGCGGAGTCGCGTGCCGTGCGTGCCGCGAGCGCGGCGCCGACGGCGTACGCCTTCGTGATGCACCGTGAAGACGACCGCGTCGAGGCACACCGCGCGGATCTGCGCGCGCCGCGCGTCTTTCCAGGGCGAACGCGCCAGTGGCACCCCGAGGTGCGCCTCGACCTGCACGGCATGCGCACGCGCGACGTCGAGGCGCGTCTCTCCGCAGCGATCCGCGAGTGCACACGCTGTCCCGGGGGACGTCTCCTCGTCATTCACGGCAAGGGGCTCCACTCGGTGCGCGGCGAGAGCGTGCTCTTCGACGCCGTCGTCGAGGTGCTCTCGACCGGCCGTCACGCGCGCTTCGTGCTCGCGTTCGCCACGGCGCCCGCGCGCCTCGGCGGAAGCGGCGCGCTCGCCGTCGAGATCGACGTGTGACGGCGACGCCGCGGTGACGCCGCGGGTCGCCGCGGGTCGCGCGTCGCGCTCAGCTTCGAGCGCGCCCGCGCGCGTCACTTCGTTGGTGGGGTTCTTGCGGAAAAGTTTGCGATGTACCTGACGAGTACATCGCAAACTTTTCCGTGGGAGGGCACGTCGTGAGCGCGCGTCGTGAACGGACGCGACGGCACTGGCGGGCGCCAAGGGACCGACGCGTGCAGTCGGCGCGAAGCGTCGGCGGGAGAGTCGGCCGGAAGCGTCGGCGTCTAGCGCACGAGGGAGAGTCGCGCGGCCGTGGTGAAGGCGGCGAGGTGGCCGCTTTCTTCACCGACGTAGACGTCGCAGCGCTCGTCGACGCGGAGTAGATCGGGAATGAGATCCGACGGCACGGTGCCGATGACCTCGCCGTCGCGCGGACGCACGACGATGACCTGGTGCTGGGGGACGAAGAGCGCGCCGCCGCGCAGTACCGGTTCGAGTCGTCGCGGCTGATCGCAATCCGCGCTGCCGGCGAAGACGTGGTTGTACCGGACAGCGCCCGTTGCTGCGTCGAGGCAGAGCAGGAGCCCGGAGCTGCTGTTCGCGATGAGCGTATCGTCGACGACGAGCCACGTCGCGAGCGGCGCGAGAAGGCCGGGTGCGTGTTCCCAGAGGAGCGCGCCGTCGGAGCGCCGGAAGCCGCGGATCCCGCTTCCGGACGCGTCACGGGTCGCGATCGCAACGATGTCGTTCGTGACGAGGGGCGGCTGAGACGCGAGCGGCGCCTCCGAGAGCTCGGCCGCCCATTTGACGGCGCCAGTCCACGGATCGACGTGGTGAAGACGCCAGTGACCGCCGGCCGCGCCGCTGACGGCGAACGCCGAGTCGTGGTCGATCGTCATCGCGTGTGCGAAGGGGAGGCGGTCACGGACGCGCCACACGACGTCGCCCGACGAGACGTCGTGCGCGACGAGCGCGGAGTCCCCGCCGGTCACGAGGAGGAGCTTCCCGGCGCGCCGCATGCGGTAAGCCGCGGTCCGGCGGCTCGTGTGCCGCCAGCGGACGTCACCCGTGACGAGATCGAGCGCGGTGATGCTGCGGTCGCCCTCCGACACGACGAGGAGCTTCGGCAGACCCGGCGCGTGGACGACGGCACCGGTCGCGCCACCCGCTGCGCGCGGCGTGATGCGGGCGGAGAAACGGATCTCGCCGGTCTCGAGGTCGCGGAGCAGGATCTTTCCGTCGGGCTCGATGCGCGCGATCCCGGACGGCGTCGCGATGCTGCCGCCACGCGCCGTCGGGGCGCGCCACGCGACCGTCCCCGTACGCCGGTCGAGGCACGCGAGCTCGCGCGCGGAACCGACGATGATGCGATCGCCGCAGAGGAACGTCGATTTCAGGTCGATGGCCGGCACGGTCGCGACCCAGCTCGGTGCGAACCGCATCTTGCCGCCCTGTGCCCAGGGTCCCTTGGCGGCACCGGTCGTCGCGCGCGGCGCGAAGGAGCGATACGTCTCGGGCTCGGGGTTCGTCACCGAGTCGTCGGCGGCGCTCTCCTCGATGCGGTCCGCCAGTGACTCCACCGCGGCCGCTACCGACTTGAGGCGGAGATTGCGCTCGTGAGTCGGGTCGTTCGTCGTGAACGCCTCGACGAGGCGGCGTGCGATGGCGACCGCGGCGCCCGCGAAGTCGAGCGCGTCGATGGCCGGGAACGTGACGGACTTCCCTTCCGCGGCGCCGAACCCGACGCTGAGGGAGACGTCGAGGGGGCCGTCGCCCGGACCGCGCCGGACGCCGATGCGCGAGTCGCCGAGCTGGATGCGACGGAAGATGGCGCGTCCGCTCTGCCAGGCGTCGAGCGCCTCCTCGGCGAGGGGGATGAGCCGCTCGGCGACGAGGAACGGGAAGCAACCGGAGATGGTCGCGGTGCGCCCGCGGGCCACGACGGCGAAGTCGCCCTGGACGAGGAGCGCGTGCAGATCGGCGCGCTCGACGGCGGTGCCGTGGGCGACGGTCGGACGCGCGCGGACGGTCCGCCGGAAGGGCGCCGAGACGTTGAACGAGAAGCTGCCGCGCGGAGCCGGCGTCAGCACCGTCGGCGAGCGGAGGAGCTTCGGGCGCGGCGCGGCCGGCCACGCGGTGTCGAGCGAGGCCCGGCAAGCGGCGAGGGGCGCCTCCTTCGTACCGTTCTTCGAACGCGCGTCACCGAGCGCCGAGAGCAGGCCCTCGCGGAGCGCCGAGAGCGCGACCCGGCGCTCGTGAACGGCGACCACCGGCGCGGGGCCGGAGCGGAACACCGTGATCAGCACGTCGTCGGCGTCGCGCTCGAGCCCGAGCTCCCACACGTCGTGCTCGGCGTAGAGCTGTATGACGGTGCGCTCGGCGCGGCCCGACGCCAGGGCGGCGAACGCCCGCGACAGATCGCCCAGCAAGGACGGGGCGAATCCGTCGGCGATCCGGGCCGTGATGTTCACCCCGTCGACGACGACGTCCAGGAGGCCATAAAGTGGCGAGAGCGCGGGCGATGGCGCTCGCTCTCGCTCCGGTCGAACGACGACGTGAAAAGCCGACATGCGTGGGCCAATCGTAGAAGCGAGCGCATGGAACCTGAAACTTTCCGGGTCGATCGCGAAGGAATGGACATTTGCTCGCGCGAGAGGCTAGGCGCCCCGAACCGCCGGCTGACGCCGCGTCGCAGCGCCGTCGCGCGCTCCTCGGCGCTGCGGCAACTGCCTTGGCCGCATCATTACCGCTGGCCTGGCTCTGGGGTTTCACGGTCGACGACGCGCTGATCACGGCGCGCGTCGCGTCGCGGATCGCGGAGGGCGTCGGGTATCGCTTCGATCGCGGCGGGCCCGTCGTGGACGCGGTGACGCCGCTCGGCTGGGCGTACGTGCTGGCGCCGTTCGCGCATCGCGGCCCGCTCGGCGCGTTCTACTTCGCGAAGTGGTTCGGTGCGTGCACCGCCGTGGGCGGCGCCGCGTGTCTCGGCGCACGGACCGCGCGTGAACCCGGCGGCGCGTGGCGACTCGTCGTTCTCGTACCCCTCGCGCTCTCGGCGCCGCTCGCGGCGTGGTGCGGCGCCGGGATGGAGACGGGCGTCGTGGTGTTCCTCGCGACGCTGGCGCTCGGAAGCGGACGGCTCGCGACGCTCGCTGCCGGACTCGCCGCGGCGTGGCGGCCGGAGCTCTTGCCGTGGAGCGCGGCGCTCTCGGTCGGGAGCGTCGTGGCGCGCACCGAGCCCGACCAGCGACGGGGCGCGGCACTGCGCGCGCTGGTCCTCGCCGTCGGTCCCACCGTGCTCGTCGCGGCGATCCGGGTCGCGGTGTTCGGCCGCCCGGTGCCGCTCGCGTTCTTCGCGAAGCCCTCCGACTTCGCTCATGGTGCCTTCTACGCGCTCGCGTGTCTCCTCTGGACGGGCGCGCCGGCGCTGGTCGTCGCGCCCTGGGCGCTCCGCCGTCTCGACGCTCACGGCCGCGCGGTGCTCGTTGCCGCGGCGATTCACACCGTCGCGCTCGTGTTCGCGGGCGGCGACTGGATGGCGTTCTTCCGGCTCTTCGTGCCGGTGCTGCCCGGTCTGTTCCTCGTCGGGGCGCGGCTCGTCGCGGCGGCGCGGCCCTGGGCCACCGCGGTCCGTCTGGTCGTCGCGTCCGGCATGTCGGCGCTGCTCCTCTTCACGAAGGGCAGCGACGCTCGCGGTGTGCTCGCCGATCGACGTGCGCTCATCACGGGGGCAAGGCCGTATCTCGTCGGGGCGCGAAGCGTCGCGGCGCTCGACGTCGGCTGGGTGGGCGTCGCCACCGACGCGGACATCGTCGACCTCGCCGGCATCACCGATCCGTCCATCGCGTTTCTCCACGGCGGCCACACGTCGAAGCGGATCCCCGACGGGCTTCTCCGTCACCGGCACGTCGATCATCTCGTCCTCCTCGCGGCCGGGCCGGTCTCGGACGGCGACCTCGCCGGCGCTCCCTGGGCGCGGGCCGTCGAGGCGCGGGTCGCGAGGGAAGCCGCGGAGCTCGGCTTCGTCGTTCGTGCAACGCTGGAGCTTCCGAAGACGGGCCGGCGCTACGTGGTGCTGACGTTGAAGGACGAGCCGTAGTAGGCTGAAACGACGACGGAAATGCTCCTCGCTCGCCGCAACATCGGTCTCGTCGCGTGCATCGCCTTTGCCGGCGTGTTCGGTATGTTCGGCGACGGGCTCACGGCGCGCGCCGCGCCGATCGCGGTTATCGAAGGGCGGGCCCTCGACGTCTCCGCGGAGCGTCTCGACATCGACGTCGAGCACGGCACGGCGCACCTCGAAGGAAACGTCGTCGCAAGGCTCGGCGAGCTCGAGGTCCGTTGCCCGACGGTGGAGCTTTCGTACGACGAGTCACCGCGCGTGAAGTGGGCGCGTGCCCGCGGCGGCGTGACGGCGCGCTTCAAGGGTATAGAAGCGACGTCGAGCGCGGCGGAGCTCGACGCGCACAATCGCTCCGTCGTGCTCACCGGCGGCGTGCGGCTCTCGCGCGGCAAGGGATGGATCACGGCCGAGCAAGCGACGGTCGACGTCGCGTCCGGCAAGGTGTCACTTCAAGAAGTGAAGGGCTCCATCCCCGTCGACGCTGTCCATCAGTGAAGAAGTCGTGAGTCCACCGAACGACGCGACCGTGCTGAGAGCGACCGGGGTCTCCGTCGTGCTCGGCGGGCTCCGGGTGCTCGACGGCGTCGACCTCGCCGTGGTGGCGGGGACGGTGGTCGCAGTGATCGGCGCGAACGGAGCGGGCAAGAGCACCCTGTTCAAGGCGATCGCAGGCGAGCAGCCGCTGACGGCCGGGGCCGTCCTTCTCGGCGGCGTCGACGTGACGGCCCTGCCGCTATGGAAGCGAGCCCGCGCCGGCCTCGGCTACGTCCCGCAAGGTCCGAGCGTGCTCTTCGATCTGAGCGTCGCGGAGAACATCACGACGTTCGAGCGCGCGGCGCGGGTCGCGGCGCGGCCGGTCGCCGAGCGCGCGCGGCCCTTCGAGCTCGAGCACCGCCTGGACGTCCGCGCCCGCGATCTTTCCGGCGGCGAGCGACGTCGACTCGAGCTCCTCCGCGCGCTCGTCGCCGAGCCCGCGGTGCTCGTGTGCGATGAGCCGTTCGCGGCGGGCGACCCGGGTCACGTGCGCGCGCTGTCGAAGCTACTGCGCGCGCACGCCGATCGCGGCGGCGCGGTCCTCATCGCCGATCATCGGGTCGAGGACGCATTATCGATCTGTGACGAGGCGTCCTTTCTCGCCGACGGACGCATCGTCGTCAGTGGTCCTCCGGCCCGTGTTTCGGACCACCCGGCCGTTCGCAAGAGGTACCTCGATTTGTGAGGGGGCCTTGGCCCCCCGCAGCTTCGCCTTCGGCGAACTGCTCCCCCCGCCGCTTCGCGGGCTCGCTGCGCTGGCGTAGTCCCGCAGCGCCTCCGCGCATCGGGCCGAGCACGGCGCCATCGACGGGAATGGGTCCGTGGCCGTTCGAAGGATTGGGACGATTTTTGCTGGTCGATTCCACTCGCCGGGCGGGCCCTGGTGTTAGACTGCTTTGGCTACGGTAACTCTTTCGCGGCTCACCCAATGGAACTGAAGCAACAGCTACGCCTGACCCAGCAGCTGGTGATGACCCCCCAGCTGCAGCAGGCCATCCGGCTGCTTCAACTCTCTCGTCTCGAGCTGCAGGACGAGATCCGCAAAGAGCTCGACGACAACCCCATCCTGGTCGAAGAAGACGCAGAGGGGCGCGGGCGCGAGGGCGGCGACAATCCCGAGGGCGGCGGTGGAGAACACCGCAAGTCCGCGACGCCGTTCGAGGAAGACTTCGGTCGCCCGACGGAAGACAACCGTCAGTCCGAGAAGGCGACGCGCGAGGTCGACTGGGAGAAGTTTCTCGAGAACCGGACGCTCCAGCAGGCGCCGACCGGTAACCGCGGCGGCTTCGACGAGCTGCCGCCCATCGAGCAGAACCTCACCAAGCCCGGGAGCCTGAAGGACCACATGCTGTGGCAGCTCCAGCTCGGTGACTTCACCGACGTGGAGCGTCGCTTCGGCGAGCTCGTCATCGGCAACCTCGACGAGAACGGTTACCTCGATCTCGCCGGAGTCGAGCGCCCCGACGGCACGCGCACCCCCGATCTCACCATCGAAGATCTCGCGGACGAAGCGGGGCTCCATTCCGACGACGCGCCCTTCGTCCTCGAGATGATCCAGAACTTCGACCCCCTCGGCGTCGCCGCGCGGGATCTTCGCGAGTGCCTGCTGATCCAGGCCCGCGCCTACGGCTACGAGGACATCGAGGTCGACATCCTCGACAAGCATCTCCCGCTCCTCGAGAAGCACAACTACCAGGCCATCTCCCGCGAGATGAAGGTGCCCCTCGAAGAGGTGTACGAGGCCGCGAAAGAGATCCAGAAGCTCGAGAGCCGCCCCGCCCGCAACTTCAGCGAGGTGGACGACCGGACTATCGGCATCACCCCGGACGTTTACGTCATCAAGGACGTCGATCAGTTCGTCGTCCTCGACAACGACCGAGGCATCCAGCGGCTCCACATCAACGAGAACCTGACCCAGCGCCTCCTCCGCGATCCGACCGCCAAGGAGTTCGTCGGGGAGAAGCTCCGGAACGCCCAGTGGCTCATCCGCGCCATCGAGCAGCGCAGAAAGACGATCATCCGGGTGACCGAATGCATCGTCGAGAAGCAGCGCGAGTTTTTCGAGAAGGGCGTCGCCCATCTCAAGCCGATGATCTTGCGGGACGTCGCGGAGTCGGTCGGCATGCACGAGTCGACCATCTCGCGCGTCACGACGAACAAGTACGTTCACACGCCGCAAGGCCTCTTCGAGCTGAAGTACTTCTTCAACTCGAGCATCCGCCGCGTGGCGAACGAGGACATCGCGAGCGAGAGCGTCAAGCAGGCGATCAAGAAGCTCATCGACGAGGAGGACAAGAAGAACCCCCTCAGCGATCAGGCCATCGTGGAGCTATTGAAGCAGCGCGAGGGCATCCAGATCGCGCGCCGGACCGTGGCCAAATACCGCGAGATGCTCGGCATCCTCGCCTCCTCGAAGAGGAAGAAGGTTTTTTGAGTCCCGTCGCCTGTGCGAAAGTCATGATGGGGAAGGGGTCCGCGGGTGCCCCGCACGTTTTTGCTAGCCGAGCCGCCGGGCTCGTTGGGCTCGTTTCATCGAAATGAAGAAACACGGGGCCGTTCAGGGCCTCCGGGAGGATGCATGAACATCACCGTTACGTTTCGTCACGTGGATGCAAGCGATTCGATCCGGGCTCGAGCAACGGAGAAGATTGCCAAGCTACAGAAATTCCTCCGGCAGCCGATGACGGCCAGGGTGACGGTCTCCCTCGAGAAGCTGCTTCACATGGTGGAAGCGCGCATCTCGAGCGGGGGCGAACGGTACGAGGCTCACGAGACGACCGAGGACATGTACACCTCGATCGATAAAGTGCTCGACAAGCTGGAGCGCCAGATTCGCGGTACCAAGGGCGTCTCCAAGGACAAGAAACGCCGGGCAGGGGCGACCCTGCGGCGCGGGCCGAAGGCCGAACCGGTCGAGGCACCCCGCCTGGCGCGCGCCAAGAAAACGCCGGCGCGGGCGAAGAAAGTCGCGAAAAAGACCACCGCGGCGAAGTCGCGGTAAGCTGATGCCGTGGGCAGAGGGACACCGTTCGACCCCTCGAAACGCGACCTCGCGGTCGCGGCGGGGTCCCGCCTCTCATGAAATCATACAGCATCGCCTACCTTCGGGCGTTGCGACCGGCCGCGGTAGCGGGATATGAGCAGCCAGACGAGCCGCAGCACGGGTCCCGCCCGGGCGGTTCGAACCGTGGCCGGGCATTTTTAAGCGTTAGCGAGAGCGGGGGATCGGATGACAACGAAATGCGAATTACGGACATTCTCCCGGTGGAGAGGATCTACGTCGATGCGGGCGATGGCGCCGTCCGCAACAAATCCGACGCGCTCAAGATCCTCTCGAACCTCTTAGCGTCAGGTCTTTCATGTGACGGTGAGACCATCTTGCAGCTCTTCGCTGAGCGCGAACGGCTGCAGAGCACCGGCATCGGTGATGGTGTCGCCATCCCGCACACGTCGATCGAAGCCGCGACACGCCGCGCGGCGGCTCTCGTGCTGTCGAGCAAGGGAGTTCCGTTCGACGCGATCGACGGCGCGAACGTGCACATCGTCCTCGGCGTGATCGGGCCGAAGGACGCGACCGGCGAACACCTTCGTGTGCTCGCTCGCGTGAGCCGTCTCCTGCGCGACGAGGCGACCCGGCGCGCGCTCGCCGCGGCGCCGAGTCCTCAAGACGCTTTCGGGATCATCGAGGCCCGAGAGCGACAGCTCGGGTAGCCCGATGACGGAGCCGACGCGACCAGCGCCACGCCCCGGACTCACGGTGCGCGCGTTGCTGGCGGACAAGGCGCTCGGCATCACCGTGTACCTCGCGGCGGGATCGTCCGGCCTCGACCGGACGATCGCGCACCCCCGCATCCAGAAGTCGGGGCTCGTGCTCGTGGGGCACACCCACGGGCTCGTCCCCGAGCGGGTGCAGGTCCTCGGCGAGACGGAGCTCTCGTACATCGAGGCGCTGTCCGACGATCGCCAGCGCGAAGCCGCGAATTATCTCTTCTCGGTCGCGCCGGGGCTCGTGCTCATCACGCGCGGGGTGACCGTGCCGCGGTCCTTCCTCGAGGCGGCAGAGGCGTCCGGGACGCCGCTCGCCGTCTGCGCCGAAGAGACGTCGGTGGCAATCACCGAGCTTCACACGCTGCTCGACGAACGGCTCGCGCCGCGCACGAGGATCCACGGCGTGCTCGTGGACGTCTTCGAGGTCGGCGTGCTCCTCCTCGGCAAGAGCGGCATCGGCAAGAGCGAGTGCGCGCTCGATCTCGTGCAGCGAGGTCACCGCCTCGTCGCCGACGACGTCATCGAATGCGATTACCGCCCGCCCGGCATGGTGTTCGGTGAAGCCGCGCCGCTCCTCAGAAATCACATCGAGGTGCGGGGTCTCGGCATTCTCGACATCAAGGAGCTCTTCGGGGTGACCGCGATCCGCGACCGCAAGCGCATCGATCTCATCGTGCAGTTCGAGGAGGGCAACGTCGAGCAACGGCTCGACCGGCTCGGCGTCGAGGGTCGCACCAAGGAGATCCTGACGGTCCCGGTGCGCGAGGTGATGCTCGTCCTCCGACCTGGGAGGAGCGCGAGCTCGCTCATCGAGATGGCCGCGCGAAACGAGCTCTTGCGCGCGGCCGGCAAGGACTCGTCGCTCGACTTCGTGGACAAGATCGATCAGTCGCTGGTGCGACGTCCGAACGAGAGCGGCGCGATGCACGCCGTCGTGCCGACCCGCGCGTTCGGCCCGAAGACGCACCCCAAGCCGTCGGAGTACGAGAGCCAGAAGCCGCCTCCGCCGTCGACTCCGCGAAAGGCGTTTCCGTGACGATCCTAGGCGCTGGCTCCGAGTCGCTCGTGCTCATCGTGACGGGACTGAGCGGCGCCGGGAAATCGACCGCGCTCCACGCGCTCGAGGACCTCGGTTTCTTCTGCGTCGACAACCTGCCGGTGCCGGTCATGGAGGCGACGCTCAACGCCTGCGAGGCGGCGGGTCTCCCGCGCGTTGCGATGGGCATCGACGTCCGTGTACGGCGCTTCCTCGATCGCGCCGCCGACGTGATCGAGTCGGTGCGCGTCCCCGGTCATCGAGAGGTGGACATCCTGTTCCTCGACGCGGCCGACGAGACGTTGCTGCGGCGGTTCAGCAGCACGCGCCGTCCCCATCCGCTGATCCACGATACCGGCACCGAGAGCTCGCGCGCGATCGCCGTCCTCGATAGCATTCGCGTCGAGCGCGAGCGTCTCTCGCCGCTCCGTGCGCGCGCCAAGCAGGTCATCGACACCAGCGAGCTCAGCGTCCACGAGCTTCGCCGTCGCGTCGTCGAGGTGTACGGTCCCGGCGCGGGCGCCGCGCCGCGCATGAGCACCCGCATCGTCTCGTTCGGCTTCAAGTACGGCCCCCCTGTGGACGCCGATCTGCTGCTCGACGTCAGGTTCCTGCCGAATCCGTTCTTCGTCGCCGAGCTCCGGCCCCAGTCGGGGCTCGACGAACCGGTGCGAAACTTCGTCCTGGCCGTCCCCGACGCGCAGACCTTCCTCGACAAGGCCATAGATCTCCTCGGCTTTTGCCTGCCGCGCTACGAGCGTGAGGGGAAGAGCTATCTAACGGTAGGCGTCGGCTGCACGGGCGGGCAACATCGCTCGGTTGTGCTGGCCGAGAAGCTCTCCACTGAAGTGTCGGCGAAGACGGGGCTCGCCATCACCGTCGTGCACCGAGACATCGACAGGGATCTGTCGATCACCGGTGAGAGTTTCGTCGGGGGAACATCGCGTCGAGGAGTCGGCTAATCATGAATCATGCGCGCAGCACTTTCCTGGTCCAGAACAAGCTCGGCCTCCATGCGCGTGCAGCGGCGAAGCTGACGCAGCTCGCGTCGCGCTACCCGTGCGACGTCTCCGCCGGCAACGAAGACCAGATGGTGAACGCGAAGAGCGTCATGGGTCTTCTCCTTCTCTGTGGCGCGAAGGGCACGTCGCTCATCGTCGAGGCCAACGGCGAATCGGCGGAGGACGCGGTGCGCGCCATCGGTGAGCTCATCGACGGCCGCTTCGGGGAAGAGGAATGACGTGAACCCGCGCGGCCGACGAACCGGGCAGTCCGAGGCCCCGCCGGTCGTCCTCGAGGGGATCCCCGGGTCGCCGGGGCTCGCGATCGGTCGCGCGATGGTCATCGACACGCGCCGGCCCGGCGTCGTGCGCCGTCACATCAAGAAGCACCAGGCCGACGAGGAGCTCCGTCGCTTCGAGGACGCCGTCGCGCAAGCGCTACAGGGATTGACCGAAGTGACGGACGGCGCGGCGCGCCGGCTGGCCAAGGCCGAGGCATCGATCCTCGAGGCGTACCGTCTCATGATCACCGACGATACGCTCCGCGACGAGGTGGAGCGTCACGTGCGCATCGGCCTTCTCTGCGCGGAGTGGGCGGTGGACGTCGTCACCGACGAGCTCGCCGAGCAGCTCAGCACGGGCGGCGATCCGTACCTCGCCGAGCGTAGCCACGACATCGCGTTCATCGCGGATCTGCTCCAGCGTGCACTGAGCGGCCGCACCCGCACGGTGTCGCTCCCCGACATCAAGGAGCCGAGCATCATCGTCGCGCGCGATCTGTCGCCGGCCGAGACCGCGACGCTCGCGAAGGATCGCGTCCTCGCCATCGTCACCGAGGTCGGTACGCGCACGTCGCACACCGCGATCATCGCGCGCGCCCTGGAGATCCCTGCCGTCGTGGGCGTCGCCGGCATCGTCGCGCTCGTCGGAAGCGACGACCGCCTCGTCGTGGACGGCTTTCGCGGCCGTGTCACGGTGTCGCCGACGAGGGAGATCCTCTCCGCGGCGTCGGCGCGGGCAGAGCGGCACCTCGCCATCTCGCGCGATCGGCAAGCGTGGCGCGACCGTCCCTGCACGACGAGGTGCGGCACGCCCATCCACATCCGCGCGAACATCGAGCTGCCCGCCGAGGCGCACATCGCGCTCTTCGAGGGCGCGCAGGGGATCGGGCTCTATCGCACCGAGTTCCTCTACATCGATCGCGCGCTGCCCCCGGGCCAGGACGAGCAGTACGAGGTTTACAAGACCGTCGTCGAGACCGTGACGCCGATGCCGGTCACGCTCCGGACCTTCGACATCGGTGGCGACAAGTACGTCTCCGCCTTCCACGCCCCTCCGGAGATGAACCCCGCGCTCGGTCTCCGCGCGGTACGGCTCGCCCTGTCTCGCCCGGAGCTGTTTCTCGTACAGCTCCGCGCGATGGTGCGCGCCTCCGCCCACGGCGCCCTCCGCATCATGATCCCCATGATCACGTCGGTGGATGAGCTGCGGCAGGTGCGCGAGCTCCTCGATCGCGCCATCGCCGACGTCGATGCTGCCGGTCAGGCGCGCGCCGACCACATCCCCCTCGGTATCATGGTCGAGGTGCCCGCCGCCGCGATCATGGCCGACGAGCTCTCGGTGCTGGCGGAGTTCATGAGCATCGGCACGAACGACCTGGTGCAGTACGCGCTCGCCGTCGATCGCACGAACCGTACGCTCGCCGAGCTCGGGTCGCCGTTCGATCCGGCGATCTTGCGGCTCATCCGCGGCGTCATCGCGGTCGGGAAGAACCGCGGCCGCCCCATCTCGGTGTGCGGCGCCATGGCGAGCAACCCCATCGCCGCCGTCCTTCTGCTCGGGATGGGCATCCGCGAGCTCAGCATGGAAGCGTCCGCGGTCGCCGAGGTGAAGGAAGCGATCGGCAGGATAACCCTCGCCGAGGCGGAAGCCATGGTCGCCAGCACCATGTCGATGGTGACCGCTCGCGAGATCGAGAAAGCAGCGATGGACGCCTTCGGGCCGCTGTTCGTCGATCTCCTCGAAGCGGAGTGAGTACCGATTTTTCGCAACATGCGGGCGTCCAGGGCCGATCGGCCGTGGCGTGCGCACGTTCCTCGTCGCTCTGATCTTTCTGGGGTGTGCTCCCTCGCCGGCAGGGCCGTCGGCGGCACGACGTGAGCTCGCCCTCCTTCACGTCGCAGATCTGCACTCGCACCTGTTCCCCGACCGCATCACCCTGACGGCTCGAGACGTCGAGTACGGCCTCGGCCCGACGAGCGGTGCGACGGTGCTCGCGGGCGGCGCGTCGCGGCTCGCCACCGTCCTCGACGAAGCGCGTCGCCGGGCCGACGTCTCGCTCACCCTCGACGCCGGTGACGTCCTCGAAGGCACCGCGGTCTACACGCTCTTCGGCGGAGTCCCCGAGATGCGCGTCGTCGACGCCCTCGACGTGGACGCCGATGCGCTCGGCAATCACGACTTCTCGCCGGGCCTCGATCGGCTCGCGACGCTGCGCCGCCATGCGCCGCGTGCGGCGCTCCTCGCGGCAAATCTCGTCGACGAGGCGCCGGGGCTCGTCGCGCCGTCGCTGCTCGTCGAACGCGGCGGCATGCGGGTTCGCGTCGTCGGGCTCGGCCGCTCACCGGACGGCGTGCCCGACGTGCCGGCGTGCGCGGCCGCGGTGCAGCGCATCATCGACGCCGATCGCGACGTCGACGTCACCGTCGTCCTCTCGCACCTCGGGTCCGACCTCGACGCCACGCTGGTGCCGCTCACGACGGGCGTCGACGTGGTGCTCGGCGGACATACGCACGACGTCGTCGTGCCGCCGGAGTCGGTGCGCGACTGCGGCGCGTCGCTCACGTCGGAGCGCGGGTGCCGTCCGCGCCCGGTGCTCGTCGTCCACTCCGGCGCGTACGGCCGCTACGTCGGCAATATCGCCGTCACGGTATCGACGGAGCCGAACGACGTATTGCCGGGCCATAGGAGCGCCGTGATCGCGACGCGCTCGTCGCTCGTCCCCGTGACGGAAGACATCGAGGAGCGGGTCGACGTGCTCGAGCTCCTCGAGCCGTATCGCCGCGCGATGGACGCGGCGGGGCTCGAGCAGCCGCTCGCCGTTGCGCCGAGCGCCGTGTCGCGGAGCGCCGTCGGGGGAGGGGATTCGCCGCTCGGTAATTTCGTCACTCGCGCGATGCGTGTCGCCGCGGGTGCGGACCTCGCGCTGATCAACACCACGGGCATCCGCGACGATCTCGCCGAAGGCGAGCTCACGATGGAAGACGTGTTCCGCGTGCTGCCCTTCGACGACCGGCTCGTCACCGTCACCGTGTCCGGCAACGAGCTCCTCGGCGCGATCGAGCAGATCCGTTCCGCGTCGTGTGCACGCGACAGGGTCAGTCAGGTTCAGCTGGACGGCGGGACCCTGGTTCTCGGCTGTGACGGGCGCGGCTCGAGCACGCTCCACGTTGCGGGTCGTCCAGTGGACGCCTCCCGGAGCTACCGCGTCGCGACCGTCTCGTTCCTGACCGGCGCCGGCCAGTGGCTCGACGTCACCAGCGACGGAGGAGTGGACGACCTGGGTCTCGTCCGCGATGCCGTCGTCGAGACCGTTCGCGCGCTCGCTCCCTGTGTGGCAGACGGGGGTCCGTCGCTGCCGTGTCTGGACGCTTCCGCGGGAGCCGTCCACGACGACAGAATCGTCTGGGAGTGAATTTATTGCGGAAAATCGACCACTGCTCGGGTGGCTCGTGCGGGTTGACCGGCAAAGCGTCGCGGATATACTCCCCGCCCCATTCAACTAGTCAGGAAAGCAGAGATGTCTTTGGAATCCGACGCCAAGCAGGGCGTCATCACGAAGTTCCGGTTGCACGAGTCCGACACCGGATCGCCCGAGGTGCAGATCGCCCTCTTGAGCACGCGGATCGATTACCTGACCGACCACTTCAAGATTCACAAGAAGGACCATCACTCGCGCCGTGGTCTTCTCGCCCTGGTCAGCCAGCGCCGCCGCCTCCTCAACTACCTCAAGAGCTCGGATATCGAGCGCTACCGCAAGGTCGTTTCTTCCCTGAATCTCCGCAAGTAAGCGGGTTCGGAGGGGGTCGTCGTTCCATCCATTTTCCGGATGCGAAGCGCCGAATGTCCTTCAACTTCGCTTCGTGAGGTTCACGGAACGCCGTGATTTTCAGGAACCGAGGCTGAAGGTCGCGCTCGCGTCTGGCGTCAAGCTGCACGTAGCGGCTCGCGCTGGGAGCGCATGCAAAATGTTCGTACGTGAATCCGTCGTGGTCGGCAACAAGACGCTGACCATCGAGACTGGCCGTCTTGCCAAGCAAGCCCATGGCTCGTGTTTGATCACCTGCGAGGGCAGCGTCGTCCTCGTCACCGCCGTATCGACCGACGAGCGCCCCGGGCTCGACTTCTTCCCGCTCACCTGTGAGTACCAGGAGAAGACGTACGCCGCCGGCAAGATCCCGGGCGGCTTCTTCAAGCGTGAAGGTCGCCTTCGTGAGAACGAGATCCTCACGTCGCGCCTCATCGACCGTCCGCTCCGTCCGCTCTTCCCCGACGGGTACAAGAAGGACACGCAGATCATCGCGACCGTCATGTCCACGGACAAGATGCAGCAGACCGACGTGCTCGCGCTGACGGCCGCGTCCGCGGCGCTCCACGTGTCGGACATCCCGTGGGACGGACCGATCGCCGGTATCCGCGTGGCCCGCGTCGACGGGGAGCTCGTCTCGTTCCCGACCTTCGAGCAGACCGAGGCGTCGGACATCGACCTCGTCGTGGCCGTCAGCAAGGACGCGATCGTCATGGTCGAGGGCGGCGCCGACGAGGCGACCGAGGCCGACCTCATCGACGCGCTCATGTTCGCCCATCAGCAGGGCCAGCTCGTCCTCCAGCTCATCGAGCGCATCCGTGCCGCAGTGGGCAAGCCGAAGCGCGTCTTCTCCGTCGAGAAGATCCCGACAGAGGTCGCGTCCCGCGTGGCGGAGCTCGTCGACGGCGGCATCCGTGAAGCGTGCGTCATCCGCGAGAAGCACGCGCGCTACGACGCCTACTCGGGCCTCAAGAAGAAGCTCGTCGAGACTCTCACCGGCGAGCTCGGGCTCGAGCGGTTCACGCTCCTCGCCAAGCTCATCAAGGACGAGTTCGAGAACCGCAAGGCGCACGTCGTCCGCAGCATGGTGCTCGACACCGGTCGCCGCATCGATGGCCGCGACACGCGCACCGTCCGGCCGATCTCGTGCGAGGTCGGGATTCTGCCGCGCGTTCACGGCTCGGGTCTCTTCCAGCGCGGCGAGACGCAAGCCATCGTCACGACGACCCTCGGGACCGCCACCGACGAGCAGAAGATCGACGCCCTCATCGGTGAGTCGTGGAAACGCTTCATGCTCCACTACAACTTCCCGCCCTTCTCCACCGGCGAGACGAAGCCGCTCCGCGGCCCCGGCCGTCGCGAGATCGGCCACGGCGCCCTCGCCGAGCGCGCTCTCCGGCGGATGATCCCGCCGCACGAGCAGTTCCCGTACACGATCCGCATCGTGGGCGAGGTCCTCGAGTCGAACGGGTCGAGCTCCATGGCGACCGTCTGTGGTGGCACCCTGAGCTTGATGGACTGCGGCGTTCCGCTCCGTAGCCCCGTCGCCGGCATCGCGATGGGCCTCATTCAAGAGGACCAGCGCGTCGCCATCCTCAGCGACATCCTCGGCGACGAGGATCACCTGGGCGATATGGACTTCAAGGTGTGCGGCACCGAGCGTGGCGTCACCGCCATCCAGATGGACATCAAGATCCAGGGTCTCGATCGCGCGATCCTCGAGCGCGCCCTCGACCAGGCGAAAGAGGGTCGACTGCACATCCTCGGCAAGATGCTCGAGACGCTGCCGACCGCGCGCCCCGAGCTCAGCCAGTTCGCGCCGCGCATCACGACCATCAAGGTCCGCCCGGATCAGATCCGCATCATCATCGGCTCCGGTGGCAAGACCATCAAGGGCATCACCGAGCAGACCGGCTGCACCATCAACGTCGAGGACGACGGCACCGTCGCCGTGGCGTCCGAGGACGCCGGCGCGGTGAAGCGCGCCATCGAGATCATCACGAGCCTCGTGGAAGAGCCCGAGGTCGGGAAGGTCTACAAGGGCACCGTCCGTCGCATCGTCGACTTCGGCGCCTTCGTCGAGATCATCCCCGGCACCGAAGCGCTCCTGCACGTCTCCGAGATCGCCCACACCCGCACCGAGCGCGTCGAGGACGTGTTCAAGGAGGGTGACGAGATCGAGGTGAAGGTGCTCAGCGTCGAGCGCGACGGGAAGATCCGTCTCAGCCGGCGCGCGCTCCTCCCCGTTCCCGAGGGGATGGAAGTCCAGCCCGAGGGCGGCGGCGGCGGTGGTGGTGGTGGCGGCTACGGTGGTGGCGGCGGACGCGGTGGTGACCGTGGTCGCGGCGGTGACCGAGGTCGCAGTGGCGGCGGCGGCGGACGCGGTGGCGATCGCGGTCGCCCGCGCTGAGCGTCAGCACACAGCACATCGAGGTCCGTCGGGTGAAGCCCGGCGGACCCTGACGAATGAAGTCCGTCGAGTGAGGCTCGACGGACTCGGTCGACGCGAGCTCCGGCGAGGGATGTCTGATGGACTCAGACGACGCGAAGGGAGCGGCCGACGAGCACTTCGTTGTGCGAGCCCTGACGATACCCCTCGAGATCGAGGGTGACGTACAGAAAGCCATGGCGCTTGCCGGCGGCCGTGACGGCGTTCCGGATCTCGGGCTCGACCATCTTCGTGAAGTCCGACGGGTTGATCTCGAGGCGCGCGATCTGCTCGTGAAAGCGGACGCGCACGCGCCGGAACCCGAGGGTGTGCAGCTCTTCCTCGAAGCCGGCGATGCGGGCGAGCCGCTCACGGGTGACGGACGTGCCGTACGGGATGCGGCTCGAGAGACACGCCGCGGCCGGCTTGTCCCAGACGTCCATGCCGATGCTCAGCGCGACCTCGCGCACGTCGGCCTTGTTGAAGCCGGCCTCGAGCAAGGGGCTCCGCACGTGGGCGCGCTTCGCCGCTTCGAGGCCGGGACGATGATCGCCGAGGTCGTCGAGGTTGGTGCCGTTCGCGATCGCATCGAGGCGCCACTCGGTCTGACGCGCCTGCGCGATCTCGTAGAGCTCCGACTTGCAGTGGAAACAGCGGTCGGGTCCGTTCGCCACGTAGCCCGGGCGCTCCATCTCCGACGACTCGACGAGCCGGTGTACGGCACCGAGGCTCGTCGCGATCCGCACCGCGTCGGCGCGCTCGCTCTGGGGCAGGCTCGGGCTCACTGCCGTCATGCCGACGGCCCGCTCTCCGAGTTGCTCGGTGGCAACGGCGAGCACCAAGGCGCTGTCGATGCCGCCCGAGTAGCAGACCAGGACCGAGCCCAGGCCGCGAACCACGCCGCGCAGGGCATCCAGCTTTTCGGCCGCCGTCCGGGCCGGCGCGGGAGCTTGCATCGGCGGAAACCTAGCGCATGCCGCGCCGCTTCACCAACGCCCCTGCACCGTCAGGCCGGCCGTTGCGCGCGGGGCCCCCACGAGGAGCGCCGTTCCCGGCTCCTTCGACGAACCTTGCGACGCGACGACGATCATCGTGGCGCCGCCGGCCAGTAACGCACCCCCACCCCATAAAAGCACGTTGGACGCCGTCGTGAGGTCGCCGATGGCGCTCCGGTCGTCGTCGAACGAGTTGCCCTGGAAGCTGCTGCGCGGGCAGCTCCCGTCCGGTGTGCACTTGCTCTCCATGTCGGAGCGCCGGTTGTTCCGCGCCAGGAGCGTCACCGTGCCGGCGATGAGCGACGCGGCGCCCACCGAGGCCGTGATCCAGCCGGCGGGGCCGAGGAACGACGACTTCTTCTTCGGTTCGGTGTGACCTTCCTGGAGCGGCGCTGTCTGTCCTTCGGGGAGCGCGGTGAGCTCGACGGTGAGCTCCGCCGTGCCGCCGTCGGCGAGCGTCCATTTTCGCGACCAGCTCTCGTAGCCCGTCGCGGAGACAGCGAGCTCATGGTCGCCCGGATCGAGGATCTGCGGCGTGCCGACCATGTCCGACGGCACCTTGTTCCCGTCGATCGTCAGCGACAGGCCAGGGTAGTCGCGCGCGGTACGGATCGTCGTCTGGGCGAGGCGCGGGAGCGTCTTCTCCAGCTCGGTGCGCGCTTCCGACAGTGCGCTGACGACGGCCGGCGAAGCGCCCTCGGGCGCGCCGTCGCGGATGATCCTTCGCCACATCTCGGTCGCGGCGACGAGACGTCCGCTCGCGACGCGACAGCGCGCGAGGTACTGCAGGTGAACGGAGGCGTGATGGAGCTGCTCTGCGCGCTCGAGGAGCGGTGCGCCCTTCTCGCAATCGTGCGCCTCGACCGCGTCGATACCGGTCAGCGCGAGCTGCCGCGCAGTGGCGACCGACGTCGCCTGCGCGGCGGCGTCGTGCGCGGCGAAAAGGACGACCGCTGCGACGGCGGCGCGACTCGTTCTCATTCGAAGCCCTCGATGTACGCACTCTAACCGGAAGGGCGCGGCTTTCGGTTACTCATTTCGAGCGCGTGCGATGGCGCCCTCGCACCTACATCGCAGCGGCGTCACGCCGTGGCTCGAACGTCCGCGTCGCGATACCTTACCGGGTCATGCCGAGAACTCCGTCGAGCGCGCTCGTGATTGGCCTCGTCGTGGGGATGACGGGTTGCGGGAGCACGTCGAAGAGCGACGGCGCACACCGGGACGGCGGTAGCGGCGGCGCGAGCATGAACGTCCCCGACGACGGCGGCGGAAACCCGGGCAGCGGCGGCGAGGCGGGAGGCGGCGGCGCTGTCACAGAAGACGGCGGCACCGCCGTCACGAGCACCTGCGACGCCTTCGGCCGTTACGGCAAGGCGACCAAGGTGTTCACCCTGCCGTCCGGCGCGGGCATCTACTACCCCGACGTCCAGAAGAGCTTCCCCGACGTGGACTGGAAGAACATCGACCGACTCTACGTGCCGGCGGGGAAATACGAGGAGTTCAACCTCGGCAATCTGCCGGTGCGCGACGCGGCGCACCCCCTCGTGATCACGAACAGCGGAGGGCAGGTGCAGGTCGGCCCGAACCCCGGCGCGAACTACATCTGGTCGATGGCCGGCGGCGCGCACTGGATCCTCACCGGTCGTTACGACGCCGATTCGGCAACCGGGGATGTCGCATTTCCCGGTCATCGCTGCGGCGCGTACGCCGGCTCGCGCGGCAAGTACGGCTTTCTCAGCGACGACGGCTTCGATACCACGGGCGCCGATCTGCACATGGGGATCGCAGTCGGCTCGGCCACGGATTTCGCCATCGAGTACACCGAGGTGATGCGCTCGGGCTTCGCCGGAATCCGCCTCCTCAACGCACGGAAAGCCGGCGATCCGGCGTTCGACATGGCCAACGTCGAGATCCACGACAATTACATCCACGACACCGCTGCCGAGGGAACGTACTTCGGCTGGACCGGCGATCCGCCAGCGAATCTTCTGCCCGGGCTCCGCGTCTACAACAACCGCATCGTGCGGACCGGCAACGAGGCGTTACAGATCCAGGACCTCGGTGACGGCACCGAGATCTACGACAACGTAATCGCGTTCGCTGCGCTTCACTTCCGCGACAACGGTCTCGGCAAGTACCAGGACAACAACGCGCAGGTGCAGACCCGGCAAGGGACGATCGCGCTCCACGACAACGTCTTTCTCGGCGGTGCGGGTACGGTGCTGAGCTTCTGGAGCCAGCCCGAGGACGGCGACGGCGCGCGCCACGTCACCTTCACGCACAACTACTTCGGCGCGGCGAAGTCGCTCATGGCGTATCTCGGAGGCGACGCCGCGGCGGGCTCCGACTTTCACTTCGTCGACAATTTCTTCACCGGCATGACGTTCAGCTACGACGAGCTCGACCCTGCCGTGAAGGATCCCGGAGTCGTGTTCCAGCTCGGCGGCTACGATGCGCCCGTCGATTTCACGAGCAATCACTGGGACGGCAAGAACGCGCTCGTGAGCGGCATCAAGGGCGGCGACGGCACCGTGGGCATGGTCACCGCGACCAGCAACGTCGACGGAACGATCACGCCGCTCGAGTTCGCGGCGTCGGGATACCCGGACGGCACGCCGATTCAGAAGCTCGAGCTCTGGGGCACGCAGGCGACGCTCTCGCCGGGCATGCCGGCCATCACGTATCAGCCCGGCGATCTCGTCATGTTCGATGCCGAGATGTATCAGTGCACCACCGCGAACACCGGCAAGGAGCCGTCGAGTCACCCCGAGTCGTGGAAACACCTCCCAACGCCCGCAGACGACTTCCGCGTGAAGAGCGCCTCGGTCTACAAGAGCCTCGGCGTGCACTGAGCAAAGTCAGCAATCCCGCATCAACGCCCCCGTCGTCCCCGCGAGCAGAGCGAGCCCGCGAAGCGGCGGGGGCCAAGGCCAGCCAAGGCCCGCGGCGAGCAGAGCGAGCCCGCGAAGCGGCGGGGGGCCAAGGCCCCCCGTGACTAAACCCCTTAATACCCAATATCGCGATCGCGCGACGACTTCGGCGTCGCTGTCGCGGCGGCGGGCTGCGGCGCAGGCGGGAACGACGTGGACACCTGCGGCTTACTCGCCGGCCTGGGTGCGATCGACGCATGCAGCGCGTGATGCGAGCCCGAAACGGGTCTCGCCGCGGGCATCTGGGCCGACGGAAGCGTCGTCGGCGCGGTCATCACCGGAACCTGCTCGAGGGTCGGCGCGGGAGCAGCTTCCGGGGGCGGGTTCCCTGGCGGCATGGCCGTCGGCGTCCCGGCGGCCTTCGTCGGAACGGCGTCCTTCGGCTTTTCCGTCGTGCCGCGCGAGAGAAACACGAAGAGCGTCGCGAAGAACATGACGCTCGCGGCTGCCAGAATGGAGTACGTGCGCCGTCGCGATTTCCGCGACGCAACCGTCAAGGTGGCGCCCACGGGCGGCTCGGACGTCGCCTCGTAGAGTGTCTCGTTCAGGTGATCGCGCGGGGTGCTGAGGGGCAGCGGCGCGGTCGAGATGGGCCCGCGCATGGTGCGCTTCGTGAAGCGCGCCACCGGCTCCGACGCGGTCGGATCGTTCGCGAGCTCCATGAGCGTCGATTCGAGGGCGGCGCGCATCTCTGCCGCCGTCTGGAAGCGCTCGGACGGCTCGAACGCGCACGCACCGTCGATGACGTTCGCGATCGACTCGGGAAGGCCGAGCTTTCTTTCGCCGATCTTCTTCGCGGGCGTCCACGCGGCGCGCACCATGATCTCCTGCGCGCTCTCGCCCTCGTGCAGGAACTCACCGGCGACGAGGAAGAGCAGCGTCGCGCCCGCCGAGTAAAGATCGCTCCGTGCCGAGACCTCGCTCGGCCTGCCACGTGCTTGCTCGGGCGACATGTACGCCGGCGTGCCGAGCATCGCGCCGGTGCGCGTGACCGACGACGAGGTGCCGTCGAGGGCGCGGGCAACCCCGAAGTCGAGCACCTTGAGGACGCCGTCGTCGGTGAGAAAGAGATTCTCGGGCTTGATGTCGCGGTGAACCACGCCGCGGTCGTGCGCGACGGCGAGGCAGTTCACGAGTTCGATCATGGAGCGAGCCGCGTCGATCGGCGACATCGGTCCGGTGCGCTCGACGCGCTGTCTCGCCGTCTCTCCCTCGAGGAGCTCCATGACGAGATAGGCGTACTCGGCGTCCCGATCGAGATGATCGTCGAGCACGCGGACGACCGCGGGGTGCCCGATCTTGTTCGCGAGATATCCCTCGCGGAGGATCCGCTCGGCGAACTCGAGGCTCGTCGTGACCGAGAAGGGGAACAGCTTGATCGCGGCGCGCGCGCCGTTCCGGTGGGTCGCGGCGTAGACGGCCGCCATGCCGCCCACGCCGAGCAACGAGTCGAGCTTCCACTTGCTGTCGAGGACCGTACCGATGCGCCGCCCCGCCGGATCGAGGTGGCTGCTGTCGGTCGCGGTACCCGGTTCCGGCATCGCCCGGCTCAGCGGCCCCAGACCTGTAGCGCGTACTTGCCGGCGCCCTTGTAGACGCTGACCTCCAGCATGTAGAGGCCCGGCTCCGAGATGCAAACCGGTTCCCGGGGAGGGAGCACCGGCCACGAGTCGTGAGTGATGTCGGCGACCATCGACGTTCCCGACGGACCGCGGAGGAGCAGGTCGAGATCCTTCACCGCCGAGTCACCGACGGCGTAGATGCGGTAACATTTGTCAGGCCCCGGGACCTGGAACGCGTAGCGATCGACGGGGTCCTGGGACGACTGCGTGCCGAGCTTCACCTTCGTGATGGCGCGCATGCCCCCGGTCGTGCCGCAGTCGCGGACGAGCCGCGTGAGGTCACCCTCGGCGTCGCCGCTCGGGGCGAACGACGAGTAGCAGGTCTCCCACGCCGTCTTGCCCGGCTCTTCCATCGACGGTTCGTCGGGGGTGGATTCCGCTCTCGCGATCGGCGCGGGGGCCACCGTGTTCACCGAACCGCACCCGGTTCCGAACAGGGCAAGGAACGGTACCGCGCATATCCCGCAGGCAGCGCGAGCGGCCCACTCTCGCGAACGAAGCATATGAAATCGTATGCTATCGGAAGACCACAGTAAGTCCACACCTCCACGGAGCTCCGACTGAGCTTCAGGACGGCTCGAGGTGAGGCATACGAGCGGGAAAAGTACTCAGGGACATTTCCTGTCCGGGCTCGTGGCCTGAGGGTTTGCATTTTGGGTGGCTGGAAGTATGTTCAGTGCATGGCCCTGCCCGCCCACCTTTTAGAACGATTTCCCTCGCAGATCCGGCAGGGGGAGTCCGCTTCCCCAGGGAGCCTGCGTGAGCACAGGAGCCTCCCTCTCGGCATTGCCGAGCTCGATGCATTGCTCCCCGGCGGAGGTCTGCCCAGGGGCTGCGTGGTCGAGCTTTCCGTTGCGGGTGGGGCGGCCCTCGCCACCTCCGTCGCGCTCGCAGCCTGTCGCGCCGCGGGGGAAGAAGCGACCAGGGGCGGGGGAGAGGCACCATGGTGCGCCTTCGTCGATCCGTCGCTCACGTTGCACGGCCCAGGTGTCGCTGGCGCGGCCATCGATCTGAAGCGGCTCCTCGTGGTGCGTCCCTCTCTCGAGGCACTCGGGCGCACAGCGATCCGTCTGGTCGAGTCGCAGGCGTTCTCGGTGGTCGTCATCGATACCGTGGGCACCCCCGGTGCGCCCCTCGACGTCGGGCTCGCCTCCTGGCCGCGCGTCGTGCGGCGGCTAGCAATGGCAGCAGACGAGGGGAGCTCCACCGTGCTCCTCATCACGGATTCAGAGGCGCGCCGGCCCTTGCCGCTCCCCGTAGCTCTACGGCTCGAGCTGCAGCGGCCCGGCGCCGAGCGCCTCTCCGTCCGCGTCGCGAAAGAGCGTCGGGGCCGCATCTCTTCACCGCGCACCATCGTCTGGGCAAAGCCGAAGGCGAAGGTGCTGCCCCACCGTCAGCTCGTTCCCGTCGCAGTTCCCCAGGCGGCACCCGCGCCATGATCACGGGGGCTCTCGCACAGGGCGGCGCAGAAGCCGGAGCGGGCGAAGCCGGAGGGGCGGCGTCTCAGCCGCGTCGGCTCGTAGCCATCGTCGTTCCGAAGCTCTTGCTGGAGCTTGCGCGGGCCGCCCTCGTCGTGCCGGCGCGGGCAAAAGCGCCCCGTCAGAGGCTGGCCCGTCGAGTGACGTCGACGCCGCCGCTCGGCGTCCTCCTCGTCGAGAGCCTCAGAAAGCCCGCAGTCGCCAGAGCCGCCAAGCTCAGCGAAGCGGAAGACGAAGGGAAGAGCGGGGAGCTCGAGCCGCTCCCCCCGACGGCGGAGCTGGCGGCGGTAGACGACGTGGCGGCGCGGTTCGGCGTTCGAGTCGGTCACACGATGGCAGAGGCGCATGCCTTCGTCGCAAAGCTCGTCGTTCGAGAAGTGACGCGGGAGCAGGTGCTCACGCGCCTCGGCGAGATCGCGGAGGTCGCCCTCGGGTTCGGCCCTCTCGTCTCCATCGAGTCCCCCGACACGGTCTGGGTGGATGTCACGGGCGCCGCTCATCTGGCGGGCGGTGAAGGCGCGCTCGGGCTCGAGCTCGCGGCGCGGGTGCGGGCGCTTGGCCACTCCGTGCGCGTAGCGGTGTCCGACGGGCCGCGGCTCGCGCAGTCGTTCGCGCGATGGGGCCGCCTCAGTCGTGAGGGCGTTCTCGTGGTTCCCCCTGCAGAAACGGCTACCAGAGTTGCCGCTTTGCCGGTCCGCGCGCTTCCAGTGCACGCTGAGCGTGCGGCGTGGTTGCTCCAGCTCGGAGTCGTCACGGTAGGGGACCTGGCGAAGCTTCCCCGTGCCGCCACCGCATCCCGGCTGGGAGAGGACGCTGGCAAGGTGCTCGACCTGGCAGAGGGGAAGGACATCTCGCCCCTGGTCGCCTACGTCCCCAAAGCGATCCCCCGTGAAGAGAGCACCTGGGACGACCCTGTGGACGGTATGGAGCCGCTCCTGTTCGTGATGCGCGGCCTCGTGTCGCGCCTCGGCGCAAGGCTCGAAGGGCGGGGGGAAGCCGTGCAGGCGCTCGAGCTCTGTCTTCTCCACGACCGCGCTTCGGCGCGGCTCGCGGCGGTCTCACCGACCACATCGCTACACTTCGAGTTCGCGGCCCCCCTCTACCGCGCGGAAGAGCTCTTTCGGGTCCTCGCGTCGCGGCTCGGTCGCACGACGCTATCGGCACCCACCGTCGGTTTGCGGCTCGAAGCTCGGGCCATCACCCGTGCGCTCGCGCTGCAGCTTCCGTTGTCTCGTTATGCTGCCGGCCTCGGGGGCAGCTCCGCCACGGGCCCCGAGACACTTCCCGTCCTGCTCGCGGAGCTGAACGCCGATCTCGGCAAGGACAGGGTCGGCATCCTCCAGCTCCAGAGCTCGCACAGGCCGGAACGGAAGAGCCGGCTCTCCCCCGTCACCCCCGCAATGCTCGGAAATCCCGGCCTGAAGAAGACGCGAGAGCGGCGTGCCGTGCAGCAGACCTTGCTCGAGGTTCCCGAACCGAAAGACGAGCTGGGGCGAACGCCGGTCCGCCTCCTGCCACGGCCGATTCCGTTCGATGCCCCGCTCCGTCGAGGTGCCACCGTCTCGGTCGAGCATCGCCTCTACACGGTGGAGAGCGTCATCTTCGATCGCCGGCTCGAAGCCGTGGAGTGGTGGACCTCAGAGCCGGTCTCGCGCGACTACTTACGGGTCTGGTTACAGAACGCAAACGGCGGACTCGAAGCCCTCGTCTTCGTGGATCGCGGCAGTGGCAAGCGAATGATCCAGGGCTTCTTGGACTGAACCGAACCGCTCTAAGATTCTCTCATGAAGCAGCGGGTGTTGGGGCCGGGGGGCGTCCAGGTCGCCGTGATCGGTGAGGGCACCTGGAACATGGAGCGGGACGATCGCGCTTCGTCGATCGCGGCGATCCGTCGCGCACTCGATCTTGGCGCGACCCACATCGATACGGCGGAGATGTACGGGCAAGGCAACGTGGAGCGCCTCGTGGGAGAGGCGCTCTCCGGGCGACGCGCAGAGGCGTTCCTCGTCTCGAAGGTCTTACCGTCGAACGCGACGCGGCCCGGGACGCTGGCGGCGTGCGAACGGTCGCTGAAGCGGCTCGGCACCGACTACCTCGATTGCTACCTGCTCCACTGGCCAGGGAGCCACCCGCTCGAGGAGACGTTCCGAGCCTTCGAAGATCTCCGGCAAGCCGGCAAGATCCGGTCGTGGGGCGTATCGAACTTCGATGAGTCGGAGCTGCGGCGCGCGGTGCGCATCGTCGGCAAGGGCGTCATCACCCAGAACCAAGTGCTCTATCACCTGGGCGAAAGGCGCATCGAGCACGAGGTCATCCCCTACTGCGCGACGGAGGGGATCGCCGTCGTCGCGTACAGCCCGTTCGGCTCTGGAGACTTCCCGACGACGCGCGTGACCGGTGGAAAGGTGCTCGCGACGATCGCCGACGCGCACGGGGTGACGCCGTTCCAGATCGCGCTCGCGTTCCTCACCCGGCAGACCCACGTCTTCGCGATCCCGAAGGCGTCGACCAGCGCCCACGTCGAAGACAACGTGCGCGCCGCGGACGTGAGCCTGACGGAGGCCGACGTCGCGGCGATCGACGAGGCTTTCCCCCGTGGTCCCCGGCGTCGCGGCGTACCGATGTTCTGAGACGCCGAGCTACGTCGGCCGGGCGAACAAAGTCGTGTCGCTCGACTTTGCGTGACGGATCGCGCGACCGGAATCATCTGTTTGTTCAGTGATTTGCATGCCATCCCTCATTCTTTGATTGATACTGACCTGGTGTTCAGTATATCAGGATATCCGTGTTCGCGGAGCTCCTTGGGCGGTCGGCATTCTCGTTTCTCCGTGGCGCCTCCTTGCCGGAAGAAATGGTCGAGGGCTCGAGGGGCTGCGGCCACGACGCGCTGGCCCTCTGCGATCTGGACGGGCTCTACGGCGTCGTTCGTGCCCACGCCTACGCGAAGGAGTGCGGCCATCGATTGATCGTGGGGGCAGAGCTGTCGCTGGCTCAGCCGGGTCAGGTCGTCGAGCGAGCGCATACAGAGCGACCAAACGGAGCAGAGGGAGCTGGAGAGAAGGGGCGCCCTGCACGTCGCGGTCGACGCGGGGCAGGGGGTGGCAGCTCGCAAGCCAGGCGGCGCGCGAGCATCGCGCAGGGCGCGCCGACCGTCGTGCTGCTAGCGGCGAACCACGACGGGTACACGAACCTCTGCCGGCTCATCACCCACGCGCACAGCGGTCTGCCCAAGGGCGAGTCCTTGCTCGAGATGGAGCTGCTCGGGTCACATCATGAAGGTCTCATCGCGATAGTCCCCGGTCCGCCCACGCCGTCGGAACGCGCGGCACCGCCCGACGAGCTCTTTGCGCTGCTTACCGATGTGTTCGGCCGGGAGCGCGCGGCAGTTGCCGCCTTCCGCAGGCTGGACGGGCTGGACGTCGAGCGATGTCTCACGGCGTCGAGCAAGGCGGCCTGGTACGGCCTCCCGGTCGTCGCGAGCGCTCGCCCGCTCTTCCATCACCGTTCACGCAAATCCCTCGCCGACGTCCTTCACTGCATCCGTGAGGGCACGACCCTCGACGAGGCCGGGACCGAGCTCGACGGCAACTGCGAGGCGTTCCTTCGTTCGGAGCTCGAGATGCGGCGGCTCTTCCGGGAGCACGAACACTGGGTCGACCACGCCGGGGAGCTTGCGAGCCGCCTCGAGTTCTCCATCGACGAGATCCGGTACGACTTCCCCTGTGAGCTCGCGCCGGGAGAGACCGCCGACCAGGTCCTCCGCCGCCTGGTCGAGGAGGGCACTCGCCGTCGCTACGCCGGTGGAGTCCCGCCGGGAGTCGCTGCCCAGATCGAGAAAGAGCTGGGCCTTATAGCCGAGCTCGAAGTCGCGCCGTACTTCTTATCGACCCACGAGGTCGTCGCGATGGCGCGGTCGCGACAGATCCTGTGTCAGGGCCGAGGTAGCGCCGCGAACAGCGCCGTCTGTTACGTGCTCGGGATCACCGCCGTCGATCCGTCGCGGAGCAACCTGCTGTTCGAGCGGTTCCTCAGTCTCGAGCGCCGGGAACCGCCCGACATCGATATCGACTTCGAGCACGAGCGCCGTGAAGAAGTCATCCAGGAGATCTACTCGCGCTACGGCAGGGACCGGGCGGCGATGGTGTCCGAGGTCATCTCCTATCGAGGCAAGAGCGCGCTTCGTGAAGTGGGCAAGGCTTTCGGGCTCTCGCTCGAACAGGTCGATCGGCTGAGCGGCACCATGACCCACTGGGACTCGGTGGACGACGGGTCGAAGCGCGCCCGTGAGCTCGGGTTCGATCTCGAGGACGAGCGGCTCCTCAAGGTGATCGCGCTCGCCCGTTTGCTCGAGGGGTTCCCGCGACACTTATCGATCCATGTCGGCGGCTTCGTTCTATCGGCGCGCCCGCTGGTCGAGGTAGCGCCCATCGAGCCCGCGCGCATGGAGGACCGGACGGTCATCCCCTGGGACAAGGACGACATCGAGGCGCTCGGCTTCTTCAAGGTCGACGTCCTCGGTCTCGGGATGCTCACTGCCATCCGCAAATGCCTCGAGATGATCCACGCCGACGGCGCCCTCCGCGCCGCACCGGGAGAGGAGCCGTCTCTCGATTTCGATCCCATCGAAGTCCTCAGGCGGGTGCCTCCGGAAGATCCCGCCGTTTACGAGCTCGCGTCCCAGGCCGACACGGTCGGCGTCTTCCAGATCGAGAGCCGAGCCCAGATGGCGATGCTCCCGCGGCTGCGCCCGCAGCGCTTCTATGATCTCGTCATCGAAGTAGCCATCGTGCGGCCCGGTCCCATCCAAGGGGGGATGGTGCACCCCTACCTGAGACGCCGAAACGGGGAGGAGGCCGTTGCCTCGCCGCACCCCGATCTCTGGCCCATCCTCGAGCGAACCCTCGGCGTGCCCCTCTTCCAGGAGCAGGTGATGCAGATCGCCATCGTGGGCGCCGGCTACAGCGGTGGGGAAGCCGATCAGCTCCGACGCGACATGGCCGCCTGGAAGAAGAGCGGGCGCCTGCTCCGTCACAAGCAGCGCCTCCTCGACGGCTTCGAGCGGAAGGGTATCTCCGCGGAGTTCGGGGAAGCGCTCTTCGAGCAGATAAAAGGCTTCGGCGACTACGGTTTCCCCGAGTCCCACGCCGCGTCGTTCGCGCTCCTCGTGTACGCGTCGTCGTGGGAGAAGGCGCACTACCCGGCGCACTTCATCTGCGCGCTGCTCAACTCGCAACCGATGGGGTTCTACTCGCCGTCGTCCCTGGTGAAGGACGCGCAGCGCCACGGCGTCGAGGTCCGGCAAGTGAGCATCGAGAAGAGCTTCTGGGATTCGTCGCTCGAGCCGTCGAGCGACGCGTGCCGGGTCCAGAGCGACTGGCCCGGCGCTAGCAAGGCGCTCCGTCTCGGTTTTCGTCTCGTGAAGGGGATGGGAGAGGCATCCGGCAAAACCATCGAAGCCGAGCGCGCCGCGCAGCCGTTCACGAGCCTCGACGACGTCGTTCGTCGGGCAAAGCTCCGCAAGGGGGAGGTCGAGGCTCTCGCCGAAGCCGGGGCGTTCGAGGAGTTCGTGAAGGGGCGCCGGCATGCGCTGTGGAAGGCGCGCGCGCCACGGACCGAGGGGCTCTTTGCGAAGCTCGACGTGGCGGAGCCGAGCGTCGTCTTGCCGGCGCTCCATGCGCAAGAACAGCTCTTGCTCGACTATTCCCGCGTCGGTCTGTCGGTGAACGACCACCCGATGCGTCACTTGCGATCCCGGCTCGCGCAACGGCAAGTGGTGACCTCTGCAGCGCTGCAGGAGCTCTCTCAGGGCACCGTCACCTGGGTCGCGGGGCTCGTGCTCACTCGCCAGCGGCCCGGCACCGCGAGCGGCGTGGTGTTCATCACCCTCGAGGACGAAACCGGGACGATGAATCTCGTGCTCTACAGCGGCATCTTCGACAAATTTTACCTGGCCGCACGGCACTCCGCCCTGATGCTCGCTCGAGGGAAGGTAGAGCGACAGGTCACGCAGCCGAGGGAAGGGGAAGTCGGGAAGGCGACGCCGATCATCCACGTCCTCGTCGACCACGTCGAACGCCTCGACGTCCTCGAAGTCACGAGTCGCTCACGAGACTTTCACTGAACTCGGCGTGCGTCCCTCCGACGTCACGAGTCACTCGCGGATATTCACTGAGGTCGGCGCGCGGAATTCCGCAACTCGAGGCCGCGGGGGCCCGATGAGCCGAGCATGGCTCATCGCTCCTTTGTGTTCGGCCCTCTTCGCCTCGCCGTGGCGATCGCCGTGGCGACCGCAGCAACCAACGCCGTCGGAATGCCTGCGTCACCCGCGTCACCCGCGTCACCCGGCAATTCGCCCAACGGCGGCGTCGTCGTCGCCGAGACCGCGGTCTGTCGCGTCGTTCTCACTGCGGTCAGCTACGACGACCCTGGCGCGGACGACGCCGAGTTCGTCGAACTCCACGTCGAAGGTCTGGAGCCGGACTCCTCCTGTGCGACCATGGCTCGACACGTTGCCATGGCGGAGCATGACGCCGGTTGCGACGCGGCCGCCGTCGCGCCGGACAGTGGCGACGCGGGGAGTGACGCCCGTGCCGGTTGCGCTCCGACGCTCGGGGATTGCGGCCTCGACGGCCTCGTCCTCGTGGACGGCGCGAACGGCGCTTGCAGCGAGTACCGCGTGCTCCCGCTCGCCACCGTCGTGATTCCGGGGGACGGCTACGTCGTCCTCTGTCCCGCGGGCTCGAGCGTCGATCAGAGCGCTCACTGCGACGTCACGAGTGCGGGGCGCTCCGCACTTCGCGCCGGGTGGCTCCAGAACGGCCCGAACGACGGACTGCGCTTCACGTCGACGCACGGCGCGAACGTCGACATCGGTTACGAAGGCAGTCCCGCGTGCTTCGAAGTGCACGGCCCGGAGCTCGCGACGGAATCGGGCGAATCAGGAGGCGACGCGACGCTCGACGACGTGAACGTCGTCTGCGACGGGAGCTTCGTCGTGCTCCCGTCGAACACCGTCCCGCTGCGCGCGCCGGTGACGTGTCCGCGAGGCGGCGAGGGCATCGCCGCTCTCGCCGACGCTGGCGCCCCCGACGCGACTCCGCGCGACGCGGGCCAGCGCGACGCGAACGCAGCGGACGCACCCTGGCAGCCCGAGCACGCGCCGGCCCCCGCGTCGCGCAGCGTGCCCCCGGCGTACGGTCCCCTTTACGTCGACGCGGGGCCGATCCCCCAGCCCCGCACCCAGACGTCTCTCCCGCGCCCACCCGGCTGCGCCGTCGCGACGCCGAGCAGCCCATCGAACGCCGCAAGCGTCCCAGCGCTACTCGTCTTGGCCCTCGTCCTGCGGTGCGTCCGTCGCGAACGGCGCGTCCGCCGCGAACAGCGCTAACGGCGTGTCCGTCGCTATGGCGTGTCCATCGCTAACGGCGTGTTCCGTCCGATTGACGAGCGCACGACACTGACGACCAACCGCGTGGCCGAGCGCGCCTTTCGAACAGGGTCTCCGTGTGCAAAGAATGCGATGTACCTCGAAGGTACATCGCATTCTTCCTCTGAAACCCCGTGTGACTGAGAGCCAACGACGGCTTTCGCTCGTCACCTCACGACGGCCTTACCTGTGAGAGCGGCGACAGCGCCGGGTGGCGTGAGAGCGGCGGGCAGCGCCGGGTGCGTGTGAGAGCGGCGCCTGCGTTGACGTGAGGGGCGTCACGCTACCGATGCGACGGAGCCTTCTTGCGGGGCGGGGGGAGCTTCGGATTCGAGGGCGCTGTGGCGCTCGCTTCGGTTCAGCGCGGTGTCGTTCACCTTGACGCTGACGATGCGGGACACGCCGGGTTCCCCCATGGTCACGCCGTAGAGCACGTCGACCGACTGCATGGTGCTCTTGATGTGCGTGATGAGGATGAACTGCGAGCGATCCGTCATGCTGCGGATGGCTTCGTTGTAACGGCGCACGTTGGCCTCGTCGAGCGGCGCGTCGACCTCGTCGAGGACGCAGAACGGCGAGGGACGATGACGGAAGATCGCGAAGATCAGCGCGACGGCCGTGAGGGCCTTCTCGCCGCCGCTCATGAGCTCGATGTTGCCGAGGCGCTTGCCGGGCGGCTGCGCGACGATGTCCACGCCGGTCTCGAGCAGATCGTCGGGATTCGTCAGGTGGAGCTCCGCGCGACCGCCGCGGAACATCTCCTGGAACGTCTTGCGGAAGAGATCGTTGACCGCGTCGAACGTCTCCTTGAACTTGCGACGCGACTCGCGGTTCATGTGCTTGATCGCACGCTCGAGGTCGAGGAGAGCCTTCTCGATGTCGTCCTTCTGGACGGTGAGCTCGACGAAGCGCTTCTCGGCGTCCTCGTACTCGACCTTCGCGTCGAGGTTCACGGGCCCCATGCGCTCGATGAGCTTCGTGAGCTCGTCGATGCGCCGGCGGTGCTCGGTGTCCGGTGCGGGCCGCGCATGATACTTCCCGACGACGCGGTTCAGATCGAGCCCGCGGAACCGATCGCGCACGCCCTCGAGCAGATGCTCGCGCGCGAGCTCGAGCTTCTGGACCTTGAGCGCGTGGCCCTTGGACTCCTCCTCGGACGTCGAGAGATCGGCGCGCAGCGTTCGCAGGAACGACTCTCGCTCGCCGAGCGCGAAGCGGATCTCCTCGAGGAGACGGCGCGCCTCGTCGTGGCTGCGATGCACCTCTTGCGCGGCGACGTCGGCCTCGAGCCGTCCCTCCTGCGAGAGCATCATGTGCGCGGCGGTCTCGCCGTAAGCAGCGGCCGCGTCGATGGCGTCCTGCTCGAGTTTCCGCACGCGGTCTTCGTGATCGGCGATGGTCGTCGCGAGGCGCTCGAGCGTCGCGTTCGTCGCCTCGAGCTGCTCTCCGACCTGCGCGAGCCGGACCTTGCGCTCGGTGACGAGCGCGGCGTGACCGGCGACGCGGTCCTTCCACGCCGTGGCGCCCTCGGAGGCGCGGGCAAGGGAAGCCTGGGAATGCTCGAGCCGCTGCTCGAGGGCGTCGAGCTCGTTCTGCGCGCGCGTCTCTTCCTGGACGGACGTCTCGAGCGACTGACGGAGCTCCTCGACCTCGACGTGGAGCGCACCGAGGCGCTGCGTCGATCTCTCGATCTCGGAGAGCGTGTGGACGAGATCTTTTTCGGCGCTCACATGCGCGATCTCGTTCTCGACGGCGCCGGCGCGGGCCCGGTCCAGCGACGCGCCGAGCTCGGTCATGCGAGCGCGGATGACGCGGCGCTCCTCGGCCGCTTCCTGGACTCGGTGCTCGAGGCGAAGGACCTCCTCGGTGAGCTGGCGCATCTCGCGCTTCTGCTCGACCATCGCGGAGGCGACGTCGTCACTCGAACCGCCGCTGACGAGGCCGTCGGCGTGGACGACCGTTCCGTCGAGGGCAACGGCCGTCGCGCCCGGCACCAGGCGAGCAACCTCGACGGCGTCCTCGGGCGAACGGCAGAGGATCGCCTCGCCGACGAGGCTCCGCATGAGCGGGTCGTGCTCCGGCGCATAGCGGATCGCGTCGATGAAGTAGCCGAGGGCGATATCGGGCAGCCCGGCGCGACGTGCACCGGCGACGAAACGCGGGCTTTGCGACGCGATCGTCGCTCGGCCACGGCCAGTGGACCGGAGCGTCTCGAGCATGGCGAGGCCGCGCTCGGGCTCGGTGACGATGACGGTCTGGAGGCGCTCGCCGAGCAAACCGGCGAGGGCGGCGGTGTGCTCCTCGTCGACCTCGAGATGATCGGCGACCATGCCGAGCACCGCCGCGTCTCCCGACGACAGCAGCGCGCGCACGCCGGTCCCGACGCCCTCGAGGCGCCGGTGAAGATCTTCGAGCGCGCGGAGGCGGTTGCGCTTCAACCCGAGCTCGTTCTTGGCGGTGTCGAGCTCGCGCTCGGAGTCGAGTGAACGCGGACGGAGGCCCTCGAGCTCGCGTTCGAGCGCGGAGAGCTCTTCGGCGCTGTGACGCTTGCCCTCTGCGCGCTCGGCGACGCTCTTCCGGATCGCGGCCTCGTGCGACTCGAGGTTCGCGATCTCCTCGCTCACGCGCTCGCGGTCGGCGAGGGTGCGCTCATCGCGCGCTCGCGTCTCGCTGATGCGCCGGTGAGCGGCCTCGAGCTGCGCGCGGACGGCCGCGGACAGCGTCGTCGCCTCGTTCACTTCCTGGCGCGCGCGCTCGGCGATCTGCTCGGCGTTCGCTTCTTCGGCCTTGAGCTCGGCGAGGGCCTGCTCCTCGGCGAGGGCGTCGGCACGGCGCTCTTCTGTGTCGGCCTCGAGGGAGCGCTGGCGCGTCGTCAGGTCGTCTCGCTCCGAACCGAACTGCGCGAGTCGGATCTCGATCTGATGCTTCTCGTCGCCGGCCGCGCGGAGTCGCTGGTCGAGGTGCGTGAGCTGATCGCGCGAGCGCGTCAGCTCGGCGGCGAGGGCGTTCACCTCGTTGTCGGCGCGGAAGGCGGCCTGCGCGAACGCATCGACACGCTCCTCGACGCTGCCGGCCTCGACGCGGGCGGACGTGAGCTGCGTCTCTTCTTCGACGACCTTGAGACGCGAGGTGGCGGACCGTTCCGACGTATCTCTGAGCGCGTCGCGCTCGACGCGGTCGACGACGATGATCTCGAGCAGCTGGTGCGAGCTCTGGTGAAGAACGAGCTCCTCGAGCTCCTCGCGGTAGACGACGAAGCGCTCGGCCTTGGCGGCCTGTCGCTTCAATGACGAGCGCGTGCGGTCGATCTCCGAGACGATGTCCGTGACGCGCAGGAGGTTCTGCCGCGTCTGGTCCATCTTCCGCTCGGCGTCACGGCGGTGCTTCTTGTACTTCGTGATGCCGGCGGCCTCTTCGAGGAAGAGCCGTCGGTCTTCGGGCCGCGCGGTGACGATCTGGCCGATGCGGCCCTGCTCGACGATGGAATACGCCTTCGAGCCGACGCCGGTGCCGAGGAACAGATCCTGGACGTCACGCAGGCGGACCATCGTGCGGTTCACGAGGTACTCGCTCGTGCCGTCGCGATAGAGACGCCGAGCGACGGCGATCTCGGGAAAGCCGGCGTACTCGGGCGGCAGGGAGCGGGCGTAGGCGACGTCGGTGTTGTCGAACGTCAGGGTGACCTCGGCGAAGCCGTGCGGACCGCGCGACTCCGAGCCGTTGAAGATCACGTCCTCCATCGACTTGCCGCGGAGGTGCTTCGGGCTCTGTTCCCCCATGCACCAGCGGATCGCGTCGACGACGTTCGACTTGCCGCAGCCATTGGGTCCCACGATGCCGATGACGTCGTGGTCGAACTGGATCACCGTCCGGTCCACGAAGGACTTGAATCCGGTAATCTCCAGCTTCTTGATGTGCATCGATAGCCCCTGTCCTTAGCTAGCCGCTCTCGGGGGAGGCGGCCAAGCGACGAGCCGCGTGTTTGCGATCCCGAGATCCGCAAAACGTCACGTGATGTATGGTCACGTCAGCTCACGCTGAAAGGGTTAGCACTAGTTTCATCCCCCTCACAAGCTGAATTCGCACAGGTTTTCCCCATGGGTGGGGAGATGTAGGGGAAAACCGAGCCGTTTTCGGGCTGTTTTCGCCGTCGAAATCGCTCGCAGCGCCGTACCGGAACGGATGAGCGGTATTTTTTGAGCGGCGGATGCGGCCGGTGAGCCGGAGAGTCGAAGGCGGCGGTGGCGAGCGCCGCCAGCGGGGGGGCGAGGCGAAAGACGGAGCCTGGACGCCTGGAGCCGGCTTGATTGGGGGCGGGCCCCCCTGCCGTCGGGGCCGTCGGCGAAGTCTCTTTGCAAAGGGACTTGCTGCGCGGGAACGATCGCGACAGAAGCGCGGTTGACAGAATGCGGGTCGCTGCGCAAGTGATCACGCGCTAGATCAAATGGAGAAGCGATGACGTACGAGTACGCGTGCGCGGCGTGCGGCCATGAATGGGAAGCCGAGCAGTCCATCCGTGATGCGGCCCTCAAGAAGTGCCCTCACTGCGGGAAGAATCAGGCGAAGCGCCAGATCTCCCGCGGAGCTGGGTTCATCTTGAAGGGTGGCGGCTGGTACGCGGACGGCTACGGCTCTTCATCGTCTTCTTCGGGATCGTCGTCTTCTACGTCGAGCTCTTCGAAGGAGTCGTCGTCGAGCAGCGGCGGGACCGAGAGCGGTGGGGGGTCTGATTCCTCAAAAAAAGCGAGTAGCGACTCCGCTTCGGATGGAGGGAAGAGTGGCGACAAGGCTTCCGGCTCGGGTGACTCGAAAGGGAAAACTGCCGCAGCGTAGCGGCGGAGCGGTGTCAGCGCGATGAGCCCTCCGGCCCGCCTGACGGAGATCCGCGGCCTGATGGGCCAGCTGGATCGCAAGCTCGCAGAGGTCCTGCAAGAGCGCGCGAAGCTCTCGCGTGAGATCCGCGCGCTCGTCGAGCCGAGCGGGCAGCCGCCGGAGGCCGATCGCGACGCGATGAAGGCCGTCGACGAGCAGCCCGAGGGCGAGCTCTCGAAAGAGGCGCTGCGCGCCATCTTCGCGCAGGTGATCGCGACGTCCCGGGCCATCGAGCGCCCGGCGCGCGTCGCGTACCTCGGCCCGGAGGGGAGCTTCTGCCATCAGATGGCGAAGGCACATTTCGGCGCGAGCGCCGTGCTGCACGACTCCGTCACCGTCGCCGACGCGCTGGAAGAGGTGCGCCGTCAACGCGCGCAGTTCTGCGTGTTCCCCTTCGACTCGTCGGTTGACGGGCTGATTCTCCCTGCCGTCTCCGCCCTGGCAGAGACCGACCTGGTGCTCATCGGTGAGAGGACCCTGCCGGCGATGCTGTGTCTGATGACGCAGTCCGGGAGCGGCCGCGAAATCACGCGGGTCTATTCGACGTCGGCGGGCCACGCCTCGTCGGAGCGGTTCCGGAAGCGCGAATATCCGCACGGCAGCGTCATCGACGTGCGCTCCCCGGTCGAAGCGGCGCGGTGCGCGTTCGACGACCCCGAAGGCGCGGCCGTCGTCCCCGAGATGTGCGGGCGCGAGTACGGTCTCGAGGTAGCCAAAGAGAACGTCGGGGACGAACCCGAGCTCCGGTGCCGCTACGGCATCATCGGGTCGCGGCCCGCGAGCCGCTCCGGCAACGACACGACGTGCGTGCTCTTCAGCCTCGACGACACGCCGGGCACGCTGTTCCAGGTGCTGGGCCACTTCGCCGAGCGCGGGATCAACCTGAAGAAGATCCAGTCGCGCCCCGTCCGTGGCGACAGCTGGGACTACATTTTCTACGTCGAGGTCGCCGGCCACGTCACCGACCGCGGCGTCGTCACGGCGATGGAAGCGGTGAAGGGCTCGACCAAGTACCTGAAGCTCCTCGGCTCGTTCCCGACCGAGGTGTGAAGCGCGCCGCGGCAGTGGCGAAGGCCGATTCGCCCGCTCGCCCATAGAGCGGGGCGATGGGGCCGTAGCTCACCCACATGGACGAGCGGCATAGTAGGCTCCGCCCGGCATGAGCGCCCTGGTCACGCCTTCCATCTCGCTGCTACGGCCGTACGAGGCCGGTAAACCCGTCGAGGAGCTCGCTCGCGAGCGCGGCGTCACTGACGCCGTGAAGCTCGCGTCGAACGAGAATCCCCATGGTCCGTCGCCGAAGGCCGTGGAGGCGATGCGCGGCGTGCTCGACGGCGTGAGCCGCTACCCCGACGCAAACGCGTTCCGTCTCCGGGAACGCCTCGCGTCGGATTTCGGCGTGAGAATGGCGGAGGTCGTCCAGGGCAACGGCTCGAACGAGCTCCTCGACCTGATCGTGCGCACCTTCACGACGCCGTCGGATCACATCGTGTTCGCGGAGCCGTCGTTCGTCGTCTACCGGCTCGCGGCGCTCGCCCATGGCGTCGAGTTCACCGCGGTGCCGCTCGTGAACGACGTGCACGATCTCGACGGGATGGCGAAGTCCATCACTCCGAAGACGCGCGTCGTCTTCGTCGCGAATCCCAACAATCCGACGGGCACCCACGTCGGCCGTGCGGCGCTCGAGCGGTTCCTGCGAGAGGTGCCGCCCCACGTCGTGGTCGCCCTCGACGAGGCATACGCCGAGTACGCGGACGCGCCCGATTACGCGAGCGCTCTGTCGATGCGGAAGCTCCGGGAGCGCCTCGTCGTGCTCCGCACTTTCTCGAAGATCTACGGCCTCGCCGCGCTTCGCGTCGGATACGCGATCTCCACCGCGGAGATCTGCGACTACCTGAACCGGGTCCGCGCGCCCTTCAACGTGAGCTCTCTCGGGCAAGCGGCGGCGCTGGCCGCCCTCGACGACAAGGGTCACGTCGAACGAAGCCGCAGCGAGAACCGCACGGAACGCGCTCGCCTGGCCGCGGCGCTCGAGCAGCTAGGCCTCCGCGTGACGCCGAGCCAGGCGAACTTCGTGTACGCCCGCGTCGGCAAGCCGGCGAAGGACGTCTACGAGGCGCTCCTCGATCGGGGCGTCATCGTGCGGGCCTTCGGCGGCTTGCCGGATCACCTGCGGATCACGGTCGGAACGGCGCGCGAAAATGACCGTCTCCTTGCGGCACTCCGGGAGGTGCTCTCGTGAAGCTCCGATACGTGCTCGCGGTTGCCGGCGTCGCGGCGTCGCTCCTCGGATGCGCAAAGAAGGAAGACGTCATCGTCGCGGCGGCCGATCAGGTGCACGTCAGCGACGCGGACATCGACCGCGATCCGCTTTCGCTCCTGCCGGGAAGCGCCATCGGGCTCATCCACGTGGACGCGCCGGCGCTCTACGCGTCGGAGTTCGGGCAGCACCTGCTCCAGATCACGCAGTCCCGCATCCCGCTGCCGGCGAGCGCCGGCTTCGTGCCGAACCGCGATCTGAGCGCGCTCTACATCGGGCTCTATTCGATGCAGGGCGCCGACGTGGCCGGGGTCGCGATCGGCACGTTCGATCAGCAAGCCATCGAGCGCGCCGCCGATGGCACGACGATGACGCCGCTCGGCGCGCCTCTCGTGAAGACGACTTACGCGCGGAGGACGCTCTACGTCTCGCGCAACATCGGCTTCGCGGTGCTCACCGCGCACACCGCTCTGTTCGGTGACGAGACCGGCATTCGCCGCGCACTCGACCGGCTGAGCGACGGTCGCGCTCGGCACGAGACGCCGGCCTGGGTCGATCAGCTCATGGCCACGCCGAACGCGGCGACGGCAGGCGCCTTCGACTTCACGAGCGGCGCCCTCGGGGAGGCGGCCGCGAAGAACTTCCCGTTCCTGAAGAACCTGCAGACGGCGAAGATCGTCGGCAATTTTCAGCCTCCGGGGATGAACTTCGCGGGCACCCTGACCTATCCGGATCCGCAGACGGAAGAGGCGGCCCGCCAGGCCATCGAGCAGACCAGCTCGACGATCAAGAATTACTCGTTCTTTCTCCAGCTCGCCGGCATCGGTAACCCAATCCAGAAGCTTCAGACGGTGGCAAACGGCAACGACGCACAGTTCGTACTCGGCCTCGACAGCAAGACCGTCGAGTGGCTCCTGAATCAGCTCGCGACCCAGCTCGGCGTCCAGGCCGCACCGGTGAGCCAGCCCATCATGATCCAGCAGGGGCACTGATGACCCGCATCCTCGTCCGTCCCGCCGCCAAGGCGCTCACCGGCAGCGTGCCCGTCCCGAGCGACAAGAGCATCGGACATCGCGCGTTCATCTTCGGCGCGTTCGCGCGCGGTAAGTCGCGCGTGAAGGGCTTCTCGTACGGCGAGGACAACGTCTCGACGATGCGCGGCTTCGAGTCCATGGGCGTCCAGGTGGAAGACGACGGACACGGCGTCGTCGTGGTCCACGGGCAAGGGCTCGCGTCGCTCACGGCTCCCGCGGGGCCCATCGATTGCGGCAATTCCGGCACGACGATGCGGCTCGTCGCAGGCGTCCTCGCCGCGCAGCCGTTCCGGTCGCACATGATCGGCGACGCGTCGCTGTCGAAGCGACCGATGGGACGCATCGCGCGCCCGCTCCGCGCACGGGGCGCGTCGATCGAAGGCGCCATCCACCCCGTGCGCAAGGAAGAGATCACCGCGCCGCTCGTGATCGGCCCGCTCGCGCCGGGCACGCGTCTCCAGGGGCTCGAGTACAAGATCCCCGTCTCGAGCGCGCAGGTGAAGAGCGCGCTCCTGCTGTCCGGTCTCTTCGCGAACGGCCCGACCGTCGTGTTCGAGCCGCTTCTCTCCCGCGACCACACCGAGCGGATGCTCTCTGCGCTCGGCGCGCCGATCCGCGCCGCAGGGACGATGGTGAGCCTCGAGCCGCCCGACGACCCGAAGATCCTCGCCGATTTCGACATCGACCTACCGGGTGATCTCTCTGCCGCAGCGTTCCTGCTCGTCGCGGCGCAGCTCGTGCCGGGGAGCCTCGTGACCACGCGGCGCACCGGGTTGAACCCGACGCGCTCCGGCATCATCGACGTCATCAGACTGCTCGGCGGCACCATCGCAGCCGAGCCGCAAGGTGACGTCCTCGGCGAGCCGATCGGGCTCACGACGGGGAAGTATTCGGAGCTCCGCGGCGGCGCAGTGGGCGGAGAGCTCGCGACGCGCAGCATCGACGAGATCCCCATCGCCGCGGCGCTCGCCGCCCGCGCCCGCGGGACGACGGAGTTCTCCGACGTCGGGGAGCTTCGGGTGAAAGAGTCGGATCGCATCGCGCGGATCGTCGCGCTCCTCCGCGACTTCGGCCTGAACGTCGACGAAAGCCCGGAGGGGTTCCGCGTCGAGGGCAAGCCCGACGGCGCGCTCCGCGCCGCGCGCGTCGAGAGCCACGGCGATCACCGCATCGCGATGACGGCGTGCATCCTCGGCCTGGTCGCCGACGGCGAGACCGTCGTCGAGGACGCCGATTGCATCGCGACGAGCTTCCCGAAGTTCGTAGGCACCCTGCGCGCGCTCGGCGCAGATCTCGAGGTCGCGACGTGAGCTCGCGCGAGGTGAGCGTGGCCATCGACGGCCCCGCCGGCGCGGGCAAGAGCACCGTGTCGCGACGGGTCGCGGAACGGCTCGGCTACCTGTTGCTCGACACCGGCGCCCTCTATCGCTGCATCGCGCTGGCGGCGAAGGACGCCGGAAAGCCCTGGGACGACGAGGCAGCCGTCTCGGACATCGCGCAGGACATCGCGCACCGCGAGGCGATCCGGCTCGAGGCGCCCCCCGGTGCGCCGGAGCGCATCGTCCTGAACGGCCGCGACGTCTCGCGCGACATCCGCACTCAGGAGATCGCCGACGGCGCGAGCAAGGTGAGCGCGCTCCCCGGCGTGCGTTCGGCGCTCCTCGAGCTCCAGCGCGCGCGGGCGCGAGAGGGCGGCGTGGTCCTCGAGGGACGCGACATCGGCACCGTCGTCCTGCCCGACGCCGAGGCAAAGTTTTACCTGACGGCGTCGATCGAGGAACGCGCCGGGCGTCGTTACCGCGAGCTCGTCGGCCGCGGCTTCACGCCGGAGCTCGAGGACGTGAAGCGCGAGATGCGCGAGCGCGATCAGCGCGACACCGAGCGACCGGTCGCGCCGCTCCGGCAAGCGGACGACGCGATGCTCGTCGACAGCACGGCGCTCTCCATCGATCAGGTCGTCGACGCCATCGTCCGGCGCGTCGAGAGCATTCGCCAGACGCTGCGCGCGTCCGAGACGTCGCGTTGACGGCGCTCGCGTGGAGCGACCCTGCGCGCGTCGCGACCGTGCGCGCCCGCGAGACCGCGGCGGTGCTCATCGGCGTGGTTGCTCTCGCTGGCTGCGCGGAGCGCGCCGTCGCGCCGCCGCCATCGCCGCCGCTGGACGTCGATCGCCCCGGCGCGGCGATCCCCGGCGATCTCGACGTCGCGATCCGGCTGGATCTCACGGGTGCGCGCCGGATCCTCGGCGTGGATCTCGGGGCGGCCCTCGCCCTCGACATCACCGATCGCGACGACGAGAAGACGTCGAAGCTCGTCCACGACGCGCTCTCGCGCGCCGACACGGCGTGGATCGCGTTCCGTCCGGGTCTCTCACCGGCGGCGACCGACAACGTGCTCCTCGTGCGCGGCGAGTTCGCGGATCTAGAGCCTCACGGCGAAGGATCGGACTGGAGTACCCCGGTGGATCTCGGCGGCGCGATGCGCGTCTATCAGCGGCACGCGCCGAAGCGTCGCTCGGCGCCGGCGCGGATCTACGCGCGCAGCGAGGATTGGTTCGTCTTCGTGTCGACCGCGGAGGTCGACGCCGCGGAGCGCTCCATCGAGAAACGCGCCGGCGACGAGCACGTCGATCCGCCGGATCACGGTATCGTCTCGGTCTCGGCGCGCACGCGGCCCCTGGTGCGTCTCCTCGCACCGAATTACCCCGCCGTCGCCGAGGCGCTGGAAGACGCGAACTCCCTCGAGGGCAGCGCCGCTGCCGACGAGCGGGGGCTCTCGGTGGATCTGTCGGCCCGCTTCACGACGGAGCCCGAGGCGGCGCGCGCGCGCGATCGCACGAAGCTTCTGCAATCGGTGCTGAGCCACGCAAAGGGTCCCTTCGCGACGCTCGCGCAGGGCGCGTCGATCGACGCGGTCGCGACGAATCTCGTGGTACGGATCCGCCTCGACGCGAAGGGCTTCGCGAGCATACTCGGGTGCTTCCAGGGCTCCGGGGGCTGCTGAGAAACGACGATGCAAGAGAGCTCGCGTCTCGGTCCGATGGATGTGCGGCCGCGTCACCGGGTGGGGCGCTCGTTCCGCGCCGTCGCGCTCGGCGGCGTCGCGCTCGGCGCGCTCATCGTCGCCGTCGTGGTGAGCCTCTACTTCCGTTACATCCACTACGAGCGCATCGCCGCGCGCCACGTGCCGGCCGGGGCGGTGCTCGCGATGCGCCTCGACGTCGAGCAGGTGGATCTTTACGAGCCGGTGCGCCGGCATCTGATTCCGCTCCTCGGCGGTCCCACGCGGTCCCCGGGTGAGGCGGCCGCGACGCTCGCGCGTCTCGAGGAGCGCACCGGGCTCAAGCGGGGCGATCTGCGCGAGCTCGTGGTCGCGCGCGGTGCGACGGACGCCGACTGGGTCATCGCCCTCGGCGGAATCTTCCCGCGAGGGACGAGCAACGGCGTGCTCGCGGCTGCGCTCGCCGCCGAGGATCCGGCGTGGGCACCGTCACTCGACGGGACCGCCGTAGTGCATCAGGGGGCAGGCGTCGCCGTCGGCCGCGCCGCGGACGGGGCGGTGCTCATCGCCTCGTCACGACTGCTCCTCACGGCCGCACAGGACCCGACAAAAGGCTACGTGGAGCTCGACCTCGCGCCGACCGGCTCCGGGTGCATCGCGATGAAGCAGGCCGGCGTGGACGCGATCCGCTCGTGGCCCCTCGCCCCGGACGCAGAGCCGTCGCGCTCGCTCGGCGGCGTCAGCGCTCTGCGCGGGGACGTGACGACGACGGACCGCGTGACGATAACTCTGAAACTGACAGAGCGAGACCCCGGCGCGGCTCAGGCCACTGTCCAGAAAGGCCTAGCAATTGCGAAGGGTTTCGATCGCTCCTCGTCGAACTCGGGCGAGGTCCTGCTGCGAGCGGGAGCCGATCGGTCGACGGTGTCGCCCCCGGCCGGTGGGTCCGCCGAGGTCTCACTGACCTGGGAGCGCGCCGAGGTGGACCAGGCCTTCCAGCTCCTCGCCGAGGCCGTACAGGACCACTGGCGTTGATTGCCGGAGTTCTCGCCCATCTGGCGTAGGCCCACGAGATAGGCGAGTGTTGACTCGACCCGGGGCGTGGGGTACCTCACCGCGGCTCGGCAATCCGACGAGCTTCTCGCGGTCAACACGGCCGTCTACTCGTCTATTCCGAAGTCTCTAACGGAGGTTTCCCAGAAAATCCATGCCCGCCATTGAACAGTCAACCACCAACCAATCACCCGAGAGCTTTGCCGCCCTCTTCGAGACCAGTACCGCCGAGACCGGCGGGATCGACACTGGCGGTGAAGGACAGATCGTCAGCGGCATTATCGTTCAGGTGAACCGCGACTCGGTAGTGGTCGACATCGGCGGTAAGAGCGAAGGCGTCATCTCGAAGAGCGAGTTCCTCGATGCCTCCGGCGAGTTCGCCGTGAAGGCCGGTGACCGCGTCGACGTTTACGTCGAGAGCCGCGAGACCGACGACGGCCTGATCTCCCTTTCAAAGGAGAAGGCCGACAAGATGAAGGTGTGGGACGAGATCTCGAGCGCGTGCGAGCGCGACGAGATCATCGAAGGCACCATCACCCAGCGCGTGAAGGGCGGCCTCTCGGTCACCATCCGCGGCGGCGTAAAGGCCTTCTTGCCGGGTTCGCAGGTCGACCTCCGGCCCGTGCGCAATCTCGACAAGCTGATTGGTCAGACGTACGAGTTCAAGGTCATCAAGTTCAACAAGAAGCGCGGCAACATCGTCCTGTCGCGCCGGGTGCTCCTCGAGAAGGAGCGCGACACGATGAAGGCCCGCACCCTCGAGACCCTGCAAGAGGGCATGGTGCTCGACGGCGTCATCAAGAACCTGACCGAGTACGGCGCGTTCGTCGATCTCGGCGGCATCGACGGCCTGCTCCACATCACGGACATGTCGTGGGGCCGCGTGAACCACCCGAGCGAGGTGTTCAAGGTCGGCGACAAGGTGACCGTCAAGGTCCTCAAGTACAACGCCGAGACCGAGCGCGTGAGCCTCGGCCTGAAGCAGACCCAGGAAGATCCCTGGAACCACGCGGAAGAGGCGTATCCGCTCGGCAAGCGCGTCAAGGGTAAGGTGATGAGCATCACCGACTACGGCGCGTTCGTGGAGCTCGAGGCCGGCATCGAGGGCCTCATCCACGTGAGCGAGATGAGCTGGACCAAGAAGATCAAGCATCCGTCCAAGCTCCTCGAGATCGGTCAAGAGGTGGAGTGCCAGGTGCTCGAGGTCGACGCGCGTGCAAAGCGCATCAGCCTCGGCCTGAAGCAGCTCGAGCCCGATCCGTGGACGCTCTTCACGGACAAGTACCACCCCGGCGACAAGATCTCCGGCAAGGTGCGCTCGATCACCGACTACGGCGTGTTCGTCGGAATCGAAGAAGGCGTCGACGGCATGGTCCACAAGACGGACCTCTCGTGGACGATCAAGGTCAACAACCCCTCCGACCTCTACGCGAAGGGCGACGACGTCACGGCGATCATCCTCTCGATCAACCACGACGAGAAGAAGGTCAGCCTGGGCGTGAAGCAGGTGTACGACGATCCCTGGGGGACCCTGCTCGACAAGTACCGTCCGGGTACCGTCGTTCAGCAGGTCACCGTGCTCCGCGTCGCGGACTACGGCGCCTTCGTGAAGATCGAGGACGGCGTCGAGGCCCTCATTCCGACGTCGGATCTTCCGGACGGCGGCGTGCGTCAGGGCGACGTGCTCAAGGCCGAGGTCGCGAACGTCGACACGATGGACCGGCGGGTCACCATGACGGGCCGCAACGTCGGTGAGACGCCTGCCGCAGAGACCCTCGAGGTCGTCAAGCGCGAGTCCGGCGCGAGCCGCGGCGCGACGCTCGGTGATCTCCTCAAGGAGAAGCTCGGCGACAAGCTGAACACCATCACCGGCGGCGGCGAGTCGAAGTAATCCGAAGCTAGAGTCACGTTGGCGCAGAGGCGCGATCCGGCAAAATGAGAGCTGGGTCGCGCCTTTCGTCTTTTCCGTCCGAGGTATCGCCATGATGACCGACAGCCCGATCCCGGCGAGCGTCTCGGGCTGGACCCGGGGGCGCGTGGTGTTCCTTGCCGTGAGCGCAGCGGTCGCGCTCGGCATCGTCATCTGGACGCACGAGGTCCTGCTCCCTTTCTTGCTCGCGATGCTCACGGCGTACGTGCTGACGCCCGCCGTCGCGTTCTGCGAGCGTTACAAGCTGCCCCGCGGCGTCGCGATCATCGTCGTGTACGCGCTCACCATCGGCACGCTCTACGGCGTGGTGGCGGCGATCGCGCCGCGTATCGTGATCGAGACACAGGGGTTCGCGCGCGAGAGCCCGGCGATGGTGCGCCGTCTCATCGCCGACTGGGCGCCGATGTTCGAGCAGCGCGTGCGCAGCGTGCTCGACCAGGTGGGCGAGCCGCCGCCCGAGCCGGCGGACACCGCGCCGGCGCTGCAGGTCGTGAAGGAGGCGGACGGCTCGTTCAGCGTACGTCTCGCGAGCGGCGTGGACGTCGTGCAAGAAGGGCCGAAGCTCTGGCGTCTGAAGCCGGCGCGACGGCACGGTGAGGCGTTCAGCGTCGCCGCCGTGATGAGCGAGGCGATCGCCGATACGGCCGGTTACGTACGTCGCAACGCGCTCGAGTTACTCCGCATCGGGCAGCTCGTCGTCGGCAAGGTGACGCACGGGATCTTCCTCACGTTCATGACGCTGATGGTCGCCGCGTACCTGATGAACACGCGCGAGTCGATCATCGAGTTTTTTCGCTCGCTCCCGCCGTTCCGGGCGCGGCCGAGCTTCGACCGGTTGCTCTTCCGTATCGACCGCGGCTTCTCGGGTGTCGTGCGCGGGCAGCTCATCATCATGGTGCTGAACGGCCTGCTCTCGGCGGTCGGCTACTGGATGTTCGGGCTCAAGTACTGGCCGATCCTCGCGCTGGTCTCCGGGCTGATGAGCATCGTCCCGATCTTCGGGTCGATCCTGAGCAGCGTCCCGGTGGTGCTGGTAGGGCTCACGCAGAACTTCTGGACGGCGCTGTGGGTGCTCCTCTGGATCCTCGGCATACATCAGGTCGAGGCGAACCTTCTGAATCCGAAGATCATCGGCGTTGCGGCCAAGCTGCACCCGGTGCTCGTGATCTTCTCGCTGCTCGTCGGTGAGCATTTCTACGGGATCTGGGGCGCCCTCCTGGCGGTGCCGACGCTGTCGCTTCTCCAGAGCCTGTTCACCCATTTCCGGTTCGAATCGCTGCCCGACGCGGCGCCCGACAGCGTGATCCTGCAGACCGCACGGCAACGAATCGGCATCCGCGACTAGCCGCAATGTAGGGGAAGGTGCTTCCACGCGTAGCAACGGCGGACAGCCGCTGGAGCGCCTGTTATGATCGCGGGTCTTGGCGAAGTCGTTCCGGTCACGAGGAGGGCGAGCAGCGTGGATGACCACCAACAGCTAGCGGCGGGCGTTCACGAAGGGGACGTTCTGGCGGGCAAGTACCGCATCGACAAGATCCTCGGCATCGGCGGCATGGGCGTCGTGGTGGCGGCCCATCACATCCAGCTCGACGACCGCGTCGCGATCAAGTTTCTCCTGCCCGACGCGCTCGCGAACCGCGAGACCGTGGCGCGCTTCGCGCGAGAGGCGCAGGCGGCCGTCAAGATCAAGAGCGAGCACGTGGCGCGCGTCACCGACGTCGGGACGCTCGAGAACGGCGCGCCGTTCATGGTCATGGAGTACCTGGACGGCGGTGATCTGTCGGCGTGGCTCGCCAAGCGCGGCGCGCTCCCCGTCGAGCAAGCCGTGGAGTTCGTCCTGCAAGCGTGCGAAGCGATCGCGGAGGCGCACGCGCTCGGCATCGTCCATCGCGATCTGAAGCCCGCGAACCTGTTCGTCATCCGCCGTCCCGACGGCGGTCTGTCGGTGAAGGTCCTCGACTTCGGGATCTCGAAGCGCACCGGTTTCGGCCCGTCGGGGTCGAGCATGACGCGCACCTCGGCCGTGATGGGCTCGCCGCTCTACATGTCGCCCGAGCAGATGCAGTCGTCGAAGGACACCGATCCGCGGAGCGACATCTGGGCGCTCGGGATCATCCTCTACGAGCTCGTCAGTGGCGACGCGCCGTTCACCGCCGACACGATGCCCGAGCTGGTGCTCAAGATCGTCTCTTCACCCGCGCCGCTTCTCAGCAAGCTCAAGCCGGACGCGCCGGTGGGTCTCGAGCGCGTGATCCTGCGCTGCCTCGAGCGAGACCGGTCGAAGCGCTTTCAATCGGTCGGCGAGCTCGCGGGCGCGCTCGTCGAGTACGGGCCGAAGCGCGCGAGGGTCTCGCTCGAGCGCATCACCGGCATCATGAGGGGCGCGGGGCTCTCCGCGAGCTCGCTCAGCTTGCCTCCTCCGTCGGAGCCGGCATCGGTCGTGCCGGCACCGGCACCCGGAACCGCGGCGTCGTGGGGACAGACCGCGGCGGGGACGGGGCGCGGCAAGGGCGCCATCTTCGCGGTGGCCGCGGCGCTGGTCCTCGTCGGCGTCGGGATCGGCACCTTCGTCCTTCGAGCAGGGAGCGCGTCGAAGCCGGAGCCCTCCGCCGAGACGTCGGGAGCGCAGCCCGAGACCGCGCCACAGCACTCCGCGCCGGCGACCGTGAACGCGGAGCCGACCGCCGCAGTGACGGCCGCTCCGGCGCCGTCCGCGGTCGTCGTGACGCCCGCGCCTTCCGAAGCGCCGGCGGTAGCGCAAGCGGCCGCGGCTCCAGCAGCCGTCACTCCGGTGCCTCAGGCCGCGCACGCACGACCCGCCAAGGGAGCTCCTCTGTCGAAGCCGGCAAGCCACTCATCGACCACCCCGGTGGTCGCAGCACCGGCGCAGGCGGCGGGTCATCCCGCGGCCACGCCACCGCCACCGCCCGCGGCGCCGAAGCCGAACGTGTACGACGATAGAAAGTGAGCTGAGAGGTATGGGAGCTTTGTTCTTACGCGCGCGTGGCGTCCATGCGCTCACGGTGCTCGGTCTCGTCCTCGGCGCGGCGCGCCCGGCTCTGGCGCAATCCGCCTCGGACAGCGCGACGGCGCAGGCTCTCTTCGATCAGGCGCGGACGCTGATCGCCCAGGGAAAAGCTGCGGAGGCCTGTCCGAAGCTCGAGGAGAGCCAGCGGCTCGACCCCGGTAGCGGCACTCTCCTCAACCTGGCGCGCTGCTACGAGCAGTCCGGGCGGCTCGCTTCGGCGTGGACCAAGTATCTCGAGACGGCGTCCGCCGCGAAGAGCTCCGGGAACGCCGACCGCGAGAGCGTGGCCCGGCAGCAAGCCGAGGCGCTCCGTCCGAGGCTCTCGACGCTGACCATCGACGTCGCTCCCGAAGACAAGGACATTCCTGGGTTGGAGGTCACCCGTGACGGCGCGGTCGTCGGCGCCGCGCAGTGGGGTCTCGCGATTCCGGCTGACGACGGTGACCACAAGATTGCCGCGAGGGCGCCGGGCCACGCCCCGTGGGAAGCCGTCGCGACGGTGAAGGGTGAGGGAACGGCGTCCACCGCGACGGTGCCGCCACTCGGCGCCGCGCCGAGCAGCGCGGGCATCGCAGCTCCGGCCGCGACGGGCGGCGAGGCGGACAACGCCGGAAACGGCGGCGGCCTCGGCACTCAGCGCATCGCCGCCATCGCCGCTGCGGGCGCCGGTGTGGTGGGCCTCGGTATCGGCACCGCGTTCGGGGTCATATCCATGTCCGATCACGACACCGCGACCAAGTACTGCAAGGGCTCGGTGTGCACCGATCAGCGCGGGGTGAACGCGGGCAACGACGCGCACTCCGCCGGCAACGTCGCGACCATCGCGTTCGTGGTCGGCGCGGTCGGCGTCGCGGCGGGAGTCACGCTGTGGTTCACCGCGCCGCATCCTTCGAGTGCCGCGACCAGCGTCGGGCTCGGCTTCGGTACCGTCCAGATGAAGGGGTCGTTCTGATGCGCACCGTCAACGGACTCCTCGCGCTCCTCATCGTGACGGGGCTCGCCGCGTGCAACGGCATCCTCGGTAACGAGAGCCACTACTCGCTCGAGAAGAACGGCAAGGACGCGGGCAACGCCGGCAGCGGCACCTGCAACGCCAGCGGCGAATGTACGGACGCCGGACAAGGCGCGGGCGGCTCGTCGGGTGGCACCGGGGAAACGGGCGGCACTGCCGGCACGACGGGAAGCGGCGGCACCGTCACCGGTGGCGGCACGACGGGCAAGGGCGGACACGCCGGCCTCGACGCGGGTGCCGGTGCTGGCGAAAATGGTCCGGATTCGGGCATCGACGGCGGGGGCGGCCAGAGCGGCGTCGACGCCGGTGGGGATGCCGGCGCCGTCGACCACTCTGCGGTCGGCGTGCTCGGAGATCCCTGTGCTTCAACCGGCTCGTACGCGTGCGCGGGACATGCGCAGAAGGGCCTGCTCGTCTGCAGCAAGGGCACCTGGAGCGCGCTCAGCCCGTGCACCGGGAGCAACGATTGCGACAGCACGCTCGGCGCCAATGCCGGCTCGTGCCAGCCCATCGTCGCCGAATGCACGGGGAAGACCGCGGGCACGTCGTTCTGCAGCGGCCCGAAGGATCGCTTCGAGTGCGGCATCGATCTCGTGACGACGAAGCTCGTCGAGACGTGCCCGTTCGTGTGCACCGCCGGCGCATGCACCGGCGAGTGCGACCCCGCCGGAGCGACGACGAAGCAGTGCAAGGACACGAGCAACATTCCGCAGACCTGCGGCGCGAGCGGCACCTGGGTCGACGGGAAGGCGTGCGCGTACCTCTGCAAGGACGGCGATTGCGTCGCGGCGAGCTGCGGCGACGGCGTCAAGAACGGCGACGAGACGGACACCGACTGCGGCGGGAGCTGCAGCGGCTGCGCCGTCATGAAGGCCTGCGGCGCGAACAAGGACTGCGCCTTGCCCGCGAGCGGCATTTGCGCCGGCGGGAAATGCGCCGCAGCGACCTGCAGCGACGGCATCCAGAACGGCTCCGAGAGTGACGCCGATTGCGGCGGAAGCTGCGCCGGCTGCGCCCTGACGAAGACCTGCGGCGTGAACACGGATTGCGTGCTCCCCGCGAGCGGCAAGTGCACCGGCGGCAAATGCGTCGCGCCGCTCTGCACCGACGGCGTGCAGAACGGCACCGAGACGGACACCGACTGCGGCGGTTCGTGCCCGGCAGATTGCGCCGTCGGCAACGGCTGCACGAAGAGTACGGACTGCGCCGCCTCTGCCTGCGTCGGCACCAAGTGCGCCGGCGTCTGCAGCCCCGGCGCGGCCCAGTGTTCGACGACCGGCGCGGGCGGAGTCTCCACCTGCGGCGCCGACGGGACCTACGGTGCCGCAGTGCCGTGCGCGAACAATCAGACGTGCTCGGGCGGAACCTGCGTGGTGTGCCCCGCGGGGACGATGGACTGCGACGGCAAGGCGTCTACCGGCTGCGAGAAGGCCATCAACACCGTCGCGAGCTGCGGCACGACGTGCACCACCACGACGTGCTCTGCCGCGAACGGCACTGCGTCGTGCACGGCCGGCGCCTGCGGGACGAGTAGCTGCAACGCGGGCTACGGCGATTGCGGCGGCACCAACGACGGCTGCGAGACGAACCTCTTCGTCGACGGTGCGTGCGGCAAGACGTGCGCGACGCGCACGGCGTGCCAGCAGCCGTCCCCGAGCTGCTCGCAGGGCACCTGCTCGTGCCTCGCCGGGAACGCCGTGACGAACGGGCTCTGCTGCCCGGCGGGCAAGACCGGCTGCGGCGCGTCGTGCGTCGACCTGGGGTCGGACAACAACAATTGCGGCGGTTGCGGGCTCGCGTGCCCCGGCGGGTGCACCGGGGGTCGCTGCGTCGTTGCCCTCTCGACGGGTCAGTTCTCTCAGGGCATCGCGATCGATTCGTCGTTCGTCTACTTCACGGACATCTCACCGGCGTCGGTGTCCAAGGTTCCCATCGCGGGCGGAGCCACCACGACGCTGTCCACCGCTGTCGGCAGCGCGCCGTTCAGCATTGCGGTCGACACCGTGAACGCCTACTGGCCGACCCAGGGCGGAAACTCCATCCAGAAGATCGCGCTCGGTGGCGGCAGCGTGACGACGCTCGCGACGGGCCAGTCGGGTCCGTCGGGCATCGCCGTCGACGGTCTGTCCGCATACTGGACGAACAACACGTCGCCGAGCGGTACGGTTGCGAAGGTCGGTCTCGGTGGCGGCAGCGTGACGACGCTGGCCTCCGCGCAGAACGCACCAGACGGCATCGCGCTTTTCGGCGGCTTCGTCTATTTCAGCGACCAGGGCGATTCGAGCGGTAACGGATCGCTGATGCGGGTGTCGACCGGTGGCGGCGCCGTGGCGACGCTGAAGGCCGGGCTCCTCACGCCGGAGGCGATCGCCGTCGACGGGACGAACATCTACTGGGGTAGCGACGCGGGGAGCGGTACGGACGCCACCATCTCGAAGATGCCGATCGGCGGCGGGGCGGTCACCGTCATCGCCTCGTCCCAGAGCTATTTCCGCGACGGCACCATCGCGACCGACGGCACCAGCGTTTACTGGGCGAATTTCGGCACCAAGGAGATCATGAAGGTCGCCATCAGCGGCGGCTCGGCTCCAGTGGTGCTGGCCAGCAACGTCCCGAGCCCCATGAGCGTCGCCGTGAACGGGCAGAGCGTCTTCTTCACGGGCTACGGCGGAACCGTCGGCAAGATCACGCCAAAGTAGGCAAGGGCCCCGTCGCGGGTTGCAGCGATGGGGTCCCGTAGCTAATACCGGGGTGCATGTCGAAGGATGGGCGCCCCAGCGGCGCAGCCCCAGGGAAGTCCAAAAAAAAGCTCTCCCAGAAGCCCCTGGTGCAGAAGGTCGAGGCCCCCGATCCCTTGAGCAAGGCCGCCATCAAGCAGATGGTGATCCGTCTCGGGCTCCCGATCGTCGCGGTGTGGGTGATCGGCATCTGCGTCGCCGGCGTGAGCCAGTCGACCACGACGCGGACCATCGCCCTCGTCGTGCCGTTCATCCTGACCCTCGGTATCGGCGCGGTGGTGGTGTGGGCCGTCCGCCAGGCGAAGAAGGCGAAGAGCGTCGCGAGCCTCCTCTCCGGCGTCGAGACGGCGGAGGATCGCAAGATCGCCCTCGAGAAGCTCGACGCCGGATACGGGAAGACGGACCCCGCCGCGGTGTTCGCCAAGGCACAGCTCCTTCTCCAGGAAGATCCGCGCAAGGCGCTCGAGACGCTCGAGCTCATCGATCTGACGAAGGTGATGGCTCCCGTCGCCGACGAGGCGCGTGCGCAGCGCTCGATGATCCATCTTCTACTCGGTGAAGTGACGCCCGCGCGCGACCTCGCCGACGGCATCGATCTCTCGCGCCATCAAGAAGCCCGCTCGCGGGCGATGATGGGCGCCGTCATCTCCGAGGCCTGGGCGCGGAGCGGCCAGGCGAAGAAGGCGGCCGAGACGCTCGAGCTCTTCAACCCCGAGGATCCCGAGTTCGAGCAGCTCGCCCCGCAGCTTCACCGCGCCCGCGCATTCGTCTACGCCGCAACCGGCGATACCCAGAAGATGCGCCGCGCCCTGCGCAAACTGCTCGAACAAGACGCCCGTCTCCTCGCCGGCTTCCTGCAGAAGCGCACCCACCCGCTCCTGCAAAAAGAAGCCAAAAAAATGCTCGAGCAATCAGGCCAAGTGCCCCGCAAAATGATCGTCCAGCGACATTGAGTGCGCGTCGCTAGGTGGGCTGAGAGGATTTGCGCTCTTCACGTTGCTCCGAGCTCCCGGGCATTCGCCCTGCGATTTTAGCGTGTCGATGTTGCGTTCCGCGTATCGCAAGCTCGCGTCGGCCTTCACAACAAACAAGTACGTTCGAGGCTCGATAGCGCGGCCCGCCAGCCCGCTGTCAACGCTTCACAGCTGCACTCGCGTGCAGCCATGCAAGACTCGCTTGCGCCTGGTGGCCTCCCCCTTGGGCGCTCGGGACTTTTCAGGACGCTACCTCCTTCCTTTCTGGCCAGACTTGGCCTGGCGCACTGCGATGTACTCGAGAGGCATAGGGATAATTTTAGCGGCTGGGGCGGCGCTCCAAGTCCATTTCGAGAAGGCGCCGCGCGCGCGGCGTGAGCTCGTCACCTGCGACCGTCGCGAATCGGTGCGCGCCGACGAACCCGACGCGGAAGGCTTCTATAGCAAGGCCCCAGGCGGCGCTTGGTCGGCGCACGCCGCTTCACGTGAGCTTTGCCCAATCAAGCTGCACGCGCGGGTCCACAGGGCTATCGCGAAGAGCAAGCGCGGACTTCTCCCACCCTGGAGAGCTCAACGCAAAAATCGATGTGACGCGGAGCACCGGCGGCTCGTCACGAGCGTCCTGGACGTTCGGCTTCGCAAGGCCGTGTTCCGTCCCCGCGAGGCTCTGCGCAATCAAGTGACTTCAATCGCGCGCCATTTCGGTTACCGTAGTTCGCAGAGTCGATGTGAAATTCCCCGGAGAGCGGCTACCATTTTCGTGCGCGTGTGCTATGCTTTGGGAGTGACACGGGGGAAGGTTGGGCGGAAGCGTCCGTTACGTTCAGCGCAACTCGGATTGCCGTTTCGTACTCACGGCGGGCGTCGTGCGGGGGCGGGGCGCAAGCCGAAGAACGGACGAAAAGCGGGCGTTCGCATGGACCGCGTCCGGCGCTGAAACCGCGACATCCGGTGCACGTCACGATGAAGCTGGTCGCAGGATTGCCGAATATCCGGCACCGGTCGCTGTCGACGCTGATGTTCGATGCGTTTCGCGCGGCGAGGGAGCGGTTCGGGACGCGTCTCGTGCAGATCTCCGTGCAGTCGAACCACGTGCATCTCATCGTCGAAACCGAGAGCAAAGACGCGCTGTCGCGCGCGATGCAGGGGCTCGGCGGTCGTATCGCCTATCGACTTAACAGACGCTGGCGACGGCACGGCCCCGTGTTGACCGATCGGTACCACTCCCGTGTGCTCAAGACACCGCTCGAGGTAAAGCGCGCGCTCGTCTACGTGCTCAAGAATCATGAGCACCACGCCGCGGGCGCGGGTCGGCCCACGCCTGCGGCGTGTCTCGATCCTCTTTCGACGGCGCCCTACTTCGACGGCTTCACGGTACGCGTCAGACGCCCGCCGAAAGACGCGTCGGTGGTGCCGGCGAGAACCTGGCTCTTGCGCATCGGCTGGAAGAGACACGGCCTGATCGCACCGGACGAGGTGCCGACGTGAGACGACCTCGGCGTCGCGGAAGCGCTACGCGCCGACGGGCGGCGTACTTCCGAGGCCCTCGAGCGGAGCGTCGAAACCTCAGAAGATCCGGATGCGGGAAATCTGCACGTCCGGATCTGTGGGGCCCCGGGAGGCAACTCCCGGGGCTACCCGACAACCTTTCCCGTGAGACCCCCATCATTGAGGCCCCGCTCACGAGACCCCCACCATTGAGCCCGCTCTGCGGTCAGCGCCCGATCAGCGTGGCTTGGGCGCGGCAGTTCAGGCGGATTTCGGGGAGGAGCTCTGTGGAGGCTACGACGCGGAGGCGGGGGAGGGTGGGCTCTAGGAGACGCCTTACGAAGCGACGGAGGTCGGGGCGCGTGAGAAGGATCGCGGCGGGCGCGTCGTCGGAGCGGGGATCTAGCTTTGTCAGGGCTTCCTGGACGGCTGCGCTGATGTCGGTCGTGGCAGCGGGGGAGAGCGTGAGGAACGTGCCTGAGGCGGTCTTGTGGATGGCTCCGCGGATGGCGTCCTCGATGCTCGCGTCGAGCATCACGACGTCGATGACGCCCGCGCCGGCGGTGAGCTCCCAGGTGAGCGCGCGCCGGAGCTCGCGGCGGACGTGCTCGGTGAGCGACGCGGCGTCTCGCTCCGCGGAGGGGGCGCGAACCAGTGCCTCGAGGATGGCGCGCAGATCGCGGATCCCGAGTCCTTCTTCGACGAGGTGACGGAGCACGTCGGAGAGCGTCGCGACGTCGATGACCTTGGGGACCACCTGACGGACGGTGGCGGGCGCGACGGACTCGAGCCGGTCGAGCAGCGCCTTCGTCTCGGAGATACCGAGAAAATCCGCGGCGCGATCGAGGAGCAGCAGAGCGACGCGCGCTTCGAGGCGGGCCACGGCGTGGGGGCCGCCGCGCGACGATAGCTCGAACACCGCCGCGGGCACCTCGCGGATAGACAGGACGGCGTTGCCGTCGGGGAGCTCGTCGTCCACCTCGACGCGGCACGGCGGCAAGACGACGCCGAGCGTGCGGAACACGCGCTCACGGAGCCGCTCGGGCAGGGTCGCGAGTGCGTCGCGGAAGGCGACCGACAAGTCCCGGCTCACGTCCATGGACCAGGGAAGCACCTCGGGAACGAATCCCCCCAACCCAGAAGCCGACGAAGAACCTTCGACACGACGCTGCTCGTTTTTCACGGTGCGCGCGTGATGGCCGAAGCGGGACGCGGCGAAGAGCGCGACGCCAGTGACGAGGAGCGGCGCTGCCGGCAAGCCGGGAACCACCGCGAGGAGCGACACCACGACGCCCGCTGCGCCGAGCGCACGCGGCGCGCGGAGGAGCTGCGTCCCGAGCTCCACACCGAGCGCGGCCTCGCCTTCTTCGCTCGGTACGCGAGTGACGAGGATGCCCGCCGCGGTCGCGATGAGGAGCGCGGGGAGCTGTGTGACGAGCCCGTCGCCGATGGTGAGCAAGCCGTAACGGTGGAGCGCGGACGTCAGATCGAGGCCGTGCTGCCCGACGCCGATCGCGACGCCGCCCACGATGTTGATGAGGGCGATGACGAGCGTCGCGACGGCGTCGCCCTTCACGAACTTCGCGGCGCCGTCCATCGCACCGTAGAACTGGCTCTCGATCTCGAGGTGACGTCTTCGCGCGTCGGCCGCGTCGCGTTCGAGGGTGCCCGCGCGGAGCTCGGCGTCGATCGCGAGCTGCTTGCCGGGCAGGGCGTCGAGGACGAAGCGCGCCGCGACCTCGGCGACGCGCTCGCTCCCGCGGGCCACGACGACGAACTGGATCACGGTGATGATCAGGAAGACGACGGCACCGACCACGAAATTGCCGCTGACGACGAAGGAGCCGAACGCGCGGATCACCTGGCCGGCATCGGCGTGGAGCAAGATGAGCCGCGTCGAGGAGACGTTCAACGCGACGCGGACGAGCGTCGTGATGAGCACCAGCGTCGGGAAGCTCGTAAGCTCGAGCGCGCGCCCCACGTAGAGCGTCACGAGGAGGATCGCGATGGAGACGGCGAGGTTCGTCGCGAGGAGCACGTCGAGGAGCCACGTCGGGAGCGGCACGACCATGAGCGCCACGACGCCGACGACGAGGATCGCGAGCGCGCCGTCTGCGATCGCGGCGCGTCTCCCGAGACGCGCTTCGATGATCCTCCCCGTGCTCATGGTCAGCTCGGAGACGTGAAGAGCGCGAAGACGCCGGTGTAAAGCTGCATGGTGGGACGGCCGAAATGCGGCGCGATCTCGAAGGACGACGCCATGCCGGCGAACGGCACGCCCGGGAAGCGCGCGCGCAGGATCTTCGCGTCGACGTCGTGTGCGCCGTAGAGGCCGGAGCCGCGGCCGGCGCAGTTCAGGTACACGCCGAAGCGCGGCGCGGCGCCCGCGATCTCCCGCTCGAGCTCGCGGCTCATCGCTTCGAAGTCTTCGCGCGCCGCGCGGCCGTCGCGCACCGCGAACGCGACGCGCATGCCCTCGCGCACCTCGTCGGAGACGACGATCGCGCGCCTGTCCGGATCGACGCCCTGGATACCGCGCACGACGAGCGCGGGGCGTCCCGACTCGCTGCTCCGTGAATCGACCTCGTCGGCGAGCACCATGAGGAGCAAGGGGCGATCGGCGAGGCTCTCACCGTGTGCAGCGAGCACGTCGAGCGCCGGCTCTCCGTCGATCTCGACGAGGAGCGCACCGCGCACGGCGGTGATGGGACGGAGCGGCCCGAGGAGACGGCACGAGTGCGCGGTACGCACGACCGGCGGAGGCACGCCGCGGAGAATCATCGCGACGGAGCCGGAGACGATGTTGCCGCTCGCGTCGAGGCCCGACGCGCCGGGATCGCCGACCGTGCCCGCGCCGAATACGTGCGGCGTGGAACGAAGATCGCGCAGTGGTTCGAGGGTGGAAGGGCCGAAGCCGTTGGGTTGCAGGAAGAGCAGCACCGTGGGTGCGGTCTTGCTCGTGCGATCGGCGAGCACGCGTGCGAGCGATTCCCCGACGTCGGCGCCGTCTGCGGAGACGATCTCGACGATCTCGGTGCGCCCGCCTGCCCACACCACGCCGGACGCGGCGGATTGATCTTCGAGCTCGCCGCGTTCGGTGAGCACGCCCGCTGCGGCGACCGCGGTGACCGGCACGTTGAGACCGAGAATCGCGATCGCGCGGACGATGGCTTCCGGATCTTCGGCGAGCGCGCCGCTCGCGAAGACGAGACCGCCCGCGGGCTTTTTCACCTGGGCGACGGCCTGCGCAAACGAAGCGGCGACCCGCTCCGGGCTGGTCGTCTTCACTTCCCAGCTCACCGCGACAGTTCCCATGTACGCCAAGGAACGCTACCGGTCATCGTCCGCGGCAGGCAAGCGTCGAACCACGGAAATACCAGTGCAAAGGTCTAATCCCTTCCTACCCGGTGGGTTTTTCTTCTAGCCTAAGGAACTCTCGATGAGTTCGTCCTCGCTCACGGCTCGGTCTTTCGGCGGCTCCGACGTGGGGCGCCGCCGCCAGGCCAACGAGGATGCTTACCTGTGTGACGATGAGCTCGGCCTCTGGGTCGTGGCGGACGGCATGGGCGGCCACGCGGCAGGCGAGATCGCGAGCCAGGAAGCGGTCGACACCATCTACGGCATGGTGAAGCGAGCGAAGCGCACCCCCACGACCGAGGGCGATGCCGACGTGGCCCTCCGCGCCTCGGTGCGGCTCCTCGAGGGCTCGGTGCAGGCCGCGACGTACATGATTTACGCGATGAGCGAGCTCGATTCCCGCAAATCGGGGATGGGGACGACCATCAGCGCGATGATGGTGTCGGCCGGGTTCATGATCACGGCGCAGGTCGGGGACAGCCGCATCTACCAGGTGCGCAACGAGACCGCGCGTCAGCTCACCGAGGATCACACGCTGATCAACTGGCAGCTGAAACAGGGCATCATCACCGAGGAAGAAGCCCGGACGAGCCGCCACAAGAACGTGATCACGCGTGCAGTCGGCAATCGTGACTACGTGCAGGTCGACACCAGCATGGTCGAGTTCGCCGAGGGCGACACGTACCTCCTGTGCTCCGACGGACTACACGGCTACCTGAAGACCGAAGAGATCCCGTCGCTCATCAACCTGGGCGGCGAAGAGTCGGTCCATCGGCTTATCGATCTCGCAAATAACCGCGGCGGCAAGGACAACATCACCGCCGTCATCGTCCAGATCACGGTCTAAACTTTGCCCGAAACGGCAATGTTCGTTACCCATTCGGGTCATGAGCGCACCGAAGATTGGCGTGCTGATCGGTGGATCCGCCCACGTCGACCACGACTCCGACGCAGGTGACGCCCTCGTCGCGGCGCTGCTCGAGGCAGGACGCGACGCCGTCCCGGTCGTCCTCGGACCGGGCATCGACACCGTGCAGGCGCTCCGCGCCGCGCGCATCGACACGGCGCTCCTGGCGCTTTCGGGTCGCCTCGGCGAGGAGGGCTGTGTCCAGGGCGTCCTCGAGGTGCTCGGCATCCCGTACACGGGCTCGAGCGTCATGAGCAGCGCGCTCGCGATGGACAAGCTCAAGTCGAAGGAGCTCTTCCGGCTGCACAACGTCCCGACGCCGCCGTACTACACGGTGGACGGACCCGCGGCGCTCGCACAGATCGCCGAGATCCACGGCTCTTTCGGCTTTCCCGTCGTGGTGAAGCCCCGCCGCGAAGGCTCGAGCGTCGGAGTCGGTCGCGCCGATAGCCTGGGCGAGCTCGTCGCGAGCCTCGAGAGCGCCATGGCCCACGACGAATCGGTCGTCGTGGAGCGCTTCATCGCGGCCCGCGAGGTCCACGTCGCGATGCTCAACGGCAGGGTCCTCGGCGGCGTGGAGGTCACGCGCGGCACCGAAGCCCGTAGCGCCTCGACCACGGAATTCTCCCCGATCCGTTACCGCGGCATCCTGAACCTCGCCGAGCGCGCCGCGCAGGCCCTCGACGCGAGCGGCCCGGTGCGCATCGACGTCCTCGTCACCGAGGGCCAGAACGAATACGTCCTCGACGTGAACACGCTCCCGAGCCTCGCCCCGAGCGCGCTCTTACCGAAGATGGCCGCGGCCGTCGGCTTCTGCTTCTCGGAGCTCTGCGTCGAGATCATCGACGCGGCGCGCCTGCACACCGCGTTCGCCTCGAACCGCCCCTCGCGCGTCGCCCGCATCCCCGAGGGTGCGCGCACCACCGTCGCGTCGGAAACCGAGATCCGCGTCGCGTAGACGGCTACTCGCCGAGGCGCGCCGTGTTCTCGGTCTCCGGCACCACGCCGCCGCCGATCTCGAGAGCGCCGATGGCGGCACGATCACGGTAGCCCTTGAGCACCGCGACCAGGGCTTCACGCGCTTCCCAGGGGAGCACGTTGCCGCGCGGCGTCTCGTACTCGAGGAACAGATTGTCGTCGTTCGAGACGAGCTCACTCGCCGGATGCTCGGGATCGGCCGAGTCGGCGATGAACCGCTCGAGCCCGTCGTCCATCGCCAGGACGTCCCCGCTGAGCGTCTCGAGGGCGCGTCCGTAGGGGAGGGTCTGCCCGACCTTCTCGTCGACGGTGAGGGCACGGGCGCGCTCCCGCGACCACCGGAGTGGCCGCGTCGACGACACGAGGATCCCCTGGCCGCCGCCGTAGAAGAGCGCCACGTGGTCGAACTCGCGGCGCAGCGTGCCGATGAGCGCCGCCAGCACCGGCCGGTACACGTGATGGAGCTGCACCCACTGCTGGAACACGCCGTCCGGTGAGAGGTGCGCACGCACGAGCCGGTAGTACTCGCTCGAGTACAGGCTCGAGGCGCCGGCGAACCACACGCTCGAGAGCTCCATGCTGATGAGGTCGTACTTCCCGTCGTGCACGAGCAGGTGATTGCGCGCGTCGTCGAGGGTGATGTGCACGCGCGGGTCGTCCAGGACTGCGCGATTGGGGCCTGCGAAGAAGCGCCCCGACGCCTCGATGATGGCCGGCGAAATCTCCACTACATCCAGGCGCTTCCACGGATAACTCGCAAGTGTTCCGAGGGTCGTCCCCGTCCCGAACCCGATGATGAGGGCTTGCCCGAAGTCCGGCACGAAAAGGCACGGATAGTGAGCGAAATATCGCTGCGCGTTCAGCTCCCAGCCGTCGTTGCCCTGAAACTTACCGTTCGTGAAGAGGGTATGGACTCCCTGGTGCACGGTGACGGTGGTGATCCCGCCGTGCACGTCCTCGCGGACGCTGAGCAGCTCTTCCGCCGGACGCACCGAGTCGAAGTACACGTTGGTCCCGGCCGTCAGCCGCATCACGTCCCAGCGCGGAGCGACGAAGCCGACGACCACCGCGGCGACCGCGAGCACCGTCGCGCGGCGTCGCTCCGTGTCACCTCTATAAGCCGTCGCGGCGGCGAGCGCGGCGAACACGAACGCGACGGCGAGGATCGTCTTCTCCGACCCGAGTGCCGGCAAGACGACGTACCCGGTGGAAAGCGCCCCGACGACCGCGCCGACCGTGTTGATCGACGTGAAGCGTCCGACGAGCCGCCCGACCTCCGCGTGCCCGGCCGCCCACGAAAGCAGGAGAGGGAAGGTGAGCCCCATCGCCGTCACCGGCAATCCGAGGATCCCGAACGCCACGAGCGCGCGCATCGCCTCCCGCCCCGCGAACGACGTCACGTACTGCCCGAGCCCGCCGAACGCGAGCGGCATGAACTGCCAGAACGAAATGGTCGCCGTGATGGCCAGCGCCGTCAGCCCGAGGCTCGTCGCAAGAGCCGAGTCCCCGACCCTCTTAGCTAACCGCGGCGCAAGCGCCGCGCCCAGGAACAGCCAAGTCAGGAACGACGCCAGGATCAGCCCGAATGCATAAGCGCTACTCCCGACGATGACGGCAAGGAGATGCGTGGAGACGACCTCCATCGCGAACGCCAGATAGCCTGAGGCGAACGCGATGACGGCGAGCCACGTTGTCGACTTGGAGATGGTCGGCGTGGCGACAGCGTGTTTGACGGCTGGCGTCACGCGCACCCCGCTTCCGAGCGCGATCGCCGTGATGCCCGCGATGGCGCTCGCCGTCGCGGCCGCCCAGATGGAGTGCGACAGACCGAGCCACGGCAAGATGGCGTAGGCGCCCGCGATCGCACCGACCGCGCCGCCGAGCGTGTTCGTCGCGTAGAGGATCGATAAGCGTCGCTCGCGCGTACCGTGTTCGTCGCGGCCCGCGAGCGCCGCCGACACGAGCGGCAGCGTCGTCCCCATTGCCGCCGTGGGCCCAACGACGATGAGCAACGCGCAGCCCCACCGGAGCGCGGAGAGCGTTACGAGGGACCCCTGAGCATGCCGAGCCGCGGCGACGTAGAGCGGCGTGAGCGCCGTGAAGGCGAGCGGAGCGCAAGCGACCGCGCCCGCGACGACCAGCTCCGCGACGCCATAAGCGACGAGCGGCCGTCGAATCCGGTGGGAGAGGCGACCCCCGATGGCCGCCCCGAGCGCGAGCCCCGTCATGAACGCGGCGAGCACCGCGCTGACGGCGTAGGCCGTCGCCCCGACGACGTAGCTCAGGTACTTCGAGAAGCAGACCTGGTCGACTAGGCCGGCCCCGCCGGAGACGAGGAAAATGGCGATCAAGCCGCGAAAACGGCGTTCATCGAGGCCGCGGGCCGTCGTTTCTACGTCGTCCGGTGTCGCCAAGCGCGCGACCGTATCACGACCCCCGTGGGACCCGTCAGCGCTCACGCGGCGAGTCATTTTCGTCGTTTCCACCCCTTTCTTGGGGCCCACGTTCCGACTATGTTCCGCCCCCGAAAGTCCCCATCGTCTAGCTGGACCAGGACACGGCCCTTTCAAGGCTGTAACACGGGTTCGAATCCCGTTGGGGACGCGGAATTAGAACAATCGGTCGTGTCGAGGATCGAGCCGAGCGCGGCGCTGCCTTTGATGTGGAAGCGGCGCCCGCTCGGTGTCTCGATCGGCGTGGCCTTCAACGGGGTAGGGAAGAGAGCGCGCATCAGGGCCCGCGCCTCTGCCGGGTTCCGGTCCAGCGTCTTGCCGAGCTCTGCGACGCGCTGGCGTGCCTCTCGTTCCAGGCGGCGCACTTCCAGGTTGATAGCCGACGGAGCGGCCTTGGCGGCTCGGAGGCGCGCTTCCAGTTCGGATGCCTCCGCCTGGCGCTTGGCGATGGCCTCGACGATGGGGGCCGGCTTCTCGTCGCTTCCCGCAAGGGCTTCCACGAGCCGGGCGATCTCCGTGCGCAGGGCCGTTGCCCGCTTCTCGAGCGCAGGGAGCTCCGTGGCGGTCGACGCCGAGCGCTCTTCCAGCCGAGCGCGCACCGTCCTCAACGCCTCTAAGACCACTTCTTCGCTAAGTACGTTCGCCTTGATCCAGTCGACCACGGCGGCATTCACCGTCGCGATGGGCCGACGCGCGGTGCTCCCGCACACGGAGTCGCCGCGGTCACGGTGGTACGCGCACGTGTAGACCTGCACCGTCTCGTCGCCGATGCGATGATTCGTCACCGTCATCGGGCCGCCGCACTCGGCGCAGCGAAGCAAGCCGCTCAGTAGGTGGCGCGCGGGGCGCCCGCGGCCGTTGATCTTCCCGTGGGCCTGGTCGTTAACGCGCGCCTGCACAGCGAACCACGCCTCGTCCGACACGATGCGAAGCTCCGGCACCGTCGTAACGATCCACTGCTTTGCATTCGTCGCAAGGCGGACCTTCGTTCCTCGGCGATAGGCCTTTTCCCGACGTCCCCAAGTGAGCACGCCGCGGTATCGCTCGTTTCGCAGCATCGCGTGAATGCTGGACGTCGACCACGAGCCGGTGCCGCGCTTCCCGGTGCGAGGCTTCGTGACGCCGCGCACGTTCAGATCCTTCGCGAGCTTCTTCAGGCCGTCGCCCGTGGCGTACCGCTCGAAGAGCTCGCGGACGATCGCGGCCTCGGCCGAGTTGATCTCGTACTCGACGTGCGTTCGCCGCGCGCCGTCGCGCTTCTCGACGTTCGTATAGCCGTACACCTTGCCGCCGACGACGAGCCCGCGCCTTGCCTTCGTCTCGAGATGCTCGCGCGTGCGCTCTGCAATCTTCTCGCGCTCGAGCTCCGCTGCGAAGCCGCGCACCGCTTGCAGGATCTTGTCCGTCGCGCCGTCGAGCCGCACTTCTTCATCGTGAAAATAATACAAAACACGCACGCCGTTCTCGGTCAGGTCTTGCAGCACGAGCCCGGTGCGGTGCATGTCGCCACCGAGCCGGCTTTCGTCGCGGATGACGACGGCGTCGAAGGCGTGCGCCTCGGCCGCGTTGAGCATCGCGATCAGCCCGGGACGTTTCTTGAACTCGGCGCGGCTGACGGCGTCGTCGCGGTAGACGTGCTCGGCCGCGAGCGTCCAACCCTTCGCGGTCACGTAGCGCGTGGCCTCCGAGGTCTGCACGTCGATCGACGCGGCTTGCTCGTCAGTCGACTTGCGGCAGTAGAGGGCGCAGCGCATGGCCGAAGCTACACCGACCCGGGCGGATGCCGGAGAAGATCCGCCACGAGCAGATCGGCTAGTGCCGCCGCGATGGCGCGTCGCGCCGGGTCAAGCGGTGCAGGGGGCGCGGACGAATTGCCGTGTGCCGCGGATGTCTCCGCCGGTGGGGCAGCGCGCGGCGTGGACTCGGGCACGGGCCATCATTCAGCACGGTGCGTGCCGTCGCGAAGGCCGCGAAACAGCGTCAGCGCCCCCCCCACGTACTACGCAAAGGCTGACGGAGGCCCCTGTTTCATTGCGTAGCTGGATGCAACCGCGCGCCAGGCGGCGCTGTTGGACGAGCGCCTGCCCCGGACATTCAAAATTGAAGATTGGCGGGCGTCGTGCGCGCGGACGGCGTGCATCATGCGTGAGTTCTGCTACGTTTTCATCGCGGCGAGCTTTTTGCACGGGATGGCACTCGTAAGGAGATTGCTATGCCTAGGAAACGAAAGAGCTCACCCCCGCCGAACACACTCGACCGCCGTACGCGCATCCGCCTAGCGCTCGAAAGCGGGCTCGACGAGCGAACCGTCGAACGCGCGTTGCGCGGTATCACGAAGCCTCATCCACTTACAGAAAGGGCCATCACCGAGGCGATGCAAACGCTCGGGGTGCAGCCGTGAGCGGCGCGACCACTCGCGAACAGTGTCGAGCGTGCTGGGCGCTCGACACGATGGGCCCGTGCGATGACCCGCGTCCAATGGCGGTGCTCATGCGGCGCTGCGAGTGTGGCGAGTATCAAGACGGCAACGGCAAGCGTCTCGTCGACGCACTCGAGAAGCTGTCGGCGGCGTTCGACCGGCGAGACCGCGCGCGCGCTGGCAACTCCTGTGGCCACATTTCGTGCTCAGTCCTCGGCAATGCATGCGTGCATCGATTCAACCAACAACCAAAGGAGTCCTCGTGATCCGATCAAATGAGCGCACAAGCATCGACACGTCAGTACAGGCCCGTCTTCGAACGATGTCCACGCGCTACCCGGTGACGTTCATCGCGGACGTGGCGAAAGTCCCGACCACGGACGTCTGCCGCGCGCTGTTGGGCCAGCGCATGCATCGAGAGTCCGCCACGCGGCTGGAATCGAAATTCAAGAGATGACGCAATAGCGGACGCTCGCTCGGCTGTCTTTTGCAGGGAGAGCCGAGCGAGCGCACCCAGAGGAGAGACCATGGCAAGCATACGCGATTCGCAGGCATACGACAAGCTCAGATCCTGGTACGACGTTTGGCATAGGGAGGTGAGTGTCTCGTCTCTAATTACGCTCGATCGGTTCTTTGACGAGGCTGAGAACTGTGCCGTGTTCTCTGCCGTAGATGACGGTTGGCTTCCCTTCGTTTTGGAAAGCTACGACGACGACGAAAACGACGACGGCGACGTCAGTGCCTGGAACGTGAATAGACGAACATGGTGCGAAGGTCGTCCGGCGCTCTCGGCTGACGACTTGGCATCGCTGCGCGCAAACTTCATCAAACCCAAGAAATGCGCACAGTGCGGAACAGGGTACAGATTTCGCGCGGAATGTCCCGACTGTACAGACGTCGGCCCTGATATCGGATCGCACACACAAATAATCGAAGACAGACACACAATATTCCCGGGTGGAGACTGGCATGCGTTTGCGGTATCGTACGCCCGTAGTGTGCTGCCAGTAGGTTGGAATACTTCGGTGCTGGTCTGCCTGAAACCGGGCAAGCCCGTGATCGTAGTGCGCTGGACCCCGGAGCTCTGCCTGCTTGATGTCACCTATAAGGTAACTGATTCGTGGGACAGCAAAGAATCATCTCCGCGATGGTTCGCACTCGAGAATGAGAGCGTCGGCTCATACCGCCGCCACTGGATCAAGCCGTCGACGGTAGAGATGCACTCCGACCTCGCCGGCTTCGTTACGAGTCGAAAGCCGAAGGGCGCTCCTCAGAATCAATTTGTGCCTATAGGAATTACCGCGCTGAACTCAAGCGAAGCTCTGAAGAACGGCGGCGTCCCGCTCCGCGGCGCTCGGTGCATCATCCAAGGCCTTGAAGGCTCCGGCAAGTCGACCCTGCTGGTTGAGGTCGCAGCCGGCTACGTCGCGCAAGGGAAGCGCGCTGTGATAATTGCCAGCGGAGACGAGACAGCGGAGTCGTTCGCTGCGCGGTGGTATCAGCGGCAGGGCATGTCGCGCGACGAGGCGTTGGCGAAGGGTAACGACGGCGTCTTGGCAGACGGGAAGCTTCTGATCGTCGACGGGCGCGAGCTCACGTTGGAAGACGCTTACAATTACGGCGGATTCGAAGTGCTGTTGCTCGATCCCCTTCAGAAGATTTCGACACGGGCCGGCGCTGACGCCGATCCGGTGCGCGCTGTCCGCGAGGTCTTGAAGGTCGTCGAAACACACGACGTGACGGTGTGGGCGACGTCGGCCGTAACACGTGGTTCCGACAAACGGCGTTCCGCTGCGGCGTCGTACGGCGGCGCAGTGGTCGAGAACTCGGCCACGCTACTCTTGAATGCCAGCCTGGCCGATGACGGAGAGACGATGACCGTAGAAGTCCTAAAGAGCCGCTACGGCCGGAAGGGCGGCAAGGTCGAGCTACGGCTCGACGCCGACGGTCAGCGAGTGGGCCCACTTGAAAGTGAGGTCTGGCTTAAGATGCGGGCCGCGCTACTCGGGGGGCCATTGACGCGGTCGGAGCTCGCAGCGCGTGTCGGCGGTCGGAAGGCAGACGCACTGCGCGAGATCCGGGAGCGCGTCGAAGCCGGCGACATTGCCGAGGCCGGAGAGCGCGTACAGCTCACGCCGGTTCCGCGCACGGGAACCGCGTGATCGTCGGGAACCGTTTAGGTGTCGAGAAACGTTACCGAAAACGTCGGTTCCCGGCGATCGCGAAAAGTCGAATTTCGAGCCATCTCGGGAACCAACTTAAGTGCATGAAAGCACATACTTATATCTGGTTCCGCCGGCTTGGTTCCCGCCCTATATGCTTAAGGCTAATAGGGGCGGATCAACCGCTGCCAATGAAGTGGGCCAGATCAGAGGCCGACCTTCCTGGCCACGCCGTGCAGCACGACCAGGGCGGCGTCCGGCGCTGGCCCTCACAGCGGTGTCGTCGTGCCGAGCCTGCCCAGGGCGCCGGTCGCAGTGATCGGGCCGCAGCGAGGCGCGCAGACGGCAAGGCCTGGCAATGGCGCTGCTCGGCGCGGGCGTAATTCGGCCTTGTCGTTCGACCGGTATACGGATCGTCCTCGCGGGCCAAAAGAGAGCGCCTTGGAAACCGATTTTGGCCACGCGGGCACGTTTTTCGTGGACACAACCCTGCGAATTGGCACGGCACCGCACAGATCATGCTCTTATTCGTAATGCGCACTACCTGGCATGTAGTGCCATGCCGTGGCACTATACAGGGTGCCTCGCCCATCGACTCTCACGCCGGACCTCGCCCGGGCAATCCAGGCCTCGACCGCCGCGAACCCGAACCGGCTCACGGACGAGCTTCGAAAAGCGGGCTTCGCCGTCAGCGGGCGCACCGTCCGCAGGCACCTGGCGACGCTCGGCAAGACGACGGCATCGCCGCCGCGCTGGCCCGGCTACGCCGACGCCCGGCCGCTGCCTGCGCATATGCGGCCGCCCGCGCCCGAGCCCGAGCTGTCGGGGCCGATCGACCCGATCGCTGAGCTCGAACGAGACGCGCGGAAACTCCGCGCCCTTCGAGAATTCTGGTTGTCACAAGGCGAGCTCGGCCCCGCGGCGGCGCGCACGTTCGCGACGATTAACCGGCAGTACCGCGAAGCGCTGCGCGAGCTCGCGCAAATAATCCCCCCGGCGCCGCCGGACCCGGAAAACGATCCGGCGAACGTCGATGCAAAGCGCCGGCTGCTCGCCATGGTCGACGAGGCACTTGCGCGATGTCCGTGAGTGCCGAGGTCCGCGTCCTAGCTGACGAACGCATGGCGCTCGCCGCTGCCGTGTCAGCGAGGCTCGGCGGGCCATCGCGGCTCGAGCGCCTTGCACGGTCGGAAGCTGGCCGAGAATTTCTCCGTGGTCTCTCGCCGGTCGATGCGATGCGACTCCTGCACTGCTGGGCACTGCACGCGCGTCCGAAGCAGATCTTGCCGAGCACGCCGTGGGAGACCGCGCTCGTGTGCGCCGGGCGCGGCTTCGGCAAGACGCGCCTAGCCGCCGAGTTCGTGCGGCAAGAGATCTTCGAGGGCCGTGCGCGCAGCGTCGCAATCGTCGGCCCGACCGAGCGCGAGACGCTTAGATATTGCGTCGGCGGCCGCCGACGCGGGCAGGGCTCGGGCTTCCTGGATGTGCTCGCGCCGTGGGAGCGCGCCGAGACGACGCTGTTCGATGCGAAGAAAGAGATCCGTATCGGCGAGCGCGCGACGATCTACCTGTGCTCCGGCGAAGATCGCGAACTCCGCGGCGCCGGGCTAGACCTCGTGTGGGTCGACGAGCCGATCAAGATCGCGCACGTCCGCGAGCTGCTCGACAACATCGCGCTCGCGTTGCGTGATGGCGCGAACCCGCGCTTGCTGATCACGACGACGCCGAAGGCGAACGCTGATTGGCTTCGGGAGATCGTAGTCGACCCCGGCACGATCGTCCGCCGCGGAAGCACGACGGAGAACAGCGCGCTCTCACCGGCGGCCGTCGCGCGCATGAAGCGGCGTTTCAAAGACAGCCGCCTGGCCGCACAAGAGCTCGAAGGCGAGCTACTCAGCGACGCGCCGGGCTCGGTGTTCAGGCAGTCGCTGATCGAGCAGCACCGCGTGGTCAAGGCACCTGCGCTGCGCACGGTCGCGATCGGTATCGACCCGAGCAAGTCGGGCCACGCCGACGCGGACGAGTGCGGCGTCGTCGTCGTCGGCCTCGGCTACGATCGTCACCTGTACGTGCTCGCGGACGGGACGCAGCGATCCGATCCGCAGCAGTGGGTGCGCACGATTCACGATCTCTGGGCAGCGCATCGCGCCGACGTGCTGGTACTCGAGACGAACAATCTCGGCCGTCACGCGCTGAGCTCCGTGCTCGCGTATTGGCCGAGTGCGAAGCGACCGCGCGTGCAGGAGATCAACGCACTCGGTGACAAGCTGTCGCGCGCAGATCCGTTAAGCGTGCTGTACGACCAGGGCCGCGTGCATCACGTCGGCTCGCTTGCGTACCTCGAGAAAGAGCTCGTCGACTTTTCGCCGGGCGGTCGGTCTCCGAACCGGATCGACGCGCTCGGCCACGCCATTCACAATCTGACGGAAGGATATGCCCAGTGACCACAAGCATTGACAGACAGAAGATCGCAGAGCTCGAAGGCGTCGACGTCGCCGAGCTCGAAGCCGTACACGTCGAAGCACCAAAGGCGCCCGAGACGGCGTCACCGGCGCCCGCGCCGATCCCGCCGCGGGGCAATGCAAACGCCAGCGCCGACGCGCTGATCAAAGTGAGCGAAGAGATCCAGCGCCGACTTCGTCACGCCGCTGCAACGTCAGAAGTAGGCTTTGGCGGCGACAGCGACGGAAGAAGGGTATTTTGACGCCGCTCGAAGCACGGCTCGCGCTCCTCGAAGCACGCGGCGATAAATATTCCCTGCACCGAGCGCGAAGGATCTGCAGGCAAGCTGGCGTAGAGTTTCCGCCCTGGGCAGCGAAGCTGCCTGTGAGGGCGAAGCGGCCTGCGACGCCGCTCCAGATCGACCCGACGGCGAAGCCGATCTCGTCTCGCGATCGCGATGAGATCGACGAGATGCGCGCGCGCCTGCGCGACGACGAAACGCGCATTTGGAACGCTGCGGCCGCGCGACATGCCCGCGCAAAAGGGAACCGCCGGCACCAAGTCGAGCGAGGTACATTTCGCGCGATCGTGCCGGCGGCTCAGACCTTCGACGGCGATATCCGTCGCTCGTGATGCTTAGCACTTTCTGTTAACTATTGCGCATTCGGGTTGACTGTTGACGATTCCGTGGGACCATCAAGTAGACCCGCGGTAGACCCCGCCCACCCGAAAGAAGCCCATGGCCCTTCATGATCTGTTTTTGCTCACGACTCAGCGCGAGTCCGTATCGCTTAGCCGTGCCAATGCGCGCACCGTCACTGCGAAAATTCCCGCGTGGCAGCTACGTGTCATGCACGAGGAACTCGCGAAGACCGGTCAGACTGTGTCGGGTTTCGTCCGAGATATGATCTTGGTTTCGCTCGCCGGTCTAATGCCCGGAGCAACCGATCCAATCAAAGCAGTGGACGCGATTCGCAAAGCGCTCGGCGTCGATGCGGATGCAACTTCGTCCGAAATCCTTGCAGCTGTCCAGGCCGCTTGTCAGGCCGCCGGACTCGATGCCGGACCGGACCCGGGTCCTGCCGATCCAACCGCCGACGTGGCCGACGGAGCTCCGCCCGCGCCGCCCACGCAGGCAAAGAAGACGCTCAGCGCCGAGCAGCGACGTCGAGCACGTCAGCGCGGCTTCACCGAGGACGAGTACACCGAGGCGCTGGCGAACGCCGTCCACCGGAGGAACTGAGCCGATGGCTTACCTACTGATCAATCGCAGCGATGCGCTGAGCATCTTGCGGAACAACGACACGCTCGCCGAAGCTGTGAAATGGTGGGATTCCCGCGGGCACGAAGTCGACGCCGCGATAGCGCTTCTCGAGTCCGCGCTCGCATCGCTCGGCAAGCGCACTGGCGAACGCGCTGACAATGCGCGCGACTACTTGCAGAGGCTTCATGACCGCTGGACGAAGGGCCGCGAAGCCGCAGCATCGTTCGGCGACTTCAATGGCCCCGTCGCGAAAGCGCTCACGGAGCGGCTCTTCAACTCGAAGAACGCCACGACGCTCGCGCGCATGGCCCTCGAAAATGCGCCGGTCGATCGCGACGCGGTCGCGAATGCTCGCGTCGATTACGACGTCGCGGTGGCGACGCTGCACGCCTTCGATCGCGACGTCGGCGCGCTGTGCGCCGCGCTGGCGTGGGACTCCACGGCGCTACCGTCCGCGGCGCTCTTCTCTCGCGCGCGAGGCGACACCGAGCACCTGGCGCAGATCGCGAACTCGAAGCGCTCGCCCATGCGCGCGCAGGAAGCCGCGTTGCATCAGGGCGGCGCCGTCGACCGTGCGCGCGGCGCCGGTGCGGCACAGGCAATCGTAGATGCCGAACTCGAAGCGCGGCTGTGGGTGTGCTGGGAAACCGGCGCGCCCGAATTCCAGGCGCGTTGGCGCCGGTACGAAGAGACATGCGAGCCCGCGTCTGCGGCCGTCGCGGCGGAGTAACAGATCATGCCTACCAAAGTTCAAAAGGCACTGCTCTTCGCGATGTCGCCCTACGGCGTCTCGCAGACCGATGGCATCCACGCCGGCACATTGCCCGGCCTGGATCGTCTCAACGCCGTCTTGGCCGACGTGAACGACGCGATCGCGCGCCGTACGCTGGACCGGACCGTCGCCAGCGTCGCCGCGTCGACGTGGCTCGCCAGCCTTCAGACGGCGATCAACAACGCGATCGCCGGATACAACGCGATCAAAGCGGACTTCAGCGGGAGCACGGCCGTGTCACTGCTTGCGACGGAGGCCGTTGCCGGCGACTACAGCGCGGCCCTGGCCTCGGCCGTCGCCGCGCTCGCGTATCCCACGCTCCCGGCTTCGAACACCTTCGCGCACGCAAAAGCGAACAGCGACAGAATCCGATCGCTCGTGGCGAACGCTCGTCCGGAAGAAGCGATCGCCTTCGCCCTGGCTGATGGCGCTGACATCCGACGTGCCATCGAGGGCAGTGCGAGCGGTGTCGGGCTAACGGCGATTCGCGATCGCATTCGCGTGTCGATCGCGTACGAAACGACGGCGTCGACCGAGACGGCGATCGCCTCTGCATTCACGCACCGATTCGCGATGGCGCTGGAATCGGGGCTCTAAGATTCACCGGGGTCGCGCCCCAAGGCCTGCTGACTTGTGGGCCCCATCTGGGGGCCCCGTTGAAAAGCTCCCCGCCGTACTTGGGCGCACCGGCGGGGAGCAACTTTTAAAGACACCATGGCCGATTCAATCCTGACCTTCCGGGGCGCCGTTGAGATCTTCAACATGATGGCGCACTCGTATGACGGACTGCCGCTGACGGACACCGGTACAACCGATTCGGATGCGCTCGCGGCGCTAGCCTTCATCGGCGCTCGCGTCTCGGCGTTGGCCGTCGCGCGGCCAGGGAGCACTTATCTCGCCAGCATAACCTCCTGCACGCCCGGGAGACTGTTCGCGCTGAACACGGACGGCTTCCACATCCGGGGCAACTGGGGCGTCCCCGGCGTGGGTGACACGCCGGAATGATCTGCGCGGCGTGCGGCGTCCCGTTCCGCGTAGGGGACCGAGCGATCGTCATCCCCTACGCGAAGCTTGTTCACGCGCAGTGCGTCACTTCCAAGTCGGTCGGCTCACGAGCTCGACCTTTCCGATCGGGCTCGACGGCGGGTCGCTCCGCGGGTCCGAGCGCGGTGGCGGATCGGGCAGCACCCGCGCCATCGCGAAGCCACGAAGCCACGCGAGCTCACAACCCGGGGCGTTCTCAGTCGCCGTCGCGATCAGTTCCAGCACAACGCCAGCGCCAGCTGCGCTGAGCTGTGGCGCGGGTCTCACGACGGCACCGAGGCTTCCGCGGCGAGCACCGCGCGCAGGCCTTGAACGTCCACGACGGCGGCGCGGAGGGCGTTCTCGAGAAGCACGAGCGTGACGTCGTCGCGGTGCACCTCGAGATTGACCCGAAGGTGGCCGTCCGGCTCGACGTCGATTTGCACCGCGGCGCCGTGGGGCAACGTCACTTCGGCGTTCGTCCAGTTCGTGGGCTTCAAAGCGCCCCGCCGTCCAGCGCGATCACCGTAGCAACCTGCGCCGCCGCGTCGCGAAGGCTGTCACCGCGGCCGGTGCGCCTCGTCCAGCGTCACGAGCCACTCGCCGGGCGTCGGCTGCTCGATGCGCAGCGACCGACCAGGCGCCGCCGCAATCCAGTTTTCCAGGTGGTCGAGGATGCGCTTGCTTTGCGAGGCGCGCATCGCCTCTACTTCGTTCGATGCCATGAGTTTACCCTCGTGGTGTCCGGGGTCCCGGGTGTTACAAGCACCGCGGGGCCCACTTCGCTGCGGGGGCGTGATTGCCCCGCATTCAGGTACGCGTCACCCCTCGCGACCTTCCCCGAAATGCAGAACGCCCCGCACGGCGCGTGGCCGGCGGGGCGCTGGTCGGGCGTCGATGCGTCAGCCCACGCGCCAGCGTTCGGTAAGCCGTTCGCTGGCCTCGGCGGTGTCCGGCGCGAATGGCCGCATTGCATTGCGAATCGACTCGTGTGCGCGCTGAAGGTCGGCCACCGCCGTGCGCAGCGCCTCCGCCACGGGCTGGAAATCGGTCCTCTCGGCCAAGTCCTCGAAATACGCGCCGACCTGCTCGGCAGCGATGCGGCCTTCGCCGATGTCGCCGATTAGGCGGAAGTCTCTTGCTTGGACGAGGCTGACGATCTTTTCGCGCATGGCCGATGATACGCGTGGCCGTGACGTTCTGCCCCGCCAGCCCGGCGATTTTCGTGGGCGGATGTACGCGTCAGGCCGCCACGCCGGGCCGGACCGTGGTACTCAGGCGACGACGGCCATCAAAAAGGCCGGAAATCCAGCGTTCCGTAAAGGTTCGAATCCCGTTGGGGACGCCAATACGTCAGCGTTGAAAGAGCTGGCGAGACGGGGGGCGGACGATGCGTCAGAATCGATTGCAGGAGCGTGACGGGATGCGAAAGCGATCCTGACGAGGGTCAGCTCCCCGACGCGAGACCTCGCAGCAACCTTGCAAGACCCGTCTTGTCGAGGCGTCGCGTGCTCACGTCGAGCATGGCCTGATGCAGCGCGTCCGTTGCCTCCGGCACGTCGACGCCGTTGATATCGAGGAACACCAGAGCGGCACCCATGGCCGCCCGCTTGTTGCCGTCCACGAATGGTTGGTTCTCCGCGATATGGAAGGCATATGCAGCCGCCATCGTGAAGAGGTCCTCGTGCAAGAAGGCGCCATCGAAGGTCGCCATCGGCATCGCGATGGCCGATTCGAGCAGGCCCCGATCCCGGATACCCGACTGTCCGCCGTGCTCTTCCAGCAGCGCGTCGTGCAAGGCGATGACGTCGTCGACGCCGAGGAATTCGGGGGTCGTCACTTCGCCAATTTCGAGAACAGCTCTCGGTGCCTGGCGACGACCTTCTTGGTCGACGTTGCTACGCGGCGCTGGTGTTCCTCTTTCTCCGCTTTCGAACGCACGGGCTCGACGATGATCCGCTCGCCATCAGTGACGACTTCGAGCTCCGTGTCTCGGCCGATGTTCAGAAGGTCGAGGATGGGTTTCTCGATCACGAGGCCGAGGCTGTTACCGATGGCGGAGAGGTGCTTTCGCATGATGTTATTACGAATGTATAACATTAACCACTTCTCGGCAAGCCGCCGCGCGGCCGGCGTCGAAGGTTACGGCCTCGGGCGACCCACCCACCCATCCGTCCATCCAGGTAGGCAGACGGGCAGGCAGGCCGACGAGCGCTCGTTGACCCGCGTTACGGGAGACGGAGCGGCGCGGACCAGGTTCCGTTCGTGTTCGTCAGTTCGGAGACGCCGGAGGTGAAGGTTCCGGTGACGACGAACACGTCGAGCTCGGTGCCCTGAGCCGACGCATTGATCTGCGAGCCGGGGGCTGCTGCGTATTGAGCCACAGTGGTCGGTCCGGTCCAGCTCGTACCGGCGTTCGAGAAGCCCTGGAGCGTCGTGTTCTTGTCGATGGCGAAGGCATTCAACGAAGCGCCGTTGTTGACCGCAGAGACGGACGCGTTCGTGGAGAACGTTCCGGTCGCGGATAGCGCGCTCGGACCCGACCATAGCGGCGTCGCGTCCCACTTCGTGTACAGCGCGCCGTCGTTGCCGACGACGAAGACGTTCAGGAATCCGTGAACGTCGAGCGCCGTCGCGAGGGGAGCTCCTGCCGGCGCGAAGTTCGTCACCGACAGAGTCAATGGGCCACCCCAGATGTTCAGGTTGTAGAACATGTATCTGAGCGCGCCGTCGCTTCCGATGGTGAACAGGTCGAGCTCACCGTTCGCGCGTGCTCCTGCAGCGAACTGCGACCCCGGCTTCGCATAGCTCGCAGGCGTCAGAGCGAGTGGCGCGGCCCAGGTGCCGTTCGTGTTGCGCCAGATGACCTCCAGCTTGCCGTTGCTGTCGATGACGAACACGCCGAACTGCGTGCCCTTCGTCGCCGTCGTCACGAACGCACCCGCCGGCGCAAAGCTCGCTCCGCTGATCGGCGAGAGCGCTTGCCACGTGCCCGCGGTTTCGGTGGACGCGTACACCTTGCCGTCGTTGCCGACGAGGAACGCGGCGTTCTGCGTGGACGTCGGTTGCCCGGTGGCCACGGCTGCAGTTGCCGGAGCGACGCCGGTGGCGGAAATCGCCTTGGCGATCGCCCAGACTCCGTTCTTGAGCGGACGAGTGTAGAGAGCGCCGTCGTTGCCGACGCTCAGAGCTTCGGTCGTGGTGCGTACGCTACCCACCGTCGCCTGGAGCACCCGGAGCGGGAAGGAGTTCGGCCGCAGGGCGTACGTCGCCTGAATGTTCGGCGTGTTCTGAACCTCCGTGAAATACTCTCCCTTGCTCTTCAGGTTGTTGACGAGGTTCGTCGCGGCCGCGCGCGCGCCCGTGCACTGGTCCGCTGTCAGGCTCGTTCCCCCCAGGCACATCAGGTTGTCGTCCTGGCCGGTGCGGCACCCGCCGGTCGTGGGGTTTGCGTAGCTGTCGTTGAGATCGCCGACCGAGTGTCCGAGCTCGTGAGCTAGACCCAGAGCCACGCCGCCCTTGTCGCTCTGGAGCTGGCCGCTGACGCAGGCAACGTGCGCGGTGGTATCCGCTACGTCCTGCTCCATGGCTCCGGGGAACGTGCAGAAAGTCGGAACGACTACGAGTGGAATGTCCTTCAAGTGGCCCCCCGCGGCGAGCGCCGCGGCCTCCATCTCGTTGAACGGTTGATTCAGGTCTTCGTTCTTGGTGTTCGTTCCCGGAAGCTGCGCGTGGAAGTCGTCCATCTGAACGTTGTAGTGATTGACCAGACGAAACTGGATCCCACACTGTGCCCAGACGTCGTCGGGGAGATTGTAACCCCACGCCGGTAGGGTCTGGTCGGTCACTCTCAAGTTGAATTGACGCTGTACCGTCTGGAGCACGGGAACGTCTGCCGGTCCGACGCAGTTCTGGACGCTCGTCGCGGTCGTGGTCGTGGACGGGCCATGGGGCGAGCCGCTGCTGCTGACGTTGGTGACGGCTACCGTACAGGTCGGCACGCGATCGAAGACCGCGAGGTGAGTGAAGGCGTCGGCGTTGCCGGGTACGCCGTCGTGGTTCGGCCCGACCGTGGTGCCGACGATGGCCGCGGTCTGGATGGGTACCAGAATCACGTCGGGATTCAGCGCAACCGGGACCTCGAGGGTGAGGGTGTGCGTGGCGCTCGGTCCGACCTGGTCCTGCTGGCTCGTGAGGAGAGTATGGCCAATGCGAGCGCCCAGCGTCTCACCGGGGAAGAACTTGTTCGACGAAGAGCTCCACGAACCGACTGACTCATTCGGGAAAATGGCGAGCCGCTCGGCGACAGAGCTGCCGCCGAAGAGGAACCCCTTCGGCGCGTTGTCGCCGAACCCGGTGTCGAACGTGAAATCGGAGAATTGATAAGCGTAGACGCCGCCTTCAATCGCCACGGATTGATCCACGGTTCCGAAGCCGGCGGCATTTTGCTTGGCGAGCGGGGGCGACGTGAAGATGCGCGGATTGTCGAGATCGACCTGGATGAAATTTCCGGCGATGAGCGAGCTGGTACCGGTGTTTTGCAAGACCGCGCCGCCGATGGAGCGCCCCGTCTCGTAGCAGGCGAAGTCCGGTGCGTTCAGATAGTCCTGGATAGAGTCGATCGAGGCCGGGGAGTTTGCCAGGAGGGTCACTCCTTGCGACCAGAAACCCGTGGCTGCGAGACAGGAGCCGGGAGTCGCAAAAGTGAGCGCATCGCTCACCGTCCCCGTCGCGACGGGATCGTTCGCGGCGGTAGTGGTCGACGGGCTGCCGCACCCGGTAACCAAGGGAACGCCCAGAATTCCGAGCGAAGTAAGGAGTACTTTTCGTTTCATGATCGCGCGCCAACGCAATCTACGTGCCGTCGTGAACGCCCATCGCCGTGCGGCGCATCGACGTTGCTCACACCACGTAAGTGCGCCGGCACGAGCGAAGCGCATCACGGCCGGGATCCGCGTCGGAGCACCAGCGTGTGCATCGCCCTGCACACGCACGACTGTCGTGTGCACGAGTGAGTACGTAGCGACGACGCTTCCCCGACGTCGTTCACGCGGCGTACGGTGTGCTCGTCACTCGAGGCGCTCAAGAGCGAATCTGCGATGCCGAAGTATACGAAGACCGCACTGACGGCGAGCGGGTCGGCGCGTTCTGTCCCGGCGCGAGCGTGGTGACGGCGCCGCCGGTGCTCGGCATTTTCGAGACAGTGCCGCAAGCCGAGTACGTAGAGTAGAGACATCGAGGCTAGGCAAACCAAAGCCTTGCCAGCGCGGCGCGTTCCAGGCCTACCAATAGCGACCTGTTCGCATAATTTCCCTTATGTTACCATGGCTTAGATGACATTCGCCGACCTCTGAGGCTGACACTCTCGCGCCACGTTGGTCAAGAGTCCTTCGCCCACAGGCTTACCCCCGGCGCAGCTTTGGACCGACTATCCGCCGAAGGACGTCGCGCCACGAGCCGATGGATCTGCCGGACGGAACAGTCCTGCGCGTCGTCGCCGTCGCCGATGGCGACGATCTCGATGACGCGGAACGCGCTGAGTTGCACGCAGCGATCCGCGAGGGCCTCGAAGACATGAAAGCCGGCCGGACGTACGCCGCGGCGGACGTGATCGCCGAACTTCGCAGTAGGTCTTGAACGTCCGCTTATCCGCGAGGGCGCGGCGAGAAGTCCCGCGCATCGACGAAAATTGGCGATGTCAGCTGAAGGACTGAAGTCGGTGGAATCGATCTTGGCGAGCGAGACCCGGATCACGGAACTGCTGGCTGCACGGGATGCGACGCACAAGAACGACGTGAATGCGGTGAAATTGGGGCTCGTTGCGGAGGGGGATGACAATGCGAAACTGATGCCGCTCGTCGCGCGTCAGGACGCCGCCTCGCGAGAGCTATACATTGCGACTCGCGAGATGCTCCATCATCTCCGCATGACCTGGGGGTCTTGGACGTTCGGCGCGGGGTCTTCGTCGATACACTACTTCCAAGAGACGGACCAAAAGGCCTTTGTTCGGCTCGCCGAGGTCATCTCCCAAAAGACAGAACGTTTGGCGGACATCGCCGCCGAGATCCGTGCGCGTCAGGGGACGCGCCTCGGGCCAGGCTAGCTAGGAGTGCGCCCCCGGTCACGGACGTGCGCGTTCACGCGATGACGGGCTTTCCGAACGCGACCTTCGAATCGGCAGTCGCTTCAGGGTAACCGTCTCGGAATGGACACCTGCCGCGACGGCGGTTGTCGGGTCATGCTCGCCGCGTGCCCGTCCGTCATGGCCGTCAATTCTGGGAGCGTGCGTGCCGCGAGGTTCGCCGGGGAGCGGGCGTAAAGGATCCGCGTTGCAAGACATCCCTCGAGGGGCCTCATGACACGCGACGAAATCCGACCGCTGTGTCGAGCTTCTTGTCGAAAGACGCGACGTCGCCGATCGAGCCTTCACGCTGCAGCACGACGAGCAGCGCGTCGTTGACGTTCACCTTGCCGCCCGTCTCCTTGACGACGTCCAACATGGCGCCGAGCAACCTCTCCTGGTCGCGTCCGACGAACGCGACTTCGCCGCGCTCGAGCCACGAGCGAGCCTGGTCGAGTGCGCGCGCGAGGTCGGGCGGGTTCGCTTTTCGCTCGGCGGCTCGACGGCAGAGCACGGAAACGGCTTCGCCCAACAGCACGTCGAGGACGACCGGAACATGTCCGTCCGCGTCGAGTCGGGCAAGAAGAGCGGTCGCTTGCGCGGAAAGCGAATCGTTTTCGTCGAGCAGCGCGACCAGCACGTCGGCGTCGATGACGACGTCAGCCATCGTACAGAGCGTCGGTGTCGTCGACAGCGTTTCCGCCGAGGCTCACGACTCCCCTGCCGGACATCAAGCTGCGCCAGGACATCGTCGGGTACGCTTGCCCCGTCATATTGGCGGAACGCGCCGCGGAGATGACCCGTTCGCGGTCTTCGAGGGGCAACTTCGCGAGCTCCGCCACCAGGGGCCGAAGCGCCTCGGGAAGCGAAGCGGCGGGCGACGAAGCCTTGGGCGGTGCCATGCAGACCACTATAGCGCAGCTCGGCGCCCACTACGTCCTCAGGGGCTTCAGGCCACGTGAACACGATGGAGCGCGCGATTCCCATCTACTTCCGCCACGTTCACAACTGACGGCGTTCCCTTGGGACGCTATGTGAGCGCAGCGCTCAAGCGGCGCGAGTGGGCGGGCGGAGCGCGCGCGGTCCCCGTCTCCGTCGCTGATATGGACCGGGCCATCGCGCCACGTCACTTCACGGCGTAGCTTGCTTTCAAGGACGCCTCGACGGAGAAGATCTCCTGCGCAGTGAGCGCGTGGTCGTAGATGAGGGCCTCGGCGATGACGGCTTCGCCGGTGACGCCGGTGCTGGACGTCGAGCTCACGTCGCCGATCGCCGTGAAGTTCGCGCCGGAGAAATCCTCGACCTGGTTCGAGCCGGAGCGCAGGGTGAGTGACTGTGCGGCTCCGTTCACACGATATTGCGTGGTCCCCGGCAACGCCGTACCGGGGACGAGTGGCGGTGTCACGAGCAAATGGAGGCGAGGGGACGTCGTCGTGGCGAGCGCCGTGTCGTACGAGTTGTCGGTGATGAACGCGCCCTCCAGGTTGCCGGCCGTCTGCCAGGTGTTGGCGTCGATTCCGATGTAAGCGCCCGCCGAGTTGCCCTGTCCCTGGAGGATGGGATGGAAGCGCCCGTCCGGCTTCACGAGCGCATCGACGGCGATGAACGTCCGCGCCGACGTGGCGCCGATCCCGAGGACGCTGCCGGTGCTGAGGAGGTCGCTCAGGTCGCGGAAGTGAATGACCGGCTTGCTCGCGATGCCGTCGCCTTCCCACGTCGGGCGAACGGCACCGGGCCGGAGGACGACTGCGTTGCCGCTCTGATCTTTCCACGCGCAGACGCCGTCTTTGTCGTCCTTGTAGACGCCTCGGTCCGCTCGCACCCAGAGCACGAGGCCGTTCGCGGGGAAACCGAGCGCCGCGGGCGAGAGCGGCGGCTGGACGATGGAACCGACACAGCCGGTTTGAGCGTCGACGTCCGGTTCCACGCAGACGCCTTGCACGCACGCTGCGGTCGCGGAGCACGCTGGCCGGCACGCGGTGGCAGTGCCGGACTCGCTAGCTCCGTCCCGCTCGTTCCCACCGCCAGAGCTTGCGTCGGGCACGCTCGAGCCCCCGGTGCCCGCGTCCGCCGACGCTGCGGATCCGAAGAAGACGAGGCCGAAGACGGAGAGGTGCGACGTCGTCGAAGCGACGGTTTGCGCGTGCGCGTCGTTCACGGCGGTGCCAAGCGACTGCCACGACGCGCCGGTCGCCGTGCCGACGAAGAGACCCGTGGCGGAGCGAGCTCCGAGATCCAACCCGGCATACGACAGCTTGATCGTCGCCGGCTTCGCGAAGCGTGTGCCCGACGGCTCGACTTCGTACACCGTCCCCACGGCGCCCGCCGGCCACGCCGTCGCGGCCTTCACCGCGAACACGATGGAATCGTCGATGGCGCCGGGCGGGATGTTCATGCTGAGCTTGCCGTCGCTCGAGGTGACGGTGCCGCCGTTCGGCCCAATCTCGACGGAGTTCGCGCCGCCGACGACCGCCTGGCAGCGACTGGCGACGCACGCAAAGCCGGGCGCGCAATCCTGTGCGCCGAGGCACTCGCACGAGCAATATCCGTTCACGCATGCGAGCGGCACCGGACACTGCGACGAATACAGACACGGCCCTCCGGCGCGAGGATCCGAGCCTGCGTCGCCAGCTGCGCACTCGAGCGGCACGACGCAACGCGAGTTGTCGCACGACAGGCCCGGCGCGCAGTCACTCGTCGAGTGGCACTCGGGCGCGCAGATCCTGCTCCGGCACATCAGTCCGCTCGGGCAATCCGAGTTGAACGAGCAGGGCCGCCCCGTGGCCACGCTCGCGTCGCCGCCCTCGCTCACCAGCACGCCGCCCGTCAGTTCGTCGGGATCGGCGCACGTGCCCGTCACGCATTCTTGTCCCTTCACGCAATCGCGGGACGTCGTGCAAGCGTCGCGGCATTGCTGATCGACGGCGCACACCTGGCCGGAGGGGCAGTCGACGTTCACCTTGCACTGGCTCTCGATGCCGAGCTGACAGACGTGGAACGGGCGATCGCTCGCGACGCAGCGTGCGCCGTTGTCGCAATCGCGCGATGTCTCGCAGGCGACGTGACAGCGCTGGAACGCACACACGAGCGGCGTTACGCAATCGCTGTTGAGCGTACAGCTATCCGCGAGCCGCCGCGCGGGACCGCCGGAGTCCGAACACCCCCCTATCCACAAGAGGACGAGGGCCGTCGCCAGAATGAGCTTTGCAGCCGTGCGGCCAGACGAGATGGCTCCGAGCATGACCTCCGAATCTACGCCGTGCTCCGACTTACGACAAGCGAGAGACCGGACGCGACGCTAGGTAGCTCGAGCCGCTTCCGCCCGAGCGTCCCGGTCCCGACGCGCTCTCCCCAGCCTGCAGCCCTTCACGGCTCGTTGCCGTCGCCGACGGTGACGAACTCGACGACCAGGAACGCGCTGACTTGCGCGCAGCGATCCGCGAAGGCCTCGAAGACAAGAAAGCCGGCCGGACCTACGTCGCTACGGACTCAACGCCGACACCGTCGAAGCGCTGTGGTCCACTTCGGCGTGGGGAGCACCGTGCTTGTCGGTCACGACATCGGCATGGCCGTCACGCAATGTGAGGCCGCGTCCTACGGGGAGCAACTGCGGGTACCGGTGCCGAGGAACGACCCCGTGTGCGAGCTGCAGGGACCAAAGTCGGTCGACTCGAGGTCGAAGGCCGTCAGGGAGCCGGTGGCGGTGTCGACCGTTATGTTGATCGTGACGGAGGTTTCACGGCGGGCAATGTTGGAGGCGTACCACTGGATGCTGGCCGGTTGGCCCGCAGTCGCGGGATCCCACGGACCCCCGGTGGTGTAGAGCTCACTGATATCGAGATGGGTCAAGCCGAACCCGTTCAGATCGAACGGAGCATCGAGCACGAGGCTGAAATAGAGCTTACCGTTGTCGACGAGCTGATAGTACGGGGGCGTGCTCGTCTGCACGACGTCATAGTAAGGGACCGGCGTGAGCGTGAGCGTCGCCGCGCCCGATTCGGTGACGGTGTCGACCGGACAGGATTGATCCGGTTGCACCCGCTCGATCCTGAGGCCGCCGCTCAATTGAACGGAGTAGGTGCCACCGGGCGTGTGATTGGTCGTGCAGGCCGCCGATACGACGACCTGAGACGCGGCCGTCTGCCCGAACAGACCGATGTCGTCGAGCTTCCGCATCTGCCAGCTGCTCGAGAATGTGCCCGCCGTCGGCGGCGCCTTCACGGACAGCGTGAACGCCCGCGACGCGCCTGGCGCGACGGTCTCCGTCGCGCCCAGCGCTTGCCCCGTGACGTTCCAGAGGTTCGTCGGCGAAGAGGTCGAGTAGAGAATGAAGTTACTTCCGCTCCATGACTTTGCGCCGGTGTTCTTCATGGTTATGGCGAACGTCGCAGCCTGCCCCGACGAAAGCGCCAGGGGAACCGCCTGGGACGCCACGGTCGCTCCGTACAATGGCGTCGCGCTCGCACTCACCGTGATGGGCACGCTGGCCTGGGTCCCGAAGAAGCCCCCGTTCAGCCCCGTGACCTTCCGCATCTGCCACCTCTGGACATAGGCGCCCGGAGCCGACGGAGCGACGACCCGCAAATAGAAGGTCGCAGCTTGCCCGGGGGGCGTCGCCGTCGACACCGCCGCCTGCGTGACACCCCAGAGATTCGTGGGCGTGTTGAGGGAATACAGCAAGTAGTTCCCGCCCGGCTGCCACGTCTCCGAGCCGGTGTTCGTCACGCTGAGCTGCTCGATGGCGACCTCTCCCGGCGCCATCGTCGCCTGTGAGGTCTGGACGCTTCCCGTCGCGTCCAGCGCCGGCGTACCCACCACACTGATGGGCTGGCTCACGCAGAACCCCCACGACCGGAAGCGCCCCATCGCGGTCTGGGTGAACATCTCGCGACTGAAGGTGTAGGTGCCGGCGGTCGCCGGAGCCTTGATACCGAAGCCGAAAGAAGCCGTCGCGCCCGGGACAACCGCGGTGGTCACAGGAGCGGTCGTCTGACCCCACAGGTTCACCGGAGCGTCCTGGCTGTTCAGAGATGTGGCGCTGGCCGCCCAGGTGTCGGTCCCGGTGTTCTGCACCGTCAGCGTCACGAAGCGATTCTCCCCGGCTGCGAGCGTCGTCGGCAGGGTGCTCGACTGCAACGTACACCCCCACTCCGGCGTAGTGGCCGCGTCGATCGTCACCGGCAGGGTCACCACGTCACCGAAGGAGCCGGCCCCGAGTGCCAGCATCTGCGCCTCGAACGACGAACTCGCGGGCGGCGCGGTGATGGGAAACGTGAACGTGTGTGACTGCCCGACCACCACCGTCGAGGGTGAGTAGGCGTAGCTCCAGCCCCAGCTGGGATTCGAGGTGCTGAAGGCATACGCGCTGGTCCAGTCGTTCGCGGGACTCGACGCGCCCGTGTTGCGTAGGGTCACCTGGACCAGACGACGCTCACCCGGATGCAAGGACGTTGGTAGGTTCGCCGTGGCAACGAACTGCGCGTTGCTGCCGGAGGGCGCGAGGGCCTCCATCACGGCACCCGTTTCGTCGGTTCGCGGCTCCTCGGCGCCCGTGCAACCGCTGAGCGCAATCACCGCTGCCAGAAACGAAATCGTCTTGAGCACGAGCCACCCCCCTATCGGCGTCGGTAAACCGGACGGTTCCAGTATTCTACGCCGTGAGGGCATCAGGTGAAATCTCGATCTTCGTGCACTTCCTGCGTTGCTGCGGGTGAGGGCCGCGGTCAGACCTCTTTTCGATGCGCTTTCGACTGCCCTACTCGACTTCGATCATCGAGACGGGTCACGACGGCGTGATCTCTCTCCCAATGGCCCCAGTAAACCTCGGCGCCATCCTGCCCCTCTCCGACAGAGAGCCCAACGTGACGCCCGTCTGGGTGCGGGATGGGATTCGAGCCGGCGGCCTCGCAGCGCAGAGGACTCACGCTAAGGAGCCTCGTCGAGCCGCCGGAGTGCGGCGTTCACCTCGCGCATCAAGCGCTCCGCGGCGGCGACGTTCCGCTTGCGCAAGTAAGTGAGGGCGGCGAGAAAATCGTCCGCACCCTCCGAGCTCCGGACGACCGCCACTATCCGCCGACGAGCTTCTTCGCCCGACCCATGACTTCGTCGTGCGACAGCACGCGGGTCTCCGCCGACTTCAGTGCGGCGATGAGGCCGGCCTCTTCCTCGTCAGAGAGGGCGACGGGATCAGCCTGATTTAGCCCGTTTTCGGCTTTCCTGGCGGTCAAGCGTCGCGAAATGGTGGGCGGATCGCACCGCGCTCCGTCAGCTGTTGATGGAGTGCACGCGGGGCGAGTTCGAAACCGTTCGGCCACGCGAGCGCGCCCAGTTCGAGAAAGAAGCGCTGGAAGTAGCCATCGTCAGCCAGCGCAATCGTGAGACTGGTGCCGCGGGCGATGAGCGGCGCGAGATCGTAGTCGCCCGACGTTCCGTCCGAGAATCCGAGACGGAGTACGCGATCCTGAAGAGGTACAGCGCGGACGATCTTGATCATTGATCTGCTCCGGGAATGCGCCCTGTTCGTGCCCGGCTTTCAACATCATGGTGTGAGCAGCGCCCCGTGGCCGTCGGCGCCGATTCGGAGGGCGACGGGTCGCTCCTGTAAGAACACGAAGAGCGCCGCGGCTTCGGTCGTCAACTGCAGCGGTTCACCGGCGACGGGGCCGCCGAAATCAGTCGAGTCGAAGAGGAGCTGATCGGGAGCCTGGGCGAGTGCCGCAAGCGGAGCGACCCTGAAGCGCGTTTCGCCGAGCGTCGAACGCCAGAAGAGCAGCACCTTGTCTCCGAGGGGTGCGACGCCTCCCCACCACTTGCTCTGGAGGCCCGGCAAGCTGACGGTCTCCGGCTTGCACCCGTCGGCGGAGCAATCGAGCCGACCGACTTCAATGACCTCGGCGTTGCGGCGCACCCACGCAATGCTCGCGCCCGTCTTTGTACAGACCAGGTCTGAATCGAGCGAGCGATCGAACGGTAGCGTCGCGGATTGAGCATTCGACCAGGAGTCTCCAGTCTTGAAAGCGATCGCGAACTGAGTCTTGCCGGGACCGCCGGTGGCCTTTGCGGAGGGCTGGCTCTCGTAACCGTCGAAGGTGGCGACGGCGGTGCGATTATCCGTCGTGCAGGTGTGCATGCGTCCCACGAACGGGCCCTTGATGCTCGCTCCGCCGCCGAGATGCCCGTGCGAAAAGGTCTTGGCTTCGAGCGAGGTGCTCGCTCCGTCGCGGGCCAGGTACACGACCTGGTTTCCGATGGGGATGGGCGTGCCCACGGGTTCGATCGAGAGCTTTGCTTCTTTGGACGACTTGCCGTTCGCGAGCTCGATGGCGACGAAGCCCTTGGGAGCCGGCGCTGGCGGAGCTTTTGGATTGGGTGTTGGTGCGCCTTTCCCCTTCGGCGCTTCTTCGGTGGGCGTCTCTATTGCGACGCCGTCCGCCACGAGGTGGGGCAACTTGCCGTGCACGTCCGAGCGCGCACCCGTTTCGAGGTTGTAAGCCGACATGCCGGTGTCGGTAAGACCGGCGGCGAAGAGCCCGCGCTCACTGCGCGCGAGCGCGACCGTCTGTCCGGGCAGCTCCGGCACGCTCGCGTTCGCGTCCGAGCATTGCATCGTGGCGAAGCCCGCAGAAATCTTGCAGTAACGAGGCCGAGCGCGACCCTCCTTCGCGGCCAACAAGAGCACCGCCGAACCGTCCGCGTTCAACCTCGGCCCCACTACGCGCGCCGGATCTTTGCTGAAGCTTTTCCAGCTGGTTGCGTCGATGAGCGGTGGCGGTGAGAGCGCCGGGGCAGGAACACCCGCGGCGGCTTCCGGTTGCAACTTCGCTGCTTGCGCGGCTTCCCAGAGCGCGCTCATCGTCGGAAGAAACGATTCGTCACCGAGAATCGTGCAGTGACCGCCGTCTTTGCAAGCGAACCGTTCCTCGAGAGTGCGGTGAACGAGTGCCATGTCTCCCGAGGCCGCATAGAGCGCATCGGCATGGCTCGAGCAGCTCGCCGGCCAGGCGTCCTTCCCGGTCGTCGTGGCTCCCGCGAGCTGTGCCGAGCGAAGCTTCTGCACCCGCTCCAGGACGGGCGCTCCCGCGGCGGGCCCCGCCAGACAAGTCGACAGCGCGTTCCAAGCTTTGGGCGCGTCCCCGCTGCCGCAAGCGACCAGCATCACGGTGACGGTTACACTCGAGAAAGCACCGAGCGCATTCGTTCGAATCATCGCGCCACGGTAGTTGATTCCGTGCCCATGCGGGGGGATAGCGGTCGTTCCGACATTTCCGCGCACATCTGCCGCGCCACGCCTCGCACGAAAGGCGTGGCGTCCGGAGCGAGCCGGAGCTCGAGGCCGGGAAGTAGCGTCAGAGTCCGCCAGTCGTCGGTTCGGCGTCGCTCGTCGCGTCGACAATCCCGAAGCCCGCGCGGATCGCCTCCGCGGCGTCGCGCCGCCCCTGTCCGTCGCAGAGGCGTCGCGCTTCGGTCTCGTCGCCGCTCAGCGCTTTCGCGGGGGGCGCGCGGCCTTGGTCTGGCCCTTCGTGGGCTTGCCTCCGCCGTTCGGCGTGGGGCGGTGCTTTGGATCGACGGCGTTCAGGTCCAGCGTGAGGCCTCCGCCGGTGCGCCAGGCCATGTCGTAGCGGCCTTCCTTCGCGTTCTTCACCTCAGGCACAAAGGTTTGCTGCGTGACGGTGATGCGGCCGAAATTGCCGTGCTGGATCTTGCGCCGATCGTAGAGGATGCCGAGGGAGAGTGCGATCATCTCGTCTTTCAGCGGGTTCAGATCGATGACGGCACGCTCGCGCGGAAGCTCGAACGTCACGCCTTCCGGGTACGGCCCGAGGACCCTCTTGTCTTCGACGCGCTTCAACCCCTTCAGCGCGCTGCGTGTGAAGAAACGCTTCGCGGTTTCTTTCGGCACGGAGAGGAAGAGTCGCACGGCCGGAGAGAGCTTTTCTGTTTCGAGGATGAGGCGATTCTGACCCCAGCGGCCGTCCCCGGTGAAAAGGAGTTTCAGCGGGTCGCCGAAGGCGAAATTCTTCCAGACGATGTTCGGGGTGGTCGTGGTTTCAGTCAGGGACATCTCGAAGGCGCACAGGTTTTTCTGCCCGATCTGGGGATTCGTCAGCGGTGAATCCGAGACGGCAGGCCACGAATCGAGGTTCGCCCGGCGCACGGCGACCTTCGCGCAGAGATGCGCGCCCGCGGATTGATCCTTGAGCCATTGCTCCGGCGTGAGACCGCCGAGGTTCATCCCGCTCGCCTTCACCGCCTCGACGAGGCCGTCGAAAACGGTTTGCACGTCGAGCTTGAAACCGACGAGGTCGTACTCGCCTGCGCGGAGAAAATAGATGTCGTGGACGCCGTTGGTGGAGGCCGGATCCAGGTTCGAAAGGGCTGGAAGCTGCACGGCGGGGCCCATGCCCGCGTTCCACACCATCACCCAGGCTTGCGCTTCGCACGGGTCCGTTCCCACCGCGAGATAGCGCCCGTATCCTGCGCTGAAGCGGTTTCCGACGACCGCGACGAGGTTGTAGTGCGCGCTCGCCGCGAGCGTCGCAGGGCTCTCCGTGATGCCCGTGGTGGGGTTCGTCAGGTAGATGAGGGACGTTGCCCAGAAGTCCGAGGGCACGCTGCCGGGGCGAGTGCCGTCGTCCGTCGGGCTACTGCAGACGAACAGCGTACCGCCCGTGCCGAGACCGCTCGTGATCGTCGGCGGCATCGCCGCATGCACCGCATGAGGGACGTCGTTGTTCTTGCTGGTGTCGATCCAGTTCTGGAGGACGTCGAGGAGCTTGTTCGTCGCGGGCGTGGTCTGAAAATCAGTCCATGCCGGAAGGAACGAGGGCGGCATCGCGACCCAGTGCTGCGTGCTCCCTCCCACCACGACCGGGACGTCCGAAAAGGGCGCAGCGCCGCCGTTGCGCGCGGCGAGCACCTGGTAGATAGGGCTGTCCGCGGAGCTGGTGTTGAGCAGAGCTCCGCGATTGCTCATGCCGAAGAGCATGTCCGGGTTGTTCAAGTCGAAGTTGTTCTGCGGTGGGCTGCCGCCGTGCACGGTCTTCGTCGGAACGTGATCGAACACCTGGAGCTTCTTGAAGATGGTGAAGTAGTAGCTCGCCATTGATCCCTCTTTCTGTTCCGTCATCGAACGGGGAAAACACGCGGTGTCTCCCCCGGGTTAACCGCCAAGCATGAGGGAACGCAGCGGGACGAGTCAACGAACGTCGCCGCCCATCGCGCTAGCTCATGCGGCGGGACGCTGCGCGTCCCTGTCGAGTGACGGCGGTGTTACTTGTCCACCGCCGGAGGTAACCCGCCGCGTCCGCCACCTTGGCGCTCGTAGGTATGAGTGAATGCGCTTCGATTCGTCGGCACGAAGCGCGGTCGGTGCATGCCGCCCGTGGAGAGCTAGCGCCTCATCCAATCCACGTATCGGAGGTCGAGCAACTCCCCGCCATGCCAGAACGGAAGGCATCGGCGGGCTTCCCACGCACTCTCGATCGTACCGCCGAAGCATTGAATGGCATCATGCGCGACGGTTTGAGCTCGAGATACTTCGTACATCTTCGGCAGCTTCCTCCGAAGACAGCTTCGGATCGGCGCGCAATCCGGGGGAGGGAGCGGTGCGGGGACGACGGCGGGCGACCGTGTGGAAGGGACCTGCGCCAGCGGCGTCGCCACGTTCGGGCGACGCGCAACCGGAGGCGAGGAGGCAAGCGTCGTTGGCGCCTTCCCCGGCGTGTGGTGACATCAGATGGGAGGCGTTGCCCAGCAGGGTCACGCCCGGCACTGTGAAGATTGACGGACGCGCTGGGCCCGCTGTCGGGCCAATGGTAAAACCCCGGCGTGAGGTCGGCGCGGATCGGGTTGGTCGGGTTTTTCGTCGTGGCTTGCGGCGGCACGGTGGCTCACTCGCCGAGCGGCGAAGGTCAAGACGCGGGCACGCCGGTTGACGGAGGAGTCCGCAGCTCGAGCGGGCAGGGGCGGAGCGATGAAGACGGCGATTTGGACTCCGGCACGAGCAGCTCGACGGGGAACTCCGCGACGAGCACCGGTGACCCTGAGCTCGACTCATGTCGCCATTTCGCCCGCGCAACTCGACGATGCTTCGGACCCGACGATCCCTCCGACGTCGCTCGTCTCGATGCGCGGGCGGACGCCACCTGCAAGCCGCACTTCGCGCTGCCGGGTATCACGTACACCGCCGAGGATCTCGATGCGTGCGCTCGGGCGATGGACACGTTGCAGTGCGCGGCCAGCGAGCTATCCGAGTGCGATTTTCGCGGTTCGCTGCCGGCGGACGCGCCGTGCATTTTGCGGGCTCAGTGTCAGAGCGGCAGTTGCATCGGCAGCGGCGACGTACCCGCCGGGCAGGACGACTTTGGCGGGTTGAATCCGCCACCCGGGACGTGCGGGAAATGCGCGGGGGTGGCCGCGGTCGGAGAAAGCTGCACGAAGGGCGAATGCCCGAGAGGAGCTGTCTGCACCGGGAATCAGGTTGTCGTCTCTTCTGGAGAGCCTACGTGCGTGCCCATCGTCCGGGGCGATGTCGGAGCTCATTGCAATGGCCTCTGGGCGCCGTGTAATTCTGGCCTTTATTGCGGCCTCGACCAGAACTGCCGCGCTTTCGGCAAACTCGCCGACCCCTGTGACAACTCCCAGGGCATCGTCTGTGCGTCCTCGCTGACGTGCATCGGGAAGACGTGCCGCGAGCCCACAGGCGAAGGGAGCTCGTGCGAGAGCGGCGACGGCTGCACCAGCGGCCTGGTGTGTGCCGATGACCAGATCTGCCGGCGCATCACGTGGGCCGAGCCAAACATGCCTTGTGACGACGTGCTCACGAAATGCCGCACGGGGAACTGCTCGCCGGATCCGCCTCGCGCATGCGTGCCCGTGCTTCCGGATGGCAGCCCCTGCCAATCGGGAGATCCGTGCGACACGGGCTCGGAGTGCTTGAGTGCATCGCTCGTCACGGACGTGGTGGTCGACGCGGGCGGCGTTTGCGCGTCGCGATCCTCGGCCGTGTGCCGCTAGCGCTCCGCTGACGCGAGGGTGCCGTCCGGTGCCGGCTTCGTCTACGCTGCGCGGCGCAGGCTCCCATGACCGGAAACGATACCGCCGTATTGCTTGGTTTCCTTGCGGCCGCCATCGCACTGGCTGGATTCGCCGGAATCGTTACGTCCATCGACCGGGGGGCAGCCGTCGCCTCCAACGAAGTCATCTCGTTTCGGGTGCGCAACCTCGTCACTTCCGCAGTAGCGTCGGTTCTCCTATCGCTCCTGCTCGTCCTGCTCGTCCTGCTCGTCCTGTTCGAAGCGCTGGAGCTCTTTCAACGCTCCTGTTCGGGCGCCTCTGGATGAAGGGCGGCCAGGACGCTGGATTGTCGCGGTCGCTCTTTGTCGCGAACCTGACGCTCGGCGCGCTCGCGTTCGGTGTGCTGGTCGCCGGTGCGTCCGGAATCGTTGCCGGGCGCGGTGCCTATTTCACGGGGCTCTATTACCTGCTGTACCTGATGTGCACGCTGTTTTATCGCATGGTCGCCATGGCCGACGCAGCCGCAAGGCTAGGGGCGAAAAAGAAAGAGTGACCTTCGGCTGGGTGTTCGTCGCCACTCGAGGTTCCGATCGTGTGCAACGTTTCGCTCACCGGACGAGACGACGTGCAAGACGATGCACGTCGCTTCGCATCATCGAAGACGCAGGCGAACCGCTGCTCGCCACAAGTCGGGGCGGTTCTCGATGATGCTGGGCGGCATGCTGTTTGCTGTGCCCTCGACTTCACGCGACGACGTGTCGCCCGACACGTCGAGGAGACATCATGCAAATCAGCTTCATTTCTCGACCGTACATCTACACCCTGGTTTCGGCGCTCGGATGCATCGCGCTCACCGGCTGCGGCTCCGGGAGCGCTGTTCCCGATTCAATGGCGAAGGACAAACCCGTCGGCGAGCTCGAGGAGCTCGCGCGCATCGACGTCGAGCCTGGGCATGTGATCACGTTCTCCAGGTCGGAGAACGACACCATCTCGGTCAGCGAAGTGCGCGCCGTCGATCAGCGGTCGATCATGCCGATGGCGCCGCTCAAGATGACGCTCGATCGACTCTACACGACGCTGCGCCCCAACGAGCTCGTCCCCGAAAAGATCCTGCGCGTTGTGGCCAACGTGGCGACGAGCGGAACGACGACGGATGAAAAAACTGCGGTAGCCGCAAAGACGGAGGCGGAGACCACGGGCGGCATGGACGAGGGCAGTGAGCAGGCGTCGGGCGCGACGCCCGAGGTAGGACAGGTTGCGCAAGCCGACAGCAGCGAGGCTGCTTGGTACACCCAGAATTACTGCAACTGGGGTGGCGCGTGGTACCAGTGGTGTAACTTTTATCAGAACTGGAGCAAGGCATCGGCGAATGGCGTGCGTGGTGGCACCGCGTGGGTCGACCCCCAAACGAAGGCCGACGAGATCACCGTGGTCACGAACGGGAGCCTCGAGTCGCGCGTGGTCATCGACAACGGCTTCGTCGGAGGTCTCTGGTGGGATCTCGGCGGTACCCTGTTCGGCTCGCACACCGCGAACACCGTGGTGTGGCTCACGGATTCGAACTTCGTCGAAGACGCCGGCGGTTTCTTCTGGTCCGGTAGCATGGAACCCGACGGTCGTTTCACGTCCGGCCCCCCCGGCACGATCCAGCACTGAAAACGTGCGACCCCGGCGCGTGTGCCGTCGTTCCGAGCTACGGCGTCACGTGGGCCCGCGCCAGGCTACGGACCCGCGTCGCTCTCGTCGGGGCGCCCTTGCAGGATGTTCCAGAGCACGAGCGCGTCGTTGCCAGACGGACCCGCGAAGATGCACCCCGTGACATTGGGGAATGGGCCAGACGAGGAAGGGACGCTCTCGCGGGCTAGATAGATTGAAGGTCCACGGCCCGGCCCAGGGTTGCAGTTGAAATCGCCGGTTTCCATCTCGCGCCGGAAGGCGGGGCTCTCCGTGATTTCGTTGACGCGGCTGAGCTCCGCGGGCGTGAGCATGGTCACGCCTCCGTCCATGGCTGGCTGTCTCTCCACTCTTCCGTCGGGCGTCACTCGCCATCTGGTGCAGGCGCCAGGAGAACAGCCCGGAGTGGTGGATTCGTCGAACTCCAGCAGGGACCACTCCTGCGGATCGAGCATCTGGCACTGGCCACCGACGCAGCTCGGCACGTGCGGTCTTCGACACTGTGCCGGGGCTGCAGTTGGAGAGGCACTGGGGTTCGGGCGCCGCGGTACAATCGTCGTCGCTCCCACACGCGAGGTCCGCGGTGGCAAAGCCCGCGTTGTAAGCGGTGACCATTCGCGTGCGCAGATCGTCGCACGACGTGCTGCCGTCGCCTGCGCCACCGTTCGCGGCGATGATTGCGTCGCCGCCGGCGTTCGTGGCCGAGCCGCCGAAGCTCGTTCTGCTTCCGCCCGCACCCGGCACGGCGCCCGTGCCCTGACCGACGTTGCCAGGGCCGATGCCCGCTGGCGTCCCGGAGCTTCCGATCCCGTCTTTCGCGACGCTCGAGCAAGCGCTCAGCGAGACCCCAATGGCAACCACCGCCGCTGGTGGACCGAGAAAACGGAACCGCGCCATTGCACTACGGTTTGTGATGGCCGTGCTCTACGGAATCGATGTTGCGTAGATGTACATGGGTTGATCGAATGGCAGCTCGATAGTCGGGTCGAGGATTCGATTTCCATCGGCAGTCAATGGATCCGACCATTGCTCGAAATACAGGTTCTGTGCCGAAGCAACCAGTCCGGTCAGAGCGGGCCGTTGAACGGCAGGCAGGCTCCCTTGTAGATTGGGTGGCGCCACCACAGTTCGCGCGTTGCCCCCGGTGACTGCCACCGAACGAACGCTGTTCGACCAGCCATCGCCGGTAGTGCCGCTGAGCCAGTACATCACATCATTTGCGATCGACAGGTCGTTCGGAGCGCCCTCGTTGGACACCAAAGCGGCGGAGCCGACGGCGGAAGTCGGCGGTGCGAGGATAGCCCCGTCGGAGCGCTGGACGTTCACGAAGACGCTGCCAGCATCTGTCCAGTAGAGGTTCGCGCCTGGAAGCTCGATCGAAAGAATCGAGCTCGCTGCATATCTCTGTCCCAGATCGTTGACTGACAGATACAGGTGCCTATCGTCGAGTGCCATGGAGTTGCTCTGTGCAATGACTCCCTTGAATCCGGCAACGGCCTTGGTCGACTTCACTTCGACGCAGCTTGCACTCGGCAGCCAGGTCCAGGTCGGGCTGAAATAAATCGGCGGTGCTCCCGAAGCGCCTGCGACAGCTCCGCCTGCACCGGCATTCGCCACCCCGGGGCCGCTCGCGCTCGCGCCGCCGGTTGCGGAGACGCTAACGGTGTCCGGGCCTTCTGCGGCCGGGCTTCTCGCGTCAGACGAGCAGGCACCCACCAGTGCGGCAGCGCCGGAGAATACGATGACCCAAGTCGCCGCAGAGATGGATGCGTGGTGGCGCATATCGGACGTTGCAGCAAGGTCCGGGCCAGTCTTCGGGTGGAGGAAACCGGGCACTTCGCCGGCCGCGCTGTGCCATGCCGTGCCTTGGACCCGGTGGCCCCCGCTGGCGCAGCTCTCCGAATCCGAGAGGCCACGCCGCACGCTGGGCTGCGTCGTGCTGGGGTTCGTACACCTCCTCCAGCGGAGCCCAGGGCACCGGCGAAGGCGACGACGGTTGGTGTGCAGGAGGTCGAGGATGGGTTCTCGATCACGAGGCCGGGACCGTTGCCGATGGCGGAGAGGTGCTTTCGCACGTGTATCGAATCCCGGGGAGGGGGGGCGGTCGACGAGTAAATGAATTGGCATCCGGGGGACAACTGCGCGCTGGGACGTAATCAGTGAGCGCTACACATGTGAAGGTCGTCGACGGACTTCTGCTATCGTCGCCCTCGCCAGTGCCAGGGGGGACTCATGCATCCGTTGTTCGAGCTTCGTGATCAGTCGCAACTCGAGTCGCGCACGAGCCCTTTCAATGTTCGCGGCGTCGTTTACTGCCGGATGCTCGAGGACGCCCGCGCGGTACCTGGTGGCGTGACCGCTTTTCGCAAAGGCCTGGCAGAAGAAGGCGTCGCTGATTTCTTCGCGCAGTCCTTCCGCTGGACGGAATGGTACGACGCGCTCCCCATGAACGCTGCGACGCTCGTGCTCGCCCGAATGGCGGGTGTAGAGCCCGAAATCATGGCACGGTTCGGCGGCGAGACGACTGCACGGCAGCTCGTCCCCCGGATGTTCCGCATCCTGCTCGGCTTCGCCGGGATCGGCGCTGCGGCGCAGCACATTTCATGGATCCTGCCGTGGTTCTTCGACTTCGGTGACGTGCGAGTCATCGGGGCCGGCAACGACTCCACGTCCCTGCTGCTCTCCGACGTTCCGGCGGCCCTGGCTGCGACCTACGTGAACAGCATTCTCGGGTTCATGGCCGCCACGGCAGAGCTCATCGGGCGCGCCCCCGCAACCGCCTCATACACGGACGTCACAACGACCGGAGAACGAGACGGCTTTGCACGCGTGAGCATACGCTGCACCCTGACGTCTCGACTGAGAGACGACGGACGGGTAGTACCCGGCACGATTGCGACGCGTGAGACCACGGATGCCGATTCACGCGAGACAGCGATACTCATGGTGAAGACCGCGAAGGCCGCGACGGCTCAATAGAGCTTTTTTCGATCTACCCGCGTGCCCGTCTGCCACCGATTGGACGGGGACCAGGCCTGCGCTGCCCGACCGCCGTCACGGCGTCGTCGCGATACCGGCGTCGCTTGCCGGCATCGGAAGGCCAGTGCCGGCGTCTTTCGAGGGCCCTGGGCCGATGATGATGCCGCTGTCGAGGGACGGCGGGGGGCCAGCGTCGTTGCCGTTTCCGCCGTCGGGGACCGGTGACGGTGCTGTGCCGCCGGCGGCTCGCCGGATGGACGAGAGGTTTGCGTGGAGCACGAGGCCGCCGTAAGTGAGGACGACCTTGCCTCCGGCAAACGGAGTGGACGCAAGCGTGAGCGGTGAGGAGAGGGAGAGCGTCGCGTCGGGACTCGCCACTGTGATCGCGATCGTCGCCGGCGCGACCGGGCTGCCGACCGCGACGAGCTGCCCGACGGCCACGTCGTACTCGCCGGACCGTATCGTCATGCTGCCTCCGGTCGCGTTCGCATCGCCCTTCGACGCCACCAGGTGCAGTGGGCCGACCGTCGCATAGAACGCGAATCCACCCGATTCGATGGCGTAGTCGAACTCGCGCTTCGTCTTGCTCTCGGTCGCCGCCGGGGCAGTCACATCGACCGTGAATGCGCCGTTGATGGTGTCCGCATACAAGATATCGGGCGGCGGTACGGTGATCGACGTCGCCTCGATCTGATCGACGTACGCCTTGAAGGTGAACGTCGCGAACCGAGACGGCTCGGCGTCGACGTTCTGGCAGACGCCTTCCCAGCAGGCGCGACCCTTGGAGCAGACCGTGAAGTTCGGCCTCTCGGGGCCCGGAACGCAGGTGTGAGCCGAGGCGAGGCACGTCGCAGGTGCGTTGCAGGCGTCCCCGGTGTCGCATGCGCGGTCCGGATCTCCTGCGATGCAACTGAAGCGACAGGAGTCGCAGCCGTCGCCGTCGCGGTCGTTGAAGTCGTCGCACTCCTCGCCGTAGTTCAGGATACCGTCCCCGCAGACGCCTTCGCTCACGGTCGAGGTCGAGCGGGTCACCGCGGTGGCGTGTCCGCGCACCTCCGCTCCGGCCAGATGCATCGTGAAGGATGCGTCGTCGAATCGCGAAACGTCGGGCGGCTCGAGCGGCAGCGACATGCTCCGGACGGTGCCGAGGTCCTTCGTCGCCGCGAGCCGCAGACTGAAGTCGATGGCCTGTCCGAAGAACCCACTCGCCGTCGCCTGCTTCACCTCGATGTCATACGAATCGGTGAGGCCACCGTCCGGTGATTGGACGTCGTCCCCGACGGAGATGGTCGATTGCATCAACGACGGATCGAGCTTCGTGCTCACGACGCCGAGGTCGCCGACGTCGAGGTGGAGCTCGAATTGTCCAGAGACGTTGTCGAACCCGTAGCTCCCGACGCCGTCCGAAGTAGCGACGGTCGCCGTGCTCGGATTGAAGGCGTAGACACCACGCAGCGGATCACCGACCGCGACGGGGAACGGGAGCGTGTCGGTGATCGGCGAGACGGAGTCGACGACCCCGGTGAGATCGAAAATGACGAGCTGATCTGGGCGGCTCGTGCCTGTATCCGGCGTGCTCGCCGAGCCGCTTTCGGCTCCGCCATCCATACGTGGGGCAGGCGCGCCGTCAGCGGTCCCGCCATCGTCGGCGGCCGCGTCGGACTCGGCGCCCTGATGCGGCTTTGCGTGGCTCGGGCTGGTGCCCGAGCAGGCAAGGAAGGGGAACCAGCAAGCGGCGATCGCGATGGCGACACGACTCGAGACGTCGCGTCGTGCGCGCGGCGAATTGATCTTCACGCGAGGCCAGAACTTAGCATGAAGCGCGCGTGTCGTGAGGCGAACACGGCGCAACCGAGCTGCGAAGAGTTGTGTGTGACGCCGCGCCAATGTCTGGCGAGGTAAGCGGTCTGGCTCCAGGTCGTTATCCGCGCCAGCTCACCGGTTAGCCGCGGGAGTCATTTCGCGACGCGGGGGCCGTCTTCTTGCCACGCCCAGCCCGCGCAGCGCGCGCCGTGGAGTGTCTCGCGGAGCTTCGCGGAGAGCTCCCGCAGGGTGTCGGGCGACGCGGTGCCGTCGGTGTGCAGTCGCACGCTCGCCGTCACTTCGTGCTCGCGGATCGAGTAGACGCCGACCGAGACGTCGAGGGCGTCGCGCGGTGGTTCAGGGGATGCGCTCTGTGCGGGTGCGCCGCGCATGCCGCCGCGTCCCCTGTGACGCCCGGCCGGTGGCGACGTCGGCGCGGGGGGTGGCGCCGGTGTGGCGTCGGCGCTCCCCCGTTTCCTCGAGAGCGTCGCGCCGCCGAACGTCTCGATGACGAGCAGCGCGTCGCCACGGGCGCTCGCCGCCGCACGGTCGAGGAGCTCGTCGGTGATGCCGTCCTGCTGCGTGCTCTCGTCGAGCTCCGAGAACAGAGCCGGCACGGACTTCTCCATGTGGTCGTCGAATGCGGCGGGGCACGTTGCGCTGCCGACCGCGGCGGCGATGGTCGGCGCCCACTCGTCCCACGCCGCCGGATCCATCCTGCCGTTCTTGAAGACGCCGAAGACCGACAGGGTAACAGCGCCTGGCACGTACGCCGGGGTTCGATTGACGGTCACGTCCGTGCCGCAGCCGACCGTGATGAGGCAGATGCTCAGAAGCGCGACGGAGTGAAGGCCGGACAACGGCGCGTAAGGTACCGGCACATCGTTGAGAAACGGCGGAGGCTGCGCTGTATCGGCGCGAGCCGGCTAGTCGTCCTGGTCCAGTTTCGTCATGCGCTTGTTGACGACGTTGCGGAGATGGGTCGCGTCGAAGGGCTTGTCGATCCGCTCGTTCGGAATGTGATCGAGAAAGTCCCTGGCCGTTGCCGTGAACGCGCCGCCAGTGAGAAAGATGATTCGCTCCGCGTCCTTCGGGCGCACGTTCATGAGCTGCTCGTGAAATGCGATGCCGGTCATCTGCGGCATCATGATGTCACACAGGATCACGTCGTAGTCGGCTCCTGCCTGCAGCCACGCGAGCGCCTCCACCGCGCTGGTGGTCGTGGTCACGTGGTGATCGTGTGCGAGCGCCCGCTGGACGACCTTGCAGATCACCACCTCGTCGTCGATGACGAGAATACGTCCGGACCTGGCCGGCGCGCCGAGCGGCAACGCGGGAGGTGTGCTCGGCGCCGTCGTGCCCCGTGCTGCAGGCAGCACGACGCGTAACGTCGTTCCTTTGCCCACCGCGCTCTGCACGTCGATCTTGCCACCGTGCTCATGGACGATGCGACGGCAGATGGAAAGACCGAGGCCCGTTCCGATGCCCACGGGCTTCGTCGAGAAGAACGGCTCGAACAGGCGATCGAGAACATCGGGCGCGATGCCGGCCCCGGTATCACTGACCTCGATGACCACGTGGCTCGCGTCGTCCATCCGCGTGGTGACGCGGATCTCGTTTCGCTCGATGTCGCCTTCGGCTATCGACTGGGCGGCGTTCACTACCAGGTTCAAGAACACCTGCCCGAGCCGTGCCTCGTTCCCCTCCACGGGTGAGACCGCGCCGTAGTCGTGCACGACTCTGGCCCTGTGACGGATCTCCGTGCCGGCCATTCGCAACGTCGATTCCATCACTCGCCGCACGTCCACGGGACCCCGCCGCTCCTCGTCGGGTCTCGAGAAGAGCTTCAGATCCCTCACGACGTAGCGGATCCGATCCGCCGCACCGCGCGCTTCGGCAAGCAATTCGCGGACGTCGGCGAGCTGGCCCACGGCGGGGCCCCCTTCGGCGGGATCCGTCGTCGTGGGCTCCAGCCGGATGACGGCCTCTCCGACCAGATCCAGGTTCGCTATCACGGCTGCGAGCGGGTTGTTGATCTCGTGGGCGATTCCTGCTGCGAGTGTGCCGACCGAAGCCATGCGATCACTGACCGCGAGGTGCGCTTCCATGCGCTTTCGTTCCGAGATGTCGCGCGTGATGATCGATGCCGCGACGATATGCCCGTCCTGGCGAACCGGTGACAGCGTGACGGAGGCGTCGAACGTGGTCCCGTCTCTCCTGAGGCGAACCGTCTCGTAGACACGCGCTTCTCCTCGACGGATCAACGAGAGCGTGTCTTCGAGCTCTTTCGAGCGATCCTTCGGAATGAGGATGCTCTTCGGGCGACCGATGACCTCCGCCGCGGAGTATCCGTACAGGTGCTCGGCGCCGGGGTTCCAGTAGTCGATGACGGCGTCGAGCGTGATGCCGATGATGGCGTCCGCTGCCGACTCCACCATGGAGGCGAGCCGCAGGCGCTGTTCCTGGGCGGTGCGCTTGACGGTGATGTCTCGCAAGGCGAGCAGATGACAGCCGGGCGTGATGTCGGCCGTCGCGCGGCATTCGACGATGCGAAGCGTTCCGTCGCCGCGGCGGATTCGAAACTCGCCCTCGGTCCTGCCTTCGCGCAAGATCCGCTGCCAGACGGTCATCATCGCCGCCCGCTCCTCGGGTGGAGCTAGATCGGCCACGGTCATGTTCAGGAGCTGTTCGCGATTCACGCCGAGGAGCGAGAGCGCAAACTGGTTTGCGTCGACGTACTGCGAAGCGTCGTTCGCGATCAGCATCGCGTCGAGCGTGGCCTCGAAGACTGCTCGGAACTGACGTTCGCGTTGCCTCAGCGCCTCGATGCTTCGCGTTCGTTCGAGTGAGTGCCGGATGGAGCGTTCGAGCGTCTTGGCGTCTATCTCACCCTTCACCAGGTAGTCTGCCGCACCGGCGGCGAGCGCCTGCTTCTCGACGCCCGCGCTACCCCGACCAGTCAACAGGATGATGGGAACACTCAGGCTGGACGACGACGAATCCTTCAGGAGCTCCATGCCGGTGTGCGGCCCCAGGTAGTAGTCGAGCAAGCAGACGTCGTGGGCGCGCCTCGAGAGTGCCTCACGCGCGTCCTCGTACGTCCTCACCCATTCGAGCTCGCAGCGCAGACCGTACTGAAGCTCACGGAGGATCTCTCGCGTGAGCTGATAGTCGTCGTAGTCGTCGTCCACGAGAAGAACGCGAACTACGTCCGACGAACGCTCGCTCATGTTTTGTACCCTCGACGATTCCACGCCCCTCATCGTAACCGGGGCGACGGCAGCGTCTGTTCAATTTTCGTGTCCGTGAGGATCACCGACGGAATCGCGCGCTGGGGCGGCGTCAGGCCGGTGACGTTTTGTCGGCGGTCATGCCGCATCGCCTGCGTCGAGGAGGGCGTTCGCCACCTCCCGAAGGACGTAGTCGGGCACGAGCCGCGGCTGCACGCCGTCGCAATCCATGACCACGACGCCGGGGGCGACCGGGCCTCCGTCATGGTCGGTGACGAGCGGGACGAGGCCGAAGCGCTCCCCGAAAAAGGTCGCGCCGCCCGCGGACGTCGTCTCAGTGTCGCCGCCGCCGCCGCCGCCCTGGAAACTCTGGAGCCATTTGAGAAGCCAATCCTCCGCCTCGATCGGCGGCGGGTCGACGGACCTCGAGGCGGCGAGCACGAAGCCGTCCGGTTGGCTCAGGTAAAGGTAGCCTCGCTGAGCCCCGGATTGTTGCAGCACCAGGCCGAGGGAACGCGACGCCCGTTCGGCGGCGCCGGAGCAGAGTTCGAGCTCCGTACGCACGCGAGCGAGCGTCGCCGCTTCTCTCCGGCGGAGGGGGCGCGGGGTGAGCTCCACCGGTTCGAAACCGCCACCGACCGACATGCGCAAGAGCGCGGACAGCCGCCCTGCAAATGCCTTGCTGTCGACCTGCGTACAGGTAGCAACCAGGTGCTTCTGGACGGCCGCAAACGTGGTCGTGTCCCTTGCCGCGAGCGCTACCTGGGCCTGCATTGCATAGAGATCGAGCGCGAGAATACCTGTCGCGCCTCGGCTTTCGGCGCGCCGCACGCACTCCGCCGCCCGCGCTGTAGCGCCTTCCGCGTCGCCGAGCCGGGCTTCGGCGAGGGCGAGCGACGCTTCGAGCAGGTCGACGTACGGAGGGATGAGGCGCTGTCCGTCGCAGACTTCGAGCGCCGCTCGGGCGCGAACGCACGCTTCACGCTCACGTCCGACCGCGACGAGCAACTGCACGAGACGACCCTCGATCTCGAGCCAGCTCTGGTGAGCGCCGGGTTTCACGAGGCCCGCTGCGCGTTCCATGAGCTCGACGGCCTTCGGTAGATCCCCGCGCAAGGCCTCGTGCGCTCCCTCGACGAAGAGACAATGCGGTAACCAGCCGGGGTAGGTGTCGGCGCGCTCGCGCAGGGCAGGGAGCACCCGTTTGACCAGCATGAGATCGCCGAGCGCGACGCAGGCGCTGGATTCGTAGCTGAGGGCAGCCTCGACGTGACGCTCGGATTCGCCCTGGCCGACGAGCGCGATGTCGCGCTTCTTGCGGCACACCTCCGCCTTGCGCTCTTGTCCGAGAAAGAGATGTGCGACCGAGCGCAGCTGCCAGCCGAGCGCGGTGTAGGGCGCGTCCACCTCGAGCTCGTCGGCGCGGGCGAACGCCAGGCGGTCACCCATGACGGCTTCTTCCAGGCCCTGATAGTAGAGCGCCAGGAGGTGCGTCCCGACCCGGGTCTGTTCCGGCATCTCCGGCACCGGCGCGCCGATCCGCGCGAGCACCGACAGCCGGAGCTCCGACGCGATCCATCCGCGGCGCGCATCCGCGGCAAATCGCACCGTATCCGCCGTGATCGCCACGGCAGGCGACAGCGGCGCGAGGCGTTCGATGTTCCGGAGTAGACCGACGACGCGTTCGAACTGGGCCGTACGCGAGTACATGCCGGTGAGATACATCGTACAGTTGCAGAACTCGGCAATGGCCCCGCGCGTGGTGAGTCCGCGTGCAACTTCCGGGAGACTCGCCGTCCGCGCGTCCGCGCGGGCCACGCACGACTGGATACGCTCAGCGGGATCCGTGACGTGCTCGAACTCGTCCCAGTGGACGAGTCCCGTCTGCCCCTCGAGCTCAGCCATGACGAACGGCGCGTGCCGATCAGCGTTGCCGAAAGCGAAGTTGGCGAGCCCGAATAGCTGGCGGGCGATGCGGATGACGTCCGGCATCGGAGCGTCGTGCGAAAAGCCCCAGTCGAGCAGTTGTTCGTGGAGCGCGCCGCCGTCGGGAGAACGCAGGAAGCGATAGCCCCGAACCAGGTATTCGTTCCGCTCCGCGATGAAACGAGCGAGCGTCGCGAAGGCGCCGCTCTCGTCACCGGAGAGGAGTAGATGATGTGCCGCGACGACGCTCGCTCGAGTGGAGCCTGAGCGGTAGATCTCGGCGAGGCGCCGGTGGAAGTCGGCTCGCGCATCGCCGCTCACCGAGCGCTCGACCGCCACGCGCATCGCTTCGTGACCGAAGCCGTAGGTACCTCCCTTTCCGACCAGGATCTGAGCCGCCACCAGCTCGTTCAGCGCTCCGATGAGCTCCTCGGGCTCCGTCGTCGCGAGGAGCGCAGGATACTCCTCGAGAACGAGAGGTTCGCCCTGGACGGTCAACGAAAGGCCCTGGGCGAGACAGCGCGCCATTGGGCCCAGCGACTCGACGCGCAGGGACATTGCCTCCTCGAAGCTCGACGGGAGCTCGAGCCCGTGGAGCGATTGCGGCAGGATCCACGCGCCGTTTTCGTAGCGCGCGATGCCCGAGTCGACGAGATGCTGTGATAGCTCGAGCGCGACCCGTGGAGACCCTTCCGAGAGCGCGTGAATCCACACCGCGACCATCTCGATGCCCGAACCGTTCCCGAAGATCGACGAGACGAGCGCACGGGTCTCGTCGGGGGTTAGCGGGCGCAGCGTGTGGGTGCCGCCGAGGTTCCGGAACCGTGTCTGAATCACGTCACCCGCCGAGCGCGCCGTCCCGACGACGAGCAAACGCCGCGAGCGTGCGGCTTCGGCGAGCCTCGCGAGGACGGTCATCGACGCGTCGTCCGCGTCGTCGATGTCGTCGATGGCGATCACGAGCGGCGTTCGCGCGCTGACGCTGGTGAACCAGGTGGCGACCGCGTCGACCCGGGCGCGCCAGAACGAAGGGCTCCCCGACGACGCATCGAGCCCGCCGTCGATGCCGAGTGTCTGGAGGACGCTCGCGTCGGGTAGTGACGCCCGAGCGCTCGCGGGTTCGACCTCGAGCAGGCGCTTTGCCAGAGCACGGGCCACGCCGAATACGCCGGAGCGCCCCTCCGAGCCCTGCGCGTACAGCGCGATGACGTTCGAAAATGTCGCCTCGGCGACGAGGGCTCCGAGCAGACGCGACCGACCGAAGCCCGGCTTGCCCTCGATCACGAGCGCGCTTCCGCGTCCGCCGTCCGCGGCGCGCAGGCGCTTGCGAAATCTTGCGACGACCGCGTCCCTGCCGACCATCGTCGGCGTCGTCAGATAGCCGAGCGCGACGCTTGCGCCTTCGTCGTCGCTCAGCTCGGCGATCGTGCTGATTCTATCGAACACCTCGGAAGCCGCGCCCGGACGGCCAGAGGGGTTCAGGCTCAGGAGCGACAGGACGAGCGAATCGAGCGCTTCGGGGACACCCTCGGCCAGCATCGAGGGCGGCGCGACGGGCGCGCTCCAGACGTCCTGGAGCTCCGCGAGCCGCGCCGCTGGATAGGCGTGGCGACCGGTCAGCAAGAAGTACGCGAGCGCACCAACGGAGAAGAGATCCGAGCGCGCGTCGAGCGGACGACCGTTGAGGCTCTCGGGCGGCACGAACGGCGCGGTTCCGACGACCTCGGAGGCGACTCCCATGGGGCACAGCGAGCCGAAGTCGAGCAACCTGGCGCCGCCGGAATCCGTTCGGCGCACGTTGCCGGCGGAGACGTCCCGGTGAACGAGCCGGCGCGAGTGAACGAGCGATAGCGCCGAGACCACGTCGCGCAATATCCGAGATGCTCCTCGCCAGTCTATCGGCGAGAGCGCCCGCACGTCGACGCCAGGGGCGAGGTCCATCGTGTAATACGGCGAGCCGCGGTCGACGCCGTAGTCGTACGCGCGGACTATAGCCGGATGAGAGAGCTCGCGGAGCGTCCGATACTCGCGGCGAAAGAGAAGTGCCGAGGTTCGACCGCGCGCCGCTTCGACGGACAGCCGTTTCATCGCCAGCGTCGTGCCGCGAACCGAATCGAAGACTTCGTGGACGGTCGCATTGCCACCCGATCCGAGAAGCCCCCGTAACTGATAACGCCCTGCCGCGATGCACTCCGGTTCAGCCTGGAGTTTCGGAACGTGCGTCACGAGTGCGTGATTATACCGTGGTTCGCGTCCGCCTCCCGCGCTCGCCGTGCGGCGAACGCGGGCTCCATTCACGTACATGTGCTCCTTCCCGACGCGGCAAATGGTGTCAGTGAGTCATTCGATCTCACGCCGAGAATGGCCGTGGTCTGCGTCTCCACGGATGTCCCGGGGAAACGAACGGGTGGCCCGTCTGGATCGTAAGTTGCTGTTCGGCGGGAGCGATGAACGCTCAGAACAACGGTGAGGCGCGGGACGACGAGCAGGTCGTCTTTTGTCTTACATCGGCGTCCAGACCTCATTCGAAGACTGCCACCGCTTACGGTGTGGGGTCGGTGCTCGCCGGCAAGTACCGGCTCGATTCCATTCTCGGCGAGGGCTCGGTCGGGACCGTGTGGCAAGCGACGAACCTGCTTCTCGACTCTCCCGTCGCGATCAAGCTCACCCACGCCGAGCTCGCAGGGCCGGAGTTTCGCGCGCGCCTTCAGCTCGAAGCACGTGCCGCCGCTGGCCTCGGCCATCCGGCGATCGTTCGCGTGTTCGACGTGGGCGAGACGAACCTCGGCGACCTCTTCATCGTGATGGAGCTCCTGCAGGGTGCGAGCCTCGCGCAGATGATCGCCGGTGGAAAATTGACTGCGGTGCGCGCGGTGCAGATCGTGCTCCCGATCATCGACGCGCTCGCCGCAATGCACGCGCGCGGCATCGTTCACCGTGACGTGAAGCCGGACAATCTGTTCATCTCGCTCGAGGACCGCACCGTTCAGCCGAAGATCCTCGACTTCGGGATCGCCAAGTTGAGCGATTCCCGGGGCAAGGTCGGCGACCTGAACGAGAAGGGCATGCTCATCGGGAGCCCCGAGTACATGTCGCCCGAGCAGGCGATGGCGTGCGACGACATCGACTTCAGGACGGACATCTGGTCGGTGTGCGTCGCGCTCTACGAAGCGATGAGCGGTCAAACTCCGTTCGCCATGGTGAGTGTCGAGGAGCTGTTCGGCGCAGTCGCCGAGCTCGAACCGGCGTCTCTCGCAGAGAGCGGCGATTGCGACGAGCTGCTCTGGGAGATCATTCGCATCGGCCTCGCGAAGGACCGTTACGCGCGGCATGCCTCGATGGCGGAGCTGGGACGTGCACTGGCGAGCTGGCTCGTCAGCCACGGCGTCGCCGACGACGCGTGCGGGACGTCTCTCGAATCCAGATGGTTCGCCGACGACCCCGTACGGTCTTTCCCCTCGAGCCCCGACTTGCTGGAAGCGGAAATCGTGAAGCCGGACGTCCTCGAATCAGAGCGCATCACATCGGTGGAGTCGGCACCCCCGTCGGGAGTCCGCGCGGAGACGCGAAAGGTGACGTATCGCCGGCCCGGCATCCGCGCGATCAAGGCACTTAGTGTGGCTGCGGTGGTCGTCACCGCCTTCTTCGCCGTGACGTCGAATCACGATCTCTCGAGTCTCATCGCGAGCAGCAAGGGCGCGACGGTCACCGGCGCACGCCGCGCCGCTTCCGTCGTATCACTGGCGCTCGCCAGGCAACGCAGCCGAGGGATCACGGGCATGCGAGCTCCGTAGGCTCGAGCCGCGACGACCGGGACGCTGAGCTCACGGCGGGTAGCAGACGTTTTGAGTGCATGCCCAATGCCCCACCTGTGCGTCGTAAGCGCAAACTGCACTGTTATAGATAGGGTCGCTCCCCTGGGCCAGTGGGCAGTCGGCGTCGTCGGTACACGTGTCGAGCGCGGTACGGCAGAAGTACGCAGTCGGGCCGATGCAGCCGACTTCCGAAGTCGAACAATAGCCACCAGGGCCGCAATCGGAATCGATGGCGCAATTGCCGCGTGGCGCGCACAAGTTCGGTTCATTGTCAGTCGGCGTGCCGCGGCAAACGCACGGCGTCCCGGTCGGACAGTCTGAATCGGTGGAGCATTCGTCGTACGAGCAACCGCCTGGTCCGACGAGGCCTTCGAAGGGGAAGCACCGACCGTTAGATCCGCTGCGGCATTGCGAATCCGACGAACATGCGACGCTGCCGTCAGAATTGAGCGCAGCGAAGCCGGCTGCGTAGGGTTGACCATCGGGCCCCGGTCCCCGTTTCGACGAGCAGCACGAAGACGCACGGTGATTCACAGGGACGCGCGCGCCTGTCGCTGCAGACGATCCCGCCCCGACAACCGTAGACTCGCAGGACGCGCTCGGGATGGGCGTCGGTGAACCGCCGTCCATCGAGCCGCCGCCGGTGCCCGAGCCGCCGGTGCCCGAGCCGCCGGTGCCGCCACCCAAGCTACTGGTGCCGCCGTTTGCGCGCCCTCCGCAACCAAGGCCTGGCACAACCGCCAGCGCCGACAATCCCAGAGCGAACGCGAGACGGCTCTTCATGGTCAAGGTCGACGATGGGAGCAAAAAACGAACCGATGCAAGAAACCCCGGAATTGGCGCGACGATGCGCCAGGCTGTGCCACTGACAAGCGGGGTCTCCGGAGCCTCCGGCAATGGATCGGGCGGTGGTGGCAGGCCAGCGCGGACTAGGGCTTTACCGTCGCTCCGGTGATCGACGTGGGCGCTCCGGTGGTCGTGCCGTGGCCGGAGAGGGGGCTCCCGTCGAGCGTGTTTCCCGAGGCGTAGACGTTCGCGATGTTTCCGAAGACGTTCAGGCCCTGGCCGTTGCCGTCGTTCGTCACGACGTTGTTACGGAACAGGACGTTCTGCACGAGGTAGGTCGTGTCGGAATACGAGAAGAGGCCGGCGTGACCGGTGTTGGCCTTCTGCGCGGGGTGGTCGATGGTGTTATTCATGACGACGATGTCGTCGTCGCCGTAGGTCGTGTAGGCGGTCTCGCTTGCGATATAGATGCCAGCCATGGTGGTCTGGGAGATCTTGTTGTTCCGGATCGTGACCTGGTTGCCGCCGACGACAGTGATGCCCCGGGCGATCCCCTGAGACAGATCGTTCAGCTCGATGAGGAGATTCGTCTCCGCCACGTAGCCATTCTTCACGTAACCGACGCCGGCGATCATGTCGTCTCCGGCGTTCCGTACGGTGTTGCCGGCGACGTAGATGTCGTGGCTCGAGTTCGTGTGGTGAATCGCGTCGGCGAGGGTGTTCGACACGCGGTTGTTCGTCGTCCGTCCGGGACCGCTCTGCTCGGCGTAGATGCCGACGCCGTCGGCGCCGTCCACCGTGACGTTACTCACGAGGTAGTTCGCGGCGGAGACCATGCTCACGGCATCGGGCAACATTCGCGACGTGCCCACGGTGTGCATCTTGAGACGATCCTCTAGCACTGACGCCTTCGAACGCTCCGTCCGGCGATATTCACCTGGCAGTGGCATCCCGCGGCGCGTCGGCGCACCACGCGCCGCGTGTCGGAACGGAAGCGAAGAACGGGTAGCGTGCGCGCACGCGGGCGCGCGGCAAAAGTGGTGGACCGTGTCGTCAGCGCGACCGCCGAGGAGCTCGGTCGCATCGGGTACGCGGCCATGCGCGTGGCGGACGTTGCGGCGCTTTCGGGCGTCCACAAGACGACAATCTATCGTCGCTGGCCCACGAAGGCGGAGCTGGTCACAGCGACGATCACCACGATGATGCGGGGAGGCGAGCGACTCGGCGTGATCGACAGTGGTGAGGTACGCCGTGATCTACGTACGTCCTTGCTGGCCGTCCTCGACCTGAAGCCGTCCGAGCGAGCGATCCTGAGGATCATGCAGGTGGAGCGCGCGATTCCCGAGGTGAACGCGATGACGCACCGCTTTCGCGACGAGCTTCATCGCATGCGCGTGAGCAATGGTGCAGCGCGGTATCGCTCGCGGCGAGTTACCGAAGGGCGTCGATCCGGAGCTTATCGTGGACCTCGTCTCTGCGCCGGTGCAGCGGGCCCTCATCTTAACGAGACCGTGGACGCGAGTTATCTCGATCGCGTGCTCGACGTCGTTCTGACCGGCGTCGCGACGTGCGCACCTGCAGCCGCCCGATCAGCGCCGAAACGCGCTGCGAAGAGCCCTGCCAAGGCGCGGCCGAAGCGCTGAGGTCACCAGTCGACGGGTAGCGGCGTTCCTGCGATTCCGGCCGCGGAGACGAGAGCCTCTGCCGTGGTCAATGCGCCGTGTTCGCGGAGCGGAAGACTGTCGAGCGAGAGCGTCGGACCCCCGCGATTGAGCTGGTAGACGCCACCCGTCAACGAAGTGCGCTGCGGGTCCGTCGGGTTGCAGGCAGCTGTGGTCCACGGCGAGCCCCTACGTCGCCGGCACCGAGCTCTACGTTTCTTCTGGGCGTACTACTATCCGGCAAAAGCGAACGTGTCGCACCAGATCCTGGAAAACACCGGCAGGTCCAGGCGAGCGGGCAGTATCGGGGTGCGGCGCCTGCGACCATGAGAATGGACGGCATTGTTCCGGTGACGGCGCGATGTTACTCCCGCGGGCGTGAAGCCGACGTCAATTTTCGCGGGGGTTCATCCTGTTCTCGCATCTGGTCGCTTGCTCGAGCGACTCGACGCCCGGCAGTCAGCGGTCGCGTCAAATCATCGCTGAACGCGGTCGCTGTTTTCGCGTATCTGCCTCGCCGCGCCGATGAGCTTGGGGGTCCTGGGCGCGAACTTGGGGAGCAGTCCGGCCTGGTAGGGGATTCGGTGGGATCTCCTTGGGGAGCCTTCAACGTTGCGTCTTCCGGCGCGATGCTCGGGGCGCACTTTCCCCATTTCGAAGGAGCGATTCATGAACAAGGTGAGAAACGTGGCCCTCGCGGCCGCAATCGGGCTGATCGGTATCGCCGGCTGCAAGAAGCTCGCATCAACGAGCCAGTTGGCGGGCGCTCTGTCCGCTGCGGTCGCGGGCAATAAAGTTACCGAAACGTCAGCAGCCGTTCCCTCTGCGGCAGCTCCCTCGGCGATGGAAGCGGACTCGGCGCTCGCCGAGAAGCTCTCCTGCTTCATCCAGTGCTTCAACCGATTGTCGATCTCGGTTCGCGACGCGGAGCACCGCTACTACGGCTGGGTCGACGAGAAGACGGGCCCGACCGGCAAGGAGAAGAGCGTCGACGGCGTCTCGGTGCTCAGTCCGGATTTCTCCATGGAGAAACTCGACAAGGCGAAGAGCTTGCCCCCCGCGCTACCCGATATCGATGCTGCTGCGGAAGCGTATCGCGCAGCAGCGAACAAGCTGAACCCGCTCGTCGAGGCCGCGAACAAGTACTACCAGCAGAACGACTACAAGGACGACAAGTTCGCCAGGGGCAAGGCGATGCACGCGCCGCTCGTGGCTGCGTTCGCCGAGTTCGACGCGGCTGACAAGGCGCTCAGCGACAAGGTCACCGTGATGAACGACGCGCTCGGGCAGAGGCGGCTCGCGGCGCTCGCCAAGGATCCGAAGCGCAAGATCCAGTACCTCGTCGAGCAATCCCTGGCCGATGCAAAGAAGCTCCTGCCCGTGGCCGCGGTGAAGAAGCTCGACGACGTCGACGAAGCGAAACTCGGAGCGGCGGTGACGACCTTCGAGACCAGCGAGTCGAATCTGGAGTCTTACGCGAGCGCCAACAAGGCGGAGGCGGACAAGGCGTCCATGCTCGGGTCCACCATCTCGGCGGAGAAGGACCTTCTGAAGTCGTCGAAGGACCTCCTGCGTCGCAAGCGTGACAAGAAGGACTTCAACAAGGAGTTCTTCGCGCACACCGATCCGGAGCTCGTCGACGGTCATCCCGCTCAGGTGATCAAGACCTACAACGCCCTGATCGAGCAGACGAACTCCCTGACGTACGAGACCTGACGCGGTCACGGAGTTTCGACCGGAGTCAGACGACCGTCGCGATGAAGTTGCCGGCTTGCTGAAACGCGCGGCTCAGCTCTGCAGCCGGCCGCGCGAGGCTCGCGGAGTGCCGGAGCGCGGCGCTCTGCAAGAGCGCGACGCCCGTGATCGCGAGCCCGCCGTCCACTGGGTGGCTGAGGAGCACGGGAAGAAATGCCGCTGCGGCGTGCTCGATCCGGCTGTCTCCGAGCGTATTGCCTGGCTGCGGACTCAGCTCGCCCGTCTCGAATTCGCCGCAAATCTGGCCAAGCAGGTAGTCACTAGCCCACTTCTCGAGAGCCGGATTGGCTTCTCCGATGCGCGCGTAACACGTCGGACCGGATGGCGTCATACCGACGAGCAATCCGCTGGTCGCTTCACCCAGTCTGAGCAGCGCTTCGAGCCCATACTGCGCCCGCTCGTGCGCCGTCACGAAATTCTCGACGGTGCGAGAAAAGACGGACATGACGGTTGCGACGGACGTGGTTGCGTCGACCTGCACGCCTGGGTCGTTCTCCACGTGTCGCAATGCTTGTAGCTCTCTGCGAAGCCAGCCCGGATCGCTCACGCTCTCTCGGGCGAGGGAGGCATGGCTCTCCATGGCCCTGTAATCCGCGACCTCGAGTGCAATGCGGGCACGAGTGCGATGAGCGATGGCGAGGTTCAGACCGCTGATGCCCAGCGCAGAATAGGTCGCCATCACGCCGTCCCACAGCGCGACGGCCGCCGATGGGTCACCCAGCCTGGCGAGGGCGAGACAGAGCGGAAGCTCGATGTAAGTCCTCGTGTAACCGATCTGCCGCTCGACGGCAGCTTCAAGATAGCCCTCCGCCGCGACCTTTGCGTCCTCGAGTCGACCGAGCTCCATCAACACCGACACACGAGCGCCCGCCGTGGGGGCCCAGGCCCGGTGACACCCGGCATCCATCAAACTCAACGCGAGGTCGAGTTCCAGCAGCGCATTCGCGTGATCTCCACAGATACGGTGGTATTCACCTCTTCCATAGTGCAGGACCGGACGCCACCCGACGTACTCTCGGGCGAGCGTTTCGACGCCGTCGAGCGCCCGCTTCACACGGGTCAAGTCTTCCATGAGCGCACAGGCAACCAGCTCGCTCTGCAGGTGCGTGCCATCCGCCATCATCCGGGACACGTTCCGGATCTGCAGCAGAGTCACCTCGCGGCGTCGCAGATCTGCGGCGACGGTGTCCCCCTGCCAAAGATGCCACTGCATCGAAGAGAGCACGGCGCTCGATTCGTAATAGGCGTCTCCCTCGAGCTCCGCCATGAATGCCGGATCCGGCTCGACGCCCATGGCCGCCTCCAGCATGCACACCGCGCCCATCACACGCAGTTTCATGACCCGATAGTGAGTGGGGGTGAGGCCCGCGTCCGGCTGGCTGATCCGCTCGAGCAGCGCTCGATAGATGGCGAGGCACTGCTCCGTGCGGCCTGCGATGCGTGCTCCCGCTCCGAGCACCAGCTGGTCCACGATGTGGAACGCGGGCGCGAGCGCCGCAAATGGCTTGATGGACGGAAGCGTCTTCCAGGTGGCGTAGTCGCAGGTGATCGTGAGTAGCCCGATGGAATCGATGAGCACCGTCGCCAGGCGTCGAAGCGCCCGACCGGGATCGACGATCCGCTCGACCTCGGGCGTTTGCGCGTGACGTTGTGCAGCGGCGCCGAGGGCACGCTTGAGCCGTTCCCCTGGATCCGGGGACGCCTCGAGGGATTCGTAGATATCGAGCCCGCACTCGCGGTGGAGCAGCGCGAGCAGCGCTTCGATATGGGGCAGTGCGGCGCAACCGAAGGCAGCGGCGAGGCCGGAGAGCCGGCTCTGCATGGCGTAGATGTCCGCATGCGACCGGCCGAGCTCCACGGCGAGCGAGAAGCACGCCTCGTAGGACGCGAACCAATCCTGCGGCAGAGACCGGATGAGGTCGGTGTACAGACCCGGGTTGGCGTTCGTCATTTCCTCGGAGCGGCGCACGAATGCGACGAATAGCTCGATGCCGCGCTCGACGGTGCCGCCGAGAATTAAGTGACGTGCAGCGCGAAAGCCGTCTTCGCGGCGCTCGAAGACCTGCGCGAGCGCGAGGTGTGCCTGCGCCGTCTCCTCGTCGGACATCCCCTCACGCAGCGCGGTGCTCCACCCTTGTCGGCCGAGCCGGTAGTCCTGTCGACCTGCCGGAAAGACCTCGCGGGCGGTGAGGGCGTCGAGGCTCAGGTCGAGCCGCCGCCGCTCTCCATGGCCGGCGAGAAGGAAACACTCGTCGTAGGAGAAATGCTCCGCCGGCGCGATCGCGAGGATGCGCGCCAGCCGACGCGATTCTGCGTCGAGCGCCGCGACGCGAAGGACCAGCGCCTGATGCATGCTCGAGGGCAGCTCCACCGTCTCTACCGCTTCGGGCAGCGTCCACGTGCCGTTCTGGTAGCGGGCAACTCCCTTGTCGACTAGATGCTGCGCGAGGCGAATCAGATCACGCGGATTGCCTCCCGCAATCCCGAAGAGCCGATGAGACAGCGGTGCGAGGTTCGGCTGCTCGCCGAAGATGGAGCCGAGGAGTCGTTCCGTGTCCTCCACCGACACTGGCGCGAGATCCAGCACTGCACTCGCCTCTGCAAGAACCGAGAGTATGGGCGCTCGGTGCGCGGGTACGAACGCGCGCGCATCCAGCGTCGACGCGAGAAGCACAGGAAGCCCCGATATCTCGTTCGAAAGGAGGGACAGGAACGCGGAGGAGCCCTCGTCGATGCGATGCACGTCGTCGACGGCGATCACGAGCGGCTGATGATGACTCACCGCTGCGAGCCATTGCCTCAGCGCAGGCTGAATTCGCTTGCTTGCCTCCGCATCTACGAACGCCTCCGGCACCACGTTCTTGGCATGAGCGAGCAATTCCGGAACGACGTTCGCAAGAGTCCCGAGGTGCGGCCGCGCCGCCTCGTACGCCACGTCGGGAAGGAGTCTGAGCAGCTGCGAGAAGAGCGCGCGGACGACGCCGTAGTCCGCGCCAGAGACGTCCGCGACATCGGCGCGCAGGGGCAACGCACCCGCGAGCTTTGCTTCGAGGACGCAGGCGTCGAGTAGGCGGGAGCGTCCGGCGCCTGGCACGCCGCGGATGAGCACGCTCGCGCCGCGCCGCCTCATCGCCCCCCCGATACGCTTTCGTACCGTGGCAACTTCTTCGGTGCGTCCCACCAGAGTGGGCGTGGAAAGGTACGCTTGCGGCACCAGCAGCTGCTCGTCGGTCGCCAGATTCGCGATGACGTTGAGCCGGTCGATCACCTCCGCGGCGCTCGCTGGGCGGGCGCTCGGGTCTTGATCCATCAGATCCATGACCAGCCCATCGAGCGCTTCCGGAATGCCGGAGACGACCGCGGACGGGCGCCGCAATCCCGACCGCCACATGTCGATGAGCTGCGGCAAACTGCGCGCGGGATACGCGTGCCGCCCGACGAGCATGTAGTAAAGCGTGGCGCCCAACGAATACAGATCCGTTCGCGCGTCGAGGGGCATGAGGTTCGCCGTCTCCGGCGCGCAGCAGGGCCAGGTCCCGATGAGATCCTTGACGGGCCCCATCGGGCTCATCGCGCCGAAGTCGATCAGCTTCGCAAGACCGTCGACCGTGCAACGGACGTTCCGTGGGCTCAGATCACGATGGACCAGACGACGAGAATGCAGGAGTGCGAGTGCCGAACAGACGTCGCGCAAGAGGGCACACGCTTTTCGCCATTCGATTGGCGCCTGACCGGCCAGATCCCCGCCGTCCAGAAGCTCCATCGTGTAGTACGGACCGACGTTGTCCACGCCGTAGTCGTGCACCGCGACGATCCTCGGATGACGGAGATGGGAGAGAGTGAAGAACTCGCGCTCGAAGAGCACCGCCGCGGCGAGCGACGTATCGCCAGGCTCCTGGCGTGTGCCGCGTTTGACCGCGACCTCGCGAGCATCCACCGTGTCCCAAGCGCGGTACACGACGGCCATTCCACCGCTACCGAGGAGACCGTCCACACGATAGCGACCGCCGATGAGTTCGCCTCCCGCCTCCGCGGAGGGCGCCACCACGCCCGCATTCCCCGCGTCTCCTGAGGTCACGAGCACGTTACCTGCATGAAGATACGGCGTGTTTCAATTGGGATGAAGCACCGATCGGTTTTTGGGCTGTCGTGAGGAATGACAGATCCCGACGTGCGCTGATGTGTGTGCGACGGTGACTCTCTGGCACACTCCGCGATTTTCGCTCGGCGGGAGGTGGCGGCAGAAGGCTGCGCTAAGCTCAATGTCGCGTGAGCGCATCGATCAAGGGCCCAGCGCCTGCTCGAATCGGCGATCGATACGAGGTTCAAGGGCTGCTCGGACGCGGAGGCATGGCGCTCGCCTATCGCGTCACCGATGCTCTGACGGGCGTCGAGGTCGGCCTGAAGCAGCTGAGCGTTCACGGCGCCGATACCGCGGACGAGGGTTCGGCGACGCGCTTCGAACGTGAGTTCCATGCGCTTGCGCAGCTTTCCCATCCGCACATCATCGAGGTGTACGATTACGGCCTCGACGCCGCGGGCCCCTACTACACCATGGAGCTGCTCGAGGGCGGCGATCTGCGCGAGCGCGCGCCGATGCCCTGGCGTGACGCCTGCGAGATCGCACATGACGTGTGTTCCGCGCTGGCGCTGATCCATTCGCGACGGCTCCTCCATCGCGACGTGACGCCCCGCAACATCCGCTGCACCCGCGAAGGGAAGGCCAAGCTCATCGACTTCGGAGCGATGATTCCGATGGGGCGGGGTGGGATCATCATCGGGACGCCGTCCTTCGTGGCTCCCGAGGTGGTCTTCGGCTCCGCGCTGGACGCGCGCGTCGATCTCTTCGCTCTCGGCGCGACTCTTTACTACGTACTGACGGGTCGGGCCGCCTATCCGGCAAGGGAGCTCATGGAGCTGCCGGAAGCGTGGACCATCAGGCCCCCGGCGCCGTCCCGCGTCGTCGAGTGCATCCCCGAGGCGCTCGATGCGCTCGTCCTGTCGCTCCTCGACCTGGAGCCGTCGATGCGTCCCCGTTCGGCGTTCGAGGTGATGCATCGGCTTTCCGCCATCTCCGGAATCGAGCGCAGCGAACCGCAGACCGTCTCACGCGCGTATCTGACGACGCCGGCGATGGTAGGGCGCGATGAAGTAACGAGCTCATTGCGTGCCGAGATCGCGACGGCATTCAGTGGTTCGGGCCGGTCCGTTCTGCTCGTCGGGGCGCCGGGTGTCGGTCGCTCGCGCGTGCTCGACGCTTGCGTGCTCGACGCCAAGCTTCGTGGAGGCACCGTTCTTCGAGCCGGAGCGAGATCTTCGAGCGGCGATGCATTCGCCGTGGCACTCACGCTTTGCGAGCAGCTCGGTCGAAGGTTTCCCGACGTCGCGTCGCGCCTGTCACGCACGGAAATTCAGACGGCGTTCGTTCCCGTGGTCCTCTCGGTGGCCGAGGAACACCCCATCGTGATCGCGGTGGACGACTTCGGACGGATCGACGAGTCATCCGCGGGGCTCATCGCCGCGCTCGCCGCCCAGACTGACGGTCATCGACTCCTGATTGCCTCCACCGACGACGAGTACACCGTAGTCGCGGCGAGCGCGCGCGCCGTGCTCACGGGCTCGAGCACGAAGCTCGTGCTGAAGCCGCTGACGGTCGATGAAACCGAGGCGTTGCTCAAGTCCGTCTTCGGGGATGTGCCGAACGTCGCTCTGGTCAGCAGGAGTTTTCAGGACATCTCGCGCGGCAATCCGCGTACATGTATCGAGCTCGCGCAACACCTGATCGATCGACGTCGGGTGCTCTACGCGGCGGGAACCTGGACGCTTCCGAGCGCGCTCGACGCGGGCGATCTTCCGAGAAGCGAAGCGGAATCCATTGCGAAGCGCGTCGCGTCGCTCACCCCTCTGGCGCTGTTCATCGCAGAGGCACAAGCGCTCGCGTCCCATTCGGCGTTCACGCGCGAGGAGTACGCGCTGCTCCGTCCCCGCGAACCATCGCTCCAGGTCGACATGGCGATCTCGGAGCTCCTGGGGCGACACGTCCTCACCAGCAACGGAGGACTCTACACACTCTCCGATGCGATGTTTGCTTCCACTTTGACGGAGGCGTTGTCTCCTGTAGATTGCGCGGAGCGGCACAGTGCGCTCGTTCCAATTTACGAGCTCAGATCTGGTCTATCCATCGTCCATCACCAGCTCGCCGCGGGCGCGTCCGAGCGTGCTCTCCGTCGACTCCACCAGCTACTGGCGGAGTCGGTGGATGCCCCTGGCCTTCGTCGCGCTTCGCTGCTCGATTCGGGGCAGATGGCGTCCATCCTCGAGCGCGCTCTCGAGGTGGCGCATTCACTCGGCCGCTCGCCGCGGGAGCTCAACGAGCTCCGTCGGTGGATCATCACGGTGTCGGTGACCGCCGACGAGTCCTTCTACCTGCGCCATGCCCCCGGGTGGCGTGCTCAGCTGACGCAGGACTCAGGGCTCGACCGATGGCACGAACTCGCGGGCGTCACGGATCCCACCGAGCGCCGTAACCTCGCGATCGGCTCGGCGTACGAGCGATACGCAACGACCCCGGAAGCCGAACGCGGGTACAGGCCCGACGAGGCCATCAGGGGCCTCGTGCACTTCGTGATCGTCTCGATTGCCGTCGGCTCTCGCACCTACGACATCCCCGTCGTGAAATCGCTGGCCTCGTTGCTCGAGCCGTTCGCGCCGCTGTCGCCCGCCATAGAAGCCATGTGGCTGAACGCGGTCGCAACGCGCGAATCCGTGTGCGACGGCCGCTCCGAGGTAGGCCTCCGGATATCGCTCGACCTTTACCGGCGCCTCGAGGCCATGACGAGCGAACAGTTGCCTTACCTCGAGCTCATCCGTCACGCGGTGGCGTTCGGAATCGGCGCCGTGTCCGCTCAGATGGGACTTGCGACGGCGTCCCGGTGGGCGGAGCTCCTCGAGCAGGACTCGTTCCAGCAGGTCAGCGCGCTCTATCTTCGCAAGGCGATTCGCCTCCAGGCCGGAGATTGGGAAGGTGCCGAGCGGTTCCGTCGAAAGGCGGAGGTACTCGCTCTGCAGTCGCAGACGCGCCAGATGTTCGCGAACTCGCTGACCATGGAGCTGAATGCGCACGCCATGGCCGGCGATCTCACCGGGGTGAAGCAAGTGATCGACAGGATCGAAGCGCTCGCCAGGCGGTCGCCGGGATGGATCCCGTACCGCCAGATCGCGGAGGGGCATTTCCAGCGCATCTGCGGCAACCTCGAGGCGGCTCGAGCCGCCTACGAGTGCGCGCTGGCGCTCACTACGCCCGACCCCGAGGACCCCTTCCGCTCGGTGACGGCGTTTCCTACCTGCGCGGCGGGATACGTCGAGACACTCGGCGCGCTCGGTCATCACCAGCAAGCCAGGGATGCTGGCGAACGCGCTCTCGCAGCGAGCTCGAAGGCCGGAATCGGAGTGCAGGCGCACGCACTCGCGCGTGCACTGGCGCTCGCGGAAGCGAAACTCGGGGACTGCGCGGGCGCCTGTGAACGACTCGAGCGAGTCATGAACGAGCAGCTCGAGCTGGGTGTCACGGGACTCTTGCTAGGCGCGACCTACGAGGCACGAGCGCGGATCGCGCTCTGGGCAGGTGACGACGCTTCGGTCGAGCACTTCGCGGGCTTGACCAAAGGTGAATATCGCCACGGCCTCGGTTCGGCGCTGGGTGCTCGCTACGAACGGCTGATGGACGAGGCGCGCCGCTTCGCAACCGCGAGCGCTCCGATGCTCACTCAGCTGGAGTCCACTCGCATGGCGAGCAAGCTCTCTGCGGTTGCCGGGCTTCCGATGGAGTTACTCCGCGAGGTCGACACCGCAGAGCGCGCCGCGCGAGCCCTGCATCTGCTGTGCAAGGAGCGTTCGGCGAACGAGGGTCACCTTTACCTTTGTGGAAATAACGGTCTCACGCTCGCTGCATCCGAAGGCCCCGCTGGGCCTCCCGATGGATTGCGGGAGTATCTGGAGGACAGGCTCCTTCGCGAGCAAGAGGCCTTCGACCTCGCCACCGTCGTTCACACGAGTGCGAGCGCGCCGACGGTCGCATGGGCCCTCGGCTTCAAGGACGCCGAAGGGTCCATTCATCGGCCTGTGTTCCTGAGCGCCGCGGTGGACGGCGAACCTCGATACGTGGCGATCGCCGCCATTGCGGAGCATAGCGGGCTGACGATGCCCATCAGTGATGGCAACCTGGCGTCATTGATCGCCGTGGAGCTCGTCGACGCACGCGATACCGAAGGCGTGGCGATCCAGTGTTGACCCCCCGGATGGCTTGACGCGTCTCCTCGTCCCTCTAGTGGTTTGCGTGGCCTCGCTGTCACTCGGTTTCCTGGGGGTCCGCGGCCGGCGGGCGCACGCGAGTGGCGCGGGTTGCCGCGGTCGCGCTGGACGGCGCGCCCCTTCGCATCGCGGCGATCTCCGACACTCACGTCGGCGGACCGCACGTCGATGTCGCTCGCGTGGTGCGCGTCGTCCGCGACATCAACGCGCTGCATCCCGACCTCGTCGTGTTGCTCGGTGACTATGGCGCGGGGCACCTGCCCGAAGACGAGGTCGAGCCGTCGCTCCGCGACGAGATCCTGCGCGCGGCATCGCGGCGTTCGCCGCGCTACGGGCTCGCTACGGAGTCGTCGCCGTGCTCGGCAACCACGACATCTGGTATGGCCGTCAGAGCATCACGATCGCGCTCATGAACGCGGGCGTCCAGGTGTTGCGCAACGCCCACCACGTCGCCGGATCCGTTCGTGGACATGCCGCCAGGTCCGGCATCGATGCTGGCCGGGCACACTCATTGCGGCCAGGTGAGCATCCCGTTACTCGGACGGCTCGTGCTGCCGATCGAGGACAAGGAATACGCGTGTCACCTTATCCACGAGAACGGCAAGGCGTTGTTCGTGACGAGTGGCATCGGCACGACACGATTGCCAGTGCGCTTTCTCAACAACCGGAGATCGCGATCGTTACATTGCAAAGCGCGGCGGCTCGCTGAAAGCGAGCAGCGTGAGTGCAAACTTCCGCCAGGGCGAACGACGCTCGTGACGCGAGCGCAATTGCCAAAGAATAACCTATAAAGGTCATTCTTTTGAGCTCACGCCATTGACCGGCCGCACGGCCGTCGCTTCCGTGGCAATGTGCTTATCGAGGAGCGGCGAATCAAATGAACACGACCCGGTTGGCGTGGGGTGCTGTCGCGTCTTTCGTAGTGGTCTGGGAGCTGGTCGCGTGCTCGGCGAAAACGGGCGCTGCTCCGAACCCTGGGCCCACTGCCGGCGGCTCGGGTTCCGCGGGCGCGCCCAGCACCGTGATGGGCAGCGGGGCAACGACGGGCGCCGCCGGTTTCTCGACCAGCACGGGCTCAACCACCGGCATCGGTGGCGGCTTCGATCCCGGCATCCCGCGACCGAAGGACATGGGGGCCGGTCCCGACGGCTCATGCGGTGAGCTCCCGTTTTCCGCCGAGCAGCAGACGAAGACCACCACGGTGACGACCGACGTGCCGCAGCCCATCGATCTCTACATCATGTGGGATCAATCGCTGTCGATGACCTGCGCGGTGCCCGCACCCGGTGGAGGGACGGGTGGGATGGCTGGGATGGGCGGGATGGCTGGCGCGGCGCCGGCAGATCGATGGGACGCCGTCAAGACGCCACTCAGCACCTGGGTGCAATCCGTCCCCGCGATGCCGCCCTTCAATGTGGGCATCGGCTATTTCGGAGACTCACTCTTCGCGTCCTGCGATCCGATGACGTACGCGAAGCCCGACGTGGAGATCGGGCCGCTGCCGACGAACGCCGCTCCCATCGTGAGCTCGCTGAACGCGCACATGCCGAGCACGAACACGCCGACCCCGCCGGCGCTGACGGGCGCCGTCAATCATGCGCTCTCGTGGAAGATGAGCCACCCGAACGACGTCGTTGCGGTGATTCTCGTCACCGACGGGCAGCCGAACGCCTGCGGGGCCGTGGCCGACGTCGCCACCGCGGCGGCGATGGGATGGAACGGCGGAATGGGAATACGGACGTTCGTGATCGGCGTCACCAGTCCGGGGACGACGTGCAACATCGATCCGAATCCGCCGAACGTCCCCGACCTCGACACGGTCGCCGCCGCTGGCGGGACGAACAAGGCGCTGATCGTCGACGTCACGCAGGACCCGGCAAAGCAGCTCACCGACGAGCTGAACATGATCCGCCAGACCATCACCCAGACCATGACGATGACCAAGATCATCACGACCAAGCTCTCTTGCGAGTACAAGCTCCCGAGCGATCCCAATGCGATGGCGGGGACCGGCGTCGTGTTCGACAAGGACAAGGTCAACGTCAACTTCACGAGCAACATGGGCGTGAAGGAGCAGGTGTACCGCGTCGATTCCCTCGACAAGTGCAGCAGCACCAACTCCAAGGGCTGGTACTACGACAACAACGACAAGCCGACGCAGATCCTCATGTGTCCGTCCGCGTGCAAGTCGATCCAGGTCCCCGATGGTGGACTCGATCCGACGGCTGCCGGCTCCGCCCCCCAGGTGAACGTCACTCTCGGGTGCAAGAGCCTGTACGCCCCGCCCGCCTGAGGGCGCGCCTATTGGCTCGTCGTAACCCGGCCGTCCCGGGCACGGTCTAGCGCCTCGAGCAGCTCGTCGGGCTGAAAGGGCTTCTGCAGCGTGCCTTGGACCATGCCGGGTTCGAGGCCGCGCTCGCGTGCGGCGTCGAGGTTGCCGGAGCAAAGGACGACCGGCACGTTCACGCCAGACGCGCGGAGGCGACGCACGACTTCGACCCCGTCGAGATCGGGCATCATCATGTCCATCAGCACGACGTCGGGCTGCACGCCGTGGACGGCGGCGAGCCCGTCGTTCCCGCCAGCGGCGTCGTCCACGGTGAAGCCATGTCGCTCGAGCAGACGTCGCACGTGCGCCCGGACCAGCGGCTCGTCGTCGATGACGAGCACGTGGCAAGGGATGGCGGCCCTCGGGGCATGAGGTTCGATACTCGAGCGAAGCTCCGTCGCGGGCAGGAGCACCGAGAACGTGCTGCCCATTCCCGGAGTGCTCTCGACGAGTATCGCGCCGCCGTGAGCCTTGACGATCCCGAGACACGACCCGAGGCCGAGCCCGTGCCCGCGCGGCTTCGTCGAGAAGAACGGCTCGAAGATGCGCTGCTGCGTCGCCTCGTCCATCCCCCTGCCGGTGTCGGTCACTCGCGCCAGGACCCAGCCGCCGGAGTGCACCGTCCCACCGAGCGCGGCACTCCAGCGAGAGTCGATGTCGCTCGGTCGCTCGGTCGTCACGGTGATCCGTCCCGACCTGTCTTCGAGCGCGTCGCTCGCGTTGGTCAGAAGGTTCATGAACACCTGCATCAGGGTGGCGCGTTCGCCGAGTACGACGCTGCCCGGCGCAAACGTGAGCTCGATGTGCGCCTTCTTCGAGAGCGCGGCGCCGAGCAGGGTGCGGAGCTCTTCCCAGAGCTCCGCGAGATCCACCGGCTCGATCTCGCTCAAGCTGCGCCGCCCGGCGTAAGCGAGCATCTGCTTCGTCAAGCTGGCCGCGCGCTGGCCCGCGGTGCGGATCGCCCGCGCCATCTCGCGGTCGTCGGGATCCTTCAGGCTGCCGAGCAGAGCCTCCGCACCGCCCAGCACACCGACGAGCAGGTTGTTGAAGTCGTGGGCGATCCCGCTCGCAAGGACGCCCAGGGACTCGAGCCGCTGGCTCCGCTCGACCTGGAGCACGAGTTGCCGGCGCTCGTGCTCCAGGCGCCGTGACTCCCGCAGGTCGCGGAGGGCGGCGACGCGCACCGGCTCGCCGTCGAGCGTCGACATCACCGTCACGACCATCACCGGCACGATCTCGCCACCGGCGGCGAAGACCTCCGTCTCGTAGACGCCGACCGTCCGTTCCTGGATGCGGCGCGACACGTCCTCGCGGCCGGTTGGTGCGACCCTGTCGAGCACCGGCGTGCCGAGGAGCTGCTCGCGACTCAGGCCGTAGAACCGCTCCGCGCTCTCGCTGACGTCGACCACGTCGCCGTCGCGTGTGCTGACGACCGCATCGAACGTCGCCTCGAGGATCTGCCGCAGGCGCGTCTCGCTCTCGCGAAGGAGCTCTGCGGTGCGCTCACGCGCGGTGACGTCACGCAGCGCGACGACGCGAAGCGGCCGTTCCCCGAGGCGCGTCTGCTTGGTGCAGAACTCGGCGCGGAATCGCGAGCCGTCTTTTCGCACGCACGTGAGCAGGTACTCGCCCTCGAACCGCTGCCGCACCCGCTCCTGGGCGTAGGCGAGCTCTTCGGGGGCGACACCGCGCTGCATGCTGATGGGATCGAGCATCTCGTCGCGGCTGTAGCCGAGGATCTCGCACAGGCGCTCGTTGCAATCGATCACGACGCCCTCGTCGTGGATGAAGATCCCCTCGAACGACGCGGCCTGGAGCATCTCCATGCGCTCGCTGAGCTTCTGGCAATCGTCGTGCTCGGCGGCACGCGAGAGCGCCGCTCCGAGAGCTCGTTCGAGGAGCGCCTGTGTCGGCGGGGCGGGCGGCTCGACACCGCGCTCTGCGCAGAGGGTGAGCTCGCGTGCGCCTCGCTGGAGGCGGAGCCAGGCTCCGCCCGCGCCGTCCGGGTTCGCGAGGCCACGGTAGCGCAGCGCGCGCACCGCGGCTTCCAGGCACGCCCCGGGCTCCTCGCCATCGAGCGCCGCGAGGACGACCGCAGCGAGGTCGCCATCCGTCTCGGCGTCGAGGTCCGGAGCGGGCATGGGGCAGCCTGAAGCTACCACCCGCCGCTCCGAGCGTCAGTGATACGCGCCGTCGAGGAGCTCGAAGGCTATTGCGGCGGATTGGCGGGCTGGCATGCCTTCGGTGCGGTGGTCATAGTCGGACTGCGCGTCTTCGAGACGGGCACGTTCGGCCTCTTGCTCGGGCGTGGGGGTCTCGCCGGGAAGGCGAGGGACGAGCTCTTCGACGAGCATGACGATGGCGGCAGCGACGGGCAGCGCGACGATGGCGCCGAAGATTCCGCCGAGCACGCCTCCACCGAGGAGCGCGACGAGGACGACCCACGAGGGCAGACGAAGCGCGTTGCCGTACACCTTGGGGACGATGAGCCGGCTCTCGAGCTCCTCGTAGGCGAGCATCGTCCCGAGGACGACGAAGGTCCAGACGGCGCCGCTCGCGATCGTAGCGAGCACCGCGGGTCCGACCGAGAGAAAGACGCCGATGTAAGGGAGCACGTCGGCGAGCCCGGCGAACAGAGCGATCGGCAGCGCGGCGTCGACGCCTGCGATGATGAGCAGCGTGAGCGTGAACACGGTCATCAACACGGAGGTGATGACCTGTCCGCGGATGTAGCCGCCGACGATCTGCTCGAGGCGCATCAGCACCCGCGTGAGCTTCATGTGATGCCGTCGCGCGACGAAGGCATACAGCGCGCCGCGAGCGCGGTCCCGATCGAGCATGAGATAGAGCGCAATGAAGACCGAGCTCACGGTGTAGCCGACGATCTCCGCCGCATGCGCCGAGAAGACGAAGGCCGCGGAGAGCTGATCTTCGGAGATGCCTTTGGCCTGCTTCACCCGCTCGACGAGCGACGCCGTGTAGTGCGAACGCCCGAGGAGCTCAGCGAGCTGGTCGCGAATGCGTGGAGCCTGCTCGAAGAGCTTGCTCACCTGAACGATGAGGGGAGCGGCGGTCCCAACGAGCCCCCCGAGGACGACCACGAGCAACCCGCCGAACACGACGCCGACTGCGACATTTCGCTTCACCCCGCGCCCTTCGACCCACTCGACGATCGGATTGAGAGTGCCGATGAGGAACAGCGCTCCGACGAATACCAGGAGGACCGGCAGAAGCCGGATCAGAAGCCACGCCGCAGCGAAAGTGCCCAGCGCGACGAGGGCAGCGATGACGGCCTTCCGCGTCCACCCCTCTGGACGCTTGAGCGACTCGAAGCCGCTGTCCCTGGTCGTGACGACATCGCGGGGTAAAGAAGCCATGGCCGGCCTCCCAAAGCAAGTTCCAGGCCCGCAGTTCAGGTCGACCTCGGAAGCCGTCGAAAGAACTTCGTCGTGTTGCCATTGACACGCACGGAGTCCGCGACGCGATACGGGCACGCGAGTGCCGTCGTGACCAGTTCGGATCGCTCCGCTCGACCGCTGCCGGATCTGGCCGACGCTGCCGGATCTGGCAGTCGCATTCGGCCATTCATGGCAGCAGCTCGGCGGTTATTCGCCTGGTGATGCGGAATTTCAGCGATATCTTTTATGGCATGAAACCTGCGATGGGCGCGGCCCAATGCGATCAGTACTTTGCCGTGGGATCTTCGATCTGACCTCGTTCGACGTGTCGCGCTCGCGCGCGATGCGACGACTCGCCGCGCTTGCGCCGATTCTCTGCCTGAGCTGCGGCGCGGCTCCGTCGTCGCGGAATGGCGACGGGAAGAATGGCGCGCCGAAAAATGTCGCCACCAGCGTCGGGGTCGTCGATCAAGCATCGACGATTGCCGCTGACTACCGCGCGACCGTCTTGAACGACGGGGCCAAGGGCTACTGGCGCCTCGGCGAGCTTTTGCCGAACACCGGTAACTTGGCTCACGACGAGGTGAGCCCCGCCACGAATGGGCAGTACGTGGCAACGTTCGACGACAGCCCCCTCGCCACCCTGAATCAACCCGGCGCGCTTCCCGCATCGACGGACCGAGCCGCACTCTTTTACCTCTCCAACAGCCACAATCCCGCGCACTCGCCCCCAGGCCAGAGCACCTGGGTCTCGATTCCGCACCAGGCGTACCAGTCCGGACCCCAGCTGTCCCTCGAGTGCTGGTTCACGATGACGCCCGGGGGGCTCTACCAGACGTACTCGTCGCTGTTCCACAAGAGCACCGCTGACATGCACGACGGTTATGGGATCTATTACTACAGTGGCAAGCTCTACTTCTGGGTGAACCAGGGTAGCAACAACGGCACGCGGATCGGCATTCCGCTTCCCTCCGCCGGCGTGTACCACCACATCGTGGCGACCTACGGCGGTGGGGGCACGCTGATGAATCTATACCTCGACGGGGTCCTGGCGGCCTCGGCGCCACTCACGAACGCGCCCACCACCATCAACGCCGGCACGGCCCCGCTCTGGATCGGGAAGGGATGGCTCGCACTCGGGTGGCAAGGCCTCATCGACGAGCCGGCCGTCTACAACACAGTGCTGACTCCGGCTCAGATCCTTCGCCACTATCAGGCCGGCAGCTCGTCGACCGCGGCGAGTCCCATCGAAAAGCTCCTCGTCTACGGAAATCAGCGGGTCACGTTCGGCACGGGTGTGCATACGCTGGGAGGCGACATCGGCGTGGCGTCGGTCGCACCCGCGAGCGTCGGTACGCAGCTCATCGTGGGCGCCTCGGACAACCTCGATCCGACGCATCGCCTCATGTCGCCGTCTGTGACGCTCGCTGCGCAATCCATCGTGGGCGACGTGAACAGCGACCACGCCCAGGACAACGGCGCCACTGCAGGCACCCTGAGCTCGTATCCCCACGGGATGCCCCGCCTCCCGCTCGCTTCTCCCGCGACGCCCGGTACAGCCGCCGTCACCGTCGCCGCCGGGCAAACGCAGACCCTGAGCCCGGGCAACTACGGAATTCTGACGGTCAACGGCATCTTGAACCTCAACCCTGGGACGTACTCGTTCGCCAGCGTCAGGATGGGCAACGGAGCGCAGTTGCTCGCGATGCCCGGCGTCGCTGACGTTCGCGTCGCGGGCGCCTTCAGCACCGGTACCTCTGCAGTCGTCTCTGCGTCGGGACAACCCGCAGCGTCCCTGACGATCTCCGTGTCGGCGAGCGACGTGAGCGGCCAGCCCGCCGTCTCGTTCGGCGCGAACACGACGGTCGTCGCGCTCGTGAACGCCCCACGTGCCACGCTGTCGCTCGGAAGCGGCGTGAACGCGACGGGAGTGTTCGCCGGCTTCTTCGTCACGGTTGGCAACAACGCCACCCTGACGTTCCAGTCGGGCCTCACGCCCCAGAGCCAGCAGCCAGCCGGCTCCCAGCAGCTCAGCGGCTACGTCACGCCGGAGATCGCCGCGGCGCCCATCGTCGGCCCCGTGCCGGACTCCACGCCGTTGACACTAGGAATTGCGTTACCCGTCCAGCAACCCACCGACTTCCCGGCGCTGGAAGACTTTGCCAAGCAGGTCTCGGATCCCACGCACCCCCGATATCGCCAGTATCTGACTCCGGCACAATACGCCACGCACTACGCGCCGAGTCAGGCCACCTATGACGCAGCAAAGGCGTTCGCACTCTCGCAGGGCCTGTCGATCTACGAGTATCCCGATCACGAGCTCCTCGAGATCACGGGGACCGCAGCGCAGCTCGGCAGGGCGACCAACGCGCAATTCAACTATTACCAGCGTCCCGACGGAAGCCAGTTCTACGCAATCGATCGAGAGCCATCACTGAATCTGTCGGTGTCGGTGCTCCAGGTATCCGGAACGGATGGGTTTTATGTGCAAAAGCCGGGCTTCCCGACCGAAGCACCCGGCACTGGAGACGGGGGGGCGTACTCGGCGAAGGATATGAGGAACGCATACTTCTCGAGCTGCGACACGACGCTCGACGGAACCGGGCAAGCGATTGCCCTGGTCGAATTCGAGGGGTTCAATGCCCCCGATTATCTTCGATATTCGGACATCATGGGGATCCCCCGCGGTCCTTCACTGGTCATTCGCAATATCCATGTCGATTCCATAATTTCTCAATATTACCATCCCTTCGCGGATCCCGTCGGAGCCATGGAGGCCCCGCTGGATGTGGATGTCGCCGACGCGATCGCGCCCGGCGCACAGATCGTCATCTACCAGGCGCCGTCGTCGAGCCAATTTGGCATCGACCTGCAGGCACGGATGTTCCACGACATCGTTCATCCGCCGAACGGGGTTCCGCTCGCGAATCAGGTGAGCTCGTCGTGGTTCACTCACACCACCGCGGAGATTCGCCACTACGTCGACGCAATGGGGGCGCAGGGTCAATCGTTCGTGGAGGCATCCGGGGACGGCGGAGCGTATACGGTCAACCCGGGCGACCTGCGATCTTACAGCGCGACGGTCGTCGGCGGCACGGTGCTGTCGGCCTTTGGTACCGGGATCAGACCCTCCGAAGTGGCGTGGTCGTCCCTCGGGTACTCCGGCGGCGGTGGCTTCCTCGGCCCGGCATCGGAGGGGATATTCAACCCCACGTTCCATACGCCGGTGTCGATGCCGGCCTATCAGCTCGGCATGGCGAACGCGCTCAACGGTGCGTCGAACACCTACAGAAATGTGCCAGACGTCTCGCTCCTGTCGGGGAACAAGATCGAGATCGTTTACACGAACAACATCGGCGCCCCGAGCACCCTCGGCGCCACCGGCGGAACGAGCGCTGCAGCGCCGATGTTTGCCGGATTTCTGGCGCTGACGAACCAGGCCTCGGCGGCGCGGCATGTCGCACCTGTCGGGTTCGCCAACCCGACGCTCTACGCCATCGAGAGAGCCGGCGGTGCGCTCGCTACCGCGGCCTTCAACGACGTGGTGGCGGGCAATATCCCGCCCGTGGCCAACATCCACGGGTTCGTAGACAGCACGTTCGCCACCAGCCCCGTACCCGCGGCGGGCTTCAACGCCGTACCTGGCTACGACCTTGCGACGGGGCTCGGTAGCCCGACGTGCACGTTGCTCGATCAGCTCGCCACGCTCACGCCAGCAACTCCATTGCCGCCGACGTCCATATCGTTCGCAGGGATTGGCCGAGACAACGCTTGCGGGATCGTAGCTGGCACGCTCGAGTGCTGGGGAATGAACAAGGAGGCAGAGGATAAGTTCAATTCCAGCACCGGAGTCATCGATACGAATCAGTACCTCACACCGACGTGTACGTTCGGAACGATGCCAATGGCCGGTGTCTCGATGGGATCCGACTTCGGATGCGGGATCACCGCGCAAGGGGCCGTGTCGTGCTGGGGAGGCAGTAACTTCAACGGCCAGCTCGGCCCCAACGGCGGAGCTCAAAGCCCCCCGAGGTTGCATGGCGTCGGGCAGATCCCCGGTTTTGGTCCGAATACGGCTGCTGGTGAAGTCGTCGCCGTCCAGATCTCCTCGGGATGGGACAATACTTGTGTCCTGGGTCAGGACAGCAACGTCTACTGCTGGGGGGAGAACGACGTGGGCGAGCTCGGCACCGGCGCGCCGGTTTCGGAGTTCAGTCCGAACGTGACCAAGATCCAGGGTCTCCCTCCAGTCCGGCAAGTGGCCGTGACGAGCGGGCGCTACGCCTGCGCGCTCCTTCAGGACGGTGGCGTCGATTGCTGGGGTAGCAACGCGGCGGACACGCTCGGCGACGGTGTCGACGGTTCAGCCGCGACGGCATCGAGCGCAACGCCACAGCCGGTGCTCGTCAGCGGTGTGGGGGCCACCGGCACGCGACTCATGAACGTCACGGCCCTCTCGACCGGGCAGGAGCACGCTTGCGCGGTGTCCCAGGGCAATCTGTTCTGCTGGGGCAACAACAGCGCCGGACAGCTCGGCCAGGGGAATCTGTCGATGTTCTATTCGAGCCATGCCGCACTGGCCACGCTGCTGAAGACCGATTGCACGGGGCCCGACTGCGGGACGATTCACGCGCCGGTGAAGAGCGTTGGATGCGGCTTGAGGTACACCTGCGCGCTCCTCGAGACGGGACACGTCGAGTGCTTCGGCGAAAACAGGGCGGAAGGGAAGCTCGGCGACGGAACGACGACGGATCGCTACGCACCGAGACCGGTGACGGGGCTGAACGGCGTTCAGTCGCTCATCGCCGGCGATCTGGGAGCGTGCGCGCAGCTTCAGAACGGCTCATTGTCGTGCTGGGGTGACGGCCCGATCGGCGACGGTACCGTGAATCCGCCGCTCCACCAGACGCCCATCACGTTCGCGCGCTGCCAGGTGCAATGAAGGGGCGCTAGCGCAGCCCGGCGTCACCCGTGAAAGAGCTCTCCGGACAGGAATGGCGACGGGGTTCCCGTCGCTACCAGCCAGAGCTGGTGCGCGGCGCGGGTGGCGCCGATGTGGAAGAGGTGACGGGACTCGTCGTCGAGGGCGTAGCTGCTCGCGTTCACGTCGAGCATCACCACGTAGTCGAACTCGAGTCCCTTCACCTGGCGGACGTCGGTCACCTCGATGCCCGGACGAAAACCGAAGTTCTGTGCACGCACGCGGCGAAGTGACGGCACCTCCGCGCGCGAGAGGCCCTGGTAATACCGGTCGGCTTGCTCGGGATAGCGGGCGATCAGCACGACGGTTGCCCGCGGTTCGCGCGCCGAGAGATCGCGCAGCGCCTCGGCGAGAAACGCCACCGCGGCTCCTGCGCCCGAGAAGCGGAACCCCTCGACGGGCGCGCCCCGTCGCTTGGCCTCGGGCGCGACGGCGTCGGCGAGGGGGCCCATGGCGGCCCGCGCCAGCGCGAGAATCTCGGCCGTCGACCGGTACGCGATGCGCAGCGGCTCGACCGCCGCGTGCGACAACCCGAGATGACGGAGGACCGTCGCCCAGTCCCCGAATCCGTTGTCGAGGAAGAGCTTCTGCGAGGTATCTCCGGCCAGCGTTATGGACGGTTTGCCGCCCGCGCCCGCGGCGTGACCGATGAGCACCGAGAGCTTCATGGGCGACAGATCTTGCGCCTCGTCGACGAAGAGGTGCGCGAAGGGTGCCTTCACGCCGCTCATCATCATCTTCACGCGGAGGAGGATCGCGACGTCGTCGAGGTCGAGGAGCGCGCGTTCGTCATCGACGCGAAGGCCGTCCACTCCGGTCTTCCCGCGGATATTCTGGTCGTCCTCTTCTCCGGCGCGCGCGCCTTCCAGGCGACGTAGCCCCTCCGGGTTCTGATCGTCGACGGTTCGCTCCCCGGTGTTTCGCGGCAGACCGATGTCGATCGCGCTCTCCTCGTCGAGGGACTCCCGCGCGGGGCGAACCTTCTTGCGCTTCTTCTTGTGCGGGCTCTTGCCGGAATATTCGCGCGGATCGCGCGCCATGACGGCCGTCACCCGCTCGACCATCTGGCGGTGCGCTTCGACGACGTCACGCGCCGGCAGCGCCGCCTCGACGTTGCCGGTGAGGAGCGCGGTGAGACGCGGAAGATCGGTGAGCAGATCTCCCCACACTTCGAGGATGGCCGTCGCGCTCGGCTTCCCGGTGTGCGCGCCGGCGAGTCGATCCACTTCGTGGAGCAGGGCAGGGTGGCTCTTCACGCGGGTCACCTCCGGCGTGCTCTCGTCGAGCACCTTGGCACGGAGCCAGGGAAGGCCCGAACGGAGCTCGTGCTCCGCCCAGTCACCGAAGGTCGACACGCGCACACCGGTGACGCCGAGCGACGGCAAGAGCTCGCCGATGTACGCCGACAGCGCCACGCCGTAGGTCACGACCATGAGGCTGCGCGGCGGAAATTTCGTTGGAAATGTGTACGCGAGAAACCCGAGGCGGTGCAGGCCCACCGTCGTCTTGCCGCTGCCCGCGCCACCTTGAAGGATCACCACGCCGGCGTCGCGCGACGTGATGAGCTCGAACTGGTGCGGGTCGATGAGCGCGGCGATCTCCGGCAGGTGGCGATTCAGCGACTGTGGGCCGTCTGGAGACGCGCCGAGCACGCCGCGGGCCTGTGACCGCGACGGCTGCACGCTCGTCAGCTCGCCGCCCGAGAGCTCGTACACGTGCGCCTCGGCCCTCTCCCAGACGGCGTCCGCACCACGGCGACGAACCCAGAGCCCCTGCGGGCTCGTGATGCGCAGCAGCGTGCCGCCGTCGATGGTGAGGATCCGACGGATCACGACTTCCCCCTCGACGTCGCGCTCGCCTAGCCGCTCTTCGTATTCGTCGCCCTCGGCGTAGCGGTAGAAAAGCTGGCTCACGGGCGCATTGCGCCAGTCGACGATGCTGATCCGGTTCTCGTGATCGAAGAACGTCGCCCGCCCGATGAGCACGTCGCGCTCGACGACGCCCCGCCCGGGTCGCGCTTCACGAAGCCGCAGATGGCCGAAATACGGCGAATGCGGATCGATGAGCATTGCCGCGGGGTCCAGGCGCGCGAGCGACACCTGACGGAGGCGCTCCATCTCCGCCACGAGCTGGGGGACATCCTCGAGTCGCGCCTCGCCGATCTCGTCACGGAGCGCCACGAGCCGATCGTCGTAGCCGAGCGGTGCGGGACCGACATCGCCCGCTGCCGGCGACACGATGGGAGCCGGCGCTCGCGCACGCCCGAGGCTCTTCCGCACGCGTGCGAGCAGCGCGTCTTCTTCGGCGGGGATGGGGTCGGTCACGGTCACCGCAGTGTAGCCGGCATCATCAATGAAAACGAAGTGTTGTGGCCGGCGTGAAAATGCCCGGCTGCGGCAGGTGTTCAAGGATGAAGCGAAGGATCCGTTCCCGGGGACGTCGTGATCGAAAGCAGCGGCGGTAGCGGCGTGGCTGGCCGAGCGCTGAGCGGATCCCGTTCGCGGGGGAGCGTGGCGATCGTCACGTTCCTTCTCGCGTTCATGCTGTTCACGCTCTCGGAGTATGCGTTCCGGCAGAAGCTCGGACCGTTCGTGAACGGCGTCATGACGGTCCGCCCTGCGGCTCGTCTCGTGGCCTTGCTCGCGCCGGCCGAGCACGTGCAGGCGCACGGGGATCGCATCCAGTCTTCGCTCGCCTACGTCAGGGTCGCGCAGGGGTGCGAGGGCGTCGATGTGATGTTGATGTTCGTCGCCGGGATGCTCGCCGTCCGGACGAGCTGGAAGCGAACGGTCGCAGGCTGTGTGACGGGCGTGTTCATTCTTTACCTGTGCAACCTCGGGCGGGTCGCGGGGCTCTGGTTCTGCGTGCGCTACTGGCCTGCACGCTTCGAGGCCATGCACGTGATCGTCGGCCAGACGGCGATCATCGTCGTCGCGGTCATGCTCCTCGCGCTCGGGACGCGCGGGTTCGTTCCTCTCCCGCGCCGGGCTGAAAATCCATGAAAACGAGCAGTGTCATGAGTTGCATCGCGAAGAAGTCGGGTCTCGTCCTCGGCGCCGTCGCCTTCATCGCGTCGATGGCACGCGACGCTGCCGCCGCTGTCTTCTACTCGGGCGAGTCCGTGAGCGGCGTGTCGATGACCGGCGTCAGCTCGCTGAACGCGCATCTGAACAGCACGAGCTCCCTCAGGTGGACGGCGACGTTCGACTACGGCCTCACGAGCTCCTACGGCTCCACGGCGGCGGGCAGCACCGGTGCGAACAACGTGCCGCCGTTCTACAACGGCAACGTCGCGTCCGTTCCGATCAGCGGGCTCGCGTGCGGTACGACGTATCACTGGGCGGTGGTCGTCGCCGGCGCTCACGACGTCGATCAGACCTTCACGACGACGGCGTGTCCGGCGCCCGCCATCTCCGTCAGCCCGAGCATCGGCGGTTTCTCGGCCGTCACCGTGGGCGCGACGCTCCAGAAGACGTTCATCGTCTCGAACCCCGGCACGGCGGATCTCGTCGTGAGCGGCATCACCCTCGCTGGCCATCAGTCGACCGAGTTCGCCCTCGCTCTCGGGACCTGCGCGAGCCTCACGCCGACGCTCACCGCCGGAAATAGCTGCACGCTGCTGATCACGTTCTCGCCCGACACGCCGGGTCACATGTCCACGACCTTCGGCGTCGCCTCGAACGCCGGGACCGTGGACATCACCCTGTCGGGCTCGGGCGTCGGCGCCGGCAACGTGCCCACGCTCACGGAATGGGGAACGATCCTGCTCGGGCTGGCCTTCGTCACGGTGCTGCTCGTGCGCTCGAGGGAAGGCGCGACCGCTCCGGGTTGAGCCGTCGCTCGCTCCATGGAACGACGCAGGATCACCTCGTTCGCGCTGCGGTTCGCAGCGATCTACGTCGCGCTGGCGATCGTCGCGGTGGTCTGGGAGCGCCCGCTCGGCGAAGCCGTCGCGCCGTTCGTGAAGCTCGGAGTCGGGCTCGGAACCGACGTCGAGGTGCGCCAGATCTCGTCCGAAGGTCACCACCTGACGGCGCGAGTCGTCTTCACCGATCCACGGCGCCCCGTCGGGGAGCGCCGTGTTCACGCGACCGTCGCAGCCAACGGCGACCTGATGCTCGTGGGCCCGCTGCTCGCCATTTCCGCCGTCGCGGCGTGGGCGTATCGATCACGCCGCGAGCGGGCCGCAGCGATGATGCTGGGCCCGCTGTTCGCCTTCGCGCTGTCCGCCCACGACGCCGCCTCGACGATCACCATCGGGATCCGCAGCAAGCTCGGCGTGCTCGACCCAGCGACGGCGTTCTACTCGTTCTTCCTCGACTCCGGCGGCCGTCAGCTACTCGCACTCGCCGCCGCGACTCTGGCCATTCGCATTGCCGGACGGGTCGGGGAAAAGACGGAGGCGGCCCCGCACCGCCGCGTTCGGCGATCGTCGTTCACTGTAGCGTCTTGACGAAGAGCCCGGTGTCGGCGACGCCAGCGTCCGACCGATGCCGGAGCGTATGTACACGACGTGCGTCCCCGGGGCGTCGAGCTGGAAGGCTTTGCCGTCGACGACCTTGGCCTCGAGGAGCCGGGGTGTGACACCTTGCTCGAGATCGACGGACTTCAGATCGGCGACGACGGGGTATTGATTGGGATCGCTCGAGCCGTCGGTGAAGACGATCGTGCCCCCTTTCGTCGCGGCCGCGTCGACGACGCCGGGGAACACCGCCCGCTCGGTGCCGGTCACGGTGACGACGTGCAGGTTGCCACCGGTCGGCGTCACGTCGGTGAGATAGAGCACGAACTTCTCGTCGGCGGTGATGCTCGACCGCGCGAGCGTCGCCGTGGGTTGTGGAACGAGCACCAGGGGCGACGGATTGAATCCGTCTGTCGTCGCGAGCCGCAGGTCGCGCTGGGTCCCGCTGCCGTAGACGACCTTGGTGGAATAGAGCGCGAAGTGGAAGCTCGCGCTGAACCCGATGGGCTGCGAGTACCCGGTCGTCACGATCGCGACGGGGTTGATGGTGGCGAGCGCCGTGCGACGCAGCTGATCACTGACGGAGTACAGAACCGCAGAGCCGTCGGGCAGCATGGTTCCGGTGCTGACTCCCGTGTCGATCGGGTACGACTGCCCGTTCGCCGCGTACTCACCGGCGTAGGCATCTGATTGGTAGAATACCTTCTCGCCGGTGGCGTCGGCGGACCACGCGGGGAGGGCGCTCGTCGCGAGCACCGTCGGTTGCCAGCCGGTCGCGCCGTGGGCAAAGCGCTGGAGAGTGCCGGAGCGGGCTCCGGCGGCGCATGACCCCGTGAAGAACCGGGCGCCGACGAAGCCAATGCTCGACGTGCAGGTCGTGTCGGAGCCGCGACCTGCGGCCTTGAGCACGATCTGGGACGACGAAAGATCGGCGGGAGCGAGCACGACGTCCATCGTCGTCGCCGTCAGGTTCGTCGTGTAGGCGAGCGTGCCGCCGTCGTCGCTCGCCGCGATGAGCCCTTCGGCGTACTGGGTCGAGCCGATGACGTGAGCGCCCGCATCCGCGCTCCAGACCGACAGATCCCCGACGTTGGCGACGTAATCGACGTTCGCCCAGTTGAACACGACCTTGCCGCGGATGACGACGCTCCCCGCCTTTGCCGCGACGTCCTTGGTCTCGCCGGGGACGCTCAGGTGCGCGGCGCGCAGCGCGTCCCCGTCACGGAAGACGGCCCAGCCGTCGGTGGTCAGACCGACGATCGACACCGAACCCGGCACGAGCTGGGTCGCCGTCGTGGCCGTTGCGCCGTCCGGGGACGAATCGGGTGACGAGCCGTCGCGCCCGCCGTCCGTGGTGACGGGGATGCCCGTCGAAGCGTCCGCCGACGCATCGGGCGGCGGGGAGGTGCTCCCGCCGCGGCCACCGGCTCCGCCGCTCCCGGCGTCCTTCGTCCCGTGGTTGCCGCCCGTCGAGGCGTCCACCGAGAAAGGCGGTGGGGTCGTGGTGCCGGGGGGAGCGGCGTCGCTCGCGTTACCGCCGCTACCGCCCGTGCCCGGCTGCCCGCCGGTGGCGCCGTCGGGTGTCGCGTCGCCCCCCGACGAGTCGTGAGTGTCACTGCACCCAGCGACGGTAAGAAATAAGGCAAGCGAAACGAGTCGTCCTAAAGACTCAAGCCCTGCGCGTGCGACCATGAAGCGTCACTCCGATCGTGCGACGGAAGTTCAAGGGAATGCGGGAAGCCAAAGCAAATCCCACACCAGCCGGTCGGCCGCGGCTTCGTCGCCGCTTCGTCCGGCGAAGCGGTGCAAAAGTGATCGCTCGTGCAGATCTGTCGCGCTCGCCTCGGCGCGAAGCCTCGCTCTATAGATCCGGCGCGTAGGCGTTCGCGCCGTAGTCCTTGCAGAAGGCCGTCTCGTCGCCCTTGTAGGTCGGGTCGCCGGCGATGACGGCGGGACGGATGGCGTCCCAGACGGTCTTGGTGGCGTCGGCACCGATGGATCCCGGTTCGACGTTGCGCGCGACGAGGACGAGATCGAGACCGGGGTGCACCTGGATGATCTGGCCCATGTAGCCGACCGCGTTGAAGACGCCGACGTCGTATTTCTGCGGCGCGCACGCGTAGGGCGCGCTGTAGTTGCAGTCCGGGGAGTCCGAGAGACCGTGGGGGTGCGTGTTGAAGATCGCGAGCGGTGCGCAGGGCCCGGGCGAGTACGCGCCCTGATACTTGCCGTTCGCGCCCGGCTGGATGGAGGCTGTCAGGCCGCCGAACGTGTAATTCGAGGCTGAATTGAGCCACGTCAGATATCCGTAGCCCGTGTTCGCGTCCTCGAATGACGGATGGGTCATCTTGTAGATCCAGTCCGCGTCGAGGATCCGGGTGCCGTTCCACATGCCCCCGTGCATGAGCAGCGTCCCGACGCGCGCCATGTCCATGAGGTCGGTGCTCCACGTATACGCGAACGTCTTCGTGGGGGAGCCCGTCGACCAGACGGAGTTCTTCATGCCGAGCGGCGTGTAGACGAACTTCTGGGTGAACGTCTCGAGGTTGGCCGTCAGGGTGGTCGTGTCCTGAGAGATGGCGGCGTTCAGCATGTCGCTGATCGAGTTGATCTGCGTCGTGCCGACCGTGTCGTACGTCATCGTCTTCTTCCCGTTGGAGAGGTCGGTGTTCTGCGCGACCATCGCCATGACGTGCGCCACGTGCGCTTCCTTGTTGTAGCTGAACGTGGTGAGCCACTGATCGACGCGATCCTGGTCGCTGAAGGGGCCGGTCTTCACGCCGGTGTGCTTCATGTTGCGGGTCTGGTACGCGACGACGCCCGCCACGGTGGCGCCCAGCGTCTTCGTCGTCGACCACGCCTCAGCAGGAGCGAAGTTCGTCGCGTTGTGCTGATAACAGAGCTTGCCGTAGCGGAAGACGGCCCACGGCACGTTCAGCGTCGTCTCTGCCGCCATGAGCTTCGCCTGATCGAGCTTGCAAGCGGTCGCAACGTCGGCCGGCATGACGGCCGTCCACGGTCCCGTTCCCGGATCGAGCTTCGGCGTCGTCGATGGCGCTCCGCCGTCGCTGCTCATCGAGCCGCCGCTCGAGCCCGCGGTTCCGCCCGTCCCGTTCGCGGCGCCGCCGCCGCCGACACTGACGTTGCCGCCGCTGCTTGCCGACGTGCCGCCACCACCCGCGACGGCTCCGCCGGATGCCGTCGCGCCGCCAGCGCCGACGTTGCTCCCGCCGGCGCCGCTCGAAGCGCCGCCTGCAGACGGCGTCGCACCGCCGCCGGTGGCGCCGCCTGGACTGGTGCCCGCGCCGCCACTCGAGGGGCCGACGAAGCTAGTGCCGCTAGCGCCACCACCACCGACGGCGTGGTTGCCGGACGAGTCAGAAGAACAACCCAAGGCGCCACTTGCGAGGCAGCCGAGGCCGAGCATCACGCTGCTCTGTAGTTTTGACGGGCCGCGGTCGAGGTTCCGGAAAGAAGGTGCCACGGGCGGAACGGTTGCACCGACCCCGGTACGCTGGAAGCGCCCGCAAGTTCAAAGACTAGACCTTGCCTCGAAAGCTATTCGTATGGACGAACGCAGCTAGCCGCTCAGGCCCAGCGTCGGCGTTCAGGCCCTCGTCGCGACTGCGTTACCATCACGAGAACCAGTTCTCGACCGTCACTCCTTCGAACGCAGTGAAGTCCGCCACGTTTCTCGTCACCAGAATGAGGCCGTGCACGTTCGCAACCGCAGCGATCTGGCCGTCGACGAAAGCCGGAGGCCGGCCGCGTTTCGAGAGCCTCGCGCGTTCGCGCGCGTGCTATCGAGCGGCACCGGCGTCGTACGGCAGCACCGGCAACCGGGCCACCACTCGTTCGAGGTATTCGGTCAGTACCGCTTTCCGGCGTGATGCAGGCATACGAGCGACACCGAACTCCAGCTCGTGCAAGACGGTGGACGCCGTTCCGCACTCGTCCAGGGTAGCTCCGAGTCGCTCGACGACCGAGGCGGACGGGCGCGGACGCACGGGTTCGGACAGGATGCTCGAGTCGAGCAGGTACCTGAGCGCTACCAACGGAAGTCTCGCCCGGGCGTCTCATCGCGTGTTCCCCGCCAGGGATCCGGCCCCTTCAGCGCTCGCTGATCGAGGTTTTTCATGAACGAGCGAAACGCTTTGGTGGCGCTGCCGGCACCCAGCTCGCCTTCTCGATATTGATCGAGGGATACGATCACGGCTACGGGCTTCCCCGCTCGCGTGACCCGAACCGGGTCGCCCTGTTCGACGCGATCGAGCACTGCCGCAAATGAGGCGCGCGCTTCGCTCATGGTGACGGTCGTCGGAAGTCGGATCGGCATCTGTACATCACTGTACATCCCGTCGCTTGCTCCAGCAACATGCGGGCGCCGCGGGACCGCGGTATGTTTCTACGATGCGTTTCGTTGCTGCGCTCGTCGTCGCTGGTGTCGTCGGGTGACGAGGGTGGAGCGGACTCGAGCGACGCCCGCGCTCCGACCGGACGTCCCTCCGTTCGCCGAAAACCTCGTCGCGCCGACGCCCGTCACGCTCACGGCTCCCCTACTCCCTGCTGGCGCGCTCACCGTCGACGCCGAGAAGGACCTCGTGTTCGCCTGGACCGGTGCTTCCGCCGGGAAGATCGCGTTCAACCTCCGTACCGTGACGTCGAGCTCGGTGACGACGACGGCGGGCTCCTTCGTCAGCTGCCAGTTCGACGCTTCCGCGCTGACGGGGACGATCCCGACGGCGCTCCTCACGATGCTCGACAAGACCGACGCAACGACGAAGCCGGAGCGCGGGCTCCGGCGTGTATCCGTCGTTACTTGATGCCGCCGCCGCCGCACTGACCCGGAGTGCCGCCGCCGCCGCAGGTCTGGGGCGGGTTGCAGGTGCCGCAGGTCGGGATGAGGCCGCCGCAACCGTCACCGGCCGGGCCGCAGGTGATGTTCAGATCCTGGCAGGTCTTCGGGACGCACTGCACGGTGTGGCCGCACTCGCCCGGCTTGCCGGCGCCGCCGCAGGTGTCGGGAGGCGTGCACTTGCCGCAGCTCTGAATGAGATTGCCGCAACCGTCGCCGGCAGGACCGCACGAGAGGCCCTGATCGGAGCACGTCTGCGGTTTGCAGCTGCTCGAGCCACCGCACTTGCCGGGGTCACCGCCGCCGCCGCACGTCTCGGGAGGCGTGCAGGTTCCGCAGCTAGCGATGACGCCGCCGCAGCCGTCACTGGACGGTCCGCATTCGACGCTCGCGGGGCAGGGCTGGGCCATGCACGTCGTGATGGGAGGCGTGCAGCACTGGCCGGGGACGCCGCAGCCGCCGCAGGTCTGGCCCGTCGGGCACGGGTTGCAGTCGGCGGTGAGGCCGCCGCAGCCGTCGCTCTGCTCGCCGCAGGTGCCGGCGGGGTACGCCGCGCACGTGAGCTTCGTGCAGGTGCTCTGGTTCGGCGTGCCGCACTTGCCGCCAACGCCACCGCCGCCGCAGGTCTGACCGGCGGGGCAGGTGCAGTTTGCCGTGACGCCGCCGCAGCCGTCGCTCTGCTGCCCGCACGAGCCGGCGAAGGCCGCGCAGGTCGTCGGCGTGCAGGAGCCGCCGCCGCCGTTGCCGCACTTGTTCGGAGTGCCGGCACCGCCGCAGACCTGGCCCGTCGGGCAAGAGCCGCAGTTGGCGGTGAGACCGCCGCAGCCGTCACCCTGCTGCCCGCAGGTGCCCGCCGGTAGATCCGAGCACTTCTTCGGCGTGCACGACGACGTCGGCGGCGGGGGCACGCACGACGCCAGATCGAAGATCATGTATTCGAGGATCTTCTGCTGCGAATCCATCACGGCGCGGTCGCTGCACTCGTTCGGGAACATCGTGCCGTTCGAGCGCGTGACGCTGTTCACGTGGAAGTCGCTGAAGATGCCGTGGCCGCACTGGGTGGGCGTCGTGTTGCCCGTCGCGATCGGCATGTCGAACGTGAAGTGGAGCTGCATCTGGCTCGCCGAGCCGGCCTTCGGCGCCGGATCGGTGCCGTCGATCCAGTCCACCGACGGGCCGCGCACGCTGTCGACGTCGTGGCGGGCCGCGGTGAGCGTCACCGTCGGAGCCGCGGGCGGCGCGCCGGCGGGGTTGCCGTTCGCCAGAGCACCGACGAGGTTCAGCCACTTCACGAACGTGCCGGGGTTGGTCGCCGGCACCGTGACCGGCACGGCCGTGCTCACGTTGCCGGTGAACGGAATGCCGTTCGCCGTCGGGAAATCGTTCTGATTCGCCTTCGGGTCCCAGTTGGCGATCGAGGAGAGCGCACTGTTCGTGTTCGCGTTGAGCCACGAATAGCTGTAGTGCGTCGCGAAGAAGTGACCGCCGTGGTCGCCGTAGTATCCGAGGTTCGCGAGCTCGGAGCCCGTCTTCTGGACGGCGTCGCCCCAGCACGGCAAGAGGATCTGGTCGTACATCATGTACGTGCCGTTCGCGGGGCCGCCGGCGTTGCCGGTGCCCATGAGCACCGACTCGTCCTGCTGCGGCGCGAGGACGGAGCCCGGGTTCGCGTTGCCGCCGTTGCCCGCGGTCGCCGTGTAGACGTGAACACGACCGGGCTTCGGCGTCGTTCCTGCCGCGGCCTCGGCCTTCCAGGTGGGCAGGCTCGTGAACTCCTGCTGCGCGACGCCCATCTTGAGAAGGACGCACTCGATCGGATCGTACGAACCGGTCGAGATCGCGGTGAGCGGGATGTCGCCCTCGGTGGACGTCGAGGGGAAGTTCAGGTCCTGGGGTGCGGCGTTCGGCGCGCACGACTTGGTGACCGCGAAGTGGAAGACGCGGCGCCAGTGACCGAGCTGGATCACGACGGGGATCGTGTCAGCGGCGTTCTTGCTGACGGGCACGTTCTGCAAGGTGAACTTGCCGTTGAAGTCCGTCGTGGTGGTGACGAGCGGAGCGCCGGAGACGTCCGAGCCGCACTGGCTGCACTCGACCTGGGGCTTCGTCGGATCGTTGGCGAACGGCGTCAGCGCCGAGTTCGGCACGTACACGAGGACGCCCGGCACCGGATCCGGCGTCGTGCCCTGCGGGACGTAGAAGACCTTGTTGCCGTTGACGGCGCTCTCCTGGAGGCCGGCGCGAACCGTCCCGGTCAGGGTCGTCGTGACGCCGCCGGTGCAGGTCGGCTGCTGGAGGCAAAGGCCGGTGCACGGAATGCTCGAGCCGCACTGGTTCGGCTTGCCGGGAGCACCGCCGCAGACCTCCGGCGCAACGCAGGCCGGACCACAGGGTCCGATGACGCCGCCGCAGCCGTCTGCGGCCTGGCCGCAGGTGTAACCGAGGCTCTGACACGTCGCGGGGACGCAGTGAGAAACCACGCCGCCGTCTGCCTGCTTGCCGTTGTTGCCGCCGCACACGCCGGCCTTGCCGCCACCGCCACAGAACGTCGGGTTCGTGCAGGTCCCGCAGTTCGGCGTGAGGCCGCCGCAGCCGTTGCTCTGCTGCCCGCAGGTGCCCGGGTAAGCCGCGCACGTCTTCGGCGTACAGGTTCCGCCGCCGGGACCGGTACCGGTGCCGGTGCCGCAGAGGCTCTTGCCGCCACCGCCGCAGAACGCGGGACTCGTACAGGCGCTGCAGTTCGGCGTCTGACCTCCGCAGCCGTCGCCCTGCACGCCGCAGGTGCCGGTCGGGAAATCGGAGCAGGCCTTCGGCGAACAGGGGGTCTTCGCCGGACCGCCGTCGACACCGAGGCCGTTGTTGCCGCCGCAGGTGTTCGGGTGCGCGATGTCACCGCCGCAGAATTCCGGGTTCTTGCAGGTCGTGCAGTCCGGCGTGAGCGCGCCGCAGCCGTCGCTCTGCTTGCCGCAGGTGCCCGTCGGATAGTCGGCGCACGTCTTCGGGACGCAGATGGAGCCGTCGGCGCCGCTCATGCCGCCGGTCGCGCCGGTGCCGCAGAGGCTCGGCCCGCCGCCGCCGCAGAAGCCCGTCTTGCACGTGGCGCAGTCGTCGGTGAGGCTTCCGCAGCCGTCGCTCTGCTGCCCGCAGGTCTTCGACGGGAAGTCCGCGCACGTCTTCGGCACGCACGTCGACTTCACCGCGCCGTCGGGGAGGGCGAGGGGGTTGCCGCACATGCTGTAGCCGCCGCCACCGCAGTAGTCGTTGCCCGAGCAAGTGCCGCACTGGATGACGTTCCCGCAGCCGTCCGAGTTCGGACCGCAGCCGTAGCCGAGATCGGCGCACGTCTTCGGTTTGCAGTCGTTCCCTCGCGCGACGCCCCCAGCATCGAAATGGATGACGCCGACGGCGGGGCCGTCCGCCGAAGCGTCGAGCGAGCTACCGCCTCCGTTGTGGCCCTTGCCGTTGCGAATGACGCTCCCGTCACTGCTGCAAGAGTCGAGGGCGATGACGCTCCCTCCGACCATGAAAAGGGTGCAAACGAAGCGAAGCAAGGTTCCGCGGTTCATGCGAATGAGTGCTTTCCGAGTGTCGTGCTCGTGAGCGCGAGAAGCGCCCGCCGATGGCCGTTCTTATCGTCCTTTTGAAGGGCCGGCGCAATCGGAGAGCTCTAATGCGAATGCTGTCGCCTCCTGAAGAATGGACGTAACCGGGCGAGGCGCGCCCGGGCGCGCCGGTCGGCAGCCGCCGCCGTTGTTCCTGGTTGCTCCCCGGCGTCAGTCGCGACGTCGCCGGGAACAACTGGCCCGGAATGCCCCGATGTGATCACACCGCCGGCGCGCTCTCGCGGACTCGGCTCAGCCCACGGAGGTGATGCCTGCCGCGTCCCCGACGTCGATGAGATGCGCGGCCACGGCGGAGGCGATCGTGGCGTCTATCTGGTGGGCGCTGGCCTCGGGGGCGACCATGACGGCGATGCCGGCGTAGCGGGTCGTGCCCTCGACGCTGGCGACGAGGCACACCGGGCAATAGCGGCGGCCTTTCGGGTCACGGAACGCGGCGGAAGCGGTGACGAACGGGTCCGGAAGCTCACTGACCATTGCCGTCTCGTCGTCGTCGTCGCGCAGCTCGCGCGCGAGGTACTCGTTCAGGTGATCCCGCAGGCCCTCGGGAGGCGCAGCGGTGTTCTGCGACGCGGCCAGCGACAATCCAGTGTCCCCGCAGAGGTAGAGATGCGCTTCCACGGATGCCTTGTCGCCACAGAGGAGTCGGAGGGCGCGGGAAGCGCGCTCACCGAGCGGCTCGGCGCCTTCCAGGGTACGGCTGACGATCGACGTGATGGAGGCGTTCCGCGAGCTCTGCTGCTCGACGCGGGTCGGGTCGAGCTCCCACAGGTTCGGCAGGCCGCGTGCGACCGCAGCGCGCGATTCTTCGAGCAAGCGCTGATACCGGGCAGCGAGCGGCGAGGCCTGGCCGTGCCGGTATTCGCGCGCCGTGAGGCGACCGAAGTGCTCGATCGACGGCGCGTCGAGGGCCCAGATCGCGATCCGTGCTCGCGCTTCGTAGGACGCTCCGAGGTGAAGACCGGTCACGCCGAGCGCGGTCTGCTCGCGGATGAGCTCTTCGAGTCGCCGGCTGCCGCCCGCGTGATCGCCGGACTTCGCCTCGGCGAGGGCGAGTGCCCGTGCGATGACATGCGAGAGCACGGTTATCTTCGAGTCCGCGCAGACAGCGAGAGCGCGCTCGGCTTCCGCCTTTGCCTCCGCGACGCGACCGAGCTCGATGAGGGTCTCGGCGCGGCCGGCCGCAGCTTGTGGAAATGCGGTGAGCGCGCGCGGGGGACCGCCGGGCTCCGGCGTGGTGAGCGCGAGGACCTGATCGAACGCTTCGAGGGCGCGCTCGTAATCGCCACAGATGAAATGGAACTGGCCCTCGCCGAGACGATGGACGGCGACCCAGCTCGGTGAGCACGCGGTCAGGGGCGCGATGCGGTCGAGCACCTGCTTGAGCCCGGTCAGATCTCTCGCCATCGCGTGTGCGGTGAGCTCGAGCATGTACGCATTCGAGAACATCTGCCGGGTGTGTGCGCGCAGCGCGAGGAGCTCGGCCTGCTTGCGGAACCGCTCGGCGCCCGCCCAGTCTCCGACCTCGAGACGGATCGCGCGGCGGAGATAGAGCGCATTGATGTCCTGCAAGTTGTCCTGCTCGAGGCGCTCGGCCCACTCGGTCGCGGTGGCGAGCCCCATCAGCGCTTCGGCCGAGCCGATGCCCGACTCGATCGCGCGCCGGATCGCGCCGACGTACGGGAGCTCCGCCTCGGTGAACTTCTCGAGGTGCGCGTGCACCTTCAGCCAGCGCTCGCGCGCGGCCTCGGGGCGTGCGTTGCTCGTGTAGTCCGCCGTCGCGAGCGCGTTGTTCCAGATCGCATCGACGGCGGGTGACAGCGCGACGAAGGGTTCGAGCAGCTCGGGCAACGACGCGATCAGCACCGCGTCGTGTGCGCGGGAGCCGACGGCGATCGAGAAGACGACGTACTGGACGAGCCCCTTGATGGCCTCGTCGGGTGGGTAGACTCGCGTCGCTTCCGGCGCTTCACCGTAAGCCCGGTACGCCGCGCCGAGCGCCAGACCTCGCCGCTCGGCGGGATCAGCGATGTCCTCGAGCTCGCGCCATCGCGCGAGACCGGAGTCGCGAACGAGCTGCTCGAGCCAGGCCGGCGAGCAACGGGTGTGGAATGCATCCTCGGACGCCGGCGCAAGCGACGTCACCCAGCGTCGTAGCTCGTGCGTCTCACGCGGGTGACGCTCGAGCGCGACGCTCGCGCCGAGCGCGTCCTCGAGGATCGTCGCCATGAGCACCGTCGACAATGGCGACAGCTCGTGCAGGCCGAAGCCGTCGCCTGCGCGGGTCAGGAGCTCAGCGAGGCTGTCGAGCGCCGCGGCCCGAGCGCCGGCACCGAGCAGGTGATGAACGAGCTCGAGCCCCGGCGTGGCCTCGAACATGCCGACGAGCGCACGGTGTCGCTCGCTCTTCTCTGCCGGAGAGAGCGGCGCGCGAAGAGCGGCGGCCCAGCCCTCGTGCGCCAGAGCACAGACCCGGCCGTCGGTCGTGAAGATCTGCTGCGCGAGGAGCTCGGTGACGGCGCGCTCGACGCGACCCGCGGGCTCGTCCGGACAGAGAAGCGCGTACTTTTGCCGCTCCAGGGAGCTCGTCAGCGAGAGCGCCTGAGCCTCGGCGAGGAACCGCGACAGCGGGCTCAGGTTCCTGATGCGCGCGCGGATCGCGGCCTCGGCGGTTCCCGGCAAGTCCGTCGCGTCGAGCCGCTCGGGCAAGGTCCAGGTGCCGGCGTCGTAGCGGACCTTTCCGGTGTCGACGAGGTGCTGCGCGAGATCCATGCACGCGCGCGGATTACCGGCCGAGATTCGATGGATGCCTTCGCTAACGGCTGCGACGCCCGGAACGTCACCGAAGACGGACCTGAGGAGCTCCTCGGTCTCGCCGAGCGTGAGGGCGTCGAGCGTGAGCGTCGTGCTGCGGTGCTCGAGCACGCCGAGCAGGCTCTCGGGACCGCGATTCGCGGTCGCGTCCCCGGTGGCGACGACCATGAGGCGACGTCCGCTCACCTGACTCCCGAGCGTGGCAAGGAGCGCGCCCGACGGCGCATCGATGCGCTCGACGTCGTCCACAGCGAGCACCACGGGATGCTCGCGACCGACACGGAGAAGCCAGCTCGAGAGCGCGTCTTGTAGCGTACGCGAGCCCTTGCCGGCGTCGGCGAAATGAACGAGGCGCGGCCTCGCGCGCTCGACGCTCCCGACGTGACTCGGCTCGGCCTCGAAGAGCGTCTCTTGCACGCCTTCGATCGACGCGGCCTCGAGCGCCGTGTCCGGAGCGGCGCGCACGAGCTCCTCGGCGATTGCTTGCGCGAGCGCGAACGGCTCGCTGCCGCTCGTCTTGGTGCCGGCGCGAAGCACGGTCGCGCCACGGGTCTTCGCGTCCAGGCTGAACGCGTCGAGCATGCGGGAACGACCGACGCCCGGCGCGCCGAGGAGCAGCACGCTCTTGCCGCGGCCGCGCAGCGCACGCGCCATGTGGGCGCGCAAGATCCTGAAGGCGCGCTGGCGTCCGACCACGACCGGCGCCGTGAGGTACGCACGAGTGACGCCCTCCGGCTCGGCGCGAGCGAGGCCGGCGATCGCCGAGAGCCGATGCATCACGTCGAACGCCGTCTGCGGGCGGAGCGACGGCTCGAGACTGAGGAGGGACGAGACGAGCGCGTCGAGAGCCGGAGGGACGCCGGCGACGAGCTCCGACGGGGGAACGGGTTTCGTTGCCCACACCTCGCCGAGCTGCGTGAAGTCGCGAGCCGGGTAAGCGGGGCGCCCGGTGAGCGCGAAGTAGAGGGTCGCGCCGAACGAGAACAGATCCGAGCGCGCGTCGAGCGCCGTCCCGTGGATCACCTCCGGAGACACGAAGGCGGGGGTGCCGACGACGGCGCCGCGCTGGCCCATCGGGACCATCGCGCCGAAGTCGATGAGCTTCGCTCGCCCGTCCGTCGTGCAGCGGACGTTGCGCGGGCTGATGTCGCGATGCACGAGGCGTCGTGAATGGATGAGCGCTAGCGACGAGCAGATCTCGTAACTGAGTGCACACGCCTCTCGCCATGGCACCGGCGAGCGATCGCGGAGATCCCCGCCGTCGAGGAGCTCCATCGTGTAGTACGCGCCGTCGGGGGCGATGCCGTAGTCGTAGACCTCGATGATGCGCGGATGTGAAAGCTCGGCGAGCGTGTGGAACTCGCGCTCGAAGAGCGACGCAGCGAGGGCCGCCTCTCGCGGTCTCGGCGGCAGGGTGAGCTGCTTCAGCGCCACTTGCCGGCCGTCCATGGTGTCCGTCGCGCGATACACGACGGCCATGCCGCCGCGACCGAGGACCTCGTGGACGTCGTAGCGCGCGCCGATGCGTTGAGGCGACGCGGAGCGCCCATCCGCGATTGCTTCTGCCGTCATTCGTTCCGACCCTCTTTCGTGCTCTCCGTCACGCGCACAAACCCCAAAATATACGGGATCTGCAGGCAAGGGTCACTAGATGGCGCGGCGAACACACGGTGCGACCGAGTACGACTCAGGTCATCGTGTGAACGCCGCGTACACTTCGCTCTTTCGACGGCACGAGCTTGCCTCGCGCGCTCACGGCAAGCGCGCACCTACACGGACGCACGAGATCACAGCACGTGCGCGCCGACCAGGAACAGAGCGACGGCGCACAGCGTCGCGAGAGCGAAGCTCGCCGTCCGCCCTGCGGGCTTATCGGCGACATAGAAAGCGCCGTGGGCGACGCGGAGGACGAGCCACGCGACGGCGAGCTTCGGGGCCAGCGCCGACTCCGGCGAAAGGACGTGCGCCACGAGCACGGCCGGCGTGTAGATCGCGAGCGCCTCGAAGGCGTTCAGAGACGCGGCGTTGGCACGGGCGCCCATCCCCGTCTGCTTCGCCTCCTGGAGCCTGGGGTGACGATTGTCGAGCACGCCGAACTCCGCCTTACGCAGCGGATTCGCGATAGAAAACCACACATAAGGCAGGAAAACGGCGACGAAGAGCGTCCAGAGGGGGAGGGTCATGCACCAAGGTCGCTCGAGCCCGCCCCAGATCGACAGGACCGCGAAAAAAAGACGAGAGAGGGCGCGGGCGCCGCTACTGCGCCGTGGCCGTGAGCGTGTACGGCGTCGTGGCGAAGGTCGGGACTTTCTGGCCGCTGCCCATGATGTTGTAGGTGACCGCGGGGGTGACCTGGACGTAGTAGTCGCCTGCGGTGACGGTTGCTGTGACCGTGACGCTCGCGCCGTTGCTCACGCTGGCGCCCTTGGTCACGTGCTGACCGTTCGAGTCCTGGAGCTCGATGTTGCCCTGGAGGTCTTCGGCGAGATCGGTCAGGGCAATGTGCGCCGTCCCGGCGGGCAAACTCACCTTGTACCAGTCGTCCCATGGAACGCTCTCGGAGGCTGTCTCGAAGCCGCTGAAGAAGTAGCCGGTCACGGCCTGGCCTGCCTGGATGCTCGTCGCGGTGCTGCGAGTGTCGTTCGGCTCGTGATCGTCGGGCACGCCGATGTACCGCATCCGGAGCGTGTAGGGCGTCTCCGTCGGCGAAGAGAGATAGTAGTGGACGTTGATGCGGAACGTCGCGCTCGGGGCGGCCGCGAGCCAGAAGCTCACATTCTGTCCCGCGTCTCCATGGTAGCCGACGGGCCCGGTCAGCGTGCCGTTGTCGGTTGCGGTCTGGACGGCGACCTCGACGGAGCCCTGCGCCCCGACGTCGGTGATGTCGACGGCCACGACGCCGCCCTGGACGGGGCTCGCCGGAGACGTGAACTGGTAGAAGTCGTTGTCGCCGTAGCTCTGCAGGCAGGCGTGGACGGTCCGCCCGAGCGTGAACGGCGTCGCCGTCTCCCGCGTCTCGTTGGGATGCGCTTCCGTCGCGTTGCAGTCGTCGGCGAGCGGAGTTGCTCCGCCGTCGGGTGTCGAGGCGTCGGCGGGGTGCGCATCGCTGCCGCCGGCGCTCGCCGCGGCTCCTCCGGCGCTCGAGGCTCCGCCCGTCGCGGGTGCCGATCCGCCCGCGCCGCCGGTGCCGTCGGGCACCCCGCCGGTGCCGGTCCCGTTACCTCCGTCGTGGCTGCCGTCCGTCGTCTCGAAGGTGCATCCGCATACTGCAACGACCACCAGAGTGGACGCGTACCGTCGTCCCGAGCCAAGCATCGTGTGAAGCGCCATGACCGCCCCCGAGCAAACACCGTGCTCGACGCCGCTCTGCCCTGGATCGCCTCAAATTCGTGCGGAATTCCGTCAGGACGACGCTGCGACCGTCGGCCGATGGTCGGGGCGACGGTCGCTCACGGCACGACGCGCTGGCAGACGTAAGGGAACGCCGTCGTGCAGTCGGCGTCGATCCATTCGCCGTTTGCCGCGACGTGCAGGCAGTTGGCGGCGTTCCCGCCTGCGGTGACGTGGTTGCGAAGTGGGAATAGGCGAGCGCCTTGCCGGTGACCGCGCCGGACCAGAAGCGCGTCGTGTCGAGCCACATCCACTGGCCCTCACCGTCGAGATCGGTCCCGCCCAGCCAGTACTCGGTGACGCTCGAGGTCGCGGCGTCAGAGCCGCCGGCACCAGTGCCGCCGAGCCCGCTACCGCCGGTTTCCGTGCCGCCAGTTCCCGTGCCGCCGGCACTGGTCGTTCCGCCGCCTCCGGTTTCGAGGCTCGCGTCCGGCGGAGAACCGCCTCGTTCCGTTCTACCGGCCGAGCCGTCGCCGGGGGAGGTCCTGTCGAGCTGCTGGTAGCCGATACGGCCGCATCCCCCGAGTGTGAGCACCGCGACGCCCGGGAACACACTCGCGAGCACCAATGCCCTCCACCCCGTTCTCGGTCGTCGCGTCGAGACCGATGACGGCATCCGGATCCGAGAAACCTATCATGTCTTCACTGCGCCACCGCGGACCTACAGACTACTCGTTGGTGAGATATCTGTCGCCGGAGCCATGGCGGCGCGCAGACAGGATAGAGAGCGCGTGCGAACCGGTGCGCGCTCCAATCGCGACGAGTAAGCTCGAGCACAAGTGTCCGTCGACCCCCAAGACTCCGCTCCGCCCGTGATCGCCGACCGTTACGAGATCCTCGCACGCCTCGGCTCGGGGGGAGCGGGGGTCGTTTATAGAGCGCGGGATCAGGTATCGAACCGCACCGTCGCGCTGAAGCAGCTTCTGGCCGTGAAGGCTGGCGCACGAGCCAAGGCGATGGCGGCGCTCTTCGAGCGTGAGTACCGGACGCTGGTCCGCCTGAAGCACCCGCGCATCATCGAGGTGTACGATTACGGCCTCGCGTCCGAGGGGCCCTTCTACACGATGGAGCTCCTCGAAGGGCAGAGCCTCGCGGAGCTCCGTCAGCTCCCCTACGCCGATGTTTGCCGTCATCTTCGCGACGTGGCCTCGTCGCTCGCACTCTTGCACGCACAGCGCCTCGTGCACCGCGACGTGAGTCCTCGAAACATCGTGTTGACCTCCGACGGCACCGCGCGCCTCCTCGACTTCGGCGCGCTCGCGTCGTTCGGCTCGAGCGCTGAGGTCATCGGCACTCCGCCGTTCATGGCTCCCGAGGTTCTGCAGGACCTCGGCCTCGATCTGCGTACGGATCTCTACTCGCTGGGTGCCGTCGGGTATTTCTGTTTGACCGGGCGGCCCCCGTACCCGGCGCGGGACGTGAGCGACCTCCCGAGGCTCTGGAGAACGCCGCTGGTGCCGCCTTCGGCGCTTGCGTCCGACGTCCCCAGGGAGCTCGAGCGGCTCATCACGTCGATGCTGAGTCAGGATCCGCTCGGAAGGCCCGAGACGGCCGCGGCTGTGATCGATCGCCTGACCGTCATCGGCGAGCTTCCGCCCGAGCTCCACGAGCCGGCCCAGCAGAGCTATTTTCTCTCGAGCCCGGTAGTCGGGCGCGGCACCCAGCTCGACTGGGTCGTCGGGCGCATCGAGCAGGCGCTCGCAGGGAAGGGTGGCGAACTGCTCATCGAGGGCACCGCCGGGATCGGCAAGACACGGCTCGCCAGCGAGCTTTGCCTGGCCGGTACCTTGAAGGGCACGGTTACCCTGAGGGCCGACGCAGAATCGTCGCGTGCGAGCTTCGGCGTCGCCGTCGTACTCGTCAGGCGACTCCTCGACGCGTGCCCGGAAGTCGCTCGTCGTGCTGCGGAGCCGCACGTCACGCTGTTACGGAGGCTCGCGCCGGAGCTCGCCGACGTCTTCGGCGCCGTCGAATCGGGGACGACGATGGCCGAGCTCGCGGACAAGCGAATGCGCCTGCACGCCGCGCTCCGCGCGTGGTTTCTCGCGGTGAGCGCCGAGCGGACGCTGCTCGTGTGCGTCGACAACTTGCATGCGGCGGACGACGACTCGGCGTCGTTCCTCGTGTCTCTCGGACGCGAGAGCCGCACCGCGCGACTCTTCGTCATGGCGACGCTCCGCACCGGCAACACCGTCGAAGCTCCGGACGCGGTGAGGATCTTCCGCGACCGTGCTCCACGTCTCAAGCTACCGGGGCTCGACGCGGCGGCGTGCGAGCTCCTCGCGAGCGGCCTCTTCGGCGAGGTCACCAACGCCGGCCGCGTCGCGAGCCTCCTCTTCGAGCGGAGCGGCGGCGTTCCTCGACAGTTCATCGAGCTCGCGGAGCTCATGGTGAAGAAGAAGATCGCGACGTACGAGGGTGGCACCTGGGTGCTCCCCTTCGACGTTGCCGAGGGCGAGATGCCGGCGCGCGCCGAGGAGCTCGTCGCGGCGCGGCTGTCGGAGCTCGGCGCCGACGCGGTGGCGCTCGCTCGGACGCTCGCCGTGCACGCGGGCGCCGTGCCGCTCGCCGTCGCGCTCGCGGTGTGCGATCTGCCCGGCGAGGGCCGAGCCTATGCCGTCCTCGACGAGCTGCTCGCCGAGCAGGTGCTCGTGAGCGAGGGCGACTCGTACCGATTCCGTCACGAAGCGGTGCGGGAGGCGCTCCTGTCGCGCATGGAACCCGAAGCCCGGCGAATGAGCCGGCTACGGGCCGCCGAAGCGCTGCTCGCGTTCGAGGACGGCGGCGTCACCGAGCGCGTCGAGGCGGCACTGCATCTCATCGACGCCGGAGAAGAGCCGCGCGGCGCACGGATCCTCTTGACCGCGGCGCGCGAGTTCGCCGCCGGCGCAGGGATGCACCTGAACCCGGATCGGCTGGTCCGCGCGCTCTGCGACCTGGTCCGCGCCTACGACCGGCAAGGGCGATCCGAATACGAGATCGCCGCGCTGCTCTTCCCGCTGATGCCGCTCGCGTACTACTCCGCGAACTGGCAATTTTTGCTGGAATACGGGCAGCGTGCAATCGACATCGGCCTCAGGATCACCGGTCTCGCTCACGCCGCCGAGCTTGCGCCCGAGCTCGGAACGGAGGAGGCGCTGAAACGGGGGCTCGGCGCCGGTGCCGCGGGCATCGCGAAGCACGCCCCCGAAGGAATCGGCTACGATCTGAAGACCGCGATCGCTGCGACGATCGGTATGGTGCCGGCCTGCGTGGCCGTCTACGGGACGTGTCTCGATCACGGTGCCGTGACCGAGCTGGCCCGGGCCGCCCGCGCGCTCACCCTCTTCGGCGAGGAGCACTTTGCCCACGCGGTCTACCTGTTCGCCGCCGCGGAGGAGTCGATGATCGGCGGCGCCGAGAGCGCATCGCGAGTGATCTGGGAGCGCGCATTCGCACGATTCGAGGACCCTTCCTGCGCGAACGCGATCGGAGAGTCACGAGCCAAGGCGCTCCTGGGCGGCGTCCATTTCACCATCGGGATCCTCGATTGCTACTGCTTCGGGGACCGCGCTCTCGAGCGAGCTCGACAGATGGAGAGCCTCGGCGTCAAGGCGTGGTCCGTGAGCGCCGACCAGGTCCGCATCCTCTATCACGCCCTCCGGGGTGAGTCGGTCGAGGTGAAAAAATACGTCGAACAGGTCGAGCTCAACGCGATTCAGGGCGCTCAAACGTGGCAGACGGAGGTGTTCTGGCCCGCGCTCCTCTTGAACGCCGATGTCCTCGCGAGCGATGCCCTCGCGGCGCGTCGCCGCCACTTCCAGCTCGAGCGCCGCTCGCGGGAGGTCCCGGCGCTCAAGTGGCAGGCCGAGGTTGCGAACGCAGCCTATCTGATGCTGCGCGGCAACGCGACGGAGGCCATCGCGCGCTACGAGAAGGTCCTGCCGGGCTTTCCGATCCGCGGCCGAGTCGGTTGGGAGACGACTCGCGCGTACTTCGCCAGAGCGCTCAACGCCGAGGGCGCCCATGAACGCGCGCGAGAGGTGGCGACCGAGGTCGTGTCGAACATGCTCCCAGCGGATCACGCCTACGTCGCCCATTTTCTGGAAGCGCAACGCCAGCTGGCGCTCGCGGAGTCCGGCCTCGGCAATCCGGCGCGAGGTGCCGCGTTGCTCGACGACCTCCTCGAGAAGCACGGGGACGAGACGAACCCTCTCCTCGTCGGGCTCCTTCACCAGGCACGGATGGAAGTCGCGGAGCGATCGGGAGACAGCGCCGTCGCGGAGATCCACCGCGCGGAGATGGTCCGGCGCTTCCGCAGCACGAGAAATCCGGTGCTCATCGCCCAGTGCGAGCGCAGCCCCACAATGACGTCGGCCGTGCGTCCGTCGGTCGATCGCCATGCACCGACCCAGAACACGGTCTCCGCGTTCGGCAGCCTCTCCGGCTCGGTGCTCGCGACGCCGATCGCCGCCGCAGCGCTCGATATCACGATACCGAGCGCCGGCAACGACACACTGGAGGCGGCCGTCGCCCTGGTCATGCGCCACACGAAGGCGAAGCGCGCGTACGTGTACCTCGCCACGGAGGGCGAGCCACGGCTGCTCTGGTCCAGCACGAACGCCGAGGCCCCGCGCGCCGCCGTGACCGAGCTCGGTTGCTGGGTGGACGTCGCACGCGAGAACGACCGAGCGGAATCGACTCACCACGTGCACTCGGTGCTCGTCGGCGAGACGGTCACCGTCGCGGGCTATCGCATGATCGCTCTGCGAGGCTCCGAGGACGGTACGATCGTCGGCGGACTCATCCTCGAAGCGGAGGCGAAGCTCGACCTGGTCGGCTCGAGCCATCTCTTCGAGACGCTCGCCGGCGTGGTCGAGGCGCACGCCGAGGACGCGATCGCCTTCATCACCGCGTGAACCCGCCCGGCGCTATTCTCGCGGTGCGTTGCTCGTGGAGTCCGGCGCGCCGGAGCTCTGCTCGGCGCGCACGCGGACCCTGGCGAGCTGCCGGAGCTGCCAGCCCTGGAGCGCGAGCCGGAGCCGCATCGAGTTGACGATGTCGGTCGCGTGATAGACGAAGAGCGTCGTGCCCACGAGAGCCCCGACGCTCGCCGCCATCAGCGCGAGGCGCGCCTGCATTTCGGTGAACGTCGCGATCCACGGGACGACGGTGACCAGGCCGTCGTGAAAGTCGTAGACCCTGGGAAGAATCCCGGCCCACTCGAGGACGAACGGAACGACGACGGCGCACGCGTTTGCGAGCAGGTTCACCCGACGCTGGAGACCCGGCTTCAGCCAGAGGCCGCCGCCGGGCAGCGACGCCGATGGCGAGGGTAGGGACCAGGATCATCGCGCCGGTCAACCCGGATACGCCGGCGATGGCCATCGCCGCGGCGACGAGCACCGGGATCCGGAAGAACCTCGCGGCGGCGGAGTGCCCCTTGACGCGGAACGCGTGGGCACAGCCGGCGAACGCGAGGAAGAGCGGTACGACGATCGACAGCATGCCGGTCCAGCTCCGCACGTGCATGAAGCAGATCGCGCCGCAGAGAAGAAGAAAGCCGGCGTAGACGTAGGCCGCACCCTGCGCCGCGTACGCCCAGACCCGCGTCTCCTCGCGCTCAATCTCCTTCTGCACTTCGCGCGGGAGCTCGTCCGGCGGCGATTGAAGGAGCTTCACGATCGTCTCGAGCGCACCCGATGCGTTCGGATCCAGTGCGAACGCTCTGCCGGCCTCTCCGAGGGCGCGGACGCGCTCGGCGTTCGCGTTCGGGCCGCCCGCGAGTGCGAGCATCGCGGCCGCCTCGGCCGATTCGGTGTGCTGCTGCGCGAGGCGCCGGCGAAGCTCGAGATCGCGATCTCCCTCGGCGTAGCGCTCCACGGCCTCGGTGAGCTCGTGGACCCGCTGAAAACGCTTCGCGGCGTCGATCGACGTGGCGCGGACGCAGGCCGCCTCGAGCTCTGGCGGGACGTCGCGAGCCGGGGCGCGAGAGCGTGCTCGCGCGTCGGCTCCGCGCCGCGTCGAGCGGAGGAGCTCCTGCCCGGTCTGACCGGTGTGCAACGACTCGAGGGTGAGGATCTGAAACAGCATCGCGCCGAGCGAGTAGACGTCCGAGCGCTCGTCCGCCGCGACGGCGTTGCCGAGCTGCTCGGGCGCCATGTAACCCGGCGTGCCGAGGATCTCCCCGTGCAGCGTCGTCACGCCGATGGACGTCGTCGGGCCACGGAGCTGGAGCTCCGAGAGCACCTTCGCGACGCCCCAGTCGAGCACGTACACCTCGCCATAGTCTCCGACCATCACGTTTGCCGGTTTGAGGTCGCGGTGCACGACGCCGCGCGAGTGCGCGTAGTCGACCGCGAGACACACGTGACGGAACACGCCGAGCAGCTTCGCGAGCGACCACTTCGCGACCGCGTCGGGGTCATTCTTCGACAGGGAAGAGAGGATCGCCTCCAGGGTCTGACCGGAGATGCGCTTCATCGAGAAGAAGAGCCGGCCTTGGGCGTCGATGCCCGTGTCGTACACGGGCACGATCGCGGGGTGCTCGAGACGTCCCTGCACGCGCACCTCGCGAAGGAACCGCTCGCGCGCGTCTCTCGTGCGCGCCAGCTCCGCGGTGAGGCGGGAGCTTCGGAATGTTAGATCGTCGACGCGCGGAACTCTTCGAAAACCCCGCTACCGGCGTCGTCCGGGGGGTTCTTCAGGGGCTCGACCATTCTCGTCTGCGCGTCGCTCCTCGCGAACCATGACGATATCACGCACCTGCGGGAACGCTCGTTGTCGGCTGTTCGCGACGGCCACACGCACTCACATCGGTCACCTTTTTGTCCCCAACTGTCCTTGTCAAAGGCGACGCCTGACAAGCGTTACCAGGCCATCTAACGTCGTCGCCGTCATGAAGACACGCACACTGATCGCCGGTGGAATGCTGGTCGCTTCGCTCGTCTCCGCGTGCTCGAAGAGCGACGGCGTGAAGCCCGAGACACCGAGCTCCGACGGGGGTGACGCGGGTGACGCACCTTCGCCGTCACGCGAGCGTCCCGCCGGGCCCGCCGCAGACGTCTCGGAGGAGCTCACCGTCGGCAATGGGCCCTTCATCGCGGCGTCGGGTCCTCTCGCCGCGCCCGATGGCTACGTCGATCACGAGTACGTCGCCGCCGGGACCGCAACGTCGTACACGACGAGCGGCACGCTCACCGACGACGGGAACTGGACGTTCGAGCCCGCGGACTCCGCCGCCTATCGCACCCGTATCTTCGTGCGCCGTCCGGCGAAGAATGCCAACGCGAGCGGTACCGCGATCGTCGAGTGGCTGAACGTCAGCGGCGGCGCTGACGCGAATCCCGAGTACGCGAGCCTGTCGGAAGAGCTCGTCCGTCAGGGTCACACGTGGGTCGGCGTTTCCGCGCAGCTGATTGGAGTGGAGGGAGGCCCCGTCCTCGTCGCGGCACCCGGCGGGGAATCGATCGCCGGCAAGGGGCTGAAGACGATCGACGCCGCTCGCTACGGCTCGCTGACACACCCCGGCGACGGCTATTCGTTCGACATCTTCACCCAGGTGGCGCGCGCCGTGGTCGCCGGCGGAGCGATCCTCGGCGGAGCAACGCCGAAGTTCGTCATCGCGGCCGGCGAATCGCAGTCGGCGTTCGCGCTCACGACGTACTACGACGGCGTGCAGCCACTCACGCGCGTCTTCGACGGCTTCCTGCTCCATAGCCGCGGCTCAGCGAGCCTTCCGCTCGTCGCGCCCGGCGCTTACGCCGACATCGCAGGTGCGATCGGCGGCGCCACGCACCCCGTGCTCCGCGGTGATCTCGACGCGCCGGTGATGGACATCCAGACGGAGGGCGATCTCACCGGGCTCCTGAACTCGAGCGTCGTGCGCCAGCCGGACAGCGCTCGCTTCCGTCTCTGGGAAGTGACGGGCACGTCGCACGCCGACGCGCATCTCGTCGGCGCCCTCGCCGACACGATCGACTGCGGTGTGCCGATCAACCGGGGACCGATGCACCTCGTCGCGAAGGCGGCGTTCCGTGCCCTCGAAGGGTGGGTGCGAACGGGCGCGACGCCGCTCATCGCGCCGCGGCTAGAGCTCACCGAAGACGCGGGCGTGACGGCGCTGGCGCGTGATCCCGACGGCATCGCGCTCGCCGGCATTCGCACGCCACCGGTGGACGTCCCCGTCGACGTGCTCTCCGGCGCTCCCGGTCCGAGCACGGACGTCATCTGTCTCCTCCTCGGCTCGACGACGCCGCTCTCCGACGCGCGTCTCTCGGCGCTCTACACGAGTCGCGACGCGTATCAGCAGCAATATGACGCGGCGGCGGACAAGACGATCAGCGCCGGTTTCGTCCTCGCCCCCGATCGCGACGCGCTCCTCGGATTTGCCGAGCCGTCACGGATCCCCGAATAAAACCCTTACATACGTCGCTCAGCACCGGAGGCGACAAACAGCGCAAACGGGATGACGGCGCAAACGGCGCAAACGGCGCAAACGGGATGACGCGTGCTGGCGCTGGCGCCAGCGCTACCTGGCGAATGGCGCTCCGAGCGCGACGGGTATTGCTTCCGGATGAAGAACGAAGGGCGCTGTGGTACTCTGTACGGTGGCGCCGCTCCCTTTTCACCCGGCGGACATGACATCGCGTAGATCCCCGATCGCCATCTCAGATAGAGCGGACCTGACGGGGCACACGTCCCGGCGCTGGCTCGCCGTGGCCCTAACGGCCCTTCTCGCCACGAGCGCCTGCGCCAAGGGTGAGGAGCTCGACGGCGCGACCCTCGACGCCGCGAACGCCGGCGGAGCTCCCCACGGCGGGACCAGCGTCGAAGCCGGCGTGGCGGGCAATGCCGGCCGTTCGCCAGGGAGCGGCGGCACGACGCCGGGCTCCGGCGGGTCGACATCCGGTTCCGGCGGCATGTCGTCGGGTGGCTCCGGCAACGGCGGGACGCCGAGCGCCGGCGGCAAGACGGGCACTGGCGGAGCGAGCGGCAACGGTGGCGTGGGTGGGGTCGCGACGGGCGGCGGGGCAGGCGCAGGAACGACCGGTGGAACGACGAGCACCGGCGGCAGCGGCGGCAGCGGCGGAACGGCGAGCACCGGCGGCAGCGTCGGCAGCGGCGGAACGACGAGCACCGGTGGCAGTGCGGGCACAGGCGGCGTCGACCCGGTCGGAAACGCCAACCGCAACCCGGGCTTCATCGATCTATCGCCCCCGATGGGTGCGGTGCTCCCGGCGACGGGCACGACGGTGACCCCGGCGCCGCCAGCGGGGTGGATCTGGTACCAGATCGACCGCGCGATCTGTCGCGACGGCTCGCCCACGGGCTTCTACGTTCACAACGGCACGGCGGACAAGCTCGTCATCTATCTCGAGGGTGGCGGCGCATGCATGAACGGCAACTACTGCACGTTCAATCCGGCGAACGCGAACCAGATCCTTTCGGGTGACGGACAGACGGTGTTCGGTACCGCGGGCGGCGCCGTCGCCGGCAGGCAGCAGCCCGGCGTGTACACGAACGGCACCGGCGTCCAGGGCATCTTCGACACGACGAACACGGCGAACCCCGTCAAGGACTGGAACCAGATCTACATCCCGTACTGCACGGGAGACGTGCACTTCGGCACCCAGAAGAACGGGACGGTGCCGGGCCTGACCGGCGCGCAGCAGTTCGTCGGTTACAACAACATGCAGCTCTTCATGAGCCGCATCGCGCCCACCTTCAAGAGCAAGGTGAGCCGTGTGCTGATGACCGGCGCGAGCGCAGGTGGCTTCGGCGCCGCGCTCAATTTCAGCATGGTGCAGGACTCGTTCGGGGACGTGCGCGTCGATCTGGTCGACGATTCGGGCCCACCCTTCGACGATCAGTACATGCCCGCCTGCGTGCAGAAGCGCTGGCGTGATCAGTGGGGATTCGCGGGCTCGCTCCCGCCGGACTGCACCGAGTGCAAGTCGACCGACGGCGGCCGTCTGTCGAAGCTCTCCGATTTTCTCCTCCGCAAGTACAAGAAGTCGAACGTCGCGTTCATCTCGACGATGCAGGACGAGGTCATCCGGCTCTTCTTCTCCGCCGGTCTCTCCAACTGTCAGAACTACGACACGGCGAGCCCCGCGGCCATCGTGCTACTGCAAGCGGATCCGACCGTCTATTTCCCAGCCCAGATGTACACCGACGGACTCACCGCGCTCCGGACGGCGTACGTGAACACGGGGCGTCTCGCCACGTATTACATGGGCGGCGTCGCGCCCAACGTGCAGTGGCACCAGCACATCTTCCGCTCGCGCTTCTACGACAACGGCGGCGCCAATCCGTCCCCCAGCGTCGAGTCGATCGCGACGTTCATGACGAACTTTTACAACGGGAAGCTCGAGCAGATCGGTCCCTGAGTCGGGCGCGGTTCACCCGATCGTCACCGGCTGAAGCGACGGGAAGCGCTCGTCACGCCTTGCCGATGGCACGGGCGGCGTTAGCTACACGCCCATGCCGCTCGATCATTACGTCACGCTCGGTCGTTCCGGCCTCCGGGTGAGCCCATTTTGCCTCGGCACCATGACCTTCGGGGAAGATCTCGGCTGGGGAAGCAGCGTCGCGGACTCGGAGGCGATCCTCGATCGCTACGTCGAGCTCGGCGGGAACTTCGTCGACACGGCGAACCTCTACACGAAGGGCCACTCCGAGAAGATCATCGGGGATCACCTCGCTCACGATCGCGAAAAGCGCGATCGGCTCGTCCTCGCCACCAAGTTCAGCGCGAACCTCTACGTGGGCGACCCGAACGGCGGCGGCTCGAGCAGAAAGTCCATCGTCGCGGCGTGCGAGCAATCGCTCCGGCGCCTGCGCACCGACTACATCGATCTGTACTGGCTCCATAACTGGGACAAGTTCACGCCGATCGAGGAGACGATGGCGGCGCTCCACGACCTCGTGCAGGCCGGCAAGGTCCGCTACATCGCCGTCTCCGACACGCCGGCGTGGAAGGTCACGCAAGCGCAGCTCATCGCGAACTTCCGCGGCTGGGCGCCGTTCATCGGGCTACAGATCGAGTACTCGCTCCTCGAACGCACCGTGGAAGGCGAGCTTCTGCCGATGGCGGAGGAGCTAGGCCTCGGCGTCACTCCGTGGTCGCCGCTGAAGAGCGGGGTCCTGAGCGGCAAGTACACGCGCCAGAACGCCGCGACCGTCAAGCCCGAGGGGCGACAGTGGGCCTCCGGCTATCTCGACGAAACCGCCTATGCCGTCATCGACGAGCTCGGCCGTATCGCCAAGGCGCTCGACACCACCGTCGCTCGCGTCGCGCTGGCGTGGGTGCAATCGCGTCCGACAGTGACGTCCACCATCATCGGCGCGCGCACGCTCGCGCAGCTCGACGATAACCTGAAGGCGCTCGACGTGAAGCTCACGCGCGAGCAAATCCAGTCACTCGACGCGCTCACCAGGCCCAAGCTGAGCTTCCCTGCCGATTTTCTCGATCTAGGCCGGATGTTGCACGCCGGCGGCACGACCATCAACGGCCAGCCCTCCGAGCTGATCCCCTTCGGCGTCACGAAAAAGGGCGATCATTATTAGAACGGGGGGCCAAGGCCCCCCGCAGCTTCGCCTCCGGCGAACTGCTCCCCCCGCAGCTTCGCGGGCTCGCTGTGCTCGCTCAGTTCCGCATCTTTGATGCCTGGCTTTAGCTGCCCCGCCGCCTTCGGCGTGCTCGCTTCGCTCGTGTAGTTCGCATCTTGATGCCTCGGGGACGACGAAGGCGTCGATGCGGAACTATTGACGTTGGTTCGCCGCATGTCGGCGTACTCCGAGATGTCCAGGCGTCGTGCGGAGGCGGGGCGTTTTTTGCCTGCTCGTGCGACGGCGAAACGACTGGCGTGCATGGGACGACAGCGACGAAACCACGTGATTATCCGTCGTCTGCTTCCCGTGACCCTGACGCTCGTATGCGGCGGATGTAGCTCCGGGGCGAAGAGCGATGCGATCGGTGCGGGCGGCGCGGCAGGCGCGACGATGACCGGCGGCACGGCAGGCGCGGCGATGACCGGCGGTACGGCACCCATTGCGGCCGCTGGCGGCGCGGGAGCGGGCGGCGTGGCGCCCTCCTCCGGTGCGGGCGGCATGCTCGCGACGGGCAGCGGTGGCACGCCGGCCAGTGGCGGCACCGCAAGCGGCGGCACTGCCCCGTCGATGACGTCCGGCGGCGCAGCGGGCACCAGCACCGACGGTGGCGACGGCGCTCGACGCCCGTACAAGGGCGTCGCGAACTCGCCGTGCGCCGCGCGCACCGCTCTCGGTGTGTCCTGGTATTACAACTGGGAACAGAAAGAGACGGAAGCGTGCAGCGACGGGAGCGGCGGTGAGTTCGTCCCGATGATCTGGGGGCACACCGGCGCCGAACAGACCGCAGCGAGCATCACCACGGCCGTCCAGGGGATGGCGACGCACGGCTACGCCAATGTCCTCGGCTTCAACGAGCCCGACAATTCGAGCCAGTCGAACATCCCGGTCGCCACCGCGATCAAGCTCTGGCCCGCGTTCGACGTGAAAGGCATCGCGCTCGGCACTCCCGCCACGTCGGCGAACTCGAACGGCCAGTCGTGGTTCAAGGACTTCATGACCCAGCTCACCGCGAGCTCCACGCTGCGCGCCGACTTCGTCGGGCTCCACTGGTACGGCTGGAACGCGGGCTCGTGCGACGCGAAGGCGTCCCAGCTCGAGAGCTACGTGAAGTGGGCGGAGGGGTTGCCCGGTAATCATCCCCTCTGGCTCACCGAGTGGGGCTGCCTGAATGACAGCGCCCCCGACACGAAGACCGTCGTCGCGTTCTACCAGGCCGCGGTCGCGATGTTCGCGCGCCACCCGCGCGTCGAGCGCTACGCCTGGTACCCCTGGGCGACGAACTGCGATCTGAACGACAAGACCGGAGCCCTGACGGATCTCGGAAAAGCGTACGCCGCTGCCCCTGCGTATCGCTGAGCCGTGCGCGGGGCAAGGTCGGCGCGGCGTCAGAACTTCGGCTTCACGCCGTGCTTCTCGAGGAAGAAGACGGAGACGGTGAGCTTCCCGTCGGGATAGGCAAAGCCCGTCGCGAGCGTGAAGAGCCCTGGACGTGCGTCGGTGATCTTGCCCGGTATGATCGCGACGATCGGCGTCCACGGCGGTACCTCGACCGTCGCCTCCCCGGTGCACGGCTTTCCGTCCTTCGCGTGCGACGCGCGACCAATGCACTTGCCGTTCACCACGGCCTCACCCTGATAGCTGACCTTGAGCTGCATGCCGCTCGATGCGGTGACACTCGCGTTGGTCATCGTGTAGTTCGAGTTCGGGTCGTCCTTGATGCCGGTCACGGTGCCGCTCGTCGCGGTGGACGGCGCCTTCTGTCCGTCGGGCTGAAAATCCCAGGGGTACGAGCCCTCGTGAAAGCCCTTCTTCGGGATGATGTGGATCTCTTGCGCCTGCGTCGTCCCCTTCGGCCCGGGCATGCTCGTGATCCCGATGAAGTCCGTCGATTTGATCTGCTCGAACCGACGCTTCTCCACGGTGTTGTACTCGACGTCGGGTAGCACGACCGCAGTGGCCACCTTGCCGTCGGGCTGCTTGATCGTCACCGACGTCGCGCTGACGCTCACGATCGTCCCCCGGATCCGGAGCGGCAGCTTGTCGTCGGCGCCGGACGCCACGGAGGCGGAGGAGAGCAACGCAACAGCCAGTACCGTCGATCGAACGCGCATGGCAGCTTCGTAAGACGCCGCGTGTCCGCCGCCAAGCATCGTCGACACGTCGAAGCTACCCGCGTTCACGAACGATGCGCTTCGTTTCGAAACGATGTCGGACGCAGGTCTCTTCTCGACTATATTCCGCCGCGTGCGCCCCGACGACGTTCCCGATCCGACCGCGCTGATCGCGGCCGAGCTGAAGCTTCCCTTTGCCGGCGTCACCGCCGTGCTCGCGCTCCTTGCCGGGGGAGCGACGGTGCCGTTCATCGCCCGCTACCGGAAGGAAGCGACGGGCGGGCTCGACGAGGTACAGATCCGTGCGATCGAGGAGCGACATACCTACGTCGTCGAGCTCGAGGCGCGCCGCGCGAGCATCCGGGCGGAGATAGAGAGCCAGGGGAAGCTCACGCCGGAGCTCGCGAAGCGGCTCGCCGCGTGCACGACCAAGGCGGAGCTCGAGGATCTCTATCTGCCGTTCAAGCCGAAGCGACGGACCCGCGCGGCGATGGCGCGCGAGCGCGGGCTCGAGCCGCTCGCCGACACCCTGTGGGCGCAGGCCGCGTCGGGCAACGTCGTGGCAGAAGCGACCAGATACGTGGACGGAGAGAAGGGCGTGCCCGACGTGGACGCCGCCCTCGCCGGCGCCCGGGACATCTGCGCCGAGCGGATCGCGGAGCAGGCCGACGTGCGACGGCTCGTGCGGGAGACGCTCGCGACGCGCGGCACGCTCCGCGTCGGGAAGACGAAGCAGTTCCGCGACAAGGTCACGAAGTTCGACGCCTACGGCGAGTTCGAGGAGCCCGTCGCGAAGATCCCGTCACACCGGTACCTCGCGATCCGCCGCGGCGAGAGCGAGGGCGTCCTCGATGCCGCGTTCCACGTCGAACCGGAGCCGGTTCTGCACGGCGTCCGCCGCTTCGTGAAGGTGAACGACCGCTCCCCGTGGGCGTCCGAGCTCGTGCAGGCACTCGACGACTCGTACAAGCGGCTGCTCCGTCCGAGCGCCGAGAGCGAGCTCGGCGGCGAGCTGAAGCTCCGAGCGGACAGGGAAGCCGTCGAGGTGTTTGCGCCGAACCTGAAGGAGCTCCTTCTCGCCGCGCCTTACGGTGCAAAACCGGTTCTCGGCATCGATCCGGGGCAGCGAACGGGCTGCAAATGCGCCGTCGTCGACGGCACCGGGAAGCTCCTCGAGCACACCGTGCTCTACCTCGTTCAGGGGAAGGAAGCCGTCGAGCAGGCGAAAACGAAGCTCCTCGCGCTCACGAAGAAGCATGGCGTGTCGGCCGTTGCGGTCGGAAACGGAACCCACGGGCGCGAGACGGAGCAGTTCGTGCGCGACGTGTTCGGTGCCGCCGGCATCCGCGACGTGCCGTGCGTGCCCGTGAGCGAATCCGGCGCGAGTATCTACTCCGCGAGCGACATCGCCCGCGAGGAATTCCCCGAGCTCGACTTGACGGTACGCGGTGCCATCAGCATCGCGCGCCGGCTCCAGGATCCGCTCGCCGAGCTCGTGAAGGTGGATCCGAAGAGCATCGGCGTCGGTCAATACCAGCACGACGTCTCGCAGACCCTCCTCGCGAAGAAGCTCGACGACGTGGTCGAGTCGTGCGTGAACGGCGTCGGCGTCGAGCTGAACACCGCGAGCGCGCCGCTCCTCGCCCGCGTCGCGGGGATCGGAGCCGTGACGGCGACGCGCATCGTGCAGCACCGCAACGCGAACGGCCCGTTTCGCAGCCGGAAAGCCCTCCTCGACGTCGGCGGGATCGGGCCCCGCACGTTCGAGCAAGCCGCGGGCTTCCTGCGGATTCGCGGCGGAGCGCACCCGCTCGACGCTAGCGCGGTGCACCCCGAGCGCTACGGCACCGTCGAGCGTATGGCGAAGGATCTCGGAGTGGAGCTCGGCGCACTCGTCGGCAACGGCAACGCGCTCGGTAAGGTCCAGAAGACCCGCTACTACGGCGAGGGCGTCGGCGAGTTCACGATGAACGACATCCTCGCCGAGCTCGCGAAGCCCGGTCGAGACCCCCGCGCGTCCTTCGAGCCGCCGAAGTTCCGTGACGACGTGCGCACCCTCGAAGATCTGAAGCCCGGCATGGAGCTCCAGGGCGTCGTGACCAACGTGACGGCGTTCGGCGCCTTCGTGGACGTCGGAGTGCATCAGGACGGCCTCGTGCACATCTCGCGTCTGTCGGATCGCTTCGTGAAAGACCCGAACAGTGTCGTGAAGGTCGGTGACCGCCTCGACGTCTGGGTGCTCGAGGTCGATCTCGGACGAAAGCGGATCTCACTGACGGCGCGAAAGGGCGACGCCGCGAGCGCGGGCGGCGGCGGCGCACGCGCCGTCATGCCGCAGAAGGACGACCGGAAGCCGGTTGCGCCCGCGAAGAGCGGCCCTCAGGCGCCGCCAAAGCAGCAAGCGACGTTTTCGAACAGCCCGTTCGCCAAGCTCAAAGGGAAGTGACGTCGCGTCAGTTCGCCGGCTCGGTCATCCCCGAGCAGACGGCCCCGAGCCCGAAGACGCACTGGCCGTTCATGCACGTCTGTGGGTCGCCGCACTCCTCGTCTGCAGCACAGCTCGCGAACGGCGGCTTCTGCGCCGCACACTGGTCCGACGTGTCATCGCAGTAGAAGTCCTGCTCGCAGGGGGATGCCGACGTGCAAGCGTCGCCGGCGGCGCCCGCACCGTCGAGATCGGGGAGGGGCTGGCAGGTGCCGTCGTCGCCGCACATCAGACCGTCGTCCGACGAGCAGACGGGGCCCGAGGTTGCCGTCGCGCCGTAGCAGCTCGTGACCTGGCTCTGATCGCCACCCAGGCACGTCGCGACGCACTTGCCGCCACGCTTCGCGAAGGGTGTCGCGACGCAGACCGAGTCCGTGCAGACGGCCGGAGGCGCACACTCGTCGGATTCCGTGCAGGCGCCGCCGGTCGCGATCGTGCCGATCAGGAGCTTCCAGCCGCAGTCGGGGCCTTCTTTCACCGGCACGGCGCAGAGCTTCGCGACCTGTTTCAGATCCGCGATGCACGCGGCCGCGGCGGTCGGGACGTAGCGACGCTTCCCGCGTCCATCGAGCTTTGCCTGCGCGTCGACGATCTGTGTGGCAAGGCAGCTCGACTCGTTGAAGTCGAGGCTTGCCTGACTGCAGCAGTCGCCGAAATGGTCGCACAGGGCGTGCGCGGCTGCGCTCGGGAAGTCGTCGACCTGGATGGACGCACCGGGTGCGCCATTGCCGTCCGTCGTGCTCCCGCCACAGGCCTGGAGAAGCGCTACCAGGGCGAACGCCGGGAATAGCCTACCGATGTTTCTCACTGTCGACCCTCGGCCCAGGTTACACGACGGGGCAGGGCACTACCGAGCGAATTGACGCTTTCGACGGCCGTCCGACAGTGTTCTCATCTGTCGAATGGAGAACCCGTCCGCCGCCGCAGGAACGTCGTCCGCGATCGCCGTGGTCGAAGCTTTTCTTCGTGCCCTCGAGCTACTCGACCTCGACGGAGCCGCGGAGCTCCTCGCCGACGAGGTCGTCTATCAGAACGTTCCCTTGCCGGCCGATCGGGGCAAGGAAGCGACGATGAAGACGCTGCGGCTCTTCATGCGGTTCGGCGATCACTTCGAGGCACGCATCCACAACATCGCCGAGCGTGACGGCATCGTGCTCACCGAGCGCACCGACGTGCTCGGTACGCGTGCGGCCCCGCTCACGATCTGGGTGTGCGGTACCTTCGAGGTCCGCGGCGGCAAGATCGTCCTCTGGCGCGACTATTTCGACATCGCGACGTTCCTCGTCCAGGCCACGAAGGTGTTCCCCGCCGTCGCGCTGCACTTCGCGAAGAGCCTCCGTTCCGCCGGCTGAACGCGCCGCGAAGGGCTCACCCATCCTTCTGCGCGAATCGATACGCCTCTCTCACGTGGCTCAGCGCTCCGTCGAGCTCCTCGCGGCTCTGCACCCGGGTGACGTGCGCGACGCGACCTCGCTCACCGTGGACGACCTTGAAGAACATCGGATCGTCGACGGCATGGTCGAGATGAATCGCGAGGCGGAGTGTGTCGCGCATGAAGACGAGATCGGTGAAGATCCGCGTCGTCCGGAAGAGGGCGTAGCGGTCCCGGGTGACGATCTCCACGCCGGGCCACGAGCGCAGCGTCGTCTCGAGCGACTCGTAGAGGGCGACGAGGGAAGCCGGCTTGTTCCCGAGCAACGCCGCTCGATCGCCCACGCCGCACGCGTGCCGCTGATTCACGGCGCGGAAGGTCCGCTGGCACGCAGGGCACGCCCACATGGCGCACAGCGATAGCAGACCCGCGCGTCAAAGCGCCGGGGTGCGCACTTTGAAGGCGAATGACTACGGGTTTTCCCGGCTCTGCTCGCACACTCGGCGCCGGAGCAAACGATGAAGAACCTTACCTCGGCCGTGGTGATCGCCCTTACCGGTGTCTCGATGTTCGGCTGTAGCAAAGAAGACGGCGCGGGGAACGGCGGCTCGCCGGAGAGCGGCGTCGCGAACCCCTACGTGCGCGCCGGCGGGATCGGCGTGACGGACCTGGAGGGTGCGAGCGCGTTCCTCACCAACGTGCTCTCGATGACGCAGGAGGGCCCGGACGTCACGCGCGACGATCGCGTCGAGCGCACCTTCTGGGCGAAGGAAGCCGACCGCGGGTCGCGCGTCGTGCTGATGAAGTTCAACGACGGGCGCAACACCCAGGACATCACGGCGAAGATCGTGTTCGAGGCCGCCGACGTGCAGACGACCTACGATGCGGCGACCGCCGCGGGGTTCACGTCGATCCTTCCGCCGACCGCGCTCGGATCGATCACCGTCTCGCAGGTGAAGGGGCCCGAAGGCTACACCGTGGAGATCTTGAACGGCCTCGATCCGGGTGGCGCCGGCGTGACGAAGCCCTACTTCATCGCTCTCGCCTTCGGCATCACCGACTTCACAGCCGCGAGGAAGTTTTATGCCGATGCTTTCGGCATGAAGGAGACCACGCCGTACTCGGACAATGATCTCGAAGAGCAGACCATGGAGTATCCGACGAGCGGCGGCGCGGGTCTCGTGCTTCAGCACTATCAAATGACGACGCACGTCTACAAGAACAACCCCGTCAAGCACGTCTCCTACGTCCCCGACGTCACCGCCTTCGTGGCTAACATCATCGCCGCCGGCGGTACGGTCGTCACCGCGCCCGCGCCGATGCCCGCCTACGGCGGCAGGCAAGGCGCGGTGCTCGCGGATCCCGACGGTTACGTCATCGAGCTGGTGCAGGAGTGACGCTCCGACGTCGTTTTCGCATTCACGACGAAGGCGAAAACGGCTGTAATGCGGGCGCATGAACCGAAGAGCCGTGAGTGGCCTCCTGGCGGTGAGCCTGTGCGCGGCCACGAGCACGGTGGGCGCCGTCGAGCCTGAAGTGCCGCACGTGCGCGTGCGGAACATCGGCCTCCACATCGGCGGCGGCCCGAACGACGCCGTGACCAAGGGTCCATTCCTGCGCCAGCTCGCCGCGCAGTTCGACGCTTTCAAGCTTTGCTACGGCCAGGTGGAGACGCCCGCGGCCCACGGCACCTTCGGCGTCGATCTGCTGGTACCGAAGGACGGCGGGCATGCGGAATTGTCGAACCCGCGCACCAGCATGAAGGGCGACGCCTTCCGCGACTGTGTCGTCGAAGCCTTCAAGGCCGTCGCGTTCGATCGCCCGAAGCGCGGCACGACCAAGCTGAGCTACGCCCTCGCGTTCGACGCGGAGTGACGCAACGACGGGAAGAGCACGGCGTAGAGGGCGACGACGGCACAGGCCGCGACGCCTCCGGCGATCACCGCGGGCACGACCCCGAGCCACGCGGCGGCGAGCCCCGACTCGAGCGCCCCTAGCTCACTCGACGCCCCGATGAAGACCATGTTCACGGCGCTGACGCGCCCGCGCATCGCAGCCGGGGTCGCGAGCTGGACCAGAGTGGCGCGCACGACGACGCTGACCATGTCGGCGCCGCCGATCATGGCGAGCGCGAGCAGCGACAGCACGAAGCTTCGCGACGCGCCGAACGCGATCGTGGCGAGCCCGTAGAGCCCGACGCTCACGAGCAGCGCCACGCCGGGTCGCCCGCGAAGCGGACGGAGCGCGAGGAACACCGCGACCAGCGAGGCCCGAGGGCCGGCGCGCTCCGGAGCAGCCCGAAGCCCCAGGGTCCGACGTGCAGGATGTCCCGGGCGAAGATGGGCAGGAGAGCGACCGCGCCGCCGAAGAGCACCGCGAACAGATCGAGCGAGATCGACGCGAGGACGATCTTGTTGCGGAATATGTACGTCACGCCGGCAGCGACCGCGCGGAGCGACGCCGCCTCCGCTTCACGCTTCGCGGTGCGTGCCGACAGCGTCGCGGCGAACCCGGCGGCGGCCGCGTAGGCGACGAGGGCCGTCGCGTAGACGCCGGCCGCGCCGTGAGTGATGCCGTAGAGCACGCCGCCCATCGCCGGACCGGCGATGGCGCCGAGCTCGCCGAGTGACGAGCTCCACGCGACGGCGCTCGGGAAGCGCTCGGCCGAGACGAGATCCGGCAAGAGCGCCTGCAGCGCGGGATGCAGGAACGTGCGCGCCGCGGAGAAGAGCGCCATCGTCGCGTAGATCTGCCAGACACCGACGTCAGCGCGCGCCGGGACGCAGAGCAGCGCGCAGACGGCCCCGAGCGCGACGAAGCAGAGCACCGCGATCCGCCGTCGGTCGTGGCGATCCGTCGTGTGTCCGGCGAGGAGCGAGAGGCCGCTCCCCGGGATGAACTGCGCGAGCCCGACGAGCCCGAGATCCACGGCCCGCCCGGTGAGCGCGTAGAGCTGCCACCCGACGGCGACCGACACCATCTGTTCGGCCAGCGTCGAGAGCAGGGAAGCGGCGAGATAGAGCCGGTAGTCGCTCTCTTCGACGACGGACGGCGGGCGGAGGGTGGCGGCGGCGGGCCTCACCCGGGTCATATGACTGACCGACGGTCAGTCGTCAAGCCGCCGAGTGACCGATGGTCAGTCAGAGACGGGCTCCCGTGAGCCTCGGGGCCGCGCTATGCTCCGGTACGTGAAGCCCGCACAGGCCCGCCCGACGCCGGCGTCCCGGCCGCGAACCAAGCCGGCGAACGTCCGCCGGGAAGAGCTCATGGACGCCGCCGAGCGGATCTTCCTCGAGAAGGGCATCGCGGCGACGAGCGTGGACGAGATAGTCGTCGCCGCGGACGTCGCGAAGGGCACCTTCTATCTCCACTTCGAGTCGAAGGACGCGCTCCTCGTGGCGCTCCAGCAGCGCTTCTCGCGGACGTTCTGCGACGATCTGAAGGCCGCGATGGAAAGGAAGAAGCCGGACGACTTCACGGGACGGCTTCGCGCCTTCGTCGACGCGGCCGTCACCGGCTACCTCGAACGCTCTGCCGTCCACGACCTGGTCTTCCACGAGTTCCGGTCCGAGGCCGACCGCGAGAAGCACGACAACCCGATGGTCGTCGAGCTCGAGCGGCTCCTCGACGGCGGCACGCGGGCGGGCGTGTGGAAGGTGGAGCTCCCGCATCTCGAGGCGGTCATGCTCTTTCACGCCCTCCACGGCGCGATGGACGACGCGAGCGAACCCGCGAAGAGCCTGAATCCGAAGCGCCTCACCCGCGCCGTACAGCGCTTCTTCGAGCGCGCCCTGGGGAACGATGGCTGAGCCGACTCTCGAGTACTGGTTCGAGTTCGCGAGCACGTACTCGCACGTCGCGACGCACCGGCTCGAGCCGCTCGCGCGCGCCGCCGGAGTGAAGCTCGTGTGGAGACCGTTCCTGCTCGGCCCGATCTTCAAGGGGCTCGGGTGGAACACCTCGCCGTTCAATCTGCAGCCGGCGAAGGGCGCGTACATGTGGAGAGACGTCGCGCGCGAATCCGAGAAGCACGGGATCCCGTTCCGGAAGCCGTCGGAGTTTCCGCGGAACGGGCTCCTCGCGGCTCGGGTCGTGACCGCGTCGGAGGCCGAGCCGTTCTTGCCGGAGCTGGTGCGCGCAGTCTACCTGGCGAATTTTCGCGACGATCGCGACATCTCCGACGCGAGCGTCGTCCGGGAGCTTCTCGTCGCGGTGGGTTCCGACGCTCCCGACGCGCTCCTCGCGCGTGCCGGTTCGCCCGAGGTGAAGGACCTGCTCCGGCGCCGCACCGACGACGCGATCGCACGCGGCACGTTCGGCGCGCCGAGCTTCTTCGCGAACGGCGAGCTCTTCTGGGGCAATGACCGGCTCGAAGACGCGCTCGCGTGGTGCAACGCGAGCGGGAGGGGCAAGCTCACGCCGTACGAGCTCGAGCCGGAGCCGCTCTAGGCGTCGCCGCCGGAGCGGTAGGCGAGGGGAGTGACGCCCGTCCACCGCTTGAAGGCGCGGTGGAACGACTCGACGTGGGAGAAGCCGGAGAGGAACGCGATCTCGGTGAGCGGCGCGCGCCCTTCGCGGAGATGCTCCGTCGCGAGCTTCCTTCGAGCCGCGTCGAGCTCCGCCTGGAACGTCGTTTGCTCGCGCTCGAGTCGCCGCGTCATCGTGCGACGGCTCATCCTGAGCGTGCGCGCGACGCCCTCTGCGCTGGTGTCCCCCGTCGGGATCGACTGTTGCAAGAGTCGGCGGACCAGCGACGCCAGCGATTGCGAAGACGTGAGCTCGGAGAGGATCGACTCTGCGCGGGCCCGGAGGAGCCCGTGCAGGGCCGTGTCCGACCCCGGCATCGGCGCGTCGATGTGGCTCATGTCGCACGCGAAGCCGAAGAACGGCATGTCGAACTTCAGCGCCGCTCCGGCGAACGTGCTCGCGTGGACCGAGAGATCTTCCGGCTCTGCGTAGGTGAACCAGCACTCGATGTGCTCGGGCGGGACCTGATCGGCGACGTGGAGCTTGTAGAGCGCGCTCATCCCGAAGTCGGCGGCGCTGCGCGGCCAGGGCGACTCGTCCTCGAGCCTTATCAGGGCCTGGCGCTTCCTCACTTCGAACGAGAGCCGGAACGAGTCCGTCAGGAGGCGGCTATAGCGGGACGCGACGGCGAACGACTCCCGGACGTTCGGCGCCGAGCGGACGGCGTAGTCGAACGCGCCGCCCATCCCGAAGGTCATCGCGGTGCCGAGCTTGAGACCGAGCCCTTCGTCCTTGAAGTGCTCGATGCCGCGCTCGAGCATCTCGTGAGCCTCCTTCAGGGGCACCCGATCGTCCGACTTGACGTTCAGGAAGGTGGAGGGGACGAGGTCGCGATGCGCCGCGCTCGAAGCAGCGACCCGGATGAAAGGTTGCAGGAGGCGAACCGAACATGAGGCCAGCATGTGTATTTTCCCGACGAGTGATCACAATGTATCACTCGAAGAGAGACTCGCGAATCCGCCGAGTCGTATTTCGACCGACGCGTTCCGTCACGTACACGCGCGAGAGAAAAAGTTCATGTGCACGCAAACTGACGCCGTGCGCTTACCCTTTTTCGTCGAATGGTTACACACTAGCGCTCAATGCCTTGGGGTATAGCCCTTCGCGACAGGGCCGTCGGCGGCACGTCACCGGGCAAACTCCATCGCGCCGTCGTCGAGTCGACCGAACCGCAGGCTGAGGAGGTCGAGCGCGTAGTTCTGGTGGAGCTTCCATGGCGCGCGTGCGCCCTGGCTCGGGAAGTTCGCGATGTTCCTCTGGATATAGCTCGACGTGAAGTCCATCCAGGGACGCCGCTCGGCGGAAGCTTCGTCGAAACGCGGGGTGCATTGCCGGTACCCGCGAGCCCGCATCCGGTTCAGCAGACGGCAGACGTACCCGCACGTCAGATCGCACTTCAGCGTCCAGGAAGCGTTCGTGTAGCCGAAACACGACGCGAAGTTCGGCACGTCGCTGAACATCATCCCCTTGTAGGCGATGGTCTTCGAGAAATCGACGACGGCTCCGTCCACCTCGATGGTCACACCGCCGAGCACCTTGAGCTCGAGCCCGGTGGCCGTCACGACGAGATCGGCGTCGAGCGTCGCTCCGGACGAGAGCTCGATGCCCGTCTCGGTGAACGTCGAGATGGTGTCGGTGACGACCGTCGCGTGTCCCTCGCGGATCGAGCGAAACAGATCGCCGTTCGGCACCAGGCACACACGCTGATCCCAGGGACGGTAGCGCGGCGTGAAGTGCGAATCGACGTCGTACTCGGGGCCGAGCTCGGCGCGGACCCCGGCCAGGATGCGCGACTTCACGTATTCGGGACGGCGCTTGCTCAGCTGGAAGAAGAACATGCCGAGGAGCACGTTCTTCCAGCGGGTGGCGCCGTACGCCGTGGTGTCCGACACCTTGTCGCGCGCCCAGTTCGCGAGCGCGTCCTCGTCGGGGCGCGACAGGACGTAGGTCGGCGAGCGCTGGAGCATCGTGACGTGCGCGGCCTTCTTCGCGAGCTCGGGGACGAGCGTCACTGCCGTCGCGCCGCTGCCGATGACGACGACTCGCTTGCCGGAGTAGTCGACGTCCGCCGTCCATTTCTGCGGATGGATGACGCGCCCCTTGAACCGCTCGATGCCGGGGAACGCCGGCGTGTAGCCCGCGGCGTAGTCGTAGTACCCCGAGCACGCGAAGAAGAAGCTCGCCGTGAAGACGACCTTCGTCTTCTCGGGGCCGCGCTCTGCGGTGACCGTCCAGAGCGCGTCGGCAGACGACCACGATGCGGAGACGACCCGGTGCGAAAACCGGATCTTCCGGTCGATGCCGTACATCGCGGCGGTGTCGCGGATATAAGAGAGGATCGTCGCGCCCTCGGCGATGGCCTTCGGGTGCTTCCACGGGCGGAACGAATAGCCGAGCGTGAACATGTCGGAGTCCGACCGGACCCCGGGATAACGGAAGAGATCCCACGTGCCGCCGATGGACTCGCGGCCCTCGAGGATCACGTACGTGCGCTCCGGGCACTCTGTCTGCAGGTGGTATCCAGCGCCGATACCGGACAGGCCGGCGCCAACAACGACGACGTCGAAATGCTCTGTGGACATTGCTTGAGCCGTGGTTCGTGAGTATTGCACGCCGGACAGCGCTCGACGCCCGGCGTTCCTCGCGTCTCGCCGTCGTCGAGACGGTGAGTGAGATGGTTACGTTGATCCGTCGGTGGGGACGAACCCGGGCTCGCCCGGCGCCATCGCCGCTGCGAGCTCGAGCTCGGCGAGGCCGTCCTCGAGAAAGTCGATGAGGCGCTGCACGCTCGGTACCGTCTTGCGGCACGCGACGATGCCGAAATCGAGCGATCCGGCGTAGCTGGTAACGGTGATGTTGGCGGCCATGCCGTGATAGACGAGCGACACGGGGTACATGCCCTCGAGCTTTGCGCCGTTCCAGTAAATGGGGTTTTTCGGGCCTGGAACGTTGGAAATGACGATATTGGTCGGCGTGACCAGAGAGCCCAGGCCGAGCAGCGACGGCAGCATCAGCGGCGTCGACATCAGCGCCGTGTAGAGAATGACCTCGTTGAACGCGAGCTCCTTGATGAGCGAGCGACCGTCGCGGATCGACGCCTGGATCGTCTGGAGCCGTCGCACCGGATCGGCCATGTGCGTGGCCAGGTTGACGAGCACGGCGCTGGTCGCGTTGCCGAAGTCGTCGGCGTCGCGCGGGCGGACCGAGACGGGCGTCATCGCAGTCAGTGGCTTGTCGGGGACGCCACCCGCGTAGTCGGCGAGATAGCGACGGAGCGCGCTCGACGACATCGCGAGCACGATGTCGTTGATCGTCGCGCCGAACACCTCACGCACGCGATTGATGCGCTCGAGCGAGTACGACTGCGCGACGAAGCGACGGGCGCCGGTGACCTTCGTGTTCAGCGGCGAGCGCGGCCCCTCGAAGGGTGCAGCCATGCGCTCCTCGGCCGGGCGCTGATAGGCGCTCATCGTCCGCGCGATGGCGCGGCCCACGTTGGGCAGCACGCCGAACTGCGCGCCCATCGTCTCGAGGATCTTCGCGAACCCGCCGTGGGTCGGTGGCTCGCCCATGTCGGACTGCTTCCAGCCGCGGCCGTCCTTCGCCCACATGAGCGGGCGGTCGCGCTCTTCCGGATCTTCGGACAGCGACGCCTTGAGGAGACGCATGCCCGCCGTCCCATCGACCTGGGCGTGGTGCATCTTCGTGTAAAAAGCGAACTGGCCGGTGTTGAGCCCCTCGATGAGCGAGTACTCCCAGAGCGGGCGCGTGCGGTCGAGCAACGTGCCGTGCATGCGCGACACCAGGACGAAGAGCTCCCGGTAGCGACCGGGAGCCGGCAGCGCCGAGTGCCGGAGGTGGTACTCGATGTCGAAGTCCGGATCGGTGTCCCAGTGAGGGAGACCGAGGCGCGACGCCGGATAGACCAGGTGCTGGTCGAAGGGCGCGCGAAACTCCTTCACGCTGATGAAGTGCTGGTAGAGCTCCTGGAGGTACCCTTTGCCGGTACCCGGCGGGGGCCGGAGAAGGAGCAGTACTCCCACGTGCATGGGAGTCGCCCGCGACTCGATCGCGATGAACCCGGTGTCTATCGGGCCTAGGGGTCGCATGCCGGGACAGTCTGACCGAATGCCCCGGCATGGGGCACGAGAAACTTTACTGGCAGACGGTCTTCGCCAAGCCGCCGCAGGTCGTCGCGCAGGTCTTGTTGCTGCTGCTGTTGTTGGTCGTGACGCCTGTGGCAGCCTTCAATGCGTCGGTCTGGCAGCTCGTGAGGTTGCCGTTGCTCTGAACCTGGAGCGTCCCGCCGCTGATGCTGTTCAGGGCGCCGCCGGCCAGCTTGATGAGGCCGGTGATGCTCGTCAGCGACTGGTCGTTCGTGATGACGAGGTTCCCGCCGATGCTCGCGAGCTTCGAGAAGCCGTCGAGGTTGGCGAGGGCGTTCTCGTTCTGGACGGACACCGTACCGCCGATGGTCGTCAGTGCTCCGGTCGCGCCGAGCGCGGTGACGTTGCCGAGCGCGGAGTTGTTGATGAGATTGAAGCTGCGACCGATTGTCTTGAGCGCGGAGAGGCCGTTGAGCGACGACAGCGCGTTGTCCGACTGCACGGTGAGGTCGCGTCCGACGGTCTGGAGCTTGAGGAGGCCGGCGAGGGTACCGAGCTGCTGGTTGTTGTAGATGTAGAGGTCGTTGCCGACGCTCGTCAGGTTGATGAGGCCCGTCGTGCCGCCGCCGAGGTTCACGAGCGCCGTCGAGTCGACGGTGACGGAACCGGTGACGGTGGTGACGTTCGACATCCAAGCCAGATCCGACGTGTTGACGAGCGAGACGTCACCCGTGAATGTCGTGTTCTGACCGGCGATTCCGCCCGCGCCGGCGGTGCAGGCCGCACCGGTGCACGTCGTGCAGCCCTGGTTCGCGCCGCTGTTGTCGGTCCCCGGACTCAGGGTCGTCTTCAGCGCGGCGACCTCGCAGGCCGAGAGCGACGGGTTTGCGTACACGTCGTACTCGTTGCCGAGCCCGCCCCCCTTCAGGGTTCCCGAGCGGAGCCCCGTCAGGTTGGTGAGCAGGGGGTTTGCGATGACGACCAGGTTGTTGTCGATCGACGTGAGCCCATCCATGCCGGCGAACGTCGTCAGCTTGTCGTTGTCGCGGATGGTCAGAGACCCGCCAACCTCTCCGAGCACCCCGAAGCCGCCGATCGCCGTGAGGCCGCTGTTGTTCTGGATGGTGAGGTCGCCGATCACGCCGGTCAGCTTGGCGAAGCCGTTGATCGTCGTCAGGGCGTTGTCGTGAATGGTGAGGGCAGCGTTCGCCAGCGTCATCAGGTTGAAGCCGTTGATCGCGCCGAGCGCCGGGTTGTTGTAGATGCTGATCGCCGAGCTCACGGTGTCGAGCTTGCCGAAGCCGGGGTCGTTCAGCGACGCAAGCTTGGCGTTGTCGTGGATCTCGAGGGTGCTCTGAATCGCGTTCAGGTTCGTGAACCCGCCGATCGTCGACAGGTTCGCGTCCGAGAAGATCTTGAGGCTGCCGGGCTGGATCTGGGTGAGCCCGGTGAAGCCATTGATCGTCGCGAGCGCCCCGTTGCTGCTGATCTGGATCGTGCCGCCGGTCTGGGTGATGCCGGTGAACCCGGACAGCGTGGCGAGGCTGCCGTTCGAATCGACGTTGATGGTCGTGCCGACGGTCGTCAGGGCGTTCACGCCGTTGATGTCGGTCATGACGCCGTTGTTGACGATCGAGATATACTGTCCGACCGACTGAAGCGCGCTCAGGCCGTTGATGTTCTGGAGCGCGCCCTCGTTCTGGATCGTCAGGTAGCCACCGATGGTCGTGAGCGCGCCGAACCCGGTGAGGTTCGTGAGCGCGTTGTTGTTGACCATATAGAGGAACTTGCCGACGGTCGTGAGCTTCGCGAGGCTGTTGATGGTGGTGACGGAGTTCACGGACTGGATGGTCAACGAGCCGGTAATCGTGGCCAGGTTGTTCAGGCCGCTGAGGCTCGTGAGCGCGGCGTCGTTGTAGATGTAAACGTCACCATCGACCGTCGTCAGGCTGCCGAGACCGCTGAGGCTCGTGAGCGCGGCGTTGTTCTGGATGGTGAGGTTGCCCGTGATGTGGGTCAGGCTGTTCAGGCCAGCCAGCGTGCTGAGCGATGACCCGTCGACCGTGACGTTGCCGTCGACCTCCGTCACCGTGCTGAGGGTCTGGATATCGGACTGATTCGCGATGGCGACGCTGCCGGTGTAGATGCCGTTCTGACCGTTGGAGCCGCCCGAGGTGCCGGTGCAGGCCGCCTGGGTGCAGGCCGTGCAGCCCGCGTTGCAGCAGCTCACGTCGTCGCCGAGAAGACCCCCGGAGAGGGCGGTGAGCTGCGCCTTCAGCGCCGCGACGGCGCAGGACGAGAGCGCGACGTTGTTCGAGATCGCAAGATCGTGGCCGATTGACTGGATCTTCGAGCCGAGGAGCCCGGCGATGCTGTTGAGGGCCAGGTTGTTCTGGATCTGGAGGTCGGTCCCGACGATCTGGAGCTTCTGGATGCCGTCGAAGTTCGTCATCTTCGGGTTGCGAACGATGGCGAGATAGACGCTGACCTCACTGAGGGAATCGAAGCCCTGGATGGTCACGAGGGCCGGGTTGTTCCGGATGTCCAGGTGCCCGATGATCTTCGTCACCTTCGTGAATCCGGGGATCGTCGAGAGCACGGCGTTGTCGTGGATCTCGACGTTGTGATTGGCCGTGACGAGACCACTGAGGCCCTGAATCGTCGTGAGGACGGGGTTGTTGTAGATCGTGACGTCGTTGGCCGCGAACGCGACGTTCTGGAAGCCGTTCAGCGTCGTCAGCGCCGCGTCGTCGTGGATCGAGAAGATGTTCACGCCGACGTTAGCGAGAGCGGCGAAGCCGGCAATCGTCGTGAGCCCGGCGTCGTTGCCGATGTCGATGCCCTTGACGTCGGTGAGCGCCGAAAACCCGGTTGCGGGAATCGACGTCATCTTCGGGTCGGAGGCGATGTTCACGGTGCCATTGACGGAGGTCAGGGCGGAGAAACCGGCAATGCTTTGCAGGTTGTCGTGCTGGTCGATGAGGAGCCCGCCGCCGATCGTCTTCAGTGCGGCGAAGCCGCCGAGCGTCAGGAGCCCGTCATCGTTGCCGATGTGGACGTCCTTGCCGATCGCCGTGAGGGCGGTGAAGCCCTGGTTGAAGTCGGCGAACGCCGGCAGGTTCTGGATCGAGAAGGCGCCGTCGACCTGGACGAGAGCGGGGAAAGCGAGCGCCATGCTGGCGATCGCGTTGTCATTGACGAAGTTCAGGTCGCCGTAGATTCGAACGAGGCCGGTGAACCCCTTGAGGTTCGCGAGAGCGTTGTCGCTCTGGATCGTCAAGCCACCGACGGTGCGGAGGGCCGCGACGGCCGTCAGGTCGTTGAGAACGCCGTTGTTGTAGACGAAGAACGTCCCGCCGACGGTGGTCAGGCCGCTGAGGCCCTTCAGGTTCGTCAGGGAGCCGTTGCTCTGGATGTTCACGCTGCCGCCGACGTACTGGAGCTTCTCGAGGCCCGTGAGCGTCGTGAGGGCGGTGCTGTTGATGTTCAGGTCACCCTGAATACACGTCGTATTCGAGTTCATGAACGTCGTGATGCTGTTCGCGTCGGTGATGGTGAGGCCGCCCGCGGTGGGCGTCCCCGTGCATCCCGTCGGCGTGATCTCGGTGCCGCAGGTGCCCGCGAGGCAGGTCGCTGCGCCGGAAGACGGCGTCGCGCACTTCGTCACGTCGGCGCACGTCGAGCCGCAGCTGTCGGTCGTGTTGAGCGCGACCTCGCAGCCGGTGGTCGGGTCGTTGTCGCAGTCTCGGCTGCCGCCGTTGCAAGGCGTGCAGCTGCCGTTCTGGCAGACCTGAACCTCGGCGCGGCAGGCGACCGCGGTGGCCCACTTGGCGTCCTGGCCGCAGGTCTGTACGCCGTTGCCGTCGCACTGGGTGTCACCCGGGGTGCATTCGCCGCCGTTGATCCCGCCGGCCGCGCCGCCGTTGCCGGTGCCCGCGGTGCCACCGTTGCCGGTCCCACCGTTGCCGGTGCCGCCATTGCCATCACCGCCGGTGCCCGCACCGCCGTTACCGGCGCCGCCGCTGCCCTTGCCACCGGCGCCCTTGCCGCCAGTGCCTTCGATGCTGCTGTCCGGGTTGCCCATGCCGGCGTCCATGCCGCCGTTGTTGCCGGTCGCACCGGTGCCGGTGCCGCCCATACCGGTACCGCCCGTGCCGGTGCCGGAGGAGCCGCCGCCGCCCATCATCATCATGCTGCTCATGCCGCCGCTGCTCGAGGAGCCGGGGCCGACGCTCCCGTCGAGAGCGCCCTTCAGCATGCCGCTCGCCGTGACCTCGTCCGGGTCGGCGCACACGCCGAACACGCAGAGCTGGCCGGTGATGCAGTCGCGCTTCTCGACGCACTGGTTACGACACTGCAGGTCGACCGCGCAAACGAGAGGATCGTTGCAGTCCGAGTTGTAGTTGCAGTGCGATTCCTGCTGCAGCTGGCAGATCTTCGTCGGGGGCGCGCCGTCGGTGCCGCCGACCTGGACGCAGCGCTGCCCGGAGGGGCAATCCTGGACCTTCGCGCATTCCGCGTGACAGAGCCCGAAGCTACAGATGAGGCCGCTCGAGCAATCGCTGTTCAGCTTGCAGCTCTGCACCTGCTGCTTCGGCGGCGAGCCGTCCGAGCCGCACGCTGCGGCCAGACCGACTGCTGCAGCGATGCTCGCGAATGCGATGCAGCGCTGCATGAACACAACGAAGGGAGACCTCTTCACCGGAGTGGGCGACATGCGAGAAACCTCTTGTGTGTCTCTCCCTGCCTGTGGGAACCGGCAAGGAGAGTAAGGACGCCGACCCTTCGCGAGCGCGAAGCTTTCAGAAGAGCCAACCCTACTTCTACAACGGTCTCAATTTTCTGAATAGCGAGAAGAGAAACGTCCGCGCGTTTTGCGAGCGGCCCACCCATATCGGGACGAGTAGCCGTCGGCTATTCTCGAGATCCGCCCCGTCCGAAGAGGGGGCTCTCGTGATATCGTGAAAAGGTTTCGCGTTTCGGTCATGCCGTTCCTTCGTTCTCTCCGCTGTCTCGGTGCGTTTGCCGCGTTTGCCGCGCTCGGTGTGGCGGTGGGGTGCGGGCATTCCGGTGGGACATCGCACTGCGTCCCGGGGCAATCGCAGAGCTGCGCGGGGGAGATGGGGTGCACGGGCTACCAGGTGTGCTCCGCAGACGGGACTCGCTTCGACGACTGCGTCTGCGGGGACGCGGGCGCGCGAGCCTTCCCCGAAACCGGGCAGTTTTCCGGCAAACTCGGCGCGTTCTGCGCCGTGGATCACGACTGTCGCAACGGACTCGCGTGCATCACCCAGGCCTCGAGCGGCATCAAGGGTGAGGGACCGAGCGGCGGCATGTGTCTCCAGCAATGCCGCGTCGATCACAGCACCTGCAAGAGCGTCGACGCGACGTCCCTATGTATTCCACTGGACGACATGGGCACGCCCGACACGTCGGACGACCTCGCGTACTGCATGCCCGGGTGCAAGCTCGGCGATCAGCCCGCGACGGCGGACAAGTGTCGCGGCCGGGCCGATCTCGTGTGCACCGAGTTTCCGACGGGCGCGGGCGCGGGCTATTGCCGCCCGGCGTGCCGACGTGATCTCGACTGCGCGCCGCGCTCGTGCGATCTCGAGACCGGGCTCTGCGCGGACGCGCCGCGCGCCGGCTCGGCGATCGGCGCCACCTGCAACGACAACTCGGCGTGCAACGGCGGCTGCATCGACCAGGGGCCGTCGTTCTCGATGTGCAGCGGCGTCTGCAGCTACGACACCGACGGCTGCAACCAGGGCAATCAGTTCCCCTTCGACTACTTCTGCGCGATCACCGCCGCGACCGGCACCGGCGGCGGCGATCTGGGCTATTGCGCGAAGCTCTGCGACTGCGACGACGACTGCAAGCGGAGCGACGCCGTCTGCGCGCCCCAGCACGACCTCATCGCGCGCGCAGGCCGCCAGGGCATGTGCTCGTCGAAGCTGACGTCGGCCGGTGCGCCACGCACCGGCATCGCCTGCAAGTAGACGTTCATCGGCAAACAGCGCCGCCCCGAAGCATCAAACGCGCCCCCCCGCGAGCGCAGCGAGCCCGCGAAGGCGGCGGGGGCAGCAGTTCGCCGAAGGCGAAGCTGCGGGGGGCCAAGGCCCCCCCACAAACCAATCCCACGCCGTCAATTCCGTCCCCGTCACTGGCTAACTCGCCCGCGAGCGAAGCGAGCCCGCGAAGGCGGCGGGGGGAGCAGTTCGCCGAAGGCGAAGCTGCGGGGGGCCAAGGCCCCCCTGCGAGCAGCGCGAGCCCGCGAAGGCGGAGGGGGAGCGGTCGCGACAGCGAGCCGCGGGGGCAAGGCCCCCGTGATTAAAACGGGGGGCCCAGGCCTATGGATTCGGCACAATTCTATTGAAATCCTGCCGTGGGGGTGATCTGCAGCGGCGATGACCGTGTC
>DATAZL010000044.1:0-88229 GCA_036272055.1 Polyangiaceae bacterium | reverse complement strand
TGGCGCCGTGGGCCTTCGCGGAAGGGCTCGATCCCGTCCCCGAGGAGCTCGGCCATGGTCACGCGATCTGCAGCGTCGACGTCCGCGGCGCATTCGCGGCGCTCTCTTACCGGCGCGTCATGAACGGCGTGCCCGTCGAGGAGCTCGAGATGGACGCGCCGGCGATCGCCGTGCCGGTGCTACGCGGTATCACACGCATCGCGCCGGGCATGTCCTTGCTCGCGCCGGCGCCGATCGCGATTCGCATCGACGACTCGGGTTCGCCGCTCGAGGTGCTCGCCGCGCCCGCCGCCGCGATGCCCACTGCCGACGTCCTGTCGCGGGCGAAGCTCCGCATCCGCTGGGATGCCCTGTCGCGTCGCGCCGAAGCGGTTCGCTGAGCGGGGCAGACGGCGCACGACTAGTGCGCCGCCAATGGAAAACGGCGCGCTCTTCGCGCGCCGTTCACACAGACGAAAGCGATCGCGCCGGCTCAGCCGAGCGCGACGCCGTGCTTCTTCGCGTAGGCGAGGAGGCCGAGCTTCGTGATGCTGCGCAGATCGCGCGTCGACACCTTGAGCGCGACGAAGCGATTGAGCTCGGGCACCCAGAGCCTGCGGCGCTGGACGTTGACCTGCTGCCACCGGTTCGTCTTGATGTTCGAGTGCGACACGTTGTGGGCGTGCATGCGGCGCTTGCCGGTAATTTCGCTTCTGGCCATGACGGGGCGGGACCCTAGCTCAGGGGTTTTCACTGAGCAAGGCATCAGTCGAGCCTCGACGTCGCATCAGCCGCCGGGCGTCCCAGGCGAGGCGGGCCGCGAGGAGGTGATAGACGCCGACCGACGTCAGGGTGGCCGCACAGGCGGCCGCGACGGCAGTGGCCGCGTGTTCCGCCCAGAGACCCATATTCGCGGGGGTCCCGAGCTCCCTCAGGTAGATGTCGAGGGACAGGAAGAGGATGACGAGGGACGCCCAGACGCTCCCGCCGCCGGTCGTGTCGGCTCCCATGAAGCCGAAGAGCCCGGCCAGGATGACCGCGAGATCGATGCCCGCGGCGACGCGATCGACGACGGTCGCGGCGGAGTCCGCCGCGACCAGGCCGCGGCTGACGGCGAACGGTGCCGCCGCGAAGAGCGCGAGGCCGAGCACGAGCCGCGCGCGCGGATAGCCGCGATAGCGGGCGCGGAAGAGCAGTGCGCCGGGCAACGTCGCGAGCACGATGAGCCGCGTCACCTCGAGCTCCGTCGTGCTGCCGATGCGCAGGCCCGCCAGGGGGCCCGCGGAATCGGCCCCGAGCAGCATCATCACCACCCCGAGGCTGAAAACGGCCAGCGCGCGCACCGAGTACGAGAAGGGCAGCAGCGCGATGGCCGCAGCCGCTCCCGCGGCGGCAAACGTGAGGCTCGCCGCGGCATCGCCGACCAAAGCCCGCTCGGCGTGCTGGCGCAGCACGATGCCGAGGAGCGCGAGCGCGACGGCGATCCCGCCCGTCACCTCTTGCCCTACACGCCGATCGGGTTCGAGCGGCGCCATGTCCTCGCGCAGGGCTTCTGACGCGAGGACGAGCCTTGGTGGCGGCCGGTCGGTGTCGGCCGGCTTGGGTTCGGCGGTGTCTGCCGCGATGCTACGGTGAGCCATCGCTGGTTCGGTCGTTAGCCTAGCGCGAGCTCTCCCAGGCGCGCTACCAAGGCGTCACAGAACGACTGCACTTTCTCGAAATCGTTTCGTTTTTTCTCTAGCGTCCGCTCGTCCATGTAAAGCCTTCTGGCGAGCTCCACCTGGACGGCGTGGACCCGTAGAGCGGGCCTACCGTAATAGACGGTCGAGTGGCCTCCCCGATAAGGATCGTCGTGGGACACGGTCCAGCCCACCTCGCGGGCGAGGACGTCGGGGGTGTCGATGACCGAGGCGACGGCAGTGGTGCGACCACGGCTACCTGGAACGACGTCGGCCCGCTCGCGACCCGCATCACTGTGCCCGAGCCTGCCGAGGCTCGGCATCGAATGCGCACAGAGTAGGACGGCGAACCCGAACCGGGCGCGCTTCCCCTCGAGCAGCGACGCGAGCGTCCGGTGATAGGGACGATAGATGAGGTCGAGACGACGCTCGAGCTCGCGCGGAGTGAGGGGCGCGGTCAGCGACGGTTGATTCTCCGTCGTCGTTCTCCAGACCAGGCCGTGCGGCGCGGAGCGCGTCGTCCCGCCCTGGACGGCGAGGCCGTCGACGTCGGTCTCGGCGCGATTGAGGTCACACACGTAGCGACTCGTGTGCGCGACGAGCACCGTCGCGCCGAGCTCCGGCGCGCGGGCGTAGAGCTGGTCGACGTAGAGATCGGCATCGACGCCGAGTGCCCGCGCCGGAGCGATCAGCGTCGAGAGGGACTCCGCGTCGACGACGAGCCCGGCGTGCGGGATTTCGACGATGACGGGGGTCTCGCGCCCCACTGGCTCACGCACCGAAAAGAACACGGGAATTGTTTAGATTGGACTTCCCGGTTCTGCAACGCTCGAACGGCAGAGAGCCGGTATTCGGAGCTCAAGCGCGGGGATGCGAGCGCGCGTGCGCTTTCCGGACATGGTCGCGCGTGACGTGCGTGTAGATCTCCGTGGTGGAAACGTCGGCGTGCCCGAGCATGGCCTGGACGCTTCGCAGGTCGGCACCGCCCGAGAGCAGGTGCGTTGCGAAGGAGTGTCGCAACCGGTGCGGATGCACCTTGTCGGGGAGCCCGGCTTTCAACGCGTGGCGGCGCACGATCTTCCAGAATGCCTGCCGGGTGAGGGGACGACCCCTGGCCGACGGGAAGAGCACCCCGCTTGCGAGGCGGCGCGCCTCCTTGGAGCCGGCTAGCGCGGTCCTGTAGCGCTCCAGATCCCGGAGCGCGACCTCTCCGAGGGGCACGAGCCGGCGCTTCTGCCCCTTGCCGAAGGCTGCCACGACGCCGCGCCGGAAATCGATGTCGCCCAGCTTGAGCCCCACGAGCTCACTGACGCGAAGGCCCGCGGAGTAACAGAGGCTCAGCATCGCGCGATCGCGTGAGCCGCGCAGCGTCGACGTGTCGGGTGCGTCGAGGAGCTCGAGCATCGTGTTCTCGGCCAGCGGGCGGGGCAGACGCCGGCCCGTCCTCGGGCGCGCCGCGAGGGCCGTCGGATCGCTCCCGAGCTCGCCTTCGCGCACGAGGAACTTCATGAGCCCGCGGAGCGCCGACAGATGGCGGCCGGTCGAGCGAGGTCCGAGCCCCGAGCGCGCGAGCTCGGCCGAGTACGCGCTGACGAGCGCGGCGTCGAGTTTGCGCGCGCTCGCGACCTTCCGTGTGTCACAGAAGCGAGCGAAGCGCCCGAGGTCGTTCCCGTACGCTGCGAGCGTATTCGGCGTGAGCCCGCGCTCGACGCGCAGGTGAGCGAGGTACGTATCGATGACCGAATCGAGCCGCACGACCGGAGCCTATCACTGCCGCGCGCGTCGCCCGAGTTCTCGGCCGACCGGGGCTCGTGGCTCAGGGCACGAGGGTGCTGCCGCGGCGGCGGCGGGCGCCGGCGATGTCGCGCCAGCGCGAGAGCAGCTTCGTGGCGGCCCCCGACGCGATCACTTCGCGGGCGCGGTCGGCCGCTGCTCGCGGTTCGAGCCCCTCCGCGATGACCAGAGCGCCGGCCGCGTTCAGCAAGAACCCCGTCGCGGACGAGTGCGGCTCGCCGGCGAGCACTGCCTCGAGGACGCGCGCGTTCTCCCCCGGCTCCCCACCGCGGATGTCGCCGAGCGTCGAACGAGTGAGCCCGAAGTCCTCGGGCGCGATCGTCTCTTCGGTGATGCCGCTGGGCGTCACGATCGAGACGCGGGTCTCGGTCGTCGGGCTGATCTCGTCGAGGCCGTCGGCGCCCCGGACGACCCAGGCGCGCGTCGTGCCGAGCGCGCGTGTCGTCTCGGCGAGGACGAGACGCATCTGCTCGTCGGGCGCGCCGATGAGCTGATGCGTCGCGCGCGCGGGGTTCGCGAGCGGCCCCAGGATGTTGAAGATGGTGCGCACCCCGAGCTCGCGACGCGCCTGCATCGCGTGCCGCATCGCCGGATGATGCGTGGGAGCGAGCATGAAGACGATGCCTGCGTCGCGCAGCACCTCCGCAGAGTCGGCCGCCGATAGGTCGAGCGGGATGCCGAGTGACTCGAGGACGTCGGCGCTCCCGGTCCGGCTCGATGCGGCGCGATTGCCGTGCTTCGCGACGGAGACGCCCGCAGCGGCGGCGATGATCGCCGCTCCAGTGGAGAGGTTCACGGTGCCGAGGCCGTCCCCGCCGGTGCCGCACGTGTCGAGGACGCGCGCGAGCTCGTGCACGACGGGAACCATGGCGGCCCGGAGCGCTTCCGCGGCGGCGGCCACGATCGGCGCCGTTTCGCCCCGGATCCGGAGAGAAGCGATGAACGCCGCGATCTGCGTCGGGGTCCACGCGCCGGCGAAGATGGCGTCGAAGACTCGCCGAACCGTGGCCGGAGCGATGCTGCCGGCGAGCAGCTCGGCGTACACATCGGAGAAGCGAGGCGCGTCGCTCATAGCGTCTCGAGCCACGCGCCGAGGAGGGCCTTTCCGCACTCGGAAAGGACGGACTCGGGATGAAACTGAAGGCCGTGGATCGGGTAGTCGCGGTGACGCATCCCCATCAACTCACCATCGTTCGTCCGGGCCGTCGGCACAAGGCAATCCGGCAACGTGCGCTCGTCGACCACCAGCGAGTGATAGCGCGCGCCTGCGAACGGCGAAGGCAGTCCGCGAAACAAGCCGCTCCCGTCGTGCACGATGGGCGAGGCGACGCCGTGCATCGGGCGTTTTCCACGCCGGACCGTCGCGCCGTAGTGCGTGCCGATCGCCTGATGGCCGAGACAGATGCCGAGTACCGGCACCGTTCGCTCGACGGCAGCGAGGACGTCGAGCGTGACCCCGGCGCTGGTCGGAGTTCCGGGCCCCGGTGAGAGCAGCACGCCGTCGGGCGCGTCGCTCGCGACCGCAGCCGCGGTCGTCGCGTCGTTCAGCCGTACGTCACATTCCGCGCCGAGTTCGCGGAGGTACTGCACCAGGTTGTAGGTGAAGGAGTCGTAGTTATCGATGACGACGACGTGCGGCGGCATGTGTCGTTCGGGCGAACGTGCCACCCCCCATGAAGTCGGTCAACGCACCCCGGAAATTTCGGGTGCCGCGCTCGCGCCCGATACGATTTCGGCATGCCCGAGCGCCGTCACAACACCCGTCGTCCCTTCGACATGTTCTTCAACAAATTCCTGGACGGTCATCCGTACCTCTGTCGGGCCGTCGACATCAGTCGGAACGGCCTCCTCTGCGACGTGTTCACGGAGCCGTCGACGCATCAGCAGTCGTTCCCGCTCGAGCTCAGGTTGCCCGGCGAGGAGCGCAGTCTCTGGGTGTGGGGCCGGAAGCTCCGAGCGGCCGGCAAGCGGGAGGCGATCCGATTCATCGCGCTGCACACCGAGGACCGCATTGCCCTCGACCGATACCTGTCGACGCTCGCGGCGTGAACGCAGAGCGTCAAATAATCAAGGGGGCCTTGCCCCCGCGGCTCCTCACGCGTGGTGTCCGACACGACGGACTCGTCGATTCGGAGTGAGATAGCGCACTGCGTTCTCGACGCATTCGAAACGGTGCGTGAGATAGCGTCTCACGCGAACAGTGCGGCAGAGCTGGAGATCGTGCGCCGAAACCGCTTCATGTGCATGTAAGTCGGACCGGCACACTTGAATTCAATCTTGCCGAAGGGGTGCGCTGCGGTTACCTTGGCGCCCCGCTTCCGTGCGTTTACCGCGGGGAATCTGCGCCAATAAAAAACTTGGCGAGGAGATTCGATGTCCGAGCAGAAGAAGCCAAAGATCGACCTCAAGGCCCGCCTCGGAAAGAAGACGGTGGGTGCCTCCGCCGTCCCTGGCGGCTCCGTTCCGCCTCCCGTTGGCATTCCCAAACCCCCAGCGATGGGCGGCCCAACGCCGTCGTATCCAGCGCAGCGGCCATCGGCCGCTCCGTATCCCGGCACCGCTTCGAGCGCGCCTCGCGCGGCGTCGGCGCCGTACGCCTCGAGCCCACCTGGTTACGGGGGCGCCGCAGTAGCGGCCCCGGTCCGGCGGGTCGAGCCTCAAGCCCTCCGCATCGAGATCGGGGAAGAAGAGATCCGTGAGGGGCAGCGCAAACAGCGCGGTCGCTTCTTCATGCTCACGCTCATCGTCTCCGGCATCGTCGGCGCCCTGGGTTTCGCCTTCGGCAGCCGTGTCGAGGCCGGCAAGGGGGCGAACGCCGCGCTCGAAGGCGCGCGCGAGCTCATCAAGGACATCGAGGCGTCCGACAAGGTCGCCGACCAGCTGAACGAGGTCCTCGGCAAGGCGTCTGCCCGGCTCTCGAACAACGAGTACCCGGCGGAAGAAATCGCGGCGCTCGGCGGCATCAACATCCCGTTCGACGGCGGCCACCTGACCGACAAGGGCATTGGTCGCTTCAAGCGCGAAGTGGTGACCCAGCTCCTCACGTACGCGAACACCGCGCAGCGTGCGAACGAGCAGAAAGAGAAGATCCAGAACCTTCTCACGGGCAGCAAGGCCTCGCTCACCGACATCCTCGCGCAGAAGACCGATCCCAAGGTGCGCTGGGCGGTGTGGGTCGAGAGTGGCCCCGGCGGTCCTTGGGCCAACATGCAGCCCATCCCGACGCCGTTCGGTGCAAAGGGCGACTGGCCCGCGGACATGAAGGTCCCTCGCGGCGACGCGAACGCGGTCATCAAGCGCTACCAGAAGGGCGACATCTCGGGCGGCGACCCGCAGTTCATACCGGTGGCCCCGCAGACGGAGTCGATGGTTTGCCCGTCGACCACCATCGTGCGCCTCCGGTCCGAGCTCACCGAGATGCAAGAAGTGCTGAAGGGCGACGCGACGCCCGGCGCCGAGAAGACCGGCTTCCTTCAGATGGGCGACGACGTCGTCAAGGCGCTGAAGAAGCTCACGAACCCCTGAGCGCGCTGCAGGCGCGCCGTGACTACGCCGCGGTTCGCCGCGGCGTCTGAGGGGGAATGGACTCCGGGCCGGCAGGGCCCGGAGTTTGCGTTTGTCGAATGATCTCGACCTTGGCGATGCGCCGCTCGTCGGCGTCGCGCACCACGAAGTCGAGGCCGTAGTCGGACATCGTCTCGCCCACGGGCGGGACCTGGCCGAGGCGTTCCACGAGGAAGCCGCCGAGCGAGTTGTATTCGCCGTCCTCGGGGAGGTCGACGCCGAGGTAACGGCTGAGGTCGCCGATGGGCACGCCAGCGTCGACCATGAGCCGGCCGTTACCGAGATCGATGATCGGCGGCTCCTCCGAGTCGTGCTCGTCACGGATGTCGCCGACGATCTCCTCGACGATATCCTCGAGCGTGACGATGCCGCTCATGCCGCCGAATTCGTCGATGATGATCGCCAGGTGACGTCGGCCCTGCCGCATGTCGCGGAGGAGGCTCGACGCCGATTGCGTCTCGGGCACGAACACGACGGGAGTGCGCATCACCTCGGCCACGGTGACGGTGCGGAGGTCCGTCTCGGACGCGTAGGCGACGAGATCCTTCACGTGGAGGATGCCGACGATGTTGTCGATGCGCTCGCGATAGACCGGGTAACGCGAATGAGTCCGGAGCTTGATGAGCTTGAAGAGCTCCTCGGCCGGCTTGTCGACGTCCACGGCGGTCACCTGGGTGCGCGGCACCATGACGTCCCCGGCCCGGAGATCGCCGAAGTCGAGCACGTTGCGGATCATCTCGGCGCGCTCGTGGCCGAGAGAGCCGTTCTGCTCGCCCTCGTTGACGAGGATCTCCACCTCGGACTCGGCGAGCGCGGGGCTCGGCGTGCTGAGACGGTTCTTGTGCGCGAGGCCCGAGACGAGCTGCCCGACCCAGATCAGGGGCGCAGCCAGGGGCGAGATGACGAGCTCGAACGGCCTGAGCAGCTGGAGAACGTACGGCAGGGCGAACTCACCGAGCCGTCGGGCGAGGACCATCCCGACGTAGGACGGAGTTCCGTAAGCGACCAGCACGCCCATGAGCGCGAAGAGGTGTCGCCCGTTGGCCATCTTCTGGGGAATCGCCCGGTCGATCAGGATCGCGCAGAGGGCGAGCCCGAGGACCCTGAGGACGAGCCAGCGCGACTCGACGGTGTTCGGGCTCTCGAGGTAGCGCTCGAGGGCCGCCTGGTTCGACCCTTTCAGCGCGTTGCGCATGGCGACCTTCCGCGCCTGGGGCACGGAAGACAGCACGGCGCTCGCCGTGGCGAACAACGCGGCGAAGAGCGCAGGCAGTGCTGCTAGGAGCAGCTGTGCGCCGATGGCGGGAGGACTACTTGGATCCACCGATGGAGGAGGCTGAGCCCGAGTGCGGCTAGAGAGTAGGGTAGGGGCCGGGCCTCCCTTTCGCAACGGCTGGGCGTTCGACTATGATCTTCGCGTCGCGGCCGTATAACTAGCTGATTTCTCTTGACTCTGTTGTGTGGGAATTCGCCCCGAAGCCGCGTACCACCCGGTAGCCGTCCTCGGCCAGTCGGCCAACGGCCACCAGTCGCCGGTCAGGGCCGAGCCAGGCGGAGAGCGGCGCGGTCGGGGGAACGTCGAAGTGATCGGGCGTCAGGGCCGAGCCGGTACGCGCACGGGCCTGACCGAGCTCGTTGAGCTGCGCGGGCGGCAATGCCGTACAAGCTGCGGACTCCAGCGACACCAGCTCGGGGCGCAGAGTGGGCGGCCAGGAGAGTGCCGTCTCGATTCGATAAGGGCCGCTCGCGGTCCGCACCAGGGCGGTGAGATGTGACGGAACCCCGAGTCGCTCCCCGAGATCCCGCGCCAGGGAGCGCACGTAATATCCCTTCGAGACGGCAGCGTCGAACGTCACTCGCGGCGCTTCTCCTCCACCCCCCGGGAGTCGTTCCACGAGCGTCAGGGAGTGGACCGTGACGTCGCGCGGCGGGAGGACGACGGCCTCGCCACGGCGTGCGAGTCGATGCGAGCGCTGCCCGCCGACGGAGATCGCCGAATACGCGGGCGGCACCTGAGCGACGCGCTGGCGCTCGCCGTCGAGCGCGGCCTCGAGCGCGGCCTCGTCGGGGAAGTCGTCGTCGAGCGCGCGCTCCTCGGTGGTCGTGCCTTCGGCGTCGCAGGTGTCGGTGCTCTTGCCGAACGCGACGGTTGCCCGGTAGCACTTGTCGTCGAGGGAGAGGTACTGGGCGAGCTTGGTCGCCTCGCCGACGAGGAGCACGAGCACCCCCGACGCCATCGGATCCAGAGTGCCGGCGTGACCGACGGCGCGTGTGCCGAGCACCCGTCGGGCTTGCGCCACGACGTCGTGGCTGGTGGGCCCGCGCGGCTTGTCGACGATGAGGAGCCCGTCGGCGCTCACCCGAGCCACACGCTTTTTCGATCCGACAGGAGCTCGCCGAGCATGCGCTGGATGCTCCCTCGCACGCGCTCCGCGAGTCGGCCGACGAGCACCGGATCGTCGGCGGCGTCGGGGTCGAATTCGTCGAAGCTCATCGGCTCGCCGAAGCGGATCTGCCACTTCGTGGGAGCAGGGAGCAGGCCGAGCGGGCCGAGTAGCGGGAAGGTCGGCGTGACCGGCAAGTACGGCAAGCCGAGGAGCTTCGAGATGGTCTCGTCCTTGTAGAGAAGCGGAGTCGCTTCTTCGGCACCGACCACCGCGCAGGGTACGAGAGGCGTGCGCGTGCGCAGACAGAGACGGATGAAGCCGCCCCGGCCGAAGCGCTGGAGACGGTAGCGATCGCGGTAGAGCTTCCCGATGCCCTTCACGCCTTCGGGGAACACCGCGACGAGGCTCTCTTTCGAGAGCAGCCGCTCGGCGTTCTCCGGGCAGGCGCGGACGGCGCCGATGCGGCTCATGAACGCGCCGACGAACGGTAGGTGATAGACGTAGTCCTCCGCGAGCCAGCGAAGCTCGCGCTCCGCCGGATGCTCGACGCGCACGCACGCGCGCAGCATCAAGCCGTCGAGCGGCAGAGCACCGGAGTGGTTCGCGACGACCAGGCATCGTCCCTTGTCGGGCACGTTGCCGATGCCGTACGTCTTCACCCGGAAGTAACGGCGATAGAGGAAGTCGGTGAGCGGCTGGAGCCGCTTCTCGTAGACGGCGTCGAGCCCGAAATCGTCCACCTCGTCGGAGCGGTTGCGCATGCCGAGGCGGCCGAGCTTGCGGAGGTAATAGTCGCTCGAGAGGAGCTCCCGGACGGCCTCCGCCACGCCGGCATCGGCGGCTTGCGAGACGGGCACGGCGAGCCTGTCGACGACCTCGCGTGCTGCACCGCTGACGTGATCGCGGATCGACGGCGGAGGCGGTTCGCTCGCCAGCGCGGGCTCGGTGCTGGTGACGGCGCCGAGTCGCTCCTCGAGCGCCCGGAGACGGAGGCTCGGCGTCGGGGCGGCTTCGGGCACCTCGGACGAGCGCTCGGTGGGCGGGGGCGGCCTGGTCGAGCTCACGACGTGGCCTCCGTCAGGAGCCGTGCGTCGCGCATGTGCTGCGCCCCAGCGAAGTCGAGGAGCGCCTCTCGAGTGGTGTACGCGGGGGCGAAGCCGAGGTGCCGTCGCGCCCGCTCACCGTCCGCGACGCAGAGGTACTGCAGGTAGTCGAGCAGCGTCGGCGGGGCGTCCCCGACCTGGACGATCCAGAGCGCGGAGAGCATCGCCTTCGCGGCGAACCGGGGCATCGGCACGCCCACGCGGCTCGCGAGCTTCACGACCGTCGACAGTGGCAGCACGCCGTCTCCGACGACGTTGAACACGCCGGGAGCGTCGCGGTCGACCGAGAGCTTCAACGCCGCGACCGCGTCGGTCTCGTGCAGGAGCTGCCAGAGCGGATCGAAGCCGAGGATCGTGGGCACGACGCGGTGGCTCAGGTATCGCCCGACGTAGCCGCGCACCGACGGCCCGACCAGCGGCGCCATCCGGAGGATCGTCACCGTCCGATCTTTGCCCTCGGCGCCGTAGGCGAGCACGTCGCGCTCCGCACGGATCTTGTCGGCGAGGAACGGCTCGCTGCGACGCGCGCGGAGCGGATGGTCTTCCGTCAGGTAATTCGGGTTGTTCGGATATGCTCCGTAGAGCAGCGTGTGGCTGCGCATGACGATCTTGGTGACGTTCGCGTCCCGCGCCGCGTTGAGCACGTGCATCGTGCCGACGCTCTCGAGCTCGTGCGCCCAGGCCGTCGCGTTCGTCGGCGACGACAGGAACGCGAGGTGAACCACGGTGTCGACCTCTTCGCGCCCGAAGATCTCGCCCATCCGCACCTCGGCGAGCGGCTCGGTGAGATCCACGTCGTACGGACGTGTCTTTGCGCCGACGCGGGTCGGCGCCTTGACGTCTATTGCGATCGTGCGCTGAACGCGTTCGTCCTCTTCGAGGAGCGCGACCAGGTTCCGACCTAGAAACGAGGTCGCGCCTGTCACGGCGACGACGGTTCCGCTCATGAGGGCCCTGACGCTACTCGAAAGAGGGGCGCGTCGCCCACCCTACGGAGAGGGTGAGGCGCATCACGGGGTAAGGCGCCAAATCGTGGACGACCTCGAACCCGGCGCGCGTGTAGAGCGAGAAGGGCCCGGTCCATAGCTCGGCGTCGGCGATGCCCTCCGCCCTCCGCGGAAAGGCTTCGAGGGCGCGGCCACCCCGGTCACCGACGAACCGGATCGCTCGGTCGAGCAGCGCGGTCGCCACCCGGGTGCGCCGCTCGGACGGATCGACGAGGACGCAGCCCACCGTGAAGACGCCGTCGCGGTCTCCCTGCAAGACGGAGAGCCCCTTGTAGAGGCGCTGCGAGTACAGCTTCGGCAGAGAGACGGCGGGCGCGACCTTCATCCAGCCGACGACCGTGCCGTCGCGTTCTGCGACGATCCCCGATGCCTCGTCGCTTCCGCGGTCGAATGCCGCGAGCATCTCGTCGCGGTTCTCGTCGACGTGATGCGCGCACCTGTCGAGCCACGCGTTCGGCACGCCGTCGAAGTGCCAGTACCGGCAGTAGCAAGGCACTCCCGCGCGGGCGAAGAACGCCGCGAGCGCGGCGGCATGCTCCGGGCCCGCGGGAACGGCGTTCACGCCGTCCGTCACGACGGCGGCCGCAGAGTGCGTGCCGGCGAGAGGCGTTCCCACGCCGCAGCGACCTGGAACATGCGCTCCTCGGCGAAAGAAGGCGCGATGACCTGGAGCCCGATGGGCAACGTCGGTCGCGTGCTCGTGGCGGGCGCGGGCGCGCACGGCACCGATAGCGCACACACGCCCGCGAGACTCGCCGGCAGCGTGTACACGTCTGACAGATACATCTTCACCGGGTCGTCCACCTTCTCGCCGAGCTTGAAGGCGGGGGTGGGACTGATGGGCGTGAGGAGCGCATCGACGCGCGTGAACGCCTCGTCGAAGTCGCGCTTGATGAGGGTGCGGACCTGCTGCGCCTTCTTGTAATAGGCGTCGTAGTAGCCCGCGGCGAGCGCGTAGGTGCCGAGCATGATGCGTCGCTTGACCTCGGCGCCGAAGCCAGCGCCGCGGCTCGACGCGTAGAGCTCGGCGAGGTTCGCGCCGGGCGCTTCGGTGCGGAGCCCGAACCGTACGCCGTCGAGGCGCGCGAGGTTGCTCGACGCTTCGGCGGTGGCCACGACGTAGTACGTCGCGAGGCCGTAGCGGGTGTGCGGCATCTCGACGTCGTGAATGGTGCACCCTTCACGCTCGAGCGCCGCGATCGCCGCGCGGACGCTCGACTCGACCTCTGCGTCGAGACCCTCGGCGAAGTACTCGCGCGGTACGCCGATGCGCAGGCCGCGCACCGGCTCGTCGCACGCCGCCTCGTAGCGGCCTACCGGGCGACTCGACGACGTCGAGTCGAGCGCGTCGCGGCCGGCGATGACCTCGAGCAGTCGTGCCGACGAGCGGACGTCCACCGCGAAGGGACCGACCTGATCGAGGCTCGACGCGAAGGCGACGAGACCCCGCCGCGACACGCGCCCGTAGCTCGGCTTCACGCCGACGATACCGGTGAGCCCTGCCGGCTGACGGATCGAGCCGCCGGTGTCGCTTCCGAGGGCGCCTGCGGCGAGGCCGGCCGCGACGCTGGCGGCGCTTCCGCCGCTCGAGCCGCCGGGCGTACGCGACGGGTCCCACGGGTTTCGGACAGGGCCGAACGCGCTGTTCTCGTTGGACGAGCCCATGGCGAGCTCGTCCATATTCGCCTTGCCGACCATGATCGCGCCGGCAGCGCGGAGCCGCGCGACGACGGTCGCGTCGTAGGGCGGCCGCCAGCCGCCTTCGGGCGAATCTGCGGCTTTCCCCTGCTTCGCGCGGACGAGGACCTTCGAGCCGGAGGTCGTCGGTTGATCGAACGTGCAGAGCGCGTCCTTGAGCGCGATCGGAACGCCGGCGAGCGGTCCGAGGGGCTCGCCGCGGGCTCGCCGCACGTCGAGCGCGCGCGCCGCTTCGAGGGCGCCCTCGTTCGCGACATGAAGGAGCGCGTTGAGTCCTCGCTTCGCGTCGATGCGCGCGAGGCTCTCTCGCGTGACGGATTCGGCCGATACTTCGCCGCGCTCCACGAGGGACGCGAGCTCGGAGATGGGCAGGTCGAGCGGGTGAGTCATCCTTCGTCGACGAATCCTGGGACGGCGAAGCCGCCGTCCTCGTGGCGCGGGGCCTCGCGAAGCGCGAGCTCGCGCGGAACTCCAGGAATAACCTCGTCGGGGCGCAGTGGCGCCGCGTCGACCGCGACGTAGGCGGTCGGCTCGACGTTGCTGGTGTCGACCTTCGAGAGCTCGGCGACGTGCTCGAGGATCGTCCCGAGGTCGCGCACCATGCGCTCGATCTCCGACTCCGAGAGCTCGAGCCGGGCGAGCTTCGCGACGTGAACGACGTCTTCGCGAGTGATTGCCATGGAAAAAGTCCTCGAGCCAGAGGCCCGGGGCGGGGGAGCGTATGTCCGCGCCCGCCGGGATCGCAAGGCTGGTCTCCCGGGTTGAGCCGCGGCGGATTCGGGACCACCCTCAGGTCACGTTGAATCCATCCCAGGCCGGCAAAGACGAGCGCCTGCCCGTGAGGGCGCGTCACGAGATCGTCGTCGACGACGCACTCGACGACCGCAAGGCGAACGGTCCGAGCTTCGTCACGCCGGTCGTTCTCTTCGGTGGATTGCTCCTCACACTGGTGCTCTCCCGTATCGGGATCCACTTCTTCTTCCTGCCGATCATCATCCCGTTCGGCCTCGGAGGCGGACGGATGCTGCGGAAGCTCTTGCCGCCACCGCGTCGCGTTCTCCGTCTCGAGAACGGCTCGATGTGGCTCTCGTCCGAGGGACCGTGGAAGACGACGATCGTCGACCGCCTCGACGTCGGCGCAGGGGCGTTCGTCGCGCTCGGCACGACCGGGCTCTGGAACAGGGGCCTCGAGGACGCGCGCGTTCGCGTGGTGTCGACGGAGGGCGCGCTCGCCGTGGCCGTGCGCGGCGGGGAGCGCGCGCACCTGCTCCTTCGCGAGATCATGGACGCGCTCGAAGCCGACGACGTTCCCGGGCTCGACGCGGAGACGCCGCTCCAGGGCGACGTGTGGGCCGAGCCGTACGAGGACGGCGAGCAGATCGAGTGGTCATCGGGGCCGGCGAGCGGGCTCTTCGATGCAAGGTCGGCGACCGTGCTCCGCGTGACGCCCGAGGGCTGGGCGCTTCGCGTGCGAACCGGCGCGAGCCCGGTGGTGTCGACGGGCGGCCCCGGCGTCCTCGAGGCTCACCTCGCGCCGGCGGATCTCGACGGTCCACTCGGCGCGACCGTCGCGCCCGACGCGAGGATGCTCGAGCTGTTCGCGAACGACGGCATGGTAGGCCGCGTCGGGACCGAGCTCTCCGAGCCGGAGCTTCGATGGATCGCGCTGCGTATCGAGCGCGCGACGCGACTCCAGCACTGAAACGAGCTCGCAACGCACAACTCGGCGCGCGCCCGTCCGAGATGACGGCTGCACGTCTGCGCCGTGTGCATAACTCGTTCGACGAGAGCGCGTCGTTCTGCCGCAACTCACCCGTGACTCGTGCCGAGGGTTCGAGGCTTGGACACAGTCTCGCCTGGAGGTCAGCGGATGCCATACGAGCTGGGCGCTCTCATAGATTCGACGCGAACCATCACCGTTCACTCCGCCACGCCGAGTGACGGCCCCGTCCCACGCGACACGCTCTCCGCGCTCGCGCTCCGGCAGATCGTCGCGCGCGACCAAGTGCGAGCGCACGCGTTCCGTGAGCTGTCGACGGCGCTCCAGCACGTGCGCTACGCCGCGCTGTTACCCGTCGTCGATCTCGTCGAGTCGGACGGGCGTCCAGTGGCGGTCGCGGCGTTGCCGACGGGCGCGCCGCTGTCGCGCTTGATCGTCGCGCCGCGACGGCGCGCGGCGCGCTTCGGTCTCGCACCGTCGGTGCGTCTCGTGCTCGACACGGCGCGAGCGGCGCACGTGCTGCACATCGCCCGGCCCGATCTACGTCCGCTCGGTTACCTCTCCGCCGACACGGTGTGGGTCACCGTGGAAGGGCGCGCGGTTCTTCTTCCGTCCGCGCGCTCTGCGCCGGTGGGCGCCGGGGTCCGTGGCAAGCCCGCGTCGTGGGGGCGCTATCGCGCGCCGGAGTGTGACGAGCACGGTGTGCACGACGAGAGCGCCGACGTGTACTCGCTCGCCGTGCTGCTCTGGGATCTGCTCGCCGCAGGCCGCCCGCAACCGACGAGTGAATCCGTCGACGCGACGAGCGAGAACCCGGTGTGGATCGATCCCGACGTGGTGCGTCTCGTGATGCGCTCCCTGTCGACCGACGTCAGCGTTCGCCCGAGGGACCCCGGCGCGTTCGCGGCCGAGCTACTCCGGATCGTCACGCGGCTCGACCCGAGCATGCTCCCGCCGCTCGCCGCGGACGACGAAGCGAAGACGATTCCCGGGTTCGTCTCGTCGTATGTTTCGCCCAGTGGTCCGGTAGAGCCCGTCACGGTCGAGCTACCCGAAGCCGCCAGGGAGCCGGGGAGTGCCCGCTTCGCAGTGGTCGCGCCGAAGGTCCGCGTCGCGGCCGAGCCGGCCGTCTACGCAGTGGGTGCGCGCCCACCCATTCCCCGGCCGGCATTTGCAGGCCGGCCCACGTCGCGCAGGTCGCCGAAGCTCCGGCTCGTCGAACCGGCCGAGCAAGGCGCGGTGTCCGAGCTCCGTCTGACCAACGAGCCTCGCCGGTGGGTCATCGGCCGGGCCCCTTCAGCGCACCTGGTGGTTGCCGATCCGGACATGTCTCGCGAGCACTTCGCGATTTTCTGGGAAGGCGAGGGCCGGTACCGGGTGCACGACCTAGGCAGCAAGAACGGCCTCTTCGTGAACGGCAAGGCGACCACCGATCTCCCCCTCACTCCCGGTGACGAGGTACGAGCGGGCGCGACACGTCTCAGGTTCGAAGCATGAGTCGGGCGGGGCCGGCGCGCGTTCGTCCAGAGACGCTGCACGACTCGACTCGAACGCGCCCCGTCGATATGCTCGCCTCCGCTCCGGCCGTGCCGGGGCGGGGACGGATGACGGCTCAACGAGAGTTTGCGGACGGGGAGCTAGTTCCCGGCACACGTTACCGCGTGGTGACCCTGATCGGGTCCGGCGGGATGGGCTCCGTGTACGAGGTCGAGCACGTCGAGCTCGGCAAGCGGTTCGTACTGAAGGCGCTCCTCCGCAGTCTCACGAATCGCGACGACCTCGTGCACCGGCTGCGCAACGAGTGGCGCGCGCTCGGTCGGCTCGAACATCGAAACATCGTCAGCGTGACCGACGCGGGCATCACCACGACCGGCATGCCGTACTTCGTCATGGAGCGCCTCCAGGGGGAGACCCTTGCGGCGCGTCTTCGACGCGATCGGCGCATACCGGTCCGTCAAGCGATCGCCATCGCCGCCGACGTGCTCGAGGGGCTCTCCGCCGCGCACCGCATCGGCATCGTGCACCGCGACGTGAAACCGCCGAACGTCTTCCTCGTCACGAACAAGCCGGCCAAGCTCCTCGACTTCGGCATCGCGAAGGTCCTCGATCCAAAGGCGTCCCAGATCACGGGCCGTGGCATCGCCATCGGCACCCCCCGGTACATGGCGCCAGAGCAAGCAACGGGAGAGGCCGTCGATGCGCGCACCGACCTCTATTCCGTCGGTCTGCTCCTCTTCGAGATGATCGCCGGAGAAGGCCCGTTCGACCGCTCGCGGGATCCGAACGAGCTCTTTCTCGCTCATATCGCGAAGACCGCGCCCGCGCTCACGAGCATCGCGCCGTTCGCGCCGCCCCAGCTCGATTCGTGGCTCGCGCGCCTCCTCGCGAAGAAGCCGTCGCACCGTCCCGACGACGCGGAGGCCGTGGCCGTCGCGCTCCGCGCCGTCGCGAAGGAGCTCGCCACCGTGCCGCCGAGAGCGACGGAGCGAGACAAAGACGAACCGACGTTTGCCGGCGGCCCCTTCGACACCCTGGAGGCCGCGCAGACCGTCCCGAGTGACGGCCTTTCCGCGCAAAGTGGCGCCGACACCAGGACGAGCTCGGCGCCACTGTCCGGCTCGGTCCGATCGCCGTCGTTCAGCGGCGTCGAGCAGAGTGGGCAGACGGTGCGGCTCGACGCGCTCACGTCGAGCGGTGACGTCGCGACGCGCACTGCGGCGCCGCTGCCAGAGACGCCGCTGCCCGTCGCGGACACGCCGGTGCCCGGTTCGGAGCTCGCGCCGCGGAGCGGGCGACGCTGGGCGCGCGCGGGGCTCGTCGTCGCGAGCGTCGCAGCTCTGGGCGGCGGCGCCGTCTTCTCGGTGCGCTACGCGAACGTCGCGAAGGGCGCGGCAGGTTCCGATACGTCGACGCTCCGCAACGTCGCATCCAACGCCGCGCCGCGACCGTCGCGAGTCGTCGCGCCGGCGTTCCCGGCTGTCACTCCACCCGCGCTGGCGACCGTCGCGACCCTGTCGCCCATGGCGGTCCGGGCCCTGGCGTCGGCACCGACTCCGTCGCCGGGCGTCGCATCGACGTCCATGGCAGCCGGGCGACCGGAGCCTCCGGCGTTGACCGGTTCCGCGAGCGCCTTACCTTCGAGGGGCGGGGCACTGGCGTTCGCGCCGGCGCGTGCAGCGTCCGCTCCGGCCGGAACGTCGGAAGGGCCGAAGCCGCCGGTCAAGGTGGGTCATTCGCTGGCAAAAGTCCGCTCCGCGGCGACGCACCCCACGAATTCAGCCGATTCCACGATGCCGAGCTCCGGTCTCTGACCCCCCCATAACTCTGGATCTCGGCACAAATCGGCCCTGGACGACCTCCACGGCTTGCCGTAGATATTCGCCCCCTTCAAACAACGACACACGTCCCGCGCGCGAACGACCGGGCCCGGTGCTCCCTTCGGGGAGTTGGTCCGGCGGCGGGGCGGAGGAAAAACCGAAAGGAGAGCGCAACATGTCCGACAATTTCTCGCCACAGTCTCTGGACCCCAATAGCCGCGTCGACCAGGCGTCCGTCAATGCGATGGCCGCTCCGAGCAACCGTCCGCTCTGCAGCCCCGACGAGCCGCTCACGGTCCGCGATCTCTTCGACGCCGGCGTTCACTTCGGTCATCAGACCAAGCGCTGGAATCCGAAGATGCGCCCGTACATCTACGGCGCGCGCAACGGCATTCATATCGTCGATCTCGATCAGAGCGCACGCCTACTCAAGCGCGCATTCAACTTCCTCGTCGACACGGTCGGTCGCGGCGGCCACGTGCTCTTCGTCGGCACGAAGCGCCAGGCGCAAGACATCGTCCGGGAAGAGGCGCACCGCGCCAACATGTACTTCGTGATCAACCGCTGGCTCGGCGGCACGCTGACCAACTTCCGCACCATCAAGGGCGGCCTCGAGCGCCTCCGTGGCCTCGAGCGCATGCGCGACGACGGCACCTACGAGCAGCTCCCGAAGAAGGAGATCTCCCAGCTCGAGAAGGAGCGCAGCCGTCTCGAGAAGTACATCGGCGGTCTCAAGGGCATGGGCTCTCACCCCGCCGCGGTGTTCATCATCGACCCGGCGAACGAGACGATCGCCGTCTCGGAAGCGCGCCGCATCGGCGTCCCCATCGTCGCCATCACCGACACGAACTGCGACCCCGACGTCATCGACTACCCGATCCCGGGCAACGACGACGCGATCCGTTCGATCCGTCTCATCACGAGCGCCATCGCCGACGCCTGCATCCACGGCACGGCGCGACGCAAGGACGTGGGCGGGGGCCGCGATCGCGACGGTCGCGACGGTCAGTCCAGGGTCGAGACCATGGTGTACCAGTCCCGCGGACGCGGGGGCTGAGGAGACGCAAATGAGCAACGTGAGCATGCAGCAGGTAAAAGAGCTGCGCGACAGAACCCAGGCCGGTCTGAACGACTGCAAGAGCGCGCTGGTGGAATCCGCCGGCGACATGGAGAAGGCCGTCGAGGTCATTCTCAAGAAGGGCCTCGCGAAGAGCGCCAAGCGTGCCGGCTCGGTCGCAACGGAGGGCGCGGTCGCTGTCCAGGTCGCAGCCGACGGCAAGAGCGGCATCATCGCCGAGGTCAACATCCAGACCGACTTCGCCGCGCGCAACGACGACTTCAAGGCGTTCGTCGGCAACGTGATGGCCGTCGCGACGAAGGCGTCGAACGGCGCCGATCTCGGCAACGAAGCGTACCCCGGTGGCGGTGGCACGGTCGAGGACGTGCGCAAGGCACTGGTCGGCAAGCTCGGTGAGAACATCACCGTGCGCCGCTGGGGCCGCCTCACGGTCGACGGGCCCGGCAAGGTGATCTCGTACGTCCACATGGGCGGCAAGATCGGCGTGCTCCTCGCCGTGCGCACCGACACGGCCGACGTCGCGAAGAAGCCCGAGGTGACGAAGTTCGCCGAGGACGCGGCGATGCAGATCGCCGCGATGTCACCGCTGCACCTCACGAGCAGCGAGGTCCCCCAGGCCGAGAAGGCGAAGCAGGGCGAGATCTTCGAAGCCCAGATGCGCGAGATGGAGAAGGCTCCGCCCGAGAAGGCGTGGCCGAAGATCATCGAGGGCAAGGTTCAGAAGTGGGTGACGGAAATCACCCTCCTCGAGCAGCCGAGCGTCATCGAGACGGACAAGACGGTGGATCAGCTCCGTCAGTCGGTGGCCAAGGCCGCCGGCGGCACGGTCGATCTCGTCGGTTTCATCCGCTACCAGCTCGGTGAAGGAGTCGAGGCCGCCAAGGGCCCCGACTTCGCCGACGAAGTAGCGAAGATGGCCGGCGGCTGAGCCCGCGCGAAAATCGGATCGCCATCGTCGAGCTCCTTCGCGGGTTCGCGGCGATGGCGGTCGTCGTGTTCCATTATTCGAACTCGACGATACCGAGCATAAAGCCGAACCCGCTCGCGCCGATCGGCGAGTACGGGAAGCACGGCGTGGAGATGTTCTTCGTCATCTCCGGCTTCGTGATTTACCTGACGTTGCGACGTCTGCGGCACGCGCCGTCGGCGTCGGACCTCGGCAAGTTTCTTCTGCGAAGATCGATCCGGGTCGTCGCGCCGGCGTGGGCCTCCCTCGCGCTGACGCTCGCCGTCTATTACGGGTCTTACTACTTCTACAAGCCGCTCGACTTCGGCTGGCCTCCCATGACGGCGGGGACGGCGGCGTGCAACGTGTTCATGTGCTGCTCGGCTGCATCGGGGCACTGGATCAACGCCGTGTACTGGACGCTCGAGGTGGAGCTCTGCTTTTACCTGTCGTTCAGCGTGCTCTTCTATCTGTGGCGAGGCCACGCGCCGAAGGTCGTGCTGTCGTACTTCGCGTTCGGCGTCGCGCTCTGGCTCAGCGGCTCGTCGAGGACGTTCCCGATGTACGCCCTGACGTTCCTGGTCGGCGTGCTCCTCGCGGACGTGCTGGTCGGCGAAGGGAAGCTCGCGTGGTGGTTGCCGCTCGCGCTCGCTTCGCTCGGGATCGTCTATCTCGAAGCGGGGATTCGCTCGGTCGCGTTCAGCGCGGCCGCGGCAGTGGCGATCTACGCTTTATACCGGGCAAAGCTGCCCGACTGGGCGCTCTTCCTCGGCAAGGTGTCGTTCAGTCTGTACCTGACGCACACGCTCCTGGCCGCGCTGTCGGAGAGCGTGCTCAAGCGCTTGCTTCCGCTCCACCACAGTGCGCCCGGCAAGGTCGTCATGCTCCTCGTCTACTGCGCGGTTGCGACGGCGTTCTCGTACGTGTTCTATCGCGTCGTCGAGGCACCCGTCGTGCGGCGCGCCCGCGCGATTCGCTGAACGGCGTCGACCCCGGCGTTTTCGGCGTGCCCGAGACGCTTGCGACGGCGGACGCTGTTCATCCGGCGCGGGCGACAAGGTCGGAGGCGTCAGAGCGTGCGGATCTTGGAGCGGTCACCGGTGACGCCGCGGAGCGCGTCTCGCGTGTCGACGATGAGCGCCGCTTCGCGGAGGAGCCGCTCGCGGTCGAGCACGCCGTGGTCGGTCACCACGACGACGAGGTCGTAGGGCGCGAAGCTCGACGAAGGCTCCACGCCGTCCATCTCGAGGCCGTGATCGGCGACGGTCGGGACGTAGGGGTCCATGTACGAGACGCGCGCGCCGCGGCTCTGGAGGCCGAGGATGACGTCGAATGCCGGTGATTCGCGGACGTCGGTGACGTCTTTCTTGTAAGCGAGGCCGTACACGAGGATGCGCGAGCCGCGCACCGCCTTGCTCGCCTCGTTCAGCGTGTCGGCGACTCGCTCGATGACGTAGTCGGGCATGCCGCTGTTGATCGAGTCGGCGAGCTCGATGAAGCGGGCCTGGTACTTCAGGGTGCGGAGCTTCCACGACAGGTAGAGGGGGTCGATGGGGATGCAGTGCCCCCCGAGGCCGGGCCCCGGATAGAACGGCATGAAGCCGAACGGCTTCGTCGCCGCGGCGCGGATCACCTCGAAGGCGTCGATGCCGAGCCGCCGGCTCATGATCGCGACCTCGTTCACGAGGCCGATGTTCACGGCGCGGAACGTGTTCTCGAGGAGCTTCACCATCTCCGCGGTCTCGGTGGAGGAGACGGGCACGACCTTCTCGATGATGTGCCCGTAGAGGGCGACGGCGTGCTCGAGGCACGCAGGCGTCGCGCCGCCGATCACCTTCGGCGTGTTGCGCGTCTTGAAGACGGCGTTACCGGGGTCGACCCGTTCCGGAGAGAACGCGACGAACACGTCCTTCCCGAGCTCGAACCCCTTCTCGGTGAGCTTCGGCACGAGCACCTCGGTGGTCGTCCCCGGGTACGTCGTCGACTCGAGCACGATGACCATGCCGGCGTGCTGGTGGCGCGCGATCTCCGCCGTCGCGTCGACGATGAACCGCATGTCGGGGTCCTTCGTCTTGTTGAGGGGCGTGGGGACGCACACGATGACCGCGTCGGCCTTCGCGAGCACGGCGGGATCCGTCGTCGCGTCGAGCCGGCCCTCGCTCACGTACGGCGCGAGATCCGTCGCGGGGACGTCCTGGATGTACGACTCGCCCGCTGAGAGGGCGCGCACCTTGCGAGCGTCCTTGTCGAAGCCGGTGACGCGGAAACCCGCGCGGGAGAGCTCGGCGACGAGGGGGAGACCGACGTAGCCGATCCCCATGACGACCACGTGCGCGGAGCGGGAAGTGAGCTTTTCGAGAAGCGGGGTGCTGGACATGAAGGCGTCGTTTATAGAGCAGGCCGGACGATTGGTTGCTCGCCGTGGCTCGGGTTTTCAAGGTACTGGCAATTCGTCCAGGCTCGAAGAAACTGCCCAGGGAAACGGCTGCGTCAAGCACCGATCGTGGTAGCAATTCCGCCGGATGGCAGCTTTCGTCCCGTTCGAGGGCGCCGAGGAGCCCGATGAGCCGTCGATCGCGGCCTCGGGGGCGCGACGTCGGCGACGGCGCAAGCGCGCGCAACGAACCGACATCGCCGGGCGCGCGCTGCTCGCCGCAGCGGCGATTGCGTCGGTGCTCGGACTTGGCGGGCTGCACTGGGCGACGGTGGGACCCGCCGTCGCGCTGGCGCTCGCGGCGGGCATCCTCGCGATCGAGGCCGCGCCGTCGCCCGTGCTGTATCGGCCCGCGGCGGTGCCGCTCGCGTTCTCGGCGTTCACCCTTCTGCAGGCCGTGCCGATGCCGCTCGCGCTCCTGCGCGTCCTGTCGCCGCACGCGGCGGAGATGTGGGCCGGCGCGTTCCCGACGGAGCAGACCGCCGCGCATTGGTTTCCGCTCACGGCCGATCCCGGCGCGACGTACATCGAGGCGTTCAAGTGGCTCGGCTACTCGGGCATCCTCGCCGCCTCCATCGCGATCGGTGCGCGACGAGGGGTCCGCTGGACGGCGACGCTGCTGTTCATCAGCGCCGTCGTCGTGGGCGCGCTCACCTTCGCTCACGGCCTTCTCGGAGTGCACAAGGTCTTCGGCGTCTACGAGCCGATGTTCCAGGCGACCCGATGGCACACCGGGCCGCTCCTCAACCCGAACAACCTCGCCGGATACCTGAACCTGGGGCTCCTGTCGGGAACCGGGCTCCTGCTGTCACGCGAGCCCCAGCTCCCGCGGATCGTCGTTGGGCTCGGCGTGGCGTCGCTCATCGGCGTGGTCGTCATCTGCGCGTCGCGCGCCGGTCTCGTCGCGCTGCTCTTCGGCCTCGTCGTGTTCGTCTTCTATCTGCGCCGGATCTTCAAGGCGCGCGGGCAGACGATGACCATCGCGCTCAAGCGGCGGCTCGTGCTGTCGCTCGGCGGCCTGCTCGTCGCGGCGGTGCTGTTCGTCTTTCTCGGTCTGTCGAGCGACACCCTCCACGAGCTCCTCGACAAGAACGTCGAGAAGCTCGACGTCATGACCCACGTCGCGCCGCTGGTGAAGGATTACCGCTGGTTCGGCGTCGGGCGCGGCGCGTTCGAGAGCGTCTTCCCCGCGTATCACGTCGGTGCGACCAACGTCGTCTACGCGCAGCCCGAGAACTTCGTCCTTCAGTGGATCGCGGAGTGGGGCGTTCCCGTCGGGGTCCTCGCGATCGTGGCGCTCGGCGTGCTGCTCTGGCACGCACAGCGGAGCGCGACGCGAATCACGAACGCCGGCATGTGGGCGGGGCTCTGCGCGCTCCTCGCACAGAACCTGCTCGACCTCGGCTTCGAGGTGCCCGGCCTGGTCTTCGCGGGCCTCATCGCAGCGGGGAGCATGTGGGGCGAGAACGAGAAGGCGCTGCTCGAGCCGAGCTTCAAGACGGGCGCCGCGCCGCGTCTCGGCGCGCGCGCGCTCGCGATCGCGGCGTGGCTCGTGCTCGGCACGCTGGTCATCGTCGTCGGGCGGCACGGCGTGACGCGCGACCGGCTCTCGCTCCGGAACTCGCTCGCCAAGGTGGACGTGAAGAACTCGGAGGACGTCGCGCGGCTTCGCGGCGAGCTGAAGAGCGACATCCAGCGACACCCCGCGGACCCGTACTTCGCCCGCATCGGCGGTGTGCTCGCGTACCACGCGCACGACCAGAGTCCGATCCCGTGGCTACGGCGCGCACTCGACCGCGGCATGGAAGTCGGCTCGACTCACTATGTCGTGGCGCGCGTCCTCGAGCGCGCCGGCGCGCGACGGCAGGCGCTCTTCGAGGTGAAGCTCGCCGTCACTTATCAGCCGGGCCTCACCGGACCGGCGGCGAGGGTCGTCACGCCCCTCGTGCGGACCTTCGACGACATCCTCGTCGCGACGCCCGAGGGCGCAGCGGGGCAGGGGATGCTCAACTCCGTCGCCATGGGTTTCCCGAGGGACGAGCCGCGCGCGATCCGGCTCAGATGCCTCGAGGAGTCCATCGCGCGCGCGCCGACGGGTGTGCACACCCGCGCGCAGCTGGCGTCGGACGTCACCCAGTCGATCGCCCAGGCAAAGGACGGTGATTCGCTCTGCGGCGGCACCCGCCGGAACGATTGCGTGAAGCTCGTCAACGAGCAGGTCCGTCAGCTCGTCAAGCTCGCCCCCGAAGATCCCGCGGCGCTGATCGCCAAGGCGCAGCTCATGCTCGTCCTCGGGCAAGCACCGGAGGCCGAGGCGCTTCTTCACAAGGGCTGCGCGCACTTCGTCTACGACCGCTACGCCGGTTGCGAGCGGGTCCGGGTCCGTGCCGCCGCCGCCACTCACTCGAAGGACCTGCTCGATTCTGCGTCGCGAGACCTCGCAGCGTCGGGCTGCGGCTTCGGGGCCAACTGCGCCGAGCTCGACGTCTTTCTCGGCGATCAGGCGGCGGGGATCGGCGATCTCGGGCGAGCGCTCTCTTACTACCAGAAGGCCGTCAGTGACGAACCGACGGACGCACACTGGACGCGCCTCGCGCGAACGGCGTCGATCCTCGGCGAGGTGAACCTGGCGTCGAAGGCGTGGGCCCAGATCAGTAACCGGAATCCCGATGATTCCGAGGTGCGTCACACGTTCGAAGAGGCGCAGAGCAAGGCAATGATGCGCATCCTCGAGAAGCCGCAGTGAGCGTCGCGACGACTGCTCAGGTATCGCCGAAGAGCGCAGCGTTCCACGCCGGCGCGAGCGACTCGGTCGAGAACGCGTGCGCGCGATGGCGCGCCGGCTCGTCGTAGCGGCTCCTCGCGGCGTGGTCGTCGAGTAGCTTCGCGAGCGTCGTCGCCCAGAGCTCCTCGGTCGCCGTCAGGGGCGTGCTCGCGGGACGTCGCTCGCCGTCGAACACCGGCATGAGCACGCCGGCGGAAGCGTACTCCGGCACGTCGATCGCCGCGTCGTCACGCGAGCCGGGCGCGACGATCTCGCGCGGCCCGGACTTGCAATCGGCGGCGACGACGAGCGAGCCGCACGCCATCGCTTCGAGGATCACGTTGCCGAACCCCTCCCAGAGCGACGGGAACGCGAACAGCGCCGCCCGCGCGAAGAACGCGAACGGGTTCGACTGGAAGCCGAGAAACGCGACGTCGGCGTCCGCGACGGCGGATGGCTCGTGGGATTCCCAGGCTGTCCAGGTGCGGAGCCCGAGCTCCCGCGAGAGCCCGGCGAGATACGGCCCGAGGTGCCCCTGGCCGAGCAGGACGAGGCGCGGCCTGACGTCGGAGCGGAGTTTCTGCGTCTTCGCGAAGGCGCGGAGCAGGTGCCAGTGTCCCTTCGGTTCGCGCAGAGCACCCGCGGTCACGATGACGGGGTTCGCGAAGAGGCGCGCGACGTCGGCGGACAGTGGCTCCGACGCGCCGGCTCGGGCCGCCGACAGATCCACGGAGTTGTAGATGGTGCGGATCTTTGCGGGCGGCACGTCGAAGCTCGACGTCAGATCTCGCTTCACGGCGTCGGAGACCGACACGACGAGATCCGCCCGGGGATACGTCATCCGTACGAGGCGTCGCAGAAGCCCTGCGGTGCGTCCGTGGATGTTCGCCGATTCGCGGCTGTGCGCGCTCACGACGACCCTGCCGTTGCGCCCCGTCGCGACGTTCACGACGTTCGCCCAGTTGCCGAAGCTGAGCCACGTCGCAGGCCCCAGGGTGCGCTTGAGCCGTCCCACGCCGAGCGTGTTCCGCGCCATCATGGTGGCTCGCTGTCGCACCGAGCCTTCACCGACGGGATCGCCGTGGAGGACGTGCAGGGTTGCGTCGTAGGGGTACGCGATGCGCGGCGCCATGAGCACCAGGTGCCGCTCGACGTCGGGAAACATCGCGAGCAGGTTCACCGCGACGCGTTCGGCGCCGCCGCCGCCCAGCGTCGGTAGAAAAAGGACGAGGCGACGCTCAGCGGGCGACGGCATCGTTCCCCTTGGAAGGCGGCCACGACGTGTCGAGGAGCGACGTCTGGGCGAGGTGACGTCGCGGCATTCCGCGATAGATCGCGTCGTAGGCGGTCACCGCGGGAGCCAGGTCGTACCAGCTCTCAGCGAGCCGTCGCGCGTGCGCCGCGACACCGGGTGCGAACGCCTTCGCCGCGAGCTCGCGCGCGGCTCTGTCGAGCGTCTCGGGGCGTTCGTCCGACACCGAGACGCCGGCCGGCGAATTGCCGAGCTGAACGGCGACGTCACCGACCACCGACGACGCGAAGGGGAGGCCGCACGCGAGCGTCTCGCCGGTCTTCGTCGCGGCGGTCCCGTAGGACGCGAGCTGTCGCCCGCGATAGAGCCCGAACGACGCGTGCCCACAGCGGACGAACGACGGCACCTCGGCCCGCGTGGCCGAGCGATACACGAGCTCGTGCGCGACGCCCGCTTCGGCGAGCACGTCGCGGATCTCCGTGGCGTCCTGTCGTGAGACGACGAGGAGCCGCGACGGGCTCGCGTACTTGCGCCACGCGAGATAGAAATTCGCCATCTCCCGCGGCAGGTAATACGAGCCGATCGCGCCGAGATAGAGGAGCACCTTCGCATCGCCGAGCTCCGCGCGCGTCTCGGCGTGCGGCGCGACGTCGGGACGAAAATGGTCGAGATCGACGCAGGTCGGGATGGTGTGGATGCTCGCGCCGATCTCTGCCGCATGCGGATAGTCGCCTCGCAGGTAATTCTGGAGGCGCAAGGTGAGCACCGAGATCGCGTCCGCGCGACGGAGCAGCACCCGCTCTATCGCCTTCGTCCCCTTGTACTGCTTTCCCTCCGCGTCCCAGCGACCGGCCTCGGCGCGCTCGTCCGCCCAGAGACCACGCATGTCGAAGAGGAGCGGAATACGTAGCGCTTCCACACACGGCAGCACCAGGGCGCACGGCACGTACGAGCGCACGTGGATCAGATCCGTCCGGTTCAAGATCGACTCGAGCCCGGCAGCGGCGAGGCCCTGCGTCATGTCGAACGCGGTCGCCGGTAACGTCGGAGTCTTGTGATAGCGCAGTGCCGTCCAGGTGATGCCCTCCGAGTGCTCCTTGCGGTAGCAGAGGGGCGACCCCGGCTTCTCGAAGCTGATGACCTCGAAGCGGTGTCCGAGCTTCACGAGACCGCGCAGATACGGAAGCACCTGGCTCTGCCCGAGCTGCTCGTTCAGCCCGTCGTAGGTGACGTAGAGGACCCGGCGCGGGTTCGTGTTCACGGGCGAGCTATGCCTTGAGCCGCGACGCTTGCCAAGACGCGCCGTTCGTCCCGCGACGACGCTCCCGATGGACGTTGACGGGCGTCGTTGGTTGACGGTACGAAAAACGCCCTCGTGGTGCGCTCTCGGCGTCGCCTGCTGTTCGTGGTGAATGCCGACTGGTTCTTCCTGTCGCACCGGTTGCCGCTCGCGCGGGCGGCCCAGGCAGCGGGGTTCGAGGTCGGCGTTTGCGCCGGGGACACCGGGAGCGGCCCGAAAATCGAGGCGGCGGGGATGCGGTTCTTCCCGCTCCGCATCGAGCGAGGAGGGACGCGCCCGCGGGAAGAGCTCCGCACCGTCGCGGACCTCGGGCGCGTCTATCTGACGTTCCGCCCCGACATCGTCCATCACGTCACGATAAAGCCGGTTCTCTACGGTTCCATGGCGGCGCGCGCCCTCGGCGTCAGGGGCATCGTCAACGCCGTGAGCGGCCTCGGCTACGTCTTCATTCCGCGCACCGAAGATCGGCTGCCGCATCGCCTGCTACGCCGGACGCTGTGGGCCGCCTATCGGGTCGCGCTCGACGGCAAGAAGACGCGGGTCATCTTCCAGAACGACGACGATCGCGCGACGTTCGTGGGGCGGAAGCTCGTCGATCGGTCGCGCGCCGCGCTCGTGCGGGGTTCGGGCGTCGATCTGACGCGATATTTCCCGACCCCCTTGCCGGAAGGGCCGTTCACGTTCCTCGTCCCCGCGCGACTCCTCTGGGACAAGGGAGTCGGCGAGTTCGTCGAGGCCGCGACGCGGCTCAAGGTCCGTCATCCGACGGTGCGGTTCGTGCTGCTCGGCCGCGTCGATCCCGGAAATCCCGCGGCCATCGACCGGAGTCGCATCGACGAGTGGGTCGCGAGCGGCGCCGTCGAGTGGTGGGGCGAACTCGAGCACGACGCGATGCCCGCGACGCTCGCTCGCGCGCACGTCGTCGTGCTCCCGTCGTATCGCGAAGGCTTGCCGCTCGCGATGGTCGAGGCCGCCGCGTGTGGCCGCCCGGGGATCACCACCGACGTCCCCGGCTGTCGTGACGTCGTCGTGGACGGGGAGACGGGCTTTCTCGTGCCGGAGCGCGACGCGGGCGCGCTCGAAGCGGCCATGGAGCGCGCGCTCACGATGAGCAGAACGGCGCTCGTGGCGATGGGTGAGGCGGGCGCGCGGCTCGCGCGCGAACGGTTCAGCCTCGACGCGGTGATCGCACAGACGCTCGCGCTGTATCGCGATCTGCTCGGAACCTGAGCCGCGTCAGGACGTCAGGTTGGCGAAGGGCGGAACGGCGGAGCGCTCCGTCGCCTCTTTCTTTTCGAACTCCGCGCCGAGGACGAGGGCGAGCGACCAGAGGAACGGCACGAGCGGCATGCGGTATCGCGACAGCGTGCCGAGGTTCGTCGTCGTGAAGCCGACGCCGGTGCCGAACACGAGCACGAACGCGAGACAGAACGCCAGCATCGGCATTTGCTTGATCATCGCCCAGGTGCCACCCACGCCGCGCCGCCAGATCGCCCGAAAGATCAGCACCAGCACCGCCGTGGTCTCGAGCGAATTGATGAAGACCTGCGGGCTCCGTACCTCGACTAGGATCGGGCGGAACAGCGACGTGAAGAGCGCCACGGGCGCATAGATGAGCGTCCCTCCGAGCGACTTCTCTCCGAGATCCGCGATCTGATAGTTCGAACCGCCCTCCGAGAGCTGCCCGATCTCCTGATAATACGCCGCTTGCTGACCGAGTCCTTCGAGCGAGTAGCTCGGGAACAGGCGCTGGATGGCGGCGCTGCCGAGAGCCGCCACGAAGAGCGCGACGACCACCTGGCCGCCGGTTATGCGATTGCCTCTATCCGAGGAGCGGAAGAAGATCCATGCCGCTCCGCCGGCCAGGCAACCCACCAGGATGTACGGCTTGATCAGACCGATGAACGGAGTCGCTCCGGCGATGATCAGGACGGGGACTAGCCCCGGCTTGCGCACGAGCTCTCCGATGCCGTAGACGACGTACCCGAAGCCGAACATCGCGACGGCTTCCTTCAGGAAGCCCGATGACCAGAACACGGCGGAGGGAATGAGCGTCGCGCAGACGGCCAGGCGGACGTGGTACTCGCGCGGGAACGCGTTTCTGAAGGCGCGGAAGATCGCGACCTGTCCGAGGAAGCCGCCGATCGCAACCACGCAGCAGAGGGTGTACGCGGACCCCCCGGTGAAGAACGTCACCAGGCAGGCGAGCGCGCCCATCGAAGCCGTCGAGGTACCCTGTCCGGGAATCTCCACCGGCACGACGGCAGGGAGGTGCACGAGCATCTTCAGCACCTCGGGGAAGAACTCGTAAAAGTCGACCCGAAGGGCGGCAGAGAGCGCCTCGCCCATCGCGGTGTAGCCGAGGATGTCACCCGAGCCATAGAAGTAGCGCATCAGCCAGACCTGGCCGAAAGCGCTGAAAATATGGGCGAAGAAGCTCGCGAAGATGAGGCGCTCGAGGTCCTTCTCGAACTGCTTCGAGATGACCGTCGCGAGAGCGAATCCCAGGATGCAGACGAGGGAGATGGGGACGATCTCGATCATGTTTCCGGCACCGCGCGCACTCGAGACGGAGCCGAGCCCCGTCTCGAGGTCAAGCCTTTTATCGCGTCGGTTCGCCCGGTGCCACTCCCGTAAATCCGCCTGGGATGAAGACCTTTACTATCGCGCGAGGAGGGTGAATGCTTCGCCGCGACCTGGCAACCCATAGCCCAGTCGAACGGGTCACTTACGTGCGCTGGCAGGTCTTCTTGTCCGGGAAAATGCGATGAATGCGGGACTCATAGCCGGGATCGTCGCAATCGTGGTGGCTGCGCTGCTCACTCCGGTCGTGCGCCGGATGGCCATCGCGATCGGCGCAGTGGATCTCCCTGGAGGCCGCCGTGTTCACGCGGTGACGACTCCACGACTCGGCGGTGTAGCGATCGTCATTGCCTACGTGGCGGCGGTCGTCGCCGTCATTGCGTCGGGTGGTCTGCGCGGCGCCATCTCGGACTTGCCCGCTCTCTGGGTGTTCCTCGGTGCCGGCGTGCTGATCGCGCTCACCGGCGTGGTGGACGACGTGCGCGCGCTCGGCGCCAAGCGAAAGCTGTTTTTGCAAACGGTCGTCGCCGTCGTCGCCTGGTTCGGCGGCGCTCGCATCGCGACCACCGTGTTCGTCCCCGGCCTCGGCCCGATCTTCATCGGCACCGCGCTGAGCTTCGTCTTCACCATCGTGTGGATCCTCGCGTTCATCAACGCGATCAACCTCATCGACGGGCTCGACGGGCTCGCTGGCGGCGTCGTGTTCTTCGCCACGGCGACGAACCTGGTAGTTGCGTGGGTCACCGGCAACGTGCTCGCCGCGGTGTTGAACGCTGCGCTCAGCGGCGCCGTGCTCGGCTTCCTCTTCTACAACTTCAACCCCGCCACCATCTTCATGGGTGACTCGGGGAGCATGTTCCTCGGCTATGCGCTCGGCACCGCGGCGCTCATGTCCGGCCGTCAGAAAGAGAGCACCATCGCGTCGCTCCTCGTGCCGGTCATCGCGCTCGGGCTGCCGATCACGGACACGCTTCTCGCGATGGTGCGGCGCATGGTCGGTCGCCGCTCGCTCTTCTCCGCCGATCGACAGCATCTGCATCACCGCTTGCTGGACCTCGGGGTCACTCACCGGCGCGCGGTGCTCATCCTCTACGGCTGCAGCATGTTCCTCTGCTTCGCGGCCCTTGCCGCCGCCCTCGGGCGAAACTGGCAGGTCGGCGTGGCGATCACCGGCGCGGTCCTGATGCTCATCGGGGTAGTCCGCTTCGCCGGTTTCTTCGAGGTTCTCCTCCTGAAGCGGCGGCAGCGTGCAGAGCTCCTCCGGGGGCCGACCGATCGGCTCCGTCGCGCACTGCCGCCGCTGGTCGTCCAGGCCGAGTCCGCGTCGTCGGCCGCCGACGTCTGGGCGGCGCTCGAGCGGGTCCTCGACGCCGCGCAGTTCGCTTACGCCGAGTACGTGCCCTCCGGCGAGCAGCCCTCCTGGCGCTGGGCTCAGCGACCCGACGGCGATATCGATGGGAAGCTCGCCGAGGCGGAGTTCGTGGTGCGCGCGTTTCCCGGCGCGTCGGACAGCCTTCTCCGCTTCGGATGCAACCTGAACGAGATCGAGCTGCCTCCGCAGATCGAGATCTTGTTGCAAGTAGTGGCCGACTCGGTGGAGCAGGCGCTCGTGCGCATTCACACGCGCGCGCCGTCCTTGTTGATGCGCGCCGTCTCGCCCGCGTCCGGCTGACCAAAACGCGGGCGTCGCTGCGCTCGATGGGCTGGCGCGCGTACACGAATCATCGTGGTAGCGTCCGCGCACATGTCGCGCCGTACTCGGCTTCTTCGCTTCGGCGCCCTGCTCGTATTTTGCGGCGCGCTCGGCTGTTCCCGGTCGCCCCCGAATCGCGAGTCGAAGAGCGCCGCGTCGAACGCCGCTCCCGTGACGCAACCGCTCGCGGTGGTACCGCCCGTCTACGGAACACCGACCCTGTACGAAGGGGCGATCCACGTGCCCGCCGCGGCACCGAAGCCGGCGATGGACGACGCGCTCGCGGCGCTCGAGAAGATGACGGGCCACGCCTTCACCGTCACCGAGGGCCCGGCTGATTCCGGCATCGTCCTCGTCCGTACCGCCGACGTCGCGAGTCTTCTCCCGGGGGAGGTCGACGCGCTCGCGGGGAAAGGCCCGGAGGCGTTTCTCATCCGCTCCTCCGATCCGAAAACGCTGCGCATCGTCGCGAGTGCGGACGCGGGGCTGACCAACGGCCTCTATTTCTTCGTGCGCGAGCTCGGGGTTCGCTGGCTGCTGCCAGCCGACGACTGGACGGTGATTCCGGCGCGCAGCGACATCGGCCTCAAGATCGATCGCGTCGTCACTCCGGCGTTTCTCATGCGGTGGTTCGCGGGCACCGGCGGGTTCGGCTCACCGTCACCCGTCGATCCGAAGATGTCGATGCGCGGGCGCTGGGACACCTGGAAGCGACGGAACGGCTTCGGCGGGCAATACATCCTCGGCGGTCACACCGGGGAGACGTTCGCGCTCCAGTACCGCGCGGTGCTCGAAGCGCACCCGGAGTATCTCGCGCTGGTCGGCGGAAAGCGCGTGAAGTGGTCCATCGCGGCGCGGCTCTGCGTCTCGAACCCCGCGGCCGTGAAGCTTTACGTCGACGACCGCATCGCGTTCATGAAGCGGACGAACAGCGGGATCGTCTCGGTCGAACCCGGGGACCAGCCTGGGCACTGCGACTGCGAGCGCTGCAAGGCGATCGGCAAGGGCACCGAAAGCGACCAGGTCTTCTATCTGGCAAACCAGGTGGCCAAGGCGGTGGCCAAGGAGCTCCCCGGACACGGCGTGAGCTTGCTGGCGTACAGCGCACACGCCGCGCCGCCGAACATCCCGCTCGAGCCGAACATGTACGTGATGGTCGCGCCGGAGGCGTATCAGCACACCGGGATGAGCCCGCTGAAGCTCATCACGGCGTGGCGAAAGCGCGTGGAGCACCTGAGTGTCTACACGTACTGGTCGCTGGCCGAGTGGCTCTACGACGTGCCGTCGTTCGACTGGCGCGACATCCCGGTCGACAGGGCGCGCAGCTATCACGCCGCCGGCGTGGAGGGGCTCAGCCTGGAGACGTCGTTCGGCTCCGGTGCGATGGGCCTCGGGCTCTATCTGGCGTCGCGCCTGCTCTGGGATCCCAGCGAGGATCCCGCTGCGATCGCGACGGATTTCTTGAGCAACGCGTTCGGCGCCGGAGCGCCGGCGATGCGCCGGCTCGAGGAGCGCTGGGCGACGCACTTCACGCTGACGCCTTACGAGCTCGGCGCGTCGTACGCAGATCTCGCCGAGGCGCAGGCGGCGGCGAAGGGGGACGCTGCCGCGCTCCGACGCATCGCCGACATGCAGACGTACCTGCACTATCTCCGTCTCTGGTACGAGTACCAGGGGACTGGTGGGACGCCGGGCATCGGGCTGCGGCGAGAGCGGGCGCTCGGCGTCATCGTGTGGCTCTATCGCAACTACGACCGCGCCATGGTCTCGAGCTTCCGCATCAAGTCGCTCATCGTCGACCGAAGGGAACACGACGCGACGCTGAAGTCGGAGTTCGACGAGCACAACTACGCGAGCGCCGGCTGGGCGGCGGCCACCAAGCCGGTCAGCAGCGCCGAGCTCGCGCAGTTGATGCAAGACGGCGCGCGCGCGTATCCCCCGATCCGGATCGACACCCGGGATTACTCGCCCAAGCTCGTCATGCCGAAGACGCCCTTGCCGGCCCAAGCTCCGGAGGCGTCGAGGCGGCTCGTGCTCGCCGGCGCGATGGACTTCGAGCAGGAGGTGCTGCCCGGCCGTCCCTTCGAGGTGGAGATAACCGTCAACAAGAGCATCTTCGACTCTTTCGATCAGGTGACCATTACGAACCCCGCCGGAGAGGACGTTCACACCGAAGCCGTGCCCGCAGACGGCGGCTCTCACACGGTTCGCTTCGACACCGCGCCCGGCAGGTACCGCTGCCACGTGGAAGATCAGAAGGCGACCTTCGTGATTCGAGCTCCGGCAGGAACACCATGGGTGATGTCAAATCTCGTCAGCACGGACCTGTCGCCGCGCGTCTATTTCTGGGTGCCGAGCGGCGTGCACCAGGTTGCGATGTACGCCCCGAGCGTACTACCCGTCGAGCTCTTCGACGGCGACGGGCACGCGGTTCCGTCGGCGGGGCTCGGACTGATATCGGTCCCCGTCCCGAAGGGGCAGGACGGCCGCGTGTGGTCGTTCCGTGGTTACAAGTCCTGGGTGCCAATCCGTGCTTTTAGCGTTCCCCAGGTCTTTGCCCTCTCGCCCGACGCGCTCCTCGTGCCGGAGGACGCCGCGAACTGAGGCGAGCAACGTCGTTCGCACTCGGCCGCTGAATCTTCTCGTCAAGACCGGCAACGGAGAACCGGGCCCGACGCAATCGTTTCGGGCTCGCACCTTGATACGCCGGTGGCGACATCGTATCCTCGAAGGCTACGGCAGTGTGCGTAGTCGTGATCACAGGGTGAGCGGGTAACTTGCGGAGGCGTGAAGTAGACACATGACGACCAATTGGCTTCGAAGGCTGTCCTGGCTCGTTCCAGCAGCGATGCTTGCGGCAACCGGTTGCGGCGGCGCCCCCGACGGCGATGCGTCGCGCGAGGTCGGCACCACCGAGCAAGCGCTCGCGCCGACGGGTAGCAACGCCCGCTTCATCAGCACGAACCTCCTGCCCGCGACCCTCTTCCCTGGAGAGCGGCGTCTCATCCAGGTGACGATGCAGAACAACGGCACGGCGAGCCCGGCCAACGACTGGAAGACGGCGAGCCCCGCGTACGCCCTTTCGGCCGTCAACGGGAGCTGGGGCTGGTCGTACAACTACGTCCCCTCCACCGTCGCCGTCGGTCTCTCGAACACCTTCACGTTCGCGATCACTGCGCCTCCGACGTCGCAGTCCTTCACGGCGCGCATGTCGGCCGTCGGCCAGGGCGTGTTCGGCGACACCGTCACCGTCCCCGTCGCGATGACGGCGCCTGCGCCGCAGTGGGGCTGCACCTACGTCTCCGGGTCGAGCACGATCCCGACCACGATGGCCCCGAGCGAGAACCGGACCATCACGGTCACGGTTCGCAACACGGGTACCGACACCTGGCCGGCCAACTCGATCTACATGCTGAGCCAGGACGCGCCGACCAGCCTCTGGGGTCAGACGTCGATCCAGCTCAAGACGGCGGTCGCCCCGGGTGCGACGACGTCGTTCAGCTTCGGCATCAAGGCCCCGGCCACGGCGGGCACCTACTCGTTCGTCCGCGAGATGGCCAACCAGTCCCAGATGGGCCTCTTCCGGAGCTACGGCTTCTGCGTGAACACGCCCATCGTCGTTGGTGGCCCGCCGACGCTCAACTCGTCGGTCACCAGCCAGAGCTTCACCACGCCGATGGCGCCGAGCTCCACCGGCACGGCAACCATCAACTTCACGAACACGGGCAGCGAGACGTGGACCAACGACGGAACCTACGTTCTCTCGTCGGAGAGTAGCCCGGTGAATCTCTTTGGCGTCACCTCGGTCAAGGTGCCCACGACGACGTTGGCGAACGCCAGCGTCTCGATCACCTTCCTCTACACTTCTCCGGCTACGCCCGGCACGTACAACGCAGTCTGGCAGCTCCGAAAGCTGAGCGGTACGAACGCGGGCTTCTACGGCGCGATCGTCAGCGTGCCCATCGTGGTGAGCGGCGCGGTAACGCCGACCTACGGCTCGACCGTCGTGTCGCAGACCGTTCCGACCCTGGTCACGGTGGGAACGAACCAGCAGTTCATCATCACGATGAAGAACACCGGTTCAGCGGCCTGGACAGGCAGCAACTTCGTCCTCTACTCGACCTCGTCGCCGACGAACGTGTGGAACATCACGCAATCCGCGCTCGGAGCGAGTGAGACCGTCGCCGCGAACGCGCAGCGCGTCTTCACGCTGAACGTGAAGGCCCCCACGACGCCCGGCACGTACAACAGTAGCTGGCGCATGAACCAGCTCGGCGGCAACGGCCTTTTCGGTGCGACGGCGCTCCAGGCCGTCACGGTGACGAACTGCGGTAACGGCGCGATCGACAGCGGCGAGCAATGCGACGACGGAAACCTCGTCAATGGGGACGGCTGCTCCAACGCTTGCCAGTTCGAGCAGGTCGCCGAGGACCTCGCGATGACCGGCCTGTCCGAGCACACCCTCAAGGGGACCGGCGCTGGCGCCAACGTCAGCCCCGTCACCGTCGGTGACGTGACCGGCGACGGCGTGCCCGACATCATGGTCTCCTCGACGGTGCCAGTAGCGGGGACCGGCTCGAACAAGGGCGGCGCAGGTTCCGTCTACGGCTACCTCGGCGGCGCTGCCTTCCGGAACGGGTCGACCAGCATCATCCCCGCCGGCTCGATGTTCCAGATCAGCGGCGCCGATGGCGACGATGCCCTCGCCACCGTGGCGACCGCGCGCATGCTCGTCGGTCAGATCGTCGGCACGGCAACGCCGGATCTGGTCGTCTCCGCGTCGGGCGCGGACGGTCCGGCCAACGGCCGTTCGAACTGCGGCGAGGTCTACATTCTCGCCGGCGGCTCGGGTCTCACGACCGCGGGTCTCATCAACCTCGGGGCGACGACCATGCCCTCTCAGGTGACGGCTCACATCATCGGCAAGACTGCGGGCGACGCGCTCGTCGTCCTCGCGATCGCCGACCTCACGGGTGACGGCGTCAATGACCTCCTCCTCGGCGCTCCCGGCGACTCGACGAACGGAGCTGGGGCCGGCGCGATGTACATCGTCACGGGCGGCTCGCTCAGCGGCGATATCGATCTCGCTTCGCCGCCCGGCGGTGTGGTCGTCTTCCGCATCCTCGGTGAGGCAGCCGGCAACGCCTTCGGCGCGATGGGCCGCGCTGCCACCGGCGATCTGAACGGCGATGGCAAGGCCGACATCCTTGCGGGCTGCGCGGGCTGCGCACCCGCAGGCCGTACCCGCGCCGGCGAGGCCTACGCGAAGTTTGGTCCGTTCGCGATCAACCTCGACTTCAAGCAAGCCGTCGGTACTTCAACCGGCCCTGCCGTGAAGTGGCTCGGCCGGAACAACACCGACGGTCTCGGTACCGCGGTCGCCATCGGCAACGTGCTCGGCACGACGTCGAGCACGGCAGAAGCCGTCATCGGCGGTATCCAGCTCCAGAAGAGCGGGACGCAGGTCGGTGGCGTCCAGATCTGGTCCGGCATCACGAGCGGGACGACCTACGATCTCAGCACCGCGACCGTCCCCACGAGCACGATCCTCGGCATCGACGCGAACGACGATTGCGGCTCGGCGCTCGCCCTCGGTGACATGAACCACGACGGCCTCCAGGACATCGCGATCGGTTGCTCCTCCGCCGACGGTCCGACGAATGCTCGGTCCGCCGCGGGTGAGGTGGACGTGGTCCTCGGTGCGGCGACTCTGCCCGTCACCTACGACATGACGACTCGCCGTTCGAGCTTCGTGCTCTACGGCGCGGACACCGGCGGCCAGCTCGCACGCCACAACTCGTCGATTGCCGTCGCGGACCTCGACGGCGACGGAAAAGCCGACGTGTGCTCCGGAGCCTTCCTCGGCTTCAACGGGTCGGTTCGAGCCGGGCGCGTCGACTGCGTGATGAGCCCGTTCTGAGGCCCACCACGTTTCGTTGAGAGCGGTGCACACCGCGGCGTCGATCGAAAGATCACGCCGCGGTGTGGCGCTTTGTCCGCCGTGATCGACGTCGGCGGCGGCCGCGGTCGGCGCCTTGACAGCGTTGCGGACGCGGTCGTAGGAAGACCACGCCAATGCAGAAATTCTGCCGTCGTCATCGTCTCGCCGTCACTCTCCAGGCCCCCCTGGGAGACGTCGGGTGAGCGTCCTGTCGCGCATCGAAGGTGCCGTCACCGCAGCCAGGGACGCGAAGCGGATCGACCGGCTGGTGGCAGCCCTCGCTGCAGCGAGGACGACTGCGAAGCTGTCGCAGCCGATCGAGCATCATCGGATGTTCGGCCAGGTCAGCGACTACCAGTGGTTCTGGCTCAACACCGTCGGCTATCGACGGTTCTCGTTCCTGCGCGAGCTGTTGCCCGGCTTGCCAGATCCGACTCTCCAGCGCGGCTGGGTCGGGAAATCCGGTGACCGCGCTCTCCGCGAAGGCTTCCACGTCTATCGCGCGTGCAAGCTCCTCTGCGAGAAGTACGACGTCCCGATCCGGCCCGAGTCGCGGGTGCTCGACTTCGGGTGTGGCTGGGGGCGCGTGCTGCGCTTCTTCATGCGCGACGTGCTGCCCGGCAACCTCTACGGCGTGGACGTCATGCCGTTCTCGATCCAGGTCTGCCAGGCGACGAACAGCTGGGGCCAGTTCACGCTCATCGACGGGCAGCCGCCCACGTCGTTGCCCTCGGGTAGCTTCGACCTCATCTACCTGGTCTCCGTCTTCTCACATCTGCCGGAGAAGACGACGGACGCCTGGGTGAGCGAGTTTCATCGGCTGCTCAAGCCCGGCGGCCTGCTCGTCACGACGACGTGGCCCCGCTCGTACATCGAGGACTGCGAACGCTGCCGCACCGGAGAGGTCGCGAACGCGCACGAGGGCGCGCTGCTCGCGTTCAAGGGCACGGCCGAATGGCAGGGTCGCTACGACCGCGGTGAGTTCTGTCATTCACCGACCGGCGGCGGGAAAATGCTGGACGCCGCCGTCTACGGGGAAACCTGCATCCCGGAAGCGTATGCCCGCACTAAGTGGGCGGATCGATTCGAGATTCGCGAGTACATCCAGGGCCACCCGTGGGTCTACCAGGACATCATCGTGGCCCAGAACAAGGCTGAAAGGTAGTCATAGGCGCCGCATCTGAATGGGGCGAAGAGCCTGCGCGACGCCATGAAGACCGAACTAGCCGAGGCATACGAAGGCCGACGGGTGCTCGTGACGGGGCACACCGGCTTCAAGGGCGCATGGCTCGTCGCCTGGTTACGCCAGCTCGGCGCCGAGGTGCACGGGTACGCGCTCGCGCCGGATACCGAGCCAGCGCTCTTCGACGTGCTCGGGCTCACCGGTGATTGCGACGACGTGCGCGGCGACGTGCGCGACTACGCGTCGCTGGCCGGCGCGCTCGAGCGCGTGCGCCCCGACTACGTCTTTCATCTCGCCGCGCAGCCCCTCGTTCGAAGGAGCTACGAAGATCCGCTCGAGACGATCTCGACGAACGTCATGGGCTCCGCTCACCTGCTCGAAGCGATCAGGAAGAGCGGTCGCTCCCTCGCGTGCGTCGTCGTCACCAGCGACAAGTGTTACGAGAACGCTGGCGGTCTGCGTGCCCTGTCGGAAGAGGACGCGATGGGCGGGCACGACGTCTACTCGATGAGCAAGGGCGCCACCGAGCTCCTCGTGTCGAGCTACCGGAGGAGCTTCTTCTCGCCGTCACGTCTCGGGCAGCACGGCATCGCCGTCGCGTCGGCGCGCGCCGGCAACGTCATCGGGGGAGGGGACTGGGCGCGCGACAGGATAGTCCCCGACGCCGTGCGTGCGCTCCGCGTGGGCGAGCCGGTGCCGGTCCGGAACCCTTCCTCGACGCGGCCCTGGCAGCACGTCCTCGAGCCCCTGAGCGGCTACCTGAAGCTCGGAGCGCGGCTCGCGAGGGACGAGAACGCCGCGGCGCTCGCAGGCGGATGGAACTTCGGGCCAGACCCCGAAGGGAGTCGTCCTGTCCGTGATCTCGTGGACATCGTCCTCTCGACCTGGGGCGGCGGAAGCTGGGACGACCGGAGCGATCCGTCCGCACCGCACGAGGCGCCGGCCCTGAGCCTCTCGATAGCCAAGGCAAAGGCGACCCTCGACTGGCACCCGAGGTGGGGCTTCGACGAGGCGATTCGCCGCACCATCGTCTGGTATCGCGCTCACCACGACGGCGCTGGTAAAGATGCCCTGCGCGCGCTCACCCGGGCCCAGATCACCGACTACATGAGTCAGCAGAAATGACGATCGAGAGCTTCACCTGCCGTGCGTGCCGCGGGCACGAGATCCGGACGATCCTCGATCTGGGAGTGACGCCGCTCGCGAACGCGCTCGTCGAAGCCGGCGAATCGAATCAGAAAGAGGAGTCGTTCCCCCTCGTCGTCGTCTTCTGCGCGACGTGCTCCCTCGTCCAGATCACCGAGACGGTGCCGCCCGAGACGCTGTTCCGTAACTACGTTTACTTCTCGTCCTTCTCCGACACCATGCTCGCGCACGCCGCGACCATCGCGAAGCGCCTGGTGAAGGAGCGCGGTCTCGGCCCGGCGAGCCTCGTCGTCGAGGCCGCGAGCAACGACGGCTATCTGTTACGGAACTACGTCGAGGCGGGCATACCGGTGCTCGGTGTCGAGCCGGCGCGTAACATCGCGGCCCAGGCGACGGAGCGCGGCGTTCCCACCGTCGCCGAGTTCTTCGGCGCGGAGCTGGCGGAGCGCCTCGCGACCGAGGGACGCAAGGCGGACGTCTTTCACGCCAACAACGTGCTCGCCCACGTCGCAGATCTGAACGGCTTCGTGAGCGGCATCGCCAGCGTCTTGAAGCCCGGCGGCGTGGCCGTCATCGAGGCGCCCTACGTGCGCGACATGATCGAGCACCTCGAGTTCGACACCGTCTATCACGAGCACCTCTGCTACTTCTCGCTGACCGCGCTCGACGCGCTCTTCCGCCGCCACGGTCTGTCGATCATCGACTGCGAGCGGCTCGCGATCCACGGCGGTTCACTCAGGATCTTCGCGTCGCCGACCGCGACCCTATCCGCCGAAGCAAGCGCGCGCGTGAAGGCCCTCCTCGCCGAGGAGAAGGCCAACGGCATGACCGGGGAGAGCTACTACCGCGACTTCGCGTCGCGCGTCTGGGCCCTCCGCGACTCACTCCGCGCCACACTCGGGAAGCTCAAGGCTGCGGGCAAGCGCATCGCCGCCTACGGCGCTTCTGCAAAAGGCAGCACGCTCCTCAACGTCTTCGGCCTCGGCCGCGCCGAGCTCGATTTCGTCGTGGATCGAAGCCCGCACAAGCAGGGCAAATTCACCCCCGGCACGCACCTCGAGATATGCCCGCCCGAACGCCTGCTCGAAGCGATGCCCGACTACGTCCTCCTCCTCACCTGGAACTTCAAGGACGAGATACTCAGTCAGCAGGCGGAATACCGTCGGCGTGGCGGACACTTCGTCCTTCCCGTGCCGGAGGTCTTGGTCGTCTAAACGTCGACTGCATTCCCTCCACTTAGTAGGCTCCCGCGCGCATGACCTCGAGGTACACCCCAGCCAGAATCGCTCGCGCCATCGAACGGCGCGCTCGATGGAAGATCGCTGAAGAATACGCCGTCGCGAAGGCGCGCTACGCGAGTCTACGTGGCGACCCGGTGGATCTCAGGAGCGTCTTTTCGCACGTCGATGACGAGTCCTGGCTGGCACTCAACACTCGCGGGCTCCGGAGCAGCGGCACGCTCCGCAAGCTCCTGCCGTCCATGCCGGATCCCACACTGCAGAAGAACTATATCGGTAGTTCCGGAGACCCCGCGCTGCGTGAAGCGTGGAAGGCGTACTGCCTCTGGCGTGAGCTCGCGGCGCGTCACGGACGCCCGATAGGCGCCGACAGTTACGTCCTGGATTTCGGCTGCGGCTGGGGGCGGACAATCCGCTTTTTCCTGCGAGATGTTCCCCCGAACCAGCTTTACGGCGCCGACGTCCTCGACGAGGCGATCCGGGTTTCTCGGGAGACGAACAAGGTCTGTCAGTTCGTGCAGGTGCCGTCGTCGCCGCCGTCCGAGCTCCCCGCAGGTCGCTTCGACCTCATCTATCTCTATTCGGTCTTCTCGCACCTCTCGGAAGAAGTGCACCAGAAATGGTTGAACGAGTTTCACCGATTGCTCCGGCCGGGCGGCATCCTGATCGCAACGACCTGGCAGCGGGAGTACATCGAGCGATGCGAGCGCGCTCGGAACGGAAACACACAAGGAACTCATCCAGACTCCTTGCGCGCATTCGTTGGAACCGAGGACTGGCTCGCTCGCTACGATCGCGGCGAGTTCTGCTTCAGCCCAGTGGGCGGCGCGTCGGGTGCACTGGAAGCGAGCTACTACGGCGAGACGTGTATTCCCGAAGCATACGTTCGAAAGAACTGGTCCGATCGCTTCGACATTTGCGAGTACCTCTACGCGGATTCGAAGCGTCTGTGGCAGAACGCCATCGTCGCGCGGCGACGGTAATCCAGCAGCTTTTCCGCCATTTTCGCCTGGGCAAGCGCCGACGGGATGCTATCGTTCGCCGCATGGTCCCTGTGTCGGCGGTAGCCGCGCGAACGCGGAGGTGTACGTGAAGGCCGTCATTCTCTGCGGCGGCCTCGGAACGCGCATTCGCGACGCGAACGAGCTGCTACCAAAGCCCATGCTGCCGATCGGCGACATGCCGATCGTGTGGCACATCATGAAGATGTACGCCTCCTTCGGCGTCGACGATTTCATTCTTTGCCTCGGTTACAAGGGCTGGGTCATCAAGGAATTCTTCCTGAACTACCGCGCTATGACGCGTGATGTGCGAGTTGGGCTCGGCACTGGAGACATCGAGTACCTGAGTGGCGGGAACGAGCGTACCTGGAACGTCACGCTGGCAGAGACCGGTCTCGAGACGATGACCGGAGGTCGGATAGGGCTGGTACGCAAGTATGTCGAAGGTGATGAGCTCTTTCTCGTCACGTACGGGGACGGCGTCGCTGACGTCGACATACGCACGCTCGTGGCTCATCACCGCGCACACGGCAAGATCGCCACGGTGACCGCCGTGCGGCCTCAAGGGCGCTTTGGCGAGCTTCGCCTGCAAGGCGATGCCGTTCACGACTTCAACGAGAAGCCTCAGGCGAGCTCGGGGTTCATAAACGGCGGCTTTTTCGTGTGCGATGGCCGACGGATCTGGGACTACATCGGCGACGATCAGCGCACGAGTTTCGAGCGCGAACCGATGCAGCGGCTCGTCCGCGACGGCGAGCTCGGAGCATTCGAGCATAAGGGGTTCTGGCAGCCGATGGACACGCTCCGGGAGTACACGCTCTTGAATGAGCTCTGGGCATCGGGACGGGCGCCCTGGAAGACGTGGGCCGACTAGCGCGATTTGGTCTTCATGCTTTTCTCGAAAGCCGATATCCCTGGCGTCTGGATCGTCGACCTGGAACGTCGAGAAGACGAGCGCGGCTTTTTCGCGCGTACCTGGTGCGCGGACGAGCTGTCGCAGCTTGGGCTAGCCGGTACGCTCTCCCAGTGCAGCGTATCGTACAACGCGCGCAGCGGCACTCTCCGCGGGATGCACTATCAGATAGCGCCGAGGGCGGAAGAGAAGGTCGTCTCCGTATCGAGAGGCGCCATCCTCGACGTCGTCGTGGATTTGAGACCCGCATCGAAGACTTTCCGCAAGTGGACGTCAGTGGAGCTCACGGAGCGAAATGGTCGTATGCTCTACGTTCCCGCCGGCGTGGCACACGGCTTTCAAACGCTCGCGGACGATACGGTGGTCGACTACAAGATATCGGCGCCGTATGCGCCCGATCACGCGCGAGGCGTCCGCTGGAATGACCCCGCTTTCGGCATCGAATGGCCCAGCGAGCAGCCATTAATTTCCGAACGTGATCGCTCCTACCCGGACTACGTCTCGTGACCCAGCCGTCGGTCCAGAATGTGGGCAGCCAGCACTTCACGGTGCTCGGTGCGTCGGGGTTCATCGGCAGTCATCTCGTTCAGCGTTTCCGCGAGAAAGCAGTGAGCCACTATTCGCCGGAGAAGTGGACCGACGACGTGCTGAAACGACCCCTCGGGCACGTCATCTATTGCATCGGCCTGACCGCCGATTGGCGGCAGCGGCGCTTCGACACGGTCAAGGCACACGTCGGCCGATTGCTCACTATACTCGAAGACGCACAATACGACTCCGTTCTCTATCTGTCTTCGACGCGGGTCTACAAGCGTACGCCGACGGCGACGGAAGAGACGCCGCTGATCGGTTGCCCGAGTGTCGAAGATGATCTCTACGATTTGTCGAAGATGCTCGGGGAGTCGCTGTGTCTTAGTAGCGGCCCGGCCATGCGGGTGGCAAGGCTGTCGAACGTCTACGGGGGCGACTATTCGGCGGACAATTTTCTCTCGAGCGTGATCCGCGATGCCATCGCGGGCCACGTCACTCTTCAGTCGAATCCGAGCTCCGCAAAGGACTACGTGAGCATCGAAGACGTGGTCGACTTGCTCCCACGGATCGCATCCTCGGGTCGAGAGCGGATATACAATGTTGCTAGCGGCACAAACACAAGTGCTGAACGCATCCTGACAGCGCTCGCGAAGGTGACGGGCTGCTCGACTCGCGTCAATCCCGCAGCGCCCGCAGTCATATTCCCCGAGATCTCGGTCGAAAAAATCGCGAACGAGTTCGACTTCAAAGCAAGATCCGTGGTGGACGCGATACGTCCACTCGTGGATGATTTTCGCGCTCACCGCAACGAATGGGAGTCAAAGTGACCACGCCCCTCGAAACCGCACTCGCCCAAATCGGTACTGATCCAAAACTGCGCCGGCGCCTCATCGAGGAGTGCAAGGTCATCGAGCGGACGCTGAAGTATCAGAAGGATCACAGCATTCGAGATGAGGTGACTGCGCCCATCGTGGACGCCTTGCACCAAGACGTAGGGATTTTGCGAAAAGTGCTCAGCAACGGCCTGATCTACGAGTTCCACTATCGCTCCAAGATTGCGCGCGAATTCGTAATGTCCGAGCCGGTCACGCCGGATCATGTATGGGAGCCGCAGACCACGAAGCTGCTGGTTTACCTAGCGGCTACGTCGCGTCAGGCGCTGGTCGGCGGCGCGTATTTCGGAGATCAAGTGATCCCTATTGCGCGTGAACTCGCGGGCCGGGGCGGCGTTTGTCACGCATTTGAGCTCAACGCCGACCAGGCGAAGATGCTGCGACGGAATGCACAGCTGAATCGGCTCGACAACATCGTCGTCCAGGAATTCGGGCTCTGGAGCAACGACGAAACGGAGCTTGGCCTAAGCGGCGATGACTCATTCGCGTTTCCCAGCGTAAATCAGGGAACCACCTACAATTCCGTGTCGATCGACACTTATCTCAAGCGTCAGAAGGTCGAGCAACTCGACCTCATCATGCTCGACATCGAGGGCGGAGAGCTCGAGGTCTTGCGGGGCGCCAAGGAGCAGCTCGCACGGCCACCAGGAAAAGCTCCCTGCATCGTGTTCGAGGTGCATCGCAGCTACGTGGACTGGACCAACGGCCTCGAGAACACCGAGATAGTGAAGCTCCTGGCGGACAATGGATATGTCATCCACGCCGTGCGCGATTTTCAGGCCAACGTGGACATGCACGGCCAGCCGATCGAGCTGGTTCCTCTCTCGTCGACGTATCTCGAAGGACCCCCGCACGGGTTCAATCTTCTGGCGACCAAGCGTCCAGAAATGCTCAGCGACCCCCTGTTCAAGATCGTTCCTGGCGTGAGCCCGAAGCTCCTGATCCACAAGTCTCCGGAGCTGCATCACCCGACTAGCGGACTCTAGAACGCCATGCTGTCGACCATCACGGAACGCGAAGCGGTGGAGTATCTCGGGCGTCAGCTCGGGAACATGTTTCCCGATGGCAGGCCCACGCCGCTCGAAGACATCGTGCGCCGCGCGTTCGCGAGATTGAAGACTTGTTTCGATGCAGTGAAGCTGCCGATGTACCGATCGAACGGAGAGACGTTCTTCAATCACGTCCATTCAGATCAATACGCGACGTTTCTGTACTTTGCTTCCAACGAAGCGTGGCGTGATGGTGATCTGGCGACTGCTTCGAAACTCTATTCGCTCAACAAGGCGTTGAACGGTATGATGTGTATGTACGATACCATTCTGCCCGACCACTTCATCGTCGTGCATACCGTGGGCATGTTGCTCGGAAAGGCGACGTACGGAGATTTCTTCGTTGCGATCCACGACGTCACCATCGGAACGGATCGGGGTCTTAAGCCGACACTGGGTCGGGGTGTTGTTCTATACGGCAAAGCATCGATTCTCGGAAATTCCGTCGTCGGCGACGACGTGAGCGTTTCAGCGGGTGCGACGATCCTCAACGAGAATGTCCCTTCTGCTCACATCGTCGTCGGGACCTCGCCACAGCTGACAATAAAGCCGGCCAAGCGTCGTCTGATCGAGGAATTCTTCAATCTCTAGAGAATGTTCGTGTCGGACAAGCCCCTCGTAAGCATCGGTGTCGCCACGGTGAGCCCCCGGAGCGTCCGTGGCTAGTCGGCCTTTAGTAAGCATTGGTGTCCCTACATACAATCGTGTAGGCAAGCTTCGCCGATCCATAGAATTCATGCTCGCCCAGGACCACAAGGCGATCGAGATTGTCGTCTCCGACAATGCGTCGACTGACGGAACGCAGCACTTTTGCGAGACGCTGGCGCGGGTGGAACCGCGGTTGCGCTACTACCGCCAGCCTCGAAACATCGGACCGATCAGGAACTACGGTGAGGTGTTGAGGCTGGCTACGGGCGACCTGTACATGCACTTGGCTGACGACGATGAGTTGGAGCTCTCATACGTTTCAAACTGCGTGGCCGCACTCGATGCAGATCCTGATTTGACCCTCGCGTGCGGGCGTGCGGTCATGTATCGCGAGGGGGTTTTTGAGCGCGAGTCTACCCGCACGAACCTCCTCGACAACGCGCCGGCGACGCGCCTGCTCCGCTACTACGAGACGGTGCACGACAATGGAGCATTTCACGGAGTCGTGCGTCGCTCCGTTTTGAGCCGACTGCCACCCATGCGGGACGGCGTGATCGGCGGCGATTGGCTCTTCATGGCTTCGGTCGCTTATACCGGACGCATCAGAACGCTTGAGGAAACCACGGTGACGAAACATCTGGGTGGAACAAGTGCGACCATGGAAAGCATTGCGCGGACACTTGGACTGACCCCGCTACATGCTCGGTATTGGATTGAGAACATAATGTTGGCGGTATTTCGCGATATTGCGTGGGAATCGCCGGTCTATGCGAAGCTCGGCCATGGTGGACGCCTTAGTTTGGCGGCTGCAGCCGTGGCCGCAGTAGCGAGGAGATTTCGCGGGCGATGGGCGAATTTCAGCTTTGCCCGGATGGCGATTACGGATGCGCTTCTTCCCGTCGAGGTCAAGAGGACGCTTATTTCAATCCGTGACGGGCGCCGGTAATGTCGGTTCATCCTGCGATTCCGCTCAGCGTGTGCTCACAATGAGCGCCGTTGCCTCGCATTTCGTCTTTCTATTCCGTCGAAGAACGGTCATGGACTCGTTGTGCGAAGGGATCTCACATGAGTTTCCCGGTGCAGCGATGCTAGTCTCCGAGGACCGCTCTCAGGTTTCTGTACGGGACATCGGGTTGGGGGAGACGGCCGGCATGGGGATGGTGATCCTCATCGTCATACTCACGGATGCGGCGCCAGCGATGGCAGAACTCGGATCATTTGCGCGGCGTGCGCAACGTGCGCTGATTGGTCACGAGCGAAGAGGTTTCATACTACCCGTTTGTGTGCCCAATGAAGCCGTATTTCACAGGTTCACGTTAGCGGAACTTCCAGAGCAGGGTACGTTTTCGAGCGAATTTCATGATGCGCCAATATTCGCCGCTAATGGGTGGATGCTTTCGCTGTTGGTCGATCCCGCTCAAGAACTCTCTCACTTCGACTGGATGCTATTTGCTCGTAGCGCGAATAGGTATGGCTTTTCGGTAGAAAGAGTGCCGGTAGGTATCCATATCTCGGACCGCCAGTCGGTGCCGCTCTTTGGCCTTCGGGATTTTCCGTCGTTCGTGGCGGTGGCACTTGCTTCCGAGCGTCGCGATGTGGCTATCGACCTGTCTTATTTGCCAGTTACTTATAACGGCACGACTGAATACGCGACAAACGTGTCTCGCAGTTTGATCGCGAAAGGCTTGGATGGCGGAGCTTGGGTTGTTATCGCCAGCCAAGAGTTTAGAGCGGCATTTGGTTTGGACGCCTGGGGCGTCGAGATTGTTTCGCGCGAGAATGTGGACCGTATATTTGATGTCGTATTCGTTCCGCATCAGCTGTATGGACTTTCTCAGCTGGAATTCGTTTCCACCATCGCGCGGCGCTATGCTCTGTGCATGCTGGACGTCATTGGTCTGCGGTGTGACTACATTCGAATGCGTACGCCCTTCTACCGCGGCGTATCGAACGTTGCCGTTCGACACGCGAGTGCGGTGATGGCGCTTTCTGCGGCGGGTGCGGAAGACGTGCAATCGTACTACGAGAGCGAGGGGATTGATCTTGCCGTAGAGCCGGTGCTGATTACGAAGGAACTCGGACGAAGTAGGAGGTCCGCCAAGCCTGCCCACGTCGTCGTCATCGGCAATCAGTTTCATCACAAGGCAATTGAACTCTTTCTACGGGCTTTTTTGGCTAACCCTGCGCCGGTTTCGCTCAAGGTAATTGCCGATCAAACGACACAAGACAACTTTCGCGACAGCAAGAACCTAGAAGTTCTTATAGCGGGGTCACTGCCGGACGCGGACATGGATTATCTATACGCGAACGCTTCCGTGGTCGCGTTCCCAAGCCTGTACGAGGGGTTTGGATTTCCCGTATTGGAGGGGCTGCTGCGCGGCAAGAGGGTGCTCGCCATCGATACTCAGGTGAACAGAGAGTTGAAGGCGGCGTTCGATCACCACGATCTGTTGGCGCTTTTCCCGTCTCACTCGGCCATGGTGCTTTCGCTTCACACGTTGGGCGGTGCTGTCGAGGGCGGCCTCATGGAAGGACCGTTGCGATCGTGGGCAGATGTTGGCGAACAGACACTAAGAGTGCTCGAGACGGTTCGTACTAAACCGGTTATTTGGTCGGAGGTTCTAAGACGGGTCAACGAGGTAAAGAACATGTCCGATGTGGCAAGCGTCCGACCGGAGCGCTCCGTTGTGCTTCGCGACCTCTCCGTCGGAAATCTTGGGAAGTTGCTCTTGAAGAGAATTGCGCGACGCATAGGAGGCCGCGGCAATTAACGGTGGAGGCAGCCTAACGTTTAGATGCTGCTCGCCTCCGGCGCCCCCACGCCGCAATGGACGAGCCGCCCCACATTATTTGTTTGGTGGCTATCGGTCACGAACGGCGCGTGTCGTCGCCCAGTCTAGCATCGGTCGCACTACGCCAGGCATAGGGCCGGCATAAACGCCTCGGGCGGAATCGCCGGTCAAGCTGTCGACGACCTGAAAGGCAACGGCATCGCGCTCATGGAAATGCACGACCACCGGATCCATCGTACTCAGCGCGATGTTGACGACGATGGTACCCTCCGAGAGGAAATTCGCAGGGATCCACGCGACAGTGGAATAGATTCCGGGTTCCTTCGGGCAATGCTGGCCCTCCGTCGATGTGTCGACTGCAACGAAGACGCACGCGCCCTCCTCATTGAAACAGTGGAAGTTGGGCACTAAGACGTGGCCGCTTTTGGTGACCTCATACTCGATCTGTATGCCGATGCGCTTCCGGATATCCATCGCGTCGCGCGGAGCACCGGATTCGTCGACGACTCGCGCGGCGTGGAGATTTGCGATCTCGTTGCCGGGTCTGTCGGTCGCCCAGGTGCGCTCTGCCGTCGTTCCGAGCCCACCGCGTAGGTAGGCGCTGACGACGTCGTGAGATGGGCCGTCAGCGAGGACACGGCCCTTGTCGAGCAGGATCGTTCTCGGACAGAGGCGGGTCACGGACGGCATGTTGTGGGAAACGAAGAGGACGGTCCGCCCGTGCCGGGAGACGTCTTCCATCTTGTCCAGGCACTTCTTCTGGAAGCGTGCGTCGCCGACGGCGAGCACCTCGTCGACGATGAGAATCTCGGGTTGGAGATGCGCCGCCACGGCGAACGCGAGGCGCAGGTACATGCCGCTCGAGTAATGCTTCACCGGCGTGTCGATGAACTTCTCGACCTCCGCGAATGCGACGATCTCGTCGAAGTGGCGCCGAATCTCGGACCGCTTCATTCCGAGAATCGTGCCGTTCAAGAAGACGTTGTCCCTACCGGATAGCTCGGGATGAAACCCCGTGCCGACCTCGAGCAAGCAGCCGACGCGTCCGTGGATCTCGACACGCCCCCGCGTTGGAGAGGTGATGCGAGACAGGACCTTCAGCAGGGTGCTCTTCCCGGCGCCGTTTCTGCCGATGATCCCGATCGTCTCGCCCTGCTTCGCGGAGAACGAAATCTCGTCGAGCGCCCAGAAGGAATCATCAGGCTTAGCCTTGGTGCGCCTGACGAGCTGGCCGAGCCGCGAGCGCAGCGAATCATTCGCTTCTGCGCCACCCAGCCGGTAGCGCTTGCCGATCGTATCGACGATGATCGACGTGTCGCTCATACGACGTCCGCGAAGTGGGCTTCCATTCGCCGGAAGTAGGCGAGCCCGAAGAAGAGAAGCACCGCGACTCCGCCGACCGCGCCGTACGTCGACGTCGAGAGAGGCGAGCCACGGCCGAGGAGCGCCCAGCGGAAGCCCTCGACCACCCCGACCATCGGATTCAAGCCGTAGGCCCAGCGCCATTTTTCCGGGACGATGCTGCTCGAGTATGCGACTGGCGTCGCAAACATCCAGAGTTGGGTCAAGAACGGGACGGTGTACCGCACGTCGCGATATTTGACGTTGAGGGCCGACAGCCACACGCCTACTGACAGCGCGGCGAGCGTCGCGAGCAGGACGAACAGCGGCAAGAACACGATGTTCAACGTCGGCGTGAATCCATAGAAGAACATCATCGCGATGAGGAGAAGCAGCGCGACTCCGAAGTCGACCATACCGTCGATGACCGCAGCTATCGGGATCACCAGACGGGGGAAGTACACCTTCTTGATGAGCGACTCGCTCTTGACCAGACTGTTGGACGACTGGGAGAGCGAGTATTGGAACAGCTGCCAGGGCAGCAGTGCACATAGCGTGAACAGCGGATAAGGGAGCCCGTCCGACGGAAGCTTCGCGAATCGGCCGAAGAAAAGGCTGAACACGAGCATCATGAACAGCGGCTGCAGAACCGCCCAGGCGACACCGAAGTAGGTCTGCTTGTAGCGGACCTTGATGTCCCTCCACGCGAGGAACGCGAGTAGCTCCCGGTATTTCCACACCTGACCGAGCTGAAGAGAAGCCCAGCCCGGCGACGGCACGATGACGGTCACCTCACGCGGAGTAATCGGGCGCACCGGTGTCGCCCCATCGTCCTTGACCGCCGGAAGGGGGCCGCCGTCTCGATTTACAAGCATTTCCGTGGTCTCGTTACCGGATCAAATGGGGACGCTCGCGGGTCGGCGGGCTGGAACCTACCGCCCAGTTTCGCCCTCGTCGAGGAGGGTTCAAGCGAGCGGGAAAACCCTCTTCACCGCTTCCAGGTGTCCTCTGCCGCCGCTTCGGCCTGGTTCCAGGTGATTTCCTTCTGCCCATTCGTTCCAGGCGTTGATGAAGACGATGCCGGGGTGGCTCGGGGTGGACTCGACGCGGGTCTTGGCGCGGCGGAGCTCTTGCTCGAAGAGGGCGGGGTCGTTGCCGGTGATGACGACGGCGGCCTTGCCGCGACGGGGCGTATTGTCCCAGCCGACGAAGACGCACGGAAGCGTCTTGGCGAGGTCTGGCGGCTCGATGCTTCGCATCGCCTGCGCCGCCTCGGGATAGGTGAAGATCTTCGTCTTCGCGTTCACGGCGCGATGCTGGACCACGTTCTTCAAGAACCGGCGTGCGGAGACGCGCTCCTTCAGCGCGGCCTTGAGAGCGCCGAGCTGGGGGGTGAAGTTCAGGATCGCGTCGAAGCCGTAGCCGAGCAGCTTCTCGGCCTCCCGCGGGGCGTGGGAGTTGCTCGCGATGAGATAGAGATCCTCTCCCGTGGTCTCCCGGCAGACGCTACGAAATATGTCCACCATCCTTGCCGCATCGGGGATGGCGGTGGGGCGATACACGGCGAAGGCGGGCCGGCCGTCGATGCGAATGTAGCGCTGATCGCGGAAGAACTTCCCGAGGTAGCGGGCGTGCGCCGCGTAACCCTCCGGCGAATATCGCTGCTCGATGAGGATCTCGCGGCCGCGGCCGAGCCAGGTGCGCGTCCAGCTCTCGTTCGCCCAGCAGAGCATGAACGGAAACTCGGGCCGTCCGAGGGCCAGGAGCTCGTCGACGGGACGCCCGAGCAGCACCTTCCCGTCGAACCAGTAGTGGTAATAACAGAAGCCCGAGATGCCGTGCTCGCGCGCGAGCGCCGCCTGCGCGTCACGCACCTCGGGGACGCGCAGATCGTAAAATCCGAGCTCACTCGGGAGATCGGGCTGAAGGTGGCCGGGGAAGAGCGGCCTCGCCTTGGTGACGTTCGTCCACTCGGTGAAGCCTTTGCCCCACCACTCGTCGTTCTCCGGGATGGGATGGAACTGCGGGAGATAGATGGCTATCGCGCGTGCGGCGTTCGCTTCCAAGGTGGGGACCTGCTCGAGACGGTGGCCGGGCTACTTGACGCCCTGCGAGTGGAGAAGCCTGAGATACGCCCAGGCGGTCGGGTGATACCACTGCCTCGACTCGCCGGGAGGCCCCACGGACGTCCGGAGATCGCCGTTCAAGGCCTCTTTCACGGCGGCGCGGAGGAGCGGCAACCCGGCCGCGAGCTGAAGGAGGGGGTACGTCGTGAAGTTGTCCGCCGCGGTCGGCTCGATGCGGGCCTGGCCGAGCACGCTGCCGGTGTCGACGCCCGCGTCGACGACGTGCACGGTCACGCCGCAGTTCTCGGGCTGGCCCGTAGCGAGCGCCCAGTAACCGCCGTGCACGCCGCGAAAGAGCGGCGTGATGCCGGCGTGCATGTTGATGAACGTCGCGCCGGCGGCGCCGACGGCGTTGAGCAGACGCTTCGAGAGGATGCGCGTGCCGTTGACGACCACGACGCGCGGCTCGTAACGCTGGAGGAGCGCGATGGTCGCGTCGTCGTTGGCCGACGGAACGCGCTCGACGAGGTGCGCCGGGATGGGCTCGGAAGAGATGCCGAACTGCCGTGCGATGTCGCGACTCCGCTGCCGAGAGAGGGCACGCAGCACCGGCACGATGCCGGCCTGGAACGCGAGCTGCCCGGCGACCTCCGTCGCGCCGAGGCGACGCACGCGGTTCCGCAGGAAGACGCGGCGCGAGGGCCGCCCCTCGAGGACGACCAGCTCGACCGGGCAGATGCCGGCGAGCGCGTGATAGACGGCGCGGGTCGACGCGCTGTCCGCCGCCAGCAGCGCCACTCTCGCTCGGGCCGTCATGCCGCGTGTCTGTCGGAGCCGGCGCGGCCTCGCGCTCGCGCGTGGTCGGCCGCCTCGCTCATGTTGAGGCTCTTCATGCCGCGTTCGCTCGCGAGCGTCCGGTAGCACTCGAGCACGCGTCGCAAGAAAGCGAGGTTCTCGTCGGTGCGGGTGCCGAAATTGTCGGGGTGCCACCACAGGTGATAGAGGAGCCCCTTGCGCGCGGCGTGACGCAGATCGGCCCGGATCCTCGCGAGGCGGAGCGGTTCGAGGAAGCGCAGGCGACGCGAGTAGGGTCGAAGAAACCGGCTCGCGCGCACGTCGATCGGGCTCCCGGCCGCGAGCGACGGGAGCTCGTGCCCGTGATGGCCCGTCAGGTTGACGTAGCTGTCGACGAGGCGAACGGCGCGCCGTGCGAGCGACTCGTCGTCGCCGTTCCGGGGTTCGTAGACCCAGGAGTGCTGGTTTCCCCTGTAGGCCTGTATCCCGGAGCTCGCGCAGAGCTCGAGGTAGCGGCTCGTGAACTGGTTTCTCGGGAACACGAGGCTCTTCGGTTCCGTTCGTAGCTTCTGCTGGGTCGTCTTCCGCATGGCCTCGAGGTCGGAGCGGAACATCTCGGCCGTCTGCCCGCGCTCGAGACAGTAATAGTGCGAGAAGGTGTGGCTCCCGATCTCTTGATGCGGAGTCCGATGAACGAGCTCCACCAGCTCGGGAGCGAAGTAGTACGCGCGCTCCCGCTCGGTCAGGTGCGAGAGAGCGTCGAAAGGTTCGAGCCGCCTGTCCGTGTAGCGCGGGAGCACCGGCGGCAGGTTCTCCGCGAGCTCGGACGGGCCCTGAAAACAGAGCGACCCCACGACCGCCCAGGTCGCGTGCACCTCGAACTCCTCGAAGAGGGCGAGGATGCGCGGAATGGCCTCCCTGCCGCCGAGGATGTTCGCGCCGTAGTCGTCGAGCGAACGATGATCGCGGGTGCCCCAGTAGAGCTCGAAATCGAGCGATATCGTGAAGACACCGGGGTTCGTCATGTTCGGCGACGCGTTCGAAGCTTTTCTGCGGGCCCGAGGCTTGTCAAGGCGAGGAGACGGAAGGCGGAGGCGTTACGGGCGGCGCGATCACTGCGGCCGGCGCGCGCAACGTTCCGAACGCGCTCAGGTGAAGCCGGAGAAGCTCGAGGTGATGCGCGCGCGCTGCCGAGCCGGTGAGACTCGCCTTCACCGCCGAGGTGAGCGCGCGGCTCGCCATGACGGAATTCCACGCCAGGAAGGACGAGCGCGGCAGGATCTCGGCGCGGGCGACGGTGTGGCCCCAGCGCTTGCGGAGCGCCTTGTCATCGGGCAGAAAGCTGCGATTCGCCGACGATTCCTCGGCGTGCTGGACGGTGACGAGCGGGTCGTACCAGACGTCGTAGCCGGCCTGCCTCAGCCGATGGCCGAGCAAGAGCTCTTCCCCGTACATGAATGTCTCGGCCGGGATGCCGCCGATCCGTTCGAACGCGCCTCGAGAGAGGAACATGCAGGCGCCGTGGACGAAGCCGCAGCGCATGGGGGCGCTCACCGCGCTCTGCCGGAGATTGATGGCGCCGCTCCAGAAGCGTGTCCCGGGGAGTGAGCGCAGGAACTCCGTCGCCGTCGGTAGCTCACCGGCGAAGCTCTGGGTCGTGCCGTCGGGGAGGGCGATCCGGGGGCCGACGAGCCCGGCGTTCGGCAGGTCTTTCATGAACGCGACGAGGCGAGACAGGCTTTCGGGTTCGAGCAGCACGTCGGGGTTCACGAGCGCGAGGAAGCGCCCGCGAGATTCACGGACGCCGAGATTGTTGCCCCGCGAGAAGCCCACATTCACCGGGCTCTCGATGAGCTTCACCCAGGGATAGTCGCTCCGGAGCGCGCTCAGCCGTTCGTCCCTGGAAGCGTTGTCGACGACGACGACCTCGCACGTCACGCCCGCCGTCGCGGCGGCGACCGAGTCCAGCATGCCGCGCACGAGGTCCGTCACGCGGTAGTTGACGGTGACGATGGACACGTCGGGGATTGCCGGATCGGTCATGAACGAACCGAGTCGTATTCCGTGGAACGGACAAATCAAGCGCTTCACCGTGGCCGACCCGCGGTGTAGAAGCCGGGGGCACACGGAAAGCCCCGAATGACGCGCCTTCTTGGGCTCTATCTACCGCAGTTTCATCCCATCCCTGAGAACGACGAGTGGTGGGGCAAGGGCTTCACCGAGTGGACGAACGTCACTCGAGCGCAGCCACAGTTCCGTGGTCACTACCAGCCCCACCTCCCGGGCGAGCTCGGCTTCTACGATCTCCGGCTCCCCGAGGTGAGGATCCAGCAAGCGGCGCTCGCTCGCGAGTACGGGCTCGCGGGCTTCTGTTACTACCATTACTGGTTCAACGGGCGGCTGCTGCTCGAGCGCCCGCTCCGCGAGGTGCTCGAGTCGGGTGCGCCCGATTTTCCGTTCTGCATCTGCTGGGCAAACGAGAACTGGACGCGCACCTGGACGGGAGGGAACGCCGAGATCCTCCTCGAGCAGCACTACTCGAGTGACGACGATCGCGAGCACATCCGCTGGCTCCTGCCGTACCTGAAAGATCGCCGTTACGTGACGATCCAGGGCAAGCCGGTGCTGATGATCTATCGCACCGGGCTCTTGCCCGATCCGCGGAGCACGCTCGCGATCTTCCGTGAAGAGGCCGCCGCGGCGGGGTTGCCCGGGCTCTACCTGATCCGCATGGAGAGTAACTTCCCGGGGGAAGACTCGTCACCGACGGAGCTCGGCTTCGACGCGGCGATGGAGTTCCAGCCTCGCATGGTGGGCGAGCCGCTGCCGACCTGGGCGAAGGGCAAGACGCGATACCTTCTGCCGACCGCGTTCCGGCGGAACAAGATCCGCGACTACGACGAGATGGTCCGTCTCGCGCTCGCCCGGCCCGCGCCGGCGTACAAGCGCTTCAGTTGCGTCTCGCCGGGGTGGGACAACACGTGCCGCCGGCTGCCGCGGCTCGCGGCGAACATCTGGATCAACAGCACTCCCGAGAAGTACCAGGGGTGGCTCTACGAGACGCTGCGTCGCTTCGAACCGTTCGGGCCCGACGAAGATCTCGTGCTCGTGAACGCCTGGAACGAGTGGGCCGAGGGCAATCACCTCGAACCCGATCGCAAATGGGGCCGGGCGTATCTCGAGGCGACGCGTCGCGCTCTCGTCGGCGCCGCGCGACCCTAGCTAGCGCGGGTTAGACCAGCGCGCGAGGACGAGCAGGTTCCACATCCGCCACGAGTGATCGGCGGCGGACGACTCGTGCTCGCGTTCCAGCTCGGCGATGTAGGAGCGCTCGATTCCGAGCGCCGTCCAGCTCTCGCTTTCGCGACTCAGACGCCCGCGGAACGAACCGCGGAAGAGCGCGGAGAGCGGGCTCTCGAAGCCGCGCTTGGGCAGCTTGAGGAGCTTCGGCGCGATGCGCGAGCCGAAGCGCCGCCGGAGCTCGAGCTTGCCCTTCACGAGCCCGACCTTCGCCTTGCCGGGGAGCGCGAAGGCCGTCTCGACGACCTCGTGATCTAAGAAGGGGACGCGCACCTCGAGCCCGTGGTCCATGCTCGCCAGATCGACCTTGTGGAGCATGTCGGCAGCGAGAAAGACGCAGGTGTCGGCGTAGAGGACGTCGTTCACCTCGTCGCGCGCACCGGCGAGCGCCGGCACCTTCGCGAGCTCGCCGAGAAGCCGCGCCTCCGCTGCCCGGCCGCGGCCCGGCATGAAGCGATCGACGTCAGCGGGGAAGAAGGCGTAGAGCCACGCGAGCTGGCGCAGGTTCTGCTCTTGCCCCGCGCCCTGGACGAATTTCTTGAAGCGACGCGAGAGCTCGAGGAGGCGATTGTCGCGCGCCTCCGGCAAGCGCACGGCGAGGCGCTTCATCGACTCGCGGATACCGGGCGGCGCATTTCGCATCCACGCCGCAGGGCGGATGCCGCGGTGCTTGCGGTACCCGCCGAAGATCTCGTCGGCGCCGTCCCCCGAGAGCGACACCTTGGAGCCGGTGCGCGCGCGATTCGAGACGAGCCACGTCGGGATGAACGACGGATCGGCGAACGGCTCTCCCCGCGCGAGCTTGACGAGGCAGTCTTCTGCCGCTGCACCGAGCTCGCGCTCGTCGATGTCGAACTGATGATGCTCGGAGCCGAGGTAGCGCGCGGCCATCATCGCGCCCTTCGTCTCGTCGAAGGCGGGGAACGAGCGAAAGCCGATGGAGAACGTCTTGATGCGTCCTGGTGACTGCTCCGTCGCGAGCGCCGCGACGATGTTGGAGTCGAGCCCGCCGCTCAGGAACACGCCGTAGTCGACGTCACAGCGCATGTGCTCCGCGACGCTCCGGCGGAGGAGCTCCGTGAGATCGCCGTGGACGCGCGCTTCGAGGCGGTACCACCGCTCCATCGAGTAAGTGCCGTCCTCTGCGACGCGGACGAGGTGTCCCGGCGGCACGCGGACGATCCCCTTGTAGAACGAGAATGGGGCAGGGAGGTACCCGAGGAGGTGATAGATCGCGCGCGCCTCGTCGTCGGTCTCCGAGAATTGCCCGGTCGCGCGGAGTGTCTCGATCTCCGACGCGAAGAGCACGCTGCCCGCGTGCGCCGCGACGAAGAGCGGCTTGATGCCGAACCGGTCGCGCACGAGGACGAGCGAACGGCTCTTTCTGTCGAAATAGGCGAACGCGAACATGCCGCGCACGCGTGCCAGGCCTTCGACGCCCCAGCGCGCGAGGAGCGTCGCGAGCACCTCGGTATCCCCCGTCGTCGTGAAGACGGCGCCCTCGCAGGCGAGCTCTTCGCGGAGCTCGACGTAGTTGTAGATCTCGCCGTTGAACGCGAGCACGCCTTCCGCGGTGCTGAACGGCTGGGACGACGCGACCGTCAGGTCGATGATGGAGAGACGATTGTGCGCGAGGTACGTGGTGCGCGCGTCGTCCAGAAACTCGCCGAAGCCGTCGGGGCCGCGGTGGCGCTGCACGCCGGCGGCGCGGCGCAACGCTTCGGGGTCGTTCGCCAGAGGCCCCCGCGCTCCGAAGATGCCGCACATGATCAGGCCGTACGGCTCATCGCCTGAGGAAAAGACCCTGCGACGCGAACCCAGCGGCCACGGGATTGCATCGACACGCTGCCGGCCTCGAGCGCCGCCACGACCCGGCATCCCTCGTCCGCGTCGGTGGCGATGGGGCCGCCCTCGAGGATCGCAGCGACGAAGTGGGACGCCTCGCGGAGGAGCGGCTCGTCTCCCTCGACGGCGACCTCTTCGGGCGCCCAGCACGGCTCCCACGACGGCGCGTCGGAGAGCACCTGCTCGCGTAACTTCTCGAGCTCCGACGGCTTCGCGTCGAGGAGCGTCAGCGTCGGGGAGGGCCCGCCATCGTCGAAGACGGCCGCGCGCCGCGTCCCGGCGACGAGCAAGCGCCGCATCTTCGCCTTCTGCCCGGAGCCGGCGACGAGCTCTGCCGAGGCGCTCCCGAGACGGACCCGGGCCGCGACCTCGGTGCCTCCGCTCGCCGTCGAGCGACGCGCCGCGGAGAGCGCCGTGATCTCGCTCTTGAAGAGCCAGAAGAGCAGGCTCAGATCGTGAGGCGCGAGAGCCCACCACGGCCCTTCTTCGCTCGACGTGGTGCCGGGGCCCGAACGCACCGCGATCGCCCTCCGGAGCTCCCCGAGGGTGCCCGCCTCGACGAGCCGCCGGAGCTCGGCCACGCCGGGGTGGTAGCGCATCAGGTGCCCGACCATGAGGCGCCGGTTCGAGCGAGCTGCCGCTTCACGCATCCGCAGCGCGTCTGCTGCGCCGAGCGCCATCGGCTTCTCGACGAAGACGTGCTTGCCGGCCTCGAGGCCCTGGATCGCTTGCCTCGCGTGACTGTGCGGCGGCGACGCGATGGCGAGCGCGGTGATCGCGGGATCGCGCAGGAGCGCGCTAAAATCGGTCGTTCTGACGGGAACCTGCGCGAGGCACGGCGCAGCGAGAGCCTGCGGATCGACGTCACAGACGGCGGTCACGCTGCAGCGCTCGGCACTCGCGAACGCGCGGGCGAGATTCCGACCCCAGCGGCCGGCGCCCACGATCGCAATCCTGACGCTCTCAGCGGACAAATAAGAACCCTGGAGCCCCGCTCTTACCATGCTTTCCCGGACCGGTGGGTCTCGAGGTCGGCCTCACAATCTTGCTCGAAAAAAGGGGGCCCGAGGGTTGAACGGATGACCTGACCCATGCATCAATACGCCTGGGAGTATCGGGCCGGTTCGGCTCTGCTAAGAGCCGTCGGCACGAAATTGCCCTTGGAAGTGAAGTGACGACACCCCTCAACGTACCCCCCAGCGCCGCCTCCGCGGCGTTCGAAGACGTCCCCTCGGCCTTCTCGCCCGGCGAAATCCTGGGGTCAGTCCGGAAGAACTGGCTCATCGTCGTCGCTGTCGCGGCTGCCATCACCATAGGTGTCGCCTTCTTCACCTTCGGCCAGACGAAGATCTACGAAGCGCAGTCCACGGTGCTGTTCGACCCGCAGCAGCCCCGCCCCCTCGGTGATCACGTGCAGACGTACGTCGATACAGGGCAAGGCTTCTGGAGCAACAAGGAATATTACCGGACCCAGCTCTGGATCATCCAGTCGCTGCGAATCACGTCGAGCGTGGTCCGCGCCCTCGGATTGAACCGCGATCCGGGCTTTCTCTCGAACGCCGCGCCCGGCGTGACGTTGCCGCCCCGCCAGTCGACGGTTGAGGACGCCGCGGCCGTCATCCAGAGCCGGCTCAGCGTCGAACAGCTCCGCGACAGCCGCCTCGCCGTCATCAAATACATGGACGCCGATCCGAGCCGCGCGCGCCGCGTGCTCTCGTCCCTGGTCGAGACCTACGTCCAGCAGAACCTCGACGACGCGATGGAGTCGAGCAGCTCGTCGGCGGACTGGCTTCGAGGCCAGATCGGCTCCCTGAAGGACGAGCTCGAGGCGAGCGAGATCCGCCTCCACGAGTACAAGAAAGAGAAGAGCATCCTTTCCGTCTCGATGAACGATCAGTCGAACATGCTGAACGGCGAGATGCGCATGCTGAGCGACGCGCTCACGAGCATCCGGACGAAGCGTGAAGAGGTGAAGGCGCGCCGCGACGAGCTCGCGAAGGTGACGCCCGAAGATCCGATGAACGTTCCGGCGACCGAGCTCATGCAGGCGCCGATGCTGCAGAGCCTGCGCAACTCGTACATCTCTGCCGAGCAGCAGATCGACAGCCTCGAGGCGATGGGCAAGGGCGAGGCGCACCCCGAGGTCAAGGCCGTCATCGGCCGGCGCGAGTACGTGAAGGGCGCCTTCTTCGAGGAGCTGAACAACATCCGCGGCGCGATCGACCGCGATCTGGCCGAGATGGACCACGAAGCCGGCGGCATCAAGAAGCTCTTCGACGAAGCGGAGAGCCAGGCGCTCGACGTGAATCTTCTCGAGATCGAGTACAACCGCCTCGCCCGCGCGAGAAACAACAACGAGAAGCTCTACTCGCTCGTCATGGAGCGCAGCAAAGAGAGCGATCTCACGCGCACGCTCGTCTTCAACAACCTGCGCATCATGGAGAAACCGCTCTTGCCGCGCGGCCCGGTTTCTCCGAACGTGCCGCTCAACATGGCGGGCGGCCTGGTCGGCGGCCTTCTCCTCGGGCTCGTCGCAGCCATCGGGCGCGAGCAGCTCGACAGAAGCGTGAAGACGCCGTCCGACGTCGAGCACACCCTGGGGCTCACGTTCCTCGGCCTCCTCCCGAGCATCTCCGAGAAGGCGAACGGCAAGGCCGCGTACGCAAGCCGGGGCAAGCGCCGGAAAGAAGAGCCGGAGCCCGGGTTGACCGCGCCGGAGCTCGTCGTGCACGAGTTCCCGAGCAGCGGCATCGCCGAGGCGGCTCGCGCCATCCGTACGAACATCCTGTTCATGTCGCCGGACAGGCCGTACCGCACGCTCCTCGTCACGAGCGCTGGCCCGTCCGAGGGCAAGACGACGGTCGCGTGCTGCATCGCGATCGCCATGGCCCAGGCCGGGCGGCGCGTCGTGCTGATCGACTGCGACATGCGCCGCCCGCGTATTCACAAGGTGTTCGGCCTGTCGAAGGACGTCGGCATCACGACCGCGCTCCTCGATCCGAACCCCTCGCTGAACCTCGCCGTCGAGACGTCGGTGCCGAACCTCAGCGTCATCGCGACGGGCCCCCTGCCGCCGAACCCTGCCGAGGTGCTGCACAGCGAGGCGTTCGCCCGCATCCTCGACAACCTGAAGCAGCAGTTCGATTGCGTGGTCATCGACAGCCCGCCCATCGTGCCGGTCACCGACGCGGCGATCCTCTCGCGCTCGGTCGACGGAACGGTCCTCGTCGTCCGCGCCTTCCAGACGACCAAGGACGTCGCTCGCCGCGCCGCCCGTGCCCTCCGGAACGTCGGCGGCCACATGATCGGCACCGTGCTGAACGCCGTCGATCTCGATCGCGCCGCGTACGGCTACAAGTACTACTACTATTACAAGCGCAATGGTTACGCCTCGGAAGAAGGCGACGGTCCGTCGCCGCCGGGCGTCTGAGCCCGAGCGCGGTTCATCGCGCTCGCAGAGTAACGACCGCGGCGTTCCGCTCGTCCACCCTTCGGCGGTGGTCGATCCGGGAGCCCGCGTCGGCGAACGCACGCGTCTCTGGCACTTCAGTCACGTCATGGCTGGCGCCGTGATCGGGGACGACTGCGTCGTGGGGCAGGGCTGCTTCGTCGCTTCCGGCGCCGTGGTCGGCGCTCGCGTGCGCCTCCAGAACAATGTCAGCGTGTTCGACGGTGTGGAGCTCGAGGACGAGGTGTTCTGCGGGCCGGGCGCCGTGTTCACCAACGTGCGGAACCCGCGCGCGCACGTGAACCGCCGCGGCGAGTTCCGGCGGACCGTCGTGCGTCGCGGCGCGACGATCGGCGCGAACGCGACGATCCTGCCCGGCGTCACCATCGGCGAGGGCGCGTTCGTCGGCGCGGGCGCGACGGTGACCCATGACGTCGCGCCTTACGCCCTGGTCGTCGGCGTGCCCGCTCGCGCCGTCGGATGGATGAGCCGTCACGGCGAGCCGCTCCGCTTCGACGCCCGAGGGCGCGCGAGCTGCGCCGCCACAGGTGAACGGTATCGTCTCGTCGCAGGCGCCGTCGAGCGCGTCGTCCCGGGAGCGACATGACGTCGCGGGTTCCCCTGGTCGATCTGAAGGCGCAGCACGCGCTCCTCGCCGGCGAGCTCGCCGACGCGATCGGCGCCGTCGTCGCCTCGTCGGAGCTCGTGCTCGGTCCCGCCGTGGACCGCTTCGAGGAAGCCGCTGCCGGGTTTCTCGGCGTGAAGCACGCCATCGGCGTCTCGTGCGGCAGCGACGCCCTCGTGACGGCACTGCTCGCCGCCGGCGTCCGTCACGGCGACGAGGTCGTGACGACGCCGTTCACCTTCTTCGCGACGGCCGAGGCGATCCTGAGGGTCGGCGCGGTGCCGCGGTTCGCCGACGTCGAACCCCGGTCGTTACAGCTCGACGCCGGTGCCGTCGCTGGCGTCCTCTCGGCGCGCACGCGGGCCATCATGCCGGTACATCTCTTCGGCGCCGCGGCTCCGATAGACGCCCTCGTCGCCCTCGCGACGCGCTCCGGAGTGGCCGTCGTCGAGGACGCTGCGCAGGCCTTCGGCGCGACGCTCGGGGGCCGCGCCCTCGGCACCTTCGGCGCGCTCGGCTGTTACAGCTTCTTCCCGTCCAAGGTGCTCGGCGCGCTCGGCGATGGGGGCCTCGTGGTGACGAACGACGCGGCGCTCGCGTCGCTCTGCCGCAGCTTGCGCCAGCACGGGCGCGACGCGAGCGGTGACTTCACCACGGTTGGCGGCAATTTCCGCCTCGACGCGGTCCAGGCGGCAGCGCTGTCGGTGAAGCTCCGGCGCTTGCCGGCGTTCATCGAGGCGAGGCTCCGTCACGCCGCGCTCTACGACGCGGCGCTCGAGGGCGCGCCCGGCTTTCGTATCGTCGAACGGCACGCCGGGTGGAACGGCGCCATCTACACGTTACGGGTGCTCGACGGCCGGCGCGACGCCGTACGCCGGAAGCTCCATGAGCAGGGCGTCGAGACCGGCGTGTACTACGCGCGCCCGTTGCACCTCACCGGCGCGCTCGCCGGTCACGGCGTGCGCGAGGGCGCGCTCCCGGAGAGCGAGCGCGCTTCCCGGGAGGTGCTCTCGCTGCCGCTCTATCCGGAGATGAGCGACGCGCAGCGCGACCACGTCGTCACGACGCTGCTCGCGGTTTGACGGCCGCCTCGTACCACTTCCAGAAGCGCTCCACGCCTTCGTGCACGGAGATCTTCGGGTCGTAGGCGAGGAGCTTTTTCGCCTTGTCGATGTTCGCGTAGGTGTAGGCGACGTCGGCGGCGGTCATCGGTTCGTCGACGAGGTTCGCCTTCTTCCCGGCGAGCTTCTCGATGAACTCGACGAAGTCCTTGAGCAGTACCGGCTCACCGCGCCCGAGGTTGATGATCTCGTAGCCGAGGCGTCGATCTGCGGCCGCCGTGATCCCGCTGACGATGTCGGTGACGAAGGTCCAGTCGCGGTGCATCTGGCCGCCGTTGTAGAGCGGCACCTCTTTGCCGACGTAGATGCTGTCGAGCACCTTGTACGCCATCATGTCCGGGCGCCCGCGTGGCCCGTACACGGTGAAGAAGCGAAGCGCCGTGAAGTCCACGCCGTGGATATGATGGTACGAGTGCCCGAGGAGCTCCGCCGAGCGCTTGCTGGCGGGGTAGGGCGCGAGCGGGCGATCCGCCGGATCTGTCTCGACGAAGGGGACGGCGTCGGTCGCGCCGTACGCCGAGGACGTCGATGCGAGCACGAACGTGGGCTTGCCGTGCCGCACCGTCGCGTCGAGCAGGTTCAGCGTACCGGTGAGGTTGACGTCGTAGTAGAGCCACGGATCTTCGACCGAGATGCGCACGCCGGCCATCGCCGCGAGATGCACCACCGCGTCGAAGCGATGCTTGGCGAAGAGCTCCCCGACCCGCACCAGATCGCGGATGTCGCCCTCGACGAACTCGTAGGCGGAGGGATCGGGCGCGCCCTGCTTGACCTCGGCGACGTTCGCGCGCTTGCGCGCGGGGTCGTAATAGTCGTTCAGGTTGTCGATGCCGACGACGCGGTCGCCGCGCGCGAGGAATGCTTCGGTCGTGTGACTTCCGATGAATCCCGCCGCGCCCGTGACCAGGATGGTTCGCCCTGCCATGTGCCTCAGTTGGTGTGGGTTGAGTCCGCCGCGGGAGTGTACGTCATGTGCCGTATACCTCGCGGAAGATGCCGAGATAGGTGTCCCGGTTCGCCTTGATGGAGAATCTGTCTTCGACGCGCTTCCGCGCGGCCTGGCCGATCTGTTTCCGGAGCGCGGCGTCGCTCGCGAGCCGCTCGAGGCGGTCGACCCACTCGTCCTCCGTCTTGACGAGATGGCCGGAGACCCCGTCCTCGATGACGCGGAAGTTCGCGCCGATCGCCGTCGCGATGGTCGGAATGCCGAGGGCCATGTACTGGAGCGCCTTGAGCCCGCTCTTGCCGTAGACCCACTGCTCGTCGGGGAGGGGATAGAGGCCGATGTCGATGCGCGACAGATCACGCACCTCGGTCGACTCGACCCAGGGGAGCGCCTCGACGTCGACGCCGTCCATCTGGAACGAGGCGTCGCCGATGACGAGCAGCTTGAAGTCGAGCTTCTTCCTGAGGCGCCTCAAGGGCTCTGCCAGAAGCTTGAGATACGGCGACGTCGAGAAGCTCCCGCTCCAGCCGATGACCAGGCGATGGTCGTTCTCGTACGACGCCTTGGGCACGTAGGTGTCGGTGTTGATCGTCGACGAGATGTCCGTCGTCTTCGCGTTGTGCTTGCGCACGACCTCGTCGAGGTACGGCGTGCACGTGATGACGTGATCCGCCGCCTTCATCATGTAGAAGTACTTCGACGTGCCGCGGAGCGACGCGACGATGCGATTGGCCGCGCTCGTCCGGTTCAAGATCACCAGGTCGTCGATGTCGTACACGACGCGGCGAGCGAGCTTCCGGCACGCGCGCTCGAAGAGCGCCGGGCCGAGCGGCGTGACGAGGAGAAAGACGAACGCGCCGTCGTAGAAGGGGAGCCTCGCCAGATCGAACGCGCGCCGCGCATAGCCGAAGAGCACCCACGCGACCTTCTCGGGGACGTGGCCCTGCTTGTAGAGGACCTTCCACAGCGCCTTCGTCTGGAACGGCGAGACGGTGATGTCGAACCCGTTGTCGCGCAGATATTCGAAGTACTGCTCGTACTTGAGGCGCTGCCCCGGAGCCACGTTCTCCGGGTGCGGGCACAAGACGAGGATCTTCTTCTTGCTCTTGTCGTTGTTCTTCACGGCTGGCGTCTCGAACGAATTCTCGCCTCAGGCGGGCTTGTAGCCGATGGCGCACCAGTACGGCGGCCCTTCGCGGAACGCGATGCGCTCGAGGCCCGCGCCCTCGAGCATCTGGAGGATCTCGGCCCTGGAGAAACGCTGCTCGAGCTGCGTCCCGAAGCGGTCGAGCGCGTCGTTCCGCATGACGTAGAAGGTGCGATCGCGGTACCACGCGAGCGGGATCCCCGCCGGGTCGAACCCGAGGCGCTCGACGAGGCGCGCCGTTCGCGCGAGCGGCCAGTACACGGTCGCAGCGATGACGTCGCTCACCACGGTGCGGGCGCGCTCGGGGAGCGCGGCGATGGAGCGACGAGCCGCGTCGCTCGCGCGCCACACCGCGCGGTAATACGCCGCGCGGTTGTCGAGCGAGTAATAGAGGTAGACGAGGAACGGCGCGCCCGGCTTGAGCTTCCGCACACACGCCGCGAGCCCGGCGCGCGTGTCCGGGACGTGGTGAAGGACGCCGAGTGAATAGCCGAAGTCCTGTGAGCCGTCGGCGAGCGGCAGCGCGTCGACCGAGGCGAGGTGCAGCTCGCAGTTCGAGAACGACGCCACGTTGCGCCGCGCGACCTCGAGAGCGGACGGGCTCGCGTCGATGCAGTGGAGCTTGCCGACCTTCGGGTTCGGGGCGACACGTGCTGCCCAGCGCCCGGAGCCGCACCCCACGTCGAACCCCTCCGCGCCGTCCGGCAAGAGCTCCCACCGGAAGAGCGAGAAATAATCGGCGAAGATCGCGTCGAGCTCGGCGCTCGGGCGGCCGCTGTGATCGAAGCGCTGCCACTCGACGCCGAAGCCGTCCACCGTCGCGGGATCGAGGTTGTCGGGTTGCGCGTGACGCGGGCCTTCCGACGCATGCACGGGGCTTCGAGTAGCACGCCGCGTCTGCCCGCGGCAATCCCGCTCTCAGCGTCGCGTGCGAGGCGAACTGCCACGCGATCCACGCAAAAGGAGCGGGGTCACGCGGATCGCGGTTGCAGGAGCCTCCGGCGTTCGAGCCACCGCCGGACGACGTCGGTGCGGGCTTCGGTGAGTCTCGCGACGGGGTAGACGTAGAGAGCGATGATGGCGACGCCGACGGCGAGCGCGATCAGGTCGCGGGACGGTGACGGTGTCCACCGGTGATCGCCGACCAGAGCTGCCTGGAAGAACGACACGACGGGATAGTGCGTAGCGTAGAGGGTGTACGAGAACCCCGCGAGGACGTCGCCCCACCGGGTGTAAGCGCGCGAAACAGCGTCGTTCTGCGCCTGGTCGCCGCTGGCGACCGCGAGCCTCACCGCGACGAAGAGCGCCGTCGCCGCCCCGAGCAAGAAGTCTTCGAGCAGGCGGCGGTGAAGGAGCTGCCCTCGCGCGACGAGCAGCGCCATCGTGAAGATCGCCGTCGCGGCGACGGAAACGACGGGGCTCCGCACGCTCATCGGGCGGAAATTGAAGCCGATCGCCACGAGCGCGCCGAGCGACCAGATCGAGAAGTAGAACGGGAACTTGCCCCCGAGAACGAAGAACAGCGCGACGCCCGCGGCCGCCGACGCCGTGCGAACGGACACCGAGCTTCCGCCCAGGGCCGCTCGAAATAAAAGTGGAAAGGCAAGGTAAGCCCAGAACTCGTACGACAGGCTCCAGAGCGGTCCGTTCGAGCCGAAGGGCGGCACGAAGAGCTCTTGCAAGAAGGCGACGTTGCCGAGCAGCACCTTGAGCGTGAATGTCTCTCTCAGGTCGGGCAACGTCAGATACGGCGCATTGATCTGACCGATGTAGATGCCCTTCATACCGAAGAGCGAGAGCCCGACGGAGTCCCACGCGGCGGTGAGCGCCAGCGCGGGCAGCAGCACGACGTAGAGCCGCGTGAAGCGCCGCAGCGCGAACCGTTGCCACGACCACGTTCCGTCACGGGTCGTTGCCACGACGGAGGTTCCGATGAAGAAGCCGCTCAGCACGAAGAAGACGATGACCGCCTGATGTCCGAAGCCGGTGAGCAGATACGCGCCCCGGGCGAACAGGCTCGCCTTGCTCGGAAGCTCGACGAAGAACGAGCCCCGGACATGGCCGGCGAGCACGTTGACGGCGGCGAGGGCACGCATCCAGTTCAGGTCGTCGAGCGCCCGGGCCGGGATGGTCGTCGCCACCGCCCTGTTGACGTGCATGGCGACCTTCTGCTGAACGCGAAGCATGGGCGATTCTATAGATCGTCCGCGGTTCCGAATGGACGTTGCTCCGGATTATGCGCTGCATTATGAGCTGGCGTGCGTTTTCGCCCGGTGCGCCCCGTGTCGCAGTCAGGAAAATGCGCGCTCCGGGGGCCGCTCGTGGCTGCGCTGGTCACCGCCGTCGCGTCGCTCTGCGTTCCGGCACCGCTCCATGCCGAGGAGCGCGCGACCATCGACCTACAGCCCGCCGCGCTCTACTTCGGTCCTCGCGGCAGCCGCAGCGAGATCTCGGTCATCGGGTTCACGTACGGCAATCGACACGACAGCTTGTTTCCGTACTTCGGGGCTGGCGTCGGGTTCTTCACCCTCCAGGCGCGCGGCGGCATCACGTGGATGCCCGGGGATCTCGAGGAGTCCGGTCTCATCGTCCGGCTCGAGGCGCAGCCGCAGCTTCTCTTCAATCCGTGCGTCGAGCCGCTCCTCCTCGGGACCCTCGGCGTCGGATGGCGATGGCCCCTCGAGCGTGGAGATCCCGGCAATCCGGGCACGGCGATATTTGTCTTACCGGCGTTCGCGGGCGGGGACGGGTTCTTGCACCAGAACTGCGGCAAGGACACGCAGGGGCCGATGCGTAGCTCGCTGATCCTCGGCGGAACGCTCTTCGCGGGGTTCGACTGGTGACGCGGCTCTGCGCCGTCTCCGTCGATCTCGACGAGATACCGAATTACTTCGGCATCCACGGCCTCCCGGACCCCGGAGCACCCGCGGCGCATGCCGTGTACGACGTGGCGCTCGAGCGACTCGGCGCGTTCAGTCGCGCATCCGGCGCGCCGCTCACGCTGTTCACGATCGGCGCCGACCTCGCACGACCGGAGGCCGCGCGCCGTCTTCGAGCGATGGCCGACGCGGGGCACGAGCTCGCGAATCACAGCCTCGATCACCGGTACGATCTGACGCGGCTGCCCCGCGACGAGATGCGGCGTCAGGTCGTCGAAGGCGCGGACGCGATACGCGGCGCGACGGGTCGCTCGCCCACCGGCTTTCGCGCCCCCGGCTACACCGTGAACGACGAGCTGTACGAGGTGCTGCAAGAGGTCGGCGTCGCGTACGACTCCTCCGTCTTCCCGTGTCCGCCGTATTACCTCGCGAAGGCTGCGCGGCTCGCCGTCATGCGGCTCATGGGGCGCACGTCGCGCTCCGTTCTCGACGTCCCTTCGGTCCTTCGCGCACCGACGCGGCCCTATCGCACGGGCCGTCCGTACTGGAAGCGCGGAAACGGCGTGCTCGAGCTCCCGGTCCAGGTCACGCACGGCCCGCGGCTTCCGTTCATCGGCACCACGCTGACGCTCGCGGGTCCGTCGAAGGCGCGGCTGCTCACGCGCCTCGTCGTCGGCGAGCCGCTCGTGAACCTGGAGCTTCACGGCATCGACGTGCTCGACGACGGCGACGGCCTCGGCGCGTTGAAGGGCCATCAGCCCGACGTCGACGTACCCCACGACAGAAAGCTCGAAGCGCTCTCCGCCGTCGTCTCGACCCTGAAGAGCGCCGGATACTCGTTCGTTTCACTGGCCGAGGCCGCGAAGACCTTCGCGAACTAGGCACTCACCCGTCGAAGAGAGATCGTCATGAGAAGGAAACGCGTACTCGTCACCGGCGGCGCCGGATTCCTCGGCTCCCACCTCTGTGACCGGCTCATCGCCGAGGGCAACGAGGTCGTTTGCCTCGACAACCTCTTCACCGGTTCGCGCGAGAACATCGATCATCTCCTCGACAAGCACGCCTTCGAGTTCGTGCGCCACGACGTGTGCGACCGCACGACCATGGAGGTGGACGAGATCTACCATCTCGCCTGTCCGGCCTCGCCCATTCACTATCAACGGAACCCGGTTCGCACCGTTCGCACGACCGTCGAGGGCACTCTGAACATCCTCGAGCTCGCGCGCGAGGTGAAGGCGCGGGTGATGATCGCGTCGACGAGCGAGGTGTACGGCGATCCGCAGGTGCACCCGCAGGTCGAGTCGTACTGGGGCAACGTGAATCCGATCGGCCCGCGCGCCTGCTACGACGAGGGAAAGCGCTGCGCGGAGACGCTCGCCGTCTCGTACCAGACGCAGTACGCGACCGACGTCCGCATCGTGCGCATTTTCAACACCTACGGCCCCCGCATGCACGAGAACGACGGCCGCGTCGTGTCGAACTTCATCGTGCAGGCGCTGCAAGATCGTCCGATCTCGGTGTACGGCAAGGGTGAGCAAACGCGTTCGTTCTGCTACGTCGACGATCTGGTCAACGGCTTCCTCGCGCTCATGGCGTCGGATGTCACCGCGCCGGTGAACATCGGGAATCCCGGCGAGTTCACAGTGAAAGAGCTCGCCGACAAGGTCATCAAGATGACGGGGTCGAAGAGCAAGATCGAGTATCAGCCGCTGCCCGTCGACGATCCGGGCCGCCGCCGCCCCGACATCACGCGGGCGAACGAGCTCCTCGGCTGGAAGCCGACGATCCCCCTCGACAAGGGGCTCGAGAGCACGATCGAGTACTTCCGTCGACGCGTCACGGGCTGAGCCCGGCGGGGCTCAGCGCCTCTGCTGCGCCGAGTCCTGCTTCGCGTTCGTCTTGTCGTCGTCCTTCTTCGCGTCCGAACTGTGCCGCTCGGAGAGTAATCGGTCGGCAGCGATGCCGCTCGCGTCGAGGAACTGGTGGGCAAGGCCGATGTCGCCCTGGACGAGCTCCTGGGGCGAGCCGTGCCCGACGAGCTTGCCCTTGGCGACCAGGAAGATGTGGTCCGCGATCTTCAGCGCGCTCGTCATGTCGTGGGAGATGACGACGCTGGTAACGCCGAAGCGATCGCGCGTCTCCTCGATGAGCTCGTCGACGAGGCGGCTCGAGAGCGGATCGAGGCCGCTCGTCGGCTCGTCGTAGACGATGATCTGCGGCTCGAGCATCAGCGCGCGCGCGAGCGCGACGCGCTTTCGCATGCCGCCCGAGAGCTGGCTCGGGAACTTCTTCTCCGTCCCCTCGAGCTTCAAGATGCCGAGCTTCTCGGAGACCTTCTCGCGGATCTCCTTGTCCTTCAGCTTGGTGTGCTCGCGGAGCGGAAACGCGACGTTGTCGAGCACGTTGAGCGAGTCGAGGAGTGCCGCGTACTGGAAGACCATTCCGAACTTGCGCCGCACCTCGTTCATCGCGCGATCGCCGAGCGGCGCGATGTCGACGCCGTCGATGTAGATCGAGCCGGTCGTCGGCTTCTCGAGCCCGATGAGGAGCCGGAGGAGCGTCGTCTTGCCCGCGCCGGAGCCGCCGATGACGACCGCGATCTGCTTTCGCTTCACGGTCATGCACAGGTCCTCGAGCGCGACGAAGTCGGCGAACCGCTTCGTCATGTGGTCGACGACGATGTGATCGTCTTCGGCGAACTGGGGTTTGGGCCCTTTTTCCGCGGCGCTCAACGCGAGTCAGCCTACACCGGCCTTGACCCGAACGCCCCGGCGAGGGAAACCTGAGGGGCAATGACCCTCGACCATCTGACCGCCATCATCAAGGCCGCCGAGGCCCGCAAGGACGACAAAGGCTGGTGGGCGACTCAGGAAGCTCGCCACGTGACGCTGTACGTCGCGTCCGGCGGGTCGAGCCTCACCGTCAGTCGCATCGAGGCGCTGAAGGTCGACGGGCCGCACATCTCGGCGCGCACCGTCCGCGGGGAAGAGTACGTGCTCGCCCTCGAGGACGTGTTCGCCGGCGCCGTGGAGCCTCAGGCCACTGGCGGCCGACGTGCCGGCTTCGGCTGAGACCGCGCTCGTCACGGTGAGGGACGGGAGCGGGGGCGTCTCTCGGGCCGTCGCGCGGGCGCTCGCCGTCTTCGTGGGCGACGTGCTCCGCGTGCGTCGTGCTCACGTCGAGGCTGCGATGGCGCGCGCGAGCGTCGCCGAACCGTCGCGGACCGCTCGTGCGATGTACGCCTCGCTCGGCCGCGGGCTCGTCGAGCTTCTCGGCATGGCGTTCACGGCGCCTGAAAAGCGCTGCTCGCCGGCGTTTCCGTGGGCGGGGATCGACGCGCTCGCCGCCGAGCCGAACGGCGCGGTCATCGCGACCGCGCACACCGGGAGCTGGGACCTCGTCGCGTGCGCCGTCGCGGCCCGGACGCCGCTGACCGTCGTCACCAAGCGCCTCAGCGTCGGCGTCCTCGACGGCGTGTGGCAGCGGCTCCGCGCACGCCGCGGGCTCCGGCTCGCGGAGGCCGGCACTGCCGCGCGCGACGTCTCGCGGGCGCTCGGCCGCGGCGAGCTCGTCGCGATGCTCGTCGACCAGGCGCCCGAGCGCCGTCGGGGCGCCGCGCTGGTGACGTTCCTCGGCGCGCCGGCGTGGGTCGATCTCGCGCCGGCCCTGTGCGCGCAGCGCGCCCGCGCGCCGCTCGCGGTCGCGTTTCCACGCCGTCTCGCCGACGGGACGCACACCGTCGATATCGTGGCCGTGCTCCGGCCGCCGCGCTGTCCGGAGCGCACCTGGGCCGTCGAGGCGATGACCGAGGTGACCCGTCTCCTCGAGGCGTTCGTCCGCGAGCAGCCCGAGCAATGGCTCTGGATGCATCGCCGCTGGAAGGACGCGCCCGCCGCACCGGACGGGCCCACGCCGGCTCGCCTTGCCCGCGCACGGCCGTAGAGGTATCCGACGTCGATGACCGACGACGCCCTGCGGATCGGCTCGCATTCCTTCCAGTCGCGTCTCTTCGTGGGGACCGGCAAGTACAAGGACGTCGCCGAGACGCGGCGCGCGCTCGAGGCGTCGGGCGCCGAGGTCGTCACCGTCGCCGTCCGTCGCGTCGATCTGAAGGACCGCGGGAACGGCTCGATGATGGAGCTGCTCACCTCCGGCCGGTACAAGATCCTGCCGAACACCGCGGGCTGTTACACGGCGGAAGAAGCCGTGCGCACCCTCCGGCTCGCCCGTGAGCTCGGCATCGCCGACATCGTGAAGCTCGAGGTGATCGGCGATCAGCGCACGCTCTACCCCGACAACGAGCAGACCCTCGAGGCGGCGAAGATCCTCGTCAAGGAGGGCTTCACGGTGCTGCCCTATTGCATGGACGACCCCATCGTCTGTCGCAAGCTCGAGGAGCTCGGGTGCGCGGCGGTCATGCCGCTCGCCGCGCCGATCGGCTCCGGGCTCGGCATCAAGAACCCGTACAATCTGCGGATCATCCTGGAGCAGGCGAAGGTCCCGGTGATCGTCGACGCCGGCGTCGGCACCGCGAGCGACGCGGCCGTCGCGATGGAGCTCGGATGTCACGGCGTGCTGATGAACACCGCCATCGCGCACGCGAAGGATCCGGTCCTCATGGCGGAGGCAATGCGGGACGGCGTCCTCGCCGGTCGCAAGGCGTTCCTCGCCGGTCGCATGCCGCGACGGCTCCACGCGAGCGCGTCGAGCCCCGAATCCGGCTTGATCTAGCGTTCACGCCGCCATTCGTCGTCTTCCTCGATGACCGCGAGAGCTCCGCTCCCGGCGTACCAGCGCCGTCTGCTCGCGCTGCTCAGCGTCGCGGCCTTCTTCGAGGGCTACGACTTCATCGCGCTGACGCAGATCCTCCCGAACCTGCGGACGGCGATGAACATCGATCGCCAGACGGCGGGGCAGATGATCGCGCTCATCAACGCCGGCACCATGGTGGCGTACTTTCTCGTGCGCGGCGCCGATCGCTGGGGGCGAAAGCGCGTCCTCACCGTCACCATCGCCGGCTACACGTCGATGACGTTCCTGAGCGGGCTCGCGCCGGGGCCCTGGACGTTCGCGTCGCTCCAGATGCTGGGGCGGATCTTCCTCATCGCCGAGTACGCGACGAGCATGGTCATCGCCGCGGAAGAGTTTCCGGAAGATCGGCGCGGTCTGTCCATCGGACTGGTCGGAGCTTGCTCGAGCCTCGGGTCGATCGTGTGCGCGGGGCTCGCGCCGCTGTTGCTCAAGACGTCGTTCGGGTGGCGCTCGGTCTACTTCGTCGGCATCGTGCCGCTGCTCCTGCTCGCGTACGCCCGGCGAGGGATCTCCGAGACACGTCGCTTCGTCGAGACCGGGCCCGCTGCCGAGTCGCGATCGTTCCTGTACGTCTTCCGGACGGCGCATCGCCGTCGCGTCTTCCAGCTCGGCGCGATCTGGTTCGCCGCGTACATCGGCTCGCAGAGCACCGTCACGTTCTGGAAGGACTTCGCAGTGAACGAGCGCGGCTTCACCGACGGCGACGTCGGGGCCGCCATCACCGTGGCCGCCGCGGTGGCGCTCCCCCTGGTCTTCTCGGTGCCGAAGCTCCTCGATCTGCTCGGGAGAAAGCCCACCGCGGCGCTGGTGTTCCTCTCCGGCGCCCTCGGGACCGTCGGGTGCTACACGTTCCACGGCCGCGCGGCGCTCACCGCCTCCCTCGTCCTCGGCGTCTTCGCCGCGAGCGCCTTCTTGCCGGTCCTGAACGCCCTCACGACGGAGCTCTTCCCGACCGAGATCCGCGCCGAGGGCTACGCCTGGGCGAACAACGTCATAGGACGAATCGGGTACGTGCTCTCGCCGCTCGTCGTCGGATGGGCCGCGGAGAAGGCGGGGTGGGGCCCGGTGGTACGTCTAACCGCGGTCGGCACTCTCGCGTCGCTCGCGCTCGTGTACCTCATGCTCCCCGAAACCAAGAACCGTACTCTCGAAGAAACCTCACGACTTTGAGGTTCGTGGAAATAACTCCGGCCCTCGCGCGTTCAGGTCCCGTCGCATGAAGCTCGTGAAGTACGTCGGGCCCCTCGTCGCCTACGCCCTGTACATCTTCGTCGCCGGCTCCCTGAAGGACTCGTCGCCGCCCGACGGCATGTCCGACAAGACCGCGCACGCCATTGCCTTCGGCTTCATGGTGCTCCCCGCGCTGCTCGCGCTCCACTATCTCGCCCCGCGTCTCGGCTCCCCGTCGCGGATCGCCGCCGCGGTCGGCACGGCGTCTGCTCTCGGAGCGCTCCTCGAATTCTGGCAGCTCTTGCTCCCCTGGCGCAGTTCCGAGTTGCTCGACTGGGTCGCCGACACCGTGGGGGCCATCGGCGTCGGGATCGCGTTGCTCGCGCTCTCGACGCTGCTGACCCGTCGAATGCGCGAGACGTAGCGCGCGATACGTAACGCGCGGTACGGCTTCCGGGCGCGAAAATCGCTCCGGCGGAACGGAGCGCCCTTACCGCGCTATGCGCAGCGCGTGAACGAGGGGCGCAGGGTCGCGCCCGTCGAGGGCTGCGCCGATGACGGCGACGCCGCTGGCGCCCGCGTCGATACACGCTGCAGCCTTCGACGCATCGATGCCTCCGAGGGCGTAGAGCGCCATCGGAGAGCGCTTCGCGTCGAGGAGCGTGCGCGCGGCGCGGAGGGCTGCGACGCCGAGGGCGGGACGGCCTTTTCGCGCGACGAAGATCGGCGACAGGAGCGCGGCGTTCGACGCCGAGTCGTGAACGGCACCGACGTCGTGAGCGGCGTGCGAGACGAAGGCGCGCGGCAGCACCCCGCGCACGTCGAGCGGCGACACCGAGCGCTCCCCGAGGTGAACCCCGTCAGCGCCGAGCGCGACGGCGAGATCCAGCCGGTCGTTCACCGAGAACCACGCCTGATGGCGATGACAGAGCGCGACGAGTCGCTCCCCGAGCGAACGGCGCGCGTCGTAAGGGAGCTCGAGATCCCGGAGCTGAACGAGCACCGTTCCCGGTCGCGCAAGCGAGAGCAGGCGCTCCACGCGCTCTTCGAGGACACCGAGCGGCGCCACCGTCGTGTCCGTCACCACGATGAGCCGCGGATGAATCACGGGCTCCGCCTTCACGGGGCCGCTCCGGCGTCCGGCGCGAGCTCGTCTTTTGCACGAACGGCGAAGCGGCTACTCGGAAAGCGCTCGACCAGGTACGAGAGAGTGTCGCGATACGCGCGCTGCTCGCCGCGCGCCTTGAAGCGCGTGGCGAGATCGTAGAGCGCCTCCGGAGGCGTCTCGTAGCGGCGTAGCTCCGGTTCCGGCTCGCGCGAGCACTGGAGCGGCGCCTGCGCGACGAGCGTCGCGCCGAGTGCGAGAGAGAAGACCCGCACGGCCTAGCCTTGCTTCGTCAGAGTGTACTTGACGGCGACCTTGTTGATCTCGGCCGACTCGGTGCCAGCGCCTTCGCGGAAATCGACGGCGAGGACCTCCTTCGAGATCGCCTCACCGTGCTCGCGCAGAGCGGCTCGCACCGTGTCGTCGCTGCATGCCCATGCGACGACGATGCGGTCGCTCACGTCGAGGCCCGCGTCTTTTCGCGCATTCTGCAAAAGGCTCACGAGCTCGCGCGCGATGCCCTCGCGCTCGAGCGCCGCGTCGATCTTCGTGTCGAGCGCGACGGTCACGTGGCCGTCGGTCGCCACCGCGGCCTCGCCCTTCGAGCTGCGCTGCAGGATGACGTCCTCGAGCGCGAGCGCCTCTCCCGCGACGGTGACGGTGCCGCCCTTCTCGAGCTCGGTGACCTCCGCGAGGCCCCACGTCTTCAACGTCTCACCGACCTCCTTCAGCTTGGGTCCGAGGCGCTTGCCGAGCGTCTTGAAGTTCGGCTTCACGGTGACCGACGCGAACGCGTTCTCGTCGGCGCTGACCGCCACCTCCTTCACGTTGATCTCGTCCGCGATGAGCGCGGCCGATGCGAGCACTGCGTCGCGCACCGCGGGATCGCGGTGAACCACGGTGAGCTTCGGGAGCGGCTGACGGACCTTGATCTTGTGATCTTCGCGGACCTTGCGCGCCAGGCCGACCACGGCGCGGGTGACGGCCATGCGCTTCTCGAGCTCGCGGTCGATGAGGCTCTCGTCGGCCTGCGGATAGTCGGAGAAGTGCACGCTCGCCGGCGCTGACGCGTCCACCGGGCGGACGAGCTTCTGATACACGGTCTCGGTGAGGAACGGCATGAACGGCGCGAGCACCTTCGCGAACGTCACGAGCGCCGTGTAGAGCGTCGCGTAGCCGCTCGCCTTGTCCTGGTCGTCCTCACCCTTCCAGAAGCGCGGGCGTGAACGGCGCACGAACCAGTTCGTGAGATCGTCGATGAAGGCGACCAGGCGAGGCACCACGTTGTAGAGGCGATAGCCCTCCATCTCGTGATTCACGTCGGCGACGAGGCTCTGCAGGACGCTGAGCATCCAGCGGTCGATGTCCGGGCGCTTCGCCGCCTCGGGCGCCTGCCAGCTTCGCGGATCGAATCCGTCCACGGAAGCGTACGTCGTGAAGAAGCTGAGCGCGTTCCAGTACGGGAGCACGACGGTGCGCACGATCTCGCGGAGCCCGCGCTCGGAGAACCGGAGCGGCTCCCCGCGAACGACGGGCGAGTCGATCATGTACGCGCGAAGAGCGTCCGCACCGTGCGTCGAGATCACGATGTTCGGATCGGGGTAGTTCTTCTTGCTCTTCGACATCTTCTGGCCGTCTTCGGCCAGGATGAGTCCATTGACGACCACGTTGCGGTACGGCGACTCGCCGAAGAGCGACACGCCGAGGACGAGCAGCGTGTAGAACCAGCCGCGCGTCTGATCGAGCCCCTCGGCGATGAAGTGCGCGGGGAAGAACTCGCGGAGCTGGTCCTTGCGTTCGAACGGATAGTGCTGCTGCGCGTACGGCATTGCTCCCGACTCGAACCAGCAATCGAGGACCTCCGGTGTGCGCCGGTACGTCTTGCCGTCCTTCTGGATGAGCACCTCGTCGACGATGTGCTTGTGCAGATCGGTGACCCGGACGCCGCTCAGCGCCTCGAGCTCGTCGATGGAGCCTACGCAGAGCCGATCCGTCGGGTCCGCCTCGTTCACCCAGATCGGCAGGCACGAGCCCCAGAAGCGGTTCCGGCTGATGTTCCAGTCGTTCGCGTCCTTGAGCCAGTTGCCGAAGCGGTTCTCGCCGACCGCCTTCGGCACCCAGTTCACCTTGGAGTTCGCGTGGACGAGCTCGTCTCGCTTGTCGGCGACCTGCACGTACCAGGCGTCGATGGCCCGGTAGATGAGCGGCGTCTCGGTGCGCGGGTCGAAGGGGTAGCTGTGGACGAGCACGTCCTGGTGCACGAGCTTCCCGTCGGTTTTGAGCTTCTTGATGATGCCCTTGTCGGCGTCCTTGCACTGCTCGCCGGCGAAGTCCGAGACCTTGCTCGTGAAGCGCGCCTCGGTGTCGAGGGGATCCACGAGCTCGATGCCCGCGGCGCGGCACACGCGAAAGTCGTCCTCGCCGTACGCGGGGGCGAGATGGACGATGCCGGTGCCGTCTTCCGTCGTGACGAAGTCGTCGGAGAGGACGACGAAGCTCTTCGGCTGCTGCGCGAAGTACGGAAAGAGCGGCTCGTAACCGAGCCCGGTGAGCGCCGCCCCGGTGAGCGTGAGCAACACCTCGTGATCCGACCCCTTCGGGTAATACGTCTCGAGGCGCGCGGCGGCGAGCACCTGGATCGTCCTCGATTGCCGGTCGTGCACGAACACGTACTCGACGTCGGGCCCCACGCAGAGCGCGAGGTTCGACGGAAGCGTCCAGGGGGTCGTCGTCCACGCGAGCAGGTAGAGTGGAAGGTCGCTCGCGAGCCCGAGCATCTCGTGGCCGTGCCTGACACGGAAGCGAACCGTGATCGCGGGATCTTGAACGTCCTTGTAGTTGCTGTTCGCTTCGAAGTTCGAGAGGGGCGTCCCGAGCTTCCAGCTGTAGGGCATGATCCGGTAAGATTTGTAGACGCGCCCCGCGTCCCAGAGCTGCTTGAACGCCCACCACACCGTCTCCATGAACGGCGTGTCCATGGTCTTGTAGTCGTTGTCGAAGTCGACCCAGCGCCCCATCCGGGTGACGGTCTTGCGCCACTCGGCGACGTAGCCGTCCACCATCGAGCGGCACTGCTCGTTGAAGGCGCCCACGCCGTGCGCGACGATGTCCGAACGTCCGGCGAGACCGAGCGCGTTCTGCGCGAGCGCCTCGATGGGGAGCCCGTGGCAATCCCATCCAAAGCGGCGTTCGACGTGACGCCCGCGCATGTTCCAGTAACGCGGAACGATGTCCTTGATGGTGCCGGCGAGGAGATGCCCGTAGTGAGGAGCGCCGGTCGCGAACGGCGGGCCGTCGTAGAAGACGAACGACTCGCCGCCCTTCCGCCTCCGGTTCGACTCGTGAAACGCGTCGAGGGTCTCCCACAGACGAATGACTTCCTGCTCGAGGGCAGGGAAGTCAGCCTGAGGGGAAACCTTTTCGAACGGAGAGGTACGAGCCATGGAGGGTGGCTAATACCTCAGCCTGGCCAGGCGGGCGACCGTGACGCGGCTACTGCGTCGGTGCCGTGCCACCCATTGCGGGGATGCACGCGGGCGCGACGCACTGAAAACCGGGGTTGCAGTCGTTGTTCGTCTGGCAGGGCCACGCGCAGCGACCGACCTGCGTGTTGCAGCGATGCGAGAGGCACGTCGCGTCTGCCTGGCACGGGAACGCCATCGCGGCGGGCGTCGACATCGTGCCTGCGGGCGCGGGCGCTACCGGTTGCTGGCCGTACGCGGGCTGCTGACCGTAGGGCGCCGGCTGGGGGGATCCTGGTTGCTGACCGTACCCGGGTTGCTGACCGTACGCAGGTTGCTGACCATACGGCGCGGGCTGCTGACCGTAAGCGGGCTGCTGACCGTACGGTGCCGGCTGCTGACCGTACGGCGCAGGCTGCTGGCCGTAACCTGGCTGGCCGTACGCGGGCTGCTGACCGTAGCCTGGCTGGCCGTACGCGGGCTGCTGCGGGTAGCCGCCCTGTGTCGGCGGCGCAGCGTCATCGTTCTTCTTGCAAGCGCTGAGCGCGATCGCGGGCACGAGAACGGCGAGAAGGGAAGCACGGGGCAGACGGTAAGCGCGCGAAACACGCGAACGACCGGAAACCGTAATCGCCGGATGAGCCTTGAGCATGGAAACTCCTTTCGTCACGTTAGCATCCAGCACGAGGGCAATACATCGGTAAGTCGCGCGTCTCGGCATGGTAGTGTCCGTCGCTGGCTTTCATGATCGGGAAGGCAGAGCACGGGGAACTACTCGGCGACGAACCCGTCGAGAGGTTCGAAGCCGTGATCCGAGCGGCCCTTCGCCGGAAGCCATCACAAGAAGCGAAGCTCGCCGGCGCGCTGCGTGCGGTCGCTCCGTACTCCGCCCGGCTCGTGCAGCTACTCGGCGACACCGTCGAGACACTCGTGAAACGCGCGTCGTTCGATCGCCCGCTCTACGCCGGCACGGTGCGCGCGCTGGCCGACGTCGACGCCGAGCGGGCGGCGACCGAGGTCGAGCGCGCGCTCGGTGCCGAAGAAGCGGGCGGCCTCGCGACGCTGTCGGCAGCATGTTGTCTCGCGAGCAAGCGCATCGCCGAGCCGCTCGCGCGCGTCGCGAGCTCTCGTCATCCGCACCTCGCGTTCGCGGCGGAAGTGGCGCGCATAGCAAGGTCCGAGTCGGACGGCGATCACATCTCGTCGATCGCGCCGAAGATCAAGGAGAGCCACCGTATCGCTCTCTGCGTGGACGTCTTCGTGCCGCTCCTGCGCTCGCCGGCGCTACCGCGCGCGATCGCGCCCGCGCTCGCCGTCCTCAGAGACGCCGAGCGTCACCTCGGCCGCTGGCTCGTCTTCGGCGAGATCGCGGTGCGCGCCGGGGACAGCGCGCCTCTCGACGAGGCGCGAAATCGCGCGAGCAGAGGACCGTCGAGCGCGCGCGCGGCGTGGGCCCTCGTCGCCTGGGCGCTCGAGACGAACGCGGCGCACCCGTCGGTGCGTCCCACGGTGGAGCTCGTGTCGCGTCTCTCCGATCGTCCGAGCGCCGACCGCGATCCGTCGTTTCTCTACCGCCTCGCCGAGGCCGGCGTGCCGACCGCGCGCCCGATGCTCGAGAGCATGGCGCGTGGCCCCCTCCGCACCGACGTCGCGGTCCGCTCGGCGATGTATCTCGCGCGCGATCACCGGCGTGACGACCTGAAGAACGCGCTCGGCGCCATCGCCGACAATCCGCGTCACGACGGGCTCCGCGGTTTCGCTGCCGCCGCCCTGTTCGATCTCGGGGAGCGAGAGCGCCTCGTTGCCCTGACGGTGGCGCTCGTGCAGAGCCGTCAGCTCACGACGGCCGCGTGGGGCGGCTTGCTGCGCGCCGCGCAGGCCGGTGCTATCGACAGACTGGTGTCGGAGCCCACTTACCGTCGCGTCCAGCTCGGGTGGCTCGAATGAGGGCCGCCGTTGCCGCCGGGTTCGTCCTGTCGGCAGCGCTCGCCTCGCCGCACCCGCTACACGCCGCGCCCGACGTCGTGTCCGGCGCACCGATCCGCCTCTACGCCGACACCGACGACGATGACGACGACGGCGTCGAGGATCGCCGGAGCATCACGCCGTGGACGGCCGCGGACGCGTACCACATCGACGCCGGGCCGCGTCCCTTGCCGCTGGCCGAGGCGTCCGGCACGGCGATCCGCGTCTTCTCGGATCACGCCGTGCTGACGGCACCGCCCGTCACCCAGCCGGTCGTGCGGCTCGGTGTTCAAGGCGTCGAGCCCGGGACGGCGAGCGTCGTCCTCGGCGCGACGCGCTACGACTTCATCGTCTGCGAGCTCGTGGCGCGCGAGTCCAATGGCGGCGTCGTGAATCTCGCGTCGTCCCACGCCTCCCTGTCGCGGACCCTTCCCGCTGCTCTGTCCACTCAGATGGACAGAGAGACGGATGGCGACGCGGTCGTCTGGCAGGCGATCTGCCCCCGTGACGCGCTGCCTGCGACGCTCACCATCCAGTCCTTCGACCCGAGAGGCACGCCCATCGATCGCCTCGCGGACGTGCATCTGACGAAGACGGCGTGCCCGCCGGCGACGGCGGGTACCCTCGAGTGCGCCGAGTCGAGCCCGATCCGCGCCGTCTCCGACACCGTGGATCGCTCGCACCCTGCCGCGCTCGGCCGCTCGCTCCGCGCCGAGGTGGGCGGCCGACTCGTCGTCACTGCCGACGCGCACAAGGCGGCGAGCCTCCGTGTCGGCGGGCCGCGCAACACGGCGCTCGGCGCCTTCGAGCGATTCAGCGCGAAGCTCCGCGTGCACGTCCTTCGGGCGACCCCCGCGGGTCAGACCGCCGTCGGCGGTGACGAACGGGGCGCGGCCCTCGTCGCGGGTCACGAGGCACGCATGGCGAGCCTGCTCTGGGGCCAGTGCGGCATCCATTTCGGACGCGAAGAGAAGCTCCGCGTCGAGGTCGTCGATCCGCCCGGTCCGTATCTGCTCGCCGTCGGGTGCGAGGTCGGGCTTCCCGCGAGCGGCGGGCTCATCGCGTTCTCGGCCGACGGCAAGCCCGTGCACGTCCCGACGCGCGCCGGTGATTCGCCGGTGGCCATCGCGCACGCCGTCGCCCGCGCCGTCGACGCGGTCGGCCTCCACGCCTCGGTGAGCCCGAATTCGCGCATCTCGTTCGGCGCCGGTCGCACCGCCGACGTCATCGTGCGGCACGCCGACGGCACTCTCGGCGCCCTCGGACGGCTCGGCAAGGAGCCGCTCTCCACCGATCACACGCTCGGCGTGTGCGTCGGCGACACCGAGCTCGACGACGGGCTGAATCACTTCGACGACCTCGACGCCGTCGCAGGGACGCTCGAGGAGCGCGCCCTGGTGAAGGCGTATCAGGACGACGATCCGTCCACGGTCGACGTGTTCATCGTCCCGAGCTTCTCCAAGACGGGGCGCATCGGCGAGTCGTTCATCGACACCGACGGCTCCGGTATCCAGAACGTCGTCATCGTCGATCGCGCGGGCATCCGCGCCGGCGCGCGCTCCTATGCGCTCGCGCACGAGCTCGGGCACATCCTGCTCGACATGCCCGGTCACCCCGACGATTTCGGCGTCGATCAGCCCTGGATGCTCATGGACGCCGACGCCACCGACGGCACCATCTTCGGCCCCCGCCGGCTGTCGGTCGACGACTGCGAGCGCGCCCTCCGCGAGAGCGGCCCGCGTGCGCTCGTCCCGCTGCTCGAGCCGTGGCCCCTCTACCAGACGCGAACGCGCGCGAAGTCTGGCCCAGTACGCTCGCCGTGACGCCTGCGCCGTTCGCCTCCGTTTCACACGCCCTTCTCCCGGAAACTGTGCGATGAACCCCGCGGGTTCAACGCAGATGATCCTCGATTCCTTCAGACTTCGAGCGTGTGCGCGGTCGCGAGGAAGATGAACCCCGCGGGTTCAACGCGGCTCTTCCTCGATACCCCACAAAAACGCGGCGTCGAACGGTGGCCGCAGCGGTTGCAGCCGCGGCAGCAAAGCATTCTGCAATTTCACCGCGTGACGATCTCGGTGAGCTGGGTGCCGGCGGCGTAGCCGTAACCGACGTTCGTGTCGAAGCCGTTCACGAGGACGCCGACCCGCTGCGACGCGACGATCTGGTGCACCCCGTCGTTCTGCGTTCCCGGCGACACGGTGCTGGTCGCGCCGGCGGACGTGTCGATGATCGGAAAGCTGAGCTGGCACTTGTAGATCTGGAAATCCGGCGCCGTCGCCTTCGCATCGAAGGTCGGCACGTCCGTCCTCTGGCAGCCCGCGAGGCGATCGACGCGATCGCCGTCGAGGAGAACCTGGGTGCCCGTCGGCGCGACGATGCGCACGAAGTCGAAGCTGTACTCGTTCGGGGTGAGGAACACGTACGTCGAGCGGAACTGCTCGATGGGCGGCACCACGATGAAGCTCGGATCGCCGCCCGGCAGACTGAACGGCACCCCCGACGCGCCCTGGCTCGGCGACACGCTGCTCACCGAGATCGGCTGGTCGCTCCGGATCGGAAAATCCTTCTTCGCGGTGATGGTCGCGAAATCCCCCATGCCGCTCAGCTTTATCGTGTCGTAGGGCGGAGCGAGCGTCGTCGTGACCGTCGCGCCCGCCTCCGTCGTGGCGACGACGCGGAAGAACTCCGGCGCGTCGAAGTGCCCGAGCGTGGTCGCGCCCGCGGCGATGACGGCGTCGGTGCGGTTCGGCGAGACCGTCGCGACGAAGGTCTTGCCCGTCGTGCGGATCGGGTCGAGCTGCTCCTCGAGGTGATCGGCGCAGCACTGACGGTCCGCGAGCTTGTTCCACGCGGGCGCGTCGCTCGCCTCGCTTCCGCTGAACACGACCACCGGTTGATCGGCCTCGACGATCGAGCCCGTGAAGTCCGCCTGGAACCCGCCGGTCTCGAGGTTCACGACGTCGAACGGCTCGAGCGCGACGTCGAGGGTGCCGCCCTCCGGCGTCGCGTCGATGCCGTTCCCGGGGACGATCGCGGCGCGGGTGTGCACGCGCACGTGGGTGCCGCTCCGCGTTCCCACGATGGTCAGGAACGCACGCAGATCGAGCGCGTTCGTCGGATCGAAGTCGGTGTCCGGATCGTCTGTGACGGCGATCGTCTCGGGCCAGCCGGTGACGACGTACGCGGGCGCGAGCTGCCCCGCGCCTCCGAGCGCCTCGACCGGCTTGAGGAGCGAGGCGTCGTTCGAGAAGACGTTGACGTTGTCGAGCGGATTGAACTGCACGAGGATGATCGGCACCGTGCTCTTCACCCGGAACGCGGAGCGGCTCACGGCGGTGCCGGTGCCGGTGTTGAACGTCCCGCGGGGCGAGCCGTCCACTTCACGCGGGCCTAACCGGATCACGCGCAGGCTCATCGGCGGTACCGTCACCCGTGCCACGCCGTAGGGCGCGTTCGGCGTCCCGACGGCGGAATCGTCCTGCTCGACGGTGACGTCGGCGGCGAGATCCGGCTCGGGGTTGCTCACGACGACCGCGTACTGTTGCGCCGCCGCGTTCTCGGTATCGTCGATGTCGGCGTTGTCGAGATCCGCCGCCCAGTACTCGCAGCCGACGTTGCTCCGCTGCTCGGCGGCCTGCTCACAGAGATTCACGCACGAGCCGTCACGGCAAGCGGAGCCGGAGCTCGTGTCGCAGGTCTGGTAAGCCGTGTATCCGCTGCCGTCGGCGGCACAGCGCTCCACGTCCGTGCCGTTACAGCGGCTCTCCGCCGGCACGCACGTCGCGCACGCGAGGAGAGTCGGGGCGCAGACGAGACCCTGGCTCTTGCAGTCGTCCTTCGTCTGGAACTCCGGGCCGTCGGCGCCCTTCACGCAGCGCTCGAGGCCCTCGCCGCACTGCTCGTCGCCGACGTGACACGGCGTCACCGTGACGCCGGCGTCGGCGGAGGTGTCGTGCACCCAGCGATCGCCGCGCGCGTACGAGCACGACGTCGCGAGCACCGCGCCGAGGAGCCACGCCGGGCTCCGGAAGCGCGTCACGTCAGCGGTGCGCCTGGAAGACATCGATGGCGTAGGCGTCCCACCCGCGGCTCGCGAGCTGCCGGTACCGGAGAGAGCCGTAGTCGAAGGCGTCGATGCGCGCGCGGGACACGGTGATGCTGACCGGACCTTCAGGCGCGCCCACGTCGCCGAGCTTCGCGAGGTCGGGCAGGGTGCCGGACGAGACGCCGCGCGGCATGACGACGGTCCAGCTCGAGAGACCGCCGCCGCTGTCGACGGCGAACACCGTCAGATCGGCGTCCGGGCCGCCCGGCGCCGCGCTGACGGCGAGGGTCTGCCCGTCCCACGCGGAGTTGTTCGCCGGCGCGTCGAGGAGCGGCACTTCCATGAAGCCGCCGAGGGGAACCGTGCCGTCGGCGGTCGTCGTCGCGACGAGGCCCACGACCGACAGCGGCGTATCGCCGTTCTCGCCCGTCGAGGCGATCGCCGTCGTCACGTACTCGGAGCCGGCCAGGCCGTTCACCAGCGGCGGCAACCCGACGAACCGGAGCGGCGCGGTCGCGGGCAGGAGCGTCGTCGCGCTGCCGACCGGCAACGTCACGTAGCCGAGGTTCCCGTAGCGGACGCCGATCCGGCCATCGAGGTGGTCGGGGCCGCGAGGGGTCGGCACCGGCCCCTTCGCGTCGAGCGAGATGGCGTGGTCGAGCGGGATGTCCATCTTGACGTAGACGTCCTTCGCGATCGAGCCGGCCTGGGTCCCCACGCCGCTCACGATGCCCATCGTGTACGCCGTGAAGAGCGGCGGCGAGATCTTCCGGTTCTCGATGCCGGCGAGCGCGTAGAGCGTCACGTTTCCGACCACCGAAGTGGTCGAAAATGTGTAACCGATGCGCCCCACGTCGGAGGGCGTCACGCCGCTCCGCGCCGCGGGCAGACGGAACGGCGACGACACGCTCGACGAGAGCGGGAACACGTAGGCGACCTGACGGATATCGGAGTCGGCGTCGGTCATGCCGTCTGGGACCGGCACGTCCCACGCCGCGACCTGGAGCTCGATGGGGTTCGGCCAGACGAGCTCGCCCTCGATCGACGAGCCGGTGGACGGCGAACCGCCGCCCGAGCCGACGAGCGTCAGGTGGCCGTTCGAGAGGCAGTCCGGCGAGATGACCGGGTCGAGATAGACGGTGACGGTGTCGACCGCCACGTCGAAGAACGTCGTCGGCATGAAGCAGTGCGCTGCGACGGTCACCGTCACGGTCGCGCCGAGCTCCGGATCGTCGACCTCGACGACGCCGTTCGCGTCCACCGTCTTTGCCGATTTCACGTCGGTGCCGAGGACGACGCGCGCCGTGGGGACGACCAGGCCGTTGTACGAGTTCACCACGACGACACGGAGCTTGCCGGCGAGGGCCGCTCCCCCGAGGCCGCCGCGGAACCCGTCGTCGCTATCGCCGTAGGTGAAGCCGTCCAGCAGATCCGTCGTGCCGCCGTCGGCGGCGACGACCTGGACGCGCTTTGCGCCCGGTGTGCCGGGCGGCGTCTCGCAGTCGAGTTCTTCGGGCTCACCTGCGGGCGCGCGCATGGCGGTCACCTTGCACGGCATGCCGTCGATGAGCACCGTCGTCGCCGTGGACCAGCCGGTGACCGCGCCGTGCAGCGTGACGGCGGTGCCGCCCGACACCGGGCCCGTCGCCGGATCGACGTAGAACGGGTCGTAGACGTAGCCCTCGCTCAGGGTCGTGCGCGTGGACGCGTCGTCGCCGTTCTGCGACGAGACGTCGACGGTACCGGCAGGGCCGGCGGGCACCGAGACCTGGACGCGCGTGGGGTCGACCGGCACGACGTCGGTGACGGGCACCTCGTTCGCGCCGAACCAGATCCTCGCCGTGCTGGTGAAGCCGGTGCCGTGCACGATGGCGTGCTGTCCGCCGTTGAACGGCCCATGCGCAGGATCGACGCTCGTCACCGAGTGCGGCGGCGGCAGAAGGAGGCTCGCGTCGAGCGTGTTCCGCACCGCGGCGTCCCTCGTGCTCAGGACTGGGGGCGGCCCCGCGTCGCGGTCGCGCTCGACCGGGGGCAGTACGCCTTCACCAATCGCGAAGCATGCGACGGGCAGGACCCACGGCAGCGCCGCTGCGAACGCGATGAGCGGACGGCGGCTCTGCACGATTGGAAGATTATAGACGGTTTTGTAACGGGGGGCCTTGGCCCCCCGCAGCTTCGCCTTTTACTAACGGGGGGCCTTGGCCCCCCGCAGCTTCGCCTTTTACTAACGGGGGGCCTTGGCCCCCCGCAGCTTCGCCTTTGGCGAACTGCTCCCCCCGCCGCTTCGCGGGCTCGCTGCGCTCGCAGCTCGCCTTTGGCGAACTGCTGTTACTAACGGGGGGCCTTGGCCCCCCGCAGCTTCGCCTTTGGCGAACTGCTGTTACTAACGGGGGGCCTTGGCCTGATCATTGATCACAATCAGAGCGGAATTTGCCTTGATCGAAGTCGGAGCGCAGGCGCCAGCCGAGCATCATCGCTTGAAGCGTCAGATAGCCGTGGGCGAGGGTCTGCCAGCCTGGGCGTCC
>DATAZL010000043.1:0-11016 GCA_036272055.1 Polyangiaceae bacterium | reverse complement strand
CGACGCGAGCCCGCGAAGCGGCGGGGGGAGCAGTTCGCCGGAGGCGAAGCTGCGGGGGGCCAAGGCCCCCCATAAACACATGCGAGCCCGCGAAGCGGCGGGGGGAGCAGTTCGCCGGAGGCGAAGCTGCGGGGGGCCAAGGCCCCCCGTTACTAGTGATGACCGAGCTTGCCGTCCTGATGTGCTTGCTGCATCTCGGCCTGGCTCACCTTGCCGTCGTTGTTCGTGTCGGCGACTTTGATGTGCTCCCACTTCTTGTCACCGACCTCGTCCTTGGTGAGAAAGCCGTCACCGTTCTTGTCGGCCTTCTTGAACCGCTCGGCCGAGTGCTGAGCCTTCTCTTCCGGCGTCATCGCCTTGTGGTCACCGCCGCCCTCGCACTTGTGCTCGGCGGCACCTTGAGCGAACGCGGCAGAGCTTACCGCGAGCGTGAGACCGACCAGCGCAACACCGAGACTCGTGCGATTCATCTTGTTGTGGACCATTGAGGGCATCTCCTTGCCTGCCTGTTCCGACGACGAGGCGGCAAGGTTCCCTACGGCACCCACGGTGGTCGCTTCTGCGACATGAAATCCGGCCGCGACCGGCGTTGACCGGCCGAACGGCGCGTTTTCACCACACGACGTGTATGGTCACTTCACCGTGAGCAGCTGGCACGACGGAGTGCAGTCGCGAGTGCCGTCGCACTCTTCGCCGCCCGATGAGTCGACCTTGCCGTCGCCGCAGTAGGGGCCACGCGTGCAGTCGGGATTACATCCGCCGTACGAGCCGTCGTTCTTGCCGTCGTCGCACACCTCGTCGCCGGTGACGACGCCGTCGCCGCACGAGCCCTTGCACTCCGAGCGCACGTGAGTGAAGCCCGCGAGCGTGAGCTGATAGTCGGAGCCCGTCGTGTGTCGCTCGGCCTGGAACACGGCGATCTCGTACATGCCGCCCTTCACGAGCTCGAGCGTCGTCGCCGTCGGGGCGTCGAGAGTGATGCTCGCTGACTGCGCGGTGTGAAGGCCGCCGAGATCGACGGCGAGGTGATCGTTGATGAACACCCACACGTCGTCGTCACCGCGGAAGGAGAGGATCTCGCCGCCCTGATAGGTGAACTGATAGCGGAGCTCGCTGTCGAACGAGTAGTTATGGCCGTTCGTCACCTGCGGGTTCGGGCCCGCGTTCCAGCCGAGGCCGTCGATGGGGAAAAACGCCGTGGTCGAGAACTGGTACGTGCCGTCCGTCATCTTCGCGAGCGTGAGCGTCAGGGGGTTCCCCGCCGCGTCGGCGTACGCGAGCTTCGCGTACGGATTGGGCGTCCCGTCGAGCTGCGTCTCGTGCCACCAGTCGTAGAACGTGTCCGGGCTCGTCAGTTGCCCGAGGGACGCGAGGAAGTCGGGCATGCCGGCTGCGTCCAGGCGATCCTTCACGAGCCCCTTCTGGCCGCTGCCCTCGAAGTTCTCGAAGTCGACGAGGCCCGGACCGGGGACGGTCGTCCCGTTGTAGAGGAAGTCGCGATAGAGCACCGGGATCTGGAGCTGATCGGGCGGAGCATCCGTCTGGTCCATGCACTTGAACCCCGTCTCCACCTTGCAGTCGGGGCTACAGCCGTCGCGCGCCGTCTTGTTGCCGTCGTCGCAGTCTTCCTGCGGGAACTTCAGGCCGTCACCGCAGACGGCCGTGCACTGACCGCCGGTGCACTTCGGTTCGAGGGTGCAGTTCGCGGAGCATCCGTCGTACGGGATCCGGTTGCCGTCGTCGCACTGCTCGAAGCCCTCGCTCGTGCCGTCACCGCACGTCGTGGCGTGACACTGGGTCGGCGCGCCCGACGTGCATGCCCAGCCCGGCTCGAGCTTGCACGTCGCGCTGCAGCCGTCCCCGTCCGCGGCGTTGCCGTCGTCGCATTGCTCGGCGTCGATGAGGAGCCCGTCGCCGCACTCCTTCGCGATGCAGTGACGTCCCGGCGCCGGACAGAGCCAGCCCGGCTCGAGCTTGCACGAGTCGTCGCACCCATCACCCGACGTCGCGTTGCCGTCGTCGCACTCCTCTTTCTTGCCGAGCATGGAGTCGCCGCACGCGCCGCCGTCATTGCAGTCGGTGAGACACACCTCGGGGATCGCGCCGATCCCGGTGAAACCGGCAGACGCGTCGGTGCCGCCCGACGTCCCTGCCGCGCCGCCGCTACCGCCGTCCTGCGTTGCGCCACCGCCGGTGCCGTCGGCTGGCGTGATGGTCGAGCCAGGGGGCGTTCCCGTGCTGGCGCTACACGCCGGCCCGACGTTGAAGGCCACGGCCAGAAGACAGAGGAGGAGTGGGATGCGTGCGCTCATGGAATGGTCCAGCTACCGAAGTACCTTCCAGACGCGCCGACAGCTCAGTCCCAGGCATCAAAAGTGAGCAAAAACTGTACACATTCCAGCCCAGAAAGATAATTCCGGCGCGGCTGGTGTGACGTCACGCCCAGCGGGCAAGGTAGCTCTGGGCGATGCTGCGGAGCCTGTCGCGGCCGAAGCTAGGGTCATGACCGGCGTGGACGACTGCGACGTCGAGCTCGAGCAGACGCCGCAGCGTGCGCACGTAGTCGGCGAGATCGGAGCCGGGGAGATCGGCGAGCAGCGGGCCGTCGTAGATCGCGTCGCCAGAGAACAGCGTGCGGCTCGACGCCTCCCAGAGGCCGATGCTTCCCGGCGAGTGTCCCGGAAGGTGCAGCACCTCGAAGACGCGATCGCCGAGGTCGACGACGTCGCCGTCCTTGACGGTGCCGGTGAGCGGCGCGCTCCGGATCGCGTACTCGTCGACGTCGAACCCGTCGCTCGGCAGCGCCGTCAGAAAATCGTCGGGCACCTCGTAGCCCGCGACGCGTAGACGCCGCACGAGGTCGTCACCGAGCGCCCATGCCGTGAGCCCCTTGAATCCGACCGGCGTGGAGAGCTCGTCGAGCTCCGACTCGTGCGCGATCCGCTCTGCGAACTCGTACGCGCCGCCGATGTGATCGAAGTGACTGTGCGTCAGCACCGCCGTGACTGGACGCTCGAGAAGATCCACTGCCGCGGCGCGCAGGCTGCTGACGCCTAGGCCGGTGTCGATGATCAGATCGCGCTCCCTGCCGCGCACGTGCCAGACGTTGCAACGGGCGAAGGGGTCCACGTGTTGCTCCGAAAGCAGCGTCACCCCGTCCGAGAACGTCTGGCGACGGAACCACTCTTCTGCCACCTGCACGCCCATGCGGCTCTCGGCGTAACCCGGAGCCGACGCGGGCGATACCCGCGTTCGCCCGCCGATGCCTCCTCGCGGATCGTTGCACGCAACGAGACGGAAACGTCGGCGCGGCGATGCTCTCTCGCCCGACAGCGCAGTGCTCGTCGCCGGCATCCGGATTCACATGGCGCTCCTCGCCCGCGAAGAACTCCCGGTGACTCCCGCCGACGCGGGCGCGCGCGTGACGACGCGTCGCACGGGCTCCGCGCCCTGGTTCGAGCTCCGACGCGACATCCCGGTGTGGCGGTATCGCTTGCTCGCGCTCACCGGGTTCGTTGCGCTGCTCGCGTTCTGGGCGTGGCTCAGCCACCGCGACTTCGTCAATCCGGTGTTCGTGCCGACGCCGACGTCGGTGTGGGAAGCCGCGCGCGACGTCCTCGCGGACGACTATCTGTGGTCCGATCTGAAGACGAGCGCCGTTCGCGTCACCGCCGGCTTCCTGCTCGCGGCGGCGATCGGCATTCCCGCGGGGCTCGCGATGGGCTCCTTCAAGGTCGTCGAAGGGCTCTTCCAGCCGCTCACCGAGTTCGTCCGCTACGTGCCGGTGCCTGCGCTCATCCCGATCCTCATGGTGTTCTTCGGGATCGACGAGCTGTCCAAGGTGATGCTCATCTGGGTCGGCACGTTCTTCCAGCTCGTGCTCATGGTCGCCGACGAGACGCGACGGGTTCCGTACGAGCTCCTCCAGGTGAGCTACACCCTCGGCGCGCGACGCAGCGAGGTGATCCGTCGCGTGCTGTGGCCCGCCGCGATGCCGGGGATCTTCGACGCGCTCCGGCTCTGCAACGGCTGGGCATGGACGTACCTCGTCGTCGCCGAGCTGGTCGCCGCGAACGAGGGGCTCGGCTACCGGGTGCTCAAGTTCTCGCGCTTCCTGCAGACGCCGAAGATCTGGGTGTACCTGATCCTCCTCGGCGTGATCGGCCTCGGCCTCGACATCGTCTTTCGCACCGTGAACCGGAGGCTCTTTCGCTGGGCAGAGACGGTGAAGCGATGAAGCTCGAGCTCTGCGACCTCTCCAAGACGTATCACGGCCAAAAATCCGTCGTTCAGGCGCTCGCGCCCACGTCGTTTCGCGTCGACGGCGGCGCGTTCGTCACCCTGCTCGGTCCGTCCGGCTGCGGAAAATCGACGGCCCTGTCGCTCGTCGCAGGGCTCGAGGAAGCGACCGGCGGAGAGATCCTGCTCGACGGCGTGAAGGTGACGGGACCGGGCGCCGAGCGCGGCATGGTGTTCCAGAGCTACACGCTCTTCCCCTGGCTCACCGTGCTCGAGAATGCGCGCTTCTCGACGCGACTCGCGAACAACAAGAAGCGCCGTGAGCCCGGTGACGGCGACGCCGTCGATCGCGCGAAGTCGCTACTCGACCTGATGGGCCTCGGCGACTTCGCGAACGCGTATCCGCGCGATCTCAGCGGCGGCATGAAGCAACGGGTCGCGATCGCTCGCGCGCTCGTCAATCGCCCCAAGGTGCTCCTGATGGACGAGCCTTTCGGCGCCCTCGACGCGCAGACCCGCGAGGAGATGCAGGAGCTCATGCTGAAGCTCCACGCGCACGAAGGGACGACGGTGCTCTTCGTCACCCACGACGTCGAGGAGGCGATCTACCTCTCGACGCGGGTCCTCGTCTTCTCGTCCCGGCCCGGACGGCTCATCCGCGACTTCGAGGTTCCGTTCGGTGCGAGCAGCGAACGCCGTCCGGAGCTGAAGCTCTCGGCCGAGTTCACGGAGTGGAAGCGAGAGCTCTTCGGGCTCCTCCACCCGGGCACCGCATCGCACGAGGGCCGCAGGGCCCTGCTCGACAGACTCGTCACCCCTTCATCCGAGGACAGGCATCCATCATGACGAAGAGCTTCACGTACAAAGGCGCGCTCACCCTGATCTTGACGGGCTTGATGGCCCTGGCGCGTCCCGCCGACGCGGCGCCGCCGCTCAAGACCTACAAGGTGGGGTTCAACGCCTGGATCGGCTCCATCGGGTTCTTCGTCGCCAAGGACAAGGGGTTCTTCAAGGAAGAGGGCCTCGACGTCCAGACCAAGAGCTTCAGCTCGCCCGGCGACGGTCTGAAGCCGCTCCTCAGCGGAGATCTCGACGCCGATCTGACCACCGCCGACACCGTGCTGACCATTCTCGACAAGGCACCTGGTCAGATCAAGATGGTGTACCTGACCGACACCTCGGCAGGGGCGGACGCGATCCTCGCGAAGAAGGAGATCGCCGACGTCAAGGGCATCAAGGGGAAGAAGGTGGCGGCGACCCTCGGTCAATGTAACCAGCTCCTCCTCGACAAGGCGCTCGAGAAGGCCGGCATGACCGAGAAAGACATCCAGCTCGTCAACATGAACCCGGACGACGCCGGCGCTGCGTTCGCGGCCGGACAGATCGACGTCGCAGTGACCTGGGAGCCGTGGATCACGAAGGTCTCCGGCGAGAAGAAGGGCCACGTCATCTTCAGCTCGAAGGAGACGCCGAACCTCATCCTCGACGTGCTCGCGATCAGCAAGAAGGTCGCGACGACGAAGGCCGCCGAGACGAAGGCATTCCTCAAGGGATTGAACCGCGGCTACGATTTCGTCGAGGCGCATCCCGACGAGGCCGCGGCCATCGCCGCCAAGGCCCTCGAGCAGAAGCCCGACGAGGTGAAGGCGATGCTCCCCAAGGTGAACCTCTACGGCCTCGCGAAGAACACCGAGCTCCTCGCCGGTCCGGCCGCGGACGCAACCAAGGCAGTGTCGAAGTTCTTCAAGGACCACAAGGTGAACGACACCCTGGTCGACACGAGCTCGATCTACGACGCCTCGTTCCTCAAATGAGCGAGGCCGCGAACACGCGCCGGGTGGCGCTTCTGATGATCGATTTCCAGCGCGACTTCTGCGCGGCGGGCGGCTATTCCGACCGCTTCGCGGGGCTCGCCTGGGTCGAGCCGATCATCGGGCCTGCGCGGCGGCTCCTCGACGGGGCGCGCCGCGCGGGGCACCTCGTCGTGCACACCCGCGAAGGCTACGCGCCGGATCTCTCCGACTGCTCGCCGCAGAAGCTCGCGCGGAGCCGCAAGGCCGGCAGCGAGATCGGCTCCGAGGGGCCAATGGGCCGTCTGCTCATCCGAGGCGAGCACGGACACGACATCATCGACGAATTGAAGCCGGTCCCCGGCGAGCTCGTCATCGACAAGGCGAGCTACGGGGCCTTCTGCGGCACGAACCTCGGGAGCATGCTCCGCGCGCGCGGCATAGCCACCCTGGTGTTCGCCGGCGTCACCGCCGACGTCTGCGTGCACACCACGTTGCGCGAAGCGTACGACCGCTGGTTCGACTGCCTCTACGTGAAGGACGCGATCTCGTGCTTCGACCCCGAGATCCGGCGAGCCTGCGAGAAGATGATCGAAGAAGAGGGCGGCATCTGGGGCACGCTGACGACCGTCGACGAAGTGCTCGCCGGGTGGATCTAGCGCGCCGTCGTCAGCCGAGTCGAGCGCGCATCGCCGCGAGGGTCCGGTAGATGGTCGTCTCGACCTGGGTCTGATCGATCGACCGGAGAAATTCGCTGTACGAATCGAGGCGGGCGCGGAGCGCGTCGTCGGCGATCGTCTCGCCGTCGACCTTTCGCGCGTCGTCGTCGGTGAGGTCGAAATTGATGAACCCGCGACAACCCGGCGCGCCGCAGCGGCACGGGTCCCGCGACGGCTCGTTCTCGGTCACCCAGCCGTAGAAGATCGTCACTTCTTCCCCCGGCGCTATGGAGCGCGTGGCCTGGATGCGCCCTTCGCCGCCCGAGTACACCGCGGCGTTGGGCCGACAGCTGTGGTTACTGAGCCAGCCGCCCGGGACGCTCACGTCGGGGATGATCACGAAGTGACGCTCGGACAGGAGCGTGAGCTTCGTCTCCGAGGCGGCGATGGCTTCGGGATCCGTCGCGTCGAGACGGCGTTGCTTCGGCGCGTACGCGATGACGAGGTCGCCGCGCTCGAATCGCTTGCGTGCAAAGACGCCGCGCCCCTCGATGTCGCTGTTCTTGAAGAGCACCGGCGCGGTGCTGAACAGCGCCTTTCTCGAAGTTTTCTTGGTCATCCCTTCACACGGGGGCGTCGGCGAGCGTCTCTTTCACCACGCTGCGCTGCTCGATGAACTTCGTCTCCTCGACGATGCTGTACACGGCGATGCGCGTCTCTCTGACGAGGATCACGCAGCCGTACACGAGTGAGCCGACACCCACGATCCCGGAGGCGAGGCTCACGAACATCGCGACGCTGAGCCCGAACTCGTAAGGTGAGCTCGCGATGCCGGCGCCGACGAGCGAGACGAGGCTCGCGAACGCGAACGCACCGATCGACAGATAGAACGCGCGCAGCGACGTGAGGAGCAGTAGCGAGCGCCGTTCGGCGCGCTTGAGCTGCACGAGCCGCGTCGGGCTCTCCGGATCGGTCGCGGCGTTCGCGCTCTTCAGATGCCCGACCAGCGCCCGCGCGCGATCGATGGCGCGAGCGAAACGGTTACTCGTGCTGAGCACGAGCAACGAAGCAGCGTTCGTCAGGACGGCCGGAGCAGCGATCAGACTGAGAAGCGTGAACGGATTCGTCGCAGGCGACGCGGGCATGGCCGCGAAGGGTAGACCGGCTCGTCACGCCGGCGGCGCGAATTCGGCACTGACCCCTTCCCCTTCACTTTGACCCGCTACCCCTTCACTTGCCACTTGCTCCTCCTCGAGCTCCCGGCTGCGACGTCAGGGAGACCCCTCAACCTGCGCTACTTCTCGCAGGAGCGTTTCGGCGGCGGAGGGCAGGTCGCGCTGCTCTGCGTCGCTTCTTCGTTGCGGAGCCATTCGAGATGGCCCTTGAGCCAGTCGTCACCGGCTAAAAGCGAGAGGCCGCCGCTCTTCTTGCCGAGGCCAATGCCCGCAGAGATGATGCTCGCGTCGCGCAGCCGGAGAAGGATGGCGCCGCGGAGTTCGTCGGGCTGGCTCGAGATTTTTCCCGACGCGGTGAGCGGACCGCCGGAGAGCTCCGGGATGGAGACGTCGAGGGTTCCGCAGCGGCGGTGGATGTCCAGCTTCCCGGAGAGGCCGTTCAGCGGCAGGACCGTCGGCAACCAGCCAGGGACCTGGTCGCCCGCGGAGAGGACGAAGAGGCCCGGCAAGCCGTCACGGAAGCTTGCCGACAGCGAACCGTCGAAGTCGAGGTTCTCCTTGGCGGCGACGCGCGTCGGATCGAGCTTCAGCGTGGCCCACCAATCCTCGACGTGACGCTCGCCGTCCGAGAGCCGCGCCTTGCGCACCCGTACCGTGCCGGAGATTTCGCCGGTTTCTGTCTTCTTGTCCGCCGAAGCGAGGCGTAGATCGGCGGTCACGTCGCCGCTCATCTGGACCTTGCCGATGGTGCCGCCGGCGCGATTCACGAAGACGCGAAACGGACCCGCGACGGGCACGTCGCCCCAATCGAACGACGTGTCGACGAGCACCTCGGGCGCGTGGGCGACCCAGCGCGCGCGCGAGCCGTCTCCACCGCGGAGCCGCACCGTCTTCGCGCGCACGTCGGCGCGGAGCACGGTGCGATTCTCTGCTGTCTTCTCGGTCGCAGTGTGGACGACCACGTCACCGGTCAGCGTGGTGTCACCCCAGCGCGCGAGCACGCCGTCGACGGTGCCATCGACGTTGCCGGTCGGCAGCGCGTCGGTGAGCCGCTCGACCTTGGTCCCGAGCTTCACCTCGCGGACGGACGTGAAGGGGCAGCTCTCGCCGTGACCGGTGTCGTCGAGGCTGAGATTCTTCGCGTGCATGTCCGCGTCGAACGAGTACGTCCCGTGCGCGGAGTCGAAGCGACGGACGTCTCCCGCGACGTCGACGTCACCGCGCAGCTCGGTTCCGCTCGCCGACGCGACGACGGATGCGACCGATGCGTTTCCCTTGCCGACGACGACGCCGCCCGAGTAGTCGACGTGACCCGCCGCGGCACCGCTGCCCTCCGTGAAGCGGACGGGTAACGTCGGCGAGAGCTCGTTCAGCATCCGAAGCGAAGGAACGTCCGCGTGTCCGAGATCGAGCGCGCCACCGGCGAAGGCCCAGTCGCCCGCGGTGTCGCGCGACGTCGAGGCCGCAGTTACCGCGGCTTCCGTGAGCCGGATCGGTGCCGGCGTGTTCGCCGCGGGCGTCGACACCGGTGCTGCGAGCGCACGGCCGCCGATCGTCGCCTGCGCGAACGTCGTCTTCACGCGACCGCCCGGACCGGTGTCGTCGGCCGTCGCGACGACGGACCACGGCGCGTTCGCGTCGAGTACGAGCTCTTTCTGACGCACGGTGAGTGAATCTCCGCGAAGCTCGACGCGTCCACCGCGCTTCACGACGCCGTGGTCGGTGCCGACCTTCACGGTGAGGCGCGCCCCTTGCTGATCGACGCGAAGATCCGACGCGGGATCGGCGAAGAGACTCACGGCCTGGGTGCCCGACACGCGGCCCTTCAGATCGAGATCCGCCGAGATGTTGCGGAGCACCTGGAGCCCGTTCGGAATGCGCACGTCGAACTGGTGCACCGTGCAGTCGATGCGACCGCCGAAGTCGGTGAGCACCGGCGTATCGGTTCCGGCGACGAGCCGCCCCGGCGAGAGCTCGAGCGTCGCGGGACCGACCCAGAGACTGCGCGCCGGCTTGAGCCGGAAGGCGCCGCGCGCGCGTCCGTGCCCGAGATAGCGAAACTGCTGTGCCCAGAGCTCGTCGATACCGACGTCGACGTCCTCCATGTGGACGGTCCACAGGTTGTACTCGTCGTCCGAAATCGGAGGCGATTTCACCGTCGCCTCGAAGAGGGGCGGATTGTCGAACCCTGGAACGGGCGGCAGGGCCCGCACGAACGGCTTGTTCGCCTCCTCGGGCTGCACGCGATTACGGAAGTGCAGCACGAGCCCGTCACCACGGAGCTTCGTGACGTGAAAGACCTGCCCGGGCAGCTGGACCAAGCGGAGATGAAGCACGGTGTGCTTGAGGCTGATGAGACACTGGATGTTCTGATCGGCGATCACGACCTTGACGTCGTCGATGTGGAGCACGCCGGGCCAGAGCGTCCACGCGCGCCCGAAGTCGGCCTTCACCGCGTCGGTCCCCGCGAACATCGCCTGGATGCCGCCGAACTGGAGGAGCAGGTTCGCCGCGACGACGTAGACGACCTCGAAGCCGAGAGCGATACCGAGAACCCAGCGGACGACGCGAGGCCATGGACGCTTGCTGCGAAGGGATTGTCTGGCGCCTTCGAGGCGGGCGTGGAGCAACACTGACGGCGCCTGATTGCACGGAGCGTGCCGGCAAAATCGCAGGCTTACAGACGCGCCGCGCCGCACTCGGGCGACCGGGCGCTTACTCGCGGCAGGCGTCAGCGCCCGCCGTGACGGTTTGCCTCAGTGACGCCCAACGTCGGCGACGTCAGCCGACGTAGTCAGCTCCGGATAGCCGAAGCGCTAGTTTGCCCAGCAGTTCCGCATCGCCGCCACCGTCGTCCCCGAGGCATCAAAGATGCGGAACTACGCGAGCAAAGCGAGCCCGCGAAGGCGGCAGGGGAGCCGTTCGCCGTAGGCGAAGCGAGCCCGCGAAGGCGGCGGGGGAGCAGTTCGCCGTAGGCGAAGCTGCGGGGGCAAGGCCCCCGTGACTAAACAGGGGGAGCAGTTCGCCGTAGGCGAAGCTGCGAGCGAAGCGAGCCCGCGAAGGCGGCGGGGGAGCAGTTCGCCAAAGGCGAAGCTGCGGGGGCAAGGCCCCCGTGACTAAACAGGGGGAGCAGTTCGCCGTAGGCGAAGCTGC
>DATAZL010000042.1:0-21482 GCA_036272055.1 Polyangiaceae bacterium | reverse complement strand
CCCGCAGCTTCTTTTAGTTACGGGGGGCCTTGGCCCCCCGTAACTTCTTGGTTACGGGGGGCCTTGGCCCCCCGCAGCTTCGCCTTCGGCGAACTGCTCCCCCCGCCGCTTCGCGGGCTCGCTTCGCTCGCGGCGAACTGCTCCGCTCGCTCTGGTAATGGGGGGCCTTGGCCCCCCGCCGCTTCGCGGGCTCGCTTCGCTTGCGGAAGCCGCATCTTTGATGCGTCGGGGACGGTAGTGGCGTCGATGCGGAACTAGGCGCTCGTCCCAGCGCGTTCACGTCGCCGCGGGAGGCGGCTTCTTGACGTAGCCCTTGTCGAACAGGGACGAGAGGCCGGTCGCGACGTCGAGATCGGTCGCGGACGACGCGTCGAGGAGGGCGCGGAACGTCGTTCCGTTGATCACCGACTGCATGATGTCGAGCTCCGCAGGGGTGAGATCGCGGAGCGGCTTGGCGATCGGCGTGATCAGCTCGAGCTTCGCGGTCGGCGCGGGGAGCTTGCGCTTGATGTGCTCGTACTCGTCGCGCTGACGGAAGCCTTCCATGAGCACCTCGGTCACCGAAGCGTTCAGGGGCGTCTCGAACTTGCGCGTGCTCGGGGGCTCGAGCTCGAACGAGCCGCGATCCCAGTTGAGCATCCGGTAGAACGCCTTCGTCGGCGGGAGCGACACCTCTTTGCCACTCTGCTCGACGGTCACGTAGTGAATCAGGCCCTGGTCGAGGAAGATCCTGCCACCCTCCTGGCCGGCTTCGACAACGAGGACGCCGGACTTCCTCGACGTACCGAAGAGCTGCAGCAGATCCGGCAACGGGATCTCCTCGAGACTGCCTCTCATCCTGCTCTCGCCCCCTTCGGTCGACCGCCTGGGCGGGGCCGGCTTGGGCACGGCCGTATCAGCAGCCTTTCGAACGCCCGCGGTGGAGTCCTCGGCGGTCATTGCGATGACCTTCAAAATGTTACTGCCGATGAGAACACGATCGCCCTCTTTCAGCCAACCCTTCACGATGCGCTCGCCGTTCACGAACGTGCCGTTCGTCGAGCCCAGATCCTCGATGTGGATCTTGCCCTCGCGCAGCTCGATCTTCGCGTGCTTGCGCGACACCATCTCTTCGACGAGCACCATGTCGAGGTCGCTCGACCGCCCGACGACGATGGGGTGATTTTCGTCGATCGGGAACTCCCCGCCCTGGTACTTCCCGGAGATGAACCGGAGGGCGAGCCTGGTTCTCGGGGAACCTTTGGGGGGAGCCGCTGGCATTCCTAGGGGATCTTGCATCTGAGCTTATCCCGGGAGACCAACATTCGGACCCGAGCCAGGCGGAAGTGCTCGCACGTGCGGACGACAAAGATAGGATCCGCATAAGGAATCGGTCAAGCTCCGCTCCATCTGCTTCATTAGGTCGACACCTGATCCGTCCGTGTCGGACTCGGGCCGCCGGGGAGCTCGGGGCGCGCCACAGGTAGGCGGGCCGAGGCAGGCTCGAAAGCGGGCAAAACGACGGCGAACGTCGACCCGTCCCCGGGCTGGGACGTGACCTCGATGTGGCCGCCCATCGACTGCACCATCCGCTGGCTGATGGCGAGCCCGAGGCCCGTCCCGCGCGGCTTGGTCGTGAAGAAGGGCACGAAGAGGTGCTTGAGCACGTCCTGCGGAATTCCCGGACCCTCGTCCTGGACGACGATTTCCACGTATCCAGGTCCGGAACCCGCGGCTTTTCGCCGGGTCGTCACTCTCACTTCGCCCGCGCCACCCATGGCTTCCTCGGCGTTGTTTACCAGGTTCATCAGAACCTGGCGGAGTTGTTCCTCGTCCACGCGCGCAGGTGGGAGAGTGTCGTCTGTTGCGAGCACGAGTCGGGTCGCCTTTTCCTGGCTCGAGGACAGCACCTGCAGGGTCCGCCGCACGGCGGCGTTGACGTCCACCAGGCCGGGATTCCCCTTCGACGGTCTTCCATAATCGAGGACGGAGGTGACCACGCGATCGAGGCGGTCGACCTCCTCGAGGATGATTCCGATGAACTCCTGCGTCGTGGGGTCGAGGGTGCTGCCGTCCCCTGGCTCCCCCAGGAACTGGGCGGCGCCCTTGATGGCTCCGAGCGGGTTCTTCACCTCGTGAGCGAGGCCGGCGGCCATCTGCCCGAGCGCGGCGAGGCGGTCGCGCTCCTGAAGGCGGCGGTACTGGCGCGAGTTCTCGACGACGACCCCGGCGCTGAGCGCGAGTGATTCGAGCAGAGTGACGTCCTCTCCGCTGAAGGCGTCGCTCACCCGGTCGTCGACCAAGACGAGCATCCCGACCAGCTCCGAACCCTCGGAACGGATCGCGAGACAGACCCCGCTCTTGTAGAGCTCGAGGAGCTCCGCCGCGGCGAGCAGCCGTTCGTCGGCCTCGGCGGCGCGGGCCTGCCCGTCGCGTCGCCGCTCGGAAACGTCGGCAGCGACTCCCTCGAGCACGACGGACACCGAGTCCAGCCGCTCCACGAGCGGACGGAGCGCGACGCCTTCGAGCAGGGGCGGCGGGCGGAGCCCGAACGACGCCTTGAGCTGGAAATCGGAGCCCATCGGGTCGCGTAGGAAGATGGCGGCGCCCGTCGCGCGGCGCGAATCTTCGAGAGCGGAGACGACGACCTCGAGCATCTCGTCGACCTCGAGGACGTGCACGAGGGCCTGCCGGGCGCGGGTGACGGCCCGCTCGAGATCCACGCGCTCGCGAAATGCGCGGTGAATATAGGCCGCGACGACGTCGCGCAGCGGCTCGAAGAGGGTGAGCATCCCGATCGCGGCGAGCGTCGCGTTCAGGTACATCGTGTTGAAGCCGCCGATGAGCTCGGCGAACACGTACCAGATGCCGGCGAAGGCGAACGCCACCGCCGTCGAGACGAGGGCGCGGCCGAGCATCTCGTACAGGTCGAGCAGCCGCTCCCGGATGAGCGATTCGGCGAGCACGTAGAGAAAGACGATGCTGAGCACCGCGCCCACCGGCGGCAGCGGCGCGCCGACGAACCAGAGGAAGTCGGCGAGGCTGAACAGGGCCGCGGCCGCGCCGATGAGGACGAGGAAACGGACCCTTCGCTGTGTCGCGCGCGATCTACTCCTCGTACCGCGTAGCCACAGCGAGACGAGCCCCGCCGCGATCAGCCCGAAAACGTAGAGAAAGACGAGCCCGCGGGAAAATCCGCTGCCGTGATACGGCGAGAGGATCAGCAAGACGACGGGCACCGCGAGCACGCCCGCGACGCGCAAGAGTGGCGACTTCTCGCCCGGGCGCTGGGGGAAGATCGCCTCGAAGAGGTGGAGCGCGAACTGCGGCAGGAGGACCGCGAGCACCGCCGTGAAGCGCCACCAGAGGAGCGCCTGGTGGATGAAGTGATAGAGCCACTGCGCGAGGTACCAGAGGCCCATGTCGAGCGAGAACAGCGCGAAGAAGATCTGCGCCCTGCCCTTGCGCCCTCGGAGCAGGATCGACGCGGCGATGAGCACCGCCAGCGCCCCGCAGAGGAGCGACGTCCGCGTCCTTAGATCCACGGACGCAGAGTAGCGCGCCCCCCAGATCGGGGCGACATAGCTCGCCCCCTGCCGTCAAATCGTCCCAAACGCGCCCGATTTCGAGCGCCGGAATCGCGCTTCGCTCAGTAGTCGTCCCCGAGGCATCATAGATGCGCAATTACGCGAGCGAAGCGAGCTCGCGGAGCGGCGGGGGAGCAGTTCGCCGAAGGCGAAGCGGCGGGGGGCCAAGGCCCCCCTCTACTAGATGCGCGCCAGCACGAGCTTGCGACGAGGCGGCCCAGTGTCCTCGACGGTGAATGCGCGCGCGGCGGCCTCGACGAGATGCGCGGCCTTCCGGCGCAGGTGAAGGACGGCCAGCGGCTGTTTGCGCTCGACGCGCTCGCCGACCTTCACCGCGAGCTCGATGCCGACCGCGGGATCGATCCGCTGCTCGACGCGGGTGCGACCGCCGCCCATCTCGACGGAGAGCAAGCCGATGGCGAGAGCGTCGATGCGCGTCACGAAGCCCGCCTTCTGCGCGAGAACGGCGACCCGATGCGGCGCGACCGGCAGACGGCGCGGGTCGTCAACCGCGCGCGGATCGCCGCCCTGTGCCTCGACCATCTTGCGGAACACGGCGAGCGCCGCGCCGTTGCCGAGCACTGCGGTGATGCGGCGTCGCGCCTCGGCGCGGTCGGCACAGACGCCCGCGAGCTCCAGCATCTCGGCGCCCAGCGCCACGGTGACCTCGACGGTGTCGGCCGGTCCGCCCCCGCGAAGGACGTCGATGGCCTCCCGGACCTCGAGCGCGTTGCCGACCATGACTCCGGTCGGCGCGGACATGTCGGTGACCAGGGCCGACACGCGCTTGCCGGCTCGGGTTCCCACCGACACCAGCGCGCGCGCGAGCCGCTTCGCCGCGCGGACGTCCTTCATGAACGCGCCCCCGCCTGCCTTCACGTCGAGGACGAGCGCGTCGATCCCCTCCGCGATCTTCTTCGACAGGATGCTCGCGACGATGAGCGGGATCGATTCGACGGTGGCCGTGACGTCGCGGAGCGCGTAGATGCGACCGTCCGCAGGCGCGAGCTCCTTCGTCTGGCCGATCATGGACACGCCGATCTTCGCGACGATGCGCTCGAAGCTCTTCGCGTCGAGGAGCGTGCGGTAGCCGGGGATGGACTCGAGCTTGTCGAGCGTCCCCCCGGTGTGACCGAGACCACGCCCGGAGATCATCGGAACCGCGACGCCCGAGGCCGCGACGGCAGGGGCGAGACAGATGCTGATCTTGTCGCCGACGCCGCCGGTCGAATGCTTGTCGACCTTCGGCAAGCGCACCGAGCGGAGGCCGAGCACCTTGCCGGAGTCGAGCATCGCCTCCATGAGTGCGACCGTCTCCACCTCGGTCATGCCGCGCAGGAGGACGGCCATGAGCCAGGCGCTCATCTGGTAATCGGCCACCGTGCCGCGCACGAACCCGTCCACCAGCGCACGGATCTCGGTCGGCTCGAGCGCGCCGCCGTCGCGCTTCCGGGCGATGAGCGGGATGGGATTGATGGCGCGGGGGCTCGTCGTTCGAGGCTATCACGTGCCGTGGCGCGCTCGGATCCTGGAAAAGAGCCCGGCCGTTGATGTTATAAGCCCGAGCGCCGTGGGAAAGACGCGAGCAGGAAGGCCCATCGGGCGCTTCACTCAGCACCGGCGACTCGATCGCCTGAGGGAGCTCCTCGAGCGACATCCGCGAGGACTCGAGCTCGAAGATCTCGCGAGCGCACTCGACGTCACGACGCGGAGCATCCGTCGCTACCTCAAGGAGATGGGTCGCGAGTACGACCTCGAAGCAGCTCCGGTCCGCGGCGGCGGACCGCTCCTCTGGCGCATTCGCGCCGGCGAGATCCCGCGCCGGGTCGAGCTACGCCGCACCCAGGCGTACGCGCTCCTCGCGGCCCGGCGTGTCTTCGAGCCGCTCCGCGGCTCCGCCCTCTTCGAGGAGATCGACCTGGCGGTGAACAAGCTGCTCGCGATCGCGCAGCGTCCCGGTCGCGGGCCGAACGCGGGCATCGCCGACGCGCGCCTCGAGGAGCGATTCCTCTACCTACCGTTCGCGCCGAAGCACTACCGCGAGAAGACCGACGAGCTCGACGACCTGTTCCAGGCCGTCTCCGACCTACGGCCGCTCACGCTGCTCTATCGCAGCGCCGGCAAGGAGCGCGAGGAGCGCATCACGATCCATCCCTACGCGATGGTCCTCCACCGTGACTCCATCTACTGCGTCGGGCTCTACATAGAACGCGGAGAGATCCGGACGTTCTTGCTCGACCGCATGCGCGACACCCAGGCCGCGGCGATGGAACGCTTCGAGCTCCCCGCGGACTTCGCCATCGACGACTACTTCCAGGGCGAGTTCGGCATTTTCAAGAGCGCGGAGCGCTTCAAGGTCGTCATCGACTTCGACGGTCAGGCCGCGGACTACGTCCGCATGAGACGCATCCATCCCACGCAGAAGCTCGCGGCCACCGCCGGCGGCGTGCGGCTGACGATGACCGTCGGAAATCTCACTCAGCTCACGAGCTGGGTGCTCGAATGGGGACAGAGCGCCAAGGTCATCGAGCCCCCGGAGCTCGTCCAGCGAGTGAAGGTGGAGCTCGAAGGCGCGCTCAAGAACTACGCCGCGAAGAAGAAGTAGCGCCGCGAACGCCTACGTCGGCTTCGTCGATTGGTCGCGGTAGTAGCGGTAGAACTGGAGCACCTTCACGACGTACTGCCGGGTCTCCTCGAACGGCGGGATGCCGCCGTGGCTGATCACGGCGTTCTCGCCGGCGTTGTAGCCCGCGAGCGTCAGCTCGATGTCGCCGTTGAAGAGGTTCGCCAGAACACGGAGATACCGCACGCCCCCGAAGATGTTCTGTCGCGGATCGAACACGTCGCTGACGAGCATCCGCTCCGCGGTCTCGGGCATGAGCTGCATGAGCCCTCGCGCGTTCGTGCGCGAGACGGCTCGCGGGTCGAAGCCGCTCTCCACCCGGATCACCGCGCGCACCAGCTCTTCCGGGATCTGGTAGAGCGCCGCGGCCTGGTGAATGTACTCGTCGAAGCGAGTGACGTTGCCGCCGCCGTCACCGACGCGGCCTCCGGTGACCGCCGTCGTCTCAGAGCTCCGCGCGTAGAGCTTTCCTTTCTTCTCGCGGTTCGAGAAGTGGATGACGCCGTCCTGGTCCGTGTACTGATAGATGTCGGCTCGACTCGAGCTCGCGACGAGGACGAGCCCGGCGAGTGGTGCGAGCCAGCGGGTCGTGCGAAAGGCGGAACGGACGCGGCGCGATGAGGTCACGGCTTATCGATCGACAATGATAGCCGATCACCCTCCGCGAGGGCGAGGAGGGCCCCGAAACGCCGCGAAAACGCGCGCTCTGCCTCAGGTCGCCGCGAGCGGCAGACGGACTACGAAGCACGTCGGCCAGTTCGGCGTGTCCTGCACGGTGATCGTCCCGCCGTGCGCGCCCACGGCGAGCCTGCAGAAGAAGAGCCCGATGCCGGTCGTGCCGTATTCTGCAACGTTGCCGGAGAACTTCTCGAAGATGCTTTCGCGATCGGCGCGAGGAATCGTCGGGCCATCGTTGCAGACGCGGATCTCGACGGTGGCCCCCGCGCGCGCCTCGACGAGCACGCGACCGCCCTTGCCGGCGTGGCGCAGCGAGTTCTCGACGACGTTCTGGAACACCCGGCAGAGTAACGTGTGGTCCCCGACCAGCACGACGCTCTGCGCGCCGCTAACGTCGAGCCCTAGCGCGATGCCGCTCGTCGCAGCGTGGCTCGCGTAGTCCGCGACGATGTCTTTCAGCAACGAAACGACGTCGACACGCTCGCGCCTCGCGCGGAGCGGCCCAGTGCGTTCGGACGTCACGAGGTGATCGATGTACTGCTGGATCCTGCGGACCGCGCGCTCGGCCCCGCGGAGAGTCGCCAGCGCTTCTGGACCCGCAGCGGCCAGGTCGTCCTCGAGCAGCTTCATGCTCAGGTCGAGGACAGCGACAGGCGTCTGCAGATCGTGCAGGGCGAGCTGGATGAACTCGAGCTGTGCGGTACCCGCAGCCGCCGCAGCAGCCCGCTCCGATCTGCCGCGGTCCGCTCTCGCAACGAGGTTGATCGACGACACCCGGGCGGAGTGCCCTCCTTCGATTCTCTGGTCGGCTTCGGACTCCATCAGCAAACCGCTTGTAGGGAAGTATGCAGCTTCCGTGCACACGCCCGATTCCAGGATCTCCCGCGAATCTCGAGGTCCGTCGCGGAGGCGTTGCCCGGAAACGGCCACGGGGTTGCCCGGATCCGGGCAATCGCTGCGGTCGACCACCCCTTCGCATTCGAGCTCGGAGAGATCACGCGCTTCCGCTCGAGAGCGCACTGGTCCGTTGGTCGAATCCGGGCCGAGGTGGCCGCATCCGGGCGAGCGGCGATCACGTCCGCACAATCGATCCGGGGGGTTAGCGGTCCGCACGTGACTTGCAGAGGGGACGTCGCTCTCGACACCCGATTCCCGCAACTGCGGGGTCGGGGATCCGAACAGACCGAAAGAAAGGGACCCCACTCATGCAATCCGTCTCCTCCTCGCATTCGGACGCCGACTCTCACAACCAGCTCCGCGCTCTCTATCGTTCGCTCCTCGAGAGCGAAGATCATTTCCACGAGTTCAAGCAGCTCCTTGCCTTGTATCCCTCCGCGACGTCGTCCGGCGGCGAGGAAGCAGAGGCCGCCGCGGTGCGTGAGCAGCTGAACGAGCGGATCCGTCAGTGGCTCGGCGGCAGCTTCGAGGGGCTCAGCTCGATGCAACTTCTTCTGTGGCGCAGCATCGTCGTAGAAGAGCGATTCAACGTGGCCCTGTCGCCGTGGAAGGAAACGAACTGCTACTAGTAACGGGGGGCCTTGGCCCCCCGCAGCTTCGCCTTCGGCGAACTGCTCCCCCCGCCGCTTCGCGGGCTCGCTGCGCTCGCGTAGTTCGCTTCTCCGATGCTCCGGGGACGAGGGGCGCTGCAGGAGGCTCATGAGCGACATCGACATCGACGCGCTCTACGACGCCTTCTGCAGCGGGCTTCCGGCGGACGTGCGCGTTGGCGCGCGCGCACTGGGTCACACGCTCGGGCTCGTGCCGAGCCCGGAGGTGCCCTGGGGCAGCGTCTTCAAGAACGAGGTGACGCTCGGCGCGCCGGTCCTCTTCGCCGAGGGCATGGTCGACGTCGGCCGTCCCCTCGTCGAGAAGGCGGCGTTCGCGCACATGCTGTCCGTCATCGAGGCGTTCGGGAGCGATCGCATCGCGGACGCACAGGTGGACGACACGCCGGAGCTCCGCCGTCTGCTCTCGCTAATCCGGGCGACGCGGGACGACGCGCTCGAGTCGGTGGGCGGTCCCGCAAGCCGTGCTCTCGCGACGGACGCGGATCGACTCACCCACGAGGCGATCGACGGCGAACGCCGGTTATTGCTCAGTGGCGAGGCGACGGACCTCGACACCTATCAGCGGCTCAGCGCCGGCAAGCAAGCCGTCGGATTTCCGGCGAGCGTCGCGCTCGCCACCGTCGCAGGATGGACGGCCGCGCGGCTCGACACGCTCGAGAGAACGTTGATGGGCGTCTGGCTGGGCCTGCAGCACCAGGACGACGTGGCGGACTGGGAAGACGACGCCCGGCGCGGCGGCGCGTGGATCGTCGCGGTCGCCGGCGGCGCGCCGGCAGAAGAGCGGACCGACGCGACGGCACTGCGGCAGCACGTGTTCTCGTCTGGCATCCTCGCCAGGGTGCTCGACCTCGCGTGCGAGCGCTACGCGGAGGCAGCCGCCGGGGCGCGCATGCTCGGCGCTCGACGGCTCGCGGAGTGGGCCGACGCACGACGCGCAGAGGCGACCGCGCAGGCCGAAGGGGAGCGCAAGAGCCCGGGGTTCGTCGACCGTCAGCGACGGTTGAACGCCTGGCGGGCCGAGGTGCTCGGATGACGCGTCCACACTGGGATTTCGACTACCGGCTCGTCACGCCGGGCTACGCGCCGCTCGACGCGGACGACGACGTCGTGTTCGCGCTCGATAAAGCCGCGTCGCTCGAGACGCTCGGGGCGAGCCTCGATTCCGTCGAAGGGCTCGTGCTCGAGACGCTGCTCGTGCGGCCGCCGCTCTTCTGGTACCGCCTCCGTTCGAGCGCAAAGGTGCGCTTCGAGGACGTCGAGCGGGCGCTCGAGCGTCGTGGGCTCGGGTGCCGATATGCGACGTCCGCCGTCCGCGGCTCGCTCGCCCTCGGAGAGCCGCTGACCTTCGCGGACGCGCCTCCTGCGACCGCGTCGGACTGGAAGAGTCGTGGCCCGAGCGTCCATGACGAACCGCGCTCACCGTCGCGCTGGGTGTTCCACGAGCCCGGCGGCATCGACGTCGATCGCGCGGTGTGCGGCACCGGCGCCGGCATGCGTCTCGGAGTGATCGACGACGAGGGAATGGACTCCGACGCGCTCGCGCTCGACGGCGAGGTGTTCGTCGGGACCGACTCGCCGTCGAGAGCCGCGCTCCACGGCTCGCTCATGGTCGGCTGGGCCGTCGGCGTCCGCGGCCACGCGGAGCGGGCAATCCCGCAGTTCACCGGTATCGCTCCCGACGCGTCGCCGCGCCTTTACCTCATCCCGAAACCGGGACGCGACGTGGTGAGTCTTCCCTGCGCGATCGTGCGCGCCGTCGATGACGGCGCCGACGTCGTCGTGTGCGCGACCTACGTGGAGGGAACGACGAGCCCACTCCTCGACGACGCGCTGGCATTCGCGTCGAGCCTCGGCCGCGACCATCGTGGCACGGCGGTCGTCCTCCCGACGGGGCGCGAAATTTCGAGCCCACGCGGTTCGATGCACGCGAGCCTGTCCCTGTCGCCGGGAGATCCGGCGAGCGATCCCAGGGTGCTCTGCGTCGCGCCGAGCAGCCGCGGCGGCGGGTGGTTTCTCTGGCCCGACAAGCGCGGGAGACTCCGTCCCTTCGCGAACCGTGGACCCGCCGTGCGCCTGGCCGCGCCCGGCGACGACATGTCGTATCCGTTCGCGAAGCGCGACCGACTCGGCCACGCCGAGTCGAGCGGCGCCTCCGCCGTGGCCGCCGGCGTCGCGCTGCTAGTGCTCGGCACGAACCCCGAGCTCCGCGTTTCGGAGCTGTACGAATTGCTCGAACAGACCACCGTCCGGGGCGACGGCGCGCCTCCGGGACCGGTCGCCGATCCGGAAGATCTCTTGCCGTCCGGTCGCGACCCCGACGGCCACGACGCGAAGACGGGCTACGGGCGTGTGTCCGCGGCGCGCGCGTGTCTCGTCGCAGCTGATCCGATCGCCAGGGCGCTGCTCGAGCTCGGGGAAGAAGCGGCTGCGCGACGCCACCTGTCGGACGTCCGGGACGGCGCGACGACGTTGGGCGTCGGATATTCGAGAGCGCTGGCGCTCTGGGCGGCGCGCACGGTGCGTCGCGACGCGAGCCTGACGCACGAGCTCCGGGCACTGGTACGACACGTGAGGCTCGTCTCCCGGGCTCCCGAACGGCGACCGGCGCACCCGGTGCGCTCGCTCACGCGACGGCTCGCGCTGTTCGTCGGGAGCCTCCTCCTTCACGACGCGCCTCCGGGCGTCGTGCTCGAGCTCTCGAAACTTCGCCGTCTCGCCATCGAGGCGTCGCGAAACCCTGCCGTCGCCGAGCCCTTCGAGGACGCGTGTTTCGACGCCGCCGCGCGGCTATTCGGGCCGCCCACGTGAAGTTACCAAAAATCGTCTTTGGTGCTCCGGGACGCCGGCAGGTTGGCGACGTCCACACAATTGCGTAGTCTTGAGTCAGCGGCCGGGCGGGCCGTTAGCTTCCAGCCGAGTCGTTTCTCGATGGCACCCCCGACGGACATCAGGCGCTGGCCATTGTACGTGCTCGGCGCGCTCTGCGCGTCGATCACCGCGATCGCGATCAGCTGCGCTGTCGGCTGGTACGGGCACCCCATCGCCGACGTGCTCGTCGATCCCGGAGGCGTGGTCTCGAACATCGGCATCCCCCGGAGCGGCGCTCAGTCGCCCGGGTTGAACTTTCCCGATCTGGTGCTCTCGGTGGACGGGCGACCGCTAGTCGCGGGTGCCGGTAGCCCTCGTTCGCGCGCCTGGGACGACGCGATCACCGACGCCTACCGCGAGCACCGCGGGTACGTCGAAGCGACCGCGCTGACTCCACACGGCACACGCGTCGTCGCCCTTCCGGTGAGGCCGCTCGAGCCGCTCTGGTGGTGGGTCTACGCGGGCTCGATGTTCTTCGCCGGCGCGCTCTACATGGGCGCCGGCCTGATCGCGCTCTGGGTGAACCCGAAGAGCGCGCTCGCGCGGACGTTCGGCAAGCTCGGCGTCACGTCGGGGCTCCTCCTCGCGCTCACCTTCGACTTTCACACGACGCGCGTGCTCCCGCCGGTCTTCTTTCTCTCGTTCGCGATGGTGCCGATGAGCTGGTTCACCATCGCGCTTCGGCTGCCGGACGACGCTCCGGTGCTCCGGCGCTATCCGTGGCTCGAACGCGCCATCGACGGCGTCGGGCTCCTCGTCGGAGCGAGCTTTCTCGGCCTCTATTACACGGGCCGCGAGACCCGGTACCTGCAGAGCGCGTGGTCGCTCGTCTTCGCGGCGTCGTTTCTCTGTGCCGCAACGGCGCTGACGATCCGGTTTTTCCTCGCCCGTGGGGTGAGACGCCAGCGACTTCGTGCGCTCCTTCTCTCGGTCGTGCCGCCCCATCTCGCGAGCGGCCTCATGATCTTCCCCGCCCTCCGCGTGAACGGCGGGGCAATCGTGTCGTTCGGCACGCTCTCCCTGTTTCCGCTGGCGACCGCGTACGCGTTCATCCGCTACGACCTCTGGGGCAGCCGGAGCTTGCTGTCGCGCATCCTGACCCGCATCGGGGTCGGCATCGTCGCCTGCGCCTTCGCGATCTTCGTGGGAACGGCGCTCGCGGCCCAGGCCGGAGTGCCCTTCGCCGGCGCGCTCCTCTCTGCGGTCCTCGGCGGCGCGCTCGCCACGGTGCTCGTCCTCATCGCGCTCGGCGCGGTCGACCGGAGGTTCTTTTATTCACGTTTGAAGTACAAGCCCACCGTCGCGCAGCTCAGCGAGGAGCTCATCTCGATAGCCTCGCCCGAAGAGGTGGCCCGCGCCGTCGAGCGGACGATCCGTAGGTGGCTCCCGTGCGAGCTCGTGGAGCTCTCGCTCACGTCCGACTTCCGCCCGGAGCTCGATCCGATGAGTGGCACGCGCGAGGTAGCGCCGGGCGGCGCGCAGACGGTCGAGCCGTCACCGGCGGGCGAGGTGGAGCAGCTCAGCCTGCTCGTGGAGTTCGGCGGAGTGCGTCTCGGACGACTCCGCGTCGGGGAAAAATCGGGCAGCGCGCTCTTCACGCAGGACGACGTGGATCTGCTGCAGACCATCGCCAATCAGGGGGCGCTCGCGCTCGCCCACGCCTATGCGTATCGCGAGCTCGAGGCGCAGCGGCGCGATCAGGCCGCCGCGTGGCGAGACGAGCGCGCCGCCCTCGTCGAGACCGTCGCGGCGGAGATCGCCCACGAGATCCGCTACCCGATCAACTTCTTCCGCAGCGTCTTCGGCGCGGCGGGGCGCCCGCTGGATCAGGAAGACGTCGAGATCGGGCGCGAAGAGGTGGAGCGTCTCGAGCGACTCGTCGCGGGGCTCCGGCGTCTCGCGAGCCACGCGCTCGACAGAAAGCGCGTGCGCGTGCTCACCCTCTGCGAGCGCGTCGAAACTCTGCTCAGGGACGAGCTCGCGGGACGACGGCTGCAGCTGGCCGTCCCGGTCGTGGCGGAGCTCGACTGCGACGCGGATCAGGCGACGCAGATCCTCGTGAACCTCGTCGCGAACGGCCTCCAGGCAGCGGGCTCGACGGGGGCAGTCGGAGTGGCGTGGTCGCACGGCTCGAGCGGCGCAGAGCTCGTCGTGTGGGACTCGGGTCCGGGCTTCGAGGGCGACTCTGCGCGGCTCTTCGCGCCCTGGTACACGACCAAGCCGAAGGGCACCGGCCTCGGCCTCGCGATCACACATCGTCTGGTGCGCGCGCACGGCTGGAGCATCACCGCGCAGCGTCGCGACAACCGCACCCTGTTCATGATCGCCATCCGCGCGGACGACGTCAGCACGGCCAAGAGCTCGAAGGACGACTCGAAGCCGTCGGCAGAGGTCGCCTGACGGAGCCCGGGCGAGTCGTCACACGTAGTCGAGCAAGCTACGCGGGTGCGCGGCCTTGAGCCGGCCGTAATAGAGGCAGAGCGGATAGAGGACGATCGTCGCGAGTGCCGCGAAGCCGAAGGCCGCGCCGATGCCGAGTCGATGTGCGACGCCCAGCGCGGTCGCCGCGAGTGTGAGGAGCGGGATGTGGAGCAGATAGAAGAACATCGGCGTCCGCCCGAGCACGAGGAGAGGGCTCTTGTCGCCGACTGGGCGCCGCGAAACGAGCCCGACTACGGCCCAGAGGATCACCGCGCCGAGACCGAGCTCGAGGGCCGCGTAGGTAAGACTCGGAGGGTACTTGCTGACGTGAAGCCACTCCACGAGCGCGCCGCTCGTGCGATAGAGATGCATGTTCCCGTAGCCGTTCAGGCCGCGAACGAGCAGGAAGATAGCGAGGAGCGCCACCGCGGCGCGGGCCAGCGTGCTCTGCACCCGCTCGGGCGTCGTGCCCCGCTCGATGGAGGCGCCGAAGCCGTATCCGAGGAGCATGATCGCGAGCCAGTAGAGCGTCGGATAGGCGATCATGAAGTGTCCGTGCATCCCCGGAACGAGCAGGAGCGCCGCGAGGAACGGCGTGGCGTCGGGCGGCCCCCAGCCGAAGAGGCTGGTGACGGCCTCGCCGAAGCACAGGATGCACGCGCCGAGACCCACGAGCGCCGGCACCGGCAAGCGGCGGAGCGGGATCATGAAAAGGAAGCTCGTACCGATGGCGTAGAGCACCTGAAGGAGATACTTGCCCGGATCCATCCAGAAGTACGACGGCACGATCTCGAACAGAGCGATCACGAGTCCCCTAGTGAAGAGATGGCGATCGATCGAGAACGCGCTCTCACCCGCGCGGATCCGACGCGGAATGCTGAGCGCGAGAGAGGTGCCCGCGAGGAACACGAACGTCGGCGCGCAGAGGTGTGTGATCCACCGTGTGAAGAACTGCCCCGGGGGGAGCGGCGTGCCGGTCTTGAAGAGGAACGTGCTGTCGGTGACGAGCCTTCCGGCGTTGAACTCGCCGGAGGAGTGATCGACTGCCATGAGTGCGATCACGAAACCGCGCATGACATCGATCGCTTGAAGTCGAGTCGTCTTTTTTCCGGATTCCGTCGGCCTTGCCGCACCGTCGCTCGAGGACGCATCCATGGCGCCGTACATACGCCGTTCGGTGGAGAACGTCGCTCCCCTCATGATTCTCCGAGGTTTCCGCGTACCGGAAGCGGCGAACCAGGCGCACGCTGAGAGTGACGACGAGAAACCCGATGTGAGAGATCGCCAATCGCGGTTGCAGTCGATAGATCGCGCGAAGCCCGATTGTGACTTGCGCTCCGCCGCGCTAGGTAAGAAAGACTCCATGCGTCTTGCCCGGACGGCCGTAGTCGTAGTCGCCTGCTTCGCAACCGCTTGCAGCCCGGTGGGCGGAGGTGCGCAAAAAGCGGCCAACGCAGCACCAGCGGCCGCGGGCGGTGCTCCGCCCATCGCGCCCGCCCCCGTCGATCCCGGAAAGCTTCACGCCGACGCGATCGTCGTGGACACACACGACGACGTCACGCAGCTCATGGTGGCAGAGGGCGCCGACATCGGCGGCTCGGTCCCCGCTGCGCAGACCGACATCCCGCGTATGCGTCAGGGCGGCCTCGACGCGGAGTTTCTCTCCGTGTGGGTCCCGCCGATGTTCTACCCGGGAGACGAGGCGTACGCGCGCTCCATGAAGGAGTTCGACGCCATCGACGCCATGATCGCCAAGAACGGCGCCACCGCGGCGCTCGTACGGACGGCGAGCGAGGTTCGAGCCGCCGTCGCCGGGGGCAAGACCGCATTCCTGATCGGTGTCGAGGGCGGGCACAGCCTGGGTAGCGCGAGTGACGACGAGCTCCTCGTTCGCCTGCGTACCTTCTACGACCGCGGCGCGCGCTACATGACGCTCACCTGGTCCAACTCGAATCGACTCGGCGGAAGCTCCGGGGACGACGGCAGGGACAAGGGCCTCACGCCGTTCGGGGAGCGCGTCGTACACGCGATGAACGACCTCGGGATGATGGTCGACATCTCGCACGTCTCCGACGCGACGTTCGCGGACGCCGTGCGCGTGAGCCGCCTGCCGGTGCTCGCGTCGCACTCGTCGGCGCGAGCCCTCTCGCCTCATCCCCGTAACATGACGGACGACATGCTCCGGGCAGTGCGCGACAACGGCGGGGCCGTATGCGTGAACTTCGGTCCCGAGTTCCTCGACGCGGAGTGGAACGCACGTTGGAAGGCCGCGATGGACGAGGCCGGCATCGGCGCGCTGGTAAAGGCGGCCAAGTCGCCCGCCGAAGCCCAGAAGGCGATCTGGGGGAAGCTACGAGCTCTCGCGGCCGTCTTTCCCAAGCTGCCCGCGTCGAAGGTGATCGATCACATCGAGCACGTGGCGAAGATCGCGGGTGCAGATCACACCTGCCTCGGTAGCGACTTCGACGGCATCCCCGCGGGCCCCGACGGCCTCGACGACGTGTCGAAGTTCCCGCTCGTCACGAAGGAACTGCTCGCGCGCGGTTTCAGCGCCGACGACGTCCGCAAGATCCTGGGGGAGAACGTACTTCGAGTGCTCGAAGCGAACGAGCGAGGCCGAGCCGACAGGGGGCATTGAAGCTCGTCGTCCGTGAATTTTCGGACGGCGTCACCGGTGAACTACTGCGATCCGTGAAAGCCCTGAAATCGTGAAGATCCTGATCCTGGACGACCAGAAGAGCGCGAGGCGCGTGCTCAAGCAGCTCCTCGCAGACCGGAGCTACGCCGAGGTCGTCGAGGCGGATTCGCTCGAGTCGGCGAAGGCCGCTCTCGAGGCGCAGCACATCGATCTGTGCCTCGTCGACGTCCGTCTCTCCGAGAGCTCCACGGATCGCGGCGGCCTCGACTTTCTCACGCACCTCCGCGCGACGGGCCGCTCGACCCCCGCCGTCATGGTCACCGCGTCGACCGAGCTCGCCGAGGTGCGTGAGGCGATGCGGCGCGGCGCGCAAGACTACGTTCTGAAGGACGAGCTCAGCCCCGAGATGCTCCTCCCCATCGTGGACGGCATCCGTGAACGGCTCGCGCTGAAGGGCGAGGTGCAGCGCCTGCGACAGCGCGTGGAAAAGACCTGGGGGACGGCCGCGCTCGTCGGCTCCTCACCCGGCATGGCGCGAGTCCGACGTCTCATCGAGCGACTCGCGGAGGCCGAGGCGCCGGTACTCATCCGCGGCGAGACCGGGACCGGTAAGGAGCTCGTCGCGCGCGCTCTTCACGAGACCGGAGCGCGGCGCGATTATCCGTTCCTCGCCATCAACTGCTCGGCTCTGCCGGGCACGCTCATCGAGTCCATGATCTTCGGGCACGAACGCGGCGCGTTCACCGGGGCGGACAGGAAGGTCCGCGGTCACCTGGAGCTCGCCGGGCAAGGCACTCTGCTCCTCGACGAGATCGCGGAGATGCCCGCCGAACTCCAGGCGAAGCTCCTGCGCGTGCTCGAGGACCGGCGGTTCCGCCCGCTCGGCTCGGAGGCCGAGCTGCCGCTCCGTGCCCGCGTGCTCGCCGCCACCCACATCGACCTGGAAGAGCGGATCGCCGAGGGGCGTTTTCGTGAAGACCTCTTCTTCCGGCTCAACGTCGTCGCGATAGAGATCCCTCCGCTGGCCGAGCGCAAGGAAGACATCGTCGAGCTCCTCGGCTCCTTCATGGACGACGTGCCGAGAAAGATAACGCTCACCGAGGGCGCGGTGACGTGGCTCGTGCGAAGGCACTGGCCCGGCAACGTCCGGGAGCTACGGAACGCCGTCGAACGCCTCGCGCTCCTTGCCGACAGCGACCGCATCGACACAGCGGCCCTGGACGAGATCGTCGGCGCGCAGGCGCTCGGTGGCTCGGCACGCGAGGTGGACAGCCTCGCGAAGTCCATTCTCGCGCTTCCCCTCCGGCTCGGCTCGAAGCTCGACGTGATCGAGCGTGCCGTGCTGCATCACGCCATCGAGACGTGCGGTGGCAACAAGAGCGCTGCAGCGCGTCTCATCGGCGTCGATCGCAAAGCGCTCGAACGAAAATGGGATCGACTGAGTGACGACCCGCCCCCGTCGGAGCCTCGCGACCCTCCAAGTCGTTGAAAGATCGCGGACCCGGCGTCCGGTTCACAATTTTGCGCGCATGTCGGACGCGCGGACGACGGAAGTCGTAACCGATTCGCGGGGTGCGACCCGATGTCGCAGGGGCGCGATCGAGCGCGTTAGCGTGTTGCGAGATGCGTGTCGAAGCGTAAGCCTTCGAAGTGGCGAGCGCGCACGCTTCACTACGCTTACTCAACACCGTCGCGAAGTTCGGGAGAAAGCCATGAAGACAATGCTCGAAGCAGTGCGTCAGAAGACGTCGCGTCCCAGCGTGGGTTTCGACGTTCTCAGGATCTATCTCGGAATTGCTCTCTTCGTACGTGGCGCACTGTTCGTCGCGAACCCGGAGCGAGTGCTGTCGATGGTCGGCACCTCGGGCGACTGGTTCACGCCGCTCCTCGTGGCACATTACGTCGGGCTCGCTCATCTCGGCGGAGGTATCTTGCTCGCGCTCGGCGTTGCGACCCGCATCGCGGCGCTGGTGCAGATTCCCGTGCTGGTCGGCGCCGTGTTCTTCGTGCACTGGGGTGACGGGCTGCTCCGTGCCGGGCAATCGCTCGAGCTCGCGGGCCTCGTCCTCGCGATGCTCGTCGTGTACGCGATCTTCGGAGCGGGTCCGCTCTCGTTCGATCACCGGGCACGTGCGGCACAGCGCGTCGAGTCGAGCAGGCGCCCGCGCCTCCGCCGGCGCATGTCGAAGGCGCCCGCGTAGCGTTCACTCGCGCACGTCCGACGACGCGTGGCTCGCTGCTGTCAACTCGACGGCAAAACGGTCCAGAAAATTGAAGGGTGCGTCTGGCAACTCCGGTCGCCACATGCGTCCGAGGTGGGTGATTGTCGGCGCATCGCGGCTTCTCCAAAAGAGCCGCAGAATTCCGACCAATACGGAGCGTTCTGCGCTTTTTCCATCGTCACCGATCAACGAGCCGCCTGCTCGACTGGCAGGTCGGTGACTAAGCATGGGAACGGCGCGCCTCTGGTTACCACCGGGGGCCTTTTCATATTTCGGAGGCTCCCACATGCGGTCCATTTCTTTTCGTCATGCCCTCGTCGGCACTCTCTCGCTCGCCGGCGTGGTCGGCGCAGTCGTCGTTAGCGGCTGCGGCGGCAGCGACGCTCCCGGCACGGGCTCCAGCACCGGAGGCTCGTCCTCGAGCACCGGCGGAGGCTCGACCGACACCGGCGGTTCGTCCGACACCGGCGGCGGCTCGTCGTCCGAAACGGGTGGCGACTCGAGCGGCATGGCAGGTAGCGGCACGACCGGCACCGGCGGCGACACCGGTACGACCGGCGGCGGCGGCACGAGCTCCGGCACCGGCGGCACGGCGACCACCGGAACCGGTGGCAAGGGGACGGCACCGACGGCCTGCACCGGCGACGCCATGTGTGGGAAGGGCACTCCGTACTGCGACACCGCAGCAGGTCACTGCGTCGCGTGTCTCGGCGACACCAACTGCGGAATGAACGGCCACTGCGACACCGGCACCGGCGCGTGCGTGCAATGTCTCGCCGACACCGACTGCGGGCGCACCACGCCCTACTGCGACACGATGACGAATCGCTGCGTGCAGTGTACCGGCAACGCGAACTGCACCGGCATGGGCCAGGTCTGCGACTCGTTGACCGACCGCTGCGTGGCCGGCTGCACCGACGATATGACCTGCGCGCGCAACGCGCCGCACTGCTCGACGTCGCGCATGGTGTGCGTGCAGTGCAACGCCGACACCGATTGCACGGGCGCGAACGCGAAGCACTGTCTCGATCCGCAGGGAGTCTGCGTGCAGTGCAACGCCGACGCCGATTGCACGATGGGTGAGACCTGCGAGACGACGCTGCACCTCTGCCGCCGTACGATGACCGGCGCAGGCGGCACCGGCGGCGGCATGGCCGGCGCGACCGGAGCCGGCGGAACCACCGGCATGGGCGGCCGCACCGGACGAGGCGGCCTCCCCGGCATCGGCGGCCTGGGCATCGGCGGCCTGGGCGTCGGTGGCCTGGGCATCGGCGGCCGCACCGGCACCGCAGGCCGTCGCGGCATCGGCGGCTTCGCTGGCGCGACGAACTGACTCGCTCTTGGTGAGCCGTCGCTCCGATCTCGGCTCTCATTCGTGAGAGCCGAGATCGGGCTCAGCTCCTGGCTAAAGACCTGCTCGTCAGTTCTGTTTACCCAGGTCTTGCTCGAACTTCGTCTCGCCGTGACCTGAGTGCCTTCGTCCAAGGCCCCGCTCCGGACGTGACGACACTCACCGCGTAGGGCTCGGGCCAGCGGGATACACTTACCGTTCCGGCGAGACCGAGACGGCCGTGAGGGTCGAGTCATGCTTCTCGTCTCTCTTCCGCACCAGCGGCGGAACGAGGCACTCACGTGGCCGCGAGACGAAGTCGAGCCATACCTGGGTAGACCAGGCCGGCGAGCAAATCTTTAGCTGACGCCAGCTCGATTTCGGCTCTTACCCAAGTGGGAGCCGAAATCTGGCGACAGCACACCAAACGCGAGCCGGCCGATCGGAGCCGAAAAAAATGGCGACAGGCTACCAATCCGAGAGCGGCCTAATCGTCGCCGGTCAGATACGTATAACTGCCTAGCGCTTGCTCGTAGTGGCGTAGCAAGAGGCGCATTTGTTCCAAAGTGATCTTGCCGGCGCCGAGGGCGGCTTCGGCTTGCTCGCGTACGGATTCGGTCATGCCCTCGGGCGTGTGGGCGACGGAGCGGAGCACCTCCGACATGCTGTCGCCGCGGATGACGTGCGTCACCTTGTAGCCGCCCTCGTTCAGGCGGACGTGGACGGCGTTCGTGTCGCCGAACAGGTTGTGGAGATCACCGAGGATCTCCTGGTACGCGCCGTTCAGGAACATGCCGAGGTAGTACGAGTCCCCCTGCTTGTAGGCGTGCACGTCGAGAGTCGACTTCGTCTCTTCGACGTCGATGAAGTGGTCGATGACGCCGTCGCTATCGCACGTGAGATCGGCGAGGGTCGCGCGCACCGTCGGCGACTCGTTGAGCCGCTGGATGGGCATGATCGGGAATAGCTGGTCGATCGCCCACGAGTCGGGAGCGGACTGGAACACCGAGAAGTTGCAGTAATAGATGGTGCCCATCGCCCGCTCGATGTCCTGCAGCTCTTCGGGGACGAACTTGAGACGTCGCACCGTGTCGCGGATCTTCTCGAGGCAGTTCCAGTAGAGACGCTCGGCTTGGGCGCGCTCGCGGAGCGTCAGGTAGCCGTACTTGAAGAGACTCTGCGCCTCTTCCTTCATCTGGCTCGCGTCGTGGAAAGACTCCTGCACGTTCTTCGGGCGGATACCCTTGTACGTCTCGTAGAGCTCCTTCAGGACGCGGTTCGCCTCGGGCTTCGGCTCGACGGGCTGACCGAAGTAGATCTCGTTCGCGCCCACGACGTCGAACACGAGGACGGACTGGTGCGCCACCACGGCGCGGCCGCTCTCGCTGACGATGATCGGATCGGCGACGTCCCGCTTCGCGCAGGCATTCTGGATCGTCGAAACGACGTCCGCGGCGTACTCGTGCATCGTGTAGTTGCGCGAGGCGTGGAAATCCGTCTTCGAGCCGTCGTAGTCGATGGCGAGGCCGCCACCGACGTCGAGGTAGCCCATCGCGCAGCCCATCTTC
>DATAZL010000041.1:0-130652 GCA_036272055.1 Polyangiaceae bacterium | reverse complement strand
TGCACCTCCAGCGCACCCTCGGCCGTGACACGCTCGAAAATCTGACCAGCGACCTGGTCGAACGAACGGCGTCGATCTGCCGCGAGGCGCTCCAGGACGCGAACCTGGGCACCGACGAGATCGACGACGTGATCCTGGTGGGAGGCATGACGCGCATGCCGTGCGTGCAGCGCACGGTCGCGACGTTCTTCAAGCGAGAGCCGAACAAGAGCGTCCACCCCGACGAGGTCGTTGCGCTCGGTGCCGCCATCCAGGGCGCCGCGCTCACCGACGACAAGCGGGAGATGATCCTCCTCGACGTCACGCCGCACGCGCTCGGCATCATGACCTACGGCAGCTACTTCGAGGAGCTGATCCCGCAGAACACGACGGTCCCCACGAGCCGCACCAAGGTCTTCACCACCAGCCGGGACAGCCAGACCGCGGTGAAGATCCTCGTCATGCAGGGCGAGAGCAAGAAGGCGGACGACAACGAGCTCCTCGGCGAGTTCATCCTGACCGGTCTCAGGCGCGCACCGAAGGGTCACGTCGAGATCGAGGTGACCTTCGAGATCAACACCGACGGCATCGTGAGCGTGCACGCGAAGGACCTCGAGACGGGTCAGGCGCAATCGATCCAGGTGACCGCCTCGAGCGGGCTGACTCCGGAGGAGATCAGCAACATGATCGAGCACGCCAAGGACTACATGGTCGAACGCCGTACCGACGAGCAGTTCGAGCAGGCCAAGCAGGAGGCCGAGACGCTCATCGCCGAGATCGAGCGCATGTTCCCGGAGGTCGAGCGCATCGTCGCGTCGAGCGACTTCGGGCGCGACGCGATCAGCAAGGCGCGCAGTGTCCTCGAGAAATCTCGGGAGGCCATTCGCCGCAAGGAGACCAAGGCCGTGCGCGAACAGGTGGAGGGGCTCGCTCGCACGCAGCGAATGTTCAAGGGAGTCGTTTCGCGAGCCCAGTGACGGAAAATGAGAACCTCCACCGCGAAAGGAGCCGCGCGTAACTAAGGTGGCCACCACACGGCCCACGCCGGTGCCGCCGTCCTTCCCCCGACGCGCGAAGGACGGCCACAGGGACGAGCACACGCTCGAGCCTCCCGACCGTGGCTCGCCCCACGCGCCGGATTCCGAGGTATTCGAGCGAGCGACGACCATCCCCAAGTCGCCGCCGCCAGAGCCGCCGGGCCTCGAGCTCGACTTCAGCTCTCTACCCCCGGCCAGGAGGAGCCCGCGGCCGTCGCCGCCGAGCAACCCCTTCGAGCTCGGTTCGATCCCGCCGCTCGTGCACAACGGCATCGACTTCGAGTCGCCGCTCCGGGACTCCGACGAGCCGCCGACCCGCTCGTTCCCCGAGAACGCGATCCCCACGTTGAGCCCCGGTCGCGCCGACGAGGGTAACCTCATGCCACGGCACTCGAGTGATCCCGCGGATCGCTCGGACAGGAAGCGCACCGTGCCCGAGCCGATGGTCGAGCGCTCCATCGCACGGGTCGAGAGCGTGGCGCCGCGTTCGCCGTCCGTCGTCGATCGGCGGAAGCCGTTCCTCGAGCCGCCCGATCTGCTCGACGACATGAGCTCGCCACTCGGGCTGGTGGACGCCTATCAGAGCACGGCGGAGAGCGAGCAACGCATCTCGGTCCCTCACGACGCGCCGAGCAGCGTGAGCCCGGAGGCGGCGCCGACGAGCATCCCCGACATGCAGGATCGGTACGCCGTCGGCGACTTCACCGGCGCGCTCGTGGTCGCCGAGAGCATCCTCGACGCGAACCCCGACGACGAGGACGCGAAGCGCTACGCGCAGAGTTGCCGCGAGGTCTTGACGCAGATGTACGCGGCCCGCATCGGGCCGATGGACCAGGTCGCAGTGGTCGCCGTCCCGGCGGATCAGATCACGTGGCTCTCCCTCGACCATCGGGCTGGCTTCCTGCTCTCCCTGGTCGACGGTGTTTCGTCCATCGAGGAGATCCTAGACATCAGCGGAATGACCCGGCTCGACGCCCTGCGAATCATGTATACGCTCGTCCAGCAGAACGTGATCACGCTTCATCATTGAGCCCGCGGCGAGGCCTTCGCCGCGCCTCGCCCGCTCATGTCTCGACCGTCCCCAAGCCCCCGCACCGCCGCGATCGCGGAAGCGCTGGCCGGGTTCATGCTCTTTGCGCTCGCTGCGCTCGTCGTGGCGCGCGCACCCGTCGCGACGAACGCGGCGCTCGGCGCGCAACCGGGCGGCGAGCACCACGCGGCGCCGCCGTCGCAATCGTTCCGTGACAGCGAGCCGCCCGCGGTCGTCGGCGCCGCGTTCGACGCCGACGCTGCGATGACCGAACACGCGAAGAAGATAGCGTCCTACGTGCTCGAGGCGCGCCTCGACGGCGCCCTTCACACCGTCGACGGCCACGGCACCCTCACCTGGGAGAACGCGTCGAGCCGCCCCGCATCGGAGCTCTATTTTCATCTGTATCTGAACGCCTTCAAGAATAACCGGACGGTGTTCTTGCGCTCCCCCTTCGGCACCGGGAGGAGCGGACACGGCGCGCGCAAGTGGGGCTACATCGACGTGAAACGGCTCGCGGTCCGCGAGATGGGCAACACCGACGTCTGGCCGAAACGCGTCGTCGACGCGACCGAAGATCCCGACGACGAGACCGACGTGCGCGTGTCCCTGCCGCGCGACGTCGCACCCGGGGAGACGCTCACCATCGACTTCGAGTGGAAGAGCCAGCTCCCGGAGATCGTGGAGCGCACCGGCTACAAGCGCGACTTCCACATGGTGGGGCAGTGGTTTCCGAAGATCGCGCGGAGGGAGCAGGACGGGGCCTGGGTACACTTTCCGTTCAATGCGCAGAGCGAGTTCTACGCGGACTTCGGCTCCTACGACGTCACCCTCGACGTGCCCAAGGCGATGGTCGTCGGCGCGACCGGAGAGCGCGTCGGTGACGAGGTTCGCGGTGACCGCCGCGTCGTGCGCTACCACGCCGACGATGTGCACGACTTCGCCTGGACGGCCTGGGAGAAATTCCGCGAAGCGTCGCGCACCGTCGGAGGCGTGCTGCTGCGGCTGCTCTACCCGCCGGGCAACGACGGGAACGCCGACGCGACGCTCGCCGCCGTCGAGCACGGCCTCCGCTACTACGGGGAGCACTTCGGCAAATATCCGTACCGCGTGCTCACGGTCGTCCATCCACCGGCGTGGGCGCTGTCGGCCGGCGGCATGGAGTACCCGACGCTCATCACGACGGGCGCGCCCTGGTACACGTACCTCGGGTCGACTCTCGTCGAGCGGGTGACGCTCCACGAGCTCGGGCATCAGTGGTTCTACGGCCTCGTCGCGACCGACGAGCATTCGTGGCCGTTCCTCGACGAGGGGCTCACGACCTATGCGGAGTCGTCGTCGATGACGGCGCTCTTCGGGGATGGCGACGGCGCGCGCATCTTCGGGCTCACGCTGTCCGGCAATTCGTACCTGCGGACGAGCGCCATCGACGCCGGACACGACGATATCGTCGCGCTGCCCGCCGCGGACTTCGCGAGCTTTCGCGAGGTCGGCGCGCTCGTCTACGCGCGCACCGGCATCGTCCTCGAGACCCTCGGACGGAGCTACGGCAAGAGCGCCCTCGATCGCGCGATCGGGCGCTACGCGCGGCGCTATCGCTTCGATCACCCGGGTCCGAAGCATCTCATCGCCGTGGTGCGAGAAGTGATGGGCGACGAACCCGCCGATTTTCTTCGCGCCGCACTCCTCGAAGGCGGCACGGTGGATTTCGTCGCGAAGGACCTGCGGACGCTGCCATTGACGCCCAAGGCCGGCGTATTCGACCGCCCCACTGGTCGCATCGAAGAAGACGCGCCGGAATCGGCGAAGAACGACGAACGGTGGGCGGGCCGGGTGCTCGTTTTCCGCCACGGCGCGCTCCGGGTGCCGGTCGACGTCGCGCTGTCGTTCGCCGACGGCTCGCGCACGGTGCGGCACTGGGACGGTCGCGGGCGGAGGCAGTCCTTCGACGTCGAGAGCGCGAGCCCCCTCGTCGCGGCGGAGGTCGACCCCGAGCTCCGGGTTCTCCTCGACGACGATCTGACGAACGGCGCCGTACGCCGCGATCGGCCCGGCGTCGCCCGCATCGCCGAGCGCGGGACGTATCTCGGCGAGCTTCTCCTCGGAGCGCTCGGCCCATGACGTCCCGTTCCATCGCGCGCGCGAGGGCCCGTGCCGCGCTCGTCCTGTTCTTCTTTCGCGCGGCGAGCGGGCTCGTCCTCGCTTACCCGGTGGCGCGCACCGTCGGCGCGTTCCTGCCCCAGGCCTACCCGGTGAGCGACGCGCTCCTCTTCGCGCCTGGCGGCGTGTACGCGGCCGAAGCGCTGAGGCTCGGCGGACGCGCCATCCAGGCTTCTCTCGAGGGCTCGGCGCTGGTGTTCGTGCTCGTCGCCGTCGCCGCGTCCTTCCCCTTCGCGATCGCGCTGTCGGCCCTCGTGCGACCCGACGAGTCGCTCCCGTCACTCGCGAAGCGCGGAGCCCGCGCGACGCCATCGCTGGTCGCACTGGGCGGCGCCGTCGCGCTCGGCCAGGCCATCTTGCTCGCCGCGATCGCGGGCCTGGTGAACGGCCTCGCCGGTTCGTTCGACTCGGTGATGGACGAACGCCGCTCCGATCTGTTCGTCGGAACCGTCGCGCTCCTCGGCCTCTTGCCGGTCCTCGGGCTCGGCCTCGTGCACGATCTCGCCCGCGCGGCGGTCGTTCGTCATGGCGTGCGCTCCGTCCGCGCGACGCGGCTCGCGTTCGCCAAGCTCATGAGCGCGCCGAGCGCGGTCGTCGCGCCGTGGCTACTGCCGGCCTTCGCGAGCGTCGTCCTGGTCCTCGTCGCGGGGTGGCTCGCCGGCGTGCTCGACGTCGCGCGCCCGGGCGCCGCGCGCGTCCTCGCCGTTCTTGCCCTGCATCAGGGGACGGTCGTCGGGCTCGTCCTGCTCCGGCTCTTCTGGCTCGAGCGAGCGCTGTCGCTCGTCGATCCGCCGGAGGGCTCCGGCGGAGAGCGGTCCACGACGCTCAGCGAGCCGCCGCGAGCTTTGCTTGCCGATAGACCTGCGCGTAGCGCCGCGCCGGACGATCCCACGCCAGATCCAGCCTCATGACCCGACGACGGAGCGACGGCCAGCGCGGCGACGAGAACGCCGCGAGCGCGCGGCTCACGGCGCCGGCGAGCGCAGTCGGCGTCGGCTCCTCGTAGAGGAAGCCGGTCCCGGTATCGAGGGCCGCGTCGGCATCGACGATCGCGTCGAGGTGCGCGCCCGACGCCTGCGCGACCGGCAAGGCGCCGTAGCGCTGCGCGATGCGGGCGAGCGTGCCCGTCGCCTCGTAGCTCGTCGGCAGCACGACGATGTCCGCCGCGGCGCACGCGCGACGCGCGGTGGGCTCGTCCGACGATTGCTCCACGGCGAGCCGATCCCCGAGCTCGGATCGCAGACGGTCGAGCGCGTCGTACGGGACGGCGCCGCGGAGCAGCACGAAGACCGAGACGTCGTTCTTGAGGATGGACTCCGCGGCGCGCTCGAGAGCGTCGATGCCGCTGTCCGGTCCCTCTTCGACGATCGCGACGCAGAGCGGTCGCTCGATGCCGAGCTCGAGGCCGCGGCTACGGAGGAGCTCCGTCTTCGCGGAGCCCTTGTTCGAGGCGTCCTCGGCGTCGTAGCGCGACCTTATCGCTGCGTCGGTCGACGGATTGTAGATCGCGTAGTCGATGCCGCTCGGGATGCCGGCGATGAAGTCGCTCCGCGACGAGAGGGCGACGGAAAGGGCGCCGAAGCGTCCCGCGTCGAGCAGGTCGCGCGCGACGGTCGTCGACACCGACGTGACGGCGGACGCAATGCGAGCACCCGCTTCGAGCAAGCCGACGCCCTCTGCGTCGCCTTCCACGTCGGAGATGCCGAGTCGCGCCGCGACCTCTCGCGGGACGACGCCGCGGCGCGCCGCATCGTGGATCGTCAACACGGACGGCACCGGCGGGTCGAGCAACCTGAGCCGCGCCGCGAGCGCCGCCGCGGGCCAGTCGTGGAGGTGGACCACGTCGAAGGGCTCCCGCTCTCCGCGCTGTTTCGCGAGAGCGAGCGCCGCTTCCGAGAGAAACTCGAAGCGCTCGGCGTCGTCCGCCGGGCGTCCGAAGATCTCTTTTCGCTCGAAGAGGGCCGGCGCATCGAGCAGCACGAGCTTTGCCCCCGTGGGCAGCTGGCTGTCGAGGACCGTCACCTCGGCGCCGCTCGCAAGCTTGAGCGGCGTGAGCCGCCTGGCCGCGAGGAGGCCGGCAGATTCGAAGCCCGCGTAGCGCGGAATGGCCACCGTGACCCGGTGCTCGAGCTGGCACAGGGCCTTGCTCAGCGCTGCCACGACGTCCCCCGCGCGTGACGCCCGGGCGTAAGGCGACAGCTCGGCGGTGACCATGAGGATATCCATCGGTCGGTCGTGTACCCCAGCGTCACCCCGACCCGCAACAACGGCGGCCCTCCGGCGCGCACGCCCGGGACGATGGGGGTACTTTTGCGAGGGATCCTCCGGAAACGGAAAACGACCGAGGCGCTTTTCGGGCGGGGTACGAGGCGCGCCACCCGCCGTTTCGAGCTAGGCTCCCGCGCCAAGAAGATGGACGACCTGATTCACAAGGCCGAGATCCTGCACGAGGCGCTCCCTTACATCCGGCGCTTTCAGAACCGCACCTTCGTCGTGAAATACGGCGGCCACGCGATGATCGACGCGGCGCTCAAGGAGAGCTTCGCCCGCGACATTTGCCTCCTCCGGCTCATCGGCATCCAGATGGTCGTCGTGCACGGCGGCGGTCCCCAGATCGACAAGACGCTCGAGCGGATGGGCATCCGCGCCGTCTTCTCGGGCGGCCTCCGCGTCACCGACGACGCGACCATGCAAGTGGTCGAGATGGTGCTGTCCGGCTCGGTCAACTCCGATCTCGTCGGGCTCATCTGCAAGCACGGCGGGCGCGCCATGGGCGTCTCCGGCCGCGACGACTCGTTCCTCAGGGCGATCCGCATGGACGAGGTGAGCTCGAAGGACAAGAGCGGCGCCGACGTCATGGTCGACCTCGGCCGGGTCGGACGCATCATCCACGTCGAGCCCGAGCTCGTCCGGAACCTCATCTCGAACGGATTCATCCCGGTCATCGCCCCCATCGCGATGGACAAGGAAGGGTCGGCCCTCAACGTCAACGCGGACACCGCCGCAGCACGGATCGCCGAGTCTCTCGGCGCCGCCAAGCTCATCCTGATGACCGACGTCGACGGCGTGAAGGCGAACGACGGCGAGCTCCTGCCGTCTCTCGCCGCGGGCGACGCCTCGAGGATGATCAGCGACGGCACCATCACCGGCGGGATGATCCCGAAGGTCGAATGCGCGCTCGAGGCCGTCTCGAACGGCGTCGAGAAGGTGCACATCATCGACGGCCGGCGCCAGCACGCCATGTTGCTCGAGATCTTCACCGATCGCGGTATCGGCACCGAGATTCACCACCGTCCGGCGCCCTGAGACCGCATGGCGGAGGAGCAGCGGCCGTGGAAGGTGGCGACTCGACCGACCGGCGTCGAGCCGGTCGCGGTCGTTCGCGTCTTCCGCGTCCCTCCGGAGGCCGCAGGGACGCGGGTCGACGTGTTCCTGAGCTCGCAGCTCCGCAACACGAGCCGCACCCGGGCAAAGCTCATCGCCGATCACTCCGCGTACACCATCGACGGCAGGAAGCTCAGCCCGAGCGACCGCGTGCGGGGGGAGGATCACGTCGCGATCTGGCGGCTCCCCCCCGACGAGGCGGACAAGCCCGCGGAGCTCCCGGTGCTCTTCCAGGACGAGCACGTGATGGCCATCGACAAGCCGCCGATGCTCGCCGTTCATCCGACCGCCCGTCACCACAACGCAACGGTGATAAAGCTGCTCGAGGCGCGCTCGCCGGGGCAGTTCTTCTCGCTCATTCACCGCATCGATCGCGAGACGAGCGGCATCCTTCTCTGTGGACTCTCCCGCGCCTCCGATCGCGCGTTCAAGCGGCTCATCGAGGATCGTTCGATCGCGAACTCGAGGGGGCTCGAGCGCGACGCGGAGCTGCCCGTCATCCGGAAGACGTATCTCGCCATCACATGGGGCGTACCTGAGTCCGGCCTGATCGATCTGCCCCTGATCCGCGATCCGGAGAACTCGCTCAGGGTGAAGATGCGAGTCGTCGAAGGCGGCCTCGAGTCGCGCACCGACGTCACCGTCATCGGCGTGCGTGGCAAGTACGCTCTCGTACGATGCGACCTCCTGACGGGGCGCCAGCACCAGATCCGCATCCACCTTGCGTCGGTCGGCTGCCCGATCGTCGGGGACAAGCTCTACGGTCCCGACGAGCGGATGCTGGCGCGGGCCGCCGATCGCGAGCTCACGGAGGATGACCACGCGAAGCTCGAGCTCCCACGCCACGCGCTGCACGCTCACCGGTATCGACTCCCCCACGCCATGACCGGTGAAGAGCTCGATGTCACCTCGCCCTTGCCGCCGGATCTCCAGGCGTTCTGGAGCTCCCGTCCCGAAACCTGATTTGCCTCTCCCCCGAAGGGCCAGAAGCCCGAGGGCCTGCGCAGGCCTGGCCAGGCCCCCGCGACGGCGGACACCGGTATTGACGCCCGAGCGCCGGGCGGAGGATATTCCTCATAGTGCCGGCCATGACGATCAAGAGGGCTCTTCTCTCGGTCTCCGACAAGTCGGGGCTGGTTACCTTTGCGCAGGGTCTGGCCGCCCTCGGCATCAAGCTGCTGTCGACCGGCGGGACCCACAAGGCCCTCGTCGACGCCGACGTCCCCGTCGAGACCGTCGAGAGCTACACCGGCTCCCCCGAGGTCATGGACGGCCGGGTGAAGACGCTTCACCCGCGCGTCCACGGCGGTCTCCTGGCCCGGGCCGGCAAGGACGACGCCGATCTCGAGCGGCTAGGGGCCGACTTCATCGACCTCGTGGCCGTGAACCTCTACCCTTTCGAGAAGACGCTCGAGAAGCCGGGCGCCTCATTCGCCGACCTCATCGAGAACATCGATATCGGTGGCCCCAGCATGCTCCGCTCGGCGGCCAAGAACCACGACCGGGTCACCGTCATCTGCGACCACGCGGACTACGCCCTCGTTCTCGAAGAAATCCGGGAGACGGGAGCCGTCCGGCCCGAGACGCGGCGCCGCCTGGCGGCGAAGGTGTTCGCCCACACCTCCGCGTACGACTCCGCCATCGCAAAGTGGCTTCGCGGGTGAACCATCCGAAACTTGGCCGGGTTTACGGCACCATGTCATCCCTTGCACCCACGAAGCGGTGTTCCGGACTGAACATCGCCGCACTGAGCAAGCGCCGAATGCGCTTTCGCTCGAGCAGGAGGACGACGTGAGCGAACGCGAACTTAGGACGGCCACCGTACGGGTTCTCCGGGCTGAAGACGCGGGTTCGGGTGCGTTTTACGCACCGACGAAGGCCCAGATCGAAGGCGCGGAAGAGCCGAAAACCGAAGCCAAGCCGGCGCACTACAAGGTCATCTGCATCTCCATGTACATGGACGACCTGAAGCGACTCGACGGCATGGTCGAATCGCTGAAGGCGCGCGGCCTCACGAAGGCGAACCGCAGCGCCCTCATCCGCTACGCCCTCTCCGGCGTGAACCTCGAGACGGTTCCGAAGGGGCTCTGAGCCCCGCGAGCGGCCTTGGCGTCCCGTTCCGCTGAGCGCGAAGACGCGCGGGACGGCGACGCCGAGGACGGAGCGCTCGCGCGTGCTGACGCGCTCGGCATCTCGCGAGAGGCCGTCGAGCTCTATCAGCGCTCGGACGTCATCGACCTCCACGTCGATACGTTCATCTGGTCGCGCGTCTTCGGCTACGACATGACGGCACGCCACGGCCACGGCGTGTTCGGTGCTCGTTTTTATGGCCAGTCCGACATCCCGCGCCTCCTCGAGGCCGGCGTCACGGGCGCAATCTGGTCGATCACGACGAACCCGCTGCGCACCGCGCAGGGCCGCGCCGCGGCCTTCGAACGCAACGTCGCACGGCTCCTTTCCATCTTCGACAGCGTGGGCGATCGTGTCTCCCTCGTACGCTCCGCCGCCGAGTACCGAGCCGCGCGCGCGGAGGGAAAGCACGGAGCGTTCGTCGGCGTGCAAGGCGGCAACGCGCTCGACCACGATCCGTCGGCGTGGGCGCGCGTCCAGGACGGCGCCGTCACCCGGGTGACTCTCGTGCACCTGAGCTCGTCGACCCTCGGCTCCACCAGCTCTCCCCTCGCCTTCGTCGATCGCGGTCTCACCGCGAAGGGGCGCGAGGTCGTGGAGCTCCTCGACGAGAATCGCATCCTCGTCGACCTCGCGCACGTCTCGAAGAAGGGCTTCTACGACGCGGTCGACGTTCACGACCGTACGAAGCCGTTGATCGTCACCCACACCGGCGTGTCCGGCGTGTACCCGCACTGGCGTAACCTCGACGACGCTCAGCTTCGCGCGATCGCCGACTCCGGCGGGACGATCGGCGTCATGTATCACGGCGCGTTTCTCGAGCGCTCCACGTGGCGTGGGCGAGCGTCGGCGATCGCCGATCACGTCGAGCACATCGTCAAGGTCGTCGGCGAAGATCACGCCTCGCTCGGCAGCGACTGGGACGGCGCGATCACCACGCCGCGGGACATGCCGACGGTGCTCGAGCTACCCCGGCTCGTGCAGCTCTTCCTCGACCGCGGCTTCTCCGCGGAGCGCATCCAGAAGATCCTCGCCGGAAATTTCCTCCGGACGATGGCCGCGCTGCGCGGCTGAGCCCCCGTTCACGACCCATGGAGCGCCGACGCGGCACCCGTCCTTCGACGAGAGCCGCGGCTCGGGTTCGCTCGACCGGGGTCAGAGCAGTTCGATATCGACGGAAGCCTGGACCGACTCGGCCTTCTCTTCCTCGTCGTCGTCGTCCTCGATGTCGGAGTCGTCATCCTCGTCGTCGATGCTGGCGAGATCCGCCTTCGTGAGCTGCGGCAGGCGTCGCTTGCCGACCGGGCCCTCGTCCACGTATTCGCGGAGCGCCATCATGTCGCGCAAGGCTTCGAGCTTCGCGAGGGCCTTCACTTCGACCTGCCGGATTCGTTCACGTGTCAGATTCATGATCGCGCCTACGTCCTCGAGCGTCGTGCCGCCGCGGTCTGCGACGTCGAGCGCACACGACTCGCCCATGTCCCAGACCTCGAGATCGGGGAAGTTCAGCTTGATGGCTCCCGTTCGCGGAGAGACATCGATGAACAGGTGGTGCTTGCAGGAGACGAAGGGGCAAGGCCGCGGACCCTCGAGGCACTCTTCACGCGCGTGCGGCTTCTCGTAGCCGGTCTCCGGATAGAGGAGGCGGCCGATCTCGAGCTCACGCTTCGTCATGCGCTTCACGCTGATCGTGCGGGCACGCACTGCGCGCTTGCGGCGTGAGCGGCGCTGCTCTCGCGTGATCTGCTCCTCTTCGCTCGCGTCCGTCGCGAGCGCGGTCGCTCCGTCGAACGCGAGGCGTTCCTCGGAGATCGCCCTGGTGTCACCCGCTGCTTCGATTGATTCGACTTTGATGGACATCTCGGCTGCCTCCGTTGCTCTCTGGTACGCGAGCACACGTATCCGTCGCCGCCCGGGTGCTCGCGCCCGCGCCGTGAACCGCAATCCCTACCTACTTCGATTGTGTCGTCGTGACGTTCGACCCGCGCATCAAGCGCGGCGCGAAACCTCCGGACGAACCACCCGATACGCTAACGACAAGCCGTGCACGGAGCCGCACACGGGCTCCTGCCGAAGTTCGACCGAACGACGAAGCGTGCTCATGACGCCGACACCGTTCGCAGGCTCGGCCGCGCCGACAGGCGCGACTCGATGGAACCGAGACGAGCGACGAGATCGCGGCTGAGCGCTCGCGCTCCCTCGACCTCGCGCGCGACCGTCTGCGCGTAAGGATCGGCGCGCCGCTCCTTCATGACCCGCGCGAGCGTCTCGAAGATATTCGCGAGCGTCGTCTCGAGCGCCTGGATATCGCTCCGCATGAAGAGCACGTCGCGCTTGATCTGCTCGATGGTGTAGTCCGACGCCATCATCTCCTTGATACGGAGAACGAGGCGCACGACCGTCACCGGGTACACACCCTGCGAGCCCTGATGCTTACCCTTGCGCCCCACACGTACGCTCCGCGGCAGGAGCCCGAGCTGCACGTATTTCCGCAGTGTGGCCTCCGTGAGGTGCACACCGCTCGTCGCGAACAGGTCCAGAATCTCAGCCGAAGTGAGACCCTGAGCGTGCTCGCGCTCGATTCGCTCCAGGGTCGCTTCGTCCATTCCGGTCATGTGTGGGGATGCCGATGTCGTCCCGAAACGGGAGAAGAACATCGGGAGTACGCGCGAATATATTCTACTCAGTGGATCCGTCAAACCATCTTCCGCGCAAAGATTTGCGCATTCCATGGAGAAGCTCCATGGACCCTGGTTCCGTACGCGCGCGTGACATTGATTGTCACTCCGGACGAATCGCACGTGTGTCCTCGACCGGACCCACATGACTTCGCTAACCTCGGGTTGTCGAGCGCACCCGAGCGCGGACCCACAGGCTGCGTTCGGGCGACGAATTCATGGCAGCGAGCAGACCAAAATCGATTGCCGGGCTCCACCAGGGGAAGGTGGAGCAGGACGGGAGCGGTGCGGTCGACGATTCGCTCAGTAGCACCGTGCGCGACATCAAGGCCAATGGTGTGCGACTCCGAGTCTCACTGTCGGGGAAAGGCCCACCCGTGGTCTTCCTACACGGGCTCTTCACACACCACGGCGCGTGGGACGCCGTCGTGGACGAGATGTCGTCCGAGTTTCGAACCATCGCTCCCGACTTCCCCGGTTTCGGCGAGAGCGAAAAGCCACTCTCGAGTCGCTTCGCGTATGACGTGAGCGCGTTCGCTGAGGTGGTCGCCGATCTCTTTGCCGGTCTCGACCTCGGACGCGCCGCGGTCGTCGGGCACGCACTCGGTGGCGCGGTCGCGCTCACGCTCGCAGCGCGACACCCGGAGCTCGTGTCGCGGCTGGTGCTCGTCGACTCCGTCTGCTTCGACGCCCCCGTCGATCTGCGCCGGAGGATCGCGCTCCTTCCGTTGCTCGGCGGCTTCGTCTTGAAGCAGCTCTGGGGGCGCGCCACGTTTCGTTCTTTCTTCCGGAGCGACGTGCTCTCGAACCGTCCCGGCTATCCGCTCGCGCGGATCGACGGCTACTACGAGAAGTTCAACGACCCGGCCGCGCGCGGCAGCGCTCTCGCGACCCTGCGCGCGACCCGTGATACCCGCCCCATCGAGGCGCAGACCGACCGCGTCCAGGTGCCGACCCTGGTCGTCTGGGGACGCAACGACCGTCTCGTGCCGGCACGGTTCGGGCTCCGGCTGTCGCGTCAGATCCGCGGCGCGGGCTTCGAGCTGATGGACGCGGGGCACGCGCCGCACGAGGAGCGACCGACGGAGTTTGCCGCCATACTCCGCCGCTTCCTGCGCGCAGAGCGGCCCTCCGGAGACCGCTCCGGCCTGAGCCTCGGCCTTCCCCCGGCGCAGCGTTAGCGCCACTGCGACCATCGGGAGCGACGCGGCGCATTCGGCGCCGCGCACCCGTCGTCACATCGGGAAGGACGCGGTCGGCGGCACGCCGCCCGGCGGCGGGCTCGGCGCGGGCGGCGGCGCTGCTGCGGGAGCCTCGGCGCGCGGCTTCTTCGGGGTTGCGGCGTGGCTCGGTGCCGGTGCGCGCTCCGATTGCTCGAGCCCCGACGACGGAAGGTGCGCGCGCGCGTCGTGCTTCGGCGCCTCGCGCGCCGGGTCCGGCGTTGCGACGTGCGCCGCGGGCGGCGCTTCGTGAGCGGGCTCCGGCGCCTGGGTCTCGGCGGGCTCGGCCGCCATCGACGGCAGATCGATCGCTGCGGGCGGGGGCGGCGGCGGCGCTTCCTGGATCTGTTCCACCTTCGGTGGCGGCGGAGGAATGACGGCGGCCTTCGGTTGAGGCTCGCTCACGATCGGCGGCGGAGGGACGGGCACGTCGTCGTCCTTGCGCATGCGCTGGGTGACGATTCCGACCACGAGGGTTGCCACGAGAAACCCGACGAGCAGCGCGACCCGCTTCGTCATGCGGTCCCGGCGCTCGAGCTGCTCTTCCGTCGGGGCTACGACGTGGGGGAGCTCGAGCTCGTGCTCTTCTTCGTGCACGAGCGGCGGCGCGCTCGGCGGAGGCGTCGCGGGGCCGCCCTCGTAACGCCCCTCCTCGCCCGCGGCGAAGAACTCGGTGTGCAACGGGTCGTGTTCGTCGTGAATCTCGGGAGCGGCACGTTGTGACTCGGCGGCCAGGGGCGGCGGTCGCTCCGACTCCCGCGCGGGGGGAACTGCCTGCTCGCCGCCCTCGCTCGGGTGAGAGTCCTTCTGCCCGGGGAAGCGGATGAGCTTTCCCCCGTGACGGACGCTCGACACGGCCGACATCGAGACGGAACCAGCGCGGCTGCTCGCGACGGCCGCGTCGACGCCGACAGCCTGAGCGCGTGCCTCGGGCGTGGCACGCGCCGACACTGCGGCTGTCTCTTTCGCCTCCACCTTGGGGGTACCGAACTCCGCGAGAGCCTGCTGCTGCACCGTCTCGGTCTTCATCGCCGGGCGCGCGTAGGGGCCGTGCGAAGGCGGCGGGGGTTCGCTAGCCGGCGCGGGACCACGGTCCGCGGGCGCGGGCGCGCGGTCGGCCGACACAGACGGCGGCGCCGCCGACGCGACGTCCGCGAGTGCTGCGGGCTGGGCCGTCACTCCGGAGCCGGCGGGAAGCGTCGTCGGATGCGCGGGCGACGGTGTCCCGGCGGGAAGCGTCGTTCCGAGCGGCGGCGCGGACATCGGAGACCCGGCGGGGAGCGTCGTGTGCTGGACGACGACCGGCGGCGGCTCTGGCGTCGTCTGGATGATGATCGACGGCAGATCGTGAGCGTACGCGGGGGGCGCCGGCGCGCGCTCGACGAGCGGCGGTGAGGGCGCACGCTCGGCGATGGGTTGCACGGGTGGGGGCGGAAGGGACACCGTCGTTTCGACGACCCGCGGCGCGAGCGACTCCGCCGAGGGCTCGGCGATCTTCGGCGCGGACGCCATCGGGCGCGCGGGACTGTCCAGTGACGTTGCCGCTAGCGGAGGCCTCGACGGACGCGGCGCGGGCACGACCTCGTAGTCGTTCCGGTCACCGGCGGGCTGGCTGTCGTTCCCCTCGAGGCTCGGGACGACCTGCTCTTCGGCCTCGACGAGGACCAGGAGGCCCTCGAAGTAGAGCTTCGAGATCACGGACAGCGTCGAGAGGTCGTCGAAGGGCGACTCGTCGATGATGTCCATCAGGTTCCGGCGCCCGTCGAGCAGCCGCAGAATGGCGTTCAGCTCGTCGGGGATCTCGGTGAGGCGCTCGACGAGCGTCTCGTGGTCGACGTCGAACACGACGTCGAGCGACGGGAGCTGCTCCGAGAGACGCCCCCACTCGTCGACCCGGCGCATGCCCTCCATGAGGAGACCCTGCGTCGACGTCGTGATGAGCTCGGCGTTGTCCACCGGCTTGAACTCGACCTCGAAGTTGCCACTGCTCCAGAGGAGCGCGCGGTAGATGGCTTCTTCACCGCGGAGCTTGCCCATCTCGGCGTCGACGAGCTTGCCGTCGCGGAAGTAAACCGTGGCGTGGCGCGTGCCGTCGGTGATTCGCGCAACGCCGCTCTTGCGGCTCACCTCGATGGTCTGGAGCAGATCGACCACGCCCATGTCCTCGAGCGAACCGGCGAACCGCGTTCGCGAGGCGGGCCCGGTCGCGATGCGCTCCTGGGTGCGGCGCGCGAGCAACATGTGGACGCGAGTGATGAGCTCACGAACGAAGATGGGCTTGATGAGGTAGTCTTCGACCCCGAGCTCGAGACCGCGGATCTTGTCCTCGATCGATTTCTGGCTCGTCAGAAAAACGATCGGGATCGAGGCGTGCTCGGGCCGCGCCTTCAGCCGGCGCACGAGCTCGTAGCCGTCGGTGCCAGCGAGCCGCGTGTCACTCAGGATGAGATCCGGCGTCGCGTACTCGAGCTTCGCGAGTGCGTCAGAGCCGTCGTACGCGGTGGTCACGTTGAACCCCGCGTTCTTCAGGCTCACTTCGAGTACCCGAACACTGCGCGGGTCCCCATCCACCAGGAGGAGCTGCTGCTTTGCCACCGAACCTTCTTCGTCCTACCAGATTGCTGAAGGAGCGCCGTGCCAAGAGTGCTCTGGAAACGAAATATCGGCTCGCCGCTCCGGCCAGTGCCTCATCGCGTCCAGGGATCGACGATCCCGTTCTCTTGGATTTTCCCTTTAGCTATCGGGTTGTTGGGGAGACCGCTGGTCGGCAATGGCCTGTCCTTCTTGGTCATGTGTGGAGGAGATTTGACGACAGGGTGCGACTGGTCGGCCCGCGCTGACGTAAGTGGCCCGCTCGGCGCTGCTTCGGTCGGAATAACTCGTCCGGCGGACGCCTCGACGGGCGGCGGTTCCACGACTGCACCGGGCCGAGGAGCCGGCGCGAGCGCCTTCGAGCCGACGAGAGACAGATCCGTCGTGGAAGGCACGGGCGTCACCGTCGGCGCCTGAGGCTCGGCGCCGCGACGAACGAGGGCGACACCGAGAGCAACGACCAGCAGCGCGACGGCACCCAGCATCGCGCCGATGACGACTCCTCGCGAGCTCCCATGCCGCCCCGGCGCGCGCGAACGCGAGATGGACGCACGCAGCTCGGAATCCGACGGAAGCTCCAGCTCGTCGGCGAGCCTCGGCGCGCGGCGCTCACCGGGTTGCGCCGGCTCCAGCGTGAAGCCGCCGTCGTCGCGGAACTTCGCGACGCGCGCGAGCTCCGCGCCGAGCTCCTTCATCGACGAGTAACGGCGCTCGGGCTTCTTTTCGAGGCAACGGAGGACGACCATCTCGAGCGCGCCGAGCTCCGCGAGGCCGCCGAGGATCACGCTCGGCGGCGTCGGCGCGACGTACAGATGCTTCGTGAGCACGCCCATGTACGTGTCGGCCTCGAAGGGCACGCGACCGGTGAACATCTCGTACATCACGACGCCGAGCGCATAGAGATCGGTGCGTTCGTCGACGGTGCCGCCGGACGCCTGCTCCGGGCTCATGTAGTGCGGTGTTCCGAACACGACGCCCGCCTTCGTGAGGCGGCTTTGGCCCGCCACCTTCGCGAGCCCGAAATCGAGGATCTTCACGACCTCGCCGGCGAGCGTCGGGCAGACGAGCACGTTGTCCGGCTTGAGATCGCGGTGAATCACCCCGGCTCCGTGCGCCGCGCCGAGCGCCGCGACCATCTCGGCGAGGAGCCTCACTGCACGCGCCGCGGGCAACGGACCGCCCTTCCGCAGGATCGAGCTCAGCGACTCCCCGGTGAGGAGCTCCATGACGAAGTACGGCTGCTCCGTCGGAAGCATGCCGAAGTCGGTGATCTGCACGACGTTGGGATGCGCGACCGACGCGGCGGCCTTCGCTTCTCGCAAGAAGCGTTCACCGAGGTCGTTGTCACGCGACAGATCCGAGCGCAGCACCTTCAGCGCAAAGGCCCGCTCGAGCATGCGGTGCCGCACGCGGTAGACGGTCCCCATGCCACCTTCGCCGAGGACGTCCTGCACCTCGTAGCGACCGTCGATCACCGTCTTGAGGAGCGGATCTCTCGGAGTCGTCTCGGGTGCGAGCCTGAGCGGCTCGGCGTCGAAGGGACAGAAGCGCGCGTCGCCCGAGAAGCGGCTGTGACAGCGGACACACACCTTCGTGCCCGAGGGTCGCTCGGACTCGGGCGGGAGCGATTCGCTGTGGACCTCCGTCTCTTCGGACACGATGACCTGGGGCGCGCACGGCTCGAGCCGTCGCTCGAGCTCGCCGCTCCTGCTCAGACGAGTGAGTTACCGCACTCGGTGCAGAACTTCGCACCGGAGGGGTTGCCGGCGCCGCAGCGCCCGCACGCGACGGGACGCGGATTCGGTACTGCCATTGCCGCTGCCGCGGCCTGCGGCGCGGGAGCCGGTGCCCCCTGCCCCGGTTGTGGCGGCGGATACGCGGGCGCCGCGTACCCCTGAGGCGGATAACCGGGCGGAGGATAACCGGGAGGCGGCCCGTAACCCGGAGGCGGCCCGTAACCCGGCGGTGGATAGCCGGGCGGAGGATAACCCTGAGGTGGATAGCCGGGAGGGGGGTAGCCGCGCCCGACGTTCGCCATGCCCGCGCCGAAGCCGAGGCCGGCCGCGACGCCCGCGCCGGCCATCGCGGCAGCGGGTGCATCGCCGCCGCGCGCCATGCCCTGACCCATCCCGAGCATCGCCTCCGCGCCGGCGTACTGCTGGTAGTCGGGCATGCTCATGTTCTGCATGTAGCGCGCGCGGTTCGCGTAATCCTGATCGAGCTGGAACTGCCGCTGCTGCGCCTGCGCCTCGGCTTGCGACACCGCGATACGCGCCTTGCGCGCGTCGAGCTTGGCCTGGACGATCTGATCCTGGAACTGATCGATGCGCTTCTGATCCTGGTCGGTCAGGTTCAGATTGAGCTTCGCGATCTCGAGGATCTGGACGCCGATCTTCGTGAGGTCGGGGCAATCCTTCACGATGGCCGCCGCCACGTCGGGCCCGGCGGTGCCGAGATCCATGAATGTCAGCTCACCTTGCTTGATGAGGCGCGTCAGCGTCGTGCGAACGCCCATCATGAGCTGATCACGCACCCACTCGAGCGGCGCCTGCGGATCGTTCGTCGCCTTCTGACCCCAGAACTCGAGGACGAACCGCACCGGCTCGACGACGCGGAACGAGTAGGTCCCGTAGGCGCGTGGCTCTACGCGGAGATCGAGCTCCGGATCTCGCATCGAGCCGATGGGGCCGCCGAAGCCCTGGCCGAAGAGCGGCTTCGTCGTGACGAAGAAGAGCTCGGCGATGAACATGTTCCCGCCGGTCATCTTGTCGACCAGGTTGTTCAGGAACGGGATGTTCTGGGTCTGGAGCGTGTGGCGCCCCGGGCCGAGCGCGCCGATGTACTGGCCGTCTCGGAAGAAGAGGCACACTTCGTCCGAATCGACGGTCACCTGCGACCAGAACGGGAAGGTCTGGTCGGGGTGCTTGAAGACGACGGCGTCCTTGTGTGAGTCGGCGCGCGCAATCATCATTCGCTGCACGCCGCTTTTGACGAAGTCGAGAATTCCCATGCGATTCGGCTCCAGGGCTTCTGTCTCGAGTAGAGCTACGAAGAAGCCCCTTCATCATGCCATAATTTCGGAGAGTCGTCGGTCTCCCGAACCGCTAGTAGGTAGTGGGCGGCCCGCCGCCCGCGCCCGCGCTTGTTCGAGTACCCAACGATGCCCCTCGCAATCGACCAGTCACGTCTAGCCACGGCAGCACAGAGAGTCCTCGGGGCCGCAGCGCCCTTGCCCGCGAAGATGATGGCCGCGAGCGGCATCGTCCCCGGCGCGCCGGCGGGTGACGTCGTCGCCGTCATCGCCGTGCTCACCGAGCACGAGGATGCGAAGGTTTCCGCCAAGGCGCGCGAGACGATCCGGAAGCTCCCTGCGCCGATCCTGAACGGCGCGCTCGGCGCGGATCTGGAGCCCGCGGTCCTCACCCTCCTTGCCGACGCTTACGTCGACTCCGCGGAGGTCGTCGAACGACTGCTCCGCATGCCGCGGATCGACGTCGCCGCGCTCGAGATCCTCGCGTCGCGCGCCGACGAGAGGATCGGCGAGATCGTAGCGACGAACGAGGAGCGACTCCTCGCGAATCCGACGGTCATCGAGAAGCTCTACATGAACAAGCGCGTCCGCATGTCGACTGCGGACCGCATCCTCGAGCTCGCCGTCAGGAACGGGCTCGTCCTCTCGATCCCCGCCTTCAAGGAGGCGGCGCAGGCGATCAAGAACGAGCTCATCGCCGAGGCGAGTGAGGAGCCCACGTACGAGGACAAGCTCTCCAAGGAGGCAACCGAGATCGCGACGAAGCTCGCGCTCGACGCCTCGGTCGAGGACACCCACGTGATGGACGACGAGGGCGAGGAGCAGGTCCAGGAGAAGCTCCTGCCGCTCCACGCGCGGCTCGCCGGCATGAGCATCTCCCAGAAGATCCGCAAGGCGACGCTCGGGACGTCCGCCGAGCGTCTTCTACTGGTGCGTGACACGAACCGGCTCGTCGCGGCGGCGGCCGTGCAGAGCCCGATGCTCAACGAGAACGAAGCCGCGCGCATCTCCGCGAGTCGTCAGGTATCCGACGACGTCCTCCGTCTCATCGCGATGAACCGCGAGTGGACGCGCAGCTACCAGATCAAGCTGAACCTCGTGATGAACCCGCGCACGCCGTTCAGCTTCACGTCGCGCCTCGTCCCTCACCTCCACGACCACGACGTCCGCAACCTCTCCAAGAGCAAGAACGTCCCCGGCTCCGTCCAGCAACTAGCCCGCCAGCAAATGGCAAGAAAACAATCCGGCAAGAAGGGTTGACGGCTCTCCACGAGGCGTCGCTTGCTTCCGATGAGGCTCCCACAGGGGGAGAGCCTCATCGGAAGCCGCTCGTTGCCGAACTCTGCTCGCCGTCTCTTTTTTCTTCGCGTGGGCAGGCTTTTAGATCAGAGCGAATCTGCAGGCTCGTCGTGGGACGACTCGCGGCGTCTTTGCGAGGCCCGTCGCACGAGCCGAATCGGAAGCGAGCGCCCGAACGCAAGCTCGCGAATACCTCGGAGCGCGCCGCAGCTTCACGAAGTGAAGCTGCCAACAGAAACAAGACCGTGACGGCGACCACACTCCGCCACTGCGCAGAGTCCGGTTCGGCTCTCACCCAAGTGGGAGCCGAATCGGACTCCAGAGCGGATCAGAGGGAGCCGTCACTGCTCCGCGGCCTGAGCTCGGGCAGCGAGCTTGCTCTGCCTTAGCTCTTCCTGGCGTTTTACTTTTTCGGGGTCGACGAGGAAGGCGCTCATGCGCTCCTTGCGGTCGAACTCGGTCTTGTACTTCTCGGCGGCGAGCTTGGTCTTGAAAGGGCCGATACGGACCCGGTGCCAGAGCCCACGATCGGAGACATAAGCAGATTGACGATACGCGCGGTGCCCGCGCTTCAGGAGCTCTTCCACGAAGTGATCGGCGTCGGTCTGATCCTTGAAGCTCGCGACCTGGAGCTGATAGCCGCCGTCACCGCCGGGCATCACCGGGGGCGCGTTGTCGACCTTCGAGACCTCGCGCGCCATCACGACGAGAGGATCCCGCGGCTTCTCGGTGACCGGTGTCTCGTCGAGCAGCGTCCCGGCCGGGAGCGGCACCACCGGCAGCTTGTCGGCCGGTGGCGGCACGACGGCGGGTCCGGGATCCGGATCCGTGGTCGGCGCGATCAGGTGCCCGCGCTCGTCCTTTACTGCGGCAAGCGCGGTGGTCGGACGCGGCGAGTCGCTCAGGATGGATGGAAACGTCACCTCGGACGGGCGCACCGTCTCGGGCGGCGTCGCTTCGGGTCGCTTCGCCTTCGCGACGAGCGCGGCGAGTGGATCGGCCTTCGACTCGACGGGCGGCGCGGACTGTCTCATCGAGAGCACGCCGGCGATGACGAGCGCGCCGCCGGCGACCGAAGCGAGGAGCACGGTGGCGACGCGCGCCGAGCGGCCGTCACGGTCCACTTCCTGGATCTGCTCGAGATTTCGCACGTTCACGGGGTCCATCGTTCTCGAAGCCCCTGACGGGCACCCTACGAGTACCGAGAGCGGCCGTGGGTGGCCAACTTCCGCCACCGTGCAGGCTCACTCTTCGTCGTGATCGAGGAGCCGCTCGAGCTGCGCTGCCTTCCACCGGGTCTCGCTCACCTCGCGCGCGGGATCGCTCGCGGCAACGATGCCTCCTCCCGCGAAATAGTGGGCAACGCCGGACCGGCGCGTCAGCGTGCGGATCGCCATCGCGAGACGGAGCGAGCCGTCATGCCCGAGCGCCCCGAGCGCGCCCGTGTAGAGCCCGCGGCGCTCCGACTCGAGCTCGGCGACGAGCTCCATCGCGCGGATCTTCGGCGCTCCGGTGACGCTCCCGCTCGGCAGCATCGCCTCGATGAGCTCGGTACGCGAGACGCCGGGACGGAGGCGCGCGGCGATGGACGCGATCCGATGATGCACGGTCCCGAACGTCGCGATGCGGGGTTCGCCGAGCACGCGCACGCTCCCCGTCCGGGCTATCCGCCCGAGGTCGTTGCGCTCCACGTCGGTGACCATCGACAGCTCGGCGTGCTCCTTCGGATCTCCTGCAAGATCGAGCACCTGAGCACGATCCTTCAATGCATCGGTTCCACGTGGACGGGTACCCTTGATGGGCTCGGTGAGCAGTCCGCCGGTCGCGTCGAGGGCGAGAAAAAGCTCCGGAGACGCCCCTGCGACGGTGAGCCCGCCGAGCTCGAGGGCGGTCGCGAACGGACCGGGCGCGGCCCGCACGAGCCGCTCGAGCACGTCGAGTGCGCGGCCCTCGAGCGAAAGCTCGAATCGTCTCGCGAGGTTGATCTGGTAAATCTCACCGGCAAAGATCAGCTCGAGCGCGCCGGAGATCCGGGCCTCGTGCGCGCGATCCGGCTCGCTGCGGAGGTTCCTCGCGCTGACCTTCGCCGGCGGAGACGCCCGCCCGCCGACGAGCTCGACGAGCTTCCGCACTCTGCCTTCGTCGTCACCGACGACGGTCACCCGGTCGTCGATGCGGACGACGGCGCCGTAGCGCGCCCAGAGCGGCGCCGTGACGTGTGGTTCGGGGCGCGGATCCGGCCGCGTCGTGTATCGCGCCCGCTCGAGTCCGCGCCGAGACTCGTAAGGAAGCGCGCCAATCCACCGAGGACACGAGGCGAGCGTCGTGTCCCCGGGGCGAACGTCGAGCGACGGCTCGGGGTCGAGCCCGGTGGCGAAATCGACGGGACGACACGCGGCGTACGAGGCGCCGCCGCCCGAGGCCGACCAGAGAAACGCAAAACCGGGCTGGTCGGCGAGGGTCCGTGCGACGCAGAGCGGGTCGGCCGGGACGGGAAGCTCTCGCCCGCGAAGCCTCATTTTACCGCGACGACGCGGCCCGACGTCGTCACGATCGCGTCGGCGAGGGGTGCGACCGCGTGCGCGCCCGGCCACACGACGCAGCGGTCGAACGCACCGGTTCCGCTGACGGAGGCGCCTGCGCCGACGACTGAGGCGGCGAGCACCACGTCCCCCGAGACGCTCGCGGTCGGCGCGACCCACGACCCGCCGCCCCCGACCTTTGCCGAGAGCCACTCGCGGTTCGCGCGCTGGTAACTGTGGAGCGAGCCGACGTCGATCCAGGGCCCGGCGACCTGGGCGGTCTGGATGTCCTTGCCCGCGCGGAGCATCGGCAATGCGACGTCGCCGATGAGGCAACCCCACTCAGGGAGCACCTGAACCACGCTGGCACCGAGGGCTGCCACGCCGACGTAGTCGGCTCCCGCAACCTCGTGACCGAACGTCTCGCCGCGGAGGCGAACGACGGAGCCATTCTCGCCGAGGCCCATCGTGCCCTCGCCGCGCGCCATGGCGGAGACAGCGAACGCGAGGCCACCCGCGCTGGCCGCAGCGAGGAGACCGGGGATCGGCGGCTCGACGAGTATGTCGCCGTTCCAGACGAGCACCGGCGCGTCACCGAAGAGCGCGCGAGCACCTCTGATTCCACCTGCAGTACCGCGAACTTCTTCCTCGTGAATCAGGTGAGGAGTCGACTCCAACTCGCCGGAACGGAAGACGAATTTCTCCGGCATGTGATGAATGTTCATCACGAAGTCCGGAAAGCCGGCAATTGCGAGGCGGCTCGCGAGGTGAGCGACGAGGGAGCGGTCTCCGACGGGCATCAACGGCTTCGGTAATTCCCACGTGAGCGGCGCGAGTCGCGTCCCGAGCCCCGCCGCGAGAATCATGGCCTGCGTCATCGATCGCGCGGCTCCACGTTTCTCCAGTGCCCCGGACCCCATCGCCTTGCAAGAGGCTCGCAGGAAATTCGCCGGCGCGCGTCGTCCGTGATAGCGGCGCTTCATGCTCCGGGCTGCCACCGCGTCGTTGCTTTGCCTCGCCGCGGGGATCGGGTTCTGGGGTTGCGGCAGCGCCGCAGCCGGCATCGACGAGTGTCGCACCATCGAGTACGCGCGGTGCTCCGCCGGACAGTATTGCGACCTCCGGCTCGACAGCGCCGCAATGCTGACCGAGTGCGAGCACTTCGCCCGCGACAACTGCTTGCACGGGCTGGCGTCGGGGGAGACGCCGCACCCGAGCGACGTGAGCCACTGTCTCGCCGCGATAAAAGCGTCCGGTACCTGCGCTCACCGGCAGGGCAGCGACACCCTCGCGACGGACTGCGCGGCGCTCGAGGGCTCCTTTGCGTCCGCACGCACGACGGTCTGCGACGTGGTCCAGGATCCGGAGAACACGTCCGAGTGCGCCTTCCTGACGGACACACCCGTCGTGGTGACCGACGCCGGCGCAGCGTCCACCGACGCCGGTACCGACTGACCCGGACGCTTTTCGGCGGCTCGAGCCGGAGCGGAAAGCTTGCTTGCCCGTGGTCCGGGTTCGAGTAGGCTCGGCCGCCCTTCAGGACTCCATGGCTCGGATCTCCCGTTATTTCGTCCTCTTCGCGTTCACGCTCGAGCTGGGGGCTTGCAATAATTCGACCGCGACGCTCGTCGGCGTCACGCCATCCACGGCTGTCGCCGTCGACCCCACGGACTTTCTCGGAAACGTGAAGTGCGGAACGGGGCCCGGCGAGATGCAGGTCTACGTCGCGACGATCTTCGACGTCTCGCCATACTCGGTACTCGGCATCGGCTCGAACCAGCTCGTGTTGCCGAGCTCGGCGCCCACCGGCTGCGGCATCTCGGTCCTCTTCGAGAACATCCTCAACGGGCGCGAGTACTCGGCCGCAGTCGACGGATACGATCGGGGAGACATCACTCCGCTCGCCCCCGGAAGCCGGGTCATGGTCCAGACGGGTACCGGCGCGTACGTCAAGCCCCGCTGGACGACACGGTGCGGGGAGTACCGTTTCCCGCCAGAGCTCAGGACCGCGGACGGCGGACTCAGCGCGGACGCCGGACACCTCGAGTTCGCGGATAGCGGACTCCAGCCCGACGGTGGTTACTACGACTGCGCGCCCCTCGTCCTCTACGGCCCGAAACGTATGCCCTGGCTCGGCGGCCCCGTCTGTGCGAGCACCCAGCAGACCGTCCCGATCCGCGGTTGCCAGCCGCTGACCGAGTGAACGCCGGACGCGAGTTGCTCGGCGGCCGATCCGCGGCTACGACGTAACCCGGAATGCCGCCGTACGAGCCCACCGCGCGGGCCCTCGGATTGACGAAGCCGGGCCGTGCGCTCACGGGCGTCATGGTTGGCCTCGGCGCCATCTGGTTGATGTTCGCGATCGCCGTGAACTGGGGCGGCGCGACGGAGGATCTCTTCCTGCTCTTCTGCGGGAACACCGAGCGCATCCTCCACGGCGAGGTGTGGCGGCTCTTCACCGCGCCGCTGATGCATCAGCCGTCGGGAACGGTGAGTCACATCCTGTTCGCGATCCTGGGGCTCCTGTTCCTCGCCCCGGCGCTCGAGGAGAAATGGGGCGCGGCGCGGTTCCTCCGGTTCCTGTTCCTCTCCGCCGTCATCGCCTACGGCTTTCAGATGTTGCTCGAGGTGGTGCTTCCAGCGTCCCTCTCGCGAAGGCTCGTCGGGGAGTACTGGTTCGGTTCGTTCCCGGTGCTCGAAGCGATCGCGATCGCGTGGGCGCTGAGCTTCAAGGGGCAGAGCGTCCGGCTCTGGTTCGTCCTGCCGGTTTCGTCCAGCGGGATGGTCATCTTCATCGTCGCGATGAGCCTCCTCCGCGTCGTCGCGCAGGCCGCCGAGCCCGAGGGACTACTGTCCCCGTTCGGCGGAATGCTCGCAGGGTGGCTTCTCGGCGGCAGCACGCCGTCGCCGCTCCGGCGCGCGTATCTCAGGCTCCGTCTCGCTCAGCTCGATCGAGAGGCGGCGCGAGGCACGAGAGCAGCGGCGGCCCGGCGCAAGGACTCTCCCCTTCGCGTGATCGAGGGCGGCCGTGGCGGACCGAATCCGCCCGAAGGCGACGGCGGGAAGAGCTCCGGCGGCGGGCGTCTCCTGCATTGAACACCCGCGCGACGGCGTGGGAGCTTGAACCGCGACGACTGCGGGGCTAGACCCGGCCGCGATGCGCGTCGTGCTCGAACCGGAGGACGTCGTGCGCGGACTCCGCCGCGTGGCGGGGGAGATCCTCGAGCGACACCGGGGCAGTGACGGTCTCGTCGTGGTCGGAATCCGCCGCGGCGGAGAGCTCGTGGCGCGAGAGCTCGTACGACGGCTGAGCGACATCGAGGGGCGCGAGATCCCGATGGGCAGCATCGACATCACGATGTACCGGGACGACGCTGCAACCGCGTCGCCGAACCCGCGGATCGGTCCGAGCACCATGCCGAACAATCTCGTCGGCATGAACGTCGTCCTCGTCGACGACGTGCTCTACACCGGCCGGACGATCCGGGCCGCCCTCGACGCAGTGCTCGACTACGGCCGTCCGAAGCGCGTCGAGCTCGCGGTGCTCATCGACCGCGGTGGTCGCGAGCTACCGATACAGCCGACCTACGTGGTGAGGCGTCTCGAGCTCGAACCGAGCGAACGCATCGACGTCCTCGAGCGCGCCGAGGGCCTCCTCGCCATCCTTCAACCGGCGAACGCGCCGTCGATCCCTCCGCCATCATGACCGTCCCAAGGCTGCGCCACCTCCTCTCGATTGACGACCTCGACCGGCCGCTCGCCGAGCGCATCCTCGAGACGGCGCGCGCGTTCGAAGAAGTCGGGCGTCGCCCGGTCAAGAAGGTGCCGACCCTCCGCGGCAAGACGATCGTGAACCTCTTCTACGAGGCGTCGACGCGTACCCGCACGTCCTTCGAGCTCGCGGGAAAGCGTCTCAGCGCGGACGTCGTCAACGTCGGTGGTTCGTCGTCGAGCGTCAGCAAGGGCGAGACGCTGAGCGACACCGTGCGCACCATCGACGCGATGCACCCGGACGTGATCGTCATCCGTCACGCCGCGTCCGGAGCCGCCGAGTACGTCGCCGCCCGCACCCGCGCGTCCATCGTCAACGCGGGCGACGGCCTTCATCAGCACCCGACGCAGGCGCTCCTCGACGCGTTCACGATCCTGTCTCACAAGGGCAAGCTCGACGGGCTGACCGTCGCGATCTGCGGAGACATTCTTCACAGCCGCGTCGCGCGCTCGAACGCGCGGCTCTTGCCGATGCTCGGCGCGAACGTGCGCCTCGCCGGCCCCTCGACGTTGCTCCCGCGGGACGCCGAGACGCTCGGCTGCCCGGTGTTCGACCGGCTCGAGCCCGCGCTCGAAGGCGCCGACGTCGTGATGATGCTGCGCATCCAGCGAGAGCGCCTCGGCGGCGCGTTCTTCCCCACGCTCCGCGAGTATTCGCGGGTGTACGGCCTGAACCGCAAGCGGCTCGCGCTCGCGAAACCGCAGGCGATCGTGATGCACCCCGGTCCGCTGAACCGCGGCGTGGAGATCTCCGACGACGTCGCGGACGGTGAGCACAGCGTGATCCTCGACCAGGTCGAGTCCGGCGTGGCCGTTCGCATGGCCGTCCTCTACATGGCGGTCAACGAGCCCGAACCGCTGCCCGTCGCGTCGAGCTGAGCCGGCGAAGAGAAGGCGAACGCGCTCAGATATCGACGAGACGGACCTCCGACGCGGGCCCGCCGAGGCAGCGCTCCGCCATCGCCGCGAAGCTCGCCGGGACGTCGGTGACGAGCAGCTCGAGCTCCGCGCCCGCGCCCGTAGTGGAGCGCTTTTCGGCGCGGAGTCCGCGGGCCTCGAGGAGAACGCCGACGGCCTCGGCGGTGGCGCGCGCGCTGTCCACGACGGCCACCGGATGGCCCGAGAGCGCGGCGGCGGAGCGGGCAATCACGTCCTCGAGAAGCGGGTAGTGCGTGCACCCGAGCACGATGCTGCCGACGTCCGCGGCGACGAGCGGCGCGAGGTACTTCTCGACTGCGAGACGCGGCACCTCGCCGTCGAGCCACCCTTCCTCGACGAGCGGAACGAGGAGCGGCGCGGCGCTTCCGATGACCTCGAGGCGCGTCGACAGCGTCGCCACTGCGCGCGCGTACGCTCCCGACGCGATGGTGCGCGCGGTGCCGAGCACGCCGATGCGGCCGCTCCGCGGGTCGCCTTCGTCGGACAGGCGCGTGGCGATCTCGACCGCGGCGCTCGCTCCCGGCTCGATCACGCCGACCACCGGCAGATCGAGCTCGGCCCTGAGCATCTCCACGCCAACGGCGCTCGCCGTGTTGCAAGCTACGACGAGAGCCTTCACGCCGCGCCGCGTGAGCACCGCGGCGCACGAGCGCGCGTACCTGAGAATCGTGTCGGCCGACTTGGTGCCGTAGGGCACGCGCGCGGTGTCGCCTAGGTAGATGATCGATTCGTCGGGCAAGTGCGCGCGGAGGGCGCGCACCACCGTCAGTCCGCCGAGTCCCGAATCGAAGACTCCGAGCGGCGCCGAGCTCAAACCGCCTCGATCCGGATGAGCCTCGGCGGGGCCTTCATGAACGGCGCGGTCGCGATGCGGCTCATCGCTTTCTGTACCGCCCCCTCGCTCGACGAGTGGGTGATCATGAGGACCGATACCGTTCCCCCGCCCTCTCCGCCGCGTCCTTCCTGGACCATCTGCTCGATGCTGACGGCGTGCTCGCCGAGCGCGCCGGCGACGAATGCGAGCACACCCGGCTGATCCTCGACGTCGAAGCGCAGGTAATAGTGCGAGACGATCTCGTCGATGGGCATGAGCGCGCGGTCGCGGATCCGGATGCCGCGCGTGCTGAGACCTGCTTGCCCTTCTATGCGCGAGCGCGCGACATCGACGATGTCCGCGACGACGCTCACTGCCGTCGGGAGCTCTCCCGCGCCGCGTCCCACGAGCACGCAAGGGCCGAGCGCCTTGCCCTGGATGAACACGCAGTTCAGGACGTCGTTGGTGTTCCCGATGACGCTCGAGATGGGGACCATCGCCGGATGCACCCGTAGCTCGAGCTGGTCACCCCGGTCGCGCCCGATGCAGAGATGCTTGATGTTGAACCCGAAGCGGGACGCGAACCGAAAATCGACGGCGTCGATGGCGGAGATCCCCTCGACGTGGACCTTCGTCGCGTCGACCTTTGCGCCGAAGGCCAGCATCGCGAGCACGATGAGCTTCTGCGCGGCGTCGTGGCCGTCGACGTCGAGAGACGGCTCCGCCTCCGCGTAGCCGAGCCGCTGGGCATCGGCGAGGATCTCCTGGAACGGGAGCCCCTCTGCCCGCATGCGGGTCAGGATGTAGTTGCAGGTTCCGTTGAGGATCGCGTGGACGCTCTCGACGTGGTCGCTCGTCAAGGCCTCGCGGAGCGTACGGATCACGGGGATGCCGCCGCCGACCGACGCCTCGAACGCCAGATCGACGCCTCGCTCTGCGGCGAGACGGATGAGCTCGAACCCGCTGTGCGCGAGGAGGAACTTGTTCGCCGAGACGACGCTCTTGCCGGCCCGGAGGGACGTCTCGATGTAGGTCCGCGCCGGCTCTGCGCCGCCCATCACCTCGACGACGACGTCCACGGTCGGATCTTCGAGGACGCGCTTCGCGTCGGTCGTCACGATCGCCGGATCGCAACCGGGGACGCGCGCGCGCTTCGCGTCGCGCACCAGGACGTGCACGAGCTCGAGCGGCGCGCCGATGCGCGACGAGAGCCCGTCCGGGCTCCCCTTGATGAGGCGAATGACGCCGCCGCCGACGGTACCGCACCCCAGCAGCGCAACTCTCACGGGCTTCTTGTCGTTCGCCACAGGCACTTCCGTTCTCGGCTGACGGATATACCCAAAGGCGGCGGAGAGCTCAAATGGTCGAGGGCAGCGTCTTTGCCGGGTCGAGGCGAACGGCCTCCGGGAGCGCCGTCATCGCTTCGAGCCACTCCAGACGCGGACGGATCCTGGCCCGGATGCTGCGCTTCGGCGCGCTCTGCATCTCCGCCTCCCAGGGGCGAATCCGCGGGCGGCCCGCGTTCGCCGCCACCAGGCTCGGCGCGCCGGTGACCGGGTCGGCGTCGTACACGAAGAACGAGTGATAGTGCATCTTCTCGTCGTCACGCATGCCGTAGATCGTGACGATGTCCCCCGGCCGGTAACGGTCCCGGTGCTCGGAGAGGTGCGCGAAGAACTCGGCGCGCCGCGCATACGGCACGCGCTCCTCGTCGGAGAGCTCGACGACCTCGAACGCCTCCGGGTGCGCCTTTGCGAACTCGATGAAGCTCTCGACGCTGCGCTCGTTGTCGATCCCGAGCGCGGCAAAGTCGAGTCGCCCTGCGACGCGCTCCCGCGGCTCTCCGCGCGGTCGGTACCACGAGCCGCTGGCCCGCTCGAGGGTGTCGGTGACGAAATCGATGCAGACCTGCGGAACGCGAGGGCGACCCTTCAGGTCGAACACGTTGTACTTGTCCTCGTTGAAGTCGAACTCGTTGCGCCCGTAACGGTAGGCCCACACCCATTGCTGGCGGAGCTTGCCGTCCTGCTGCCCGACCTCCGTCTTCGGTTCGTCGAAGGGCAATCCCTCCTCCACCTGATCACGGATCACGCCGCGGAGCCGCTCGAGCAGGCGCTCGCGACGAAGCGTGTCTCGCCGGGCGGTCAGCACCGAGGCCCGCGACGGCGCGGGCACGGCCTCGCACTCGAGCGCGAGGGCCGCGCCGTTCGCCCGTAGAACGCTGGGCACGAAGACGTCGCCATAGCGGAGATCGGCCACGACGTGGTCGGCGGTCAGTCGCCGTACCGTCATCTCCTCGAAGCCGAGCACGTCGCGCAGCGCGCCGACGTCGCGGTGAAGCGGTTCGGCGAGCGAAGCGCGGTCCGTCGCGACGCGATCGAAGAGCAGAAGCTTCACCCGCGCGCCCGCCTCCGGTCCATCGAGGTACGTGTAGAACGCGCCGGCCTTGTTCTCTCGTAGCCCCGCGCGCAACGTCACCGAGCCGCGCTGCACGTAGAGCAGCGGGTCGTGGAATAGATCCTCGGGACGAATCAGGTTCGACAGCGCCGACGCCATCGGCGGCCACGCCGCGTACACGTAGCCCTCCGTCAGGAGCAGCTCGCGCGCGACGTCGCGCCGTTTCTGGAGCCCCGGGTACGCCTCGAAGAGCGCCTTCACCGAGTTCGGCGCGTCGAAGATGAGCTTTCGACGAGCCTGCGCCTCGCGCCCGAGCGTCGCGGTCACCGGCGCGCGCACGAACAGCACCGGATCGGCCTTCGCGCGCGCGAACGTCTCTGCCCTTCGCGCCTCGAGCTCGGGAGCGCCGGGGAGCTCCGCCTCCGTGCCGAGCTCTGCGATACGACGAAGACAGAGCTCGCTCTCCGACGGACGCGCGTCCTCTGCCCGGGCCACGATGGGTGCGGGTACGACCACCGGCGTTGCCGGAACCGCGGACGCCGGGGCGTGCGTTCGCGTCGGGCCACCGCTTTGCCCGCACGCGATCAACGCGAGACACGCCGCCCACCGGAGAAGCCGCACCATCTCATGGTAACGCCTCCCGCGACGAACCGCGTCCCGTGCTCTCATGCCGTGCGCCTTCAGACGGGGGGATACGGCGGCGAGGTGGGAGACGTTCCCACCCGGAAACACGAAACCCCGCCGTGACACTGTCACGGCGGGGCGTCGCGCTCCCGCTATCTGCCGGGATTGCTTCTCAGTTCGACTGGCTCGTCTGAGCGGCGGCCTGCTGCTTCGCCATCTCGTCCACCCACTCCTGCGACGGCTGGGGGAGCCGTTCGAGGGCGGCGGCGAGCACCTCGTCGAGCCTGCTCACGAAGACGAACTCGAGCTCGTCCCGGATCTCCTGCGGCACTTCCTCGAGATCGGCCTTGTTCCGGTCGGGGACGATGACGCGCTTGATGCCGGCGCGGTGAGCCGCGAGCGTCTTCTCCTTGAGGCCGCCGATGGGGAGCACCCTTCCGCGGAGGGAGATCTCGCCGGTCATCGCGACGTCGTGGCGAACCCGGATCCCGGTGAGGAGGGAGACGAGGGCCGTGAACATCGTGATGCCCGCGCTCGGGCCGTCCTTCGGCATCCCACCCGCGGGGATGTGGATGTGGACGTCACTCTTCTCGAGGAAGTCCCTCGAGATGCCGAACTTCTCCGCGTTGGAACGCACGTAGCTGAGTGCTGCGTGCGCGCTCTCCTTCATGACGTCGCCGAGCTGCCCGGTGAGCTGCAGCTTGCCGGTACCGAACATCCGCGTCGCCTCGATGAAGAGGATCTCGCCGCCGGCGCTCGTCCAGGCAAGGCCTGTGGCGACACCGGTCTCCTCCGTACGTTCGGCGACCTCGCTCGTGTACTTCACGGCGCCGAGGAACTCTCGGAGCTGTTCCTCCGTCTTGATGGTGCGCTTCTCGGAGTTGCCTTCCGCGACCTTCACCGCCACGCCGCGGATGACGCTCGCGATCTGCCGCTCGAGGGAACGCACGCCGGCTTCCCGGGTGTAGTGCTCGATGATCTCCTCGATCGCCTCGTCGGTAATCTCGAGGAGCTGGGTCGTGATGCCGTGCTCCTCGAGCTGCTTCGGGATGAGGTGCTGCTTGGCGATCGCGAGCTTCTCCTTCCGGGTGTATCCGGGGAGCTCGAGGATCTCCATTCTGTCGCGGAGGGGCGGCGGGATGGGATCCGCGATGTTCGCGGTCGCGACGAACATCACCTTCGAGAGATCGTAGGGGATCTCCAGGTAGTGGTCGGCGAAGGTGTTGTTCTGCTCGGGATCGAGCACCTCGAGCAACGCGGCGCTCGGGTCACCGCGGAAGTCGTGACCGATCTTGTCCACCTCGTCCATCATGAAGACGGGGTTGATGGTGCCGGACTTCTTCATGCCCTGGATGATCTGACCGGGGAGAGCGCCGACGTAGGTCCGGCGATGACCGCGGATGGCGGCCTCGTCGTGCACGCCGCCGAGCGACACGCGGACGAACTTGCGTCCGAGAGAGCGCGCGATGCTCTTGCCGAGCGACGTCTTGCCGACGCCGGGCGGGCCGAGGAGGCAGAGGATCGGGCCCTTCTTGTCCTTCTTCAGCTTGCGGACGGCGAGGTACTCGACGATGCGCTTCTTGACCTTCTCGAGGCCGTAGTGGTCCTCGTCGAGGACCCTCCGTACTTCGAGGATGTCCAGGTTGTCCTCGGTGCTGTTCGACCAGGGGACGTCGAGGATCCAGTCGAGGTACGTGCGAACGACGGTGTACTCGGCGCTGCCGACCTGCATGGTGCGAAGGCGCTTGAGCTGCTTCTTCGCGACCTGGTCGGCTTCCTGCGGGAGCTCCGCCTTCGCGATGCGCTCCTCGAGTCCGTCCAGATCGCCCTGATCGCCGTCGTCCTCTCCGAGCTCTTCCTTTATCGCCTTGAGCTGCTGGCGAAGGACGTACTCGCGCTGGTTCTTGCCCATCTCCTCCTTGATCTGGGAGTTGATGCGCTCGCGCATCTTCAGGATCTCGAGCTGGCGGGTGAGCAAGCGCAGCACCTTGCGGATGCGCTCTTTCACGTCCACCGTCTCGATGAGCTGGGCCTTCTCGTCGACGGGGGCGTCGAGGTTCGCCGCCACCAGATCGGCGAGGGCGCCGGGGGCCTGGATCGAGTCGATGAGCGACCCCGCCTCGCGCGGCAGCTCCGGCATCAGCTGGATGACCTGCTTGGCGATGTCGCGAAGGCTCATGGCGAGCGCCTCGGCCTCGACGTCTTCGATCGCGACCGACTCGATGCGCTTGATCTTCGCGCGGAGGTACGGACCCGTCTGGGTGATCGTCTCGAGCCGAATACGGGTCAGACCCTGAAGGATCAGGGAGTAGTTGCCGGAGCTGTGCTTCAGGGCCTTGAGCACCCTGGCGGCGCAACCGACGGGGTAAAGGTCGTCGGCCTCCGGATCGTCGGTCGACGGATCGCGCTGCGCGAAGATCGCGATCACGGGCGTCGGTAGGTCTTGGACGTCTTCGACGAGCGCCACGGACTTCTCGCGGCCCACGTCGAAGGGGGCCACGGCGCCGGGAAACAGGACCGCGTTACGAATCGGCAGCACGGCGAGCTCGTCCGCGAACTTCAGTTCGTCATCGCTCGGCTGCGCCACGGTCGTCGGTGCAGGCTTCTTCTTGTCGCTCATTGAGGTTCCTCTGGGGTGTCGCCGGTAGAAACAGGGACGCGGATTGCCGTCGAACGAAGCTAATCACACATTGTCGGCCCGCTAGGCCTTGACGTCGAATCCTTCTTTCGGATTTCCGTTCGAGCCTTTTCTTCAATTGGTCCGCAAGCTAAGAATTGTCAAAGGTCCGGGTTCTCGTCCCATTTTTCGGCCGTCCCCGGGCGTGCGCGCGGCTTCGCGTCGGGCGGCGAAAGCGCTAGCGTCGAGCAGTGCGAACGATCTTCTTCGGAACACCCGACATCGCCGTACCTGCACTGCAGGCTCTGGCCGAAACGACCGAGCTCGTCGGCGTCGTGTGTCAGCCGGACCGGCCGAAGGGGCGCGGACTCGAGCTCGCCGAGCCCGCGGTCAAGGTCGCAGCGCGCGCGCTCGGGCTCGAGGCGCACCAGCCCGTCAAGGTGAAGACCGGCAACCTCGACGAGTGGATCGCGGAGAAGGGCGCCGACGTCGCGGTCGTGCTCGCCTATGGCCGGATCTTGCCGCCGAAGGTGCTCGCGGCGCCGAAGCACGGCTGCATGAATCTGCATGCCTCGCTCCTTCCGCGTTATCGCGGCGCGGCGCCGATCCAGTGGGCGATCATCAACGGCGAGACGGAGACGGGCATCGCGCTGATGCAGATGGACGAGGGGCTCGACACCGGGGCCGTCTTCACGGAACGCCGGGTGCCCATCCTTCCCGACGACGACGCGGGCTCGCTCACCACGAAGCTCGCTGCTCTCGCCGCCGTGGTCGTCCGCGAAGACCTGCCGCGGGCGGTTCGCGGCGAGCTATCCGCCGTCCCTCAGGACAGCGGCGCGACGTTCGCCCCTCCCCTGACGCGCGAGCACGGCAAGGTGGACTGGGCCGCTTCGAGCAAGCACATCGCCGACCTCGTTCGCGGCCTCTCGCCACGCCCCGGAGCCTTCACGACGATCGGCGGCCGTACACTGAAGCTCCTCGGAGCCGGTGTAGGCCCACTCCTCGACGCCGACCAGGTTTCGAAGCCGGGGACCGTGATCCGCGCCGACCGCGGCGGGCTCTGGATTTCGGCCGGCGATCGGGCGGTCGTCCTCGAACGCGCACAGATGGAGGGTAAGAAGGCGATGAGCGGGCTCGATCTCGTCAACGGCAGGGCGCTTCGCCCGGGCGACGTACTCGGAGCATGAGGGCGGAAGGATGACCGAACTGATCCGCTCCGAGCGCTTCATCTCCGAGCTCCGGGAGGAGTTTCCGGAGTTTCGAATCGTTCGAAAAGCCGGCAATTCCTTCTCGATTGCCATCGACAGAGCCCTCAAGGTGCTCACCCTCGGCGGCCAGCGCAACTACCTGAGCCACTATCACACGGTCATCGGTTACACGCTCTACGTCCCCGCTTCGTGGGACGAGGGGACGGACCTCGAGCGGGTCATCCTCCTCCGACACGAGCGGGTCCACATGCGCCAGCGCCGCCGTTACGGGATGGTGGGCATGGCGTTTCTGTATCTGCTCCCGGTCCTACCTCTCGGGCTCGCCTACGGCAGGGCGAGGATCGAGTGGGAAGCGTACGAGGAGACCCTTCGCGCGACCGCGGAGCACCTTGGTATCGAAGTGGCGCGCTCCCCCGCGCTCCGGGCAAAGCTCATCGAACGCTTCACAGGCCCGGATTACGGATGGATGTGGCCTTTCCCGAAGACCGTCGGAAGATGGATCGACACAGCAATGCGAGACATCGAACGAGGGCCGGGGTAGGTAAAGGCGTGGAGCCGGATCTGGTGTCAGCTCAGTCGCTCGGGAGTCGCTGATCATGGCCGTGGTGGGAATCGACCTCGGCACCACGAACACCGTGGTCGGCGTCGTTCGCGACGGCGAGGCGCGAGCTCTTCAAGATACCGACGGCGACTCGCTGATCCCGTCGGTGGTCTCGTTTCACCAATCGGGCAGCGTGCTCGTCGGCCGGACGGCAAAGGACCGGCGCGTCGTCGATGCGCCGAACACGGTCTACTCGATCAAGCGACTCATCGGGCGAAGCTGGTCGTCGGAACAGGTCGGGCGGGCAAAGGCGCGGCTTCCCTTCGAGATGCGCGAGGGCCCCGGACAGGCCGTCCTCGTCGTCGCGCGCGGCGAGACCTTCACCCTGCCCGAGATCAGCGCGTTCGTGCTCCGCCACGCAAAGTCCGTCGCCGAGAAGGCGCTCGGCGAGACGGTGGATCGCGCCGTGATCACCGTACCGGCGAATTTCAACGATCTGCAGCGCGCGGCGACGAAGGTCGCCGGCCGCGTCGCGGGTCTCGAGGTGCTCCGCATCCTGAACGAGCCGACCGCCGCGGCACTCGCCTACGGATACGGCAAGGGTAAGGGCGAGCGAATCGCGATCTACGATTTCGGAGGTGGCACCTTCGACGTGACCATCCTCGACCTGTCGAACAACGTGTTCGAGGTACTCGCGACGGCGGGCAACACGTTCCTCGGCGGCGACGACGTCGATCTGGCGATCGCCGAGCAGATGGCGGATTTCTGCAAGGCGGAGCACGGCATCGACGCGCGCGCCGATCCGCAGGTCTTCGAGCGACTCCGGTACTACGCCGAGAAACTGAAGCTCGAGCTGTCGCAGGCCGCGAGCGCGTCGATCGACGTGCCCGACGTCGGGCCGGGCCACGGCGGCAAGCCACAGAGGCTCACCTTCTCGATGGACCGGCGGCATTTCGACGCGCTCGCACTACCCATCGTTCGCCGGACCTTCGACGTCTGCCAGGAAGCGCTCGGTATCGCGCGGCTGACCGCGAGGGATCTCGATCAGGTCGTCCTCGTCGGCGGCTCGACACGCGTGCCGCTCGTTCGCACGACCGTTGCCGAGTACTTCGGCCGCCAGCCGCTCGACCGGATCCATCCCGACGAGGTCGTGGCAATGGGCGCGGCGATCCAGGCTGCAGCCCTGACCGGACTCGACCGTCGGCGGAGCGTCATTCCGAAGCCACCAATGCCGGCGGCGCGCGCGAGCGAGGCGCCGCGCGGGTCGTCGATCCCGGTGCGCAGCTCTCCGTCGAATGCGCCGCCCCTACCTCGCCGCCGTTCGCCTTCGATGAAGGGCGGCACCCTCGGCGGTATCGGCGGGCCCGCGCCGGTGAGTCGCTTCCCCGGACAGACCCGTCCCGCGTCCGAGTTCACCCCCGCGGGAGAGCAGGACGACGAGCCGACGCGCGTCGGGCCCGCGCCCATCAACGAACGCCGTACCGCGCCGAACCCGCGAGGCGAGCTCGAGATCGACGACTTCGACGACGTGACGTCTCCCGACGCGCGCTTCGCCGGCGCGCGCTTGCCCAAGCTTCCGCCGTCGCGCCCGTCCGCGACCATCCCGATCACCGAGCCGGGCTCTCCGCCCCCGACGCTGCCCACGTGGGAGCTCCCCTTGGAGCTCGATGAGCCGGCGCTTCCCGCCGACGCTTTCCCCGATCCGCCCGCGACGCCCCGCGTTCCGACGATCATCGACACGGTGCCGCCGCAGAGCAGCCGCCCGGTGCTGCCGCTTCTGGTGGACGTCACTCCGCTCAGCCTGTGTGTCGAGACGGTGAGCGGCTTCCGGGACGTCGTCATCGCCCGCAACACGCCCGTCCCTTGCGAGCAATCGCGCACGTTCGTGACGGCGCAAGACAAGCAAGAGACGGTGCTCGTGCGCGTCGGCCAGGGAGAGTCGGAGCGGTTCGACGAGACGACGTTGCTCGGCGAGCTCGAGCTTCTCGGCCTGCCCCCCGCGCCACGCGGAGCGGTGCGGGTCGTGGTCACGTTCGCCCTGGACACGAACGGCATGCTGGACGTGCGCGCCGCCGACGAGGAGACAGGGCGGGCGTCGAGCGCCCGTCTCCGTCTGATCGGGTTGCCGGAACCCGACGATGTGCGGCTCATGCAGGAACGGCATCGACAGCACCGCGCGTTGTAGCCATGGCCACCGCCGAGGACCGGGAGCGTCTGCAAGCGTGGGTCGAGGTGGTCGACGACTCGAGCTACTACGAGCTCCTCGGCGTGCTCGACCTCGCTGACGGCGCAGCGATCCAGGCCGCGTTCCACGAGTTCGCCCTCGCCTTTCATCCCGACGGACACGAGGACGGCACCGAGGCGGAGCGAACGGCGGCGCGCTACGTGTTCCGCCGCGGCGCCGAGGCGTATCGGGTGCTCTCCGATCCCGACCTACGCGGCCGGTACGATCTCGCTCTCGCGTCGGGTCATCTGCGGCTGATCGGCGGCGAGCCCTCGCACCGCGTGGAAACGAAGACGAATCTGCGCTCGCTCGAAGATCTGTGCGAAACCCCCGCTGCGAAGCTGCTCGCGCGCCGCGCCGACGAACAGATCAACCTCGGGAAGCTCGAGGAAGCGCGGTGGATGCTGCAGGACGCGATGAAGATGGAAGACCACAAGAGCGAGGAGCTCGCCGATCGCATCGACGCTCTGGCGCTCGCGCTCTTCGCACGCGGCGAGTGACCGAAAAAACGATCCCTTGTGCGAAGCCGGGCGCCCACCCGACCCCGGTTCGAACGGAATTTTCCCGACGCGCCGCATTATTTCGCCACTGCGATTGACGATGTGCGACGGGCTCGTGAAGTTGCGCGAATTCGGCTATGTAGCGGCCGTTCCGGGTATGTAATTTGACTACATTATTCGGCTGTTACTGGGTCGCTCCAGCGCTTTTGTAGCCCCGGGCAGCCGCGGCCAGCGACAGGTCGTGATAGATCGTCTATTCACCAGGAACGTAATTCCCTGATCGAACGAACCGTTCTCTAACTGCTAACCCCGCCCACACCCGGGCGGGCGTGTCGAAGGGTCGCTGTGAAGCTTTCCTGCCCCTCCTGTGGTGCCAAGTACTCCATTGCGGACGAGAAGGTCCAAGACCGCCTCGCGAAGATCCGCTGTCGCAAGTGCAGCGCGACGATCATCGTCGACGGTAAGGTGGATCCGCCCAACGTTTACACGTCGGAAGGCGGCAGCGTCTCGCAATCGGCCCCCCTGGAGACGGGGGACGCCGGCGGCGGTCCTGCTGCAGGTGAGTACTCGGTCGATTTCGGTGACAACGATCAGCGCACGATGAGCGCGGACGACATCGTGCAGGCGTACCGGCGTGGTCAGCTGACCGCCGACACGTACGTCTGGACCGAGGGAATGGCCGACTGGCAACCCGTAGGGTCGGTTCCCGAGCTCGCCGAGGCCCTGAACGCATCGGCTGCGCCGGCGCCCGCCGCGGCTGCTCCTCGCGCCGCCCGGACCGGATCGGGCCGCGGCTCCGCCACCGATCTCTTCGGCGGCATCGACAAGGCCGGCAGCGAAGAAGACGTCATGACCAGCGCGCCGCAACCCGCGGCCGCGCCGTCTCCTGCGCTGGCGACCGGCGCACGAAACGAGTCGTCGGTGCTCTTCTCGCTGAGCGCTCTCACGGCGTCGGGGCCCATGCCCACTGCGCCGCGCAGCACCGCCTCCGCCGTCGACTACAAGGGAGAAGACTCGGGGCTCATCGATCTGAAGGCTCTGACGTCGGCGGCCGGCAGCCTGCCCCCGCCGAATCCGCTGGCGCTCGGCGCCGCTCCACTCGGAATGGCCGCTCCCCTCGGTGGGATGACCGCGCCGGCTCTCGCCGTCGAAGGTCCGAGCCACCGCGGCGGCGGGAGCAAGACCGGTATCTACATCGGCGGCGCGCTGGTGCTGGTCGGTGCTCTCATCGCGGGCGCCATCGTGATGACCGCCGGCAACCGTGACGGGGCCAGCGCGGCGAACGCCGCGGCGACCCAGCCCGTCGCCGTGCCCACGCCGCAGCCGACGCAAGCCGCGCCGGAGCCCGAGGCGAAGAAAGAGGAGCCGACCGCGACTCCTCCCGCGACCGGCACCGCCGTCGCCGAGGCCGCACCGAAGGACACACCGACGAAGCAGGCGAGCGCGCCCAAGCCGAGCGGCGTCAGTCACTCGAAGCCGAAGGCGTCGAGCAATTCGAGCAGCACGACCACCGCCGCGGCCGAGAAGCCCGCGCCCGCGCCCGAGAAGCCCGCTGCGGCGAGCTCCGACACCGGCTCGACCGAGAAGAAGAAGCCGCCGGCCAAGAAGGAAAAGACCTGCAACTGCGGTCCCGGCGATCTCATGTGCGCGATGAAGTGCGCCGCGAGCTGAGCTAGGCGTTCACGCGACTCTCGCGCCGCAGGCCGTCACTCGGCTAGCGGCGCCGGAACGGCGAGCCGAACTACGCCGCTCGGCGCGTCGTGCTCGTGGGCGCTTCCGCGCGCGTCGGTGATACCGAGTCGTACGAACCCGTCGGCGCGAATCAGAGCGAACGGGGTGTGCGGCACCGGAGCGCCCTCCCCGGCCGGCACGACGTACACGCTGACGGGCGCGGTGCGGGCGACGCGAGGTCCTCCGGGCGCCTTGCACGCTGCTGCGACGTCGGCGTCCGTCTCCTCGTCGTTGCAGCGGGTGAGCGCGCTCCGGTCGAGTGCAGCCTCGGTAGATGGCACGTCGCTCAGAAGACGCGCAGCAGCCACCCGCGCCAGGTCGAACGAGTCGGTGGCGAGCACGCTCCGCTCCGGCCCATGCGCGCAGCGACGTCCGAGCACGCGGAGACCCGCGAGCGCGTTGGTCCTCACGTAGGGACGCGAATCGGTGAGGAGCCCGCAGAGGATGCCCGGCGTGCTCGCAGGGTTCGCGACGCTGACCCGCGCGAGCGCGGCGACCGCGTCGCCCGACACCGACGGATCGCGGTCGGCGCTGAGCCGCTCGAGCAGCGGAATATCCTCCGCGTGCCCGAGAGCGCCGAGCGCCCACGTCGCGTTCGCGCGCACGGACGGATCTGCGTCGCTCGCGAGCGAGCGCACCACGGCGATGCGCTCCGGATGCGACGCCAGCGCCTCGACGATCTTCGCCCGCGTCGTGATCGTGCCCTTCGCGACGAGTCGAACGAGGGCGGCGCTTCCGACCGGCCCCTGCACGGCGCCCAGCGCCTCGATGAGGAGCGCGCGCTCACCGTCGTCGGCGACGGCTGCCAGCTCTTCGACGCGCGCGACGATGCGCGGATCCGTCGTGACCGTCATGGGACCGAACAGCGCGAGCGCGAGCGCGCCACGGTCCTGATCCGCCGCGCGCTCCAGCCGGTCGAGGAGCGGCGTCGCGGTCTCGGCGCCGCCGGCGCGCCGCAACGCGAGGGCGGCCGCGAGCCGAACGGTGGCGTGCTCGTCGCCGAGTGCGGCAAGAAGCGCAGAGTCGTCACCCGAGCGGCCGACCATGCCGAGCCCCTCGATCGCGCGAACCCGGAGCGCGACGTCCGAGGTATCGAGAGCGAGCGCCGAGAGAAGCTTCGCGACCCTCGGCGCGCCCGTCTTGCCGAGCAAGCCGATCAGCTCCGCGCGCTCGCTCTTGCGTCCACGAGCAGCGGCCAGCGCGGCGACGACGGGCTCGACGGCGCGACCGTCCGGCTGCGACGGATCGAGGAGCGCCCCGGTCGCCTCGATCGCCGCCTTGCGAACCCAGGGGTCGTCCGCGGACAGATACTCGAGCGCCGTCTCGAGCCCAGCGCTGTCGCCCGACGCTCCCAGAGCGCGCAATCCCGCTTCCGGTCGCACCACGCCGCGACCGAGCGCCGAAGCAATGGCGGCGCCCGCGCCGCTGCCGCCGATCTCCCCGAGAGACAGCGCGCAGCCGTCCGCGAGCGCGGGCGGCGGTTGCCCGGCGAGACAGGCGACGAGCTTCGGCCGCGCCGCTACGCCGGCGCGCACGAGCGCGGCTCTCACCGGCGAGCGCTCACGCGGATCGTCGGTCGACAGCGCGCGCAGAAGCGCGTCGATGCTCGCCGACGAAGGGATCTGCGCGAGCGCGCCGAGCGCCGCTTCGCGGACCTGCGGTCGCCGCTCTTCGTCGAGCAGCGACACGATGGTCACGACCGAGTCCTCGGCGTGAATGCGTCCGAGCGCGGACAGAGCCGCGATGCGTACGACGTCGTCGTTGTCCCGCAGGGCGAGCGCCAGCGCCGACGACGCGCGCGCGTCCCCGAGCGCACCCAGTGCAATGGCCACGCTGCGACGCACGTTGGGTCGACTGTCCTGGATCTTGCCGACCAGCGGTACGACCGCGCTGCGGTCTCCGAGCCGCGCGAGCGCGAGCGTCACTGCTTCGCGCACGTCGGCCTCGTTGTCGTCGAGCCGCCCGAGCAGCGGGGCCACGGCGGTAGACTGCGCGGACCAGCCGAGCGCGCGCGCCGCAGCTGCCCTGACCGTCGAGTCCGGGTCGGCGAGTATCCTTCCGAGCGCCGGCACCGACGGCGCGTAGGGCGCGCGCGAGAGCGCTTCCGCTGCCGCTCGTCTCACCCGGGCGTCGGCGTCCCCGAGCCACGCCGCGATACGTTCCCCGAGCCCCGACGCGTGCGCCTGCTCGAGTGCCTCGAGCGCCGCGACGCGGACGTCGGGATCGGGATCGGAGAGCGCGGGCAACCCGATGCGGCGGACCGTCTGGGACGGCAGCTCGACGAGCTGCCGGGCCGCCCGGCGCCGGAGAGCGACGTCGGGCGAGCGGAGCTCGCGCGACGTCTTGTCGACGGTGCTGGGCCACACGAAGGCCGACGCGTCGCCGGCGAGCGTCCCGAGGAGAAGCGCGAGCCCGAGACCTGCGCGGCGCACGCGCCGAGTCTACCTTGTCCGGGACCCGGCGCTCGCCGCAAACCGACCGACGGCCGGCAGGCTATTCCGCGTCGCTCGGCGCGGCCGCAAGGCGCGTCGGCGTCCGCGAGACGGCGCGACGGGAGAGCACTCGCTCGAGAGCTCGCGCGCAGCGCACGTTGTCTTCACGGGTGCCGACGGTGACCCGCACGAATCGCCGCGTCGCATGGTGCGTCTCGAGCGACCGGATCAGCACGCCCTCGGCCAGCGTCGCCGCCACGAAATCGGCGGCCGAAAGCCCGGTCGAGGAGATGTCCACCAGCACGAAATTGCCGTCACTCGGGAGCACCGAGATCCCCGGCAGTCCGGAGAGCCGATCCGCGAGCTCCGCTCGCGCGAGCTTCAGCGAGCTCACGCGCGCTTCGTGCTCGGCGCTGTCGTCGAGCGCGGCCTCGGCTGCAGCCAGGGTGACCGCGGGCAGGTTCCACGGGATCTTCACCCGCGACAGGAGGTCGATCACCGCGGCGTGTGCGAACGCATACCCGAGCCGAAGCCCGGCGAGCCCGAACGCCTTCGAGAAGGTGCGGAGCACGATGACGTTCGGAAATTCGCGAACGAGCCGCGCGTAGCTCTCGGCGTCGCCGAGCTCCACGTACGCTTCGTCGACGACGGTGGGAATCCCGAGCCCGACGAGACGGCGCAGATCCGCCTCCGGTATGGGATTGCCGGTGGGGTTGTTCGGCGTGCAGAGGAAGAGCACCTTGGTGCGCTCCGTGACCGCGCGAATGAGGCCGTTGACGTCGTGCTCGTGCTCGTCACTCATCGGCACGAGGATGGGGATACCGCCCACGACGCGCGTCCGCGCCTCGTACATGCTGAAGGTCGGAACGCTGAGCAGCACCTCTTCGCCGGGAGCTACGAAGGTGCGAATCACGAGGTCGATGAGCTCGGTGGAACCTGCGCCGAGGATGACGTTCGAGCCCTCGAGCTCGTCACGGCCGGCGAGCTTCGACTTCAAGCGTGTGCCGTTCGGCGGGTAGTGGTTCGCGTTGGTGGCAGCGTCGACGATCGCACGGATCACGCGCGGGCTCGGCGCGAACGGGCTCTCGTTCGACATCATACGAAGGACATCGCCGCGGTCGTCCGCGATGGCGAAGTGGCCCTCGTTGTACGGCTTCGCAGCGCGCACCCAGGTCGGAGCGAAGAGCTCGACGGCGTCGGGATGAACAGAACCGCCGCTGCCCGGCTCGTCTCCGAGCGCGTCACCGAACACGCGCAGCATCGCCTCCGCGCGCTCCATCGCCTCCGGTGTATCTACGTCGATCCAGCGAGCGTCTCCGACGTCGCAGGCGTGGAATGCACCGCGCGCCGCCAGAGCCTTCACGCCGTCCGAGAGCGAAGCGTCACCCTGGCGCGCAACGACGGCCTCGAGCTCTTTCACGAGCGAAGGGCCGATGCGGAACACGCCGGTATCGATGCAGTCGTACTCCGGCAGCTCCTTGGCGATCTCGATGATCTTCCCGGCGCGGGTCACGACCTTGGTCGCGTCGTCGATGTCGAAGCAGCGCTCGATGTCGCGGTCCACCGCGAGTCCGCAAGCGCCGCGCGGAAGCTCGGCCGCGATGAGACGGCGGGGCAGCTCCGGCGAGTAGAGATGGTCGGACATCGTCAGCAAGCATTCGCCGTCGATGAACTCCTTCGCGGCGAGCAACGAGACGCCGTTCTTCGCGTGGTAGCGCTCGTTCTCGACGAAGCGCAGCTCGAGGCCGAGACCCGGCGTCGACTGCAGCGTCTTCCGGATGAGGTCGCCACGATGGCCGAGCACGATGACCGCCTCGCGTATGCCTACCTCCTCGAGCGTTCGCAGCACGCGAACGATCAAAGGAACTCCGCTCACGGGCCGGATGGGCTTCGGGGCACCGTCGAGCAGCCGGGAACCGAGGCCCGCTGCCAGTACGATCGCTCGAGTTATGCGCCGTTCTTTCATGAATGCCTTGACCGAGCGGCTGGTACCACGTGGTCCGAAATCACAGCAAATCCTTTTCAGTTCAATCGCTTACAGCCCTGTCACTGTCGCTCTGGAACCACACTGTCGCACTTTGGACACACCTTTGCCTCGCCACTGCGGAGCGGCGACCCGTGTAGGTATCCAAGTGCAATCATTTCTGGTGGTTCTCGGCTCTGACCGGAGGCTCCAGGGACTGAAAGTGCAAGCCAGGTGCCATGCGACGGGCTGCGTCAAAGAGTACGCAGGGCCTGCAACTTTGAAGTCCTTACGGCCGATGTTCCGCTGCGAAGTCTGGTTTGCGACGGGCCCTGCGAACGTGCCGGCCCGTGCCGGTACGTAACACCAGTGTCACCTGTTTCAGGGAGCACTGCCAAAAAGGCGTTCGGCGTCAAGCAGGTCCTCGGGGGCGTCCACCTCGCACCACCGGAGGTCACCGACCTGAACGGCGCTTGCCGAGAGCTTTCCGGACTCGATGAGACGCGCGTAGACGTCCTCGTAGTAGAGGTTCGTCTCTCCGCCCTTGATCGCTCGCTCGAGGCCGTCGAAGAGGATGGGCGCGGCCTCGCGAGAGATCCGCTCGATGCCGATGCTCTCCCCCGCAGCGTCGGAAATGGAGATTCCTTTCCCGAACGTCGTGACGAGGCCCGTGTGGGGGTCGACGCGCACCTTCATCGCCTCTAGATCGAGCGCGCGACGCGAATCGACGGCTGCAGCAAGCGGCGCCCCCGCTGAATCCAGCCGCGACAGAATCTCCGCGTCGAACACCACATCCCCATCGAGACGGAAGAATGCATCTCGCTCCAGAGCATCTCGACACATCGCGAGCGACACCGAGTTCTGTGTCGTCGCGTAGTCGGGATTCTGCCGGAAGATCACCTCGAACGGCGCGCTCGCGAGCGCAGCCCGCAAGGCGTCTTCCCGGTAGCCGCTCGCGACGACGAGGCGGTCGACACCCACTGCCCGAAGCGCGTCGAGCGACCGCGCGAGGATGCTGCGTCCGCCGACGGGAACCAGAGCTTTCGGCCTGTCGTCGGTCAGCGGACGGAGCCGCGAACCAACGCCTGCTGCGAGTATCACCGCTGTACGCGTCGCCATGTGGGCTGGCGCGACGATTGCACAGTCCCGAGGTTCTTGATAGGAGCGCGCTGAATCAATGAAGCAGCCCGAACGCATTGCACCGCCCGATGGCAAGCTCGCCGTTTTTCTACCTGGTCTCGGTGCCGTCGCGACGACGTTCATCGCAGGCTGCCTGCTCGCCAGAAAGAGCCAGGCATTGCCAATCGGTTCGCTCACGCAGATGGGCACGATCCGTCTCGGCAAGCGCACCGACAAGCGCGTACCGAAGATCAACGAGTTCGTGCCGCTCGCGCAGCTCTCCGACCTCGAATTTTGCGCGTGGGATCTGTTCCCCGACAACGCCTATCAGGCAGCCGTGAAGGCCGAAGTGCTCGAGCGCCATCATCTCGAGGCCGTGAAGGACGAGCTCGAGAAGATCTCGCCGAAGCCGGCGGTGTTCTACCCGGAGTACGTGAAGCGCCTGCACGGCACGCACGTGAAGCGGGCCGCCACCAAGGCCGACATGGTGGAGGCGCTGCGCGAGGACATTCGCTCTTTCATGAAGGAGCGCGGGTGTGCGCGTGCGGTGACGGTGTGGTGCGGATCCACCGAAATCTATCTACAGGCAGGCCCCGTACATCAGACGATGGAAGCGTTCGAGGCCGGTCTGCGGGAGAGCCATCCCGCGATCTCGAGCTCGCAGATCTACGCCTGGGCGTGCCTCAAGGAAGGTGTGCCGTTCGCGAACGGTGCGCCGAATCTCACCGTCGACTTCCCCGCCGCGCACGAGCTCGCCCGGATCACCGGCACGCCGATCGCGGGCAAGGACTTCAAGACCGGGCAGACCTTGATGAAGACGATTCTCGCGCCGGGCTTCAAGGCCCGCATGCTCGGCCTCGACGGGTGGTTCTCGACGAACATCCTCGGCAATCGCGACGGTGAAGTGCTCGACGACCCCGACAACTTCAAGACGAAGGAAGTCAGCAAGCTCGGCGTGCTCGAGCACATCCTCCAGCCCGAGACGTACCCGGATCTCTACGGGAACGTGTATCACAAGGTCACCATCAACTATTACCCGCCCCGCGGAGACGCGAAGGAGGGATGGGACGCCATCGACATCAAGGGGTGGCTCGGCTACCCGATGCAGATCAAGGTCGACTTCCTCTGTCGCGATTCGATCCTTGCGGCGCCGATCGTGCTCGACCTGGCTCTCTTCATGGATCTCGCGAAGCGAGCCGGCTTCCGCGGCGTACAGGAGTGGCTGAGCTTCTACTTCAAGAGCCCGATGACGGCCGATACGCTCTACCCGGAGCACGACCTCTTCATCCAGAGCATGAAGCTGAAGAACACCCTCCGGTGGATGATGAACGAGGAGCTCATCACGCACCTCGGCAACGAGTACTACGACTGAGGCAGCAGCCGTCCCACGGAGGAGGGGTTTCCCCACCTCCGTCCGACGCGGCGCGTTCGATATCGTCCGAATACCGCTTAAGAAAAACTTAGCGCTACCGATCCTCATCCTGTCGAAGAGAGGCTCTGGCATCCAACGCGCGCTGTTTTATCTAAAAATCCGCAGAGATTGGCGCTGGACGCATTTTCTTCTCAAGGCCAATGACGGGGTGCCGTTCATCGGGGTTGGAGACAATCCCACACCGAGCCCCACCGTCATGCTCAGGCCCCTCGACTCCACTGCATTCACCGATTCGCAAACACGGCCCACCGTGCGCGCGATCCCGCTGAGCGCAGCCGACCGACGCGGCAACGACACTGACTTCGGCTCCACGCTCGGCAAAGCTGCCGTGCTCGAGCTCAGCAGCGGGACGCGCTCCGCGACCCAGCTGTCGCAGACGTACAAGCGCTCGGCGACGCCCTACCCCGGGCTCGCGATACCGGATCTCTCGCTCTATCAGGCGCGGACGGTAGGCACGGACGTCGCGAAGACGGCGTCATCCCCGGTGGCGCCCGATGCCGTGAACGCCGCGACGCCGGACGACGGCTCCGGCGACGCCGCCCGTGCAGACCGCCTCACCGTCTACGCCGGGCCGCCGAAAGCGGCAGAGACGCGGGATGGCTCCGACGGCGCTGCGGTCGCAGCCGCATCGAGTGTGACCACGGCCCAGGCTGCCGTGGTCGCGTCCACCGTCGACGCCCAGGCGAGCACCGCGGCGCAAGCGATCGCCGGAGAGACGCCCGCGGCTGCGCAAGCACCGAACCCGGTACAGGCACCGGTCGCGACAGAGACGGCGGGGGTCGCGACGCAAGCGACGACCGCGACCAGCGACACCACGACGGCCCAGGCGGCGACGACGGCGAACGCTGCAGCGACTGCGAACGCCTCGACGTCCAGTGACACTACGGTTGCGGCAGAGCAGAACAAGGTCATCCGCGGCGCAGGCGGCGTCGAGTACGCGCGCAGCGGGCAGATGCTCGTGAGCCCCGCGGCGATGCGTCAGGATCCGGCGCAGGCGATCCGTGAGCTGGACCAGATCCGGCAGGCGGCGTTGATCCCGCCGACGACGCCGACCGATCTCCAGCTCGCCGCGCAGGCGACCATCGACGTGCAGCGCGCGCAGCTCGAGCTCGCGCGGCTCCGTTACGCGCACACGGCCGGCGCCGATACGAGCCATCAGACGTCGAAATCGACGAAGAGCGCGACCGACATCACCGCTTGAGCGCGGGTCACAGAAGGCCGGCTCTCCGGCGCGACACCCAGTGCGCGCCGAGGATCACCGACGCGGACAGCGTCCACATCCACGGCGGAAGCACCGGCGAGACCTGACGTTCCGCGTCCACCTCGGTGGAGCCGGGGATCGGCAGATCGTCGACGTTGGTGTAGTCCACGGCGCGCCCGCCGGTTGCCTTCGCGATCGCCTCGAGCCGCTCCGGGTCCGGGCGGGAGTCGCTCCACGCCGGCCCGGCGCGCTCGCAGGCGAAGTCGTGACGGGTCGGCGGGGCAGCGCCGATGCGAACCCGCGCCGTGTAGCCCCCCGCCTCGAGCGCTGGAACCGCGAGGTCGACCGTGGACAGGGAGCCCGCCGGCACCCGAAGGTCGACCTTCGGGTCCTTGCCGGCTCCGAGCTTCTCGATGCTCGCCTCGACGTCGCCGGTCATGCCGGGGAGACGGGTGACGTGTAGCGTGAAGGATTCGCCCGCGATGCAATCGGAGGCGAGGCTGACCCTCGCCGCCTCGTACCGGGGGTCGCGCATCAGCCAGCCGAGCAGGCCGTCCCAGAGAGCACCGTAGGCGCGCCCCGCCACCTTGGAGGCGTACTCGCTGAAGGCGAGCAGATGCGTGTCGTCGACGGCGAGCGCGATGGAACGGCCGTCACCGATCTCGCCCATCGCCAGGAGCGGCATCGGCTGACCGCGCGCGCGGATCGTCGGGTGCTCCCAGAGCACGATCGACCCAGGGCGCGCCGGGCCGAGGAGATTCGCGCCGTGCATCGTCGGGAGCTCGTCACCGACGAGATCGCGCAGGCCGCGGGTCATCGGCGCTGCGCGGCCCGCGTCGGTGTACGCGGGAACGAACGGCGCAGGGTCGTACGCCTCGGTGCCACGGATCTGCTCGACGGGGAGCACCGCGTCGATCGGCGTCTGAGCGTAGTTGCCACCCGCGAAGGACGAGGGGCCGCCCACCATGATGAGACCGCCGCCGGACTCCACGTAACGGGCGAGACGCGGCAGATGCTGATCGAGCTTGTAACGAACCGCGTCGATGTCCTGAAGAATGACGGCGTCGAAGCTCGGCAGGTGCGTCGTGAAGAGCTCGTTCACCGGGAACTCGATGAGGGCGAGCTCCCGCTCCTCGGCCATCGGATCGTCCTCTCCCTTGGTCCCCTCGCGCAGGATGAAGAATGCGACGACGTCGACGGCCTCGTCGCTCTTCAGCCAGCGACGGAGAGCGCGCACGTCGTACGTGGGTCGCCCCGCCAGATGAAGAAGCCGGACGCGATCGCGCGCGACGGTGAACGTGAGCAAGCGGGAGTCGTTCGCGGGCAGCTCGTCCCCCGCGGGCGCGGCAATCGCCACCTCGAGCACGCGCGCACCGGCGCGATCGAGCGTCACCTCGAGCTCGACCTTGCCGGTGCCGTTCTCGACCTTCGCCTCGCCGGAAGCGAGCAGCGCCGGCTCGACGCCGCTCCGGAGCTCGGTCACCGTGACCGGCACACTGTTGCACGAGAGCCCGCCCGCGCACCCGACCTCGACGGTCAGCGCGAGCGACTGATGCGCGACCGCGGCACCCGCCGCCTTGACGGAGCGGATCGACGCGTCGGCAGGGACGCGCCGTTCGACGGCGACGGTGTGCACCGGCACGCCCACGGCGCCGACCGCGGCAGCGTCGAGCTCCCCCGGAGGCGGCGTCGACAGCCTTCCGTCGCTGACGACCACGATGGCGCGCGGCCGCTCGCTCTCGCCGTCGGTCGCTGCGGCCGCCGCGGCGCGAAGGTCGCTGTCCACGGTCAGCTCCGCCGTCGAGCTCGCGTTCGACGACAGGGTCTTCGCTGCACCCTGGCCGAAGCCCATGACGGAGAGCCTGGCGTCGTGAAAATGCTTCTCGAGCTCCTTCACCGCGGCGAGCGCGCGCTTGCGACGGGTCGTGTCACCCGCCGGGATCAGGAGCCTTCGCGACTGGTCGACGAGCACGACGACGCGAGGGCCCACGCGCGCGCTCTTCGTCGCGATCCGGACCGGGCGGAGCACGGCCAGCGAGAACAGAACGACGCTCACGACGCCGCTCAGGAGAACGAGGAACCCGCCGCGCTCCCGGAACCTGAGCTCGGTGATGAGGAGCACGATCGCAACGGCCCCGAGCACGCCGAGGGCGATGGACATCGCGACGCCGATGTCGTCGGAGAGAGCCCAGCCGCTCCCGGTCATGGTGTCGCTCGCCCGCGCCGCCGCATCAGGGCCTGCGCGTGCACCTGGTCGTCCTTGTAGTTCGAGCAGAGGACGTACATCGACAGGTTCACCGCGAACCTGACCGCGTACTCACGCTGATCCGCACCGCCTGCGCTCATGTCGTACCGCCATGTCCCCTCCGGGGCGCGGGCGAGCGCCCCGAGCAGATCGTGCTGCAAGAAGAGAACCTGCGCGTCTCGTCCGCGGACGATCGCCTCGACGTACGGCGGGCCCTCGACGCGTCCGAAGGGACGATCGATCAGGTAGTACGACTTGTAGATGACGTGCTCTTTCTCGACCTCACCGCCCGCCCGTCCGACGAGGCGCACCAGCGGAGACTCGGGCAGCACGCGCAGGAGCTCACGGCGCGCGGCGCGACCGAAAGCGCCCTTCGCCGGATCCGAATCGTCGACCACGAGCACGCCACCGAGATCGAGGAAGGCGCGCAGGCCACCGAGCTCGGGGGTCGTCAGCGGCGGCATCTCCGAGTCGCCTGCCCAGAGCGCGAACGGATCGTCGAGGAGCCTCGGATCGTCGGCGGCGACCTGTCCGGGGACCAGCCGCGCCGGCGCACTGGTCCGCCGCACGAGCTCCCATGCCCATCGGCCCGGCGCCGTCGAGCGCGGCCCCGTCCAGGCCACACCACCCGTCGTGAGCACTCTCGGGTGAAACGCGCCTTCCTGGCCGAACGCGCGCGCTTCCCGTGCGAAGAAGAGCGGCAAGCCGGCCGCGAGGAACTCACGCCGTCCGAGCGTCAATCGAAGTCGTGGATCCGCCACAGGCCGGCCTCTCGCTTGAGCAGCACTTTATGCCCCCCCGGCACTTCGACCTCTGCCGTCTCGCCGTGAACCTTCACCGAGAGCGCGTCGGGGCGCTCGAGCCCGACGACGAGCGAACGCAGGTCGCCTTCGACGGCCGCACGCGTATCCGAGGACAGAAGCCGCACCAGGGCAGCGTAGCTCCGTCGCGACAGCGCGCCACGGAGCTCACCGAGGGCCTGCGACGGGGTGCGCGCTCCAGATGGAAGGCCGGCCGCGGCCGTGATCCGGTAGCCGCCGTGCTCGACGGCGAGCACCGCGGTCTCGCCGTCGACGTACCGCACCTCCGCGGAGGCTCGCACCGTCGCAGTCGACGACGCCATCGCCGCGGCGTGGTCGGTGATCTCCTTGCGGGATTCCGCCAGGAGCTTCCCGGTGCCGGCAACGCCGTACGTGGCGCGCGCGTCGTCCGTCAAGAGAGCGTACACGGCGTGCGCGTCATTGCGCCTCGCCGCATCTGCGTACTCGCGTGCAGTCGCTCGGGGATCGGGAAGGACGGCTCCCGAACAGCCGACTTGTACAATGACGGCAGCGGCTCCGAGAACCACGACCGCGAGACGACTCATCGGTTTCGAGAGCTAGCGAAAGCGCCGCCACTTGGCTACCCTTGTCGCCCGGATGACGGCAAAAGGCCCTCGGAGGACCATGCTCGGCGCAACGCCGGTCGCCTGGTTCCGGGTCGGTCTGGCGCTCGCCTCAGCCGGCTGCGGGAGCCCTCCGCCGCACCCGCCGAACCCCACTCGTCCGCTCGACGAGCGTCGCGCAGTGGAGATCATCCTGAAGGCGTTCACCGAAGAGAACGACCAGGGCGTCACCGGACGAACGATCTCGCTCGCCGCCGGAAAAGTGCTGGAGGTCGACGTGACGTCGGCGGGGAAGCGCTACGGCGTCGCCTACGTGACGGGGAACGAACGGCGCTCGCTCGGCCTCGCGGTGCCCACGCCCGAGCCGGGGATGGAAGACGCGCTTCACCTGATCCGCGGAACGCAGGGTGACGCCAACGCGCGCATCCTCGTGCTCCAGGACACCGGTTACCTCTACGACGATCAGGTCGGTGAAGCGCACGAGGACACGGTGGTGACGGCCGAGAACAAGCTCGACCGCGACGTCAGAGATTTCGTGGTGCGAGCCCACGTCGAAAAATGGCCATAGACGCACTTCGCACGCGCCTCGCCGTGACGGCGACGGCGGCGCTCGTCGGAGTCGTGCTCTCGACGGCGTTCGATCAGACGCTCGGCGGCTTCGTGACCGTCGCTTCGGTCATCGCTCTCGTCGCGACGCTCCATCGCTTCGGTCGCACCGGCGCCGACTGAGACCGCTCACGTCTCGCTACGAAGGACGGCAACGCCGATGTTCGGACCGAGCGCGGGCGCTGGTCGCACCGCGAGGCCATACGCCCGTCCCGTGACCTCGAGGGCGCTCGTGTACGTCTCGCCGGCCTTCACCTTGCCGAGCGGATCGAGCGCGCCGATCGTCGTCGCGTTCACCTCGGGCGTCACGGGCGCGCCGTAGACGTTCTTCCCGTCGATGATGAAGACGTAGAGGAGCGGCTCCTTCTCGTCCTTCTTGTCGCCGATCTCGGAGCGAATCTTGCCGCGGATCGCGAACTCCAGGCGATAGGCGTAGGCGGCCCACGACCAGCCGGTGACGTAGAGCGCCTGCGTGACGCCGTCGACCTTCACTGGCGTCGCGGCGACCCACTGTCCGTCGGCGCGCGGCGCGCGGACGCCAGCGGCCTCGGGCATGGACCCGGTCGTCTCCACGTACTTGTCCTTCGCGGCCGTCAGCGCGGGGAACGCCGCAAAGAACGGCTTGCCCGCCATGCGGTCCTGCTCCTGGTCGTTTCTGAGCGCGACGCCCGACGTGTCCGCCAGCGCGAAGAACGTGCTCTTGGCGATCCTCAGGTCTTGCACCTTGCGACGCGCGAGCTCGAGCGAGTCGCGCACGTTGTCGAGGTCCTTCATGAGGCCCGCATCGTTCTTGATGCGCGCTGCGAGAACGTCGGCGCCCTGCGGGAGCCCGCTCCGGACCTGCTCGACGTCCTTCGTCACGGCATCGACGAGGAAGGTCACGTGCTCCGCGGCGTGGCCGGCGCTCACTTTGCCGGCGTCCTTACATGCTGCGACACCGACGCCAGCCGCGCAGGCAAACATGAATAAGAGTGCTCTTCGACGCGTAGTCATTGTTGCGGTCCGTCGTCTCCAGGTCCCCGAGAATCGAGAGCGTCATCATGCCTACATTGCGCACGGCGCGGCGGAAGAAAAAGGAAACCACGGGCGCTGCTGGTGCTTGCTTGGTCGTGGCGCGAACCGCGCCGTTGCTCGCGGAGTGGCCGCCGTAGTATGCTGAGCACGTCTGCGTACGGGCCGTGGCAGCAGGAGGGGGACGTTCGAGGCTGACGTTCAAGTGGCGAGCTTAGACAGCACGCGTAGTAATCGACTCTCCGACGTTCCCATCGCGGCGGGGACGCGGGCACCGTTGAAGGCGGTCTGCGAGATCGTCGCGGCAGAAGATCTCAGCGTCGTCTTTCAGCCCATCATCCACATGGATGACGGCCGGCTCTTCGCCTACGAGGCGCTCGTCCGCTGCTCGGTACCGGCTTACGCCTCGCCGCCGGATCTGTTCCAGCGCGCGTCGGAGTCCGGATCCGCCGGCGAGCTCGGCAGGATCATTCGCGAGATCGCCGTCCCGCTCTCAAGCGGGAACCCCATTTTCCTAAACGTCCACCCCGACGAGCTCATGACCGGATGGCTCGTCAGGCCCGACGATCCGATCTTCGCGCACGACCACGACGTTTACCTGGAGATCACCGAATCCGTTCCGCTCACCCATTTCGAGCTGTGTCGGAGCGTCCTCAGCGAGGTCAGGGTGCGGGGCGGCGTTCATCTCGTCGTCGACGATCTCGGCGCCGGCTATTCGAACCTGAAGCGCATCGCCGATCTCGAGCCCAAGGTCGTGAAGCTCGATCGCGAGCTCATCGTCGACATGCACCTCAGCCGACGCCAGTGCCAGCTCATCACGGGCGTCGTGAAGCTCTGCGTGGATCTCGGCGCCGTGGTCGTCGCGGAGGGAATCGAGTGCGCCGAGGAGTACACGGCGCTCCTCGATACCGGAGCCCACTACGCACAGGGCTTTCTCTTCGCGCGCCCGGGCTACCCGATGCCACGCGTGAGCTGGCCGCCCCTGCCGCCGACGACACCGCCGTCGACGGGGCGAGCCCCGCCGACGATCCGGTTTCCCTGACAGGGATTTTACGACGAGGCGTCGAGGATGGACTGGGAGTGCCCGTCCACCTTCACGTTGCGCCACACCTTCTTGACCTTGCCGCTGTCGTCGACGAGGAACGTGCTGCGCTCGATGCCCATGTATTCGCGCCCGTAGTTCTGCTTCTTCACCCAGACGCCGAAGGCGTTGGCCGCGACCTTGTCGGAATCGGACAGGAGCGTGAACGGTAGGCCGTACTTGTCGCGAAAGCGCACGTGGCTCTCGGGCTTGTCGGGGCTCACGCCGATGACGCGGACCTTCGCGCCGTCGTACTTGCCCTGGTCGTCGCGGAAGGCGCAGGCCTCTCGCGTGCAGCCGGGGGTGTCGTCCTTCGGGTAGAAGTAGAGGACGTAGGACTCGCCCTTGAGCGAGCCGAGGTTGAACGCGGTGCCGTCGTGATCGACGAGCTCGACGTCCGGGACGGTGTCGCCGGCCGCTAGACCGCCGGTCGCCGGTGCTCCGTCGTCACTCGTCTGCGCCTTCTTGGCCTTCGGCCCTTTCTTGGGTGCCGCGGCCTTGGTCGGCTCGGCGCCCTTGGCGGCAGAATCCGTGGTTTTTGGCGTCGCGGACTTGATCATGCCGTTGGCCTTCGGAGGAGCGGCCTTCTTCGCCGGCTCGGGAGCGGGTGCTGCAGGCTTCTTCGCGGACGCCTTGGCGGCGCTCTTCTTCGCCGGCAGAGCCTTCGCGGGTGCGGCCTTCGGCGCGGGCGCGGCTTTCGCCTTCGGCGCGGGCGCGGCTTTCGCCTTCGGCGCAGGCGCGCTCTTCGCCTTCGCCGCAGGCGCGCTCTTCGCCTTCGCCGTAGGCGCGCTCTTCGCTTTCGCCGCAGGCGCGCTCTTCGGCGCGGCCTTGGCCTTCGACGGCACGGGGGCCTTTGCCTTCATTGGTGGCGCTGCCGGTGCTGGAGCCGCCTTGCCGCGAGAAGCGGGTGCTTTGCTCGCTGCCTTCGCCGGCGCCGCCGGCTTCTTCGACGACTTCGTCGTCATCTTGGGCTCCGCCATCGGCTTTGGCGTGCCCTTCTTGCTCATGTTGCCCGCGGTCGCTCGTGCGCCCTTCGCTGCCATATGAACCAGAGTCCTTTCTCGATCGGCGCGCCTACGGCGTCGCCTCGAATGCGATCACTAATATCAGATCGCGCGACGCCTATCGATCGCTTCGAACGTGATCGCGTTCGAAGGGTGACTCTCTATGTCACTCGCTCGAGGGCGCTGAGGAGCGCGTTCCACATCTCACGGACGCTCGCGTAGCGGCGCGCGGGATCGATGGCGAGCACGCCGCTCACCCAGGCGTCGATGCTCGCGGGCAAGTCCGGCCTCTGGCGGTGAAGGCTGGGGCGTGGCGCGGTCGTCGCGGCGACGAGCTTCTCGTGCAGGGTCGGAACGGGGAACGGTACGGAGCCGGCAAGCGCCCGAAACACGATCGCGCCGAGCGAGTAGATGTCGGCACGCCGATCGATGGCGCGCGGGTTACCCCCCCAGACCTCCGGCGCGATGTAGCTCGGTGACCCGATGACGATGCCGTCACGGGTGATGGGCGTGGAGAGCTCGGACCACGCGAGCCCGAAGTCGAGGAGGCGCACCCCGCCCGGTCCGCCCCGACCCAGCACGAAGACGTTCCCCGGTTTCAAGTCGCGGTGAACGATTCCTCTGTCGTGCGCGCGCTCTAGCGTGTCGACGATCGGCCCGATGTATTCGAGGAGGGTCGCGACCTCCATCTGATACCCCTGAGCCTCGGTGTCGCGGAGGTAATCGTCGAGATCCTGGCCGCGCAATAGCTCCATCGCCAGGCACGGCACGCCGTTGTGGCGGTGGAGCCCGTACGCGTGGGGAGCGGCAGTGCCCTCGAGCTCGATCATCGCCGCGTACTCACGCTCGAGCCGGGTCCCTAGCTCCGCCGACGCAGCAACGTCGTCCCGCAGGATCTTCACGGCGACCTCTCTGCCGGTGCTCTTCTCTACCGCGCGATGGACGTAGCCATGGCCGCCGCAGCCGACGACTTCCATCAGACGGTACCGATCTTCGACGATTTGCCCGACGAGGCTCAAAATCTCCGTCGTCTTATCATCGAGCCCTGGGCCGACCCAGTTTCCGGCTGCGCGCGGCCCTTGCCCTCTTGCGTCAGTCCGCATCGACGACGCGGAGACTCACCATGCCGAGGGTCGAGCTACCCGGGAAGGTTGCCCAGACGCTCACCTCGTAGCGGCCGGCCTGGCCGTGGTCGGAGAGCGGCACGTCGATCGTGAAACGCCGTCCGTCGAGCTTCACAGGCTTGGGCGTCTTGAACCCCGGGGGCGAGTAGAGGACGAACGGCGCGGGCATCGGATACGTGTACGTCTTGTTGAGGTGCTCCACGGTGAGCGGCGTGGCGCGCTCGATCCGCGCGATGCCCACGGCCGCGAACTTCGCCGGCGCGGACACCTCGCCCTCGACGGTGACGGTCTGACCTGTGTGCACCCGGCGGGGTAGCGGTCCATAGCTGCCGTACTCGTCCACGAACTCCTGCGACATGCAGGGCTGGTGGAGGCCCGTCGGAATGGAGAGCCCGACACCGAACTTCGTGTGGTGAGCCTTCAGGATATTCTGTCGATGACCGTCGTTGGGCGGCGTCTCGGCCATGAACGCCGTCTCGATCTTCTCGAGCTCCACCGCGTCGTACCGGGCGTTCGCGTCGATGTCCCGCGTCTGCCCGTCGAAGAAGCAGGCAGCGTTCTCGAACGACAGATGGGTGCCGCCGGCCTCGGTGTAGCGCTGCTCGGGGACGGAACCGTCCGTACCCCAGTGCGCGGTGTAGCCGCGATGCGCCATGTCTTCTGCGTGACGGCGGCCGGCGACCGCAGCGGTCTCGTCCCACGTCACCTCGGTGAGACCCGCCTCTTTCCGGTCATGGTTGACGAGCGCAAGCACGTACTGCTCGGCTTGCTTCTGATCGAGCGGACCTTGAGGGCGCGTGATCGGCCCCGCCTCGGCGACGTAGGCCGGACCGCCGCCAGCACGGGCCTCGCACGAGGAGCAGACGGACAGAAGAAGCAACGCAGAAATGCGTGTATGCAGAGGTGTCACCGAGCCCCTTATACCGCCGCTTTCGGGCCTTGTGCTCGAACGAAGCTGAGTTACATTCGCGCCCGCGCCCGGCGCGCCGAGGAGTTATTCGATGCTCGATTTGCCTGATCCCGGACTCTACCGAACCACCGAACCGTATCCGGGCCAAGAGTCCGCGTTCCCCGCGGGAGTGCTCGTCTACATCGGGCAGCCCTCGAACGGCGGCGTGAAGTTCGTGGTTCGCCCCGGCCAGAACCGCAATAACCGCTGGTTCTGGGGTGAGCCGACGACGCCGCTCCGGTCACCGACCTGGGCGCGCTCGCTCAAGGCGCTCCGTTCCGAAGGCTTCTACACGCTGCCGCAGGATCTGGAGTTCGAGGGCGGAGGCAAGTGGCTCAAGAACGCCGTCGTTCAGCTCGGATACAACGGTGAGGGGCAGCCCATCCTCTTCGTCGGCGAGCAGCGCGAGAGCGAGACGACGAACGCGCTCCACTTCAGCGACCGCGGCATGATGATCGACGACGGGCTGCTCGAGCGCCTTATCTGGGCGCCGATCCTCCCGGTCCCGACCGCAGCGCGCTGAGCTGAGCGGTCATCCAGGAACGAGACGTCTACGAACGTCTCTCCAGAAACGAGACGTCCGCCTGTGAGGGCGGACGTCTTTTTCGTGTCCGCAAGCCTGCTCAGCCGCCCGGTGTCTCCCGTCGCGAGAAGACGCGGAACATCTTCCCGATGGGGTCGTAGAACTTGTCCACGACGCGCTCCTTGAGCGGGATGATGGCGTTGTCGGTGATCGTGATGTGCTCGGGGCACACCTTGGTGCAGCACTTGGTGATGTTGCACAACCCGATGCCGTCCTGACCGCGGATGTCGGCAAGACGATCCTCGGTGTCGATCGGGTTCATCTCGAGCTGCGCGTTGTAGATGAAGTGCCGGGGGCCAGCGAACTCGGCGTGCTTGTGGCTGTCGCGCAGCACGTGACACACGTTCTGGCAGAGGAAGCACTCGATGCACTTCCGGAACTCTTGAGGGCGATCGATGTCCTCTTGCTGCATGCGCCAGGTGCCGTCGGGCGCGTCGGGCTTGCGGGGCTTGAGCTTCTTGATCCGCTTCTTGACCTCGTAGTTCCAGCTCACGTCGGTGACGAGATCCTTGATGCGCGGGAATGCGCGCATCGGCTCGATGATCACCGGCACCGACAGATCGATGTCGCTCAGCCGCGTCATGCACATGAGGCGCGGCATGCCGTTGATCTCGGCCGAGCACGACCCGCATTTCCCGGCCTTGCAGTTCCAGCGCGCAGCCAGATCGGGCGCGCTCTCGGCCTGGATCTGGTGAACGGCATCGAGGACGACCATTCCCTCGCCGACGTCGGTCTGGAAGTCGACGAACTTCGCTTCTTTCACATCGCCGCGTGAGATCCGGAAGGTGACTTTTGCCATCTACTTCTTCTGCTCCTCGATGATCTGCTTCAGGTCGTCTCGCATCTCGCTGATGGGCTCTCGCGCGAGCACCATCTCGCCACCGGGACCCCGGCGGATGAAAGTGTTGTGCTTGGCGAAGGCCTCGGATTTGTCCGGATAGTCGTCGCGGAAGTGGCCTCCGCGGCTCTCCTTGCGGTCGATCGCACAGAGAGTCGCTGCCTCGGCGACCGTCAGCAGGTTCGTCAGGTCGAGGGCGGTGTGCCAGCCGGGATTGTAGTCGCGGTTGCCGTCGCAGCCGACCTTGCGCGCGCGCTCCCAGTACGTCTCGAGCTTGTCGAGGGCCTGCTTCATCTCGCCCTCGATGCGGACGATACCGACGAGCTCCTGCATCGTCTCCTGCAGGTCCTTCTGGATCATGAAGGCGTTCTCGCCGCTCGAGCGATCGAACGGCGCGAGCGAGAACTTCGACGCAGCGTCGAGCTGCACCGGATCCACGTTGGCGGAGCCGTTCTCCTTCGCGAACTTCGCCGCGTAGAGGCCGGCGCGCTGACCGAAGACGAGGAGATCGGAGAGCGAGTTGCCGCCGAGCCGGTTCGCGCCGTGGAGGCCGGCCGCGACCTCACCCGCGGCGAAGAGACCGGGCACCGTCGTCATCTGGCTGTCGCCGTCGACGTGCACGCCGCCCATCACGTAGTGCGTCGTGGGACCGACTTCCATCCGCTCCTTGGTGATGTCGACGCCCGCGAGCTCCTTGAACTGGTGATACATGCTCGGGAGCTTCTTCTTGATGTGCTCCCCGCCGTTCGGCAGCCGCGTGGAGATCCACGCGATGTCGAGGAACACGCCGCCGTGCGGGCTTCCCCTGCCCTCGCGGACCTCACGCTGGATCTTGCGCGCGACGTGGTCGCGAGTGAGGAGCTCGGGCGGGCGCCGCGCGTTCTTGTCGCCCTGCGTGTACTTCCAGCCCTCCTCTTCGCTGTCGGCGGTCTGGTTCTTGTAGTTCTCCGGGATGTCGTCGAACATGAACCGCTTTCCGTCCTTGTTCCGGAGGACGCCGCCTTCACCGCGGACGCCTTCGGTCACGAGGATGCCGCGGACGCTCGGCGGCCAGACCATTCCCGTCGGATGGAACTGGATGAACTCCATGTCCTTCAGCGCGGCGCCGGCCTCGAACGCGAGGGTTTGACCGTCTCCGGTGTACTCCCAGCTGTTGCTGGTGATCTTGAAGGCGCGCCCGATGCCGCCCGTCGCGAGCACCACGGACTTCGCCTTGAAGACCTTGAAGCGGCCGTGCTCACGCTCGTACGCGAAGGCGCCGGAGATGCGATCGCCGTCCTTCAAGAGGCGCACGATCGTCGTCTCCATGTAGACGTCGATGCCCTGGTGGATGCCGTGATCCTGCAGGGTGCGGATCATCTCGAGACCGGTGCGATCGCCGACGTGGGCGAGGCGCGGATACCGGTGTCCACCGAAGTTACGCTGGAGGATCTTCCCGTCCTTCGTGCGGTCGAAGAGCGCGCCCCAGGCCTCGAGCTCCTTCACTCGCTCGGGAGCCTCCTTCGCGTGCAGCTCGGCCATGCGCCAGTTGTTGAGATACTGGCCGCCGCGCATCGTGTCCGCGAAGTGGACCTTCCAGTTGTCGCGGTCGTCGACGTTGCCCATGGAGGCGGCCATGCCGCCCTCGGCCATGACGGTGTGCGCCTTGCCGAGCAGGGACTTGCAGACGAGCGCGACGCGAACGCCCTGGGCGGCCGCTTCGATGGCCGCGCGAAGGCCGGCGCCGCCGGCCCCGACGACGAGAACGTCGTGCTCGATGACGTCGGGAGTGTTCATCGAAGGGCTCCTTCGAGCGAGGTAATGGCGATCCGCTGCATCAGATGATTCTCCAGTCCGTGAAGACGCCCATCGAGCACATGCGGATGTAGAAATCCGTGAAGCCTACCCAGACGAGGCTCGTCCAGGCCCACTGCTGATGGCGGGCGTTGCACTTCGACGCGACGTCGTAGAGCTTCTTGCGAAGGGGCGCGCGCGACAGGATGTCCTTGAAACCGCCCACGACGTGGCGGAACGAGTGACAGCCGAAGGTGTACATCGAGAGGAACGTGACGTTCAGCGCGAGCACGAGCGTGCCGATGCCGATGCCGAACTCTTCCTGCCCGGTCGACGCGTTCGTGAACCACATCCCCTTGTAGGTGTCGTGGGCGAGGATGAAGAGGTAACAAACGGCCGCGTACATGAAGTAGCGGTGAAGGTTCTGCAGGATGAGCGGGAACTTGCGCTCGCCCGTGTACGACTTGTGCGGCTTGCCGACGGCGCACGCGGGCGGCGAGAGCCAGTGCGACTTGTAGTAGGCGCCGCGGTAATAATAACAAGTGAGGCGGAAACCCGCGGGTGCGATGAGGATGAGCAGCGCCGGGGAGTACGCGAACGGCCCGACGAAGAAGCTCGGCCACCACGGCGGCTGCGGCCCACCGAAGATCGCGTGCGGCGACTTCCCCCACAGCTCGGGGGAGTACACCGGCGAGAGATAGCCGCCGTACCAGTAGTGGTCGTTCTGCATCCCCGCCCACGACACGTAGACGATGAACGCAGTCAAGCCGAGGAACACGAGCAGCGGATTGAGCCACCAGGCGTCGCGGCGACTGGTCTGGCCAAAGCTGCGCTGGGGAGCGAGCGGGAGGTGGACTTGAGCCATGCGGGTCTCCGAGTTTTCGCCGCCTTCCAACGAGGCAGGCCGGCGCGCGGGGTGCGGTATACCGGCAACGTCCGAAGTTCTCAATATTGCAAGACGTCCGCGCGGCCGCGGGCTGCGCGCGCGTCGAGCCCGGCCCGGAAATGGCTCGAAAATCGGGCCGCGGTCGGCAGGTGGCGAGGTCACCCCGCGCCGCGTAGGCTGCGCATCGCATGACCGGCTCGCCGTCCCTCTCGCTGACGTCGCCCGCCGAGAGCGAAGACACGCCGGAGCGCGCTCGGTTCGAGCGGCTCGCGTGGAGCGTGCTGGCGTACACGATTGCCGTCGTGCTCTTCGGCGCCGTGGTCCGGATCACGGGTTCCGGGGCGGGCTGCGGCCAGCACTGGCCGACGTGCCAGGGCGAGATCATGCATCTGCCGAGGACCGTCGCGACGGCGATCGAGCTCTCGCACCGGCTCACGTCGGGTCTGTCGCTCCTCTTCGTCGTCGGCATCGCGCTCCTCGCGCGCCGGCGCTTTCCGGCGGGCCACGTCGTCCGGCGATTTGCGACGGCGGCCGTCGTCCTGATGCTCGTGGAGTCTCTGGTCGGCGCGGCGCTCGTCCTGCTCCGTCTGGTCGGCGAGAACACGTCGCTCGCGCGCGCCGCCGTCATGTCCGTCCATCTCGTCAATACGAACCTGCTCGCCGGCTCGATTGCCCTGACGGCCTGGACGTCGCGCCACGCTGCGCCGCGCCGCTGGCTGCCGTCATGCGGCCTCGACTGGGCGCTTTTGGCCACTTTGGTGGTCGCATTGTGCGTCTCCGTGACGGGCGCGCTCACGGCGCTCGGCGACACGCTTTACCCGGTGAAGACCGCTCGCACGGTCGCCGAGCGCCTCTCAGCCGATCAGACGACGACCGCGTCACTCATCGAGCGAGTCCGCGCCGTCCATCCCCTCGTCGCCTTCGGCGCTGCCGTCCTGTTCGTCACGGTCGCCTACAGGACGAAGGAGATCCGCCCGCGGCCCGCGGTCGAGCGTGGTGCGACGCTCGTCATCGCGCTCGTCTTCATGCAGGTCACGGCCGGAGTCGTGAACATCGTCCTGTCCGCTCCCGGGTACATGCAGGTGCTCCACCTGGGCATCGCGACGCTGCTCTGGCTCTCGCTGTGCGTCTTCTACGCGACGGCCATGGCGGGACGACGCGGCGGCTGAGTCCGTTCTTCGACGGCGAAGGCCCCTCGCGCGCGTAGCGCGCTTGAGGGGCCCGGCCGCCCGCAGCGCGGAGCGCGAGGACGGCCGGACTCGTCGTGACGGCTTCGTGGGGAGCACCCTGCTCCCCTGCCCCTGCGGCGTTCTCAGCCCTTCAGGTTCTTCGCGGCGAAGTCCCAGTTCACGAGCTTGTCGGTGAACGCTTCGAGGAAGCCGTCTCGCTTGTTGCGATAGTCGATGTAGTAGGCGTGCTCCCACACGTCGCACGTGATGAGCGGCTTCGCGCTCGTCGTGAGGGGCGTCTCGGCGTTGGGCGTCGTGACGATCTTGCCCTTGCCGCCGTCGAGGACGAGCCACACCCAGCCGGAGCCGAAGCGGGCCATGCCCTCGGTCTTCCACGCTTCGCGGAACTTGTCCCAGCCGCCGAAGTCGCGCTGGATGAGGTCCGCGAGCTCCCCGCTCTTCGGCGCGCCGCCGCCGGCGGGCTTCATGCTCTCCCAGAAGAAGGTGTGGTTCCACACCTGGGCCGCGTTGTTGAACACGCCACCGGACGAGCTCTTGACCACCTCGTCGAGCGTCTTCGAAGCTTCGGGCTTGCCTTCGATGAGGCCCTTCAGCTTCGTCATGTACGTCTTGTGGTGCTTCTCGTAGTGGTACTCGAATGTCTCGGGAGACATCACGGGCTGCAGGGCGTCTTTCGCGTACGGCAACGGGGCAACTTCGAAGTTCATTTTACGGTCCTTGTCCTTTCGGTTTAGGTAGTGCCGGCAATCCTAGAAAGCACGCTGATTCGCAACAATCGGGGCCGAAGTCGATTGTCGAGTCGGCCAGGCTCAGTGTCGGATCGGGGCGAGATGCGTCACGTACCAGCGCCCGTCCCACGAGATGAGCGTGTGCACCTCGATGACGCGCGCCTTGCCGTCCACCTCGTACTCGAGCCTGGCGCCGACGGTGCGATAGTAGCCGATCTTGTTCCATTCGTGACCCGGGGGAACACGCTTCGGTTCGACCATGATCTTGAACCCTCGGAAAATCGTGCCGTCCCAGTTTTTACGGGCAGCGTGCAGATCCCGGATGTCGTGATGGTACGCGGAGACGAGATCTTTGTGATACCGCCCCGGATCCTTCACGTCCTTCAATGGAAGGAACGGCTCCCGCGGGAAGAAGAAGGCGTCGCCGAGCTCGGGCTGCCCCGCCTTGATCGCGTCGAAGAGCTGAGCCGCCCGGCTGGACAGCTCGTCACTCGAAAGTGGCGGGAGCGACGGATTTTCGTCGTCACGTGCCGGGTTCGCGGCGACCGTGGCAAAAAGGATCAGCGCGAGGTTGAGGAACCGCGAACCGTGTGGACGAAACGAAGGCGTCATCGAGGATCGAACGGGGCGTTACGCGCCGGCGCCGAGCATACATCGAGGGACGGCGTCTTGTCGGCGGACACGCGGCGCGGCAGTGTCGCCCGCTCATGACTCGCGCGCCCCGAACGCTCTCCGTCGCCGAGACGGTGCCCCTGCGCGGCCCCGGCGGAGAGCGCATCGCGGGTGCGCGCACGGTGGCCGCCGCAGTTGCGATCGGTTCGGCACTCTTTGCCCGGAACGGCGCCGCTCCCCCGCCGGAGCGCCTCGCGTACCTCGAACGCGAAGTGGAGGACTTTCTCGCGCGGTCGGGAACTCGGGCGCGCGCCATGCTGTCCTTCCTGATCTGGCTCGTCGTGCTCGTCGCCCCATGGTTCATCGGGCGGCTCGGGCCGCTCGGCGCCCTGCCCCAGCCCGACCGCATCCGGGCGCTCGAGGCGCTGGAACGACGCTTCGGCGATCCCCTCGTCGCCGTGAAGGCGATCCTTTGCCTCATCTATTACGAGCACCCCGACGCCGCCCGTGAGGTCGGATTCGACGGCGAGTGCCACGAGCCGCGAGGCGCGACGTGATCGTCGAGGGCCGGTCGCTCGAGGCCCGACTCGAAGAGTCGGCGGACGTCGTCGTCGTCGGTTCGGGGGCGGGCGGCGCCGTCGTCGCTGCCCACCTCGCCGAAGCCGGTCAGCGGGTGATCGTCGTCGAGGAGGGACCGCACGTGCCGCAGGAGCGCTACGGCGCAATGCGGCCGAGCGAGACGCTGCGCAATCTGTGGAGGGACGGTGGTTCCACCGTCGCGATCGGGCTCGGGAACACGCCGGTCGTCAACGTCATGATGGGCGAGTGCGTCGGGGGCTCCTCGGTCCTCACCGGCGGCGTCTGCTTCCGCGCTCCGGACTCCGTGCTTTCGCACTGGGCGAACGACCTCCGACTACACGGGTTGTCGGAGAGCGCGATGGCGCCGTACTTCGAGGACGTCGAGCAGGCAGTCCACGTCGAGGAAGTGCCGGTCGCGCTCCGGTCGCGCTCGACGCTCGCGTTCGCGCGCGGCGCCGAGCGTCTCGGGTATCCGATTTTGCCGATGCGTCGCAACACGCGCGGCTGCAAGGGCTGCGGTCGCTGTAACTTCGGCTGCCCCGAGGACGCGAAGCTCAGCGTCGACCGGACGTACCTGCGCCGGGCCGTCGCGGCCGGCGCGCGGATCATTTCCGACGCGCATGTGGAGCGCGTCGTCACTCACGGCGCTCGCGCCGTGGGGGTTCGCGGGCGGCTCCGGCGCACCCGCACGACGCCTTCTCCCGAGTTCGTCATTCACGCGCCGCGCGTCGTGCTCGCTGCCGGGGCGTACTGCACTCCGTTGCTCCTCGAGCGAACCGGCATCGGTCGTCAATCGGGGCAAGTCGGCAAGAATCTCACCCTGCACCCGAGCTTCCGCATGATGGCGCGCTTCGACGAGCGCATCGAAGGCTGGAAGGGGGCGCTCCAGAGCGCGTACTGTCGCGCGTTCGAGCACGAGCGCATCCATCTGAACGGGCTCTTCGTGCCGCCCGGCATCCTCGCCGGCACCATGGCGGGCATCGGCGATCGTCACGCGGAGCGCGCGGCACTGATCCCGCACCTGGCGATCTTCGGAGGCATGATCCACGACGAGCCGGGAGGGCGCGTACACGGCGTTCTCGGTCGGCGCTTCATCACGTATCGCCTCTCGCCGGCGGACGACGTCGCCGTCTCTCGCACGCTGTCGCTCCTCGGGGAGATATTCCTCGCCGCGGGCGCTCGCGAGCTCTACCTGCCGATCCTCGGCACCGAACCGTATGACGCGGACGCGTTTCGCTCCATCGACTTCTCGCGAGTGCCCCGGCGACGGCTCGAGTGCAGCTCGCAGCATCCGCTCGGCACCGCGCGGATGGGCGTCTCGGCCGAGCACGCGGTCGTCGATCCCGACGGGCGGTGCTGGGAGCTCGACGAGCTCTACGTGGCCGACGGCAGCGTCATGCCGACGAGCCTCGGCGTTAACCCGCAGGAGACGATCATGGCCATGGCGACGCGGATCGCGTTCGGCCTTCGCGAGCGCCCCTTCCCGCGACGCGCTACGGTGAACCGGCGATGGGACTGACACGTCGTTCGATGCTCATCGGTGGCGCTGCGCTCGCCGGCGCGGCGTTGCCGCTCACCAAGCTCTTCGGTCGCACCCGGCCCGGCAACGTCGGTCGATTCGGGCCGCTCGTGAAGGATCCCGCCGGGATCTTCGATCTGCCGGCGGGGTTCTCGTATCGAGTCGTCCAGCGAACGGGCGGCGCGACGGAAGACGGCTACCGCATTCCCGGGAGCTTCGACGGCATGGGGTGCTTCGAGGGCCCGGACGGGACGCTCGCGCTGATGCGCAACCACGAGTGCCTCTGGATCCCGATGACGGGGCCCTACCGTCTCGGCCAGAAGCCGGCACCGGAGGCGTTCGACGCGGCGGCACACGGCTCGGTGACCCGCGTGGTCCTCAAGGCGGACACCCTCGAGGTGGTCTCGACGAACCTCGTCCTCGCCGGCACCGTGCGAAACTGCGCGGGCGGTCGGAGCCCCTGGGGATGGCTGAGCTGCGAGGAGACGACCGACGCCGGCCACGGCTACGTCTTCCGGTGTCGCACCGATGCCGAGCGCGTCGCCCCGGCGGAGCCGATAAAGGGCTATGGCCGCTACCGGCACGAGGCCGCGTGCGTCGATCCCACGACGCTCGTCGCGTACCTTACCGAAGATCAGGACGACGGGTGCCTCTATCGCTTCGTGCCGAGCTCACTGGCAACGCCGTTTGCCGGACGCCTCCAGGCGATGGCGCTCGGCGGCCGGCCGCGGGTGAATACGAGCCGAGAGCTCGCCGTGGGACAGACCCTTGACGCGACCTGGGTCGACATCGACGACCCGGATCCCGCGAAGGACACGGTGCGTCACCAGGGCCACGCAAAGGGCGCCGCCACCGTGAAGCGCGGCGAGGGCATCTGGCTCGAAGGAAATGACATTTACGTCTGCTCGACGACAGGGGGGCCGCGCGAAGCCGGTCAGATCTTCCGGCTCACCCTCGGCCGCGGAGGCGCGCCCGATCGGCTCACGTTGCTCGCGCAATCGACGGACACCGACGTGCTCAACATGCCGGACAACATCACCCTGGCCCCCTGGGGAGAGCTGTTTCTCGCCGAGGACTCGGTGCTGGGCGAGCAGCACATCCGCGTGCTCTCGAAGGACGGCCAGGTGTCGGACTTCGGTCGCAACGCGCTCAGCCGGAGTGAGCTCGCGGGCGTCTGCTTCTCGCCCGACCGCCGCACCCTCTTCTTGAACATTTATGGAGACGGCCTCACCCTCGCCGTCCGCGGCCCGTTCGAGCGCGCCTGATCCGCCGGGCGGTCCGGGAAAGCAGATTTGGCGACGAGGGGCGGGCGCGCTATAGCGACCACCTCGGATGACGGATGAGGCGTCGAAGATTCGCGAGCTCGGGCTCGAGTACGACTGTGAGGCACGCTCGCTGCCGACGAGCCTCGCGAGCCGGTTCGTGCGGCTCGACCTGGGGGAAGAGGGCCGAGATTACCTGCGTCGCGCGATGACCAGCCGCGCCGGGCGCGCGAAGACCGCGCTTCATCGAGTGCTCCGGAGCTGGATGTCGGACTTCGACGCCAACGGGCTCCTCGACATGTACCCGATGCACCTCCTCGGGACGTCACAATGGAAGGAGCTCATCTCGCCGAAGCCCGGGATGCGGCACCTCGACGTGGGCGCAGGCTCGGGCGACATCACGCGCACGATCGCCCCACTCGCTTCGGAAACGGTTACCACCGAGGTGTCGAAAATGATGGCGCGCAACCTGAGGCGCGCCGGATTTCGCTGCCTCGAAGCCGATCTGGCGCGGCAGCAGGTGCCCGATCCTCCTTACGATCTCATCACGTGTCTCAACGTGCTCGATCGCTGCGAGCGGCCGCGATCTCTGCTCTCGAACCTCGCAGAGGCGCTCGCTCCGGGGGGGCGTCTGGTCATTGCCACACCCATCCCGTTCGACGCTTTCTTCTATGACGGCGCGACGTCACGGGACCCCGCGGAGCGGCTCGATCTGCCGCGTGAAGCCTGGGAACCCTCCGTCGCACGCATGGCGACCCAGGTGCTCGAACCGCTCGGGCTCGAGGTCGAGGCAATTTCGCGAGCTCCTTACCTATGTCGCGGTGATGCCGAGCGCCCCCTCTACGTGCTCGATGACGCACTCTTCGTGTGTCGCAAGCCGCCAGCGCTCCATGCCGGCTGAGGCCAGCCGAGGGGAAGACGCACCTCAATGTGAGGCGTGCGGCATCCAGGCGGCCGGCCCGCGTTCGAAATCCGTCCAGTCAGGTTGACCGATCGTCGGGTTCGCCGTAATTTTTGAAACGAGTTCTGACGCCGAGCCGAAGGCGAACCGAGACTGAGCTCACAAGGAAAAATAAGTAATGGCGAGGAGCAAGACAGGCGCAAAGTTGAAAGTGGTCTTCGAGCAAGAAGGCACGGGCTGGCGAGCGTCCACGTCGGACGCCGACGCCTGGGGTCGGAGCCTCTCCGAAGCACGCAGGCGCATCAAGAAGTCGCTCGGTGCCGCCGGCAAGAAGACCGAGCTCGTGGAGGATGTTCGTCTCCCCGGCAACGCGAAGAAGGAGCTCGAGCGCTATGCCGACGCCCGCGTGAAGGCGACTGCGGAGGTCGCTAATCTGCGGCGCGCCACCCGCAGCGTGGTCTCGACCCTCACCGGCAAGTTCGGCATCAGCTTGCGCGACGCGAGCTCGCTTCTCGGTCTCTCGCGTGAACGCGTGCGGCAGCTCACCGACTGATCGCGGTCCGGTTTACTTTTGACCACGCGAGTGGTCGATACGTCGCGGCGCCGACCCACTCTCGGCGCCGCGCTTCGTCGAGACCCACGTCGAGGCCGCTCGGCCCGCGCGGCGGGAGACGACCGCTCGTCGTGCTTTACACCCACCACGAACGCAACTAGACGAACGACACACCGAGCCGAAGTGGCGGAATGGCAGACGCGGCGGATTCAAAATCCGTTTTCCGAAAGGGAGTGTGGGTTCAAGTCCCACCTTCGGCACCCGAACCCGCGACGAGGCGCTGAACGTCTCTCGACGTGACGTCAGCGCGTTTCACGCGCCGCGTGTGAACGCCCGGGGAGGCGCATGTCTCCGGCGGCGGATCCGGTGCTCGCCGTCGAGCCCGGATCCGCATTTACGCGAGCGTCGTCAGCGCCCGTCGATGTTCGAGGCGACGCCCGCGGGGACACCGCTCGAGCACGAGCCGTTCACGCAGACGCCGGCGATGAGCGACGGGTCGTCGGAGACGTAGAAACCGCCGAGGAGGCACATCTCCGCGGTGTGCGCCGCGTTCGCGAAGTGAATCGCGGTGTCGAGGTCGTTGTTGACGTCACACGACCACTTCAGCTTGTCTCCGGGGTTCAGCATGAGCGTGCCGCTCGTGCCGCCGTCCCGCTTCAGCACCGCGTCGGGGGTCGGGTTCGTGACGACGGTGTTGTAGATCATCGAGTCCGGCTCCGACCAGTTGAACGACTGGTAGACCATGTCCTCTTGACCGTCGTGCTCACGCCACACGGTGAAGCTTTGCGAGTGCGCATGGGAGTGCGCAGTGAGCCCGAAGATGCGCACCGGATCGGTCATCGGCGGCGCATACTCTTCCGTCGTGACGAAATCGGAATGCGGCGCGATGTTCGTGGCGAGATCGCCGACCATGAACACCGACTGCAGCCGATCCGTCACCGTCGCTTCGTCCTTGCGATAGACGTTGACCCACGCCTCACGCAGGTTCGGATCGGTGCCCGTGTTGACGTAGTGGAGCTGGATCGACGCCATCGCGCCCTCCGGCAGATACCGCGCGAGCCCACCGTCCTCGGGCGCGAGCTCCTTGTCCGGGAAGTCGCGCGACGGCGTCTGCGAGCCGGGGATGGTACCGAGCGTACCGATGGCGTCGCACTGATCCGTCGGGCCCTCAGCCTGGCCGGTGTCGGGGATCAGGTTGATGAGCATGTGATGCGAGCCCGAGCGCATCCGGTTCTTCTGGTTGAAGTAGTAGAAGCCGGCCTCGGGGATCTTCGCGAGGTAGCACTTCACGTTCTCGTCGCCGGGGGCGATGATGTACGGCGCCATCGCGTCCGCGTCGTCGTAGTCGGCAGGGCCGACGTGGAGCTGGATGCCCTCGGAAGGATCCGGCGGCGCGATGCACAGCTCGTCTCCGGCGAACCCGGAGACCTTGCTGCAGGCCTCGGGCGCCGCCGACGGCGTGTCCTGGTGCGTCTTCGTGGGGAGCTTCGTCGGGGTCGTCGCGTCGGGCGAACCGCAAGCGACGAGAAGCGAAGTGACGGCGAAGACTAGAGGCGCGGTGGGGTTCTTCATGATCATCCTTTTTCGGAACGGTGCGAGCGTGCCGTCGTGTCGAGAGGAAGCGGGGGGAGATGCGCGCCCTGGGCGGAGAGCGTCGCGGCAGTGAGTCGAATGATGGCGGCCTTGGCGCGAGCAACCGTCGCGTCGTCCACCGGCTCGACGTCGAGCATCGAGTGGAGGATGCCCTCGTGCGCGAAGAGGAGGCCGCGGAGCACGAACGGATCGGGACGAAGGCCGATCACGTCGGAGAGGTTCTCGGCAAACTCGGTCGCCAGCGTGTCGAGGAACGCGAGGCGACGGGTGGCGAGCGGCGAGTCGGGCCGCTGAGCCTCGCCGTGCAGCATGCGAACGAGCGCGCGGTTCCTGCGGGCGAACCCGACGGTCGTGTCGACCATGCGCTCGAGCTTCTTCCACGGGGGCTCCTGGACGGAGTAGGCCGCGCGACGCTCCTCCATGAGCATGCTCGTCATCACTTCGTGAAGTGCGTCGAGCGCGTCGTACTTGCTCGAGAACAGCCGGTAGAACGTCCGCCGGCAAACGTCGGCGGCGGCCAGCAAGTCTTCGACCGTCGTCGCCTGGATGCCCTTCTTCGGGAAGACCTTGGCGGCGGCCTCGATGATGCGCGTGCGGGCGAAGTGGTCCCGGAGCGGGTTCTGGGCCCGCACCTCGGAGCGCTGGGCATCGGGCCGCGCGTCAGGGGAGACGCTCTGTATCCTCGCCGCGGTCATCGACTCGTTCGAGTGGTACAGAGCCGGGTTTCCAGCGTCAAGACCGTTCGGTAGCATCGGTATACTCTCTGTATACCGGCCGCCTTTCGTCGGCGCTTCGCGCTTCGTCCCGACTCCCACGGGAGCGGGAGTGCGCGGCGGGATTCAAACCAGTCGGTCATTTGTTCCGGAAGCTGCCGCCCTCGTCGGTTTGCGTTACGTTTTTCGTCAGGAGCCGATTCCATGAAAATGCCCCACGTTCTCGGATTGCTCACCGCGGCTCTTCTGTTCCCCGCCCTGCTCGTGCCGGCGGCCGAAGCAAAGGACGCCGCGTGCGTCGGGATCTCGTCTCGCGCCGTGTACCGGGCCTACGGGTATGACCACATCGTCCACCTGGTGAACCGCTGCGACGACGCCGCAGCTTGCGACGTATCGACGGACGTCAATCCGGAGCCCACTCACGCCACCGTTCCGGCCAACGGCGAGGTCGACGTGCTGACTTTTCGCGGCTCCCCGGCGAGCACGTTCACTCCTCACGTCACGTGTCGTAGCGCGCACTGACCGAGCGACCCGAAGGACGCCCGCGGCACTTTCGACGACCGAACGGCGCGAGCGGGCGCGCGACGGTGCGCACGGTGGAGGTACGTGCCGGTCGTACACGTGTGAGATGCACAAGCGCACGAGGACTTCGGTGGGAGGAGGCCGAGGCCGAGGGAGAAATGAAGAACGCCATGGGCGGCCATGATATGAGTTGTGATCATGGCTGAGGATCGGCGACCGAGTCGCAGCGACGCACCCGGACATGACTTGAGTCAGGAGCGAGAGCAGTTCCTCAGAACGTTCTCCAAGGGCGCGCAGCTCACCCGGGAGTTCGTAGAGGAATACGAATCACTGCAGCGGCAGCTCCAGTCCATGCAGGCAGAGAACGGACGGCTTCGCGCCGCCATCGAAGCCGACGATGCCATCAGGGACCTCTTGAAGAAGATCGAGGCCCTCGAGTCCGAGAAGCGCGAGCTCCTCTCGCACTACCGGCGGGTCGAGGAAGTGACGTCGGACTTCAACGCCCGCTTCCACGAGATGGAAGACGACTTCGCGAACCTCGCCAATCTCTTCGTCGCGAGCAGCAGCCTCCACTCGAGCCTGTCTCCTCGTGCGGTCACCCGCCGCCTGAAGGAGGTCCTCGAGCAGCTCGTCGGCGCCGAGCAGTTCGGGGTCTATCTGGTGGGGAAGGACGGCCGCGCGCTCGACCCCATCGCCTCTTCCGGTCTTCCAGAAGACGTGCCCGCCCCCGAGAAGATCGCGCAGGGGTTGCTCGGAGACGTGGCGCGGAGCGGCGTCGCGCGGATCGACGACGAGGCCGACCCGAGCCTCGGGAGCATCGAAAAACCGCCGGCGGTCTTTCCGTTGCAGATAGACGATAATATCGTCGGGGTCGTGGCCATCTTTCGCAGCTTTGCACAGAAGACGAAGTTTTCGACCGTCGATTTCGAGCTCTTCAAGCTCCTCGGGCAGCACGCAGCTGCGGCTTTGATGAGCTCGGGCCTGTTCGCCCAGGCCGAGAAGAAGCTGCCCGGTTCAGAGGCGTTCGGAGACGCGGGTCGCTGATGGCAGACTTCACGTGTCTGGTGGTCGAGGACTCGCCGATGATGCGCCAGCTCATCGTGTTCGCGCTCGGGCGTATCAAGGATCTCCACGTGACGGAGGCCGACGACGGCGTCGACGGTCTGCGCAAGCTCGCGTCCGCGCGGTACGACATCATCCTGACGGACATCAACATGCCCATCATGGACGGGCTCAAGCTCATCCAGCGGGTACGCACCGATCCCGTTCACAAGGAGACGCCGATCGTCGTGATCACGACCGAAGGCGGCAGCGCGGATCGAGATCGCGCCCTTCGGCTCGGAGCCAATGCCTACATCACCAAGCCCATCCAGGCGCCCAAGGTGATCGCGACCGTCAAGGAGCTCCTCAAGATCGGCTAGCGCACGGCGGAAGCCCGTTCGCGTCCGTGCGAGCCGCTCAACTTCGCTCGTTGCGAGCACGTCGCTTCAGATCGCGAGCGCCGGCCTGCGGAGCGCTCGCGACACGGACGCGCTGCCCGGCCGCGAGCAACATCGGCTCGAGCGGCGTCGTGACGTCAACCAGATCGGCGAGCCTTCGCGTCGCGTGCTCTGCGCGCCGCACCGCTGCACGATGGCCCGCGGTGCCGGCGTCGTGCTCCAGCGCGAGCTCCATCGCGTGACGCAGCTCGACCGCGACCGAGCGGATGTGCCCGAGCCGTCGTGCGTTCGCGCCCCGCGACCGGTCCGCGGCGTAGAGCGCTCGCAGGATGCCGAGCAAATCGCGAACCGCTTCGAACTGAAAACGCTCCATGTCCGGACCAGTCGGGACTACCGCCGCGCGCGGCGTCCGGCAATCGTCGTTCGTGCGAAACGCTGCGGCGAGCGAAACGCGTCCACGAAATCACGAACCGTTCCATCGCGTTCGCCGGAAACCGCGTCGCGCACCGAGGCTCTGCTTTACGTCGCGACGAACCCGAGATGAGCATCGTCTCCATGACACGCTCGAACGGCAGGAAGAATGAGCCGACCACGGTCGGCAACCTGCTCAGCGCGAGCGGAAGGCTCCGTCCGAAGAACGATCGCATCGATCGTGACCGCTGGCGCTCGCTCCTCGGCGATCGAATCGGCGCGCGCACCCGGCCCGCTTCGCTTCGCGACGGCACCTTGTCCGTGTACGTCGCGTCGTCGGTGTGGGCTCAGGAGCTGACGTTCCTGTCGCCGGTGATCATCGAGCGCCTCGTCGCCGACGGCTTCAAGGTGAAGGAGCTTCGCTTCCGGATCGGCGACGTCAGCGAAGAGCGGCCGCCCCCGCCCGTCGTCACCAAGCGAAAGGAGCCGCAGAAGGCGAAGCTCCCCGACGGCCTCGAGGAGCGACTCGCGCGCGTCGAGGATCCGGCGCTGCGCGCCGCCATCGCCGAGGCGGCCTCGTACGCGCTCGCGAGACCGGATACGGCTAACGCGGAGCGACGAACGCCTCGAGCCCCTCGATCCGCCGGATCAAAAACCGATCGGCAGGCCCCATCTCCGGCTCGGCCGAACGGAGCGCGAGCAGATACTGGCGGAAAGCGTTCGCGCTGAGCGGCGCCGCGCGACGGACGATCTCGTAGAGCCTCTCGATGAGCGTCGGCGGCAATGGACGCCGCATCACTGCGTAGGTGTCGAAGGCATAGTCGACCCACACGCCCTTGCCGGACACGTCCGCGATCCGCACCGCGTACGTCACGGCCTTCTCGGCCGCGAGCGGATCGACCTCACCGCGTCCGCGAGCCACCTGCAGCATGTTGCGCAGATAGCTCGCGAGGATACGTTCTGCCTCGTCGGCGCGGCCGAGCGCGAGCATCTTCTCCGCGACGCCACAGAGCAGATCGAGCGCGTCTCCGCGCCGGGTCGGGCCGATCCGATCGGCGTCCGGCGAGATCGACTCACGCGCACCGCTGAGCGTCCTGGCGAGGACGCGTGCCTCGCTGCGGGACACGCTCGCTACCTGCATCGAGACGGTGAAGCTCTGCTGCCCCAGCACGACGCGATCACCGTTCGACAATGTTCGACGCGCCGTCACGCGATCGCCGTTGACGAGCACGCCGTTCGAGCTGCCGAGATCTTCGATGCTCGCCGAGCCGCGCTGCACGATGATCTTCGCGTGCGTTCGCGACACGAGAGAGTCGTCGAGCACGACGGTGCTACTCGGGCCACGACCGAGGATCGTGTCGCCCGAGCCGAGCTCCACGTCGTGGTCTCCGAAGCGTAAGTAGACTTTTACTCCCTCGTCCGAAGTGGGAGGCATCGTGACGGGCGGCTTGCTGCTGACGTTCGTGGGACGCACCTGGCTACTCACCGGTCAGTTTAGCCCGCGGCGACATTCCGGACCACGTTCCGTCGCGAAAGTCGAACGTCCTACATCGACGCAGCAGCGCGTCTCACTCGCGCGTCGTGCGCTGCTGTCCTACTTCAGGATCAGGGGCTCGAGCCCTTCCAGGCGGTTCAGCAGGAATCGCTCGGCGGGGCTCTTCACCTTGTTCTTCAGGAGCTCGACGTACGAACGGAGGCGGGCCACGTCGATGCCCTTCACCTTGCGCGCGCCGGCGTAGAGCTCGTCGATGACCTCGGCGGGACAGGGCTGCGCGCCGATCGAGTACAGGTCGAAGACGTAGTCGATCCACCGGGATTTCCCGGTCGCGGACCCGAGCTTCACGGCGTACAGCGCCGCGATCTTGGCGGTGTCCGGGGCGATGTTACGGCCGCTCTTCGCGTCGTCGAGAATGTTCGTCATGTGGACGCTGAGGATGCGCTCGGCTTCCTCACCGCGGCCCATCGCGAGAGCCTTCTCCGCGAGCCCGCCGAGCAGACCGAAGGCGTCGGCGCGAAGCGTGGGGGCCGGCTGAGCGAGCGTCGCGGAGGGAACGCGATTGACGCGCAGCACGGCCATCTCCTGGCTGCCGATCTTGACCCTGTCGCCGTCGGTGAGCTTGCGCCTCGCGTCTATCTTGTCGCCGTTGACCCAGACGCCGTTGCGGCTCGCGAGATCCTCGATGTGCAGATCTTCGGAGCCGACGATGAGCATCGCGTGGCGCCTGGAGACGAGCGCGTCGTCCAGGGCGAGCTGGCAATCCGAGCCGCGCCCGACCACGAACTCCCCATCGACGAGCTCGATGTCGTGACTCTGATATCTCAGGCGATACTTCATCGCGACCGTCGAAGCCGAAGGCTCCAGCACGTCACGCTAGCGCGTTCCCTGCTGGTCCGTCAAAAGCACCGCGCGTCATGGGGGCGATGGTGCGGTTTCCAGCTATTTGCGACTTTCCGGCGTGTCGCTCCGCCAGGTTCCCGGTCAGAGCACCGCGCCACGAGGACCGAACCGGCATCGACGGCAGGGCTTGCGCCCGGCGCGGCGAGGGCGTTGATTGCGGCCGATGTTCGGTATCAGGGCGGCACAGAGTGGCGGCCTCCTCGTCGCGATGCTCCTTCACGGAAACGCCGCGACGGCCCAGAGCGTCCCGGCGGGCGCCGTGCCTCTGGCAACCGCGACGCCTGCACCGGGCGCGATGCCTACACTGGGCGCGATGCCTGCACCGGGCGCGACGCCTGCACCAGTGCCGATGCCGGCGGCGAGCCCGCCTGCCCCGCCGCAGCCCCTTCCCGTGGCGCCGCCTCCCGCGCCGGCTCTACGTCAAGGCGAAGCGTGGATGCACCTGGCCTCCGATTACGACGGCGCGTGGCTCGAGGGACGGAGTCGCATCGACGACGAGCGCTGGAGACCGCTCTGCGCCGCGCCCTGTGACCGCCCACTGCCCGTGGATGGGCTCGACATGCGGGTCCGTGCGCCGGCCATGACACCGTCGAACGCGTTCACGGTGGAGCCTGGCGCTGGCAGCGCACGCCTGCGCGTGTCGGGCGGCTCTGCAACCGCGCGCACGCTCGGCATCGTGGGCCTAGCCGGAGGTCTCCCCGTGTCGTTCGCGGGGGTCACGCTGCTCGGCCTCGGCTCCATCAAGAGCGATGGGACCGAGAAGACGGCCGGGATCGCGATTCTGTCGGTCGGCGCCGCGGCGGTGCTCGCGGCGCTCCCGCTCCTGGTCGTGGGTTCGACGAACGTGAAGAACGCCGAGGGACATCACGTCGCCGGCCGCGCTACCCGGCTCTTCTGAGCCGGGCGAACGCGTCGGGCCGCGCCGGCATGGCGCGACCCTTTCCAGCAATATCGTTCAGCCGAGCGTGACGACGATGGCCTGGCTGATGTCCTTCGTCGCCCGGATCTGCTCGAGGGCGGCGCTCGGAAGCGCAGAGTCGAGCGCCCACAGCGCGGCGGCCTCGCGAGCAGCCTTGTCGTTGCCCATCTGCATGCTCGACACGTTGATGCCGGCATTTCCGAGCAGAGTGCCCACCGTCCCGATGACGCCGGGACGGTCTTGATTGCGCACCACGAGCACCGGCCCGTCGATGTGCGCTTCCATCTCGAACTTGTTCCAGCGCACGAGGCGCGGCGTGCGATCGCCGGCGAGGGTTCCGGCGGCCGACGCGCGCTTTCCGTCAGCCGAGACGAGCGTCAGGGTGACGAGCGTCGCGAAGGCGCCGGCCTCGTTCGTGCGCTGATCGCGCACCTCGATGCCGCCGTCCTTGGCGAGGAGCGGTGCGTTCACGGCGTTCACCGGAACGTCGAAGAACGCGCCGAGGAGCCCGGCGAGCGCCGAGTTGACGAGCGGCGCGGTCGGCAGCGCCGCCGCGTCACCCGCGCACTCGAGCTCGATGGTGCGCGGCCGCACGGAGTCCGCCTGCGACAGGAACTGGCCGAGCCTGCGCGTGAGCGCGAGATAGGGCTCGAGCACCGGCGCCATCTCTCGAGCGACGGACGGCACGTTGACCGAGTTCGCGATCTCGCCGCTCTGCAGGTACGAGACGACCTGCTGAGCGATCTCGACGGCGACGCGGAGCTGCGCCTCTTCGGTCGACGCGCCGAGGTGCGGCGTCACGACCACCTTGGGGTGCTTGACGATGTCGGTGAGCCCGGGCGGCTCCTCCGGGAAGACGTCGAGACCGACGCCGCCGATCTGCCCCGAGTCGAGCCCGCGGATGAGCGCGTCCTCGTCGTACAGACCGCCGCGCGCGCAGTTCACGAGCAGGACGCCCTTTTTCATCTTGCCGATGGAAGTGTCGTTGACGATGCCCTTCGTCTCGGCGGTGAGCGGGGTGTGGATCGTGATCGCGTCGGAGCGACGGAAGAGGTCGTCCAGCGCGACCAGCTCGATACCGAGCTCCGCCGCGCGCTCCGCGGTCATGAACGGGTCGTAGCCGATGATCCCCATGCGGAGGCCACGGGCGCGGTCGGCGACGATGCGGCCGATGTTGCCGAGACCGATGACGCCGAGCGTCTTGCCCGCGAGCTCGCGGCCCTCGAACGCCTTCTTCTCCCACTTGCCGTCCTTCATGGAGGCGGAGGCCTGGGGGATCTTGCGGGCGACCGAGAAGAGGAGCCCGAGCGCGTGCTCGGCCGTCGTGACGGCGTTGCCGGTCGGCGTGTTCATCACGATGATGCCGCGGCGAGAAGCGGCCTTCACGTCGACGTTGTCGATACCGATACCGGCACGACCGACGACGCGGAGCTTGTCCGCTGCCTCGATGACCTTCGCCGTCACCTTGGAGCCGCTCCGGATGACGAGCCCCTCGACGCCTGCGAGCGCCTTGGCGAGCTCTTCTTCGTTGAGGCCGGGCTTGTATTCGACCTCGATGCCCTTCGCTTGCTTGAGGAGCTCGAGACCTTCTTTGCTGAGTGAATCGCTGACGAGGACCTTGGCCATCACGTTCCCTTGTGGAAGCTCGTCATGAGGTCGGCGAGTGCCTTGACCCATTCCGGCTGAACGGCGTTGTAAATCGAGGCGCGGATGCCGCCGACGGAGCGGTGGCCCTTGAGGCCTTCCATGCCCAGCTTCTTCGCGGCGGCGAGGAACTCGCCTTCGAGGGCCTCGTTCGGCAGCGTGAACACGACGTTCATCGTCGAGCGGGCGGCCTTGTCGACCGGGCCCTTGTAGAAATCGGGACGACCGTCGATGGCGTCGTAGAGGAGCTTCGCCTTCGCGCGGTTCTGCTTCTCGATCGCGGGGAGGCCGCCGGCCTTCTTCACGATGTCGAGGACGTTGCGAACCAGGTAGATCGCGAACGTCGCCGGCGTGTTGTAGAGCGAGTTTTCACCCGCCTGCGTCGCGTAGCGGAAGATCTTCGGGATGTCGGTGCGGCCGCTCTCGATGAGATCCTTGCGGACGATCACGAGGGTGACGCCGCTCGGGCCGATGTTCTTCTGCGCGCCCGCGTAGATGAGGGCGAACTTCGACACGTCGATCGGCTTCCACAGGATGTCGCTCGACATGTCGGCGACGAGCGGCACCTTGCCGGTGTCGGGGAACTCGTGGAACTGGTTGCCGCCGATCGTCTCGTTGCTGGTGAGATGCACGTACGCGGCGTTCGCGTCGAGCTGGAGCTCCGACTGCGTGGGCACGCGCGCGGGCTTCGCCTCGGCATCGACGTTCCAGGCAGAACGCACGGTGCCGACCGTCTTCGCCTCCTGGTAGGCCTTCTTGCCCCACGCGCCGGTGACGATGTAGTCGGCGCTCTTGCCGGCGGGGAGAAGGTTCATCGGGACGACGGCGAACTGCTGGCTCGCTCCGCCCTGAAGGAACAGCACCTGGTGCGTGTCGGGCACGGCGAGCAATTCCCGGACGAGCGACGCCGCCTCGGCATGCACTGCCTCGTAGGTTTTGCCACGATGGCTGTGCTCGATGATGCTCATTCCCGTGCCGGCAAAGTCGAGCAGCTCGCGCTGAGCGCGCTCGAGCGCCTCGAGTGGCAGCGCCGCCGGACCTGCGTTGAAATTCATTGCTCGGGCCATGTGTCTCCGGGGAGTTTGGTAAACGTTTTCGGGAGTGTTCGCGTAACGTCGATGACAGCGTGGGTCAAGGACGGCCGGGGCGGGCTCGCACCGTATCTCGGGAGCTCATCGGTCACCCAACCTCGCGCTCGGTGGCAAGCGTGTGAAAGAGCAGCCCGCTCGGAACCTTCGGATAGAAGAAGGTGGATTTTTGCGGCATGACTTCGCCGGCTTCCGCGATCTTGCGGACCGTCGAGACCGGAGTCGGATTCATCAGAAAGAGGACGTTGGCCTCTCCCCTCTCGAGCTGACCCTCGGCCTGCCTCGGGTCCTGGAGGTACCGGATGTTCGTCTTGGCCGCCTGCGCCTCGGGCGTGATGCCGAGAAGATGCTCGAGGACGCCGTCATGAAGGAGCGAGACGGCGGCCGTTCGTAGCACCTCCGGGCGCTTGCCGAGCACGGGGTGCCGGCCCAGGTCCACGTCCTCCCGGAGCACGAGGAGCGCCGCGCCGCCTCCCTTCACGACGGCGCAGATGGCGGGACGCCGCTCGCGAGCGAGGGCGTCGCGCGCCGCGTCGAGGCCGCCGGTGATGCGCCGGACCTCGAAGAGCGAGGCCGCCGCGCCGAGCATCGACTCGAAGTCGAACTGCGCGAGTGAATGAACGAGACGGTGCGTCGCGAACACGACGAGCTCCGGATCGTCTCCGTTCGCCAGCATCGCGAAGGTGTAAAGATGCTCGCCACGCGGCGACGGCGTCCTTCCCGACGCGCGCGCCTCGTCGTCGAACTCTTTCGCGAGCGACACCGCCGTCTCGTAGCGGTGATGGCCGTCGGCGATGAGGAGCGCCGTGGAGCGGAGCGCCGCGGTGATCCGCGACACGGCGTTCGCTTCTTGCACCTTCGAGAGCCGGTGCTCGATGCCGTCGTCGGTGCGAAACGACGCGAGCTCGGTTCCGGAGTCGAGCTCCGCGTCGAGCCTTCGCTCGGGGTCCGAGTACAGCATGAACTGCGGGGACAGAATGGCGCGCGTCGCACGAGAGAGCGCGATGCGGTCGACCTTGGGCCCGGTCAGGGTGCGCTCGTGGGGCAGCACCTGTCGCTCGGAGTACGGAACCGCGCGCACCAGCGCGAAGAAACCGTTGCGCGTGATCCGCGCGCCGCCGCCCGGCGGCTCGAAGTTCTGCGAGTACCGGTAGTATGCCGGCACCTCGTCGCGCACGAGCACGCCTCGCGCCTGCCACGACTCGAAGAGGTCGCGCGCATGCGTGTAGCGCGCGTCACCTTCTCCGGAAGGAAGATCGACGTGAACGACGTTCTCGGGGTGACGAGCGCCGAGGCGCGCGCGGAGCTCGGCGTCGATGACGTCGTAGGGGGGAGCGACGACCTTCTCGAGGATGGCCGGTGCGTATCTGAGGGGCTTGAGCGGCGCGATGTCGGCCATGTCGGGCCGTTGGCTATCACAAAGCGAGCGACGCTGCTCGACGCCGGAAGGCTCAGCGGGCCCGGGCGCCGATGTCCCGACGAAACTGCATCCCGGGGAACGAGATCCGGTCCACCGCGCGGTACGCGCGCTCCGCGGCTTCAGCGAGCGTCGCGCCTCGACCGGTAACTCCGAGAACGCGGCCGCCGGCAGTGAGCACGTCGTTCCCGCTTCGCCGGGTACCAGCGTGGTAAATTTCGACACCCTCGAGGGCGGCCGCCGCGTCGAGTCCGCTGATGACGTCGCCTCCTCGCGGCGTCCCCGGATAACCCGCGGCGGCGAGGACGACGGCGAGCGCGTGGCGCGACGACAGGGACAGCGTGCTCCGGTCGAGTCGGCCGCGCGCCGCACCGTCGAGAGCGTCGCCCAGATCGCCGTCGAGGACGTTCATGAGCACCTGCGTCTCCGGATCGCCGAAGCGCACGTTGAACTCGAGGAGATACGGTTCGCCGTCGGGAGTGATCATGAGCCCGGCGAAGAGAGCGCCCACGAACGGCGCGCCCTCCGCCGCCATCCTGTCGACGGTTCGCTGGAAGACGTCGGTCTCGATGCGCGCCGTCATCGCGGGAGTGACGAGCGGTGCGGGCGCGTACGCGCCCATGCCGCCGGTGTTCGGTCCGGTGTCACCGTCGCCGATCCTCTTGTGGTCCTGCGCGCTCGGAAGGACGAACACGCGTTCGCCGTCGCAGATCGCGTGCACACTCGCCTCTGCTCCGGCGATCCGCTCCTCGACGACGACGGTGCGGCCCGCATCACCGAAGGCGGCGCCGTCGAGCATCGTCTCGGCAGCGGCCAGCGCCTCGGCGTGCGTGCCGGCCACCACGACGCCCTTGCCCGCGCAGAGCCCGTCGGCCTTGACGACCGGCGGGACGGCGAAGCTCTCGATGACGCGCTTCGCCGTCGCCGCGTCGCGCACGACCTCGTACCGCGCGGTCGGAATTCCGGCGCGCCGCACGAAGTCTTTCATGAACGCCTTCGACCCCTCGAGCTGCGCGGCCGCACGCGACGGGCCGAAGACAGCAACGCCGTTCTCACGAAGCCGGTCCGTGAGCCCGCTCACCAGCGGCGCCTCGGGACCGATCACGACGAGGTCAGGCTTCTCCGCTCGCGCGACGTCGAAGGCGTCTCCCTCGATGCGGCGAAGCGGCTTCACGCTCCGTGCAGCGCTCCACTCGATGCCGGCATTTCCGGGAGTCACGACGACCTCGCGCACCGAGCCGGACGAAAGGAGCCGCGCCGCGAGCGCATGCTCACGACCGCCCGAACCGACGATCAAAACCTTCCTGCCCGTCGTGCCCATCGTCACGGCATGCGGGTACCACGGGGTGTGATGCGGGTGCCAGGCGGATGCGATGTGGGGGAAGGAACGCGCCCCGAACCGCACTCGCGGGCGCGGATTTTCTCGGGGTTCCCGGTATACTTCGACGTTGGACCTCCCTCTCTCGCGAGACAGAAAATGGAAGAGCTCCCCGACCTCCGCATCCATCGTCCCTACGCCTCGCTCGACGACTATCTGGAAGGTGACTTCTGGACGGTCGACCGCAAAGAGATGTTTCTCATCGGCGTCCAGAGCTACGACATCGGCGTCGCCGTTCGCTTCACGATCGCGATCGAGGACGGCACACCCGTGGTGACCGGCGAGGGACGCGTCGTCGAATACACCGCGCCGTCCGACGATTTTCCCGGCGGTCTCAAGGTGCGCTTCCGTCAGCTCGACGCGGACGCGAAGGCCGTGCTCCGTCGCGCGCTCGAGGTGCGTCGTCGCGCATATCAGGCGCAGCTCGACGCGCAGGCCGCCGAGGGCAACGCGGACGCTCCTGCGAGAACGAGCGCCAGGCCGCCCGCGAGGGCTAGCGCACCGCCGACGGCGAGGACCAGTGCTGCGCCTGCGGCACGGACCAGCGCCATGCCGCCCGCGATCGCCGCTGCGGTCGCGCCCGTCGCACCGCCGCTTCTCCCTCTGGTCCCCACCCTGCCGACGCCGCCGATGATCACGATGTCCGCGCCGAGCACGACGTCGCTCGGTCCCGATCTCCTCGCGGTGTCCATCGCGCCAGCGCGCCCCGCCACTGCACTGCATGCGCCGCCCAAGCCGCGGAGTGGGATGCGTGGCCGAGCGAAGACGGTGTCCGCCCCGCCGGACCGCGACGCTCTCCTCGGCCGTCTGCGCGCGCGCCGCTCGTCATCCGGCGCGAGCACCGGAAAGTAGCACCAAGGCGTTAGTGCATCGATTCTTCGAATCGATGCACGTCATGACAATCCGTGCTCGAGTCACACGGGCCCATGGCCCATCGCTCTAGTGGACTCGAGCTAGAGCGGCATCGCGAGGCCCTCGGCCGCGGCCAGGCGAGGCCGGGTGAAGGCGCGGCGCACGAGACGATCGCAGAGCGCAGGGAACGAGATGCCCGCAACGCCGGCCGCCTCGGGGTAGAGGCTGGTGGCCGTCATGCCGGGGAGCGTGTTCACCTCGAGGACGGTGACGTCGCCGGCGTCGTCGTCGACGACGAAATCCACGCGAGAGAGGTCTCGACAGCCGAGCGCTTCGTGGGCGGTGACGGCGAGCGCGGAGATCCGCTCGATGAGCGAGCTCGGGAAGGGCGGCGGGCACTGGTGGTCACTGCCGGACGGCGCGTACTTGGACTTGAAGTCGTACCAGCCGGCGGCCTTCGGCAGGATCAGGGTCGGGGGCAGCGCTCCCGCCACGCCGTGCTCGTCTTCGAGCACGGCACAGGTGACCTCCTTGCCGGGCCGGAACTCCTCGACGAGGGCGGCTGAGTCGAGCGCGAGCACGCGGCCGAGGGCCGCCGCGAGCTCCGCATCGGAGACGTCCTTGCCGATCGGCTCGACGCCGATCGCCGATCCGCCGGCTGCGGGCTTGACCACCACCGCTGCTCCGACCTTCGCGCGGATGGCGCGCGCCGCGTCTCCGAGGTTTGCGCCGGCGTGGACGACCAGCTCGGCGGCTAGCGGCACGCCGAGCGGACGGAGGATCGCCTTCGCGTGCGGCTTGCTCATCGCGATCGCGCTCGCCATGACGCCGGAGCCGACGTACGGGACGCCCATTATCTCGAGGAGACCCTGGAGACACCCGTCCTCCCCGAAGCGACCGTGGATCGCGGGGAAGACGACGTCGTACTTGCCGGCGAGGAGCTTGCCCGGGAACTCGACGTCGAGCTCGAACAGCGTCGGCGCGTGCCCCGCGTCGGCGAGCGCCTTCATCACGCCGGCGGCCGAGGCGCGGCTCACTCCGGCCTCGCTCGACGCGCCTCCCGCGACCACCGCCACCCGGAGCGCGTTCACGGCTTCACCGCCGCAGCGCCCTCGGGCGGCAGATGCACGAGCTCGAGCCCGAGCTGGCGCGAAAAGTCGAAGATCCGCTCGTCGCGATAGAACTCACCGAAGACGATGCGGCCCAGGCCGGCGTTTGCGATCAGCTTGAAGCACCCGAAGCACGGCGACGCGGTCACGTAGATGCCGGCGCGGTCGACGCTGACGCCGTTTCGCGCCGCCTGGATGAGCGCGTTCGCTTCGGCGTGGGTCGTCCGGACGCAGTGCCCGTCTTCCATGAGGTGGCCCACGTCGTCACAGTGGGGGAGGCCACGGATCGAGCCGTTGTAGCCGGTCGTCAGGATCATTCGATCCCGCACGATCACCGCGCCGACGTGCTTGCGGTCACAGGTCGAGCGAGTCGCGACTTGCTGCGCGATCGCCATGAAGTACTCGTCCCAGCTCGCCCGGTTGGTGCTCACTTACCGCCTCTTCGAATGCCCGGATATAGCGCGGAACGGACTCCTTCGGCACCGCCATTGTGCCGTCCTCTGCTTGACCGCGTCTGTTTATCGTGGCTTCTTGCCTGGCGTGTTTGGTCCGGCGCGCGTTCATTGGTGCACCCTCGCCGTCGTGGCGGGGGTGGCGGGTCTTTCAGGTACGGTCACGGCCGCGCCGTCCGACGACGAGAGCGCCGTCGCGGAGCTGTCGCGCGACACCGCCCACGCGGCGCTGATCCACGATCCGCTGCTCCGTGCCGAGGACGCGCTGAAGCGCGCGCAGTCGATGGACCACGCCGGCGACACCGCGCACGCTCGCCTCGCGCGGGCGCTGGCCCACGAATGGACGCGCGTCGCGCTCGACCTCATCCGCGCATCGACGATGGAAGAGAAGGCGCGCTCGACGGAGCAGACGCTCGACGAGCTCGACACGAAGACGGTTCGCGGGCGCGCGCTCCTCGAAGAGACGGCGGCGCGGCGCGGGCGTGCAAAGGAAGCCATCGAGCAGCTCGAGCACGAACCCCCTCCCCCACCACCGACCGCGCCCGCCAAGGGCCACGGTCCGAAGGCCCCCTCAGGCAAGCCGAAGACGCCCGCGCCGGAGCACGATTGATGCGTCGTTTTCTGTTCGCGCTCGCGCTCACTGCGGGATGCTCGTCCTTGCCGCGCCCCACGATCCTCGCCGAGGTGGACCGGACACGGGAAGCCGCTGCAGTGAAGCAGGCCGCTGCTCTCGCTCCCCAAGCGTACCTCGTCGCCGAGAAGCTTCGCCGCGACGCCGAAGACACGTACGACAAGGGTGACCGGGCCGGTTCGGAGCTCCTCGGAGAGCAGGCACTGGCCGCCTACGCTCACGCCGACGCGCTCGCACGGCTCGCCCGGGCAGAGCAGCGCCTCGACGCCGCATCGAAAAAGCTCGCGCTCGAGGGCCACGACTTTGCGACCATCGACGAGGAGCAACGTCGCATCGCCGCCGAGGCGGACGACCTCGAGACGCGGGTGCGCGTCGCTCGCGACGCGGTGCCGCTCGCGCCGAGTGAGCCCGCTTCGGTCGACCGCGAGGGCGCCCGGCTCGCCGCGGCGCGCGCTCTCTCCACCGAGGCACGATTGCTCTGCGTCGCGGCCCAGATGCTCTCGGCTCAGATTGCCGGACCGGCCGACGCCTTCAAGGCCCTCGACGAGCTCGACGCCGAGCTCGACAAGCACCCCGTCCACCCGCCCATCGACGCCGCCATCCGTCTTCGATCGACGTGTCTGACCGCACTGACCGAGGCGCGACGCCCCACGGCCCAGGCTGCACCCGAGTCCGGCGCCGCGGACGCGCTCCTCGACGAGCTCGGCAAGGCATCCCTCGAACCGAGCCGAGATGACCGGGGGGTTTCCGTCGTGGTCCGAAATGCTTTCGACGGAGCCTCGCTGGCCGCGCCGGCGCGTGAACGCCTCGTCGCGCTAGGCCAGGTGTCGAAGGCACATCCCGCCTTCCCCTTGCTCGTCGTGGTCCATGGAGCGCACGGGCGCGCCGTGGACGCCGACACCGAGCACGCTACCGCTGCGGCAGAAGCGCTCCGGGCCGCGGGGGCGAGCCGCGTTGAAGCCAAGGCGGTCGGGGACACCCTGCCCATCGCGATTCCAGGACGAGACGCGACGCGAAACGAACGCGTCGAGGTCGTCTTCGTCTCGCCCGCTCGCTGATTCTCGTTCTGCCGGGAACGGAAAATAAAAGAACCCCTTTACGAATCGCAGAACTGGTCGAAACTCTAGATATCTCACGATGAGTCGTGACGCGGTCCTCGGCGAGCGAATCATATGGCGCGGCACCCCCAAGGTGCTCGAAGCGCCTCCTACGCTCCGCGCCGTCGCGTTCCTGCTCTTCGCGCTCGCGGCGGTGTCGCTGTGCTTCAGCGTCGTCATCTCTCTCGCGCTGCACGTGACGCCGACCGAGTCGTTCGTCTTCGCGGGGTGGGCGACGGTGCTCGGCGTCATGGCGCTCCAGGCGCCGAAGATCTGGCTCGAGAAGGTCGAGTACATCGTCACCGAGCGCCACGTCGTGATGCAGCGCGGCCCGTTCCGTCGTTCGATCGAGCGACGCGCGATAAGCTTCGCGCGCATCCGCTGGAGCGGCTCGAGCGCGGGAGTGGGCGACATGGATCTGGTGCGCGCGGTGCCGACCGGCGCGCTCCGTCGAAGGCTCCTGCTGCAGCTTCGCGGCGTCGTCGCGCCGGATCGCGTGTGGGCGATCATCCGCGGCGCCGAGACGTCGATCGATCACCACTCCGGTGATCGTCCGCTGACGCAGCGGCTCGACGACGGCGAGCGCGTCGTGTGGTCTGCACAGCCGCGCCGCACCGCGCATACGCGCCTGCCGCGCGGGCGCCGTGAGCTCAGTCTGCTCGGCCTCTCCGTGGTGCTCTTCTACACCTTCGGAGCGATGCTCTATCGCTCCATCCCGAACGCCAGGGCGCTCGTCGCCGCCGGCCTGCGAGAAGCGCCGTTCGCAGCGCTCCTCGTCGCCGAAGGGATCTCACTCTTGCTCGTCCTCGGCGCGGCCGTGTACCTGGCCGTCGAGGGGCTCGTGCAGCCGCTTCGCCAGCTCGATCGAACGCGGTACCTCATCACGGATCGCCGCGTCCTCATCCAGCGCGGGCGCGAGGAGCTCCATCTCGACCGCGAGCGCATCGTGGACGTCATTCCGACGCCGGGCGCGAGCGGGATGACCGACGTGTTTTTGGTTCTCGACGGTCCAAGGGCGCGCGCGCTCGCGATCGGCGGGGCCTTCGGCGAACAGGACCTCGGGCCGCAGCTCCGTCCGGTACTAGAGTCGGTGGAGGACGCCGAGAGCGTCAGCCGTATCTTGTTGGCGAAGCCCGCCGGCCCGCCCGAGTCCCGTCGCCAGGCAGCGTAACGCGCTAGGTTCAGCGCTTGCCGAGGCGACGCTGGCACCACGTCAGGTGAAACTCGACGTTCGACGTCCAGCGATCGCCGGCAGGACGCGCCTCGGCGAGGTAGCGCTGCCACTGAGACACGGCCCACTCGAGCTCCGTCTTTCGCTCCTCGGCCTTGTCGGCGTGCTCCGCAGCGGCCATCGCGCCGAGTGCCCGGTAAAAGTAGACCTCGTAGTCCGGCGTGTAGAAGACGCCGGGCAACTCGAGTGCGCTCACGGCGTTGCCCTCGGGATCCCGGAACCGGAACTGACTCGCCTCCCAGGCGCGCCGGAGCGCGTCGGGCAGGTCTTCGTCGCGAGCGAGAGCCACGGCGAGCCCCCACGCCGAGAGCGCGTGAATCTCGGAGTCGTCGGTCAGGGCGAGCGCCGCCTCGTAATCGGCGCGAGCCTCCTTCAGGAGACCGAGGGACATGCCTGCCTCGCCGCGATTCATGTAGATGGTGGAGCGCTGGTTGCGATCCCACTGCAGGCGCAGCGCCGACGAGTACGCCGCGCGCTCCGCGTCGAACTGGCGCAACCGGTTCGACGCGATGCCCACCTGGAACCAGGCGTGCGCGGCCTCCGGCGAGTCCGGCTGGGCAGCGAGCGCACGGCGAAGGATGCGGCGCGCTTCCTCGTCCTGCCCGTGATCGGCGAGGACCAGCGAGTCCCCGAGGAAGAACGAGACCTCGGGATCGTTCAGCGCTTCCCCGCCCGCTTCCTGGAGGATCGCCACGGCACGGAGCGCGAGCGCCGCCCGCTCCTCCTCGGATAGCAAGTCCAGCGCCTCGGGCGGGATTTCCCGCGGTTCGCGGGCGCGGAGCGCTTGCGTCAGTGCGCGCTCCACGCGGGCGCGCGACGGGTCACGAACGGCGTCCCAGAACGACGGAGCGGCCGTCGCAGAAGATGCGATGCACAGGACGAGAGGAACGAGGAGCGGCGAGAGTCGCATCACCTGGCCTTGTGCTTCAGTCCGTCGCGTTGCGCTCGGGCGTGCGCGGCGAAGGGTCCGGATTTTCCGGCGGGAGAATCGAGGAAGGCCTGCCAGCGCTCGAGCGCCAGATCGCGGTCGCGACGTTCGGCGAGCATGGCGATCATCGCGTCGAGCTCCCCGTCGGGAAGAACGGGGCGCGGGCGTAAGAGCTTCGCGCCCGCGCTCCGCTCGCTCTCGAGCTGCCAGGGTCCGGCGGACTCGGCGGCGATCCCGGTCGCCTCGTTGTGTCGGCCTTGCCGGTCGAGCGCGAGCGACAGCGCGCCGAGCAGATAGTTCTCGAGCTCCGGCACCTTCGGCATGCGGCGCGCCTCGTCGAGGTACCCGACGGCCTCGGTCAGATGCTCCGGCCCCGCCGCCATCGCGACGAAGGCGCCCTCGACGAAGACGCGAAGCGCTTCTTCCGGGTCGTCGAAGAGCCCTGCGCGCGGAGCGAGCGCACGGTAGGCGTCGAGCGCCTCGACGGCGTGACCGGTCTTCGCGGCGGCGACGGCGAGATCGTGAAGCGCGCCCGGGGCCTCGAGCCCTGCGCGCCCGCTCGCCGTGGCGCGACCGAAGAGCGCGTAGGCGTCCGGGAACGCACCGAGCGCGACCTGTGCGCGCGCCGCGAGCACGAGCGGCGCGGACAGCGACGGCATGAGCTTCGACGCCTCCATCGCGAGCGCGAGCGCGTCGTTGGGTGACGTCGAGAGCCGCCCGTAGCCACGCGCGAGCACGTCACAGTACCGCTCGAGGCCCGGCGATTTTGCGCGGTCCCAGCGGTTGCCGCGCGCGCGTGTCGCACCGCCGCACTCCTTCGGGCGCGCCCCGGCGCGCGCTACCGCGACGAGATCGACGGCACGGTCTTCCGCCGCAACGGCGCGCGGCGCCGGCAGGAGCGACAGCGCCGCGGCGAGAGCCGTCTTCAGAGCGGCAGAGCGTCGAGCGGTGGAGACCATCGGCTCGAGCCCGGCGCGCTCAGGGAGCAGCGCGCCCTGAGAAAGGGTGATGGAGCACGATGGTCTCCTTGCGGCGAGCGCCGACGCTCACCAGGTAGAGCGGCACGCCCGTCCCCTTCGCCAGGAAGTCGACGTATTTCTGCGCGGTCTTCGGCAGGTCCTCGAGCTTCTCGACGTTACCGAGGGTCTCCGTCCAGCCCTCGAGCTCCTCGTACACGGGAGTCGCCCGGCCCGGGACGTGGAGAAGGTCGATGGGCAGCTCGTCCGTGCGACCACTCGGGGTGTCGTACGCGACGCAGACCTTGAGACGGCGAAGGCCGGTGAGGACGTCGAGCTTCGTGACCGCGAGGCCGTCGAGGCCGTTCACGCGGGCGGCATAGCGGAGAGCCGGCAGATCGAGCCACCCGGTGCGACGCGGTCGCCCCGTCACCGAGCCGAACTCGGCGCCCGCTTCACGGAGGTGAATGCCGTCGGCGTCGTCGAGCTCCGTCGGGAAGGGGCCGCCACCGACGCGCGTCGTGTACGCCTTGACGATGCCGACCACGGTGTCGATCCGGTTCGGACCGATGCCCGCGCCGACCGCGGCTCCGCCGGACACCGGCGAGCTCGACGTCACGTACGGGTACGTACCGTGGTCGATGTCGAGGAGCGTGCCCTGCGCACCCTCCATCAAGATGTTCTCTTTCTTGCCGATGGCGCGGTTCACGAGGAGCGACGTGTCCGCGAGGAACGGCGCGATCCGCTTCGCCATCGGCTCGAGTGGGGTCACGATCGAGTCGACGGACGGCACCTTCTCGCCGAACGACTCGATGATCGGAGCCCAATGCGCGAGCGCGGCCTCGACCTTCTGCGCGACGCCGTCGAACTCGACGAGATCACCGGTGCGGATCCCGGTCCTCCGCATCTTGTCCTCGTAGGCCGGGCCGATGCCCTTCTTCGTCGTGCCGATGCCCTGCTTCTCTTCGCGGAGACCGTCGACGAGGATGTGATACGGCAGCACCAGGTGCGCGCGGTTACTGACGACGAGCCGCTCCTCGACGCCCTTCTTCCCGCGCTTCTCGAGGCCGTCGATCTCGCCGAAGAGGACCGGCAGATCGAGCACCATCCCCTGGCCGATCACGCAGCGCGTGTTCTCGCGCAGGATGCCGCTCGGCAAGAGCCGCACGACCACCTTCTCGTCACCGACGACCAGCGTATGACCGGCGTTCGGACCTCCACCCCAGCGCACGACCATGTCGGCGCTGTCGGTGTAGAAATCGACGATCTTTCCCTTACCTTCGTCGCCCCACTGGGCGCCGATCACTACGACGCACGGCATCCTACGTGCCCTCGCTGTTCGCTGCTTTGGGTCTCTTGATGATTGCGAGGGCGGCTTCTGCCACCTCGCGGGGAGCGGAGTTTTGCATCGAGGTCGTGGTCCCTGTGTCGAGCGACGTGAGCGCGGAACCGCGCTCGGACGCGACGACGTAGTGCGAGTAACGCCATGCTCTCGCGTAGGAGAGGCCGGTCACCACGTCGCCGCCGGCGCAGTGGATGCCGCGACGCCGGAGCTCGGAGAGCACCGCGTCGCCGAACGGCTCCTCACCCGGTTCGGTCGCGACGAGGAGCTTCGCGCGGGTCGCGCCGATCTGCCCCGCGCGATCGAGCGCCCAGATGAGATTGCCGACGTCGATCGCGAAGCCGGCCGCGGGCCTTGCGCCGCCGAAGCGATCGAAGAGACTGTCGTAGCGACCGCCGGAACCGACGGCCTCCCCCGGCCCTTCCGCGAGCACCTGGAAGAGCATCCCGGTGTAGTACGCGAAGTTCCACGTCTCGCCGAGGTCGACTACGACGCTCGGCCAGAGGCTCGTCGCGACCGCATCGTCGTAGAGCTTCCGGAGCTCGCGCGCGGGCGTCTCGGCCGGCGTTCCGGCGAGGACGCGATCGGCGCGGGCCCACACTTCGTGTCCGCCGTAGAGACCGGGCAGCGCCACGAGGGCGTCGAGCTCACGACCGCGGATGCCGGCGCGCTCGGCGCGACGCCGCGTCTCTTCTTCGTCCTTGGTGGCGAGCGCCTCGACGATCTTGCCGCGCCCCTCGGGCGTCGCGCTCGCGATGAGCGAACCGGCGACCTTCGCGTGTCCGAGATCGAGCGTGAACGCGGCGAGGCCGGTGGCGCGAACGGCCGAAGCCGCGACGCTCAGCACCTCGAGGTCGCCCTGGGGGCCACCCTTGCCGACCAGCTCGAACCCCGCTTGCTGGATCTGACGCTCGCGGCGCGCGCGTTCGACGCGCCTGCGAACCACGGCGCCCTCGTAACAGAGCCGCACCGGAGGCGGCGAGTCGACGAGACGCGTCGCGACGAGGCGCGCGATCTGCGGCGTCATGTCGGGTCGCAGCGCGACGACCTCTCCCGTCTCTGGTTCGACGAAACGGAGCACCTGCCCTGCGTCGAGCGGCCCGATGTCGTGCTCGAGTACCTCGGCGTACTCGAACGGCGGTACGCTGACAGGCTCGTAGCCGAACCGCTCGAAGCTCTCGAGCACCGCGCGGCTCAGGGCGAGCTGACGCGACGCCTCGACCGGCAAAAGGTCACGCATTCCGGCCGGGAGCGGATGTGCGAGAGCTCCGTTGCCGCGGATTCTCGCGGGCGCCGCGGCGGACGCGGGATCGACGGGGGGAGGCGTGGAAATCGGCATGGCGCGGGCGAGCGGCCGAGCCTAGCACCGGAGGGCGGCCGCGAAAGCCCCTCGTGGCCTCGCCCTCGTCCTGAAACCGTTGTATCTCCCTCTGTCATGAGCGGCGCCCATCTGCACCCCGCACCGGCGGTCGACGTCGACGTTTCCGAACGCGGCGCTCCGCGAGACGGCGTCCCGCAGACGATGAATCGGCGCCTGTTCATGCAGCTGCTCGCCTTCGAAGCGGCGCCCGGCACCGCGAACGCGAAGGTCGTCGGCTCGGTCGGTGAAGCGCTCGCTCGTCGCAAGGTCGCCTCGGTCCTCTACGCCGATGCGAACCATCCGACGGGCTTCGGCCTCCTCACGTTCAGCGAAGATCCCGCGACGTTCGTGACGCGTGTGCGCCCGGCGCTGGAAGAGGCCGGTGACGGCGCGCTCCGGCTCCGTCCCGAGCTCACGATGCTCGGCCGCACGTACTCGTCGGGCTACGAATCGGACCTCGAGTACTGGCTCCTCCGCCGCCCGCGCGAGACGGCGCTGAACGAGACGTGGCCGTGGGCCGTCTGGTATCCGCTCCGCCGTAACGGCGCGTTCGAGCGTCTCGAACCGCGCGAGAAGGGCGGCATCATGCGCGAGCACGCCGAGATCGGTAAGGCGTACGGCGCTGCCGACCTCGCGCACGACATCCGGCTCGCGTGTCACGGGCTCGACGCGAACGACAACGAGTTCGTCATAGGTCTCATCGGCAAGGAGCTCCACCCGCTGTCACACGTCGTGCAGGCGATGCGAAAGACGCGACAGACGTCGGAGTTCATCGTGCAGATGGGCCCCTTCTTCGTCGGGCACGCCGTCCACAGAACCGACGGTGAGTGAGCGCGAAGACGCCGCGCACGGGCTCTGCGTCGCGGGCGTGGTGTTCGACCTCGACGGCACGCTCGTCGACTCGCGGCGGGACATCGTCGGCGCGGTCGAGGTCGCGCTGTCCGAGCACGGCATCGCGTCGCCCCCTGCCGACGTCATCGCGACGTTCGTCGGAGACGGCGCGCGCTTGCTCGTCGCGCGCGCTCTCGGGATGAACACCGGTGACGCTCGGGTCGATCCCGTGCTCACTACGTACCTCGCGCACTACGAGGCGAACCCCGTCGACTTCACGGTGCCCATGCCGCACGCGGTCGCGATGCTCGACGCGTTCGACGGCGTTCCGCTCGCCGTGTGCACCAACAAGCCGCGGGCCATCGCGGATCTCGTCCTGGCCCGACTTGGTTTATTGGAGCACTTCGCGGCGGTCGTCGGCGGCGGGGACACCCTGACGTCGAAGCCGGATCGAGCGCCCTTGGTGCGCGCCGCGGAGCTCCTCGGGCTCCCTGCCGCACGGGTCGCGATGGTCGGGGACGGCGTGCAGGACGTCGCCTGCGGTCGCGCTGCGGGCGCCTACACCGTCGCCGTGCTCGGCGGCTTCGGCAGTCTCGACACGCTGCAGAGTGCGGGGCCCGACCTCGTCATCTCCAATCTTTCCGAGCTCGCACCGGCACTCCGGCTCTCGCCTGCCGGAAAGCGCTGACCGACTCCGACCGAGGTCCCCCAGTTATCCCTAGAAGTCCCCAAGTAACGGCGACATCAGACAGCGTTACCGTGTGAGCCGGTCGATAGGTCCCCCAGGGCACACGCAGTCGGGGAGGGTTACGATGCGGGGACGCGGGGGAACGGTTCAGGCGACGAGCACGTGATACGCGGCGCTGAGCTCGGCGAAGCGGCGCATGATCGTCGCGCGCTCCCCCTCGCCCGCCGTCGGGAAGCGGTCCGGGTGCATCGTCGCCGCGAGCTTGCGGAAGGCGCGTCGCACCTCGTCGGCGCCGACGCCGTCGGGCAAGCCCAGGGTCGACAATGCGCGGGCGCGTACCGGATCGCGGCGCACGCCGGCGCGCTCGGTCGTGGCACGCGCCCGGCTACGCCCATGAAGGAACTGCGTCGGTTCGAGCGGCGGCAGCGAGTTGCCGGAGCCCGCACGCGCGACGCGAAACGCGAGTCGCGCCCCCTCGAGACGGAAGAGCCGCTCGAGGCGATAGCGACGCTGGACGCGGAGCCCCATCGTGACCTCGCGGGTACCGATGACGCCCATCTCGAGCAGCACCTGGCCGACGAGCTTCGGCGAGCTACGCACGAGTCGCTCGGAGAGCCTTCGCAGCACGGCGTCGTCGACGACTCCGATCTCGCGGAGCACCTCTCCGAAGCGGACCTGCGCGATCCCCGACTCGACGTGACCGACGAGACCGCCCTCGAGGTGGATCCGGTGCACACGCCCGCTCTGCGAACCGTGCATCTCGGTGAGCTCGAGGACACCCGTCGCGCGCTCGCGATGGAGCGCTCCGAGCACGTCGCCGAGGGTCACGGGTCCGAGCTTGCCCGGCAGGTTCATCACTGCCCAATAGAGCGAGGCCGGAAGCCGGGCAAAATTACCCGCCGCGCGGGGGCGTCGATCGTGCTGTGCGCGCGCCGTTCGCTAAGCGCTTCAATGCTCGACGTCGGTGCCGACGACGATGTCCGCCGAGACGTCCTTCGTCGCGGGGCGGCACGTCTCGGCCGTCGCGCTGTCGCCCGGCAGACAGAGCACGGCGCGCGCGCGCATCTTCACGACGCCGCGTCCGAGCGACGTCGCGATGAGCGCCACCGGAAGCCGCACGCGACGCTCGGTGCGCGCTCGCGCGTCGGCCATCCCGACCCGCGAGCGGAGCGGCGGCGCGAACGCGGGCGCATCCGTGACCACGACGTCGGCCCACGCTATGCGCGCGGCCGTCGACTCGAGCTCCACGTCGCAGATGACGCGCCCCTTCGTCGCCTTGCGCTCACACGACGCCGTGGCCTCGAGCGGCGCGCCGCCGTCCGATGCGGCAAGCGTGATGGACGGACAGAGGAGCAGGAGCGCGGTGAGCCGGCTCCGGGTCATGCCGCGCTCGGCGGCGCGTAGAAATCGACGAGGCGCACCGTGGTCGGCGAGAGCACCGCCTGCACCCGCGCTCGCTCTCCCTGCGGATCTCCGCCGATCTGGAACGGCGTCGGCGGATCGAGCTCGAAGGTGACGGCGTCGACGAGATAGTCCGACAGGTGCGTGGCGTTCTCGTACTCGCCGCGCCAGATGGCGCGAAAGTTCCGGATGAACGGGATCGGCGTGATGCTCGAGATGCGCAGGTTCATCCGATCCGGTCGCTCTTCCGCGTAGGGGAACGCGCGGAGCCCGAAGCCGTAGTACGGGATGGTCGACAGCGCGGCGATGCGCGCAGGCCCCTCGTAGATGGTCTGACCGCGCGGGATGGGCAAGCCGACGATCGCGCCCTTGGGCCCGAGACGGAACGCGTCGCTGCCGTCGTTGATGACGCGGCAATGAGGAACCTGACGGATGAAGTAGCTCGGTATGGAGCGGGTGACGGTGGAGATCGCGTAGCTCAGCGGTCCGGGCGCGATTCGCTTCAGCACCGTCTTCGAGAGCCGCTTCTTCACCAGGTCGTAGTCCTGGAGCACGACGGCATCGACGCCGAAGCCGGCGAAGGGCGCCATGACGTCCTCGACCTCGATGAACCGGACCGGCCGGCTCCCGGCGTCCTCCCGCAGTCGCTGGATATCGGCCGCGAGCCCTCGCTTCTTCGCGCCGCTCGCGCCGACCACCCAGGCGAGCGCGTTGCCGGTCCCGAGCTTCAGGAATCCGAACCGGGGAAGCGGCTTGCTCTGACGGCGCGCCTCGCGCACCACGTCGGTCAGGACGGTGGTGAAGGTGCCGTCCCCGCCCCCGGTGAGAACCGTGCCGTATCCACGGTTTATGATGGTCCGGGCCAGCTCCGGGCCCTCCTCGAGCCGCCGGGAGACGAACAGATCGCCCCCGAGGAGGATCTGGTCGAGGGTCGAGATGACCTCGCTGGTGACGCTCCGGGCATTGCCGTTCACGACCACCGCGATGCGATCGCTCGTCGGGCGCAGGCTTCGCGGCGCCGCGTCGGGGGGATAAGAGGGCATCCGCGGCCCACTTTAGTCCAGAGGACGGCCCCCTGCGTCAACACCGTACCCATCGGAGTTGCCGGGGCCCCCCTCGTCATCTAGAGGAGCCCCATGCACTTCGTGGACGAATGCGCCCTGACCGTGGAGGCCGGCGACGGCGGCAACGGCGCGGTCGCCTTTCGGCGCGAAAAATCGGTGCCGTTCGGCGGCCCTGCCGGCGGCGACGGCGGACACGGCGGCGACGTCTTCGTGGAGGGGGACGAGGGGCTCGGCACGCTCCACGACATCACCCATCAGAAACGGATCCGCGCCCAGCGCGGCGAGGACGGACGCGGGAAGGACTGCTACGGCCGCGGCGGCGAGGACGTCGTCATCCGTGTCCCGCTCGGGACCATCGCGTACGACGCCGACAGCGGGGAGCGCATCTTCGAGGTTACGCGCCACCGCGAGCGGATCATCGCCGCGAAGGGCGGCAAGGGCGGCCTCGGGAACAAGCACTTCGCGACGTCGATCGACCGAGCGCCCAGGCGCGCGCTTCCCGGCATCCCCGGAGAGCACAGGAACCTCCGTCTCGAGCTCAAGGTGATGGCGGACGTCGGGCTCGTCGGATTTCCGAACGTCGGCAAGAGCACCCTCATCAGCGCCGTGAGCCTCGCGCACCCCAAGGTCGCCAACTATCCGTTCACGACGCTCGAGCCGCACCTCGGCGTGGTGAACGTCCCCGACGTCGGCGAGCACGGGCGCACGTTCGTCATGGCCGATCTCCCTGGACTGGTCGAGGGCGCGAGTGACGGCGTCGGGCTCGGCCATCGGTTTCTCCGCCACGTCGAGCGCACGCGGGTCCTGCTCCATCTCGTCAGCGTTCACGACGAGCCCGACCGAACGCCGCTGAACGACTATCGCGTGATCCGCCGTGAGCTCGAGCAGTACAGCCCCGAGCTCCTCGAGCGCCGCGAGATCGTGGCGTTGACCAAGGCAGATCTGCCGGATGTGCGCGAGGCGTATCCCGAGCTCCGCGACACGCTCGCGGCAGAGGGCGTCGAGGTTCACCTGATCAGCGCCGCGACGCACGAAGGTGTCGCCCCGCTGATGACGCTCATCGCGCGCATCATCGAAGCCGAGCGGCGCGCCGCCGCGCCGACGGATTCCGACCCCGCGCCGTCCGACTCCAACACGGCGCCGACCGAGCCCGATTCCGACGTCGAGTCGGCACTGTCTTAGTAGTCCGCACCGACGCAACCGTCGTCCCTGAGGCATCAAAGAAGCGGAACTGCGCGAGCGATGCGAGCCCGCGAAGCGGCAGGGTGAGCAGTTCGCCCGCGAGCGCTGCGAGCCCGCGAAGCGGCGGGGGGAGCAGTTCGCCGAAGGCGAAGCTGCTGGGGGCCAAGGCCCCCCTTGCGAGTAATCGAGCCCGCGAAGCTGCGGGGAGCCAAGGCCCCCCTTGCGAGTAAGCGAGCCCGCGAAGCGGCGGGGGGGCCAAGGCCCCCCTTGCGCGATGCGTCCGCGTTCGGTGCAATGATCCAGGCAGATAGAAGCCTGTTTGGCTGCTGAGGAAATGCCTATAGGGTCCGACTTCCGGCGGAAACACGCCGCCCGGGGAAGGAGCCTGCGATGCGAGTTCGATCGATCGTTGCCGTGCTGGTGCTGGGTCTGGCCTCTGGATGTAGCGGGGCCAGCGCGGTCGATGAAACCCAGGTCGAACAGAGCGGCCCGGACGAGCTCGCGTCGTGCCTTCCGACGACGGCGACCAACGCGCAGCACGTCCAAGCAGGCCGTGCGTACACGAAGAGCGTCACGTTCCTCTTCTTCCAGTTCCCGGGCTACTTCGCGACGGGGACCAACGAGAGCCTCGGCTTTTCGCCGACGCAGCGAACGACGCTCTACCAGATCGCTCCTGGTTCGTACTCGAACAACCAGAGTGAGTGCCCCACGGGCGGCGGCACTGGCGGCGCGACGGGAGCAGGCGGCAGCGTCGGCACTGGCGGCGCGACGGGCAACGGCGGCAGCGTCGGAACCGGCGGCAAGGTCGGCGCGGGCGGCAGTGTCGGCACTGGCGGGAGCGTCGGCGCGGGCGGCAGCGTCGGCACCGGCGGCAGCGTCGGCACCGGCGGCAGCGTCGGCACCGGCGGCAAGGTCGGCACTGGCGGCGCGACGGGCACCGGCGGCAGCGTCGGCACCGGCGGCAAGGCTGGTACCGGTGGCAGCGTCGGCGCGGGCGGCAGCGTCGGCACTGGCGGCGTCACGGGCGCAGGCGGCTCCGTCACCACCGTGGGCGAACCCAGGATCCCCGCGGCGCCCACCGATTGCCCGGTGCTCAAGACCGGCAACGTCACCGTCCTCGGTCAACAGGTGCAGCTCTGGGTCGGTCAGAAGCAGACGGCCAAGAAGGGCTCGGTGATGTTTTACTGGCACGGAACCGGGAGCTCGTCGTCCGAGGCTTCACTGCTCGGTGGCGCGCTCAACGAGATCACGGCAGACGGCGGTATCGTCGCCTCGTTCACGACGTCGCTCGCGACGGGCACGACCACCGGCAACAACGTCTGGTACACCGACGACTTCAAGATGGCAGACGTCATTCTGGCGTGCGCCAATCAGCAGCTCAACCTCGACACGCACCGCGTCTATACGGCAGGTTGCAGCGCCGGCGGCCTGCAAGCGGGCTCGATGGCGTATCTGCGGTCGAGCTACCTCGCCGGCGCGATGCCGAACTCCGGCGGGATCATCTCGTTCTTCGTGAGTAAGTTCGAGGATCCGTCTCACATTCCGTCGATCATCACCGCCCACGGCGGCTCGAGCGACGTGGTGGGGGTCTCGTTCACCGACACCAGCACCGCCGCGTGCCGGGGCGTGAAGAACGCCGGTGGCGACGCAGTCGACTGCAACCACGGTGGTGGTCATTGCCAGGCGCCGACGGATCTCATCGCCGATCAGTGGACCTATCTCAAGGCGCATCCCTTCGGCGTCACTCCCGATCCGTACGCCGGCGGGCTGCCCGCGAGTTTCCCGACGTACTGCACGAAGTTCTGAGTCGATCCGCCGGTCGAGACAATTCGACCACACCGATGGACGAATCTGCCGTCCGCGTTCCCCCGTGAGCGCCGTCGTTTCGAACGGCGCTCATGGCACGGACGTTGCGATACGCCTCCCCGCTCGACGCCGTCGTTCAGGTCGAACGCGCGCCGCGGGCCCTCGAAAGGGAAGCGTGATGAACGGTATGCGTATGATGACGGTCGGTGCGTTCGGTCTGTTGCTCGTGGGGTTCTCTGGCTGCAACCGGAACAACGAGCCGGCCCCCGTGGTCGATCAGGTGCCGAGCAGCCCGGAAGCGAACATGAAGGGCGCGATCAAGGACATCGTGACCGCGCGGTGTGACCGGGAAGAGCGCTGCAGCAACGTGGGAGCGGACAAGACGTACGCCACCCGAGACGCTTGCACGTCGAAGCTCGACGGCACGACCCAGAGCGACATCAACCTGAGCGATTGCAAGCACGGCGTCGATCGCCCGAAGCTCCATGAGTGCCTCGATAAGATCCATGCCGAGGACTGTGGCAATCCGATCGATACGCTGAGCCGTGTCGCGGCATGCCGCACCGGCGCGCTCTGTATCGGTGGCTAGCGGGGCAAAATTGGCCCGGTCACGACGAGTCTCCAGAGTGAGACACGCGCGGTGAAGCCTCCTCGGTGCGGATTTCACGGGAAGTCCGCATCGAGTGTCGCTGGCGCGGGACGTGCACCGGGTTTTTTCATGAGCTCTGCAAGAAAGAGAGTGCGCTATGCCGTCGTCGGGGCCGGGAACATCGCGCAAGTCGCGGCGTTACCCGCCTTTCATCACGCTCGCGAGAACTCGGAGCTGGTAGCCGTCGTCTCGGGAGACATCGAGAAGCGCGCTGCACTGCGCGAGCGTTACTTGCTCCAGGCCGACGGGGACTATGCCGAGCTCGAGGACGTGATCGAACGCGCGGACGTCGACGCCGTCTACGTCGCGACGCCAAACTCGCTGCATCGCGAGTACGCCGTTCGCGCGGCGGCGAAGGGCGTCCATGTGCTGTGCGAGAAGCCGCTCGCGCCCACCGTGACGGACTGCGAGGCGATCCGCGACGCCTGTCGCGAGAGCTCCGTCAAGCTGATGGTCGCGTACCGGCTCCATTTCGAGGAAGCGAATCTTCGCGCGCTCGACATCGTCCGCTCGGGGAAGCTCGGGCGGCTCCGTCTCTTCTCGTCCTTCTTCTCCCACGTCGTGCGCGAGGGCGACATTCGGCGCAACGGGGGTCTCTCCGGGGGAGCGGTCTACGATCTCGGCGTGTATTGCATCAACGCTGCGCGGAATCTCTTCCAGGCAGAGCCGGTGTCGGTGTTCGCCTTTGCCATCCAGCGCGAGGGAACCGACGATACGACGGTCGCGACGATGAAGTTCCCCGACGGTCGTATCGCGCAGTTCTCGGTGAGCAACAGCACGGCGGACGTATCGAGCTATCGCATCGTGGGCGACAGAGGCGACCTCCGGCTCGAGCCCGCGTTCGAGTACGCGGGAGAGAACGTCCACTACCTCACGATCGGCGGCAAGACGAAGCGCGAGCCCTTCAGCAAGCGCGATCAGTTCGCGCCCGAGCTCGTCTACTTTTCGCGGTGCATCCTGAACGACGAGGATCCGGAGCCCTCGGCCGAGGAGGGGACGCGCGACATCCGCGTCATCGAGGCGCTGCGCCGGTCGATCGAGTCGGGAGCTCAGGTCGTGCTAGCGCCGCTCGGGGAACGCCTGCAGCGGCCGTCGCTCGACCTCGAGATGAGGAAGCCGGCGGTGTCGACGCAGCATCCGGTGAATGCGCCGGGCCCGAGCGCCCGCTGACGCTCATCCGCGGCGCCGCGTCAGTGTCCGTGCTGGTGCGAGCGGCTGGAGATCCCGCGAAAACCGAGGGCGACGGCGATGATCACGCCCGTAGCTGCCATGCACACTGCGAGGCCCATGAGAGCGACGAACGCGAACTTGAGGACGACCACTCCGAAGCCCTCGTAGTCGGCGTTGATCTCCGTCGCGACTTCACTCGCCGGACGCGACGGAGTCGTTCCGCTCGCCGCGAGGCCCATCGTGACGGTGCCCACGTCGGAAGGCGGCGGCGCGTTCGGCGGAGTGTTGTCGTTGTCGTTGCTCGAAGGTGCCAGCGGCGCTGCCTCGGAGCTCGACGTTGGCGCAGCAGGTGCGGCAGGTGACGTCGCCGCGGGTGCCGTCTGTGCGGGCGCCACGGTGGTCGCTGCCGCCGGAGCGGCGCTGCTCGCCGGAACGGCGACCGGAACTCCACCCGCGATGGGCACCGCGGGAACCGCGCCGGCCATGGACGCGGGAACCGGTTGGACGGACATCAACGGTGCCGACGCGGCGCCCGTCGCCGGCATGGCTGCAGGGTTCGTTGCTGCTACGCCGGTCGTACCCGGCATGGCTGCAGGGTTCGTCGCTGCTACGCCGGTCGTACCGGGCGCTGCTGCAGGGTTCGTTGCTGACGCCGCGGTCGTTCCTGGCGTCGTGGGTGACGTCGCTGCGGCAGCGCCCGTCGCGGTAGCTCCCGCCGCTGCGGTTGCGGCGGGTACCGGCGGCACGACGACCATGGGACCAAAAATCGGCGACCATGTGACGTACGCGGGGGACGGCGTCGGCGCCGCGGTGAAGCTGCCCGCGCTCCCGGCTCGCGCCGGATCGGGATCGGTGCTGTTCGAGTACCAGGACGCCGTGGGCTGGATCGCCTGCCGGGGATCGGTGCTGTTCGAGTACCAGACATTGGCTTGACCTGCCGGCAGGGGAGCAGTGCTGTCCGAATACCAGACATTCGGCTGTGCAGTAGGGACGGTTGGGGCAGCGCTGTTCGAGTACCAGGGGTTCGTCTGCCCGTTGGCCGGAACGGGTTCAGCGCTGTTCGAGTACCAGGGGTTTGCCTGGGGCACGTTGGCTTGAACCGGCGGCGCATTCGCCACAGGCGTATCCGCGGCCGCCGCTTGCGACGGGTCCGTCGCTGCAGCGGAAATGGGCGCCGCGTTGGGCGGCGCTTCTTGCGCCGTCGAGGTCGCCGCGAGGAGCAGCGCGGCAGCGCAAATCCGTGACGTCGTCATGAGTCGATTACGGTTTGCCACGTCTGCTTCAAGGGGCAAGAAGCATACCCATCATGCCGACGATGCGCGAGCAGCGCGTCACTGACACTTGTTGAGCGGCCCGACGGCAACGCCATCTCCCAGCGCGTGCACGAGATTTCCGGCGCGGATCGTCGCGAGGACCGGCGGCGATAGCACGACGATGTCGTCCTCCCGCTCGGCGTCGAGGATCGCCAGATGCGCGAGGGCACCTGCCGTGGGGCCGTGCGGCGCGAGCCCGAGGATGCGCGACGGCTCGCTGGTGATCGCTTCGTAAAGGTAGCGCTGCGCGACGGCATCCGCGGCGCGACGGGTGATCCCCGCCAGCCACGCGGCCTGGACGAGGTTCCCGTTGCCGAAGCGGGCGAACGGATTCTGTATGTTGTTGTTCGCGATCGCGACGCGCACCCCCGCCCGGCGCGCGCGCTCGAGCGGCGCGAGACTTCGCGTACCCGGCTCTCCATGGCCGGCGAGGTAGAGATCAGTCGCCGGCAAGACGACGATCGCGATGTCGCACGCGGCGAGCACGTCGAGTGCCGCTGACTGGGCGTCGGCGTTCATCGCCGCGAGCGTCGTCACGTGGCCGATCGTGACGCGCCCTTGCATCCCGTGAGCGCGGGTCCGCTCCGCGACCAGCCCGAGGAGCGACGCGCCCGGGTCGTCACTGAAGTCGAGGTGCAGATCGACGGGAGCGCCATGACGTTCCGCGAGGCCGAACACGAAGTCGAGGTGATTGGCGGGGTCGGCGTCGACGTACGGACAGCCGCCCACGACGGGCACGCCTTCGCTCATCGCCGCGGCCATGAGCTCGGTCATGCCGCTTCGCTCGAGGCCGCGCTGAGGGAACGCGACGAGCTGGAGCTCGATGCGCGACGCGACCTCTTCCGCCATCGCTTGCTGGAGATGCACGAGGTCGAGCCCCACGTCCTCGTCTATCTCGGCGTGCACGCGAGCGGCGGTGACGCCGTTCTTCACCAGGAGCGCGACGGCACGTTCGGCATGGGTGCGCGTCTTCTCTGCGGTCAGCTTGCCCCGGAGCGCCCCGACGCTCGCGATCGCGGCGCCGAGCCGAGCCTCCGTCGGACCCGCTTCTGCGGCGAGGAACGCCTTGTCGAGGTGTACGTGCGCGTCGACGAACGCCGGCGTCACGACGCGGCCGCCCGCGGAGAACGTCGTCGCGCCCCCGGCGTGCACCACGGATTCTCGCGCCACCCGTGTCACGCGACCTTGTGCGAGCTCGAGGGCGCAGACATCGCCGTCGATGTGCGCGGCAACGAGCCGCTCGATCAGCATGACTGTAGCCGTCGCGCCGCGCGTTCGTGACGACGGAGGACGTCGCTCAGGTCGCCGCGCACGAGCACGCCGTCGCTGACGATGGCCTTGCCGGCGACGTAGACGTGCTTCGGCGCGGAAGGGCCGCAGCGGAGCCAGGCGTCGATCGCGTCGCTCACGGCGCCGGCCCACTTCACGCCCTCGAGCGGCCAGACGCAGAAATCGGCGTTGGCGCCGACCGCGAGCACGCCGATCTCGCCGTCCCGGCCGAGACAGCGCGCGCCGCCCCGAGTCGCGATGTGAAGCGCGTCGCGCGCGCCGAACGCGCTCGGTCCGGAGCGAAACCGGTTCGCGATCATCGCCATGCGCGCCTCGAGCCACATCGACGACGAGTCGGAGTTGGACGAGCCGTCGACACCGAGCCCGACCGCCACTCCCGCACGCTGGAGCTCCGGGACCGGCGCGATACCGACGCCCATGAGAAGCCCTGCCGTCGCGCAGTGAGCGACGCCGACGCCATTCCGGCCGAGCCGCGCGATCTCGCTCTCGTCGGGGAAGAAGCAATGTGCGACCCACGTGCGCGGCTCCGACCAGCCCACCGACTCGAACCACTCGACGGGACGGCAGCCGTGAAGGTCGATGCAGTACTGCTCGTCGACTTTGTCACCGGAGAGGTGCGTGTGCAGTCTGACGTCGAGCTGGCGCGCGAGGTCGGCGGTGCGCGTCATCAGCTCCGACGTCGCGCCGAACACGGAGTGCGGGCCGAGGGCGACCTGGATCATCGCGTCGGGTCCGCGCTCGTGATATTTCTGCACGAGTCGTTCGCTGTCCGCGAGGACGACGTCGACCTCCTCGAGCATGTGATCCGGCATGGGGCTGCCGTGCCGCTTGCCGCGATCGACGGAGCCGCGCGTCGCGTGAAAGCGCATCCCCATCTCGCGCGCCGCGAGAATTTCCGCCTCGACGAAGCTCGGCTGGTCGGGCGGCTGGAGATAGAGATGATCCCCCGTCGTCGTGCAGCCACCGAGCGCGAGCTCCGCGAGACCGACCTGGGTCGATAGCGCGATGCCCTCGGCGTCGATCTTCGCCCAGAGGGGATAGAGCGCGCCGAGCCAGCCGAGGAAGTCCGTCGTCGTCATCGGACGGTAGGCGCGCGTCAGGTTCTGCCAGAGATGATGATGAGCGTTGACGAGCCCGGGTGTGACGAGGCACCCGGACGCGTCCAGTCGTCGCTTTGCCGGCGGCTCGGACCCCGGCCCTCCCAGGCCGACGATCCGGCCGCCGTTCACCGCGACCCACCCGCCCGGAAGCTCGCGCGCGTCGTCGTCGACGGTCGCGACGAGACGCGCGCCCGAGACGAGGAGCTCGACTTCTTCTTCCGGGGGTCTCGTCATAGATGCAGGCTGGGGTCGATGAACTCGTTGGTGACGATGTCCGCCGCCGCGAGCTTGTCGGGAACCTTGGTGCCTCTCGCCGCGAAGATGGGCTTGAGGAGCGCGATGGTGGCGTCGACGCGCGCCATGTCGAAGTTGCCGAGCGTCGAATCGGGGCCGTTGCCGACGATATGGAGATCTTTCATGACGACGACGGCGTTGGCGTTGCCGGCGGCGGTGATCGGCGGGCCGTCGCCCAGCGTCTGCGCGATCTTGAGGAGCGTGTCGTTGGTCGGCCCGGGTTCGTTCATGTACGCGATCTGCGCCTTCTGGATCATCGGGACGAGGGCCGTCAGGCACGCCTTCTGAGACTCGAGCTGGCCTGCCCGGACGGCGAGGCCCTGAGGATAGATCGAGTAGCCGGAGTCGTGGACGAGCAGGAACTTTACCGGCTTCTTCCAGCCCTGGACGTCGTGCTCCCAGCGATAGGGCTCGTTGCTCGCGTAACCCTGCTGGATGAGCTTCCCGCCCTCGGCGACGAAGCGGCTCGGTGTGCCGTCGAACGAGGCGTCCTTCTGCGACGCGGTGACGAAGCCCTTCGAGACGAGGTAGTCCATGAAGGGCAGGCCCTCGAGGTAGACGACCTTGGCCTTGCTCTTCGCGACGTCCGCCCAGGTCTCGATCTTGTAGGTCGAGGGATCCCACATGACGATCTGCGGATTGATCTCGAGTGGTGCGACCACCGCCTTGGTCGGAAACTTCTCCGCGGCCTGCACGGCGTCGTCGGTCGCGACGTAGCCGAGATAGATGGACGGATCCTGATACATGAGCGCCGTGATCGGCTGAAAGCCGATGAACGGCCCACCGAGGTGCACCTCGACGTTCACACCGGTGCCCGCGAGGGGTCCCGAGTAGGTGCCCTTCTTCTTGTCGATCGTGCCGCCCGGACCGACGAGCTGGAACGCCGCGGCGCGCTCCGGGGTCGCGTACCAGTCGATCTGGATGACGATCTTGTCGGGACAGACTCCCTTGAGGGTGCCCGCCGCTGCCGGAGCTGCCGCCGAAGGAGCGGAGGATGCCACCGGAGCCGCTGCAGCGCTCGTGCTGCTCGCTGCCTTGTCGTTGTTGCACGCCGAGAGGGCACACACGGCCGTCGCGGCCAGTCCGCTTCTGCGGAGCCGTTCTACACTCATCATGTTTTCCTCGATCTCGTGGTGGACTACACGTCCGCTTTCAACACGCCGCGGCGTCGATCGACGACGCGACCCAGAACCTCGAACACGGCAAAGAGCAGGAGCCCGAGCAGCGACGACAGGAAGAGCGCCGTCATGAGCTGCTCGGTGGCGAGCCTTTGCCGGTAGATATCGATGAGCCGGCCGATGCCCGGGTCCCCCTGACGGAAGAAGAAGTCCGCCACGATGGACCCGATGACCGCGAGGCCAGCGGAGATCTTGCAGCCGGTGATGATCGCCGGAAGGGCTGCGGGGAGCTGCAGGTGCATGAACCGTTGCCGCCGGCTGGCCCGCATCAGGGTGAAGAGATCGTGATGCCCGGCGTCCACGGACTGGAGGCCGTAGAGGGTGTTGGTGATCAGCGGGAAGAGCGACACCAGCACGCACACGATGACCCGGCTCTCGAAGTCGAAGCCGAACCAGTAACCGAGGAGCGGCACCACCGCGAGGATCGGGATCGTCTGGAGGACGATGGCGTAGGGGTAGATCGAATACTCGACCCAGCGCGCCTGGCTCATCAGGACGCCGACCGCCACACCGACCACGATCGAGATCCCGAGCCCCACCAGCGCGACCTCCGCGGTGGACACCAGCGCGCCGAGCATCTCGGCGAGCTGCCCGCCGTCGAGGAGGCCGTGCAGAACGACGCTCTCCGGGGGCGGCAAGAGGAAGCGCCGATCCGGATCGAGGATGACATGGCTGACGAACGACCACGCTCCGAACATCGCCGCGAGAACGCCGAGCGGTGCCACGACGCGCGCGGACGGGCCACGTCGGCGGACCTCGACGACGGAGTTGCGGTCCGGCACACCGGGGCCCGACGTGTCGATGTCCGGCGTCGGCCGGAGCTTCACGGAAGCGGCGCTCTTCATTGCGACACCTGCCGGAGCGCGCGCGCCACCTTGCTCGTCACCTCGGTGAACTCCGGCGTGTACGTCAGCTCCGGCGAACGCGGGAACGGAAACGGGATCTCGATGTCGGCCGCGACGCGGCCCGGACGCGGCGAGAGCACGAGCACGCGCGTCGAGAGGAAGACGGATTCACGGACGGAGTGCGTCACGAAGAGGCCCGCGAACGGGTCGGCCGTGAACATGTTCACGACCTGCTCGTTGAGGCTCTCTCGGGTCATGTCGTCGAGCGCGCCGAAGGGCTCGTCGAAGAGGAAGATCCGCGGCTCCATCGTGAGCATGCGGGCGATCGACGTGCGCATGCGCATGCCGCCCGAGAGCTGCGACGGCTTGTGATCCTCGAAGCCGGCGAGGCCGACGCGACGGATCGCGGAGAGGGCACGCTCGCGGCATTTTGCCGGGTCGATCTTCGCGATCTGCGCGGGTAGCTCGACGTTTTCGAGCACGTTACGCCACGGCAGAAGCGTGGCGTCCTGGAACACGTACCCGAGGCTCGCTCCGTTCGTGCGAACGCTGCCGGAGGTGGGCGACTCGAACCCGGCCAGGAGCCTGAGCAACGTCGACTTGCCGGAGCCCGACGGCCCGAGCAGCGCGACGAACTCTCCGCGACGGACGGAGAACGAGACGTCGTCGACGGCGTGGGTGCCGTTCGGGAACGTCAGCGACACCGACGAGAACTCCACTGCCGGCTCCGCGCCGAGGGCCCCGAGCGCGTCTCGCGGGTGCGTCTCGAGTCGTGCTCCTTCCTGGTTCATCGTCATGTCGTGACTCCCTCGTCGAATCGTCGGGACGCGCACCACGCCGTGCGCGTCCCCCGGTTCGGGCTAGAAGAAGATCGCCTGCGCGCCGAGCTGGATTGCGTTACCGATCACGGTCCCGCCGAGATCGACGTGTTGATAGTTGGCGATGAGCCGCAGCGCCGGGCCCTTGATCAGGTAGTCGAGGCCGACGTCGACGGCGGAGGCCTTGATCGCGGGTACCCCGTTCTGATCCTCGCCGCGACCCCACTGGTAGCGCACCGACGGCTGAATGTTGCCGATGCCGACCTTCGGCGTCGCGATGGCGGCCATCACGTAGAAGGCGTTGTGGATGGCCTCGTTGGTGCCGGCGAAGTGATAGAACGCCGCGTCGCCGGTGACCCAGCCGCCGCTGTCGCCCAGCTTGAACTCGCCGAGCAGATCGGCGTTGAACTCGCCGAAGTTCTTCGGGTCGACGCCGGTGCCGCCCGTGCTGCCGTTCTTCTGGTACTGACCGCCGAGCCCGAGCGACAGGATGTTCTTGTCGCCGAAGTACGACGCGTTGCCGAAGTAACCCGTCTCTTCGCCGATGAACGCGGCGCTGATGCGTCCCGAGACGAGCGGGCTCGATGCGACGTTGCCGTTGTCGAACATGCCGACCGCGTACTTGAACTTGCCGGCTCCGACGTCGCCCCAGAGAGTGACGCCGGCGTTACGTCCGTTCTGCCCCTCGTGCGGTGCCATCACCGTCGTCGTGCCGCCGACCGTCAGGAAGCCCGGATAGTTCCAGGGCACGGTGAAGAACGGGCCGCCGTAGTTCGCGCGATCGACCGGGACGAGCTCCTGACCGACCCACACGTGGAACTCGTCGACGATGTCGAAGCCGATGATCGCGTCCTCGATCTGGGCATTCTGGGAGAGGCCGTTCGCGTTCAGGTTGAAGACGACACTGACGTTCTTCGTGATCTTACCGCCGGCGTGGAGCTCGCCGTAGATGTTGTCCATCTGCTGGTCGTTGATCTTCTTCGGATCGGTCGCGCCCTGGAATCGCGCTCCGATGCGGAGCCACGCAGCGACGTTGATCGGCGGAAGCTTCTCTTCGGTGGCCGTGCTCGGCATCGCCTCGTTCGGCGTCGTCGGGCCGGCGGTGTCGGGCGGCGGCGGGATCGCGACCTCGGACTGCGTCTTCGGAATCGCCTCGGGCGCGGTGGCCGGCGCGGGTGCGGCGGGTGCGGCCTCGGCCGGCGGCGGCATCGGTGCGGCGTCCGTCGTCGCCGGTGCGGGCGTCGTCGGAGGCGGCATCGGCGCGGGTGCCGGCGCAGCCGCCTGAGCGTTCGCGATCGCGGGAACGAGCAACACCGACGCACAGACCAAGGGCAGAAGGACGCCGAATCGGGACCGGCGAATTCGACCACCGGTCGCGTCGTCGGACCTTCGAGAAGAACGGCTGGAATGTTCGAGATAGTTCATGTGTGGTTCCTTTGAGAAGTGAAGAGACGAGGCTACGGGGGGGCTCCCGAGCCCGCACCTCCGCGCTTGCGCGTCGAAACGTGCTTGGCGACGTCGATTGTGTTTCGGGGCGTGTAGGGTTCTGGAAACGAAGCGAGGGGTCAGAAGATAAGGGTCAGATTCTGGCGAGCAGAGCTCGATGGACCACGTCGTGCGCGAGTAGCTTCGCCGCGAGACAGGCGACGGTCGCAAGAAAGAGAAGTGGAACGAGACTCGAAGGCGTCGCGCAGGGGACGAAGTTCACGGATTTCATCAACGCGATCGATTCGAGCATTCGTGGTCCGAAGCACGTGACGCCGATGAACGTAATGAGAGTCGCATGGCCGCCGGAAAACAAGCCCCTGTAGACGCCGAGCAAGAACATGAACACGAACCCGACCGCCGCTGTCGATGCCGCTACACTGACACTGCGACTTGTCACTTCTGATCGCTCCGTCATGAACACGACCAGCAACGTCGTCGAAACACACACGATCGATTTCACGATCGTCGCGGAGAGCGTCGTTCGTCACGCTGCCGCCGCCTGTCCGTCCTTGCGTGGATCGGACGCTGCGCAGTAGCCGCGAGCCATGCGGCGCACCGCCTGCGCTCCGCCGAACAACCGGGTGGAAGGCGACGAGAGGAGACGATGTCCTCGCCGCGCGAGCTCGACGCCGACCGTGGGCTCGATCGCCGGCTCGAGGCCGAGCTCCCGCTCTTCGCTGACGTACCAGCGGGGGGCGTCGCACGCGGTCTGAGGGTTCTGCCCGTAAAGAAAATTTCGCACCACGAGCTGAACGTGACCCTGCGGCTGCATGTGCCCGCCGATCACGCCGAAGGACATCGCCGCGTCGCCGTTCACGGTGACGAAGCCCGGCATGATCGTGTGATAGGGGCGCTTTCCACCCGCGACGCACGACGGATGATCCGGCTCCAGACGGAACCCGAGCCCGCGGTTCTGCAGGCTGATACCGGTGTTCGGCACCACCACTCCGGAGCCGAAACCCAGGTAATTCGACTGGATGAGCGACACCATGCGCCCGCCCGCATCGCCTGTGGCGATGTAGACGGTGCCGTGATCAGCGGGCGGAAGCCGGTCCACGTCCGCGGCGCGATCCATTCTTATCAGGGCTGCCAGTTTCTGCACGGTCTTGGGGTCGAGGAGCTCTTCGACAGTCACTCGCATCGAATCGGGATCGGCCACGTGTCGTTCGCATTGCGCGAAGGCGAGCTTCATCGCTTCGACTTGAAGATGGACGCTGTCTGCGCCGTCCGGCGGGTGACGCCCGAGGTCGAGCTCTGCCAGGATCGAGAGCGCCAGGAGCGACGCGAGCCCCTGTCCGTTGGGGGGCAGCTCGTGCAGACGTACGCCCGCGTATTCGACGGAGAGCGGCTTCACCCAGTCCGCGCGGTGGGCACCGAGGTCGTCCAGGGTCAGCGCTCCGCCGTCGGCCTTCGCGGCGTCGGCGATGGCTCGCGCCAGTCGACCTGCATAGAAGGAGGCGCCGCGGCTCGCGGCGATCTCCGAGAGCGTCTCGGCGGCGTCGGGGAACGTCATCCAGCTACCTGCAGCCGGGGCGCGATCGTTCGGAAGAAAGACTCGCGAGAACTCCGCGAATTTTCCGAACCGCTCCGGCGCTTCGGCCCACAGCGCGGCCACCCGCGGCGTCACCGCGTATCCGTCGCGCGCGTACCCGATCGCCGTCGCGAACGTCTCCTCCAGAGAGCGCGACGCGAAGCGTTCGGAGAGCGCCACCCAGCCGCTGACGCCGCCGGGGACGGTGACCGAGTCCCAGCCGAGCGACGGCATCCGCTTCCTGCCGCTGAATCGCTCCTTGTTCCACGCATGCGGTGCGCGGCCAGAAGCGTTCAGGCCGTGCAGCTCCTTGCCGTCCCAGACCAGCGCGAAGAGGTCGCCGCCGATGCCGTTCATCGTCGGCTCGACCACCGTCAGGACTGCTGCGCCGGCGAGCGCTGCGTCGATGGCGTTTCCCCCGCGTTGCAGGACGTCGAGCGCGGCCTGGGTCGCCAGCGCGTGCGACGATGCGACCGCGTTCCGTCCGAGCGCCGGCATGCGCTGGGACGGGTAGGGGAACTCGAAATCCAGGAGCGAGGTGTTGGCGGAGGAGCTCATGTCTGCGACCAGGGCTCTTATAGGGAAGTAAATGTTTACTTACCTTTGCCCAGGTGTTTCTGGGGACGCACCAGGTGCGTTTTTTCATCGACCGCGTCGATTCGCGTTCCCCCTCAGAACCGATTTTCGTCGCTGAAAAAGCCTATAGCCTACCTAGTTTTGCGGCGAGGTTTCCGGGAACGGGTCGGTGACGAACTACTCGCATCGCGGCTCAGATAGCGGCGGAGCATCTCTTCGCCGTCCTTGCGGTACTCGTCCTGCCATCGCGGCGCGAGCACGTCGGTGCGAAAAATTATCGACAGCGTGTACGCGTTCGAGCGGTGAAAGAAACTGAGCGCGACCATCTTCACGTAGAGGTGCAGCGGGTCGATGCCCTGGCGGAACACGCCCTCCCGCTCGCCGCGCCGGAGAAGCTCCGCGATGAGATCGATGAGCGGCGACGCGACGATGGGCGTCTTCACCGAGCGCGAGAGGAAACGCGCGCGCATCAGGTTCTCGCCTATGAGAAGATGGATCAGCTCGGGGTGCCTGCCGAAGTGGTCGTGGATGAAGTCGAAGAGCTCGAGCATCCCCTGCATCGGCGGGACGTTGTCGACCGCGAGCTTGAGCTCCGCGTTGCGGAGCTCGCTCAATACCTGCTCGAGCACGGTGACGTAGAGACCGTCCTTGTCCGAGAAGTAGTGATAGATCATGCGCGGGTTCGCGCGCGCCGCCTTGCAGATGGCGTCGACGCGAGCGCCGCTGTATCCGTTCGCGGAGAACTCGGCCGTCGCTGCCGCAAGGATGCGGGCGCGGGTGCCGTCGCCGTCGCGGACCGTCGTCGCGGGGGAAGCCGCGGGAGCCGATTCACGGGTCTTAGTCGAGCGTCGGTCGGCCATCGCCCCGAGGAGTGGCTTGGAAGGGGTCGGACTGCAAGCAGTGCGAAAAAGCCGTCGCGCCACGAGGTTCGGTGGGCCGGATGTGCAGCGAACTGCACACTCATCCCGGAAACGTGCACGTAACGACACACGCACGGATGCCATCCGCGGCCATCACCTGGTAGAGAGCCGAGCGTCTTGCTTCGAAGCGGTATCAATCTCGAGCGTTTCCGGTCGTCGGTCGGCGCGACCCTGTTCCGGCGCCTGACGTTCTCGCTGTCCGTCGTGGTCCTCGCCGTCGGATGCCGCGAAATCCTGGGCGATTTTCAGGTCCGGGGTCGCGACGCCTCGGTGGAGCCATCAGACGGCGGCCGCGATGCGACGGATGCGAAGGCCACGAACGTCGCGAACCCACCCGACGCCGCGTGCGTCGGCGCGACGTATCCGGGGCCGCCCACGGTCGCAGGATCCGGTGGTGACATTACGTTCAACGTCTCGCTCGTGACCGAAGACTGGGGGGATCTGACCCTGCCCGATGGCGGCCCATCCAATGTAACGCTCGGGCGGAACCTGGACGGCCTGTGCAGCGGTGCCACCAGCACGGCGTGCAGTCAGCCGGCATCGGCGATGACGGACTTTCATGCCGACGGGCCGTCTGGAATCGACAATGCGGCTGGTCAAGCCGCCGCCTACTTTGGTGGAGGTATAACGGCGCTCGATCAGCAAAGCGAAAGGTTGGGCACGCGCGCCTACGTGGTGCGAGTGTCCGGCTACAACGGAGAAATGAACGACGACAACGTCACCGTTGCGTGGTACGCGGCAACGGCGCACAGGGTCTCCGATGCGGGAGTCGACGAGGGCGATGCGGGCGCGGCACCCGCCAATCCCCGCGTCTGGCATCCCTTGAACGACTACACATCGGACAGCCTAGACGTCGCTCCGCGGTACGAGACCCGGTTAGCTTATGTGACGAACGGTACCCTCGTCGCGTCCTTCCTCCAGCTTGCCGTGGGCGGGCCTCCGTCGGTATCGAAGCTGTCGAAAGCGACCGTCACTGCGACCGTTGAACTCGGAGATGCTGGGAGCTACGTGCTGCACGACGTTCTCCTGACCGGTCGCTGGGCCGTGGGAGACGTGTTGAATCTCATGCTCACGGCTCTCGCCAGGTTCGACAACGCGAATTGTGCTGATGCTCCCCAGGTGCAGCCCAAGTTAGCGTACTTGACTCAGTATATTTGCAATCGCGTCGATGTCTCGAGCGCGGGTGACGACTTGTCGAACACCTGCGACTCGCTGTCTCTCGGGGTGAAGTTCGGGTCGATGCCTGCCGAACTCAGTGGCCCTGTGGTTACGACGAAGGACAAGGGGAACTGTTCCACCGTCACCGCGGAGCTCTGCAAGCAGTTCCCCGTCATGTCGAGCCGCGCCACGAACGCCTCTTCCCCTTAAAAACTCCCCGCCACGCCAGCCGGGAACACACTGACGCGCACGCGCCCCGAGCGGCTTCCGTGGGTGATGCGGCCGGGACCGTTGGGGTCGTGATTCTCCAGGAGAAGCACCGCGCCGACCGCGAGCGCGGCGCCGCCGATGACGAAACCGCCAGTCGCGACGTCTGCGTACGTGTGGTAGCGCTCTATCTCGCTCTCGCGACCCGGGTTGCACGTGCTCCCGCCGCACTCGCGTGTGAGCGCGGAGTGCGCGGTGATCGACAGGATACCGAACACGGTGCCCGTCAGGATGCCGAGCCCGGCGAACGAGCCGGCGGTGATGACCGGCCACACCGGTCCACGAACCTGCTCCACCGTGGCGCTAGCGGCCGGCGAGGGGCGCGCGTCGAGGGGTGGGAAACGAATCATCCGCGTCTCGCCCGGCTGGAACGTCTCGACGACGTCGGGACCGGTGCGCGCGGCGCGTGCAAGCTGAAAGACGTGCGTCCCGGGATCGAGTCTCACCTCGACGTTGCCGCGTTCGAGCGTCTCGGGCGACGCCGGGTCGCGCGCATCGGCGAGGTAGACGGCGGAGACTGACGTCGACGGAACGCGTTCGAGCGGCCTCCCGTCCACGAGGAGCCCGGTGCCCTCCGTCTCGACGACGAGCGTCGCCGTCGCGATGCGACCGTGGATCTCGCGCAGCAGCGTGTTCGCCGACTTACGGAGCTCGTCGGAGAGAGTCGGCGTTCTCGCGTCTTCCTCGAGCGCCCTCGAGAAACCGAGCTCGGCGCGGGCGTAGTGCCCGAGCGCGCGATCACAGAAGCCGACGTTGTACGTCGTCACCGCGTGCGGCAGGAGCTCGTCGGACTGCTCGAACAGGGCGCGGGCCTCGTTCCAGCGGCCGACCTTCGCGAGCTCCACGCCGGCCACGAACGCTTCCCGCGCGCGGCCGACACGCGCGTCGCCGTTCGGAGCGGCGCTCATCGAACCCGGTCCTGCGACGGTCGCGTCGTCGGCGAGCGCCTCCGACGGCGCGCTGAACACGGAGAACAGCGCCACGAGAGACGTGGTCAGAACGACACGCGACGCGACAGAACGCGGCAAGACGACCTCGACTCAGAACGGTGGATGAGCGGCCAGGCCGCCGAGGATCGTGTTCGGCGCCGCGGATGCCGCCGGCGAGGGCGACGCCATCGCCGGCATCGCTGCAACCGACGTCGTCGCGGCCGGTGGAGAATCCGTCGCTGCGCTCGTGGACGCGGTGCGACGATGAATGTGAGCGCTCGCGCGCTCGTGTGCATGCGCGTTCACGGTGACCGATGTGGTTCCGGGAAGAGTGGGCAACGCGTTGCTCGCCGCGCTCCCGACGGATGGTGCAGTGACGAGGACCGCCTTCACGCCGGTGGAGTCGCTCTTCATGGACGGAGTTGCTGAACGCGGCGCCGCGCCGTTCGACGCTTCGGCTTTCGCGCTCACGGATGGGCGCGGTCGTACCGCCCACACCGTCCCCACGGCAAGCGCGAGCGCCCCGAGCGCAATCATGTACGCGCGCCGGCGCCTTGCCTTCGAGCCAGCCGGGCGTGGGGGTCCCGCGGGATCGTGCATTCCGGAGTAGCGCTCGAGCAAGGTGCGTACCGAGCCCAGATCCGAGAGCCGCTCGTCCTTCTCGATGGCGAGCATCCTGTCGACGGCGGTCGCGACGTCTTCCGGGACGTCGGGGGCGACGCGCGAGAGTGGGGTAATTCCCTGGCTCGTCAGCCGTTTCAGGACCTGACCGAGGTTCTCTCCTTCCACGGGGCGACCGCCGGAGAGGCTCTCGTAGAGGATCACTCCGAGCGCCCAGATGTCGGCACGCGCATCGACGTCCCGCTCGCCGAAACCCTGCTCGGGCGCCATGTACCAGGGCGTGCCGAGCATCGCACCGGTGTGCGTCAGTCCGCTCGAGTCCGTCAGTTCGGGGGCCACGAGGACGAGCTTGGCGATGCCGAAGTCGAGTACCTGCGTGCTCGCGGACCCGGTCACGTCGTTTCTCAGGAAGATGTTGTCCGGCTTCAGATCGCGGTGAACGACACCCTCGGCGTGCGCGGCCGCGACGGCCGAGACGACGGGCAGCATGATGGAAGCCGCTTCCGCGACCGAGAGACGCTCTTCACGGCCGAGCTTCGCGCGCAGTGTCTCGCCCTCGAGCAGATCCATGACGATGACGGGGCCGTCGTCGTCGCTCTCGAAGACCTCGTGTATCTTCACGACGTTCGGGTGCTTCACGGCTCCGGCAGCGCGCGCTTCACGGAGGAGCCGCCGCTGATGATCGGGTCGCGTTCGCGCGTGGGGTTTCAGCATCTTGAGCGCGACGGTTCGTCCGCTCTCCACGTGGGTCGCGGCCCACACGATGCCCATCCCGCCCTCGCCGAGACGGCGATCGAGGCGATAGCGACCGCCGATGAGCTGCGACCGCGACGGAGACGCCGTCACACTGCACCCCGGAGCTGTCGCCGTCGCCGGCGCGTCACGTCACGCCGTGGTCTTCGAGGAGATTGTAGAGCGTGCGGCGGCTCACTCCGAGGGCGCGCGCGGCTTCGGTCCGGTTGCCGCGTGAGCGCTCGAGCGCCGATACGAGCGCTCGCTTCTCGGCCTCGCGCCGCTCCCGGTCGAGGAGCCCCTCGGCGCTGGCGGGGATCTCGCGCACGTCGGTCGTCTGGGTCGCCTGGGTGACGAACGCGGGCGTGCCCGACGACAGCTCGCGCAGGACCGCTGAGGCGTCGATGACGTCTTGCTCCGCGAGGACCACGAGACGCTCCACGAAGTTCTCGAGCTCACGGACGTTGCCGGGCCAGCGCTGGCGCCTGAGCTGCGCGAGCGCCTCCTCGGACAGCTCCACGGCTTCACGGCTGTTGGCGGCGCCGAACGTCGAACAGAAATGCTTCGCGAGCGCCGCGATGTCCTCGCGTCGCGTCCGGAGCGGCGGCAGCCAGAGCGGCACGACGGAGAGGCGATAGAAGAGGTCCGCCCGGAATTCCCCGTGCTTCACCATCGCGTCGAGGTCCCGATGGGTGGCGGCGATGACGCGCACGTCGATGTGAATCCGTTCCGTACCGCCGAGGCGCTCGAAGGCCCTGTCCTGCAGGACGCCGAGGAGCTTCACCTGGGTCGCCGGCGTGATGTCGCCGATCTCGTCGAGGAACAGCGTGCCGCCATTGGCGAGCTCGAGCCGTCCGTCCTTGCGCGCCGTCGCGCCGGTGAACGCGCCCTTCTCGTATCCGAAGAGCTCGCTCTCGAGGAGAGTGTCGGGCAGAGCCGAACACTGGAGCTTTACGAAGGGCCCATCTCGACGTGACGAACCCTCGTGAATGCTCCGAGCAGCGACCTCCTTGCCGGTCCCGCTCTCTCCTCGGATGAGCACCGTTGCGCTGCTCCGGGACGCTTTCTCGACGAGCTCGTGCACCCGTTGCATCGGTGCAGAGGTCCCCACCATCCGGTGCAATTCCATCGGTTCCATCAATTTCCACGGGACTTCGGCGCCCGCAAGAGGTTGGTTTATACGCGGTTGCCTGCCGCGATTTCCCCACTGTTCGAGCGGTGAGTGTCCAGCGCCGTGACCTCCCTCCGCCGCGAACAGTGTTATCAGCAAGATAAGTCGAGGAACTTCTGCGAAACTGTTCGACTTTCGCGCCGCCCGCTCGGCATGACCGGCATTCCGTTGCTGCTCGTGGCAAGAGATGAACCGCGAGCCGAAAGAGCGTGAGCAGATAGCGAGCGCTCACTGCTTTCAGTAGTTCCGCATCGACGCCACCGTCGTTCCCGGAGCATCAAAAGAGCGGAACTACGCGAGCGAAGCGAGCCCGCGAAGGCGGCGGGGGAGCGGTCGCGTAAGCGAGCCGCGGGGGCAAGGCCCCCGTGATTAAACGGGGGGCCAAGGTCTGGCCAAGGCCCCCCTTACAAAACAAACGAGCACGCCGAAGGCGGCGGAAGGCGGCATCAACAAGATGCGGAACTGCGCGAGCGAAGCGAGCCCGCGAAGGCGGCGGGGGGAGCAGTTCGCCGAAGGCGAAGCTGCGGGGGGCCAAGGCCCCCCTTCGTAAGTGCGTCAGTACTCGGCGCCGAGAAGGATGAACGAGCGTGCACCCGAGAGTGTCTCCGAGACGTCGATGGGGTTCGCGAACAGGGTCGCGCTGATGTTGTAGAGGTGCACCGAGTAGTACTGCACGAGGAGATCTGCGCGGAGGCGGATGCGATCGGTGAGAAAGTAGAGCGCACCGACGCCGGCTCCGATGTTCCATCCGACGTGAGCGCCCGACAGCCCGCTGCAGCCGCTTGCGTCCGCGGGACAGTACTCACGCAGCTGCGAGAGGCTCTTCGAGAGCTCCCCGTCGGGGAAGAGCACGGTCGCGCCGCCTTGCAGGCGCGGCACGACGCGGAGATTCGTGAAGATTCTCGGCGCGGCCTCGACGGCGAGGTCGATACCGAGGTCGCTACCGACGCCGAAGTGGCCCGGCGCTCCGTCGATGTCGACGTGAGTCGGAAGGACGTAGAAGAGACTCGGACCGACGCGAAGCACGTCGAGGAACGTGACGAACGCCTCGGCGCCGACGCCGAACGCGACGCCGTGGCGATACGAGGCGTCGGCCGGCGCGAAGCCCATGCACGCGCCGCTGCATCCGTTCTTCTCCTCACCGCGGCCGTACGGCAAGAGACCGAGACGGAGCGCGCCGGCGATGAACGGAAAGCGCCGGTCCGCGGCTACCGGCGCGGCGCGCGCCGGTTCCGGCTTTGCGGAGCTCGGTGCCGCGTCGCCGTCCGCCGCGAGGCTCCGCGCGGCGCCCAGCAAGACGAGCGCTAGCGGAGCGACGCGGGCGACGGATCTCATGGGAGCGCCGCGCCCGCGACCTCGCCGCGGGCGCAAGCTTCGCTGTTCGGTGCGCGCTCAGCCGGAGCGCGCGCCGCCCTTGAGGGCTGTCTCGATCTGCGCGGAGATGGCGTCGAAGCTCGTCGGATCCGCGACGCGGGCGCCGTTGATGAACATGGTCGGCGTGCCCTGCACCGCGACCTGCGCGCCGAGCTTCATGTCCGCGTCCACCTTGGGCGCGAACTGGTGATCGGTGATCGACTTCTTGAACTCGGGGACGTTCAGACCGGCTTCCTTGGCCTTCGCCTCGAGGCCGGCGCTGTCGAGCGCCTGCTGGTTCTTGAAGAGCAGATCGTGAAACTGCCAGAATTTACCCTGCGCGTTCGCAGCGAGAGCGGCCTCGGCGGCGCCGCGTGCGTTCTGGTGCATCGGGAGCGGGAACTGACGGAAGGTGAAGTGCACCTTGTCGCCGTACTTCTCCTTGATCTTGTGCACGGCCTCGGCCGCGCGCGAGCAGTACGGGCACTGGAAGTCGGAGAACTCCACGATCTGCACGGCGGCCGTCGCGGGGCCGAAGCTCGCGTCGGGATCCTGCAGGATGGCCTTCTGGAGCTCGGGGCTGAGCGGCTTGTTCGCCTCCTCCATCTTCTGGAGCTGGGCGATGACCTCGGGCATGTGGTCCTTCATCGCCTTGCAGCGATCGGGAGTGAACGACTTGGTCTGGGTCGTCACCATCTGGCACGTCTGTGTCGTCGGACCGACGGAGGCGCACAGCGACTTGGTCAGGTCGTCGCAGACCTTCGCGTCGGAGGCGATCTTCTTCATCGAGTAGTCGATGTCCTTCAGCGCCACCGTGCAGGTGTCGGCCGAGAGAAGATCCGTCGCCACACCGAGGGCCTGGCAGGTCTGGGATTGTTCGCCGGCCTTGTCGCAGATCCGCTTCCGGTAATCGGCACACGGCCCGGTGGCGACTGCGGCGCTACCGCTCGCGGCGGGCGCATCGGTGGTCGGCTTCGCCGGCTTCTTGCAACCGGAGAGGCCGGTGAAGAGGACGAGCGAGAGCGGCAGGAGCACGCGTGCGGCTCGGCGGGACAGTTGAATTCGGTGCATGTGACGACCAGGCCTTTCTGGGAACCTGCCTTTTGGCCCGGCTTGGTTAGCAGCGCAGGCCCACAAATCAAAGCTCGGCGAGTGTTTTCGGCGCTCACCGAGCCCTGCGCACCGCGTCGCTGGTCGGAGAGTCAGCTCTCGCGACGATTCGCACGCCTGCGGAGCGAGCCTGCTGCGAGGAGCAGGAGCGCGGCGTACCCGGTCAGCCGACTCGCGTCGTGGCGCGGTCCGGACGCGATCTTGCAGTCACATCCCGAGCTTCCCTTTTCACCTACGGGTTCGGCGCTGCCGTCCGCCGTCTCGCCGTTCTCCCCGCCGGAGCCGCTCGCGTTGCCGCCGCCGCTCTGGCTACCCGCGGTTCCGGCGCTGCCCCCCGACTTGCCGCCGGCGCTGCTCGACGTGCCCGCGGTTCCGGATTTGCCGCCCGCACCGGAGTCCGTCGTCAGCACGATGCTGCCGTCGACCGTCGCGGTGAGAATGGTGTGCAGGTCGATCTTCGTCGTCGAGATGTTCTGTGCTTCGTCCTTCGCCTGGACGATGAGGTTCTTTGCAGCGTTGCCGGTGATCGCGAGCGCGTCCTTCACTGCCACCGACGCGGTGCCGACGAATTTCGTCGCCGTGCCGGTGGCGTCGACCGCGTAGGTGAGCGCCTTGGTCGGCGACACGAAATCGAGGCCGTTGAAGTTGATGACCTGCTTCGCCACGTCGACCGCCGGCTTGAGGAGCGGCGGCACCGAGTCGATGAGCGCGTCGACGTTCGCCGGCGTCGGGTCCTCGGTCTGCCACTGGCCCGGCGTTCGCGCCTTGATGTCGATCGAGTGGTGTCCCTGGAGCAGGAACGCCGGGTCGGAAATGACCAGCGTGCCTGACGCATCCCAGGCGTGCCAGGCGGAGCCGTCGACGCGATAGCTGAACTCCGCGCCGGACGGCCCGAGCTGGAGCGATACCGCGGGGACGAGCGCGTTCGCCGGCGGCGTCTCGTCGAAGAGCTTCTTCAGCGACGCCTCGTCGGGGACACTCGTCTTGAGGAGCTTGGCCGTCGTGTCGAGGGCCGCGCCGCTCTGCGCCTTGAGCCCGTTGCCCGCCGCGACGAGGAAGCGCTCCGCGTCGTTGTCCACCTCGGAGAGCTTGATGCCGTCGAGGGGCAACGTGGGCAGTGACGGCAGCGCCGTCGGTCCGCCGAAGCGGCCGGCGAGGACGTTGCCCACCGTCGGTCCGAGCGCCGCGATGACACGGGTGAGCTGCGCCTTGTCCGTCGTCAGTGCCTTCGTCGCCACGTCGGTGATCTTCGTGTTCGCGGTCGTGATCGATTTGACGAGCGGCTCGATGCCGGGAAGCGTCGGAGACGACGGCGCCGTGCCCAGATCGAACAGACCCGTGAGGTCGGTGACGGCCGAGAACACGTGCGTCGGGGGGCTGCCGACACCGACGTCGATGTTGAGCGCCGGGATGCTCACGTGCACCAGTGGGTCGGCCGCGGTGCCCTTGCCGAGATCGATGTCGACCCACTTGGTGGGCTTCAGCGTCGCGATGAGTGGCGCGTGCACGTCGTCGAACACCGTGCCGGTGCCGTCGAGCAACACCGAGAGCGCACCGGTCGTCAGGGACGGCAGGTTGGTGCCGCCGAGCGCGAGGCACAGCGCGCCGGAGTTGACCGCGTGAGCGCCCGCGAGCCTGAGGAGCGAGCGCGAGACGCCCATCGCGATGTCGGTGTCGATGTCGGGAGCTCCTTGCAGGAGCGGGAGCGGCGCGATCTGGTGCTTCCGATCTTCTTCACTGGCGCTGTTGCCGACGCGCGGGATCGAGAACGGAGGTTGCGTCAGATCGGGGATCGGGAGATCGGCGACGCAGCTCGCGGGCTCACTGCCGGCGGAGCCGTCACGGGTGACGGGATTCTTGTCGCTATTGAGACCCGAGAGAACGCCGAGGTTGAGCCCGTTTGCGATCGTGTTGGCGTAGCCACCGACGACGGTGAGGAGCTCGAGGCGCGTCGGATCGGGCGGAGAGTACGGCTTGAGCGCCGATAGATCGATGAGGCCCTTTATGCCGGCTGGCGACGGGATCACGTTGCCGATTGTCGTCTTCAGCGCGGGGCCCACTGCGGTCTGCACGAAGCTCGTGAGGAAGTTCGTCACGCCGGACGTGAAGGTCCCGAGGAAGGTGCTGAGGTTCGGCAGGGCGCCGCAACCGGACGTCGTGAGCGCGGGGTTCGTCACCTGGACGTTCTGCACCGCGACGGTGAGTTCGTCCGTCTTGGGGTCGGTCCCGAGCACCAGGTTCGCGGTGAGAGTCGCCGGGACGTCGGCGTTGCTGCCGAGGTGGCCGCTGTACCCGTAGAGGTAGCAATCTCCGGTGCTGATACCGCTGAGCAGTACGTGCGCCGGAAGGAGATAGTCGAAGTTCGTCTGCAGCGAGATGTTCGTGGCCGACGTGCTGGTCAGCGTGAGCTTGTCTTTACCGTCGTCCTGATTCGCGGAGACGGGCGGGAACGGCGGCCCGAGACTCCCGAGTGCCGGCCGGTTCGCGGACGCGGTGTACAGATAGATGGGGCAGCCCTGCTTGCCGTTCGCGCAGTCGTTGTGGTCGCATATCCCGACCTTCAAACCCCCGACATCGAGGAGATCCTGTGGCGGAATGCAACCCTCGGTCGGGATAGCCGAGGCGAGCACGTTGCCGACCTTCGCGAGGCCCCCGGCGCTCACGCGCACCTGGATGCCGTCCTTGATCGTCTGTTCGGCTGGGAACGACGAGATCGGCTCCACCGAGCTGCAACCGTGCGAGCCGCCCGCGCACCCGGTGACCGAGAGTAGACCCACATATGCAAAGCGACGCACCGAACGCACCGCGCCCGCCTTCCCGCCCTTGAGATTTCTCATCGTCACGGCGCTAACAAACGCGATCATCGAAGTCTATAGTTCGGCCCCGCAACGCCCGTGATTTGACCTCGCAATTTGAACTGAAGTTTTCCGGAAAGTGGACGGTCGTGAACGCACGAATAGCCTCGCTTCTACCCTGCGCGACCGAGATCGTTTCGGCGATCGGTCACGGTTCCGAGCTCGTCGGCGTCTCCCACGAATGCGACTTCCCCGTCGACGTCAAAGGCTTGCCGATCCTCACGCGAGCGCGGCTTCACGGCGTGAAATCGAGCCGCGAGATAGACCAGGACGTACGCGCGCTCGTCGAGCAAGCGCTCGCGATCTACGAGATAGACGTGGGCGCGCTCGAGGTCGCGCGACCAGACGTCGTGGTCACTCAGGATCTCTGCGACGTCTGTGCAGTGTCGCTCGACGACGTGCGCTCTGCCGTCGCGCGACTCGCGCGGAACGACGTGCGCATCGTCAATCTGCATCCGACGCGCCTGGACGATGTGTGGGACGACGTCGTGCGCGTCGCGGAGGCGCTCGGCGATCGTCCCGCGGGTGAACGCGTGGCAGCCGAGCTACGTTCACGCACCGCGGCCATCGCCGCACGCGCCAGCGCGTGTGAGGGACGTCCGAGCGTGCTCACCGTGGAATGGGTCGAGCCGGTCATGGTCGGCGGCCTATGGATGCCGGAGCTCGTCCACCTCGCGGGCGGCACTCCGCTCGTGACGTCTCCGGGAGAGCACGCGCCGACGCTGTCACGCGACGCTCTCGCCTCGCTGTCACCCGACGTCGTGGTCGTCAAACCGTGCGGCTTCCCCCTCGCTCAGACCGTCGGCGAGATGGCGTCGCTCCGGGCATCGCTGCCGTGGGAGGCGTGGAGCGCGCGGAAGCCGGTTCGCGTCTATCTCGCCGACGGCAATGCTTTCTTCAACCGCCCCGGGCCGCGCATCGTCGAGTCACTGGAAATCCTCGCGGCGTGCACGCATCCGGAGGCGTTCTCCGACCTCGCCCGAAAGCACGCCGCGTCGTTCGTGTGCGCCGACAAGGAGCTCTTGCTGCGCACATGACGAAGCGCACTCAGAGGCTCATCCGGCAGATGCGCCACTCGTTCAGCAGCGTCGCGCCGTAGCTCCGGTAAAAGTCGATCGCCGGCTGGTTCCAGTCGAGCACCTCCCATTTGACGCCGTAGTAGCCGTTTTTTGCGGCGATCTTTGCCAGCTCCATCAGCAACGCCTTGCCGATTCCCTTCCCCCGCAGCTCCGGCTTCACGAATAGGTCTTCGAGAAAGATTCCCGCCCGCCCGAGCCATGTGGAGTAGTGGTAGAAGTAGAGCGCGAACCCCGCCGCCCCGCGGTCCCATTCGGCGATCAGCACCCGGAATTTCGGCTCAGCCCCAAATCCATCACGCAACAGATCTTCTTCGGTGGCAACCACGGCGTCTGGCTCGCGTTCGTAGGCGGCGAGTTCACGAATCAATTGCAGCATCAGCGGGACATCTTGTGCGTTTGCAGCGCGAATTGTCAGCATTCACTAATTCTAAAAGAGAGCTGTGCGGGCATCGGCTGCTCGCGCCGGCGAATCTAACTTTTCGCTGGGTTGCCCGCCCGGCTCCATTCCAATCGGGCGTTTGCCCTGGAGAAAGCCAAGCCATGCCGCACTTCGTAAAAGATATTGAGGAGATTCAGAAACGCGCACGCCAGAAAATCGAGGATGGGGCCGTCACCAGCAGTTACGCCCTCGACAAAGACAAGGTTGTCGAAATTCTCAATGAAGCGCTCGCCACGGAAATTGTCTGCGTTTTGCGCTACATGCACCACTATTTCATGGCCACTGGCGTTCACGGCAAGACCGCCGCTGCCGAATTCAAAGAGCACGCCGACCAGGAGCGCGAGCACGCCGACGAACTCGCCGAGCGCATCCAGCAACTGGGTGGCAAGCCCGATTTCAATCCCAAGTCGCTGCTTGAGCGCTCCGTCTCGCATTACGTGGAAGGCGAAAGCCTGGCCGACATGATTCGCGAAGACCTGGTCGCCGAGCGCGTGGTCATTGATGTCTATCGCGAGATGATTCGCTATTTCGGCGACAAGGATTCCACCACGCGCAAGCTGATCGAGCACCTGCTCGCGGAAGAGGAAGAGCACGCCAGCGATCTGTCGGACCTGATGTACATCGTGAATCCTAGCACCGGTGAAACCGAAATGCAGGACCCGGGCACAGAGATCGGCGAGAACGACGAGGAGGAGACAATGGACCGTGGCAACGGCCAGAAGCAGCAGCGCAACGCAAACGGCAAAAATCAGAACGATGGCAGCCCGCGCCGCCAGCCGGAACCGGCCCACGAACCCGGAACCACCGGCCGCGTTATGGCGCGCCGTGGTCGAAACGATCTCGAACCCGCGAAAGACGATGTCGCCTTGGGCGGCCAGTCCGGCTCGTCGCGTTCGGTGAAGATCACCAACAAAAACCGGAAGAACAACGCGGCATAAACTTTCGCAACCTCAAACAAAACGTGGCACAGGCATTTCGCCTGTGCCTTTTGCTTTGAGGCCGCGCATCTCGGGCGCTATCGTTCCAGCGTCGATTGCAAATTGCTCGCCTGCTGCACACCCGTTGCCATCTCCGGCAGAATTCCAAGCCGCACATAAATCGGGCGTATCAGCACGCGAATGCCAGGCAGTTGTGTGTAAAAGACCAAGGCCCCCACCATGCACACCGCGCCGGAAATCATCACCGTCACTGGCGCACCCACCCGCGCCGCTAACGATCCCGCCATCAGGCTGCCGAACGGGGCCATGCCCATGAATGACATCGCGTAAAACGACATCACTCTTCCGCGCTTGTCTTCCTCGACTATCGTCTGCAACACGGTGTTGGACGCCGCCATGGCCTGCATCATCCCGAATCCGGCGAACAGCAGGATAAACATGGAGAGCGGCAGCCAGCGCGAAAATCCCAGCCCCAGCAGCGCCAATCCAAATACGACGGTCACTGTGGGAAGCAGACGCACCAGGCCGCGTACCGACTTGCGCATGGCCAGATATCCCGCACTTACCAGCGCCCCGATTCCGGTCGCGCCCGTCAGTAAACCAAGCGTGTTCGCTCCGCCGTGCAACACGTCACGCGCGAAAATCGGCATCAGTATCGTGTACGGCATGCCAAACAGGCTCACCATCGCCAGCAGCAGCAGGATGGCGCGAATTGGCTTGAAGCGTGACACGTAGCGCCAGCCATCGCGCAGTTCCACCAGCACCGACTCGCGCTTGCGGGTCACCTGCTGCACTGTAAGCCTCATCATCAGCAGCGAGATGATCACTGCGATGTAACTCGCACCGTCGATGAAAAAGCACCAGCCTTCCCCTACCGCGGCGATCACGATGCCCGCCAGCGCCGGCCCAATCAGCCGCGAGGCATTCACCATCGATGAGTTCAACGCGATCGCATTCGGCAGGTCTTCCCGCGACTCTACCATCTGCGTTACAAATGCCTGCCGCGCCGGCATGTCGAAGGCGTTGATCGCGCCCTGAAAAATGCTCAGGCAGAAAATATCGTTGTAAGTAATGTGGTGCGTAAGCGCCAGCGCCGCCAGCCAGAAGCTCTGGATCATCGACAGCACCTGCGTTACTACCAGCACCTGGTGGCGATTCAGTCGGTCCACCCAAACGCCCGCAATCGGCCCCAGCAGGAACGCCGGAAACTGGCTGGCGAATCCGATCACGCCCAGCAGGAAGGCGGAATTGGTTAGCCGATAGACCAGCCAGCTCGTGGCCAGCCGCGTCATCCACGTACCAATCAGCGAAATGGTTTGGCCGGAAAAAAACAGCCTGTAATTGCGATGTGCCAGCGCGCGTAACGCAAAGCGCCAGTTCGAAGTGGAAGTCGAGTTGTTCGCCGGTCCCGCCACAGTTGGGAATAATTTCAACGCCAGTGGGTAAATGAAACGAAATACCTTTGGCTAAGTTGAGCTGAACGAAATAGCTTGGATGCGCCAGTCCAAGCCCAGGCGCAGAACCTTCCTTCGTATCATTGGCCCTCCACCGCGATTCGATCACCTTCCACGGTTTCCACTATAGAGCTTTCCTTGGCTTGCCATCCATTACTACTTAGTTAATACAGAGCACACACTTGGCAAATGACACCAAATCAGCGAGAGCAACCTCTGACGGTAGTCAAGTTACTTTGGAGTGCAAAGGTTTGCATTCGTCTCACCTGATGGCGACACCCGAAATCTCCACCTGACAGCCACTATTGCAAATAGTTTTCCTCCCAAACAATGGATGCCCAATTGCACTACTACGGGCAACCGTAATCTTCCGGGTGGGGGACCATAGTTGCTAACTCGTCAACAGCTCGCCGCTGTTGTTCTGTTCTTTTTCTCTTTAACGACGCTCGGGTCAACATCTGCTGAAGCACAGGCCCCGGGTCCCCCGCCACGTGATGTCGCTCCCCACAAGACCGAAGCCGTCGCGACTGTTCAATCGCTCCGGACCGCTGACGATTCCACCGGAATCGGCGCCGATTTGGGCGAAGACATTGCGGGAAAAGTTACCTTCACTTTACTGAAGCTACGCATTCATACGTTCCACGCTCTTACTTCCGAAGGTACACCGATCACCAATAACGCGGTCATTGAGGCCGTCACCCGCGACTCCGTCGAAAAAGACCTGATCGGCAAGAAGGTCGAAGTCGAATTGGAGCAGCGGGGCAATATGAACCGTCACCGCTGGTTAGTGACGAAAATTAATCCAACCTCATCCCCGGGCCCCGAGAAAGAGAAAGAAAAGCACTGAACATTTCATTCTGGAGAACGAAACAGATGCCCCCGATTCGTTTGCTCCGTTGGGTATTCCCAGCGGTCCTCCTTCTGTCATTAACCTGTCCCTTGTTCGCACAGGATTCCGATAACCCCGTCGATCCCGATGCTCCTCCGGCTCTTGAAAGCGGCGTCGATTCGAATAAAACCACTTCATTCAGCGAACCCGTACCGCAATTACCTTCCAATATCGATCCCGATTCGCCGTTCGCGAAGTCGGCGCAATTTCAGCGGTGGTGGTGGAATTACAGCGTGCGCAGCAACGTTGGCACCGGCCAGCCTGCAGCCATTCCCACCACGAATGTGACCGCTGCGTCGAACGTCATGAACACCAGCGCCGCTATTTCTCCTTCTGGCGGTCTTGCGGGAACGCGCTGGATCGCTCTCGGCCCTGAGCCGTTCCTACAAGGAAGCACGCCTACCAGCGGTCGCGTAACCTCCATCAGCGTGGACGCAACCAACCCGGCGCACTGGATCATCGGTGGCGCGCAGGGCGGCGTTTGGGAAACGCTCGATACGGGCACGACCTGGATCGCCAAGACTGACAACACGGCGTCCCTGGCTATGGGCGCGGTGGCGATGGCGCCATCGAATCCGCGGACGATGTACGCCGGTACCGGTGAAGGCAATTACTCGGCCGACTGCTATGCCGGCCGCGGACTGCTGAAATCGACTGACGGCGGCACCAACTGGAACCTGATCGCAACTTCGTATTTCGCCGGCGCGTCGTTTACGCGGCTGCGCGTCCACCCGACGAATCCTAATATTCTTTGGGCTTCGACGGTCAACGGCGTTTCCGGCTATACCCTCGCCAGCAACGATGGAACTCCTCACCCGCAGCTTGGAGTGCTGAAGTCCACCGACGGCGGGAATACCTGGCGGGTAACGCTTCCCGGCGCAGGCGCAACCGACCTGGCGCTGAAGCCCGGCGACAACACGGCGGCGAACATGTACGCGGCTCTCGGCGCCTCGGGCGGCGATGCTGCGAACGGCGTTTACCGTTCGGTGGATGCCGGCGAAACCTGGGGAACGATTGCCGGTCCCTGGCAAAGCGATGCCACGGTGGCCCGCATTTCGGTTGCGTTGGCGCCCTCCAGTCCGGCTACGCTTTATGTAGCTGCGGAAGATGCGGGCACCTCGAACGTGATCGGCGTGTGGATGTCGAGCAACGCGTGGGACCCGGTTCCCACCTTTACCCAGCTTCCCGCGACCACCTTCTGCAACGGCCAGTGCTGGTACGACCAGGAAATGCAGGTGGATCCCACAGATCCGCTTATTATTTATGTCGGCGGCGTCAACTTTTACCGCTATAACGGTTCAACCACCAAGACCTTCACCAGCATCACCACCGGCGGCGTTCACGTTGATAACCACGCGGTTGTCTTCGCGGGCAACCGCTTGATCCTCGGCAACGACGGCGGCCTGTGGAGCACGACTGACCGCGGCGTGACCTGGACCGACCACAACACCAACCTCAGCCTGTCGCAGTACTACCACGGCTCGCTGCCTCCCGGAAACGAGACCTTTGCCGGCACCACCAGCATTCCCGCCGGGCCGGGCCTCATCATCACGGGCGCGCAGGATAACGGCACGCAGCTTTATCGCGGCGCACCGGCGTGGCGCAACATCGGCGGCGGCGACGGCTTGGACAACAAGATTTCGCCCACCAATCCGACCACGCACTGGGCGATTTCTTCGCAAAGCAACGCGATCCAGAGAACGCTGAATGGCGGCCAGAGTTTCAGCACCGCCACCACCGGCCTCCGGGGCATTGCCAGCACCTTCATGACGCGCTTTGAAGAGTGCAAGTACAACGAAGACCTCTTCATCGCAGCTTCGGCGCTTAACCTCTACAAGAACACGGGATTCTTTCAACCCACGTTGGCTTCATGGGTTGCGAACCCGGTTACTCTGAACGGCACTCCATTAACCTTCGACAGCGGCATCATGACGATGACGTTTGCTCCTGCCGACACAACGTGCAACACGTACGTGTTCAGCAGCCGCTCGGCCGCTAACATTCCCTACACCATCGATGGCGGAGCTTCGTGGAGAGACTATCGCACCAACAATGCGAACCTCCCTACCCGTACGCCCACCGACTACGCCTTTGTTCCCACCGATTCGAATACCTTGTACATGACCTTCTCCGGCTTCAACTCCAATACGCCGGCGACTCCGGGTCATGTGTTCAAGTCCATCAACGCGATGTCGGACACTCCAACGTTTACGGACATCAGTCCCGCGGGCGTGGATATTCCGTTCAACACCGTGGCCATCGATCCCACGAACACCAACGTCATTTACGTTGGCAGCGACCTGGGAATCTGGCGGAGCACGGACGCCGGCGCAACCTGGATCCAGATGGGCGATAACAATTCGGGAATTCCGAATGTCGCCATCTTCGAAATCCAGACCAGCCCGGTGCAGGTTGTGGCATTCACGCACGGCCGCGGAGCTTACCGTCTTGGCACTTATGACCTGAATGGCGACAGCGCCGTGAACTGCGCGGACGTGAAGATCGTGACGAACGCGATGAATACCCACATTGGTCAGCCGACTTACAATCCGGTCGCCGACCTGAACAACGACAACCAGATCAACGTCAGGGACCTGGCCATGATCACGAAGCAGCTTCCCTCAGGGACT
>DATAZL010000040.1:0-1913 GCA_036272055.1 Polyangiaceae bacterium | reverse complement strand
AAACTGCGGAGCCGACTGTCGGGCTTGAACCGACGACCTGTGCTTTACGAAAGCGCTGACCGCCGGCGTCTATTGCCGGACGGCGGCGGCGTCGCATTCATCGAGGATCGCGGGCAAACCCCACGAAAATGCCGTCAATTGACGTGCGCTTCTGCTCCTCGTGGGGGTCGCTCGCGAACTCGGCGAAGGCACTCCGCGACACCCCGCGATCGTCTAACAGCCCGTTGAAGAAAGGGTCACGCGGGGGATCGACGGCGGATCGCGAGGTCGCTAGGGTTCGGGCCCATGTCGATGGGTCGTCGCGAAGATCGGCAGACGCCGATGTGGCTGTCGGGTCCTGAGCTGGCGCGTTCGCCGGGGCACCGTTTCTACGAGAAGCTGAACGAGCTCTTGAAGGAGGCCGACTTCGACCGGCGGGTGGAGCAGATCTGCGCGCCGTACTTCGAGGCGGACAACAAGCCCGGTCGCCCGTCGATCGCGCCGGGGGTCTACTTCCGGATGCTGTTCGTCGGGTACTTCGAGGGGATCGAATCGGAGCGCGGGTTGGAGTGGCGCTGCGCAGACTCGTTGTCCCTGCGGACGTTCCTGGGGGTGCAGGTGAACGAGCGGGTGCCGGACCATTCGAGCCTGTCGCGGACGCGGACTCGGCTCGACGGCGCGGTCTATGACCAGGTCTTCCGATTGGTGCTGGGGATCGTGGAGTCCAAAGGGCTTCTTCGCGGCAAGGTGGCGGGAGTCGATTCGACGTACCTGCGGGCGGACGCCTCGATGAAGACGATCGTGCGCAAGGACACGGGCGACGACTACACGACGTACCTGAAGAAGCTGTGCGAGGCGCAGGGGGTCGAGAATCCGACGGACGAAGACGCGCGCCGAATGGATCGGAAGCGCACGGGGAAGAAGACGTCCAACAAGGACTGGGAGTCGCCGACGGATGCAGACGCGCGGATCGTGCGCCTCAAGGACGGGCGCACTCGGCTCGGTTACAAGGCCGAGCACGTCGTCGACTTGGAGACGGGAGCGATTGTCGCCGCCGAGATGTATCGCGCGGACGAGGCGGACACGGCGACGTTGCGCCCGAGCCTCGAAGCGGCGCGCGAGCACGTTGCCGCCGCGCGCGCCGAGTTGGGCAGCGAAGGCTCGCGCGATGATGACGACGATGAGTTGCCACCTGCAGCACCGAGCGGCGAGACGCGGCCGACAATCGAGGTCGTCGCGGACAAGGGCTATCACAAGGTCGAATTGCTCTTCGAGCTCCGGCGCGCCGAGTATCGGACGTACATCCCGGTGCCGGATCAGAAGGGGCAGCGCTCTTTCACCGACAAGGGCGGGATGCTGGCGCGCGAAGCATTTCATGACAACCGCTCGCGCGTGCGCCGCACGAAGGGGAAGAAGTTGCTTCGGCTGCGCGGAGAGCGAATCGAGCGGACCTTTGCTCTCGCCTGTGAGACGGGCGCGCATCGTCGCGTACGACTGCGCGGTCGCGACAACGCACGCAAGCGCTACGTGGCCCATGTCGCCGCTCTGAATCTCGGGCTCGTGATGAGGACACTCTTTGGGCACGGGACGCCGCGGCAGGCGGCTGCCGCCGTGCTCCTCGCGCTCATCGTGGCGCTACGAATCGCCTACGAGCGGATCGCAGGCTTCGGCGAGCGCATCGTTGGCACGCTCCTCCCGCATCCCGGGCCGCGTCATCGTGTCGACGGACTCGCCGCGTGAGCCGCGGGGTCGTTTCTTCAACGGGCTGCTAGCGGGCTCCCGCCGGTCGCTCCCGCGCCCGCTCCTTTGCCGGTATCGAGCGCGAGCCCTGAGCTGGCGGCTCTCGCCGAGGGCCAATCGGTGGACGGTTTCGTCACGCGTGCTCTCTACGTCGACGGCGACGGCCACGCTCGGGGCGGGCGCTTCGTCCATGC
>DATAZL010000039.1:0-72321 GCA_036272055.1 Polyangiaceae bacterium | reverse complement strand
GCTCCCCCCGCCGCTCTCGCGGGCTCGCTTTGCTCGCGGGGGGCCTGAGCCCCCCGCAGCTTCGCCTTCGGCGAACTGCTCCCCCCGCCGCTCTCGCGGGCTCGCTTTGCTCGCGGGGGGCCTTAGCCCAGCCTTAGCCCCCCGCAGCTTCGCGGGCTCGCTCTGCTCGCGGGGGGCCTTGGCCCCCCCCGCCGCTTCGCGGGCTCGCTGCGCTCGCGTAGTTCCTCACCGCGGCGCTCTGCACGTGGCGCGTCTCGCGACAGGCGTCTTCGTGCCGGGTCGATCGCACCGTTTGCGACCGGCCCGGCCTTTTACTCGTGCTCGCCGGCTTCTACGGCGTGGTCTTCTTCGGACGTCTCTTGCGGACCGGAGAGCACCTCGGAGTACGTGTGCACCGTGGGCGGAGGCGGATCTCCGTAGAGGGTGAGCCGCGCGGCGGCCCACAGCTCTTTGCGCATGTTCTCGAGGTACGCGGCGCTGCCGGGTTCGGCTTCGAGCTTGTCGAGCGCCTCGTCGGCGTCCTTCAGGTCGAGCCGTGCGCGGACGGGATCGACGTCCTCTTTACGCACCAGGTTGTCGGTGAGGAGCACCGCGTGGTCGTCGAGGATCTCGACGAAGCCGGGACCCACCGCGACCCTCACCTCCTGGCCGTCCTTCGTGTAGCTCACGATGCCGGTCTTCAGGGCGGCGAGCAGCGGGCGGTGACCCGGCAGCACGCCGAACTCCCCATCGACGCTCGGCGCGGTGATGGACTGCACCTTCTCGTGCAGCGCCACGCCCTCGGGCGTGAGGATCTCGAGGTCGATCGCGCCTTCGGCCATTATCAGGAGGCTTCCTTGAGCTTCTGTGCGGCGGCCTTCACGTCGTCGAGACCGCCCTTTAGGTAGAAGGCCTGCTCGGGCACGTCGTCGAACGCGCCGGAGAGGATCTCCTTGAAGGCCGCGATGGTGTCCTTCAGCGGCACGTACTTGCCGGTGAGGCCGGTGAACTGCGCGGCGACGAAGAACGGCTGGGAGAGGAACCGCTGCACTTTGCGGGCGCGCGCGACGATCTGCCGGTCTTCTTCGCTGAGCTCGTCCATGCCGAGAATCGCGATGATGTCCTGAAGATCCTTGTAGCGCTGGAGCGTCTGCTGCACGCCGCGGGCAACCGCGTAGTGCTCCTCCCCGACGATCTGGGGGTCGAGCATGGTGCTCGTCGAGTCGAGCGGATCGACGGCGGGGTAAATCCCGAGCTCCGAGATGGCGCGCGAGAGCACCGTCGTCGCGTCGAGATGGGCGAACGTCGTCGCCGGCGCGGGATCGGTGAGATCGTCGGCGGGGACGTAGATGGCCTGCACGCTGGTGATCGAGCCCTTCGTCGTCGAGGTGATGCGCTCCTGAAGGGCACCCATCTCGGTTGCGAGGGTCGGCTGGTAACCGACGGCGCTCGGCATGCGGCCGAGGAGCGCGCTCACCTCGCTGCCCGCCTGCGTGAAGCGGAAGATGTTGTCGACGAACAGGAGCACGTCCTGCCCTTCTTCGTCACGGAAGTACTCGGCGCAGGTCAGCGCGCTCAGCGCGACGCGGGCGCGCGCGCCGGGCGGCTCGTTCATCTGGCCGTAGACGAGGGCGGTCTTGCTGAGCACGGACGCGCCGGACTCGAGCTTCGACTCCTGCATTTCCACGTAGAGGTCGTTGCCCTCGCGCGTGCGCTCACCGACGCCGGCGAAGCAGCTCACGCCGCCGTGCGCCTTCGCGACGTTGTTGATGAGCTCCATGATGAGGACGGTCTTGCCGACGCCGGCACCGCCGAAGAGCCCGATCTTCCCGCCCTTTCGGTAGGGGGCGAGGAGGTCGATGACCTTGATGCCGGTCTCGAAGATCTCGACCGTGGTGGCCTGGTCTACGAAGCTCGGCGCCTGACGATGAATCGGCGACGATTTCTTCGCGTTGACGGCACCGCGCTCGTCCACCGGTTGACCGACGACGTTCATGATGCGGCCGAGCGTCTCGGGGCCGACTGGCATCATGATGGGGGCGCCGGTGTCCTTCACCGCGGCGCCGCGCACGAGGCCTTCGCTCGAGTCCATCGCGATGGCACGGACGACCGACTCACCGAGATGCTGCGCGACCTCGAGCACGAGGTTGTCGGGCTCACCCGAGATGTTCGGGTTGGTGACGGTCAGGGCGTTCAAGATCGAGGGCAGCTTGCCCGGAGCGAACTTCACGTCGACGACCGGACCGATCACCTGCGTGATCTTGCCAACGCCCAACGCCCCAACTGCTTTGCTGATTTCGGCCATCGCTCTATCGCCTCGACTACTTTCGGGACCCGTGAACCAGCGGCTCGACAACTTTCGGCCACTGGCAAAACTGGGCCCGCGTCTATCACGACGCTGACGGTGCTGCCAATGGGCCCTCCACCCTTTTAGGACGCGCCCTTTTCGGTGCTCCCGAAGAGCGAGAGCTGGCCCTTCACGGGGGCGGGTTGCGGCCTCACCGCAGAACGGCTCGGACGCTCCCGAGGCTCTCCGGTAACGAGCCCGAAACGCCGCGCCGTGGCGTCGAAGAGCCGAGCAATCGCGTCTGCGTATTCCCCTTCGCCACGCATTCGCGAGCCGAACGCGGGATCGTTCAGCTTGCCGCCTCGCATTTCTCGAGTGCGGGCGAGCACCTTCTCTGCCGATAGCGGAAAGGCTTCACGGAGGCGTTGCTCGAAGACTTCTGCGACGTTGCCGGGCAGGCGCAGCATCGTCATGCCGGCCGAGGTCGCGCCGGCGCGCGCTGCGGCCTCGAGGATCTTCGGGATATCGCGGTCGGTCAGACCGGGGATCACGGGGGCAACGTTCACGGATACCCTGATGCCTGCCTCTGCAAGTCGTTGAACGGTAAGCAGACGTCGGGACGGGGTTGCGACGCCCGGCTCGATGAGACGTGCCATGCGTTCGTCGAAGAAAGGCACGCTCACGGTGACGCCGACCAGATCGTCTGCTGCCAGCCGGCCGAGCACGTCGAGGTCGCGCTCGACGAGCGGCGCCTTCGTGATGATGTGGCACGGATTGCCGAAGTCCGCGCATGCTTCGAGGCAACCGCGCGTCAGCCGGTATGTCGCTTCGAGCGGCTGATAGCAGTCGGTGTTGCCGCTGAAGACGACCGCTTCGCCCTTCCACGAGCGGCGCGCGAACGCCTCTCGCAAGAGCTCTGCCGCGCGTCGCTTGACGACGATCTTCCGTTCGAAGTCGGTGCCGGCGCCGAACCCGAGATACTCGTGCGTCGGGCGTGCGTAGCAATAAGCACACCCGTGGTAGCAGCCGCGGTACGGGTTAACGCTCCAGCGGAAACCGACGTCCGGGCTGTCATTCTTGGAGAGGACGTTCTTCGTTTCGTCTTCGAATATTTCGAGCGGTGTCGCGGGAGGCTCGCCGAGATAATCGACGTGCGTCGACTCCCAGGGGGACCGTGGATTTCGAACGGGCAGCGGCCTCATGAGGCCACTACTATACGCCTGAACAGTATACCGGCAAGCGGGAAGAAATACCGCCGTAGCCCCCTTTTCGTGAGCCAAATTCGTGGGAGATTGGGGGCGCGCGTCACTCCGTCTCGGGGCTCGTAGAGGCCGCGGGCTCGTGACGATGGAGCAACCGACCGCGCGAACCCGAGTCACACCCACCGCGATGGCGCGCTCGATCCCGACAGCTCGATAGTCCCCGTATGCTCGCCGAAGAAACGATCGATCGCGTGAGGCGCGAAGCGCGCATCGTCACAATCATTGGCGAACGCGTGAAGCTGTCGCTCCGCGGTCGCTCGCACACCGGCCTCTGCCCCTTCCACAAGGAGAAGACGCCGAGCTTCCACGTGAACGAAGAGCGCGGCTTCTATCATTGCTTCGGTTGCAGTGCGTCGGGCGACGCGATCAAGTTCCTGCGCGAGATGGACGGGCTCTCGTTCGTCGACGCCATCCGTTACATCGCCGAACGCCAAGGCATCGAGATCCTCGAGACGGGCTCGGAGGACGAACGCCGCGAGCACGCCGAAGCGCGAAGGCGGCGTGAAGAGCTCTTCGCCGCCGGCGAGGTCGCCGCTTCGTACTTCGAGAAGATGCTCTCGACGCATCCGCTCGCCGGCTTCGCCCTCGAGGAGCTAACGCGCCGCGGCCTCGACTACTCGGAGAAGAGCGGACCCGCGGCGGAGGCGCTCGCCGCGTTCCGCATCGGTTACGCGCCGTACGGGTGGGACGGCTTCGTCAAGCACCTGAAGAGCGGCGCCGCGCCGGTGCGTGCGGCGGAGTCCGTCGGCCTCATCGTTCCGCGGAAGAGCGGGCCGGGCCACTACGATCGCTTCCGTCACCGTCTGATGTTCGCGATCATCGACCTCGACGGGAAGATCATCGGCTTCAGCGGGCGCGCCCTCGCAGAGCCGAGCACCGAACAGCTCGGCGCGGCGGGCTTCGAGCCCATGAGCTCCACCGGAGAGCCGCCCGCGAAGTATCTGAACTCCCCCGAGTCGCCCGTCTACAAGAAGCGGGAGGCGGTCTTCGGCCTCTTTCAGGCGCGCCAATCCGTGCGTCGCGAGGAGCGCGCGATCGTCGTCGAGGGCAACTTCGACGTCGTGAGTCTGCACGCGCGCGGCGTCACGAACACGGTGGCGCCGCTCGGCACCGCGTTCACGAGCGAGCAAGCGCAGCAGCTCAAGCGATACGCGCATCGCGTGACGCTCTTCTTCGACGGGGACAGCGCCGGCAAGCGCGCGGTGCTCGCGGCGCGCGAGCCGTGCCGCGAAGCGGGGCTCGACGCGACCGTAGCGACACCGCCCGAGGACAAGGATCCGGATCTCCTCGTCCGCGAGGGCGGCAAGGAAGCCATCCTGCGCGTCGTCAAGGCGAGCCGGAGCATGCTCGAGTACATGATCGACTCGACGCTCGAGGGCGCGTCGCTCGGCACCGATGCGCACGGTCTCGGCGCGCGCATCCGCGCCGTCGGTGAGCTGATACGCGCCGAAGAAGATCCCGCGACACGAGCCCTCGCCGAACGTCACGCAGACGCGATCGCCGAGCGACTGGGAATCGGCGACGCGCGGAGCCTCGCCGCCTTGGCATCGGCCGTGCAGAGGGCCACTTCGGGAAGAGTCGAATCCACGCAGAAAGCGTTACCGGCACCGCCCGAACGAGCGCGTTCGCCCAGTCGGCGCGACGACATAGGACGCGAGGTTTTTGGCTCGCTCCTTGATTTTCCGGAGCTCCTGGAGACGCCGGAGGTTGCCGAAGCGACGCAGGCGATCGAGGGAGATGCAGCGCTCGCAATTGCTGCGTTGCGTCACGACCCTGGACTGGTCCAGAACCCCGAACAACTCCTTGCTAAGCTGCCACGGCCGATCCATTCATTCGCGGCTGCTCGCCTGGCTGCACCTCGGCACCCGTCGATGGATGACGCGAGGTCGGAGTTACTCGGAAACGTCGAGAAGTTGAAACGCTTGGAGCTATCGCGTCAAAAACTGGAAGTCATCGAAGAGCTCACGCGCGCGCGCGACTCCGGTGATGACTTCGCTCGCGAGATGACACTCCTTGCAGAGCAGGCGCGTCGCGCCCGCGAGGCGCGCGGGCTCTGAGCCCGATTCAATCGAGAGAGAGGTAAGCGGTGGGAGTCAAGAAGAGTGACCGCGCGGGGAAAAACGGCCAGAGCCTTCCGAAGAAGGGTGCAACCGAGAAAGTCGCCGTTCTCGAGAAGAGCGCGCCCGTCGCGAAGCCGAAGGCCCAGGCCTCCGCAAAGCCCGCCCTGTCCAAGCCGAAGCCGAACGGCGCGTCGGCGACGAACGGCGCGAGCAACGGCAAGGCAACCGCAGCCGGCGCATCCCCCGCGAAGACCACCGACAAAGAGAAGGCCAAGAGCAAGCTCAACGGCCACTCCGCCACGAACGGCAAATCCGCGCGCATGCGCGGCGCCGACGACGACCACGCGCGCGACAACGGCAAGCACGCGAAGGCCAAGTCGCGCGACGAGGACGACGACGACGACGAGCCGTCGAGTGATCGCGCCGGCGCCGAGAGCGGCCCGCCCGCAGCGAAGAAGAAGGGCGCCAAGGGCAAGGAGGTCGACGACCTCATCAGCCTCGGCAAGAGCAAGGGCTTCCTCACCTACGCCGAGGTGAACGAGGCGCTCCCCGGCGACGATGTCGATCCCGATCAGATGGACGACGTGCTCAACGTCCTCGACAACGAGGACATCGAGATCGTCGACGACGCCTCGAACCTGAAGATCGCCCCCGCAAAGCGAATGGCGGACGACGAGCCCGCGACCACCCGCGGCAAGGCGTCGAACAACGACAACGACGGCCCCTCGTCCACGCCCACGCCGAAGACCGCCGAGGGCGAGGAAGCGTTCTACGGCCGGAGCAACGATCCGGTCCGCATGTACCTCCGCAAGATGGGGAGCGTCGCGCTCCTCACGCGCGAGGGCGAGGTCGAGATCGCCAAGCGGATCGAGGAAGGCGAGAACGAGATCCTCGAATCGATCTTGAACAGCCCCATCGCGGTGCGCGAGATCATCGACATCGGCGAGCGCCTCCGGAACCACAAGATCCGGGTGAAGGACATCGTCCGCGACGCCGAGGACGAGGAGCACGAGTTCGACGAGGAAGAGGCGGACCGCCGCATCATCCGCCTCATCGATCGCGTGAAGCGCCTCGACAAGAAGAACATCGACCTCGCCGAGGAGCGGCGCACCGCCGTCGACGTGCGCAAGAAGCTCATCGACAAGGAAGTGCTCGAGACCAAGGGCGAGCTCGTGAAGACGCTCCAGGAGATGCGTCTCAACAAGAAGACGATCGACAAGATCGTCCAGAAGCTGAAGAACATCATCCAGAAGGTCCAGCGCGCCGAGTCGAAGGCCGTGGATCTGGAGAAGCAGGCCGGCACCACGAAGGCCCAGCTCCGCAAGATGGTGCGCGAGGCGAAGGACAACGAGGAGGTCGCGGCCGATCTCGCGAACCGCCTCGGCATGGACGCCTCCGAGATCCTCGACATCGACGAGATGCTGAAGGACGCGCAGCGCGGAGTGAAGAAGGTCGAGGAAGAGCTCAAGATCGACCTCGACGAGACGAACCGCACCTACGACGCCATCCAGCACGGCGAGCGCAAGGCCGAGCGCGCCAAGGCCGAGCTCGTGGAGGCGAACCTCCGCCTCGTCGTCTCGATCGCGAAGAAGTACACGAACCGCGGGCTACAGTTCCTCGACCTCATCCAGGAGGGGAACATCGGCCTCATGAAGGCCGTCGACAAGTTCGAGTACAAGCGCGGCTACAAGTTCAGCACCTACGCGACGTGGTGGATCCGCCAGGCCATCACCCGCGCGATCGCCGATCAGGCCCGGACCATCCGCATCCCGGTCCACATGATCGAGACGATCAACAAGCTCATCCGCACCTCGCGCTACCTCGTGCAGGAGTACGGCCGCGAGCCGACCCCCGAAGAGATCGCCGAGAAGATGGAGCTTCCGCTCGACAAGGTGCGGAAGGTCCTGAAAATCGCGAAGGAGCCCATCAGCCTCGAGACCCCGATCGGCGAGGAAGAGGACAGCCATCTGGGCGACTTCATCGAGGACAAGAGCGTCATCAGCCCCGCCGACGCCGTCATCAACATGAACCTCTCCGAGCAAACGCGAAAGGTCCTGAAGACCCTCACGCCGCGCGAAGAGAAGGTGCTCCGCATGCGCTTCGGCATCGGCGAGAAGAGCGATCACACCCTCGAAGAGGTCGGCCAGGACTTCGAGGTGACGCGCGAGCGCATCCGCCAGATCGAAGCCAAAGCCCTCCGCAAGCTCCGGCACCCGAGCCGCTCGAAGCAGCTGAAGTCGTTCATAGAGAGCTGAACCGCGACGGGCCCGCGTGGCGCTGAACTCGTCGGCGCCACGGGAGCATCTGCATTCGGACAGGAGTTTTCCCTAGTGAGGTCGGCGTGGCTATCGCCCCGCCTCCTCGTGACCTGCAGCGTCACCCGTTGATCTGGATCGAACGGATCAGAGACCATCGGAGCAGACGCATCATCAGCCCCGGTCGAACGCACGGGCTGAGGGCTCCGACATCGCTCTGCTCAGCCCCAAGCTGCGCCCAAACCTCCCAGTGCGCCGTGTGCCGAATCGCCAGATTCGGCACACCAACAAGAAAAACCAGACTGAAAAGTCAGATCGGTAGCTAGAGGGACGTGATTTCGCTCCTCACCCAAGTGGGGAGCGAAATCACGGCGCGGACCCGCTCGACTAATCAGTCAGTCGTCTTCCCAGGGTTGCCCCAGGCGCTTCAGCGCGGCCTTCGCTTCGTTGCGATAGGGCGAGTTGAGGGCGCCGGTCTTCAGGAAGGCTTGCCAGTGGGGGATCGCGGCGGGGGAAGCGCCGAGGCTCAGCGCGGCGAGACGGTGCGCTTCCGAGATCCAGGGCTCGGTGGCGCCGTCCGCTTCGGCCAGGTCGATGGCGGCCTTGAGCTGCTCGGCGGCAGCGGCGTTCTGGAGCCGCAGACTGAGGAGCTTGCCGTAGTGGAAGCGCCACGTCGCTTCCTTCGGGTTCGCGGCGATGGCCTTCTGCCATTCGCCGAGGGCGAGGTCTTCCTTGCCGAGGTCGTAGTAGGCGAGCGCGAGATCGGCGTGGGCCTCGTAGCGCGAGGGACGGAGCTCGAGCGCCTTCTGGAGATCGTCGATGGCGTCCTTCGGACGGGTCTGACGTACCCGGAGCACACCGCGTTGCCAGTAAGCATCTGCGAGCCCCTGATCGAGCTCGAGAGCCTTCTTCAGCGCGGTGGACGCCTTCGCTATCGCGCCCGCGTCGTTCGCAGCCCATCCGACGTAAAGGTAGTACTCGGCGTGGTTCGCATCGAGCTGGATGGCTCGCTCGAACTGCTTGATGGCCTCTCCGAGGTCGTGCTTCTTCATGAGCGCACGCCCGAGGCAGAAGTACGTCTCTGCCGAGGTCTGGCGCTGCTCGAGCACCTTCTTCAGGAGCTTCTCGGCCTCGACGCCGTCGCCGGCGTCGGCCTTGCCGCACCCCACCTTGAGCATCAGATCGGGATCGGTCGGCGCCTTCGCGAGCGCGGACTCGTACTCGCGGAGCGCTTCTTCGGTGCGGCCCGACTCCTGGAAGAGGATGCCGCGCTCGAGCGCGAGCCCCGGGAAATCGCGGTCCACCTTGCCCACGGCGTCGAAGATCTCGAGCGCCTTGTCGAACTGGCGCTGTCGCACGAGCGCCGTTCCGACGAGGAACTTCGCCTCGACGTCGCCCGGATCGAGGTCGAGCGCCTTCTGGAACGACTCGAGGCCGTCGCCGTAACGGCCCTGCCCCATCGCCACGCGGCCGAGCGCCTTGTGCAGCGCGGGCGACGCCGGGAGATGCGTCTGCGCGTCGGCGAGCGTCGTGCGCGCAGCGTCGAGCTGCCCGTTCGCGCTCTGCACGCGCCCGAGCGCGATGTACGCCTGCACCGCGTCGGGATCGTTCTTGCCGTTCGCGATCGCGTCGCGATAAGCGGCCTCCGCCTCTTTGCGATCGCCGAGTGACTCGGTGACGCGGCCGTACCAGTAAGCGACCTGCATGACGTTCCCGTGAGCCTTCTTGAGCTTCACGAGCATGTCGCGGGCGTCGTCCACTCGTTCCAGGAGGAGGCTCGACTTGGCGACGCCGACCTGGGCCTGGACGTCCTCCGGATCGGCCTGGGAAGCGGCCTTGTAACGCGCGATCGCCTGCGAGTATCTGCCGGCGCGGAACAGCGCCTCGCCGAGCCCTCCGAGGGCGCGCGCGGCGAGGGCGTTGGCCTTCAGCATGTCGGCGGTCTTGATCGCCTCCCCGAAGGCGGCCTCCGCTTGCGACATCCGGCCGCGGCTCAGGTGGATCTCGCCGAGCAACGTCTGGGTGACGATGCGCTCTTCGGGACCCGCGAGCGCGATGTCCTTCTGTACGTCGTCGAGGAGCTTCGTGGCGCGCGGCTCGTCGTGCTGCCCGCTCCACGCGTCCGTCGCCAGGAGCAGGCGCGCGCCGACGTGATGCGGGTTCAGCGCGAGGACCTGCTCGGCGAGCTTCTGTGCACCGGGACCGTCGCCGGACGCGAGCGTTGCGCGGCCGAGACCGTAGAGGGCGCGCGGCGTCTTCTCGACGTCGACGGCGGCTTTCCACGCCGTGAGGGCGGCGGCCGCGTCGCGGGCGTGCAGCTCGACCTCTCCACGGGTCGCGCGCACGTCGATGTTCTTCGGGTCGGACTGCGCGAGCCCGTCGAGCAGCTGGCGCGCGAGCGCGAGCTCTCCGTCGACGGCGGCCTTGCTGGCGCGCGCGAGCTCGAGCTGTTCGAAGGATTTCACCTCCGCGAGCTCGTCGAGCGTCACCTTGGCCTTCGCGTACACCGACGGATCGGCGCCAAACCGGAGCGCGCGATCGAAGCCGACGAACGCCGTGTACGCCGCGAGCGGCTTGAAGCGACGCGCGCCGGCAGCCGCCGATTCGACCGACTGCATCGCCGTCTCGGCGGCTGGCGCGGTGTCGGTGCCGAGCGATTTCTGCGCGGAAGAGATGGCTCCGGCGAGGACACGCTCGTAGTCGCCGTGCCGGACCTGATCGATGATGAAGTACGCGCCGAAGGGTCCCACCGCGGGGAGCAAGGTGAGCGCGCCGCCCGCGAGCGCGGCCGTCGCGAGGATCGCGACCACGACGCGAACGCGTCGTCGCTTCTTCTTCGCCTGGATCTCGGCGGCGGCGCTGCCCGCTGCCGCGTCGGGCCGAGCGCGCATCGAGCGGTTCGGCAGCGAGACCTCTTCGGGCAGGCCGGCAAACTCGCTGCCTACCTCCGACTGCGCGTGTGCGGCGGCCGACTCTTGAGGAATGTCGCCCTCGATGGCGACGCTGCCGCTCTCGTCCTCACCGTCGTCGAGGTTCACCTCGCCGTAGGCGGTGCCGCCACCGCCCTGGCGCACGAGCTCCTGCTCGCCCTCGTCTTCGTGCTCCATGCCGGACATGCCGGCGGGTTCGCTCGGGGCACGTGCGGGCGCCGCAGGCTGGTTCCTGAGAGAGCGCGGGGGCTCCGACAGCTCGCCGTCGAGCCGGCCCTGCAGCGGCGGCAGTGAACCGCGCGCGAACGGATCGGCAGAAGCCGCCGAGAATGGATCACCCGCGCCGTCGAACGGATCGGCGCCCACTGAACCGAACGGATCGGGCGTGTCGTTGCGCTTCCCCGCCGGGGGCACGCTCGGCGAGAACGACCCGGGACCGCCGCTGAGCGATCCCGCGAACGGATCGTCGGTCAGCGGGATCGAACCACCGGGAAACGGATCGTCGTCGACCTCGGACATGCCGTCGGACGGCGTGGCCGAGAAGCCTGGGCGCATGCTGGGCAGCGCGCCGGCCTGGTCGGGAAGACCGGCGGCGTAGGGCGTCGGCAATCCGGCCGCCGGAGAAGGCAGACCCGCCGCGTTCGTCGGCAGACCCGCGGCGACTGGAGACGGCAGCCCGGCGGCCGCCACGGGCAGATCGCCCCCGAAGATCGGCAGATCGAGCTCACCGAAGCCGGGCATCGTCTGCGCGGCACGTGGCTGCGCGGGTGCCCCGCCGAGGACGGATGGCAGATCCGAGTTGAGACTCGGGGACGGCAGATCGATTCCCGTCGAGAGCGACGGCAGATCGCTCGACGACGACACCGACGGCAGGTCGATCTCGCCGAACGCCGCCGGCGCAGTCCTCGTCGGTGCTGCCTTGGGCGGCGGTTTCGGCGCCACGCCAGCGGGCGCTGCCGGCGCAGTCAGAGCCCTGGAGGGCACCGCGGGCTTCGTCGCGGGTAGATCGATCCCGGCTGGCGCGCCGCGCGTGGCGGCCGTCGGCAGATCCGCACCGCCACCGCCGACGGCGGGAAGATCCGCTTCTCCGTCCGCGGCGTCCCACGCGCCGGCATCCCCGAGCTCCATCTCTTCGAACGGATCTGGCGTGGCAGCGGGCGCGGGCGCCTTCGCCGCGACACGAGGCGCGGCGGGACGCGGTGGTGCCTGCGCCGCTGCGCCCGGCTGGAGCGGTCTTGCCGCCGGCGGCTCGGGACGAGTCGGCGCTGCACGCCGCGCCGGCAAGGGCGGCGCGGCAGGCGACGGCAGATCGATGTCTCCGAGCGGCTCGGGCTTCGGAATGCCGGGCTTCGGGATCGCGGGCTTCGGAATACCGGGCTTCGGGATCGCGGGCTTCGGCGCGACGGCGGAGGGAAGATCGAGATCCGCAAACGGATCCGGCGCAGCTTCCACGGGGCGCGCCGGCACCGGAGCGGCGGCGGGAACGGCGGGACGCGCAGGAGCGCCGACGACGCCGGAGCGCGGCGGCGCGACGCCGATCATCGTGCCCTTGAGCGCGGGCTTCTTGCGTGGGAGCGCGGGCAGCGCGGGGCCGTCACCCGCGTTCTCGTCCGCGGCATCGCCCGACGAGAAGCCGAGTGACGCACCGAGGACCGACCCCGCCGACGCCGTCGCGCGCGGGTCAGCGGGCGGAGGATCGACCTGGAAGCTCGTGCCGCACTTCGGGCAACGCATCTTCAGCCCGCTCGGGGGGACGCGACGTTCGTCCACCTGATAGGGAGCCTTGCACCCTGGGCACTCGACTTTGAACATCGATCGCTCTTTCGACTTTTAGCAGCAACGGCTCCGGGTTGTCCCTCGGGATCTCGCCGGTTCTCCGATGGGGCTCACGCTCGCTCTCACATCCATGATAGGCGGCGCCGATGGCGCGTTCTCAAGTGGCGATCGTCGGGGCGCTCCTTCTCGCAATCGTCCTTGCCGTCGCGTGGCGAGCGCGCCAGCAGTCGAGCGCGGCAGAGGAACCACATAGTATCCCTACGGCCTCGGCCGCCGCGTCGGCCCCGCAAGCGGTTCCTGAAGTGCTGGAGCCGTCACCCGCGCCGGAATTGAGCAACGTTTTACCTGACGGGCGTAAGGTTCCGGAGCTTCCGGCCGACGCACCGAAGAGCGTCACGTTCGCGGTGGTGCTGTTCGCTTATCGCGGAGCGGAGGGCGCGCCACCCGACGCGAGAGACAAGACGTCCGCGCTGGCGAAGGCAAAAGAGCTCTTGCCCGAAGCGCAAAAGGACTTCGACGAGGCGGTGAAGAAGGGCGATCCGGGGTCGACCGCACACGCCGGAACGATGCCCAGAGACGTGCTCGAACCGGGCCTCGAGTACGTGCTCTTCACACTAAAAAAGGGCGAAGTCTACGGGGAGCCCATCGACACGCCAAGAGGATACTGGCTCCTCAGACGCACCGACTAGTAGCCCGCGTCACCGGCGTAACCCGCTCGGGACACCGCCGCGGACCGCCGCGCTTACCGGCTCGGGCGAGCTCCGCCCGGAATGCGCCGCTCCGTCTCTACTAGGAACTGTCTGTGGGGTCGCCTAAAGTCGGAGCGTTTCTGAGTCCGCTTCGCGTCTCTGCCCCCCGAGCTAGATGTCGTTTTCACTGCCTCCCCACACGGCGTCTCCCGACGCGAGCGTTGCGGACCCCGTACTCGCGGAGCTTCGAGCGGAGTGTGAGCGAGCAGAAACGGACGTCCGGCGCGGTCTCCTACTTCACGAGATCGGCGTCCTCGAGGACGCGTCGCAGAACGAGGGCCAGGCGGCGCGCGATCTCCTGAGCGCCGTGAACGCGCTCCCGGATTTCCACGAGCCCCTCGAGCGCCTCGTCGCCATCATCGAGCGGCGAAAGTCTTACAGGAACCTCGGCAAGCTCGTGGATCGGCTCGTGAAGATCGCCGCCACGCCGGTCGAGACGAGCCGCGCGCTCGTCGCGCTCGCCGAGTTCCGTGAGGATCAAGAGAGCGACCTCGAGGGCGCACGCGAGGCGCTCGAGCAAGCGACGCAGACGAAGCCCGACGACGTGGACGCCTGGCTCTACCTCGAGCGTCTCGCCGCGAAGACGGAGCAGGCGACGCTCCGCCGCAAGGCGCTCGCCGCGCGTGCCGAGCTCACGACCCACACCGAATGGAAGGCGCTGCTCTTCATCGACGTGGCCCGCCTCGACGTGACCCTTGGAGAGCTGGACACGGCGACGGCATCCATCGAGAAGGCGCTCGCGACGAAGGCATCTGCGACGTTCGCCGCGCTCGGACAGCTCGCCGACATCGGCCGTCGTGCCGAGAAGCCGGAGCTCGTCGCGCGCGCGCTCGAGGAGCGCGCAGAGCTCGTGTCGAAGGCCATGGCCGGCGATCCGGGCGACGACGTCGCCGGAGTACCGGAGAACGCGCGCTCCAGGGCGCACGTCGCCGCCGACCTGCTCGGCGCAGCAGAGCTCCACCGGAGATCCGGCAATCGCGAACGCGAGGCGTCTCACCACGCGAAGCTCGCGGAGCTCTTGCCCGACGATCCGATCGTATTCGTCGCGCGGCTCCGCGCCGCCGAGGGAGCCGGCGACGTCGCGGCGGCCGCGGCGCTATCGCAGGCCGAGCTCGCGCGCGGCGCGAAGGGCTCGCCCGCTGCCGCGCTCTGGATGCGCGTCAGCGAAGCCGCCGCGTCGAGCGGCGACGCAAAGAGTGCGCTCGCCGCGCTGACGAACGCGCTCACCGAAGATCCCGCGTGCCTGCCCGCGCGCGCTCTCGAGCTCCACTTGCTCGGCGGCGCGGACCCTGCCGCTCTAGCGCAGGCCCTCGAATCGGCTGCGGCGCACCTCGGCAGCGAACCACTCGCCGCGGAGCTGTTTCTCCTCAGCGCGGACACGTCGGTCCGCGGCGCGAACGACGCGAGCACGGCGAAGGCCGCGCTCTCGCAGGCTGCCGCCGCCGGCGCGCCGCTCGAGATCGTCGCGCGAGTCGGACGGATGCTCGCCGCCCTGGCCGGCGACGCCGCGTGGTTCGAGGAATCGACGCGCCGTCTCCTGTCCACCAATCCTCCCGAGACGGAGCGGCCGGCGCTCTGGTTCGAGCTGGCACGGTCGCGACTCCTCCGCGGCGAGCCCGCTGCGGCGGCAGAGGCGCTCGGCGCCCTGTCGGCGACCTCAGCCGGCGCGTGGCTCGGAAGCGCGCTCCGTGCGTACGGCCTGCCACGCGCTCTCGCCGACGAGGCGCCCGGCGCGATCGGCGCGAAGGCCCTGGTGGAGCTCGCCGATCTGACGCCGGACGCGAAGCTGTCGCGCGCCTTCCGCACCGCGGCCGCGCTTCGCTTCCGGCTATCGAAGTTGCCGGACGAGGCGCTCATCGATCTACGTCGTCTGCACGGTGACGAACCGACGGATCTGGTCGCAGCCACCGCGCTCGCCACCGCTCTCCGCCTGCGGGACGAGCCGCTCGCCGCCGCCGATGCCCTCGTCGAGAGCGCGCTCGGCGCGGACGAACCCGCCGTCGCCGCGGCGCTCGACCTCGAAGCGGGGATCCTGCGCTGGCTCGCGGGCAGCCGCGATCGCGCCATCGACGTCTTCGAGGCGGCCGCGCACCTCGCGCCGGAAGCGGGCGCCGGCCTTTACGCCTGGGCGCTCCGCGCCGGGCAGCCGAACGACCCCGAAGCACGCCGCCGCGCGCTCGAAGCTGCCGCGGCGTCGGAAGACGTCGGCGTGCTCGCGCTCGAGAAGTTCGCGCTGGAGATCGGCGGTGCCGATCGCGCGACGGCGTCCGCCATGCTCACCGACGTGAGCGGCACCGGCGTCGTCGAGGAGGCCCTCGAGCTCGGACGCGCGCTCGTCGGGGGCACGCTCTCGGGCAGCGCGCGCGACACGGCGTTCGGCGCCTTCGCCCTGCGCGGAGAGCAAGCGCTGTCGATCGCGCGAAGCGCCGACTATCTCGCCGAGCTCGGCTCGACGACCGCGACGGTGGGCGCGCGCGAGCCGCTCGCTGCACGCTGGGCCAAGTCGGACCGCGCGCTCGCCCCGGCCTTCGAGTGGCTCGGCCAGTCGATGGTCTCCCGTGCGCTCGGCAAGGAGATCGACGCTCGCGAAGAACTGGCCACTCGACTTGCCACACCGATGGCTGCCTCGGTGCTCTCGAGCGCGCGCCTGCTCGCGCACCTGGCTCACCCCGAGGCGGACGAGCCGCTCCTCGAGGGGAACACGCCGGAGGCCGCGCTCACGAACCTCGAGCTCTCTCCGCCGTCCTGCGAGCCCGGCCGTCGCGCCGCCGCGCTGCGGGCCGTGGGGAGCTCTCTCGACGACGATTCCCGCGCGACCGCCGCCGGCCTCGCCGGCTTCAGCCTGCTCGCCTCCGGTGACGCCGCTGCAGCGATCCAGTCCTTCCAGAGCTACATCGACGCCTACCCCGAGGACATCGTCGGCTGGGAGGGCGTGCGCGCCGCGGCCGAGCTCTCGAGCGACAGGCGGCTCCTCGCGGAGGCATCTGCCGCCCTCGGCGATCTCGTGAGTGATCCCGGTCAGGGCAGCGAGCTCTGGGAGCGCGCAGCGACGTTGCTCCTCGATTCACTCGGTGACCCTGCGCGCGGGGAGGCCGCTCTCTCGCGTGCAGTGGACCGCGACATCGGCCGGAAGAGCTCGTTCGACAGGCTCTTCCGCCTCGTGCGCGCCCGCCGCGACGGCCCTCGCCTGCTCGAGCTCATCACCGCGCGCCTCGGAGTCGCGGAGGACGCGGCCGAGATCGCGAAGCTCTACTGGGAGCGCGCCCGGGTGCTCCGCGAAGGTGGAAACTCGAAGGGCGCTCTCGAGGCGCTCGACAACGTGACGATGCTCGAGCCCGACCACGTCGGCGCCCTCGCGCTCACCGGCGAGATCTACATCTCCGAGAAACGCTTCGACGAGGCCGCGGAGGCCCTGTCGCGCCTGTCTGGGCTCGGCGAGGCGCCGACGCAACAGCGCCTGATGAGCGGTATCGCGGCCGTGGATCTGTACGAGAACCGGCTCGGCCAGCTCGACAAGGCGCTCGACGTGCTCATCACGGTGCACCGCTCGGGTCTCTCGACGATGCCGGTCAGGGAGCGGCTCGCGCGCGCTGCAGCACGTTCCCAGTCGTGGGAAGCCGCCGCAGCCGTCCTCGAGGAGCTCATGGAGCAGCGCGATTCGCGCGAGGGCCGCGTCGAGGCCGCGCGACTCGCGATGGTGCTCTATCGCGACAAGCTCGCCGCGCCTGCGCGCGCAGAACACGCCGCCCTGCGCCTGCTCTCCGAGGCGCCCGACGACGGCGAGGCCATCGATCTTGCGCTCTCGGGCGTCTTCTCCGCGGAGGGCACGCGGATGGCGCTCACCAGCGGTCGCGCCGCGACGATCACGACGCTCATCGAGTCACCCCTCGACCTCGAGCGCGCGAGCCGCCTCGCCGAGATCGCGCGCTCGCTCAAGGACGTGCAGATGCGGCAGGTCGCGCTCGGCACCGTCGTCGCGCTCGGCGGCAAGACGCAGGAGATCCTCGCCGAGCTCTCGCAGCTCGACGGACGCATCGCCCGCGTCCCACAGCACGCCATCGACGACGGCGTCATCGGGAGCCTGCGCGACCCCGAAGATCGCGGCGCGCTCCCGGAGCTCGTCGCCGCGCTCGCCCCGACCATCGCCGAGGCGATCGGGCCGGGTCTCGTCGCGCTCGGCGTCTCGAAGAAAGAGCGCGTGCGCCCGCAGGACGGCCTGCCCGTCCGCAACGAGGTCGCGGCCTGGGTCGGCGCCCTCGGGCTCGGCGAGTTCGAGCTCTACGTCGGCGGCCGCGACCGCAACGGGATCTACGGCGTCGCGACCGAGGTGCCGTCGATCGTCGTCGGCGCCGACGTCCTGCACCCGCTGTCGGCTCTTCACCGCGGGAGCCTCGCGCGCGAGCTCCTCGCCCTGAAGGTCGGCACGACGGTCCTGCTCCACCGGAGCGCGAACGACGTCGCTGCGCTCGTCACCGCCGCCTGCAACGTCGGCGGCGCGCGGCTCGACGGGCCGCCGTACGCGATGCTCGCGGAGTTCGAGCGCCTGCTCGGCAAAGAGATGCAGCGCCGCGTGCGCAAGCTCCTGCCGGACCTCGCAGCGGCCGTCGCGCGAGAGCGTCGCGATCCGGTTTCATGGGTTCGCGCCGCGATGTCGAGCCTCGATCGCATGGCCGCTGCGGCGATCGGCGACGTGTCGTGGGTGCTCGCCGGACCGAACGGCAACGCGCGCGGCGAGCCGCCGGAGACGTCGGAAGGAAAGCTACGTGCAGAACGGATCCTGTCGTTCGTCCTGTCGCCCACTGCGTTCGCCGTCCGCGACCGCCTCGGCCTGGGGGTACGGTGAGCGACTCCGATAACGACCGCGGCAGCGTCCCCGACGACGAGGTCGACGGCCTCCTCGAGTCGCTGACCAACGACGAGTACCGGGAGCCGCAGGCGACGATACCGTTCAACGCCGAGACGATGCCGCCTCCAGGCATGGCTGCGCGTCCGACGCCCAGGCCCGACCCGCCGGCACCGCCTCCGCCGGCACCGCCCCCGCCGGCACCACCTGCGCGCGCGCGGGAAACGCCGCCCTTGCCGCCGCGACCGGGTCGCCCGGCGCGTCCCGACGTCCGCATGCCGCGGCCGGGCTCGACGTCCGCACCGCGTCGCGATGCGACGCGACCTCCTCTGCCCGGGCGCCCCGCGGTCAAGCCGACCAAGGGACTCCCGGGAGGCGGCGGCCTCGACGACTCGGAGATCGACGCTGCCCTGATGTCCCTGTCGGCGTCGCCCGCAGCGCCCACCTCCCCGCCCGAGGAGCCGCCGGTCACCGCGCTCGCGCCCGCGCCGCTCCCGAAGGACGAGGCGTGGGAGGACGACGCGGCGCCGCCCTTGCCGGATGGGGTGGGCACACCTTCCGTCACCGCCGTCGCGGACTCGGGTGGGACCGAGTCGTCGCTCGCGCCGGATCCCGACTCATGGCACCCGCCCCACTTCGAGGCCGAGAGCCTCGACGACCTCGAGGCCGTCGAGGTCGAAGAGCCGACGGCGAACTACGAGCCGCTCCTGCATCCCGCGCCGAGTCTCGCGAGCCTGCACGCCGAGCTCAGCGCCGGCGGCGAGAAGGACGATCACCGAACCGAGGCAGCACCGCACCTCGCGGCGCTCGACGCCGAGCTCGACGACTGGGACGAAGATCGCATCACGTCGGTGCCCGAGCTCGGCTCGGAGTCGCTCGCGCGGTCGTTCACCAAGTCGAGCGCGGCGCCAGACAGCGTCGGAGTCGAGGTCGCACCGGCGTCCCTCGGCGATCTCGGCATCAGTGCCGAGGACGCGGACGTCGATGCGCTCCTCGGCCTGAGTGAGCCGCCACCGGCGGCTGGAACGCGTTCCGCGCCCGCGACGGTCGCGGCCGCTCCCGCAACCGAGCCGCCGGAGACGAGGCCTGCGGAGCCGCCGCGCCAGGCCGACACGACGCCTGCGCCGGCATCGGCAGTGGCGCGTCTCGGCGGGCACCGTCTCATCGACGCCTGGGTTGCGCGCGCCGAGTGGTTCGAGGCCGAAGCGCAGACGACGAGCGACGGCCCGGCGCGCGCTCGGCTCTGGCTCGCCGCGAGCGAGCTCTGGGCCATGGCCGGCAACGTACCGCGCAGCCGCGACGCTGCCGGCAAGGGCGCGGCGGCCTCGCCGTCGCTGTCGCTCGCGTCGCGTCAGGCGCGTGCGCTCGCCGCCGTCGACGGAGACTGGAAGACCGTCGCCGAGTCCCTCGACGTCGAGAGTCGTACCGCGTCGACCGAGGCTGCGCGCGCGCACGCGACGTATTTCGCCGCCGAGGTTCACCGCGTCGCGCTGAACGACGCCGACGCCGCGGAGCGCCGGCTCGACGCGCTCACCCGCTCCTCGCCGGAAGATCCGCGCCCGTACGTCAACCGCCTCGCGACGGAGCTCGGCCGCACCGCGGGTGCGCTCAAGCCGGCTCCGAAGGACGTGAAGGCCTTCACGCCGCTGCTCGAGGTGCACGCCGAGCTGTCGCGCCTCCGCGAGCCGTCGCCGAGCGCCCACCCGCTCTCCTCCGTGATCGCGTTCAACGACGCGAGCCGCGCCCTCGGCTCGGGTGATCGCGCCGCGGCCGCCGGGGCGATCGCCGCGCTGGGGGACGTCCCCGGTATCGGCGACGGCGCGCTCCTCCTCGCCTCCGCGCTCTACGCGCCGACGTCCGAGACGCGCGGCAAGTCCATCGAGCTACTCCGGACCCTGCTCGGCCGAGGGCGCGCCGACGTCGTGCGCCGCGCCCTCGCGTCGAGGGCTCTCGAGCAGGGCGACCGGGACGCGATGGCGCTCGCGCTCGCAACCGATGGCGCCGACGGCTCGGGAGACGAGGCGTTCGCCGCGAGCGATCGGGTGGCGCTCCGGGCCCTCACCGGCGGCGACGCCGCCGCCCTCGCCGAAGCGTCGCGCACCATCGGTGAGGACGACGCGCTCCGCCCGCTCGCCGCCGCCGCCGCGTCCGCGAGCGGTGTCGACGCCGCCGGCATGCCGGTCGGCAACCCTGCGACGTTCGCGCGCATCGCGCTCGGGCGAAAGCTCGCGCTTGCCGGCTCGCTCGACGACGTCAAGGAAGCCGTCCACGCGCTCCGCGCCTCGCTCCCGGACTCCGAGCTCGGCCGGGTGCTCGCGATGGAGCTCGACGCCGGCGCCGGTGCGACCACCGCAGTTGCCACCGAGCTCGGCAAGCTCGCGCCCCCCGAGGCGGGCGTCGACGGCAAGCTCGCCGCGGCGCTCATCGAGGAGGCCGCAGGTCGTCTCGAGGCGGCGCGCAGGCTCTACACCGCCGTGCTCGGCTCGCCCGAGCGCGCCGAGACGGCGGCACGCGCGCTCGCCAGGGCCGGCGATCCCGGCACGGCCGATCTCTTCGGCATGCTGGCCGCCTCGATGGGCGACGAGGCGACGCCGCGTCAGTCGCTTCTCCTCTACGAGGCAGCAGCGCGTGGCGCCGACGGAGATCCCGCGAACACCGAGGAGCTCCTCCTCAAGGCTCACGAGACGGCTCCGACCCTCCCCTTCGCCGCCCGCGCCGGCGTCGAGCTCGCGCGCGCAAAGGGCGACGTCCCCAAGCTCCTCGAGTGGCTCCGGAAGCAGCAGAGCGCGGCGACCGATCCGATTCTGCGCGCGCTCGGCGCGGTGCGCGAGGCGCTGCTCATCGCCGACGACGACCCGGTCGGCGCGGCGTCATGCCTCGCCGTCGCGGTCGCCGCCCGACCGGACGACGTGGCGCTCCGCGAGCTCGAAGGGCGTCTCGCGCCGCTCCCGAACGTGGAGCGCGGCCGCTGGCGCGAACGAGTCGGCGAGACCGCCACCGGGCGCACGCGGGCATGGCTCGCGTACGAGGCCGCCACCGAGTACGAGCGAGCGCAATCCGACGACGACGCGCACCGGGCGGCCGGAGCCGCCGCTGCCGCCGGTGAGAGCGAGCTCGCGACGGTGCTCGTCGCGCGCCGCACCGGTGTGGAGAACGACGGCGCCGCAGGATGGCTCGCGACGACGCGAGCCGCCGAGCACCGCACGCTCGCGGCGGGTCCCGACGTGGAGCTCGAGGGGCTCTCGAGCACCCTCGTCGATCTGCTCGACCGCGGCGAGTCGCAGGCCCACGCACGCCTCGCCGCCCGTCTCAGGATGAAGCACGACGATTGGGCGACGACCCGGGATCTCGCCGAGCGCGCCACCCAGAAGAAGCCCGCGTCGCTCTGGTCGCTCCGTCAGGCGAGCGCGCACGCGCGCTTCGCCGGGGACGACGCGCGACTCTTCGAGACCGACCGCGAGCTCGCGGAGCTCGTCGAGCGCCCGCTCGATCGCGCGACGCTCTCGCTCCGTACGGCCGAGGCCGCGGCGCGACTCGGGCGCTGGGACGAGGCGCTCGAGCTCCTCTCCCGGACTCTCGAGCTCGCCCCCGATCACCTCGTCGCCCGCGAGTTCCGCGCGCTACTCGAGGAGCAGACCGGACGCTACGCGGAGGCCGCGGGAGATCTCGAGGCGCTCGCGCGCGCATCGGCGGTGCCGGAGCATCGCACCGACGCCTTCTACCGTGCCGCCGTGCTCTGGGACGACAAGGTGGACAATCAAGACCTCGGCCTCGTGGTGCTCGAGGAGGTCGCGGCGCTCGACATCGGCAAGGGCGACACGTTCGAGCGCCTGCAGCGCCAGTACGTCCGGCTCGGAGCGAGGAGCAAGCTCGCCGAGCTCCTCGAGGCGCGGCTCGCGCGGACCACCGCACCCGAGGAGCGCGTCGCTCTCGAGGTGACCCGCGGCCGCGCGCTCGCGGACGTCGGCGATCGCGACGCGGCACGAAAGGCGCTCGGCGCGGCGCTCGAGGCGAACCCCGATCACGTCGATGCGCTCGAGGCGTACGGTAGCCTCGCGCTCACCGAGGGCGAGTGGAATCGCGCCGAGGACACCTGGATAAAGCTCGCGCGCGTCGCGTCGTCTCCGGAGAAGCAGGCCGAGGTCTACGGACGGCTCGCCGAGCTCTACGACACCGACCTCCCGAACCCGCAGCGCGCCGAGATCTGCTACCGCGAGATCCTCAAGCGCAAGCCGAACGACCCGGTGGCGACCGGCGCGCTCGTCAGGGTGTACGGCAAGCTCGGCGACGTCGTGAAGGCCGTACAGCTCCAGACCGAGCTGGTCGACGGCGCGACCGATGCGGACGAGAAGCTCGCCCGCACCATCGCCCTCGCCGACGTCTACGACGAGCTCGCGAAGGACAAGCGCAGTGCGCTGTCGATCCTCGAGAAGGCGCGCAAGGCATGGCCGCACGATCCCGACGTGCTCCGCGCGCTCGCGCGGCACCACCGACGTCACGGTGAGACCGCGGCGGAGAACGTCTTGCTCGATCGCTCCGCGGCCGAGGCCCGCCGCGCGCTCGCGCATGGCCGGTTCGACCTCGCGTTCTTCGGCGTCCTCGAGACCGTTGCCTCGCTCCGCGATCAGGCCGACGGCGCCCTCGTCGCAGGCGCGACCCTTGCCGCCCTCGAGGGAAAGACGGAGTCCACTCTGCCGGGTGCCGGCGCCGCCGCGAGCGGAGACGCGCTCGACGATCTGACGGCACCGGAGCTCCTCGGCCCGGCGCTCCGGAGCCTGCTCGCGAAGCTGCCGACCGTGCTCGACACGGCCTATCCCGCCGATCTGAAGGCGCTGCGCGCTTCGCCGCTGCCGCCGAGCGCGGCGGAGTTCGCCGGCGAGGTCAGGGCGGTCGCGGAGTCGATGGGGGTCCGCTCGCTCGAGCTGATGGTCACGCCGCTCCTCGGCGCGGTGTTCTTGCCGATCTCGTGCACGCCGGCCCGGCTCCTCGTCGGCCAGAGCCTGCTCGAGAGCAAGGACGAGGCGACGCGCTACTTCCTGCTCGTGCGCGCCCTCAAGATGATCAAGGCCGAGGCGGCCGCGCTGACGCGCATCGCGCCCATCGAGCTCTCTCCGGTGCTCGGCGCCCTGCTCGCGGGGATCGCGTCGAACTGGCAGGCACCGGGCATCGATCCGAACAAGCTCGCCGAAGCCCGCCGTCGTCTCGAGCCGGCGCTCCCCACGTCTCTCGACACCGAGATGACGACGCTCGCGCTCGAGATCGCCGGCACGATCGGCAACCGCGCGAGCCAGCTCGGGCAAGCCGTTGCACAGTGGGCGAGCCGTACTGCGCTCCTCGCCGTGGGCAGCCCCGGCGTCGCGCTGCGCGGCGTCGCGCTCGCCCTCGGACAGACCGACGGCATGCCTGCCGAGCTCGGCGAGCGCATGAAATGGGTGCAACGCCAGCCCGAGGCGCGCGACCTGTGCGTCTTCAGCGTCAGCGAGAACTACGCCGAGGCGCGTCGCCGGGTCGGTCTCGGCGTGTGAGGCGAGCCGTGCGGGGTCGCGGCGCGCTCCTCGTCCTCGCGTCGTGGACCGCCGTGGGCCTCGCGAACGCCGGCCCCGTCGCGCGCTTTCCCGAGGTGAACCCGACGACGCCCGGGACCGCTGCGGCGCCGGTCGCGCCGAGGCCGCCGACGGCTCCCTCGGCGCCCATGACTCCGTCAGCGCCGACTGCTCCCATGGCGCCGACGATGCCCGTCGCGCCGATACCGACGTCACAGCCGCCCCTCGATCCGGTTCCTCTCTTGCCACGGCGCGTGACGCTCAGGAGCGGCGCCGAGGAGCTCGCCGATCGCGGTCGTCGCTTCGAGGAGGCCCAGCGCTTCACCGAGGCCATCACCGCGTACTCGGAGTCCATCAAGCTCGATCCATCGCGCGGCGAGACGCTGCTCGCGCTCGGCAAGCTCCGCTATCGCCTCGGTGAAGCGAGCGAGGCGGAGCTCCTGCTCTCGACCGCGGCGCGCTACCCGAGCGTCGCGGCGGAAGCGCTAACGCTGCGCGCACACCTAAGGAAGGAACAGGGACGGAACGCGGAGGCGGCGCGGGACCTCGAGCATGCTGCTCAGCTCTCACCGGACGACGCCGCGCGGACCACGGAGCTCTCCGCGATGTACGTCGCGCGCGGCGCGTGGCTCCCCGCGCTGTCCCTCTGGCGCCGCGCCGAGGCGATCAGCAGGGAGGCAGACCGTGATCGGCAGACGCGACTCCAGGTGCGGGCGCTGACGCTCCTCGCCGCGGAGCTCGATCCGGTGATCGCCGGCCGCGGTCCGGGTTACTCGTGGGTCCGTCACGCCTTCGCGAAGATCGCCGCACGCTAGTGCCTCGAGTCCGATCGAAGCGATGGGCCAGCTCTGACTCGAGCACCGATTGTCGTGGCGCGCTTCACGGCGCGCGGAAGGACGCGCCGAGATCCTCGGAGACGAGCACCGGGAACGTTCCACGGCCGTGCGGCGCGACGCCGTAGAGGAGCACGCGTTTTCCGGTGACGAAGAGATGGTCCGGCTCGGGGACGTCGAAGCGCAGATCGGTGTGCGCGTCGGGGTCGAAGGCCACCGTGAGCGGTGTCCAGCTCCGGCCGTCGTCGCGCGACGAGCTGACGCGCACGATGCCGTGCATGGGCGCGACGAGGACCGTCGCGCCGTCGACGCGCGCGACGTCGAGGGGGTACTGCACCGCGGGGCCCGATGCGCCGAGGTGCGGGAGCGACATCGGCGTGCACGCGCCGAGGTAAGCGCAGCTGAAGAGCGCGACGTCGCGCGTGCCCTCGTGGCCGGTCGCGACGACCATCGCATGCTCGTCGCAGGACGCCGCGAACACGCGCGCCTCCGGAGCGGTGAGGAGCGCGTCGACGGATGCGCCCTCCGGCGTCACCGTGCGCACGACCTTGTGACGATGATCTTCGGACATGCCGAGGACGAACGCGCCGCCGGTGCCGCCCGCCTCGCAGCGGCCGATGGAACGCGCGGGCGGCGCGCCGTGACCCACGCCGGGGCGCGGCAGCTCGATGGGATGCGCCGCCTCGGCGGCATACGCCGACGCCTGGACGAGGCTCGTGTAGCCGCCACGCACGAACGGCCAGCCCGCGTCGGCGAGCTCCGCGAGGCGGCGAGTGGTGACCGCGACGTCGTCGAGGTGCGCCGCGTCGGAGGCGTCCGCCGCGGGACCGCCGTACTCGGCGAAGGTCGCGGCCTGCGCTCGGTGCGCGCGCTCGATGGCCGGCGACTCGGTGACCTGGCCCGCGCCCTTGGCGCAACGCGAGAACGGCCTGTCGTCGGCGCCCGCGGCGACGAGGCGCCGGCGAACGAGCCGCCGGAACTCGGCGGGGTTATCGCGAAGCAGCGACGGCCCGGTCGGGCCGACCATGCAGAGCGCGTAGTCTGCGAACGCCGTCGCAACGGAGTGGAGCTCCCACGCCGCCTTCACTCGCGGGGCGAGCGCCGAGTACGAGACCCACAGCGCGCCACAGACGAGCAGGTACCTGAGACGAAAAGCCGGCGGTGCTGCTTCTTCCTGCAGCACCGCGGCATCGGTCACGCGCATGTCACTTCGATACCCAGGGGGTACGAAGGCGGCCAACTTCCACGGAGCGTGTCCGCGGTGTGGCCCGGTGCGCGCTCAGAACTGAACGGTCTTCTCGCGCTTGCGACGACGACGAGCGGCTTCGCTCATCTTCTTCCGTCGCTTCACGGAGGGCTTCATGTAGTGCCGGCGCCGCTTCAGCTCGCGAAGGATCCCCTCCGCCGCCATCTTGCGCTTGAGATGCTTGATTGCCCGCTCGATGCCCTTGTCACCAACGGCGACTTCGAGCGGCTTACACTGGATTGCTTCGCTAGGGTTTGCCACGGCAGAATGGGGCATATGGCAGACAGACCCGCGCAGGGCAAGAGGTTTCCATGTCCGGCAGCAGCGTGACCCTGGTCGGAGTGAAGGCCCCACACGGCTCACGCGTCCTCGAACTGGCGTGGGGCGACGGACGATCCTTCAGCGTCCCCCACCGGATCGTCCGGGGGTACTGCCCCTGCGCAAGCTGTCAGGGTCATTCGGGAGGGATCCGGTTCGTCGACTCGGGCGACCCCGAGCTCCGCGACATCGGCCAGGTCGGCAACTACGCCCTCGAGCTCGGCTGGGCGGACGGGCACGCTACCGGGATCTACCCCTACCCGTTCCTGAGACGGCTCGGGGAGCTCTACGCCGCACACGGGGACGCGCTCCCCACGAAGCACCCAGAGCTTCCCTGAGGGCACTGGCCGTGCCCCGCGTCCTCGTCGTCAGCACGTCGTTCCCGGCTCACGCGGACGACCCTTCCGGGCACTTCGTCGAGACCGAGGCGCGGCTCCGCGTCCGCGCCGGCGACGACGTGGTCGTCCTCACGCCGAGGCCGTCGGGCATCGTCGTGCCCCGCGCGGACGGCCTGCACGTCGAGTGGCTCGATGGGGGCGACGCGTTCGGCTGGCCCGGCGTGCTCACGCGGCTTCGCGAATCACCGGTGCGCGCACTCGGCGCGGCGCAGTTCGTCCTCGCCGCGCGACGGGCCGCGGAGCGCCTCGGCCCCTTCGACGACGTGATCGCGCACTGGCTCGTCCCCGCGGCGTGGCCGATCGCGCCGCCCGCGCGGCGCGTCTTCGAGGTCGTCGTGCACGGCTCCGACGTCGGGCTCGTCGAGCGGCTACCGCGAGCGTACCGCGTCGCGCTCGCGCGCCGTCTCCTCGCTCGCGGCGCGCGCTTCCGCTTCGTCTCGAGAGACCTGATGGGCCGCTTCGTCGCGGCAACGACCACCGACGTGGTCGCAAATAGCTACGTCGAGCCCTGCGCCATCGACGTCCTCGGCGCGCCGTCCCGCGCCGCGGCACGTCTGCTCCATGGGCTCGGCGACGAGCGCCTCGCCGTCGTGGTCGGGCGGCTCGTGCCGTCGAAGGCTCCGGCGCGCGCCGTGAGCCTCGCCCTGGAGGCGACGGACCACGTCGTGGTCGTCGGCGACGGCCCGCTCCTCGACGAGCTCGTCGCGGCCTTTCCCGGCGTGCGCTTCGTCGGCAAGCTGTCGCGCCGGGACGCGCTCGCGTGGATCGCGGCCGCCGACGTGGTCGTCTCCGCGTCCCGCGAGGAGGGCGCCTCGACGGTCGTACGCGAGGCGCGCGCACTCGGTACACGGGTGCTGGCCGTCCCCGCCGGCGACCTCGCTGCGCAAGCGCTCCTCGACCCGGGCATCACGCTGGTGACGGACGCCGTGCGCGAAACCGCGGCGCGCTCTTGACCGACGCTACTCGCGAAACCGCGGCATGAGCTCGACGAAGTTACAGGGGCGCGTCCGCGCGTCGAGCTGTGGCAGAAGGATCTTCGTCATCGCGAGGCGCACCGCGCCGGTCGAGCCGGGGAGCAGGAAGACGAGCTTGCCGCGACAGATGGCGCCCTCGGCCCGCGACTGGATCGTGCTCGCGCCGATCTCCGCGTAGGACAGCTGACGGAAGAGCTCTCCGAAGCCGACGATCGTCTTGGTCACGAGGGGCGCGAGGGCCTCCGGCGTGACGTCACGACCGGTGATACCGGTGCCGCCCGTCGAGAGAATCACGTCTACTTCCGGGTCGTCGCTGATCCATTCCTCGAACGTGGAGCGCAGCTTCACGACGTCGTCTGGGACGATCTTGCGACGGGTGACGACGTGGCCGACCTTGGTGAGCGCCTCGACGATCGCGCCGCCGCTCGTATCGTTCTCGCGGGTGCGCGTGTCGCTGACGGTGAGGACGGCCACGTTGATTGCCACGAATGGTCGCTCGCTCATCGATGATTTTCCTCGTTCGTTCGCCGGCCCGGTATCGCCCCGATGCGCCGGCACGATAGCAGCGCCGAGCGGCGAGCGGTAACATGGGAGACAAGGTGAAGTCTCGTCGCGTCCCGCGCTCGTCGTCGTTCGTCGCCGCGGCCCTCGCGCTCGCGTGCGCGCGCGGTCCCGCACACCCGGAGGACGCGAGCGCCGTTCCCGCGAGCGCCTCGGCGTCGACGTCGCGTGCCCTGCCGCCGCCCGCGCTTCCGGCGATTGCGGCAAGCGCGACGGCAGCGCCGAGCCCCGGTCCGGCCGCGCCGTCGCAGCCGGGACCCACCGCGGAGCTCCTCGCGTCGCTTCACGCGGGGAGCGCGCGCACGGTGAGCGGTCGCGCCGGTGTCGTCGTCACGTCCGAGGCGAACGCGACGCACGCCGGCATCGCGGCGCTCGAGCGAGGCGGCAACGCCGCCGACGCGATCGTCGCTGCGGCGTACACCCTCGCCGTCACCTACCCCAGCGCCGGCAATCTCGGCGGCGGAGGGGTCGTCCTCTATCGACCGAAGGGCGGTCCGACCGTCGCCATCGAGTTCCGCGAGCGCGCCCCGGGCGCCGTCACCCAGGCGGCGTTCGATCGCATGATCGCCGAGCACGCCGTCGGACCGGCGGCGGCCGGCGTTCCCGGCAGCGTCGCTGGCCTCGATCTGACGCTCGCCCGCTTCGGACGGCTCGGCCGAGCGGAGGCTCTCCAGGTCGCGATCCGTCTCGCGAAGGACGGCTTCCCCCTCGGTCACAACCAGGCGCAAGCCCTCGGCTGGGTGTGGCCCACGCTCTCGAAGGACCCCCAGGCGAAGCGCGTGTTCGGCGACGGCAAGGGACCGAAGCACGAGGGCGCGCGCGTCGTTCAACCGGAGCTCGCCGCGACGCTCGAGCGCATCGCGAAGGACGGCGACGCCGGGTTCTATACGGGAACGACCGCCGAGCAGCTCGCAGCCCTGTCCGAGCGCGGCGGCCTCATCTCGCGCGAAGATCTCGCGTCGTACCACGCAGTCGTTCGCGAGCCGCTTCGCACCACGTATCGCGGCTTCTCGATCGAGACCTCGCCGCCCCCTGCCGGAGGTGGCGCCGCGCTCGGGGCGACGCTCGCTATGCTCGAGAAGCGCGAGGCCTGGCGTTACCCGGCGCTCTCCGCCGACGAGCTACATCTCTTCGCCGAGGCGGCGCGGCGCGCGCAGACGATCCGTCGCTTCGACGTCGTCGATCCCGACTCCGTCCCCGGCTACGACCTCGCACGGAACGAGGCGTCGTGGCTCGACGCCGGGCGGCTCTTCGAGCGCCTCGGGCCCATCGACATGACCCACGCGACGCCGTCGAAGGGCATGCATCCGCTCTACGACGCGGCCGTCAAGGAGCTCGAGCACACGACGCACCTCGCCGCCGTGGACGGCGACGGCAACGTCGCGACGCTGACGACGACGCTCTCCGCGAGCTTCGGCGCGCGGGTGATGGCGGCGGGGATGGTGCTCAACGACTCGCTCGCGGCGTTCGGCACCGCCGGCGCGGCCACGCCGCTCCCCGGCCGGCGCATGCCGACCTCGATGAGCCCGACCCTCGTGCTCGCGAACGGCGAACCGGTGCTCGTCCTCGGGAGCCCCGGCGGCGACACCATCCCGAACACCGTCGCGCGCGTCCTCAGGAACGCCATCGACTACGGCATGAGCATCGATGTTGCCGTCGACGCTCCGCGTATCCACCACGGATTCGTACCCGACGAGATAAGATTCGAGAGCGGCCATCCGCCGCCGAAAGGCGTCCTGGCCGAGCTCGCGCGGCGGGGCCATCGTCTCTCGAGCAAGACCCACGCGATCGGCGACGCGAACTCGATCGCCGTGGCGGGAGGCGTGGCCTACGCCTACGCCGACCCGCGTGGCGGAGGCCTCGCTCTGGCGGCCACGCCGAAGACGACCGCCGAGAAGACGGCCGCGCCGGCGAAACCAGCGCAGTAGTTCCGCATCGACGCGACCGTCGTCCCCGAAACATCAAGGATGCGGAACTACGCGAGCACGCGAGCGCAGCGAGCACGCGAAGGCGGCGGGGGAGCGGTCGCGACAGCGAGCCGCGGGGGCAAGGCCCCCGTGATTAAACGGGGGGCGCAGTTCGCCGAAGGCGAAGCTGCGGGGGGCCAAGGTCCCCCCTTGACTAAGCGCTCAGCCCGCAGGGCTCAGGGGGTCGGCAGCGGAGACAGGCCGGGCTCGAGCGAGACGAGGAGCGCGACCTTGGAGTTTGGCGGCGCGAACTGGCCTTCGGACAGCACGCGCACGACGAGGTCCGTTCCGCTCTCGCCGGGCATGACGGCGACGCGAAGGGCGCGGTGGCTCACGAGCGACGCGTCCGGCGCCGGGATCGACCCGTCGGTCGAGACCACGGTGACGACGAGCTCCGCGTCCCCGCGCTGAGCGGGCGGAGGCACCTCCACTGCCCGCGGCGGCGGCAGCGTCCGCGGGATGTCGAGGACACCCCGGAGCTCTGCCCCCATCTTGGCGAGGGACAGCGCGCGATCGTCGGCGCCCGCCTCGGCGGCGGCTTCGGCGGCGCGGCGGACCCATTGGAGGGCTTCGCGTCGGTCGCCCTGCCCCCACAGGGTTCGCGCGGTCTCGAGCGCCCAGCGAACGTCTTGGGGGTCGGAGGGCTCGGGGTTCGGAAGCAAAGCGCGGTCGCTCATCGGGGCGGTAGTGGTGCGATCGGGGAAGAAAGATCGGAGAGAAAATAAGCTGCCACGGTACGGCCCGCACCGCCATCGCCTTTCAACGACCGGCGAAGTTTCCACCATGTATCCGTCCACACGTCGCGCGCAAAAGCACGCACGTGAACGCCGCAAACGACGACGCAGGCGCTCGCATGCGCGTCGGGCTAGCGCCGGAGACGGCTCAGAATTTTACGCCGATGGAGGCGCGACCACCGGGAGCGACGTTGGCCGAAGCCACCTTCCGGCCGAGCGACGGGTGAACGAAGAGGACCGTCTGCTTGCCGGCGCCGACGTGCACGTTGTGCAGCGGCGTGGTGCCGAGCGGGCGACCGTTCACGACGACGGCCGACGGCGGCGTCGAGGTGATGTCGAGGGTGGCAGTACCTGCCGGAGCTGCGGCTGCGACCGCGGGCGCCGTCGTGCTCGACGACACGGCACGCGAGCGAGTCGGCGCAGCCGACGCCATGGCCGACCTCGTACTCGTGGCGCTCGCGGCGTGGTGCACCGGCTCCGACGCGACGGCGCTGGCGGCGTCTGGACCGAACGAGACCGTCACCGCGCGCTCCGCGGTTCCGTCGAAGACCACCTCCTGAGTGAACTCGGGGTGACCCGGCTTGCTCGCGGTCACCTCGTGCGACTCGTCGGCGGAGAGCTCGATCGACGCAGGCAACCGCTGCACGCGCCGGCCGTCCACGGCGATTGTCGCGCCGTCGGCGCCTTCGCCCGCGCGGAGTTCGAGCTGGCCGCGGAGCACGCGCAGGCGCACCGGACCGAGGCTTCGCACCTCACCGCGGTCGAGCTTCACGACCTCCTGGTACGGCTGGTAGAAGCGCTCGTCTCCGACGATGCGAACGGTGTGCTCGCCGGGAGCGACGTCGTTCAACGTCACGGGCGGTGCCCCGACGTCACGCCCGTCGACCGTCACGTGGAGACCGCCGCCGATGGCAGCGACGCTGAGGCCCGCGGTCGCGCGCTCCTCGCCGCTCAGCACGACGTGATGCGCGACCTGCTCGCCGGGTTCGAGCACGATGGCGCGATCCGCGCTCGGCTCGAGACCGGAACCGGACGCACTGACGAGGTGCATCCCGGGCTTGAGGTCCTTCACGATGCAGGGCGCGCTGGTGCAGCGCTCCATGCCGTCGACGCGCACCGCGACGCCGGAGACGGCCGCGCCGGTCGGACCGGCGACGGTCACGACGAGCGAGCCGCTGCGCGAACGCATCGCGAAGCCAACGGCGAGCATCCCGAACAGCGCCGCGGCGAGCCCGATGAGCCACCGCCTGTTCGACGCGAAGCCCGGCGGGAAGACCGAGCCGGCGACGGGCACGACGGAGTGACTCGGTCCGCGCTTGCCGAAATCCGTCGGAACGGGCGCGGGCTTCGGGATCGGCGGCAGCACGCCGCGCATGCCCGGTGACGTGCGCGTCGGCGAGAACGGCCGCGAGAGCTGCGACGTCGGGGTGTACTCGGAGCCCGACGTGATCTGGATCGACGGCGAGTGCTCGACGGTGCCGACGGTGGGCGGCGGGACCGCGACGATGACGGGGACGTCGGACGTCTCCTGCTCGGGCGGTGGCCGCAGCGGCGGAAGAATGAGACTCCGCGGGACGTCACCGCGGCCGTCGAACTGGATCAACGGGCGCGTGAGATCGGTGTCCGAGGTGTACGGATCGGGCAATGCCGCGAGGTGCGGCGAATCGTATCCGAGCTCGTCCGACGAGAGGCCGGGCAGCGGGATCGTGACGTCGTCACGAAGGATCTCGGACTCGGGGTGGGACGCTTCACCGGTCGCGGCAAGACGAGCGAGCTCCGTCGGCGGGAGCGGCCTCGTCAGATCCTCGCGCGAGACCTCGTCCGCAGAACCGAACGGCGACATCTCCATCGATAGCGACGGATGGCTCGGCTCTCCCTCGCCGTCGGCGCTCGCCGCGGTCTCGTAGGAAGCGTGTTCGACGGATTCGCTTTCGTCGGTCACCGGCGACGCCACTTCCGGCTCGTCCGCGTCCTCGGTGTGAGGCATCGGGAGCTTCATCGCGCGCTTCATCGGAGGCGGCGGCGGTGCGGGCAGCGACAGCCGGAACGGCGAGCCGTCGGCGGGCACCTTGCTTCGCGACGGGGGCCGTAGCGAGACCGCGGGCGCGTCCTGGGCGCCGAGGGCCGCCAGAGACGGAGCCCAGTCGTCGTCCCACTCGTCGATCTTCGCGGCCGCGGGCCACGCCGAAGACGGACCGAGCGCCCCGCCGGAGCTTCCGCCGACCACCGGCGGCACAGGGAGCACTGCGTGCTGCGCCTCGTCGTTGTCCTGCGCGGCATCGTGTACCGGCTCGTTGTCCTGCGCGGCGGCGTGCATCGGCTCGTCGTCGTGAGCCATCGCGGGCTGTTCGAAGACGTCGGAAGATGCAGCAACCTCGTTCACGTCGTGACCGGTCGCCGTGGTGTCCGTCGCGGAGGGCGTGTCGCCACGCAGGTCGAGAGATCCGACCAGGGCGCTGGCCATGTCGCTCTCACCCGACGGGCGCTCTTCGCCGCGCTGGGTGTCCGGCGTCTCGAGGGCGCCGAGCATGCGATCGATGTCGTCGTCCGACGACGTCGTCGCGTTCTCTTCCGGCACCGGCGGTTCGCCGACGTGCTCCGGCATTCCGGCGCCGGCGAAGCCGCTGGAATACGTTTCCTGCTCGAATTGCGCAGGCTTCCCGGCCTCGAGGCCCGCCGCCTCCATCGTCGGAGGAACGGCTTCTTCGTTCGCGTCGGCGCTCGGCGACATCTCTGCCCCGTCCTCCCCGTCCTCGATGACGGGGTCCGGCATGCCGACGAGCGTCGAACGCAGCGGCGGCGGAGGCGACGAGACACGTTGCGTGGAGCCGCGCTGCGGGGGCACCGACGCGCCGCGTGGAGCGCGCATGGAGGGCGGTGGAGGCGGAAGTGAGCGGCGCGGCGCGGCAGACGCGATCGCGGCAGCGTCGGCCTCGTCGCCCTCTTCTACGTCGTCGACGACCTCGACTTCCTCGTCGGCGTCGTCCTTGGGCGGCGAGAAGAACTCATCCAGCAGGTTCGGTCCGGAATCTCTGGTGCTCATCGTCGCTGCTTCCTTCGGAGGCATCGCCCCTGTTCGCGCGAGCGGCAGGAACCTGCCGCCGTCGCACCGCGGGCAGGAGTCTAACCGGGCAAGTTTTCGCCCGCATGGGCCATTTTATGCGCAATGCCTACGAACTGATGGCGCGCCGCATGCTTTTCTTCAGCAGATCGCTGGCTTCTGCTGCATAGAAATAGGGATACCGGGGGTGCCCACTGGTCAAGTCATCCCGGATTTTTCCGCTGGAGTCGAAGAAAAAGATCCGCGGAACGTAGCCGCCGAACTTCTGATTGAAGGGCTCGAGCCACGCCGGATCCTCGTCGTGATTCTGACGAACCATGACGAGGTGCGTCGAAAGTGCCTCGACCTCGGGGTCCGCAAAGACGGGAGCGAGGGCTCGGCAGTGCGGGCACCAGTCCGCATACACGAGCACCATGATCGGCTTCGACTCCTTCTTCGCGAGCGAGAGCCCCTCCTCCCAGGTGTGCCAGGCGACGTTGCCCTTCCACTCGACACCGTGACCTGCTGCTGGGGCCTGCGGCGGCGCCGGCGTCGGCGTCTCGACGGTGCGCGGCGCGGCGGCCTGCACGACGGGGGCGACCGTGGCGGCCGTGGCAGGAGCGAGCGCGGCCGGCTTGTCGGCGATCGGCGGGGTCTTGCCGGATTGACACCCGATGCCCCAGAGCAACGCCACGAATGCGAATCGATGACCGAACTTCACGCTGAACGACTAGCACGGGTCGACGACGATGTCCGATGGCCGATATATGCAGCAAACCGCGCGCCCCGGCGGTGCGACACCTTCATTCGAGCGCCGCGCGTGCCGTTGATCCCCGCGTGCGACTCGACACCCCGTGGCGGCTCACGGTTCTCCTCGCGCTGGGGCCGGTCGGGCTCGCGTGGGCCGCGCCGGCGTTCGACGGCGCCGCGGAGCAACTCGGCGTGCAGCAGTGCAACACGCGCTGCCAGACCGCGTACACCGACTGCATCGATCGCTGCGACGGCAAGCCGGATTGCCAGGCGTCGTGCGATCGCGACGTCGTCGCATGCGTGAAGGCATGCAGCACACCGTTGCCGCCCGGGAGCAGCGCGCCGCTGCCGACGCCGCCGGCACCGAGCAGCACGCCGCCGGCGCCGAGCGCCGCGCCGTCGTCGTTGCCCGGCAAGGGCAAGCCCGCGCCACCGAAGCTCCCGCCGAAGCCCGGGACACCGAAGCCGAGCCCGTCGTAGTCGTCGCGAAGCGCCGCGCGCTGCTCGTCGCTCTCGCGACGTCACTATTCGTCGCCCTCGCGACGTCGCTGTTCGCCGTCGATGCGCACGCCGACCCCGCCGCTCCGGTGGAGCCCTTCTCCGTCGTGATATCGGGGCTCGCTGCGAGCGGCACTCTCGTCGTGAGCGCCGACCCTACCGCCGCGTCGCTCGCGCTCTGCGTCGCGCCGGCCCGGTTCGATACCGACGCCCCACTGGAGCTCGCGCTCGCGCAGCGTGGCGGCGAAGCGTCGCGCGTCGACCTCGACGGCATCGCCGTCTGGTGCGCCACCCTGCCGCCCGGCGAGCTCGCCTTCGGGCTCTGGCTGACGTCACACGTTCTCGCGGGTGCACCCGCTACCACGCCGAGCGCCGTCACGACGCCGAGCGCCGTTGCGACGCCGAATGCCGTTGCTCCCGCGCTCGACGCGTTCGAGCCGTCTCTCTCTCGCGCGGCGGCTATTGCGCTGGAGGGCGCGAGCGCCGGCGCGCCGCCTTCGGGGTCGCGATTTGCGCTGGTCGTGACGGGACGGGTCGACGTCGATGAAGCGACGAAGCGTGCCGTGGAGTATTTCGGCGCGCCGGCGGATGACGCGCCGGTCGTCCGCGCCGAACCGTGGCAGCCCGTGCAGACGACGGAACGCATGGCGTCGATGCAGGCCGACATCCCTTCGCCGCGCGCGCGGTACACTTGGCTCACGCCGGAGGGCAGCAGCGACGAGACCGGGATCCGCGTCGCGCTCGAGGTGCTCGGCGGCGGCGTGCGCGCCCGCTTGCCGAAGCTCTTCACCGACACCCACCTCGGCAAGGGCGCCGACGCCTGGGCCGTCCATCTGCCGGGCGGCACGCTACAGGGGCTCGTCGTCGAGCCGTCGACCCACGTCTCGATCGACCGGCTGCGCCGCTTCGTCGACGGCGCGCTGAAGCAGCTCCGGATCGTCGGGCCGTCGCGCCGCGAGCTCATCCGCGCAAAGTCGCGGCTCCTCCTCGACACGTACCGGACGTGGGAAGAGCCGCTCGCGCGCGCTCGTCTCCTCGCGTCCTACGAGCTCTCACGAGGTGGCGCGCCACGCGCCGTCGCCGAAGAGAGAGCTCTCGAGCGCGTCACGATCCTCGACGTGATCCGGGCCGTGCTCCACGGGCTCGGCGATGCACGCCGCACGACGATCGAGGTCTATCCTCCGTCGTGGCCTACCGACGACCCGCGCGTCGCGAAGCAAAAGCTCTACACCGTCGCCGAAGGCGACACCCTCGCCGCCATCGCCGCGAAGTTCCACGTCACCGTGCAACAGATCGCACGCTCGAACGACGTCGATCCGAAATACGGCCTGACGCCAGGGCAACCGCTCTGGATCCCTCCACCGTGACGGGGTTTCACGCAGCGCCACGCTGCGACGCAACGACCGCCTACCGCGTGCGCCCGGCTCCTCGCGCCCGCTCGGTACGCCTTTTTCACGGGGAAATTCGATGTACCTCGTCGGCTCAAGATTCGTCACATCTCTTCCCTTCAAAAGGCGTGGGGCACGGGACCTGATTAGGGTAAGGGGCCGAGTTAGCGAGAGGGAGAGGGACAGCGAGAGGGAGAGGGAGAGGGAGAGGGAGAGGGACAGCGAGGGGTCTCTCGAAAGGAGAATCCCGATGCTTCGTCTCTATCCCGTCATTCTGTCATTCGTCGCGGACGTCGCTGAGCTCGTGCCGCGCATCGCACACCACGATCCGGATCTCGCGCGACAGCTGCGCCGTTCGTCGGCGTCCGTAGATGTTCGTCGGCGAACAGCGCCGTCCCCGAAGCATCGAAGAAGCGGAACTACGCGAACGAAGCGAGCCCGCGAAGGCGGCGGGGGGAGCAGTTCGCCGAAGGCGAAGCTGCGGGGGGCCAAGGCCCCCTTGGTTACCTGCCGCCGCTTCGAGCGGAGCTCGAGGGCGCATCGCAACACATCCTGGGTACCCTCTACCGGCTGTCCTTTCCGCGGCAGATTGCTCGCTAGACGCCGTGCGAGGCGCCGGAAAATCCCTTCCCGGCGCCTCGCGCTTCATCAGAAGCCGCGGCCATCTGGAACCGCGCCTGGCGATTCTGCCGCGGCTGTAGGAGCCCTCGGCCAGATTCAGGGGCACCGAGATCAACGCGCGCTCCATCTGATCTCCGAACGAAGAAGAACGCGAAGGCCTGGACGCCGTCGAGTACGTCGATACCCTCAAAAGTCCCGAGAGCCACTTTCCCCCCGCAGCCCTTGCCCCCCTACAATGAAGGGGGACGTGACCACTCGAGGGTCGTGTGAGCGGACACGACGGCATCGACGAAAACACGCCGTGCGCGAATATCCCGAGGCCGATGAGGCGAACACGCCGCAGCGTGATGGGCGTACAGCGCTGGCCTTGCAGACGCTCAGCGGATGCTGTCTTTGCAGCCGATCTGGAGGTTCACCTGCGCGCCGGGGTCGGACGTGATCGCGGTGCAGGCGCTGGGGCAGACGATGATGCGCTGGGGAGTGGCGGTGGTGGGCGCGACGTCGTAGTGCCACGCTGGCGTGGTGGCGGACGCGCACGCGGCGTCGCTGTCGACGTAGACGAGCTGTTCCTTGTCGCCCGTCGACTTAGTCACCTCGAGGTTCACCTTGCCGTAGTCGAGCCCGGCGCTCCCGGTGCTGGGCGGCACCTGGAAGTCACAGGAGACGAGCGCCGAGCCACGGATCGCGTTCAGCGCGGCCTGGAACTCCTTGGTGACGTCGCCGCTCGTGTCGACGATGAACGCCTTCGTCGTTCCGCCGGACTTCGCGATCGTGTCGAGGTTCGTCTGGCTGTCGGTGTCGTCGGGGCCGAAGACGCCGATGACGAACGTCGAGATGCTCGGGGTCGCGCCGACGCCACTCGACGCGAGCGCAGCGACGCCGTTGATGTCGGTCGGCGTGCACTCGGTCGGTAGCCCGTCCGTCGCGAGGACGGCGACGACGCGGTGTCCCTGATGAGCCTTGCCCCACGTGCTGGCCTCGGTGATCGCGCCCTGGAGCGCCGGCGCGGTCGGCGTTCGTCCCTCGGGCGTCGTGGCGTCGATGGAGCTCATGAGCGGAGCGGCGTTCCCCGGAAGGACCGCGATGCCGACTGCCGGCGCGGCGTACTTGTCCTGGGTGCACTCGATGCCGTTCACGCACCAGCGATCGGGCACGTCGATGCAGCCACCAAGGCCGCCGGTACACGTTCCGCCGACGGGAGAGCAGAACTCGGGGCTCCCCCCTACAGGATACCGCTCACAGACCCCGAACGGCACGCAGCGCCCACCGCGCGTGCAGTCCGCCGCCGTCGCGCACGGCGTGATCACGCCGGTGTTGTCGCACGACGCGAGGAAGCACGGACCACCCGCGCCGCACTCGGCGTTGGTCGTGCACGTGGCGGGCACGCCGGGTTTCAGGATCGGGAAATACTGGAGGCCGACGCTGAGCCCGGCGGAGGCCGAGTCGTTGACGAACGACTCGAGGGCGGCGCGGATGGCGTCCCACTTCGTCGGACCGGCGCCGGTGACGTCGAGCATCGACGACGACTTGTCGAGCAGGATGTACATGTCGAGCGGGACGATCTCGCCCTTGCTGACGACCTGCGCGCACGAGCCGGCATCGGACGACTTGGTGTTGCCCACGCCGGCGAAGATCGCGCCGGTCCCGGTCACGCCGGCGGACGAGACGGTGCCGCCCTGACCGACGCTTGCGGCGCCCCCGGCCGCCGTGGCCCCGCCGACGCCGCCGTCGCGCGCTCCGGTCCCCGCCGCCGACGAGCCGTCGGTGCTCGCGCTGCACCCCGCCGCGACGGCAAAGAGAAGCCCGAGGGCGAAGAGCTCCGACGCCGTTCGAGTGCCTCGCATGCCGGCAATCTCTCACGCCGCGACCATGTGCGCCACCGGCCCACATCCGTGAGCGCCGGAGGTGCGCGATTCTCGAGGACGTGAGCGCTGAAGGCAAATAGACGACTGCCCTCCCAGAGGGCGTGGGAGGGCAGTCGAGATTCGGAGGCAGTGCGAGGCTATTTATCTGGCGACCACGGCGAGGTTCATCCTCCGCCGCGGCGCTGGAAGGTCGGGATGTCCCACTCGTGCTCGAGGCTCGCCTGGGACGGCGTGGACGGGAACGTGATGCGATCCCGAACGTGAGGGAGCTGCGATTGCGGACCGCTGTTCGGCGGCGCGCTCGAGTGCGCTTGCACGTGAAGCGTCGACGGCGCCTGCGGGCGGCGCACCGAGTACGCCGGCTCCGGCTGGTGATGATGCCCGTGCGACGAGCGCGCTGCGTGCGACGGCATGTCGCGCTCGATCGGCTGGCGGCTCGCCTGCTTCATGAGGTGCGCGTGCTCCTCGTTGGCGCGGTCGAAGCCGGTCGCGATGACGGTCACCTTGAGCATGTCGGCCATCGACTCGTCGACGGTCGCGCCGAAGATGATGTTCGCGTCCTCGTGCGCCTGCTCTTGCACGAGCGTCGCGGCTTCCTGGATCTCGCGCATCTTCATGTCGGGGCCGCCGACGATGTTGATGAGCACGCCCGTCGCGCCGTCGACCGAGATGTCGTCGAGGAGCGGCGAGGTGATCGCCTCCTGAGCGGCGAGGCGCGCTCGGCCCTCGCCCTTGGCGCAGCCGGTGCCCATGAGGGCGCGGCCCATGCCGCTCATGACCGCCCGCACGTCGGCGAAGTCGACGTTGACGATGCCTTCCTGCGTGATGAGGTCGCTGATGCCCTTGATCGCCTGGAAGAGCACCTCGTCGGCCTTGCGGAAGGCGTCGACGAAGGTCAGCTGGTCGTCGGCGAGCGTGATGAGCTTCTCGTTCGGGATCGTGATGAGGGTGTCGACGTGCTCGGTGAGTATCGCGAGCCCCTGCTCGGCGTGACGGGCACGCTTGCGCCCCTCGAAGATGAACGGCTTGGTGACGACGCCCACCGTGAGCGCACCTTCCTCGCGGGCGAGCTGCGCGATGATCGGCGCCGCACCCGTTCCGGTTCCACCGCCCATGCCGGCGGTGACGAAGACCATGTCCGCGCCCGCGATCGCGTCCTTGAGACGCGTCACGTCCTCGAGAGCGGCCTTTCGCCCGCGCTCCGGATCGGCGCCCGCGCCGAGACCCTTGGTGACGGCCCCGCCGATGGGGATCTTCACGGGGGCCAGGTTGGCGTTGAGAGCCTGTGCGTCGGTGTTCACCGCGATGAACTCCACGCCCTCCAGGCCGAAGTGGATCATCGTGTTGATGGCGTTCCCACCGGAACCGCCACAGCCCACGACCTTGATACGCGCGCTGTAGCTTGCCATCTCGTCTGCAAATTCGATCGAGAAACTCATGTTGTCCTCCCAGCCAGCGCTCGAGCGGTGCGGTCTTCCGGAAACCGGGGTGCCTCTCCCCGTCACGATCGAGTCGTGAGTCTCCATCCGATTCGCTCTGCTCTGTGCGCTACGCCGACCTGCCTTCCGTGTTGTTCGCTCCGAAATCTCAGAATGCTGCTTTGAACCAAGTCCAGAACCCGCCGCCGCGGTGTGACACCTGCTGCGGCGTGATGATGCTGCTGCCGCGGTGTTCCGGCTCGCCGCGCTCGACGTGCTCGGCGCGCGCGCGTGCCTCGGCGAGCTTGCTCGCGCCGTAGCGGACCAGGCCGACTCCGGTCGCATACTGCGGGCCCTGCACGAGCTGCACGATGCCCTTCACGCCCACCGGGAAGCCGAGACGCACCGGCATGCCGAGCACCTCCTCGGCGCACTCGACCATCCCCTCCATGAGGACCGCGCCGCCAGTGAGCACGAAGCCGGCGCTGATCTGCTCGATGAGGCCCGCCTCTTCGATGCGACGGCGCGCCTCGCTGAAGATCTCCTCGACGCGCGGCTCGATGATGTCCGAGATGACCCTTCGCGCGACCTTGCGCGGCGAGTGACCACCGACGCCGGGCACCTCGATCTCTTCGTCGTCGGCGATCATGCGGCCGAGGGCGCAGCCGAAGTTCCGCTTGAGCCGCTCGGCCTCGCCACCCGGCGTGCGGAGCCCGGCCGAGACGTCGCGGGTGATGTTGTTGCCGCCCGCGGGGATCACGCTGGTGTGGGCGATGCCGCCATCGGCGTAGACGAGCAGATCCGTCGTGCCGCCGCCGATGTCGATGACCCCGACGCCGATCTCCTTCTCGTCGTCGGAGAGGACCGCGTCGGCGCTCGCGAGCGGCTCGAGCACGATGTCCGCGACCTCGAGGCCGCAGCGCTCCACGCAGCGCATGACGTTCTGGACGCACGAGCTCGCGGCCGTGATGAGATTCACGCGCACCTGGAGGCGCACGCCGCTCATCCCGATGGGATCGCGGACGCCGTCCTGGTTGTCGACGATGTACTCGCGCGGCAGCGCGTGCAGGATCATTCGATCGGCGTCGACCGGGATCGCGCGCGCACCCTCGAGCACGCGCTCGAGGTCGGTGACGGTGACCTCGCGACCGGAGATGGCCGCGACGCCGTCGGAGACGTGGCTCCGGATGTGCGCGCCGGCGACCCCGGCGTACACGGTCTGGATCTCGACGCCGGCCATGGTCTCGGCGGCGTCGACTGCCTCGCGGATGGACCGCACCGTCCACTCGATGTTCGAAACGACGCCCTTGCGGAGTCCGCGGCAGGGAACATTTCCGACACCAAGGATGGTGATGCCGTCGGCGTCGACCTCTCCCACGACGGCAGACACCTTGGTGCTGCCGAGGTCCAGGCCGACGATGATTTCCGGGGAGCTCGAGCTGGTCATGGGTCTCACGTTACGCGGCAAGATCTATGCTGTTTTTCGCTGAAGGCGCGTCAACGACGCTGCCATGCTGGCGAAACGCGGGCCAAGTTTTGGCGCCGCGAGAATCGCTGGAGTACCGCGGGCGTCACCGCATCCTCACGACGACCCGCTCGGGGTGTGCCTGGTTGTCGAGAAACACGACCCCAGGGAGGTCCCCCGTCGCCTGGATCTTGGCGACCACCCGGGCGGCCATGAGGAGCTTCTGGCGGAAGGGGCCCATGCCGAGCTGGAACGTCATGCCGCGCTTGCCGACGGTGAGGGTCACCGCACCGTCGGGTTCCAGATGCACTTCCTCGGGCTCGTAGACCTTGGAGAGGGGCAGCGCCTGGTACTCGCGGAGCACCTCGAGCCCGATCGCGATGCGGTCGATGGCGCGGGCGCGGTCGATCGCGAGATCCCGCGGGCCGATGCCGGTGATCACCGGCAGGTCGTTCGGATCGCCGGCCTCGGCGGCCTTGAAGGGCTCGCCTTCCGGCGTGACCAGGTAAAGGCCGTCCTCGAGCACGGTCTCGGCGGCGACGTCGCGCTCCGTCACCTCGATGCGGAGGGTCGCCGGGAGCTCACGGCCAATCTTCGCCGTCCGGACCCAGGGATCGTCGAGGAGCTTCCGCTCGGCAGCCACGGCGTCCACCGCGAAGAGATTCTGGCCGCGCTCGATGCCGGCGAGGTGCGCGAGCTGGTCCCCGCTGTGGTGGCGGTTTCCCCGGACGTCGAGCTGCCGGATCGCGAACCGCGGCGTGGTGACGGCGTAACGGTGCGCGCCCCAGGCGATCGCGACGGAGATGCCGACGACCACCGCGACGCCGATGGAGAGCTTCGCGGCAGAGACGACGATCCCGAGCAACCTGGCCGGCGCCTTCGCGGTCACCTTGGCGGGACGAACCCGGCTGTTGCCGACCCGCGGGGGTGGCGGGCTCTCGCCGGTGACGAAGCCGAACTCCGCGGGCGCCTCGAAGGCGGCCCCGTGCGCGGCCCGGGCAGTCCGTCGCCGGCTCACGACGGCGGTCCCTTCGTGCCGGCGGCGAGGAGCGTCTCGACGTCCTTCAGGAGGCGGTTCACGTCGCCGGCGCCGAGCGCGATGACGCAATCGCCGGGCTTCGCTTCTGCAGCGAGGATCTTCGCGATCTCGCCGCGGCTCGACTCGTAGGAGACGGCGTGGTGGCCGTGCTCGCGGATGGCTTCGGCGAGGCGCGCGCTCGAGACGCCCTCGATCGGCGCCTCCCCGGCGGCGTAGATGTCGAGGAGCACGACGCGGTCGGCGTCGTTGAAGGCGCGGGTGAACTCGTCGAAGAGATGGTGCGTGCGAGTGTGCCGGTGCGGCTGGAACGCGACGATCACCCGGCCGTCGAAGGCCTTTCGAGCCGCAGCGAGCGTCGCGACGACCTCGGCCGGGTGGTGGCCGTAGTCGTCGATGAGGGCGATCCCGTTGACCTCGGCGACGATGGTGAAGCGGCGGGCCACGCCGCGGAAGCCGGCCAGGGCGTCCTTGATGACGTCGAGGGGGACCTCGAGCTCGTCCGCGATGGCGATCGCGGCGAGGCAGTTCAGGACGTTGTGCTCGCCGGGCATCTGCACGACGAACTCCCCGAGGGCGCGGCCACTCTTGTACGCGACGAAGCTCGTCCGGAGCTTGTGGTGAGCGATGGCCCGCGCCGAGTAGTCGGCCTGGGGCGAGAGGCCGTACGTGACGTGCCGGCGGCCGACCCGCGGCAGGAGCTCCTGCACCGACGGATGGTCGAGGCAGAGCACGGCGAGGCCGTAAAAAGGCACCTTCTGCACGAACTGCACGAAGGCCTCCTTCACGTTCTCGTGGGTCCCGTAGAAATCGAGGTGCTCGGCGTCGATGTTCGTGACCGCCGCGATGGTCGGAGTGAGGCGCAGGAACGAGCCGTCGCTCTCGTCGGCCTCGGCGACGAGGAGATCCCCTGCCCCGAGCTTCGCGTTCGTGTTCCAGACGTGCATCCGGCCGCCCACGACGACCGTCGGGTCGAAGCCGGCAGCGCCCAGGATGGTGGCCACGAGGGAGGTCGTCGTGGTCTTGCCGTGGGAGCCGGCGATGGCGACGCCGTACTTCACGCGCATGAGCTCGGCGAGCATCTCCGCCCGGGGGATGACGGGGATATGCGAGCGGTGCGCCTCGACGATCTCGGGGTTCTGAGTGTTGATTGCACTCGAGTACACGACGACGTCGGCTCCACGCACGTTTTCGGCACGATGACCGACGTCGATGCGCACCCCGAGGCGGGCGAGCCGGTGCGTCGTGTCGCCCTCCTTCATGTCCGACCCGGACACGTCGAACTCGAGGGTCCGGAGGATCTCGGCGAGGCCGCTCATGCCGATGCCGCCGACGCCGATGAAGTGCACGTGCCGGACGCGACCGCGGAACATCTACGCCGCTCCTTCGAGGGACGGCGCCGTACGCGCGCCCCCCTGTCGGTGATTCGACGGACCCGGCGCGATGCCCGCGCCGTGCTCGGCGATGCCGGCGAGGGCCAGCAGATCGCGAGCAATCATCGTCGCGGCCGCGGGCCGTCCGAGGTCGCGGGCAGCAGCGGCCATCTTCGCGAGAGCGCCGCGGTCGCGCTCGAGACGCCGCAGCTCCGCCTCGAGCCGCGCCTCGGTGGCGTCCTGGGTGAGGACACAGAGGGCGGCTCCACGTCGCTCGAGCGACTCGGCGTTGTGGCGCTGATGATCGCCGGCGTACGGGTACGGAATCAGGAGGCTCGGCCGCCCGACGGCGCAGAGCTCGGCGACGGCGCTCGCGCCGGCACGGCCGATCACGAGATCGGCGCGGCCGAGCGCGCCGGGGACGTCGTCGATGAACGGCGTCACCTGGGCCCGCTCGCCGAACCCGAGCTCGTCGTAGAGCGCACGAACCTGGGCGTCCCGCCCGGAGCCGCACTGATGCACGACGGTCACGTCGACGCCCGCAAGACGCGACAGAGAGCGCGGTACGGTGCGGTTCAGAGACTCGGCGCCCTGGCTGCCGCCGAGGACGAGCACGGAAAACGCGGAGGGCTTCCGACCAGGCGGGTAGTCGCGCGGGGTGAACCCTTCACGGAGAGGTACTCCCGTCGAGAGCGTCCGGTTTCGCGAAAAATGCTTCTCGGCTTCCGGAAAGGCGATGTACGCGCGCTGCACGAACGGCGCGACGAGCCGGTTGGCGAGGCCGATCGCGCCGTTCGGCTCGACCAGGGCGACCGGCACGCCGAGCGAGCGCGCGGCGAGCGCGATGGGGCCCGCGGCGTACCCACCGACGGAGAGCACCGCGCGCGGGACGTGCCGGCGCACGAGCGCGCGAGCGTCCACGACGGCGCGTGCGGCGAGATACGTCCCGCGCACCGCGCCGCGGAGGCCGTCTCCGCGCAGGGGCGCGATGTTCAGGGTCTCGAGGACGTAGCCGCGCGCGGGCACGACCTTCACCTCGAGGCCGCGCGCGGTTCCGGCGAACACGAGCTCGACGTCGGGCGCGAGCGCACGGACGGCGTCCGCGACGGCGATCATCGGGAAGACGTGCCCGCCGGTGCCACCGCCGGCGAAGAGGAGCGACGTCACTGGGCTCCCTCCGCGCCGTCGAGGGACGGCTCGTCGGGGGCGAAATCCGCTGCAGAAGCGACCAGCGCGCTGGCCTCGGCGCCCTTGCCGTCGACGACGGTGCGCCGGTTCACGCTGCGCTCGCGGGAGATGTTCAGGAGGACGCCCATCGCCGCGGAGCAGACGATGAGCGACGACCCGCCGTAGCTGACGAAGGGCAGCGTGAGACCCTTGGTCGGCAGCACCGCCATCGCGACGGCGAGGTTGATGAGCGCCTGCAGGCCGAACAGCACCGAGATGCCGAACGCGATGTAGGAGCCGTACTCGTCCTCGGCGCGGAGCGCCGCACGCACGCCGCGCGCCACGATGACGAGATACGTCAGGCAGAGGGCGAGGATGCCGATGAAGCCGAGCTCCTCGCCGATGATCGCGGAGACGAAGTCGGTGTGCGCTTCGGGCAGATAGAGAACCTGGAGCCCCTTGCCGAGCCCCATGCCCGTTCCCTGGCCGGAGCCGAAGCTCATGACCGACTGGAAGGGCTGGTACGCGAGATCTTGCCGGTGCTCCGCCATGTTGAACCACGCGAGCACGCGCTCCCAGCGATACGCCTTGGAGCGGACGAGCCACGCGCCCGCCGCGGCGCCGAGGATGAGCGCGCCGAGGAGATAGCCGAGTCGAGCGCCCGCGACGAAGAGGAGCGTGAACGTGAGCAGCAGGAGCACGAGCGCGCCGCCGAAGTCCGGTTGCTTGAGGCAGAGGAGCATCAGCACGCCGGCCATGAGAAAGTGCGGCAGCATCCCGATGCTGAAGCTCTTCACCTGGTCGCGCTTCTTCTCGAGGGAGTACGCGAGCCAGAGGATGAGCGCGACCTTGGCGCCTTCCGACGGCTGAAAGTTCACCGGGCCGACGCGGAGCCAGCGCGCCGCGCCACCGCCGCTGTGCCCGAAGCCCGCGACGCTCATCGCGAGAAGGAGCGTGCTCCCGGCGAGCACCGGGTACGTGAGCGGACGGAGCCGGTGGTAATCCGTGCGCGACACGAGCGCCATCACGATGAGGGAGAGCACGCCGTACGCGCCCTGCTTTTTCAGGAAGTAGTACGGGTCGTGGAACGTCACCGTCGCCTCGATGGTGCTCGCGCTGAACACCATGACGATGCCGAAGCCGACCAGGCCGATGACCACGGCGGCGAGCACCGGGTCGACGCCACTCATCCTTACGCTTTCGCTCTCGGTGCGGACCGGATCGCTCATGACGCCCTCCTCGAGGTGAGCCCTTTGACGGCCTCGGCGAAGCGGTCGCCGCGGTCGGCATAGCTCACGAACATGTCGAAGCTCGAGCACGCCGGCGACAGGAGCACGGCGTCGCCCGCTCGCGCGAGTGATTGCGCGCGCAGGACGGCGTCGGCCATGTCGCGCGCGTGCACGACCGGCAGCACGCGCCCGATGGCCGCGGCGATGCGGTCCGCCGCTTCGCCGATCACGACGACGGCGCGGCCCTTGTCCCTGAGCGCCGCGACGAGCGGCGCGTAGGAGCCGAGCTTGTCGCGGCCGCCCGCGACGAGCACCGCGCGCTCCTCGCTGAGGCCGCGAAGCGCGGTGACGGCGGCGCCCACGTTGGTCGCCTTGGAGTCGTCGTAGTAGCGGATCTCGTCGAGCTCCGTCACGAGCGCCATGCGGTGCCCGAGCGAGCGGAAGGCCTTGAGCCCGGTCTCGATGTACGTCTTCCCGACGCCGAAGAAGCGGGCGACGGCGACGGCCGCCGCGGCGTTGCTGAAGTTGTGAGTGCCGTGGAAATCGGCGCCTTCGAGGGAGAAGCGCTCCCCGGTGGCGCGCTCGACGACCGCGCGCCCCTGAACGGTGTAGTCGGCGTGCACGCCGAACGTGATGAGCCGGCCCCGGCCCCGCGTCGCCTCGCTCCGGACCACGGCGTCGCCGTCCGGCACGATGGCCGCGTCGTCGGGCGTCTGATTGACGAAGGCGTTGCCCTTGGCGTGCGCGTACTCGTCGAACGACGAGTAGCGATCGAGGTGGTCCTCTGTGACGTTGAGCAAGATGCTCGCCCGGGGGTGGAACATGGGGGCGCGCTCGAGCTGGAAACTCGACACCTCCGCGACGATCACGTCGAACGGCTGCCCCACGGCGTCCGAGAGCGGCGTCCCCAGATTCGCACCGGCAAAGACTCTCTTGCCCGCCGCGGCGAACAATGCGGCTACCACGGTGGTCACAGTACTCTTTCCGTTGGTGCCGCCGACGGCGATGATCGGGGCATCGATGAACGTCGCCGCCAGCTCGAGCTCCGCGATGACGAGCACGCCGGCGCGCTCCGCCCGGTCGAGCGCCGGAAGGCGGGGCACCCCCGGTGACACGACGATGATATCCGCCTCCTCGAAACGCACGCCGTCGTGCCCCGGAGCGGCGAGCTTCATCGCGAGCGACTTCACCTCCGCGGGAAGGTCGGCGGGGGCGCGCGAGTCGGTGCCGACGACGGACGCCCCGCGGGCGACGCAGAGGCGCGCAGCGGCGATGCCGCTACGGCCGAGGCCGACCACGATGACGTTCTTGCCGGCGAGGTTCATCGGAGCTTGAGGGATGCGAGAGCAAAGAGGGCGAGCAGGATGGAGATGATCCAGAACCGCACGATGATGCGCGGCTCGGGCCATCCCTTCTTCTCGAAATGGTGGTGAATGGGCGCCATCAGGAAGACGCGCTTCCCGAACACGCGGAAGGAGATGACCTGGGTGATGACGCTCAGGGTCTCGACGAAGAAGATGCCGCCGATGAGGATGCTGAGGAGCTCGTTCTTGGTGAGCACCGCGAGCATCCCGAGGCCGCCGCCGAGCGCGAGCGAGCCCACGTCCCCCATGAAGACCTGCGCGGGATACGTGTTGTACCAGAGGAAGCCGATACCCGCGCCGATGACCGAGGCCGCGAACACGGCGAGCTCGCCCATCTCGGGGATGCCGGGGATGTCGAGGTACTGCGCGACGGGCCTTCCGAAGAGCACGAGACCGGCGACGTACGCCCAGAGCAGGTAGGTGCCGGCGTTGATCATCACCGGGCCGATCGCGAGACCGTCGAGACCGTCAGTGAGATTCACCGCGTTGCTCGTCGCGACCACGACGAAGATCGCGAACGCGATGTAGAGCGAGAGCGGGAGCTCGACGGGGTGCTTCGCGAACGCGACGAACGGGATGGAGAGCCGCGACCGGATCTCGACCCAGCCGTGCGGCAGCGCCGGCTCGTAGAGGAAGCAATAACCGACGGCCGCGCCGCCCACGAGGGTCTGCCCGATGAGCTTGTAGCGACCCGGGAGGCCGCCGCTGCTCCGCTTGACGAGCTTCATGCGGTCGTCGACGTAACCGATGACGCCGTAACCGGCAGTGACGCCCGCCGTCGCGAGCACGAAGGCGTTGTGCACGTCGGCCCAGAGCACGGTCGGCACGAGCACGCAGAGCAGGATGAGCGCGCCGCCCATCGTCGGGGTGCCGGCCTTCTTGTAGTGAGACTCGGGACCGTCCTTGCGAACGACCTGGCCGATCTGCTTCTTCTGAAGCTCGCGGATGAACCACGGCGCGAGCCAGAAGCAGAGCATCATGGCCGTGATCGTTGCCATGATCACGCGGAACGGGACGTACCGGAGCACGTTGAGCACGCCGGCCCAACCGAACTTGGTCGAGAGCGGGAAGAGCAGCTCGTAGATCAAGCCGCCCTGCCCCGCTCGCGGACGAGCGCTTCTACGATCTGCTCGGCGTGCACGCCGCGCGACGCTTTCACCAGGACGACGTCACCCGGACGAACCCGTGCGAGGACCTCGCTCACGGCCTGCGCGGCGTCGACGGCGAACGCTGCGTCGACACCTTGTGCCCGCGCGGCCGGGACGAAGCACTCCGCGTCGCCTGCGACGGCGATCAGGACGGCCGCGCCGCTTCCGCCGATGTCACGGCCGACGAGCTCGTGCTGCTCGCGCGACTGCGCGCCGAGCTCGCGCATCTCGCCGAGGACGAGGACGAGGCGCGCCGCGCGATCGTCGGCGAGCTCGCGCGCGGCGGCGACCGCGGCGCGGACGCTCGCGGGGTTCGCGTTGTAGCTGTCGTCGAGCACGACGGTGCGATCGCCGAGCTCGACCGGACGGAGACGTCCGGGCTCGCCGAGGGGGCCGCGCGCGAACGCCGCAGCGAGACGTTCGACCGGCACGCTGCGCGCCGCTACCCGGTCGGCGACGGCGACCGCCGCCGCGACGGCGAGCGCGCCCGGCATGCCGAAGAGCGGCACTTCGAGGGCGATCGTCTCACGGCCGCGACCGCGCGGTCGCTCCAGGGTGACGCGGCTCGCGGTGAGCCCGATCGATTCGCGACGCGCTATCCGGTAGTCGACCGCGCCGCGGATGCCGTAGCTGAGCTTCTTCCGCGCGTTGGCACCGACGAGCTGGCGCACGGCGCGCTCGTCGTCCCCGTTGGCGATGGCAGTGCCGGTCTTCAGGAGCCCGCGGAGGAGCGCGCCCTCTTCTTCTTCGATGTCGTCGAGGGAGCCCAGGCCCTCGGCGTGCTCGACGTCGACGAGGGTGAGGACGCCGATGTTCGGCGACGCGATCCGGGTGAGCTCGCGCACCTCGCCCGTCGAGTTCGTGCCGATCTCGACGACCGCCGCGCCCTGGCCCGCGGCGAGCCCGAAGAGCACCATCGGCACGCCGATGCGGTTGTTCAGGTTGCCGGCGACGGAGTGAACGGCACCGGGCAGCACCGCCTCGAGCGCCGCGGCGATCGCGCTCCGCGTGGTCGTCTTGCCAGCGGAACCGGCGACCGCGACGAGCGTGCCGCCCCAGCGGCGGCGGTGAAGCCGCGCGAGCGAGCCGAGCGCGACGAGCGTGTCGTCGACCTCGACGACCGCGGCACCCGCGACGTCCGCTCCACGACCCTTCGCGACGAGAACGGCGCGCGCACCCGCAGCCGCGACGTCGGCCGCGAAGCGATGGCCGTCGAAGTGCTCGCCCGAGAGCGCGACGAAGAGCTTCCCGCGAACGTCGCCCCGCGAATCGGTGGTGACCCCCTCGACGACGAGCTCCGGCGTGCCGGAACGGCACGTCCCACCCGTCGCCTGGACGACCTCCGCCAGCGTGAAGCGGGCGGTGTTCGCGGGGATCGGCGTCGCCATCAGCTCTTCTTGCCCCTTCGCAGGGCGAGAGCGCGGCGCGCCTCGACGCGGTCGTCGAAGGCGCGCTTTTCGGCGCCGATGATCTGGTACGGCTCGTGTCCCTTGCCGGCGAGGAGGACGAGATCCCCCGGCTCGGCGGAGAGGATGGCTTTCTCGATCGCGGTGTGGCGGTCGAGGATGATCTCGTAGGGCACGCCGGAACCCCAGAGGCCGAGCTCGACGGAAGCGGCGATGGCCGCCGGATCCTCGGAGCGCGGGTTGTCGTTGGTGATCGTGATGCGCGTCGCTGCGGCGCCGGCGGCCTCGCCCATCTTCGCGCGCTTCTTCGGATCGCGATCGCCGCCACAGCCGAAGACGCAGTGCACGGCGCCGTGGGTGAGCCCGCTCACCGCCTCGAGCACGCGACGGAGCGCGTCCGGGGTGTGCGCATAATCGACGAGCACCGTGATGTCGTCGGTGTCGTCGCTGCAGCGCTCGAGCCGTCCGGGGGCCGAACCGGCGCGGCCGAGGCCTGCGGCCGCCTTCACGACGTCGAGCCCGAACGCCTCGACGATGGCGAGCGTGAGCAGCAGGTTGTCGAGGTTGTGCGCGCCGACGAGGGGGCTCGCGAGCTTAACGGTGCCGGAAGGGAGCTTCACGTCGCCGTGGATGCCGCGTCCGGTGACGCGGACCGCGAGCGGCCGGACGTCGGCGTCACTGTCGCGTCCGACGCGGAGCACCGTCCCCTGCGTGCGCTCGGCGATCGCCGCGCCGACCGGGTCGTCGACGTTGATGACCGCGACGCGCGGCGCGAGCTCGTCGAAGAGACGCGCCTTCGCCTTCGCGTAGGCGTCCATCGAGCCGTGGTAGTCGAGGTGATCCTGGGTGACGTTGGTGAGCGCCGCGACCGCGAACGACACCGCGTCGACGCGTGCCTGCGTGAGCGCGATGCTCGACACTTCCATTGCCAGGTGCGTTGCACCGCGCGCGAGCGCACGCGCCGCGAAGCGGGACACGTCGTCTGCCTCCGGCGTCGTGAGCGACTCGTCGACGATGTCGCCACCGAAGGCGTAGCCGAGCGTCCCGAGACGTCCGGCGGCGGCGCCGGTCGCGTCGATGGCCTCGGCGACCAGGAACGACGTGGTCGTCTTGCCGTTGGTGCCGGTGATGCCGACGACGCCGAGCTTCCGCGTCGGGTGGCCGTGGACGGCCTCTGCGGCGAGCGCGAGCGCGAGCCGCACGTCGCTGACGCGGAGCACCGGGACCGCGAGATCGGGCAGCGGCGTCTCCTCCGCGGCGAGGACGGCGATCGCGCCGCGCGCGACGGCGTCCCCGACGAACCGCGCGCCGTCGAGCTTGCCGCCCTGGCGCGCGACGAAGAGATCCCCCGGCTCGACCTGACGCGAGTCGTGGCGGACGTCGGTGACCGACACGTCTCTGCCGGAGGCGAGCCGCGCCTTCACGCGCCCGAGCTCGACGACGAGATCGGAGAGCGAGAGACCGGTTACGGATAGCGGCATGGCGGCGCTCATGTTGCGGGCTCGAACACGAGGACGACCTCGGCTCCGTGATCGACGACCTGTCCCGGCGCGGGCAGCTGCCGGGCGAGGAGGCCCGTTCCCTCGATCTTCGGCGTGATGCCGAGCTCGATGCTCTTCTGGATGGCGAGCCGGAGCGGGAAGCCGGTGAAATCCGGCAACCGGATCTTACCCGCGGGGACGCGGCCCGCCGCTGAAACGTCCTGCACGGCGGGCTTCTTCCCGGCCGCCTCGCGGTACGCGGCGTAAACGGCGTTCGCCGGATCCGGCGTGCGCGCGAGCTCTGCCGGATCGGCGTGCTCGGTGCCGAGCGGCACGAGGCCCTTGTACTTCAAGGCCATCGACGCGACCTCGCGGAAGACCGGCGCTGCGACCGCGCCGCCGGCGTGCTCGATCATCGGCTCGTCGATGACGACGGCGATGGCGACGACAGGATCCTTCGCGGGCACGAAGCCGACGAACGACGCGATGAACTTGTCGACCGAGTAAAGCCCCGTGCGCGGATCGGCCTTCTGCGCCGTCGCGGTCTTGCCGGCGACTTGGTAGCCGTCGATCGCCGCCTGCACACCGGTGCCCTCGCCCTCGGTGACCGCGATGAGCATCTCGGCGACGGTCTTCGCCGCACTCTTCGGCACGGCGCGACGCCGCACCTTGGGCACCGCCTCGCGCAGCACGTCGCCGGTCGCGGTCGCGACGCGCTTCACGAGGATCGGCTCCATGAGCTCTCCGCCGTTGGCGATCGCGCTCGCACCCATCGCGAGCTGGAGCGCCGTCACGCTGATGCCCTGGCCGAACGCGGCAGACGCCGTCTCGACCTGCACCCACGGACGCCCCTGCGGCCGGAGCACGCCCGACGACTCGCCAGGGAGCGGGAGCTCCGTCGGCTGCCCGAACCCGAAGCGGCGGAGCGCCTCGTAGAGTTTCTCGCCGCCCATGCCGAGCGCGATCTTCGCCGCGCAGATGTTCGACGAGATGGCGAGGACCTGGGAGATCGTGAGCCACTCCGACGGGTGCGTGTCGCGGATGATCACGTTGTCGAGGGGCATCGCGCCCTTCTCGCAGTAGAGCTGCTGGGTCGGCTGGATCGTCCCCGCGGCGAGGCCGGCGGCGACGGTGAACATCTTCATCGACGAGCCCGGCTCGAACCGCTCGCTGAGCGCGCGCTCTCGCCGTGCCTCGGGATCGCTCTCCGAGTAGTCGTTCGGGTTGTAACCAGGGAAGCTCGCGAGCGCGAGGATCTCCCCGGTGTGCGGATCGACGACGACGACGGAGCCGGCCGCGGCCTCGAAGGTGCGCGCCGCGTTGCGGAGCGCGCGCTCCGCGACGAACTGAATGCCCTGATCGATCGTCAGGTTGATGTCGTGACCGGCGAGCGCCTGCTCGTCCTGGATGCCGTCCGAGAAGAGCAGACGACCGGAGCGATCGCGGAGACCGCGAAGCTGCTCGACGTGGCCCTCGAGCTCCGGATTCAGCGACAGCTCGAGGCCGTCCTTGCCGTCGCCGTCGGGCGAGACGAAGCCGAGGAGGCTCGCGGCGAGCTCGCGGCGCGGATAGAAGCGGCGTCCCTCACCCTCGACGACGAGGCCCGGGATCGCGTTGTCGCCCTCCGAGAGCCCGCGGACGTTCTCGGTCTCCTCGGGCGTCACGTAGTGCTTGAGCCACGTGAAGCGGCGCTTCTTGAGGATCTTGCGCTCGACCTCTGCCGGGTCGATGGCGAGCGCCTGCGCGATGCGGTTCGCTGCGTCGCGTGCGACGACCGGCACGCGCTGCGGCGGAACCGAGCGGAGGAGCTCCACCGAGTCGAGGCTCACGCCCGGCACGTCCACGCTGACGGCGAGCGCGCTGCCGTTGCGGTCGTAGACGGTGCCGCGCTTCGGCGTCATGTGCAGACGCCGCTGGCGCTGCTTCTCGGCGATGTCGCGCCAGTCGTTGCCGTCGACCATCTGCAGCGTGAAGCCCGCGGAGACGACGAGGCCCATCCCGAGGGCGAGTAGCCCGCACAGGATGCCCATCCGGAGACGGATGAAGCGGCCGGCCTCGCTGTTGATGCGGTTCACGGCGCCTGAGTCTCCTTGCGCGGCACGCCGTCCTCGGAAGGGAGCTGCACGCCGCCGCGATCGCCGGCCGCGGGGGTCGCGCCGGCAGAGAGCATGCGTTCCGGCGCGGGCTCGCTCATGCCGAGCACGCTGCGCGCGACGAGATCGACGCGCTCGGGCGTCTGGTGGCTCGAGAGCTCGAGCTCGAGCACGCGCTTCACCTCGCGCAGGCGTCCGAGGTGCTGGTGCGCGCGTCCGAGGTCGTACCCGATCTCGATGGAACGCATCCTGAGCGCCAGGTAAACGGTGAACGCGCTCGTCGCCGCCGCGACCGCGAGCGACCAGACGACGAGGAACGGGCGCTTCTTCTCCCTCATTCGGCGTCCCCGCGGATCTGGAAGACGTTCACGCCGTGCGCCTCTTCGACGTCGGGGCTCGAGTCGGGCGGCTCGCTGTCGCGGCTGCTGTCCGGCTCGTAATCGTCGAAGAGGCCGCTTCCCTCGACCCGGCGTGCGGCGCGAAGCTTCGCGCTCCGGGCCCTCGGGTTCTCGTTGAGCTCCACCGCGCCGGCGATGAGCGGCTTCTTCGAGAGCCGCTCCCAGGTGGAGCGCTCGGCGAACGCCCGCTTCACGAGACGGTCTTCGAGGGAGTGAAAGCTCATGATGGCGGCGACGCCGCCCGGCTTGACGAGCTGCGGCGCGGCGGCGAGGAGCGCCTCGAGCTCGTCGAGCTCGCGATTGACGAGGATGCGCAGTGCCTGGAACGTCCGCGTCGCGGGGTCCATTCCGTGCTGGCGGCGCGGCCCGGTGGCGCGCACGACGGCACGACGCAGATCGAGCGTCGTCGTCAGCTCGCCGGCCTCGAACGCCTGCTTGATGCAGCGCGCGACGCGGCGCGAACGGTGCTCCTCGCCGTAGTGATAGATCGCGTCGGCGAGCTCGTCCTGGCTGAGCCGCTCGATCGCCTCGAGCGCCGTCTCGCCGCTCGTCGGATCCATGCGCATGTCGAGGGGGCCCTCGAAGCGGAAGCTCAGGCCGCGCTCGGCGTCGTCGAGCTGCGGCGAGCTCACGCCGAGGTCCGCGATCAGTCCGTCGACGGATTCGATGCGCTCGCCGACGAGGTACTCCTCGACCTCGCTGAACGTCGCGTGCACGACCGTCGCGCGCGCGCCGAAGCGAGCGAGCCGCTCCGTCGCGGTTCGCACGGCGGCAGGATCGCGATCGAACGCGATGAGGCGCGCGCCCGGGCAACGCTCGAGGAGCGCCTGCGAGTGGCCAGCGCCGCCGGTGGTGACGTCGAGGTACACGCCGCCCGGTTGCGGCGCGATCGCGTCGAGAACTTGTTCGAGCATGACCGAGGTGTGCTCGAATCGCGGTGTCGGTGGGACCATCGGTGCTGCCATCGTCATATTCTGATGAGCTCCTCTACTCGTCGCATGAAGCGCTCTTGCTCCTCCACGGGGAGAGGTGCCGTTGCGCGGTCCCAGAGGTCCTTCGACCAGAGTTCGATGACGCGCCCCATCCCCGCGACGAGGACCTCTTTGCCGAGGTGCGCGCGGGCGCGACAATCCGGGTTCACCAGGACGCGCCCGCCCGCGTCGAGCTCGCACTCGAGGGCGGCCGAGACGTACATGCGGCGAAAGCGAACGATGTCGGGCTCGAATCGCGAGAGGCTGTCGATCTTCTTCTCGAGCTCTGCCCAGTCGGCGAGCGGGTAGAGGTGCAGGCAGGGGTCAAACGGGGCCGGCGTCAGCACCAGCCGCGCGTCGCCGTTGGCCACGATCGACTCGCGAAATCGCGCGGGCAGACTCACGCGCCCTTTCGCATCGATGGTGTGAACGAACTGCCCGCGGAACATGATTCTCGGTCCAGTTCATGGGAGATGAAGGCACTCTGACCCACTTCTTCCCACTAACGGGCCGACCGTACGGGTTTTTCGGCATGCCTGTCAACAACGGCGACGGCTAAATTTCCGCTGGATCGTGTGACTAAACGCCTTACCTGTTCTCCTGTTCAGGGAAACGGATAGTCAGAGTTCTGACGGTCGGATCTGGGACGTCGCTCCACGTTCCGCGGGGTCTCCGCGAGGCGATCGCGACGGTCCGGCGAGGTTCTCGCCGGGGCGGCGGGTCAGACCCGCGGCTTCACGTTGGTGCGGACCCAGTCGACGATGGTGGCGAGGGGCGTCGCCGGCGGGAACACCTTGCGGACGCCGATCGCCTCGAGCTTCGGGACGTCCTCGTCGGGGACGATGCCGCCCCCGAAGACGACCACGTCGGCCCCGCGGGCGGCCAGCGCCGCGATGACGGCCGGGAAGAGGACGTTGTGCGCGCCGCTCATGATCGACAGACCGACGGCGTCGACGTCTTCCTGGAGCGCGGCCGCGGCGATGGTCTCCGGCGTCTGGTGCAGGCCGGTGTAGACGACCTCGAACCCGGCGTCGCGCAGCGCCTGCGCCACCACCTTCGCGCCGCGGTCATGGCCGTCGAGGCCCGGCTTCGCGACGAGAACGCGGATGCGCGGCTCGGTCATTTCTTCTTCTTCGCGGCCGGCGCCCTGGCGGCGGGTGCGGCGGGTGCGGCGTCGGATTTCGTCTTGGCGACGAGGTGCATGACGTCGAGGTGCGCTTCCGCGCGGACGGCGAGCCCGACGCGCCCCGGCTCGACGTCCCCGACGACCTTGCCGGTGAGCACGTGGCCCTCGACCTTGGCCGTCGCGGTGTCGCCCTCCACCTTGAGCGACACGACGTAGCCGTGCGCCGGCATCGGCGGGAGCGGGATGGGCTCCGCGAGCTGTGCGGCCTTCGCGTGGCCGTCGAAGCGCAGAAGGCGGACGCGCGCTGCGTCGACCTCGAGGAGGACGCCGACGCCCTCGTATCCGGCGTCACCGGGACGGCTGCGGACGAGGAGCCCGCCGCCCGCGCCGGTCGGACGGATCACGGCGGCAACCTCCTGGTCGCTCCCTTCCGGTCCGGTGGCGATGGCGTCGAAGCCGGCCTTGCTGCCCTCGAGGACGAGCCGTCCGTCGTCGAGGCCCGCCGCGCGCGGCTCGCCGAAGAGCCGGTCGTAGTCGACGCCGTTCGCGCGGAACGACTCCCCCGTCGATGCGCGCTCGCGAAAATCGGGGAGCTGGGTGAGCTTCGGGATCGCGCCGTCGAGGCGCGCGGTGAAGACGCCGGCCTTGTCGGCGGCGAAGGCGTAGCGCTTGCCGCCGAGCGTGAACGTCGAGACGAGGCCGTCAACCGACTTCACGTCGCTCGCGGCGAGCGTATCGACGCTTCCCCCTGCCACCGGCGCGCCCACGGCGAGGTGCACGCCGTCGCTCGCGAGCACCGTGAGCGCGAGCACGAGCTGTTCGAGCGGCTCTGGCCGGCCCTCCCCTGCCCGGATCAATGCGAGGTCGATCGTGCGCTGCCCATCGAGGAGCACGAGCTGCACCGTGCCGGCAAGCACGAGCTCGGGGGTCGGCAACGGCGCGGGCTGGCCGAGCGCGCCCTGCAGCGTCATGGTCGGCGGCGTGGGCGCGAGGTAGCCGGCTGCGCCGGCGCGGGCGGCATGCTCCGCAGCGGTACGCGCGCGGTCGCGGAGCGCCGGGGTCTGTGCGAGCGCGCGCGTCGTGGCGAGCCCCGCGACGCTGTCGGCGACCGCGACGAGTGCGGCGTCTGGCGTCCCCGGCTTCACCTCTGGCGGCCAGAGGGCGGCGCCGTCCACCGGGTGGAGCGTCTCACCGAGCGCGGCTCCGGCGCGCACGACGCTGCCGCGCGCCGCGAACCCGACGGGGCTCACCTTGGCGAGCAGCCACGCCGACAAGCTGTCCGTCGCTGCGCCGGCACTCTCGAGCATGTGCGTCGCAGCGGCGACGCGCCCGTCCGGCGCGCCGTCGGCTTCCACCACGACGCCGGTGCGCTCGAACACCGCGCGACGCTCCCCGGAAAAGCCGGCCCACTCCGACAGCTCCTGCCGCGGAACGACGCCGCGCCCGAGCTCGATCATCGTGAGCGCCATCTGGAGGCGCACGCGGAGCATCTCCTGCGACACCCGCTGCCCGGGGCCGAACGCCTGCGCGTGCGTCGCGTAGTAGTCCTTGTAGAGCAGCGCCGCGGCCTCGAGCGACTCGTCGAGAATGCCGGCCGACGGATCGTGCCCGTCCGCCGTCGGGGTGCCCGCGTTCGCGAGCTTGCGATCGATGTACGCGCTGATCGCGACCGACTCTTCCGACGCCTTGCGTGCGCGCGCGTCCACCCGCGCTCCCGGGTCGAGCGGCACCTCGCCGAACTCTGCGCCGGTGCGCGCGAGGAGCCCGTCCACGACGGCGGGGACGAGCGTGCTCCGCGACGCGGCCGAGCCCTGCCCGAACAGCAGCGCGTCGAGGAACTTCTCGTGCTGCGCGTCGAACGGCGCCTCTGTGAGACCGGGCTTCAGCGCGGCAGAGATCTCCTCCGGCGCTAGATCGGGACGGCCGACGAGGGCGCGCACCCGCGGCGCCGTGTCCACGACGCCCTTCACGATGAACGTTCGGACGACGGCCTTCTCGGAGTCGGTGAGCGCCGCGAACGCGGGACGGGGGAGGAGCGCGAGCAGGACCGCGACGCCGAACCGAGCCTTCATGGTGGACGCGAAGGGTATCATCAACCCTCGCGAACGAGCGCCGCGATCGCACCGAGGACGGCGACCGTCGCGGTCTCGGTCCGGAGCACGAATTGACCGAGTGCGGCAGAGACGAAGCCCGACGCGGCGAGCGCCGCCTCTTCTTCGCCGTCGAGACCGCCCTCGGGTCCGATGAACACCGCGAGCGTCGCCGCGCGACGGACGCCGTCGAGGACGTCCGCGAGCCCGCGCTCGGCGTCGGGCGACAGATAGACGCGATGCATCGACCCCGACGACAGGTTCACCGCCTCGTCGAGCGGCAAAGGACCGCTCACGCGCGGCACGTCGCCGCGGCCCGATTGACGCGCCGCCTCGACCGCGACGGCCTGCCAGCGACGGCGCTTCGCGTCCCCGCGCTCGCCCGCGCGGACGACGGCGCGACGTGACTCCACGAACACCACGTGCTCGACGCCGAGCACCGTCGCGGCGCGCAGCACCTGTTCCGGCTTGTCGGCCTTGCCGATGCCCTGGAAGAGCGTGAGCCCGGGCGTCGCGACGTTCGCGGCGCGACGGAGCTCGCCGATCCGCACGCGCACGTCGCGACCCGCCGACGTGATCTCGACGTCGGCCTCGCTCGCCGCCTCCGGATCGAACGCGACGAAGCGATCGCCCGCGCCGAGACGATGCACACGGCCGACGTAGCGCGCCGCGGGCTCGTCGAGCACGACCTCGCCGCTCCGTAACGGCGAGAGCGGGACGCGGAGGGTTTGCGCCGCATTCTTCATCGGTCTATGAACTCTCTCGCGATGTCGGAACGCGGCAAGACAATGGTGGCCGCCGCGGTGCTGGCGGCGGCAATCGGCGTGTACCTGGAGATCTCCTACCAGCAAAAGCTGAAGGAGAAGGGGATCCAGGATCCGGCGCTGTCGCCCACGCCCGCGAGCACGCGCTGACTCACGGCGTGCGGTGGTTCGTGTAGTACGCCTCGTGGGCGCGCACCGAGACGAGGTGATCGGACCGTATCGCGAGCGGCGGCACGGGCTGCCCGGCGGGGAGCACCAGCGCCGTCAGGGAGCCGCCGTAGACGCACGCGGTATCGAGCCCCGTCGCGTCGTTCCGGAGCTGAAGTCCGCGCCGCGCATCGTGGCCGAACACGACGTGCGGCGAGCCGCGATAGGCGACCGACCAGCTCTCGTTCCCCGAAGCGGCGCTCGGGCCGTCTGCGTTCACGGAACGGATATGGGTGAGCGTCCAGGCGTCCTGGGACGTCAACGGGACGCCCGGAGCAAGGCCGGCGTGGACGATCAGAACGCCGTGCTCGGGGAGCTCCCGGTAGAGCGGCAGCGCCTCGAGAAGCGCCCACTCGTCGTCCGCGAGACCGACGAGGAGCGTCTCGTGAGACGCGCTCATCTTCGACGTCGAGATACCGGCACGCCGCTCGCGCCGTACCTCGAGGAGCCGCGCCTCGTGGTTCCCCTGGACGCCGGTGGCGTTAACGTTACGGAATAACTTGAGAACCCCGGACGTGTCGGGACCGCGGGCGACCAGGTCGCCGACGAAATGGACGGAGTCACCGGAGACCGGCGCGACGTGCTCGAGGAGCTCGGCGAGCTCCCGCGCGCAACCGTGAACGTCCCCGATGAAGATGCTCCGAGCCATCTCTACGCACCGAGCGTAGCGGCTGGAATCTTCCAGTCAATTCGTGTCGTTACCTTCAGAGCCTAGAAAGCCCGCGCATCCGCCCCGACTGGAAACGGCGCTTGCTTCGGCAGGGTGTCGCGTGATACCCGTGCTGGTCGAAATTCCTGGGAGGCTATACATGCCGACTGCTCGGTCTGCTTGCGCTGCGACACTCTCCGTACTCGTTCTTGCTGGCTGTGGCGGCGAAAAGCCGAAATACACGCCTCACGCTGCCCCGAGCGGCGTGACGGTCAGCCTGCCACCGGTACCCAACGTGCCGCAGAAGCCCGTCAAGGCGGGCGATGCGTACACCGTCTGGGGAGCGAGCTATCAGCTCCGTAGCCGGGTCCACCACAAGGACGTGGCCGACAAGGATCTGAAGATCACCGGCTACATCTCGAAGACGAACCTCGCCGACGCTCCGGCCTGCGCGATTCACAAGACCGGCAAGGAAGATCCGGAGGGCTGCCGCCCGCCGATCCCGACCTTCTGGCTCTGTGACAGCAAGGACGCCGTCGACGCGGACTGCATGCGCGTGATGGGCTGGGCCTCGAACTTCGCCCAGCTCCACGACGCCATCGAGCAGTTCGACAAGGAGAAGGGCAAGCCCGCCGCCGCCGGCAAGGAGAAGGAAGCCTTCACCGACAATTTCTGGGGCGTGAAGGTCCCCGATCCTCTCCCCGCGAAGGGCGCGAAGGTCAACGTGAAGGGCAATTACGCCACGACGTTCACCAAGGCGACCTCCGGCACCGTCGCCGATCCGATCATGGGTGTCCTCACCTACGCCGAGATCGAGACCGTCGAGCAGGCACCCGAAGAAGCGACGCTTCCCGGGATGAAGCGAAAGAAGTAGCGAGCGCGCCGGCCGGGGCGGAAGGCTGTTAGTCTCCGCCCGGTTGGCCCATCGCCTCGTCGGGCTCCTGGCCCTGATTCTCGGGGTCATTCCGGTAGGTTGCGTCAAGAAGGACTACCCGGGAGAAGCTCCCGTGGTGTCGACCGTCGCGCTCGAGGGCGCCGACGCAGTCGATCGGAACGAGGTGCTCGCCGGCCTCGCCACCGCCGCTTCGCCGAGGTTCCTCGGCATCTGGGACGGCGTCGTCTTCGACTACGAGCTCTTCGACGAGACCCTGCTCGAGCGCGACCTCGAGCGCATCCAGCGCTACTACCGCGCACGCGGCTACTACGAGGCGAACGTCACGGCGGCGCGCGTCGTCCGGACCGACACGAATCACGTTCGCGTCGAGCTCCGGGTCGTCGAGGGCACGCCGGTCCTCATCGCCGGCAACGTCACGACGCCGGGACTCGAGCGGCTTCCATTCGCGGCGGCAGTGGCGGCGAACAACGCCGTTGGAATGCGCCCCGGCGATCGCTTCGACGAGACGACGTACGAGAACGCGAAGACGGCGCTCGTTCGCGCGCTCGCCGACGAGGGCTACGCCTTCGCGAAGGCAGAGGGCCACGTCCAGGTCGACATCGCACGCCACGAAGCGACGGTGCGCATCGACGTGACGCCGGGACCGCACGCGGTCTTCGGCCCGGTGCATGTCGTCGGTCTGAAGGCCATTCCAGAAGCGCCCATCCGGCGGAACCTCGGGATCGTCGAGAACAAGGACTACTCGCACGCCGAGCTCGAGGACGCGCGCACGGCGCTCGTGAACCTCGGCGTGTTCGCGACGGTCGACGTTCGCCAGGATCTCTCGCACCCCGAGAAGGCCGTCGTCCCCGTCACGGTGACGGTCGAGGAAGCGCCGCTTCGCACGCTGAAGGTCGGCGGCGGTTTGCGCTTCGACGTGCTCGAGTTCTCGAGCAACGTCACCGTCGGCTGGGAGCACCGGAACTTCCTCGGCGGGCTACGCCGGCTGAACCTCGAGCTGAAGCCGGGGCTCGTCTTCTACCCGACGCGAATGGACAACTTCCAGGCGCCGCGCAAGGTGCTGCCCGAGGCGCGCTTCCGCGCGCAGCTCGATCAACCGGCGTTCATCGAGGGCCGCACGCGCGGCTTCGTCGCCGCCGAGTACGACGTCTATCCTCTCCTCTACCCCGGGCTCGGCGAGAATCCGAGCGAGCACGAGAACGTCATCGGTTACCAGGAGGTGAAGCTGCAGTTCGGCGCGAGCCGGGCGTTCTTCGGGCATCACCTCTATCTGACGCCCTCGTATTCGTGGCAGGCGAACTTCCCCTTCACGTACATCGGGATCACGACGCTCGACACGGTGCACATCTCGTATCCGGAGCTCGACGTCGTCGTCGACCTCCGTGACGATCCCATCGAGCCGCATCGCGGCCTCTTCTTCACGAACAGCGTGCAGGTCGCGGGCTATCTCTTCGGCGGCGACGCCTCCGACGTCCGCGAGCAGCCCGAGCTCCGCACCTACGTCCCCATCTCGAAGAACGTCACCTTCGCGACGCGCGCGACGGTCGGATTTCTCTTCCCGAGCAACTACGGCAGCACGCTCAGGAGCACGAATCCCGGCGCCGCGCAGACCCCGCAGTGGCAACGCGATCAGCAGCTTCTCCTCTTCCGTGCCTTCTACTCCGGAGGTCCGAACTCGAACCGCGGGTATCCGTTTCGCGGCGTCGGGCCGCAAGGCGTCCTCGGCTATCTCTTGCCGAGCACCGCAGGGTGCGCGGACCGCCTCGTCGTGGACCAGGCGTGTTACCGCCCGCTCGGCGGCCTGACGCTCTGGGAGGCCTCGGCCGAGGTCCGCTTTCCGATCTTCGGCCCGCTGCGGGCCGCGCTCTTCGTCGACGCGAGCGACGTCGTCCGCGAGGTTGGGCAGATCCGCTTCACGTATCCCCATGTTTCACCGGGCATCGGCCTCCGCTACGCGACGCCGGTCGGGCCGATCCGTCTCGACATCGGCTACCGGGTCCCGTATCTGCAAAAGCTCGGGGCGAAGACGGTACCGCCCGAGGAAGGGACGCAGAGCACGATATTCGGCGCGCCGATCGCCGTGAGCTTCGCCCTCGGAGAGTCATTTTGAACGAAGACGCGCGCAGCGACGTGACGGTATCGGACTGGAACCCCACCGAGCTCGAGGCGTTCATGGCCTTCGAGTGGCCGCCTCATGACACGCCGCTCGGCATCCGGTGGGACGCGCGGGAAGTCTTGCTCGTCGCGAAGGCCGGGGACGAGGCGCTCGGTGCGGCCCGCGGCGTGCTCGTCGGCGGGGTCGGCGAGCTGAAGCAACTCCTCGTCAAGAAAGCGCAGGCGCGCGCCGGTGTCGGCTCGTCGCTGATGACGGAGTTCGAGCGTCGCTGCCGGACCGCGGGGTGTCACAAGCTCCGGCTCGAGACGGCGGACTACCAGGCCCGTCCCTTCTACGAGCGCCACGGCTTCGTCTGCGCGGCGACCCTCGAGAACGACCGCTTCGGACGCGCGCTGTTCGTCATGGAAAAGATGCTTCGCCGCGCGGGGTGAGACGCGGTACCGGGTCACCGATGTTCCGCGTCGCGATGGCTGCGCTGCTCGCGTGCACCGCGTGCCGGTCTCACGGAGCGGAGCTGGATTCGACGTTCGACGTCGGCTCATTGCGCCTTCATCTCGTCTGCTCGGGAGAAGGCTCGCCGCCCGTCGTGTTCGATTCTGGGCTGGGTAGCGACGCGACGGCGTGGGCCAGCGTGGAGCCCGCGGTAGCGCGGTTCACCCGCACGTGCGCCTACGATCGCGCCGGCATGGGCTCAAGCAAACCTGCACCACGTCCGCACGAGAACGTCGCGATGGCAGAAGAGCTGCGCGGGCTCCTCGCCGCGGCGGGCGTGCCCGGGCCGTACGTGCTCGTCGGTCACTCCATGGGCGGACTGAACGCACAGCTCTTCGCGAAGGCGCATCCCGCCGATGTCGCGGCGATGGTGCTCGTCGATTCGATGACGAGCGCGCAGGTGACGCGATACTGGGCGCTCCTGCCCGACGACAAGCTGCGCGAGCTCCGCGCGGGCGTCGCGAAGCTCCCCGAGAACACCGATTTCGACGCGCTGTTGCGCGGTCTCGACGCGGCGAAACCTTCCGGCGTCACGCCGTCGGCGAAGCCGCTCGTCATCCTGACGCGCAGCAAGGAAGACGCCTTCCCCGGCGCGTCGTCGGAGACGGCTGCGAAGATGCTCGACGGCTGGCAGAAGAGCCAGGACGAGCTGTCGTCCCTGTCCACGAACCACGCCGCGCGCATCGTCGCGGACGCGCATCACCCGATCCAGAACGACGCCCCCGACGTCGTCGTGGCCGCGATCCGTGAAGCGTGGGACGCCGCGCGCACCGGACGCGCCGTGAACGTGGGCGCGTTGCCAGCGCGCTAGCGCTTCACGGACAGGACGTTGCGCGCGTCGACCGCGGAGCTCGCGCCGGTGGCGAGGAGCGCCGAGGCGGCGAGGGTACGCACGTCGACGCCGCTCCGCACGAGCCGCGTCTCGAGGACGACGGGCGCCGTCCCGCTCGTCCCGAGCGTCGCGCCGCCCGACAGCGTGTCACCGACGGCGTGCGGGCGGAGGCTCCCGAGCTGTGCGAGCGCGACGAGATATTGCTCGGCGCCGTTGCGCGCGCGAACGGTGTGCAGCGTGACGACGGTCGGGCCCCAGAGCGGGCCCGCATAGACGAGGCGCGAAGGTCCGTCCTGTCCCTCGAGCTCCACGGCGCTGACCGGTGTGTTCGCGGCCACGCCGAGCGCGACTCCCGACGGTCGCGTGCCACCATCCGGGAGCGCGCTCTCCCCGAGCTCGGCGACGGACAGGACACCCTCGACGGGCAGCGCGTAGCGGCCGTACTCGGGGGGCCGCTCGGGACGGCGTGGGATCCTGTCGGCTCCGGTGACGTTCAGTGCGGCGCGCTCGGGCGGCGGGACCGGGATGCACACGCCGTCGTCGGGGAGGCTCCCCGGCGGACAGAGGCTCGCAGCGAGCCGTGAGCCGGCGGCAGAGGCGCTCGGCGCGGGCGCGAGCGAGACCCGCGGGTCCCGGCCGCCGAGCACGGCAAAGGCAGCCACCGCCGCCGCGGCCGCCGCGACGAACACAAGGCTCGCGTTTTTGCCGTCACCCAGCGTCATGACCGTCCGCTCCGTATTTCCGCATCGACGATTCCCTAGTCCCCAAAGCGACCTCGATGTGCTGCCCGAGCGCGAGCGCAGCGAGCCCGCGAAGCGGCGGGGGGAGCAGTTCGCCGTAGGCGAAGCTGCGGGGGGCCAAGGCCCCCCTATTTATAAGCGAGCCCGCGAAGCTGCGGGGGGCCAAGGCCCCCCTTCTAACATCGATCTGATACTTTTATCCTTCCGCGCCGATGTCCGAACAGCCCCTGAGCCCAGCCGAGGTCGCGATCCTCGAGACCTTCGTCGTCCCGCGATACCTGAAGGTGTTCGCGGACTCGGCGCTGTCGGTGATGCTCGTCGGCGAGGAGGCGCGCATCGCACACCTCGGCTGCAGGACGGGCTTTCCCGATCGCGAGCTCCTGGCGCTCGGCGAGGGCTGTTCGGTGGTCGGCGTCGATGCGTCGGAGCCGGCCATTCACCTCGCGCGCAACAAGGCCGCGACCCTGAAGCGAGCGCGGCTCGAGTATCGCATCGCGCCCATCTCGGCGACCGAGCTCGAGTCGGGGACGTTCTCGCACGCGTTCTGCCTTCACCCCTCCGCGACGGTGCGCACCGGGCTCTTCGAGGAGATGAACCGGCTCCTCTACTCGGAGGGTCAGGCGCTCGTCTCGCTCCCGCTCCGCGGCTCGTTCCAGGAGCTCTCCGATCTCCTGCGTGAGTACGCGCTCAAGAACGACCAGGAAGAGCTCGGACGCGCCGTCGAGATGGCGGCGACGAACCGCCCGACCATCGAGTCACTCGCCGAGGAGCTCGAGAGCCGTGGCTTCGACGACGTCGACGTCGACGTCCGGCAAGTGAGCTTGTCGTTTCAAGGCGGCCGCGCATTCACCGAGGATCCCGCGACGCGGCTGATGGTGCTCCCCGAGCAGGAAGCGTACATGGGCCCCACCGATTTCGCCGAGCCCCTCGCCTACGTCAACGACGCGATCGGCAAGTACTGGTCCGGAAGAGACTTCGAGCTCTCCCTCGTCATCGGGACAGCGACCGCGCGCAAGGTCTAGCGCTCTTTCGCTCGCTGCGCGCCTCCGCGGCGCAGGCGTCGTCGACGCCGCCGTGCTCGTCTTCCGCCGGCCAGCACGATGCGCGGCGCCACGTTCTTCGCTTCGAAGTGGCGCCCGAAGCTGGCGCTCGGCTCCTCCCACGGATTCGTGGCGGGCCAGAGGGATCGCGCAGTGCGTCGACCGTGATGCGGGGCGAGTCCGCGTGCGTGGCGTTTCGTCAACACTCATCCGCAACGCCCGCGACGCCAGCCACAACCGCAGGTTCTCGCTGGAACGCGCGCGCCGTCGAGAACTCTTGAATCGACGCGAGCGCAGCGTGCGTCGAAGCTCCGGTTTGCGGCCGCAACATCCGCGCCGTGAATGGCTCTGCCCAATCAAGTAACGAACGCGAGTCGCTCGCACACATTCGCCGTCAAATGCGCTCGTTCGAGGTTGTCTTTTCGCACTCATTGGGTACACTCGATGAGTGGCGGGTGGGAACGTGGGGCGGAAGCGGCGGTTACGTGCAGCGCAGCTCGGATTTGCATTCCGTACTCACGGCGGTCGGCGTGCGGGTGCGGGGCGAAAGCCGAAGAACGGGGGGAAGGCCGGTGTGTCGCATGGGCCTCGCCCGGCGCTGAAAGCTCGGCACCCGGTACACGTCACGATGAAGCTATGCGCTGGCTTGCCGAATATCCGCCATAGAGCACTCGCTACGCTCGTGTTCGATGTGTTGCGCGCGGCGAAAGATCGGCTTGGGACGCGACTCGTGCAGATTTCCATACAGTCGAATCACATCCATATCATCCTTGAGACCGATAGCAGACGCGCGCTCTCGCGCGCGATGCAGTGGTTGGGCGCCCGCATGGCCCATCGCTTGAACAAGCGCCTGCGGCGGCATGGTCCGGTCTTTGCCGATCGATACCACTCGCGCGCACTTGCGACGCCACTCGAGGTTCGCAACGTGCTCGTCTATGTCCTGCAAAATCATCGACATCACGCCCAGCGCGTGCACGGATCGCCGCATCGGGTGAAGCTCGACGAGTTGTCGACGGCACCGTACTTCGACGGCTTCACTGTGCGCGTCAGGCGCCCACCAAAAGACGCGCCGGTGGTGCCGGCGAAGACCTGGCTCCTGCGCGCAGGATGGAAGCTCCACGGACTGATCGCGCTGAACGAAGCGCCGGCATGAGACACGAACGCCGTGGGTGGAGAGCCCGAAAAATGAACGGCGAGACACGGGGCCACGGTGGCGGGGCTCACGCTGGCGCTCGACTGGGAAGCGGCAGCTTGATGAAGAGAGGTCGCCTCGCGCGCGGATACTGCGCGACGGGAAGGGAATTCGCCGGCGCGGATCGAGTGATCATCATACTTCCGCCGGCCAAAGTGGTGGCTCGATCGACAAGATGGACGGAGAGGTACCCGCGACGATATCGTGTCCGTTCAGGGGTTCAGGTAGCTGACAAGCGGCTCATCTTCTCGACCACCTTCCTTGCTGCAGACAATCAAGTGGTTCAGTTCGCGACTACGGTCGGAACTGATTTCGTTCGATTCGAACTCATCTTTCTTCCCGAACGCATTCAGGCGGTCTCGTGGCGGTTCGAAGAAGGCAAGATAAAACTTAGCTTCGCCAACTGGCGAAGTCCGCTGGGTCTGATGATGACGGAACCGACCCAAGTTGGCGACGCTTCGGGCACGGCGCTTTTTTTCAAGTTGCTCAGTATTTTCTCGGCGCGGGCAACCTGGTGCACTTCTTCCTGTACGCGCCCCAGGACGGCCAATGAGTCCGGGCGTCCATGTTCCTGGCGGCCACACCGCGCCAAAGCAACTGTCTCCAACTGCGATAAAGGAGAGCGGTCGCGCGCGAGACAGCCTCGCTCGCACAATACTCGGGGGCGCGGTGCTCATCCTCCTCTGCGCCATCTACACCCTCGCGCTTTGGCAGAAACCCGAAGTGGCGCAAGCCGCGCTGCCATTGACCGGAAGCGGCCTAGGCTTCTTGTCGGGACAGGGGCCGCTCCAGATACGGCGATGACTGAGCTGTACAAGACGACAGCACCATGACCACTGCAGCAGACTTGTGCGGACGCGGCTTCCTTCCTCAAGAATTGCCGCCTCCCTTCTCATCCTCTACCTTCGGGGCTCTCGTCGCCACCGGTTGGTCACCGGGCCCTGCCCGGCCCTCTAACCCCGTGACGCACAACCTCTTCCGTTGGGGAAACCTGCGGCGGCCGCTTTCGATACCGAATCCACTTCCATTCGTCCATCTTGCCGAAGAAGTCGAAGCAAGGTGGCCACTTTTGCAGCCGATCCTCGCTCTGTCTCCGTGGTCGCTGAGTCGTCCCGCACCGAGCGCACGTCGGGCAGTTGAGCCTCAACATACGCAACGCGTGCTCGTCCTCGCGCGCGCGCAAAATCGCACAGGAAAACGTTTTGCACTTCGCGCAGATATTTCGCGCTTCTACTATTCGCTCTATACGCACGCGCTTGAATGGGCGGTTCACACGAAAGGCGTAGTGAAGGCGAATCGCGCGCAGCCGGTACGGCTTCGGCAGGCATTATGGGGTCGCGCACTCGACGACCGCCACCGCGATCTTCAGGATAGTCAGTCTATAGGGATTCCGGTCGGGCCCGACACGTCGTTGGTTGCTGCCGAACTCGTCCTCGGACGGATTGACGAACTCGTCTCAACGCAAATCAACTGTCGCGGCGTTCGTTTCGTAGACGAGTACGAACTTTGCTTTTCAAATCGTGCCGATGCTGAGAGCGCGCTGTCCGTACTGCAGGAGGCCCTCGCCGAGTACGAGTTGGCACTAAACCCATCGAAAACTGCCATTTTCGAGTTGCCGGGACAACTGGACCTTCCATGGACTCGCCTGTTGCGAAGGGTTCGTGTCCGGCGCGCCGAAAGTGGACAGCGCTTTGATCTCATCGATCTATTCGTAACCGTCTCCATTCGGACGCCCTTGGAAAACGTCGCGTGACGTCGCATCGTGCGGCACCGCACGATGCGCAGGACGTCCAGCAAGATCGGGCGCGTAGATCGTTTAGCCTGGGGCAGCGCGCGGTTCGAGCGACGCAGGATCAGGCGGTTTCCAGCGGTGTGGCAGCAATTCTTGGATCTTGCTGGCCGGGTGCGTCTGCACGCGCGTGAGCACGTCGGTGAGGTACGCCACAGGGTTCACGCCGTTCTTCTCGCAGGATGCGACGAGCGTGTAGAGGACGGCGTGGTCCTTGCCGGATTCCTCGTGACCGACGAAGAGGTAGTTCGAGCGGCCGACGGCAATGCGACGAAGCCCAGCTTCGGCTGGGTTGTTGTCGGGTGGGATGGTCGCGTGACGCAGGAAACAGCCAAGTGCTTCGTGGTGACGGAGGAGATAGCGGATCGCCTTCGCCATGCCCGAGCTGGGATCGAAACTGCGACGATAGCGACGTCCCCAGCGAAGCAGCTTCGCGAAGAGCGGACGCGAGCGTGCTTTGCGCAGCGCGAGATGCGCGTCGGTGCCCACGACGCCGGCTTCCTTCGCCTCGCGTTCGACGACGTAGATCTCACCGATGAGGTCGAGCGCTTCCTTCGCTTCCGGATGCTCGTTGTTCTCGAAGATCTTGCGCCGAGCGTGCGCGAGGCATCCTGCCCGAGTTCGCTTCCCCGGCTTCGTGATCGCGTTGTACCCGGTGTGTTGATCGACGACGAGTCGCCCCTGGGAATCTCCGAGCACTCGTTTCGGTGTGTCGCCGCTCCGACTCGTGGCGTAGCAGTAGACGATGAGATCCCGCGTCACGAAGTCCCAGATAAACGCCTTCTTCTTGATGTCGATCTGTCGGATGCTGGTCTCGTCCGCGTGCACGTCGGGAGCTTCTGGTACGAGGGCGAGGGCTGCACCGTAGATGGGTTTCAGCTCATCAGCGCCGCGGTGGAAGAGGCTGCACATCGTGCTCCGCGACATAGGGATGCCTATGTTTCGATACTCCTTCTCGAGTCGGTACTGTGGCATCGAGCTCGAGCACTTCGCGACGATTAGATGCGCGATGAAGCTCGCGGCGTAACGCGTCTTCTCGGCGACTCGCTCCGGCGCAGGCGCCGTGACGATGTACCCGCAGCGACACGCCAGCGTCTGTCCCTGGAAGATGCGCCGTCGAAAATATCCCGGGATGTACTCGAAGACCGTCGACGGCTTGCCGAAGCCCACGTTGCGAATCTTTTCGTCGCCGCCGCAGGTCGGGCAACGGCAAGCGTTCGGAGGCACCGGCACCGCGATGATCTCGGTTTCGAGCTTCGTGTTCCTGAGCTCGGCCGTCTCGCGTCTCTTTTTCTCCGTTGCCGCAGGATCGCTCTTCGGCGGCAACGGCGGCGGCATCTTCGGCCGGCGACGACGTTCGCTCTTGTGGCCTTTGCTCCGCTTCGAGAGTTCCTCGAGCTTTGCCGTCACCGCTGTGAGCTTCTCGCTCAGCTCGTTCAGCTTCGCAGTCTGCTCGTCGAGCTTGGCGCCCTGGGCGACGGAGTACGCCTTCCAGCCGCAGTCATGCTCGTCGTCGGACGGAGGGACCAATGCCCACGTTTGATCAGATCTCGGACGACGTGTCGATCCCCGTCGCGCAAGAGATCGAAATCGTTTTGTTTCTCAGGCCGCGCCGCGTCGCTCTGGCGGGCTCCACGCTTCCGTTCGGCGCGTCTTCACCGGATCAAAGCCCCCGAGGAGCATCGCGAGCTGCGTTCCGTCGAGCACCACGCGATCGGCACCTGCAGTCAGTCGAGGTAGCTGGAAGCGACCACGAGCGAGACGCTTGTAGTACACGACGAAGCCACCTCGGTCCCAAAACAGGATCTTGATCCTGTCACCACGCTTTCCGACGAAGACGAAGAAGTGACCACCGTACGGGTCGAGTCCGAGAGCGCCTCGTACGAGAGCACACAGACCGTCATGGCCTCGCCGCAAGTCCACCGTCTCGACCGCGAGGTAGACGCTCGCTCCCGACGAGACCGTCAGCATGCGGTGCGGATCGCGGCCACGAGCGCTGCCACGTAATGGACGTCTGTGCCTGGCTCGACACGAATTCGAACACCGTTCGCTTCGAGTTCGACTACCCGCGTCGATACAGCCGGCGCGTCCGTTGCGACGACAACCGGCAGAAACGCCGCTGGCGCGGCATCCGCCTCCCGACGGAACTTCCAGTTCCACCAGTGCAACGTCTGAGGCTTCACCCCGACGCGCCGAGCGACATCGGCAACTTTCGCTCCCCGGCGAACCTCGCGGCAAGCATGCTCCCAGAACTCACGACCATGACGGACGGGCACGCGGCGAGCATGACCCGACAACCGCCGTCGCGGCAGGCGTCCATTCTGCGACGGTTACATCTATTCGATGCCGCTGTCGAATGCCGACACCAGGCACCGGATGCGCACGTACTTCGGTTTGTTATGGGAATTGTCAAACACAGGACGTGCCTTCCACAAAATTGGTCCCTTCTTGAAGCACTACTCCTCCAAGCCATGGTGGTCGAACCGGGCATTATTCGCGAGGTCCTGGCGGAGCTGATCAAGCAACAAGCATTGGGGCGGCAGTTGAGCATGTCGAAGATCGCGGAAGCGCTCTCTGAGATAGTGGTACGGCACGCCCCTTTGGGCCACGGCAGCGAGGTTGCTTGGGCTCTTTGGGCGCACATCGCGCTGGTCATCCCGCTGGGTTCGTACGAACTTGATGCCGTCGAAGCGATGGACGACCCCGTCGTCGCGCTAGTCACACTCGATGCGGCACAGCGAAACCTTACTCCTCGCGCGTCGACGTCACAGAATTGGAACAACGCAATGACGGCGGCCGGGTTGACCGATACCAACTGGCTCTTAGGAGCCCGATCGAAATTACCGCTCCCGTTTCACGCTTCGCACGGTGTAGTTCCAATCGCCATGGAAGCGCGCGCGGTGAATGCGGACGCGGGCGAGTTGCTCCTTCGGGACGACCTTCTTGGTCTCATAACTACGCGT
>DATAZL010000038.1:0-6931 GCA_036272055.1 Polyangiaceae bacterium | reverse complement strand
ATCGTGTAGTACGGGCCGGCCTCGTCGAGTCCGTAGTCGAAGACGCGGATGATCCGCGGGTGCGACAGCCCGGCGAGGATCTGATACTCGCGCTCGAACGCCTCTATGGCCGCCCGATCGGCGCCTTTCTCGCGAAGAAGGCGCTTCATCGCGACGGTGTCGCCGGTGACGGTGTCCTTCACCCGGTACACGGCCGCCATGCCCCCGAGCGCGATGAGGCCGAGCACCTCGTAGCGCGCGGCAGAGGACGATCCGGGGACGTCGTGCTTTGCCGCACCGTTCGGTAGCGGCGGAGGAGGGCGACTCATCGAATGGACTGCTTCGCGACCGGGGCATTCTCACTATGGCATTTCCGTTCGTGCGCCCGCGGCGATACGCATCGAACTTAACCCGCACGTTCATGCGATGGGGAGACGCCCTACACCGTGCGCGTTCCCGACGGCGCGAGGTGCATCGCTGCACGATGCAGCTAGCGCGGGCGCGTCATCGCTGCGCCGATGTCCGTCGCGGCGACGACCGCAGCGGGAAGGAGAACGATGGCGCCGAGCGGCACCGCGAAGAGCACACCCACACCGACCCCGAACCCGACGACGCGCGGCGCTTCTCGCGCCATGAACGCGAGCCTCTCACGAAGGCGTACACCGCGGAGCGACAGCGGATAATCGAGGAGCGTCCACGAGAGGAGCGCGAGCGCGACGGCCGCCTTGAGCGGGAAAGTGACGACGGCCGCCGGTGGAACGGCGAGCGACACCAGCCACAGCACGGCGAGCACCGGCGCCCCGACGATGAAGGCGAGGAGCTGCGCGCGCAGCCCGCACCACATCTCGGTGAAAAGTGAGACCTCCGCGCGGGGTGGCAATCCGAGCGCGCGCTCGCGCAGCTCGATGATCCGCTCGAGGGCCGGCCCGGAGAGCACCGGCGCGAACGTCGCTGCAAGGAGAACACCGACGCCAGCGGTGAGCACGACCACGCCGACCCGGAGCGCTGCGGACCCGGTGCGCCCGAAGGTCGAGTCCGGCAGCGGCACGTGCGCGGAGACCACCGGCGCGACGATGCGGATCGCCACGACGAGCCCGACGACGGAGAGCCCCACGAGCATCAGCGCCGGTACGGCGGCGAAGGGCCACGCACGCCGTGTCCGCACGATGAACGCGAGCCCGCGGAAGACCGAGAGCAGCCCATCCACGAAACCGAGGACGATTCCTTTCGCGCCGTGCATGGTCGGATCAGCGCGCCGCGAAGAGCCGAGGCTATTTGCGCAGCACGAACGCGTCGGGGAGCAGCGCTTCGATCGTGGAGTGCTTGGTGCGAGCCGGCGTCGCGGTGACGATGAGCACGTCACTGCCGAACTCGGAGATCACTTGCCGGCACATGCCGCATGGCATGGCCGGCTCGTCGTCCTCGACGAAGATGGCGACCGCGACGGGATCCCTGTCGCCGCTCGCGACCATGCGGAGGATCGCGCCGCGCTCGGCGCAGATCGTCGCGCCGTAGCTCGCGTTCTCCACGTTGCATCCGACGTGGACGTTCCCCGCTCGCGTCAGCACCGCAGCGCCGACGCGAAACTCCGAATAGGGAGCCCAGGCATTCTCGCGAACGCTGCGTGCGGCCTCGACTAGGGCCCGGATCCGTTCGTCGTCGGGTGTGATCATTTCTTCGTGGGCTCCGCGGACAGCGCGCCGCATCGTTCGATCCAGCGGGTCAGCACCGCCTTGAAGGTTCTCTCCGCCGCGAGGGCCGTCGCCTGCACATCGTCGTGGTCGAGCACGGCGTCGGAGAGCCCGGCGGCGAAATTCGTGATGCAGCTCATCGCGCCGACGCGAACTCCGAGCGCGCGGAGCGCGATCGTCTCCATCACGGTGCTCATCCCGACGGCGTGCGCGCCGAGGGTACGCAGCATCCGGATCTCTGCCGGCGTCTCGTAGCTCGGTCCGAGCAGACCCGCGTACACGCCTTCCGCGAGGGCGACGCCTTCGTCCTTCGCGGCATCGCGCGCCGCGCCTACGACGTCGACGTCGTAGGCGCGGGTGAGGTCGACGAAGTGCGGTCCGCCGAGGAGCGGATTTTTTCCCGTCAGGTTCAGGTGATCGACGATGAGCATGAGCGACCCAGGACGGAGGCCCTCGCCGATGCCGCCCGCGGCGTTCGTGAGGAGGACGACGCGACACCCGAGCGACGCGAGCAGGCGACAGCCGAACACGACGTCCTCGACGGGGTGGCCCTCGTAGAGATGCACCCTGCCGGCGAGACACGCGACCCGCGTCCCGCCGACGTCGCCCACGCAGAGGCTGCCGGCGTGGCCGGCGACCGACGTGGTGCGGAAGTGCGGCACCTCCGAGTACGGGATCCTGACCAGGCCGCCGAGCGTGGTCGCGAACCCGCCGAGCCCGGAGCCGAGGACGACGCCGACCGCCGGCACCTCGCCAATCCTCGGGCGAACCGCGAGAGCGGCCTCGTCGACGCGCCGATCGTGCATGCCGGGAAAACTATCATCCCGCGCCCTCCTCACTCGAAGCTTGCCGGCGGGGAGGCCATGCTATAGGTCGCTTGCTTCAATTCCGCTCGGGCACCGAGCATTTGTTCAGCGAGCGCCATGGCATCCAAGTTTTCCGAGTTTCTAGAAGGTAAGAAGATCGATCCCCGCCGCGTCGCCTCGGCGTCCCAGTCGCTCGAGAAGCTGCGCCCGGAAGACCGCGCGCTGAAGCTCAAGCACCGGCTCAGCAAGAAGGCCGAGGGTGGCGAAAAGGCGGAGGCCGGCACCAAGCCGCGCTCCGGTCGCCCCGTCACGCCGCAGCTCATGAGCAAGGCGATCGCGGGCAAGCCGCTGACCGGCCCCGGCAAGACCCGCCTCCTCCGCGCCGTGAACCGCGTGCTCGAGCAGAAGAAGCAAGAGCCCGTCGATATCCGCGCTCTGTTCTGATTTCTGAACCGCGTTGCGCGGGGCGTCGCACGTACGTGTGAGGCTTTTTTGATCATCGTGGCGCGCACCCGCATCTCATGGGGTGAAGATGCCGGTTGCGGTGACGTCCACGGCCAGCTGGCCCATGTCGCCCATGGTGAGCGCGCCCGCCGTTCTGGCCCCCGCACCGTGGGTCGAATCGGGGGCGCCCGCCGGGCGGTCGACGAGTAAGATCACCGTCGTGAGCGACGCTTCCACGCTCGTGACGCGATGCCGTGAAGGAGAGCCGGCCGCGTTCCGGGAGCTCTTCCAGACGCATCGCCACGACGTCGCCCGCATCGTCTTCCGGATGACGGGCTCGTCCGCCGACATCGAGGACCTCGTCCAGGAAGTCTTTCTGCAGGTCCACCGTAGCATCGGAGACTTTCGCGGAGATGCTCGGCTGTCCACCTGGCTGTACCGGCTGACCGTCAACGTGGTGCTGATGCACCGCCGTGCCGCGAAGAGCCGCCCTCACCTCGTGGCCGAAGGTGCGGCGGCGCCACCGAAAGACCTGCGCATGCTGCCCGACGAGCAGGTCGCACGCCGGCGGCGAATGGCCGCGTTCTACCGGATGGTCGACAGGCTGAGCGAGAAGAAGCGCACCGTCTTCGTGATGCACGAGATCGACGGCCTATCGCCGCTCGAGATCGCGAAGATCGTGGAGGCGCCGGTCCTCACCGTGCGCACCCGCCTGTTTTACGCACGGCGCGAGCTCGCTGCCATGCTCCGCGAGGAGCCCGATCTCGCGAATCTAGTCCCCGACGAGAGCCCCGCGCTCGACGTCGTACCCCAGAGTGTTCGAGGGGAGTCCACTTGAAGAAGGATGATGGAGAGCTGGCGCTCGAGCGGCTCGTCGCAGAAGCGCGACGAGAGCCCCCGCCAGACGTCGATTGGGACGCCATGGAGGCGCGCCTCATGCCGCGGCTCGGCGAGCCGCCGCGCTTCGCGGCCCCGCGACGGAGCCCGCGCAGCCCGTTGATCTTCGCGCTGGCCGCCGCCGCGCTCGCCGGCGTTGCCGCGGCCGCCGTCGCGGTCGTCAACCGGGACCTCCCGCCGCCCGCGCCCATCGTCGCGGTGGCGCCCCCGGCTGCGGAGCAAGCGGCTCGCGCCGGGAACGCACGCAATGGTGACGCACTCGCCGTCGGAGACGTCGTGCACGCGGACCGCGAGCCGGTGGCGGTCGACCACGACGGTCGCGCGACGTGGACTCTCGAGCCCGACAGCGAAGCGCACGTCGAGGAGCTCGGTGGCGTGATTCGCGTCGCGCTCGACCGCGGGATCCTCTCGGCCAGGGTCGTGAAGAGCCCCCGGCCAGAGTCGTTCGTGGTGCGCGTCGAAGGGACGCGCGTCGCGGTGCACGGGACGGCGTTCCGCGTCGTTCGCCTCGACCACGCCGTGCGCGTGGAGGTGACGGAAGGCGTGGTCGGCGTGGGTCCGCTCCGCGGTCCGTCGTTCGACGTCGTCGCGCCCGCCAGCACGACCACGACGTTCGACGGCGTGCGCACCGACCTGCGCCACGCCGCGCGCAGCACGACGTCGAAGCCGAACGAACGGCTTCACGCGGGCGCTCCCGCGGAAGAAGTCGCGGCCGCGGAGCCGGAGCCCGAGGCGCCCGCTCAGGCAGAAGCGACCGACGTCCCCGACGAGAGCGGCAAAGGAGCTTCCCCCGAGGTATCGGCGCGCGCGCCCCGCGAATCGAGCAGCGCGCCGAGCATCGACGGCGTCGTCGATGCCGTGCGCCGTTGCTTCCGCGAACAGACGGTGGAGAGCGGCGATCTTCACGTCACCGTCAGCACCCAGATGTCGCTCCGCATCCAGGGAACGGGCCGTGTCGGCGAGGCCGTCTTCACGCCGCCGCTCGCGCCGCGAGTCCGTCAGTGCGTCGACGACGCCGTCGGCCTGATGAAGTTCCCCGCGTCGACCAACGGCTTCGCCGTCGACAAGACGCTCGAGCTCTCGCGCTGACTCACTGCTCGCGACGGAGAATGACGCTGCGTCGCTCGTCGAGATGCCACTTCAGGTAGTGGTCGCCGTCGAGCGTGAAGCGGGCCTTCTCGGAGTTCCCCTTGTCGTCGCGGATCGCGAGGACGATGTCGCCCTCGTGGGCGGACGAGACCTCGTAGTGCCCCTTGCGCGGATCCTCCGCCGGGATGGCGACCGTGATTGCCTCGTCGGAGAACTCCATGCTCGCGCCGCGCGCCCAGCCGGTCGCCGACGCGACGTCCGGAGCGTCGAAGCTCTCGACGCTCTCACCGAACCAGCGCCCGGCGAGCGCGCGCTCGATCGGATGCCCGCAACCCGTCAGGAGCGTGATCGTGCCGAAAATCAGGGCAATTCGCGACGAACGCAGACCGGGAATCGGGCGGGGCATGTTGAAAGAGAATGGTAGGAGATGCACCCACATCAGCGCCAAATTTCGCGGGGCTCGATCGCCGGAATCTCGCCCGCGCGGTTCGCATGAGACAATGTGAAGCGGTGCTCGGACTTCACTGGGTAGCTGACGCGACGGGCTGCGATCCGGTGAAGCTCTGCCAGGACGGAGTTCGCGAAGCGCTTATCGAGCTGCCGCTCAAGCTGAGCCTCACGCCGGTCGGCGCGCCGACGCTCTCGGAGCATCGGCTCGAGGGCGCGCTCACCGTGGCCGGCGTGGTGCTGCTCACCGAGAGCCACGCGAGCTGTCATTCGTTCCCCGACGAGGGCGTGGTGCACCTCGACGTGTTCTCGTGCAAGCCGTTCGACGTCGAAGCGGCGCGACGCTACGTGCTCCGTCACTTCGGAGCGGCGGAGCTACGGGACAGCGTGCTGAAGCGAGGCGGCAACGAGAGCCTGCACCGCACGCCGTTGTCGCTCATGCGCCGCGCGCGCTGAGCCGGTCAGCCCGCGGCGCGCTCGCTCTGCATCAGACCCGCGACGCTCTCGCCGAGCGCCGCCTCGACGCTGCGCGCGTCGCCGTAGAGATCGACGGTGAGCGCGCCGTGCTCGGGCCAGGTGTGCACGATGACGCGGCCCAGCGGACCGGTGCCGACCACGCTGAGCCCACTGGGCTCGAACCGGTGCGTGCGCCAGGTGAGCGCACCGAGAGAGTGCGAGAGCGTCCGCTCGAGCTCACCGACGAGCCAGTCCGCGTCGTCGAGCGCGGCGGAAGGCACGCTGACGAGATCTGCCGTGGCGAGAGACCACGCCACCGTCGTCGAGCGGTCTGCCGGTGCAGCCTTCATGCCCCTCGACGCTCGCACGTTTCACGACGGAGTTCGAGGACCGCGAGCGTCCTCGGCCCGCCGTGACAGGCTATGGTTCACCCTTCATGCCGACGCTGCTCACGCTCATCCAGCTCCGCGAGATGGTGCAGGCGTGCCTCGAGGACGTGGCGGCGTGGTGCACCGGCAAGCCACGGCTCTTCGACATGGTGAAGCCCGAGCAGCAGATCCAGTTCGAGCTCGCGTGCCGGCTGCGCGACGCGATCCGGCAACGTACGCAGAACACGTCGTGGGACCGGCTCTCCTACGACGCGTCCGTCGCCGCGCCCGGCGCGGTGGCGACAAAGACGCGCCCGCCCGTTCACGTCGATACCCGGCAGCTCTTCGGCGTCACCGGTACCGCACCCCGCGCCCCGACCGAGCCCGATCTCGGCCTCGCGGTGCACGTGCTCCGGAGCGCCCCCGCGAGCGTCGAGCTCGACGACAACGGCGAGCCGACGCGGCAACGCTGGCTCCCGTCCAGCTTGCTCGCCGACGGCGCACTCCTCGAGGAACGCGTCGCACAGCTCGATCGCTTCTCGCACGCGAGCTGTGACGGCACCCTGTTCGTCGTCTACTCGAACGAGTCGCGACGCAGGACCGCCGTGGATTCGCGCGACATCGCGTCGTGGGCGTCCTGGCAGACGCCCCTCGACACGCTGTGGTGGACCGCACGGCACTTCCGCGCAAAGGCTCGCTGAGCGTCTACCAGGAAGGGGGGGCCTTGGCCCCCCGCAGCTTCGCCTCCGGCGAA
>DATAZL010000037.1:0-3619 GCA_036272055.1 Polyangiaceae bacterium | reverse complement strand
CGGAAATCGTAGCGTTCGGAGATCACCTGGAAGGCGAGCTTGGCCTGCGCGGGGTCCATCGCGAGCACGGCGAAGTCATCGATGACGAGCAGCTCGGCGCGGACGTAGCGCCGCAGTGCACGATCGAGCGTGCCGTGCAGCTCGGCGCCGTGAAGGTCGTTGAGCATGCGGGGAGCCGAGACGACGACGACGCGACGGGTGGCCTGGCACGCCTGGTAGGCGAGCGCTCGCGCGAGAAACGTTTTGCCCGTCCCGGGGGTGCCGATGAAGAGAGGGTTGATCCCCTTCTCGAGGAACGCCAGATCATGGAGAGCCAGATACCGAGCGCGCATCTTCTTTCGCTCGCCGGAGAAGTCGAAGTCGAACGCGTCGATGGTGTTGATCTCGGGAAAGCGAGCATCCCGCAAGCGCCGCTCGATGGCGCTCTTCATGCGGCTCTGCTTCTCCTCGTCGCAGAGCTGATGGATGACGTCGAGCGTGGAGAGGTTGTCCTTCGCGGCGCGATCGAGCAACGCGACGACGAGCTTGGCCATCCCCGGGAGCCGGAGCCACTGCATCTTTTGCACGAGCAGGTCGCGCAGGTCATCGCCATCTTTCATGAGGAGGACTCTCCGTCCTCGGGCGGTGGCGCGCCCGGATCGCGCGTCATCGTCGTGGGCGCGAGCTGGTCGTAGATGGATAAGTCAGGCTCGGGGAGCGAGATGCCGTCGAACGCGTCGTTGCCGAGGCGAAGGGGATGCGGATCGGGAACGAGGCCGCGCTTGTGGCGCAGGATATATTCGACGTACTCGGCGCCGACGTGGCCGGTCTGCATCACTTCGGCGATCGCGCTCGCGACGGCGGGGGCCCCGAACAACTCGACGAGCAGGGTGAGTCGGACGATTTCTTGATGGATGGAGCGAGACCCCGCGGCGAGGAGCTTGAAGTAGGTCTTGCCGGTCTCGGCGAGCGCGGCGAGAGCGGGCGGCAGCGCGCCGGCGGCGGCGCGAGGCTTGTGATCCAGGAGTGCCTTCTTGTGCGAAGGATGCTCGATGTCTTGTCCGACGCTCCAGGAGCGCGTGTGGAGCGCGACCTGCTTGGGCCCGAGAAAGATGGCGACGCTGTCGTCGTTGGCCCGGACGATCACCTGCTGGCTGACGAGTCGCCATGGGACCGAGTACTTGTTGCGGTCGAACGTGACGCGGAACGTCTTGGTGATCCCATGGCCCTCGACGTCGTCGGTGTTGTGCCGCGTGTCGGGCAGCGGTCGGAGGAGACGTCGTTCCTGATGATTGAAGACGAGCGCGGGCACTTTCCCGGTGTCCTCGTGAACGCGTCCGTTGGCGAAGTCGTCGCGCCACGCGGTGGCTTGCGTGTTGAGATCGAGCAGGTCACGGAAGCGGCGGCCGGGCCAGAAGCGTCGGCGGACGAAGCCGATCGGTCGCTCGACGCGCCCCTTCTCGTTGCCCCTCCGAACGTTGCAGGCCCGCACGGTGAAGCCGCCTCGGGCGCGGGCGTACTCGAGAAACTTGGGATTGAACACAGTGGCCGTGGCCGTGTGCGAGAGCACGACGGTTTTCATGTTGTCGAAGATGTCGACCGCGGTGGTGCCCCCAAAGAAGCGAAGGCACCGGTCCATGCATCGCAGAAACGACCCCATGGCCTGGCTGACCGTGAATTCGATGTAGAGATGACGCGAGTGGCAGAGAACGGCCACGAACGCGCTGACGCGCCGGGGGACTCCAGGCAAGGCGAACCCGAAGTCGGCCCAGTCCACCTGCATGGCCTCGCCCGGCGCGAAGTCGAGCGTCAGGAACGCCTCGCGAAGTCCGTGCGGTCGAAGACGTCGGAGACGGTCGCGCAAGATCGTGACACCGCCGGTGTACCCGAGAGGGCGCAGCCGCTCGAGCACGGCGGGCGCGAGCATCTCGGGCGCATCGTCGAGGACTGCGCGGATCGCCGGCTCGTACGGGTCGAGGATCGAGCTTCGCGGCTCGGCGGCGGGCTTCGGCGGAGCACGATGCCGGCCGAGGATCTTTCGGACCGTCTTTCGTGCCATGCCGAGACGCTTGGCGATGGCGCGCACCCCGACGCCCTCGACAAGACCGAGACGCAGGACCTCGGCGACGCGACCGGAAGCGTCGAGCGGCTTCATTTCGATCGGACCAAGCGAAGCCGCGGCCGGACATCGCGGAAGTCGCCGACGCCGCGAAGGAGGCGACGCGATCGCGACGGGGGGATTGCGAAGTCGAAGTGAACGAGCGGACTTTCGGTGGGCCATAGATCGTCGCCCCACGTTTCGCAGCCGAGCCAGTCGCCCGGCTGGCTGCCCGCAGAAATCACAGCGTAGAGCGGCTCGCCGCTCCAGAGCGCAACCCCCTCGAGCAGCGTCAAGAGGGCTCGCGGGTGGCGCGGGTGTCTCGGCAGACGCGCCTTGATCAGGTCGTCGCCCTCTGGGCTCGTGACCAAGAGCTTCACGTCCTCGTCGCCGATCCGCAGCGTCGTCGACCACAGCGTCATCACCCACCTCCGGGTCGACGGGCGTTACCGGCGACGAGGCGACGATGGCGGAAACCGAGTCGCGTGAGAATCCGTGATGCGTCACTTTCTGTGCGGAGAACTTGGCCACGCGCACTCGCCCCTGCCGCGCAGCGTGCTTGCGGGCCCCCTTGCGCGAGCGTTGGTAGGTCGCGCCGGCGCGGCGCACCGATTCTCGACGGCGGATCGCGCGACAGTCACCGGCGCAGTAGATCTGGCCGCGATCACACGGCGCGCAGACGTGGACGTCGCGCCCGCAGCGCGCGCAGACAAAGAGGCGGAGGCCGCCGTCGGCCTCGCCCGCGCGCTCGGGTGGCGGAGGTGGCAAAGAACTTGTCCCACCCACGCGACGGAACGATGCTGCCATGAGGACGCGATGGCCAAGATCGGACGCAACGACGCCTGCCCCTGCGGCAGTGGCAAGAAGTACAAGCGATGCTGCCTGGGGGCCCCGGTTGCCATGGAGCTCGCGACGACGACCGCGGACGCACCGACCGAGGCGCACCAGGAGCTCTGCCCCTGCTGCGTCGACGAGCTCAACGAACGCGCGGACCACGTGGTCGACGAGCTCCTCGCGGGCCGTGTCGATGAGGCCGAGGCCCTTTGCCACGACTTCCTTCGTGACTTCCCCGGCGAGGCCGAGGGCATCGACCTGCTCTCGATGATCTGCGAGCAGCGCGGACAGCGTGAGCGGGCTCTCGAACTGCTTCGCCAGGCGAGCGCCATCGCCCACGCGAAGCCGGACTACGACGCCGAGACGCGCTCGCTGATGCGCGAGAGAATCAGAGAGCTCGAGCTTCCAGCCTGACCGTCACGCGCACGCCATCGGAGCGATTACCAGCGGTGGGACCCGGGCTCCGGCGAGTCCGGCGAAAACGGGACCCTCGGGAACCGGTGGCGACAGATACCCGCGGGCCCGAGTATCACTCGGTTACCTCGCGTCGGTAAGCGTAGCGCGGCCTCGACCTGTGGTGACGACGCGCGTCAGTCGTCGTCGCGCGCTGCGGCCCAGGCGCCGGGCAGCAGCTCGTCGAGCGCGCGCGCCGGGTGATCCTGGACACGAGCGAGGACGTCAGCGAGGTACTCGAAGGGATTGATCCGA
>DATAZL010000036.1:0-26188 GCA_036272055.1 Polyangiaceae bacterium | reverse complement strand
GGGGTTTCGTGTGCTGGTTTCGCAACCTCACGAACACCCGGGTTTTCGGATGGATTCCCGATCACGATCAGACGCGCAGCTTTTTCTGCGCTGGATCAGGGTCTAGACCACCACCCTCGCTCGGATCAAAATAGAAGCGCCCCCGCCGGTACGAACGACGGAGGCGCGAGACGCGCGATGGAGGCGCGTGCACGTGGTGCGGAACACGGAGCCCGGCATCGAGGGCACTCTCCGTAAGGCGACCGAGTCCGAGTCAACCGCCTTCGGGCCTTCGAAGGGCAGCAAGGCCGACACCGAGCAGACTATCCAAGCGCGCGTGCTGGCCGCGGTGACGAGGAACCGGGGCCTGCGCAGCGCGAGCCAAATCGTCGAGCGTACAGCGGGGAAACGCGCCGACGCTTTCGCCGCGATCAAGATGCTGCGCGGCGATGGCCGACTGGTCCTCGGGGAAACCGGATTCGAAGCGGTTCCCGTCACGGAGAACGAGAACCTATGAGGGAGTGTGTTTTCTGCCGGTTCCTCGGTTCCGTACCGATCGGGGAACTGCGTACCTGGCGGCTACGGCCAGGCCATGGGCCTAGGCCTAGCCAGGTAGGTGGTTCCCAGTTCCTTTTCCTTAAGGGGAACCAAGAACCGGGAACCGGTGCGGCGCCCTGCGAATACGGCTCCCGGAAGGGCCGGCAGCGGAAGACCTCGCCAACCCGCCAACGCTAGGCCCGCTCTCGCGGGTCGGCATCCCCTCAGACTCCGAGTCCGACGACTTTATGGGAAATCGCCGCGAAAGATGCCAGTGACGCGGTTTGATTGCCCCACGGATTGCCCACGGCAAGGTGGTGAGCTGACGATCGAGCGTCACGCAGGGCACGCGAGGGCAGCGTGGACACACGCGCGCGGGCGCGCGAGGGCAGCTGTGGACACACGCGCGCGAGGGCGGAACGCCTACACGAAGCCCATCTCTCTCCGCCAGCGCATCCATCCGTCCAGCTCGTCCGCTTGCCCGTGCACGGGTGCGGCCCAAGGAGTCTCCTTCGAGGCGCGCATCGCAACGGGAAAGAGCTTGGCGAAATCCGAGACGGTACGGAGCGCGGAACTGAAGAGCGGGACAAGGTCTTTCGCGAGCGGTTCCCAATACCGAGTCTCAGCCAAGGCGCGAAGCTTGGGCGGTAGATGTGGCCTAAGGTCGTCCGAAATCGGAATGGAACGAAACGAGATGAACCACTCGTCGTCCCCACGCCGAGCCACGAGATACTCCACCTCGGTGCCCTCGAAAGACGTTGTCGAGTACGTCATCATGCGGGGCGAGAAGCAGTGATGGGTGAGCGCGTGCGTGTAGCGCACTTCGGCAACGAGCTGACACATGGCGCTGAGCTCATCGGCGCGCTGCTTCGCATCTCGCGCCGCAGTTTCTTCGCGATTCGCTTTCGCGACGCTCATGTCGTGTCGGTACCAAAGGAAGAGGACGAACGCGACGAGCCAGCCGGGGAGAAACACGGAGCCATCGTATCAAGGTCGCATGCGGTTCGACCACCGGCTGACGCTGAACACCGGACGCGTAGACAGACGCGCAGAGACGCGTATGTTGAAGGCTGCGCATTTGGTGGCGGACGGAAGCCGTCTCAAAGGGTCCGCGCTACGGGGAAAGGTCGACTGAATGACACGTGAAGCAACGGGCGAGGTTCGGTTCGTCGGTGGGATCTGGACGACGCGGATTCGCGTTTGCGGCAAGCGGCAGCCGTTCGACCTGCCGACGTGCGCCACCAAGGACGAGGCGAAGGCGCGCTCGAAACTTCTCTCCGAGCTGGCGAGGCGCTTCCAGTCGGCGAACGTCTCGGTGAAGGATCGCGACGATGCGATGAGGGCCGTCGCCGGCGCCTCGGCGCGGTCGCTGAAGGTAGCGCTCGAGTACTGCAGCGAGCTCCTCGGGGGCGTCCTCGACGACGTGGGAACACGAGGCGCGCTCACGTTCAAGCAGGTGGCCGACGAGTGGACCAGTGGCGACCTCCGGAAGAAGTACCCCGACCATGTCGAGAAGCTGACGGACGCATTCCTCGAGACAGTGAAGTCGCGGCTGACCAAGGGCGTGTTCCCGGTTCTCGGCGAACGGCGGGTGACGGAAATCACGCGCGAGGATTGCGACGACGTGATGCGGCAGCTTCCGGTGCCGAAGAGCAAGACCGAGCTGTCACGCGAGACGCGCCGGCAGTACGCGGCGCTCGTGAACCGCGTGCTGAACCTCGCGGAGCTCGCCGGCTACGTGCAGCGGAGCCCGCTCCCTCGCGGCTGGCTGCCGAAGTCGGGGCCCAAGAAGCGCTTTCCGATCCTCTACCCGGGCGAGGACCGCACGCTACTCGGCTGCCCCGCGGTGCCCTTCGAGTACCGGACGCTCTACGGCTTTCTGCACCGCGAGGGGATGCGGCGCGGCGAGGTGGCGGCGCTCCAGTGGCGCGACCTCGACCTCGAGAACGAGACAGTGTCGCTCGACGAGAACAAGACGGACCATCCCCGGTGGTGGCGCCTCGGCGACGGTGTCGCGGACGCGCTCTCGAGGTGGTTCGAGGACCGCGGCAAGCCGGGCCCGACCGAGCCCGTGTTCATCGATGAGCATGGCCGTCCTCTGACCACCGACCACCTTGCCGACGTCGTGCGCGCGCACCTTCGAGCGGCGGGGCTGACTCGCGCGGACCTCGAGTCGAAGGGGCCGAACAAGGGACCCTTCGGCGTTCACTGCTTCCGGCGGAGCTTCGTCACGCGGTCTCTCGCGAACGGGCGCAACGAGGACTTCGTGCGCCAGCGGACGGGGCACAAGTCCGACGAGCTGCTCAAGTACCGGCAGGCAGCGAAGGCGCTGTCGGAGCTCGAACTCGGTGAGCTCGTCCCCCTCGACGTTGCGCTCTCTGATTGCCCCGGGAATGCCCCAGGATTTGTGGAGCCGTGGGGGATCGAACCCCAGACCTCTAGCATGCCATGCTAGCGCTCTCCCAGCTGAGCTACGGCCCCGACGGGGAGCGGAGACTAGACCCAGTTCCCGACGAAGGCGAGACCGAAAACGCGCCGGCGAGGGATCGCGGGGAGGGTTTTCGGCTGATTTCACACGACGTGAATGGCGCCGTGACTCGCGGCACGTCGCGGGCGAACGCTCGGGCCACGGCGGGTGGTAATCTGGTATGCGGCGGGGCGCGCCTTGACCGTTCCGCCGGCAAAACAATAACCTGGCCGGTAGTCCGCGAATCGTACCGATGCCTCAGCAGCAGCAACGCTATCGAATCATCGAGCGAATCGCCGCTGGCGGTATGGCCGAGGTCTACCGCGCCGAGAGCGCCGGCCTCGAGGGGTTCAAGAAGGTCGTCGCGATCAAGCGCGTCCTCCCGCACCTCGCCGAAAAGAAGCAATTCATCGGCATGTTCCTCGACGAGGCGAGGACCAGTGCGCATCTGTCGCACTCGAACTGTGTTCAGGTCTTCGACATCGGCGTCGGCGACAACACCTACTTCATCGTCATGGAGTTCGTGGATGGGTCCGACCTGAAGGCCATCATCGAGCACCGGCGCTCCCGCGGGCAGAAGATCCCGATCGAGGCCGCCAGCCTGATGTGCCTGAAGATCTGCGAGGGCCTCGCGTACGCACACGAGGCCGTCGACACGAAGGGCAAGAAGCTCGGCATCGTCCACCGCGACATGTCGCCGCCCAACGTGCTCATCACCCGTCACGGCGAGGTCAAGATCGCGGACTTCGGGCTCGCGAAGGCGAACAGCCAGCTCGAGCACAGCGAGCCCGGCATCATCAAGGGCAAGTTCAGCTACCTGTCGCCCGAAGCGGCGATGGGCGAGTCGGTCGATCACCGCACGGACATCTTCGCCATCGGGATCATGCTCTGGGAGATGCTCGCCGGAAGGCGGCTCTTTCTCGGCGAGACCGATCTCGACACGGTGCGACAGGTGCAAGCGGCGCGGATCCCGTCGCTCTCCCAGCTCAACTCCGAGGTCACGCCGGAACTCGAGCGGATCGTGCAGAAGGCCCTCGCGCGCGAGGTGAGCCAGCGTTACCAGTCCGCCCGCGATCTCGGCCGCGATCTGAACACGCATCTTTACCGTGTCGGTAAGGCCGTCTCTTCGTTCGACATCGCCGGCCTCGTGCGCGAGGCGATGGTCGCGCGTGACAGCGACCGCCGTCAGAAGATCAAGGACGACAAGGTCTCGATCATCGGGACGCTCATCGATCAGGCGATGGTCGAGTTCACGTCGCTCGAGTCGCCCGGCACGAGCAGTGACGGTAGCGTCGTCGCGCAGAAGGGCTCGCCCACGATCGGCGCGGCGCCGTTGAACCTCGGCTCCTTCGACGGCCTCGAGGGTTGGGGCAAGGAGCAAGCTTCGGCGCGCAGCGCGGCGCGCCGCGCATCGCTACCGGCAGAGTCGTTCGAGGCCGGCAATCTCGCTGCGCTCGAGGAGGACGACGAGCCCGTCCCGCTGTCCCCGCCGCGACCCGGGTCGTCGCGACCAGCGCCGCCGTCGTCGAGCGCGCCGCCCGCAGCTGCGCCGCCCGTCGCCTCGCCGACCACGGACGACGACGACGATGACGTGAACATGAAACGAAAAGCGGGCGGCGGCTCCGGCGCGCTGATCGCCGTGGTCGTCGTCGTCATGGCCGCCGCAGGTGCGCTAGGTGCCTACTTCGGCGGACTCATGCACTGAACGGACGCTGTAGCCCCAGGCGCTCGGCGGGTTATCTTTACAGGCCGTCGGGGTCCTACGACCCCCAATTCCGGATGCATACACGCTTTTGTGAGCCGAGCTGCACGCGGCGGGTGCCTACCTTCTAGGTCCTCGATGTCCAGCTCCTCGGGTCTCGCCGGTCGCCCGCCCTCGCGGGTGATGCGCGTAGTGACCCCCGGAGGCGATCCCGGCGAGGACGATGCGGCGCTCGTCGAGGCCGTTCGGGCCCGGCTGCCCCGCGCCGCGGGTCGTCTCTGGGACCGTCACTCGACCATGGTGCGCCGGATCCTGCGGCGCATCCTGGGCCCGTCCGTCGACGTCGAGGACGCCGTCCAGGACGCCTTCCTGAGGCTCTTCCGCGATCTCGACTCGCTTCGCGACCCGACGGCGCTCCGCAGCTTTCTCATCGGCATCACGCTCCACGTTGCGAAGAGCGAGCTCCGGCGCCGTCGCGCGAAGCGGTGGCTTCTGCTCTCCGACGACGGCGTGCTCGTCGAGCCGGAGCCGCAAGCCGACATTCAGCACCTCGAGCAACGCGCGGCGCTGGTGAGGCTCTATCGCATCCTCGACAAGCTCGGCGCAGAACGTCGCTCGGTGTTCGTGCTCCGCTACGTCGAGGGGCTCGAGCTCGCCGATCTGTCGGCCGTGCTCGGCTGCTCGCTGGCGACGACCAAGCGTCGCGTCGCGGACGCGGCGAAGCGCGTCTGTCTCCTCGCGCAGAACGACCCGCTGCTCGCGCCGTACGTCTCGAGGCAGTCATGAGTCGTAACGAGGGCCTCGTCGAGCACGACGCCGGCGCAGAGAACCTCGCCGCTCTGCCGCGCGCGCTCGACGGAAGCGTGAGCGACGCGGAGCACGCCGCGGGCCGCGAGCGGCTCATGGTGTCGTTCGGAACGCGCACGCGCACGACGCCCTGGCGACTCGTCGCTCTGGCCGCGGCGCTCGTCGTATCCGTCGCTGCAGGCGTGGCGGTGTTCCTCGTGCAGCGACCGGCGCCCGAGCTCGAGTATCGCGTCACGGGTCCCGTCGTCACCGACGGCGGCTGGCTCGGCGTTCCCGCCGATCGCGGCGCGCTGTCGCTGCGGTTCTCGGAGGGGACGGAGATAGATCTCGGCCCCGGGAGCAAGGGCAAGGTCGAGAGCGTCACGGCGGACGGTGCGCGCGTCGTCCTCGGTACGGGGCTTCTGCGCGCTCGCGTCGTGCATCGTCCGCGGACACACTGGGCGGTGATGGCTGGCCCTTACTCCATCGAGGTGACGGGCACCGCATTCGACGTCGGGTGGTCGACGAGCGGCGAGCGGCTCGAGCTCTGCTTGCACGACGGCAGCGTCATCGTGCGTGGGCCGTCGCTGCGTGACGGCCTTCGCGTCGCGGCCGGGCAGCGGCTCGTCGCGCACGCGCGCACCGGCGGCGCAGAGCTATCGTCGCTGTTCGCGCCGGAGGCCGCGGCGGAGACGCCGTCCGAGTCGCCGCGAGCCGTCGAGCCGTCGAACACGACGGAGCCGCTGAACGACGTCGAGGCGCCGGGTGCCGCCGAACCGAGCAGCGCAGAGCGCGAGCCGGGCGATTCGGTGGAGACGCCGCCCGCGCATCCGTCACCGAGCTGGTCGGAGATGCTCGCGTCGGGGAACTTCCGCGGCGTGATCGAGTCTGCAGAGTCGCGCGGTGTCGGCAATGCGCTGAACCGCGGGAGCCTCGCCGATCTCGTCGCGCTCGCCGATGCGGCGCGCTATGCGCACGAGAAGGCCCTCGCCAAGCGCGGTCTCCTCGCCGAGCGGACGCGTTTCCCGGGCTCGGCCGAAGCGCGCGGCGCGGCGTTCGTACTCGGTCGAATGGCAGACGATGCGGGGCTTTCGGCAGAGGCCCTCCATTGGTACGATGAGTATCTGTCCGAATCACCGCGCGGGTCGTTCGCCGCAGAGGCGCTCGGGCGAAAGCTCGTGGCTCTGGTACGCGCCGGTGACACCGGGAGCGCGCGGTCCATCGCGGGCACGTATCTCGAGCGATTTCCGCGCGGAGCACATGCCGCCTACGCGAGGGAAGTGCTGTCCGGTCCATGACGCCCGTCCGCGCAAGGGAAGTGCCTTCCGGTCCATGAGGTCCGGGCGCGGCCCGACGGCGTGCCTGCTCGCGTCACTGGTCATCGCCTCCGCGAGCCGCGCAATTGCCGAGCCCTCCCGCTCCCGGGTGGCGCTGGTGCGCACCGCGTCGAGCGACAAGCTGCTACGAGAAGCGACGACGCGTCTCCGCGCCGAGCTCGGGGACGCCGGCTTCGACGTCGTCGAGGTGGACAGCGCGCCCGGTGACGCACGCGACGAGGTGGAGCGCGCTGCGGAGGGCGGCAGCTTCGCGACGGTCTCCATGAACCGCGCCGGCACCGGCGCCGCTGCCGACATCTGGATCAGCGATCACGTCACCGGCAAGACCGTCGTGCGACGTCTCCAGGTGACGGCGGCCCCGAACGCCGCTGCGGTGCTCGCGATCCGTGCGCTCGAGCTCTTGCGCGCGAGTCTCCTCGAGGTCGCCGAGCCGGAACCTGTCGAGAGCGCACCCGCGCCCGCGCCGGCAGACGTCATGAAGTGGGTCGGGCCGGCGCTGCCGGACCGCGTGTCTCCGCGTGATCGAGCGCCGTTTCACGGGACCGCGCTCGGCGTCGGCGCGTTCGGGTTGCACGGGCTCCGCGGCGTCGGCGCCGCCGTCGGGCCGACGCTCAGGCTGTCGCACTCGCTCTACGGTCCGCTCTTCGCGCGGCTCACGCTCGCAGGGCCGCTCATCGGCCCGGAGCTCACCGAGAGCGCGGGCTCGGCGAGCGTGCGTCAGGAGTTCGCCTCTGCCGACCTCGGATGGGCGAGTCGCGCGGAGCCTTTCGGCGGCTACGCCTGGGTCGGCGTGGGGGCGTTCGATCTGCACGTCACCGGGTCCGCGAATAACCCGTATCGCTCGCAGAGCCAGGGCGTGCTGTCCTTCCTGTCGATGGCAGGCGTCGGCGGCGTCGCGCGGCTCGGTGAGCGTCTCGCTCTGACGGCGGAGTTCACCGCGCTGTCGCTGATCCCGCAGCCGGTCGTCATCATCGCCAACCACGACGCGGGGAAGGCCGGCGCGCCTTCTCTCGGTCTGTCCGTCGGCCTCCTGGTGAGTCTATGAGACGACTCATCCAGGCCGGGCTTCTCGTCGCGGGAGCGTCGTACGCGGCGTCGGCGTGCGTGTCGGAGAGCGCGACGGCGGTGGTCGGATCGCGGCAATGTGACGGCGGTTGCACGGGCGGCCGCGCCTCGGCGAGCGGCGGCAGAGCGGGAAACGCCGGAACCGGTGGAGCAACCGGCAGGGACGCGGGGGAAGCCGGCGCGGGCGGCGGCGGCGGCACGGGCGGCAACGGCGGCGCGAGCAGCGGGGGCGCCGACACGCTCGACGCAGGAGCGAGCGGCGGAGCGACGGCCGTGGATTACTCGCTCAGCGTCGATGCGCCGGTCGACGGCGCCACCGTGCGCGGCAAGGTGACCGTGCGCGGGCGCGCGACGGTGTATCAGAACGTCGAGGTCTGGGACGCGACGCATCAGATGCCGCCGCTCGCAGAGGTCGTGCCCGCCGCGGACGGGTCGTTCTCGCTCACCGTCGATGCGTCGGTCCTGACGAACGGTCCGACGACGTGGACGGTCTGGGCGTGGAACAGCCCGCCCGGGCAGCCCTTCGATCACAGCGAGCGCGTCACTCTCGCTCTGACGATCGCGGGCGGTCTCGCCCCGACGGACTCGAGCGTGCCGCCGACGGAGACCGTCGGAACGGGAGACCCCAGCAAACCGGCAAAGGGACCTGCCCCGACGGAGACGACGAAGATCGGCGGCGCGCCCTTCGTGCTCGTCAAGAACTGGGACTTCGGCACCGACGGCACCATCACCGACGTGGCGTCGCTCGTCTCGGAGTTCCAGTTTCACGATCCGTTCGGCAGCATCGCGAACGGTACGAACTACGGCGCGGTCATCGTCGCTCCAGATGCGGCCACTGCAGTGGTCGCAAAGAACCTCGGGCTGCCGGACGACATGCAGCCCGTCGAGGATCCCGCGCACCCGGTGCGCGAATGGACGGCGAGCTCGCTCAAGACGTACGTGCGGCCTCTGACCACGTCACAGACGACGTGTACGGTGTCGTCACACGACGCCGGGAGCGGCAGCTTCGTCGCGAAGTGGAAGCTCGCGAGCGGCGGCGTGCTCCTCGGCAAGGACGTGCTCTGGGAGACGCGGGTGCGCATGCCCACGCCGCTCGCCGCGTATTTCTATTCGATCTGGGCGTCGGCGAGTCAATGGAACCAGGGACCGGAGATGGACGTGCTCCAGTCGTTCGGCACGCCGAACATCTACCCGCCGCCCACCGCGTTTCACTCGAACTCCCTCGGCGGTAACGACGACGTCGACTACACGACGTGGCCGCCCGCGCTCGACGGCGTGGGTGTGCCGGCGAACGGCCGCGATCTGCGCGACTACCACGTCGTCTCGTGGCTTTATTCGAAGGACGACTCGTACGCCGTCTACTTCGACGGCGTCGTCGTTCAAAAGGGATCGCTCCACTGGACGCTCGGCGGCGCGCCGGGCGCGGCCGCCCTCGACGTGGATTTTCTCTTCGACCTCGGCTGGGGCAGCACGAAGGTGGCCGACGCGAGCATCTCTCTGCCCGCGTCGACCTTCCCCCTCACGTACGAGCTCGACTACAGCCGCGTCTATCTCAGATAGACGTGGCTCGCGACGAGCTCACTTCTTCTCGGTGCCGCCGGTGCCTTCTGTGCCGCCGGTGCCTTCTGCGCCGCCGGTGCCTTCTGCGCCCTCGGCGTCATCGTCGTCGTCGTCATCGTCGTCGTCATCATCGAGCTCCGAATCATCGGGCTCGTCGGGCTCGTCATGCTCGTCGGTTTCGGGCTCACCGCGATCGCGCTTCGCCTGACGTTCCTTGGCTCGGTCGATGGCGAGCTTGTGGAGCACCTGAGGTCGCGGCGCGAGGATGAGGCTCATCGCGCGCGCTTCCATCATCGGCTGCTGTTCGACGGTTGCGAGGTCCTCGGCCTTCTCACGCAGCCAGTCGAGCTGCATCTGCGCGCGCTGCGGGTGCGCGATCTCGCGACCGCGGAACCGCACCGTGAACTTCACCTTGTTGCCCGACTCGATGAATCGCCGCGCAGCCCGGAGCTTCACGTCCAGATCGTGATCGTCGGTCTTCGGGCGGAGCTTCAGCTCCTTCACCTCGACGACGGTCTGCTTGCGCTTCGCCTCGCGCGCCCGCTTCTTTTCCTCGTACTTGAATTTGCCGAAGTCGAGGATCTTGCAAACGGGGGGAGCAGCCTTGGGGTTCACCTCGACGAGGTCCAGGCCGCGCGATTCTGCTTCGCGCAGCGCCTGCTGCGTGCTCATCACCCCGAGCATCCCGCCGTCCTCGAGCACTACCCGGACCTCGGGTACGCGAATACGGTGGTTTACTCGGATCTGGGGGGCTCTCGTGTCACGGAAATTCCGTCGGTCGGTCGCCATGCGTCGGGTGTTACCTGCTTACTTTCTGGGGCTCCTGGGCCGCTTCATGAACCGGGAATCTGGATGCGCGGTGCGCGCGACTCGGCGAGGAGCCGGGCCTTGAACTCTGCGAGGGGCATCGCCCCGAGGTCGGTGCCGTCGTTCGTCTTCGGTGCGACGGTCTCGGCTGCGGTCTCGTCGTCGCCGATGACGGCGATGTAGGGGACGCGCATCATGCGCGCGTTCCGGATCTTCGCGCCGAGCTTGTCGGCGCTGTCGTCGATCGTCACGCGGAGGCCGACTTCGCGCAGCTCCCTGCCGATGCGCGCTGCGTACTCGTTCTGTCGGTCGCTGACGGTCGCGACGACGACCTGCTCGGGCGCGAGCCACACCGGGAACTTTCCGGCGACGTGCTCGATGTACATGCCGATGAAGCGCTCGAGGCTGCCGAGGATCGCGCGGTGGAGCATCGCGGGCCGATGCCCAGCGCCGTCCGAGCCGACGAACTCGAGGCCGAACCTGTCCGGCAAGACGTAGTCGAGCTGGATGGTGCCGAGCTGCCAGCCGCGCCCGATCGCGTCCTTCACGTGGAACTCGATCTTGGGGCCGTAGATGGCGCCTTCCCCCGGGATCGTCTCGAAGGGGAGGCCGGTATCGCGGAGCGCCTCGTCGAGGGTCTTCTCGGCGAGGTCCCACTGGGCGTCGGTGCCGACGCGCTTCTCGGGGCGGAGCGTGAGCTTCAACGACAGATCGGTGAAGCCGAAGACCTTGTAGACCTCGAAGAGCAGCTTGTTGAAGCTCGCAATCTCGCCGCGCACCTGGTCCTGCGTGCAGAAGATGTGCGCGTCGTCCTGCGAGAAGCTACGAACGCGAGTGAGGCCGTGCACGACGCCGCCGCGCTCAAAGCGGTGAAGACGTCCGAAGTCCGCCACGCGCCACGGGAGCTCACGGTAGCTCCGCCGTCGCTGGCCGAAGATGAGGCAATGCCCCGGGCAGTTCATCGGCTTGAGCGAGAGCGTCTCGAGCTCGCTCAGCGAGTTCTCTCCGCCGGCGCGCGCTTCGTCGACCGCGTCGGGCGTCGACGGGAAGTACATGTTCTCGCGGTAGCTCGGCAGATGGCCGCTCATCTCGAAGAGACGGCGATCGAAGATCTGCGGAGTGATGACCTCTTCGTAGCCGTAGTCGGTGTAGAGGCCGCGCACGTACTGGACGAGCTGGTTATAGACGAACGCTCCACGGGGCAGGAAGATCGGCATAGCCGGCGCCCACTCGTGGAACGTGAAGAGCTCGAGCTCTTTGCCGAGCTTTCTGTGGTCGCGGGCGCGCGCCTCGGCGAGCATCTTCAGGTACGCGTCGAGCTCTTCTTGAGTCGCGAACGCGGTCCCGTAGATGCGCTGGAGCATCTTGTTCTTCTCGTCACCGCGCCAGTACGCGCCGGCGACGCTGGTGAGCTTCACCACACCGAGGAGCTTCGTCGTCGGGACGTGCGGGCCGCTGCAGAGGTCGAGCCACTGAGTCTCCGGCTTGTCGTCCTTGCCGTGCCAGTAGACGCTGATCTCTTCCCCCTCGGGGATCGAGTCGATGAGCTCGAGCTTGTAGCGCTCGCCCATGCCTTCGAAGAGGTTCTTGGCCTCCTGTCGCGACACGGGTTTCCGGTGGAACGGGAGATCTTGCGAGATGACCCGCCGCATCTCTTTCTCGATCTTGCCGAGGTCCTGATCGGTGAACGGCCCGTCCGGCTTGTCGAAGTCGTAATAGAAGCCGTTCTCGATCGCGGGACCGATCGTCACCTGCGTCCCGGGGAAGAGCTTCTGTACGGCCTGCGCCATGACGTGCGACGTCGAGTGGCGGATCACCTCGAGCGCGTCGGGATCGTTCCGGCGAATGACCTTGAGCGGCTGCGCGGGGTCGATCGGAGTCATCAGGTCGATGATCTCGTCGCCCGCGCGCACTGCCACCACGTCGCGATCGAGCTCGTTACGCTCGGCGAGAATTTCGCGCGGCGTTCGACGGACGGCCGCGGTCATTGGCAGACGAAGCTTCGCGTGAAACGCGGGCGGGCGGATTCGTCTGGCACGGAGCGTGGTTAGCTCAGGCCGGGGCAGTCGGCAAGGCAGTCCACCGGTCCGAGGCAAAAAATCGACGCCAGAACGAGCCCGACCGCGAACCCCGAAATCCCGCTAACCCCCGGGATCTGCTTCTAAATTGTAGGCGCGATTGGGATTGAACCAACGACCCCTACCGTGTCAAGGTAGTGCTCTACCACTGAGCTACGCGCCTGAATCGACTCGCGAAACCGGCGATGCGTCTACATCTCGGCGGTCCGCGTGTCAAATGAGGAAGACGCGCCACGCATCTCATCCCCGCACGACCGCGCGGGTAGCATTACGTGGGCGGGGAACGCGGCGCGTCGGGGCGTCGCTTGCGCGGTACCCCGAAACCCGGTATTAGCCCGCCCCTCGGAGGCGCCTTGGATTCCGCCGTTTTTGCATTTCAGGCCGTACCGCCCGCTCCCGGGCGCGCGGACAATTCCACCACGCAGGCGACAGAGCATGCACCCTCGAGCGGGGGTGCGCCGTCGCCTCCCGGTGGAGGTGCCTTCTCGATGCTGATCCCGCTCATGCTCGTCGGGATGCTCTTCTTCCTCTTCTGGTCGAGTCGCTCCCAGCAGAAGAAGCAGGACACCGCGATCGCCGGGCTCAAGAAGGGTGATCGAGTCGTCACGCAGAGCGGCCTCATCGGTCGCCTCGTCGACCTCGAGCCTCGCTACGCGAAGCTCGAGATCGCGCCGGGCGTGAAGGTCCAGGTTCTGCGCACGAGCCTCAGCGGCCGCGACGCAGACGACAGCACCGCGAAGAAGGACACCAAGACCGAGTCCCCTTCTTCCGAGCAGAAGACCTGAGCGCGGGCCGTGGTCGACACAGTTCTCCAGTACGTCCTCGCCGGCTTCTCCGCGATCATGCTGGCGTGGGGCTACGCACAGCGCGGGCGTCGCGTCGGCTTCTGGTTCGGCGCGGTCTGCGCTGGCGCCGCCGCGCTCGCCGCCCACTACGACGCGTTCTGGACGATGGCGGTCCTCACCGTCATGTCTCTCTGGGGCTTCGTCGGTGGGCTCGAGTTCGCGGACACGAGCTGGCGCATGCGCTTCAGCACGGTGATGACCGCCGGCGCATTCGCGGTGCTCTCGCTCTGGCCGTCCCTCGACGTGATGACGGGCGGCAAGATCCCGTGCCCCCGTTACGTCCAGGAACACGTCGCCTTCCGCCTCGTCGCCGGCCTCGATCTCCGCGGCGGCATGCGCCTCGTCTACACCGTCGACGTGGGTGAAGCGATCCGCGACAAGCGCGACCGCTACTACGAGGACATGCAGGTCGAGCTCGCGAAGATCTTCGGGCTCCACAACGGGGACAGCCGCCCGACCGAGGACACGTACACGAAGCTCCGCGAGAAGGTGAGCGTCGTCGCGTCTCGTGACGACGTCGCCCGCATCAAGCTCGAGGTGAAGAACCCGGCGGACGTCTCGAAGATCGATCAGCGCTTCCTCGATCAGTTCCGCGGTGACCTCGCCTTCTCCCGCAGCGGCGATCAGAGGACGTTCGAGTTCCGCATCAAGGACAGCGTCGAGAGCCAGATCCGCGAGCGCGCGGTCGGCCAGGCGAAGGACATCGTCCACCGCCGCATCGACGAGCTCGGCCTCCGCGAGGCGAGCGTCTCCACCCGTGACGAGGACATCATCATCGAGGTCCCGGGCGAGGACGAGGCGAGCTTCCGGAACATCCGCGACATCATCAGCCAGACGGCGCGCCTCGAGTTCAAGCTGCTCGACGACGACACCGACTTCTTCGGCCCCATCGCCAAGAGCGCGACGCCCGAGAGCCTCCCCGAGGGCCTTCGCTTCGAGCGAGAGAGCGTCTCCGTCGGGATGGACGAGAACGCCGAGCAGAAGACCAAGACGAATACCTACGCCTATCTGAAGCGCGGCGATAAAGAGACGAGCAAGCAGACGCTCACGCACTTCAAGGAGTGGGTGGCGGGTCTCGACGTGCCGCCCGATCGCGAGATTGGATACGAGGTCGTCTACGACACCGATCCCTCGACGTTGAAGGAGACGGAGTCCGGCTTCCGGACCTTCTTCCTGAAGAGCCGCGCCGAGATCACGGGCGACCTCATCCGCGACGCCGCGGCGGTGCCGGATCAGAGCCAGGGCAGCTTCGGGCAGTGGCACGTCGCGCTGACGTTCACCGACCAGGGCGGCCGCATCTTCGAGCGCATCACGGGCGACAACATCAAGCGCCGCTTCGCGATCATCCTCGATCATCGCGTCGAGAGCGCGCCGGTCATCCAGGCGCGCATCCCCGGCGGCCACGCCACGATCACCCTCGGCTCGAACGACCCGGAGATTCAGCTCCGCGACGCGCGGAAGCTCGAGCTCGTGCTCCGGTCCGGCGCGCTCCCCGCGCCGATCACGCCGTCGAACGAGCAGCACATCGGTCCGTCGCTCGGCCGCGACGCCATTCGTCTGGCCATCCAGGGAGCCCTCGCCGGCGGTGTGCTCGTGCTGGGCTTCATGATCCTCTACTACCACCGGGCCGGGGTCATCGCGGACATCGCCGTCGCGATGAACCTGTTCCTGCAGCTCGCGGTGCTCGCGTCGTTCAACGCCTCGATGACGTTGCCCGGCATCGCCGGCCTCGCGCTGACGATCGGCATGAGCGTCGATTCCAACGTGCTGATCAACGAGCGCATCCGGGACGAGCTCCGTGCCGGCAAGAGCGCGCGGACCGCGGTCGAGATCGGCTATGCGCGCGCGCTGTCGGCCATCATCGACGGCCACGTGACGACGATCATCTCCGGCATCGTGCTCGCGCAGTTCGGCACCGGTCCCATCAAGGGCTTTGCCGTGACCCTCATCGTGGGCGTCATCGCGAGCATCTTCACGGGCGTGATGGTCACGCGCGTGATGTTCGATTTCTGGGTGCGCAGCATCGATCGAAGCGCCAAGCTCGACGTCGGCTGAGTCAGAGGCTCCGGACCCGCCATGCAGCTGTTCCCCGTCGGCAAGATCTACGACTTCATGGGCTCGCGAAGAGCCTTCGCGATCATCAGCGTGCTGATGACGGTCTTCGCCGCGGTCGTCATCGTGAAGCCCGGCCCGAACCTCGGGACCGACTTCAAGGGCGGCACCGAGATCGAGGTCGAGTTCAAGAGCGAGACCAGCTCGACGGAGATCACGAACGCGGTCGAGGCCTCCGGCTTCTCGGCGCCCGACGTGATCCGCATCTCCGAGAACACCGCGAAGAACCGCTATCTCATCCGCGTCCAGGAAGTGTCGACGATCAGCGCCGAGAAGCAGCGCGAGATCGCGAACGCCCTCTGCGTGTCGGACGACGGCGCCGCCCCTCCCGCCGGCTGCCCGGAAGACAAGCGCGGCACCGAGCTCAAGGTGAGCCCCGGCGGCGACAAGATCGCCGTCCGCTATCGCGACACGCCCGACCTCACCTGGGTACGCACCCGGATGGAGGCCATCCGGGGCGTCGCTCTCCGCGAAGGGGAGACCAATCCGACGCTGCAGAACGCGCGCGACAACAAGGTCGAGATCCAGATCAAGAGCAAGGGCGACCAGCTCCTCGACGGCCTGCGCTCGCGCCTCGGTCCGGACCGCGTGCCCTCGACGGCCCTTCGCGTCGAGTGGATCGGTCCCAAGGCCGGCGCTCAGCTCCGCGACTCTGCTCTGAAGAGCATCGCGATCGCGCTGGTCTTCATCATGGTCTACATCGCGCTCCGGTTCGACCTCAGGTTCGCACCGGGCGCCGTCATCTCCCTCGCTCACGACGCGCTCGCGACCCTCGGGCTCCTCATCGTGATGCACCGGGAGATCAACCTGACCACCGTCGCCGCGATCTTGACGGTCGTCGGCTACAGCGTGAACGACACCGTCATCGTCTACGACCGGGTGCGGGAGAACTTCGGCCTCCTGCGCGGGGCGACGTTCGAGTCGATCATCAACACGAGCATCTCCGAAATGCTCGGGCGGACGATCCTGACGAGCTCCACCGTGGTGATGAGCCTCCTCGCGTTCTTCATCTGGGGGACGGGCCCCCTGAAGGACTTCGCCCTCGCCCTGATCATCGGCGTGGTGCTTGGCACTTACTCATCCGTGTACGTCGCGTTACCCTTCACGTGGTGGCTCGACCGGCGATTCTTCAGCAAGGGCGGGACCCAGGGGTCGAATCAGGCCCGCGTCCGCCCGACGAAGAAGACCGCCTCCGTCGTCTGACGAGGCTGCCCGCTCCGCCGGGGGACGACGCGAAGCGCCTCGCCGGCGCGCTCGATCTGTCCACCACGGTGGCCGAATGGCTCCGCTCGCAGGGCCATGGCGATTCGGACGCGACCCGGCGGTACCTCGCCCCGAAGCTCGCGCATCTGTCGTCCCCCGACGGCATGGTCGACCGCGCCGCCGCGACGGATCGGCTGGCCCACGCCATCCGGCGTCGCGAGCGCATCGCCGTGTTCGGCGACTACGACTGCGACGGCATCACGTCCGCCGCGATCATGACGGAGATGCTCCGCGCGCTCGGCGCCGACGTCACGCCGCTCCTCGCGAGCCGCTTCGATGGCGGCTACGGCGTGTCGCCCGCGGCTTGCAAGCGGATCCTCGCGACGGGCGCGAAGGTGCTCGTCACCTGCGACTGCGGCTCGTCGGATCACCCCTCGCTCGCCGCCCTCGGCGCTCGCGGCCTCGACGTGATCGTCATCGATCATCACCTCGTGCCGGAGGAGCCGCTCCCGGCGGTCGCGTTCCTGAACCCGCACCGGCCCGATTGCGGCTTTGCGTACAAGGGGCTCGCGTCGTGCGGGCTCGCGCTCAGCATCGGCGCGGCACTCAGGGCCGCGCTCGGCGCGAAGCTCGACGTCCGTCCATGGCTCGATCTCGTCGCGGTCGGCACCATCGCCGACGTCGCGCCGCTCGACGGCGACAACCGGGCGCTCGTGCGCGCCGGCCTCGGCGTGCTCGGTACGCTGGCCCGGCCCGGGTTCCGTGCGCTCGCGACGTTCGCGAAGATCGACGGCACGGTGCCGCTGTCCGCGCGCGACATCGCTTTCCGCATCGCGCCGCGTCTGAACGCGCCGGGCCGCCTCGGCTCGCCGGATCTGGCGCTCGAGCTCCTGCTCGCGCGCTCGGACTCGGTCGCGTCGGACATCGCGGCGCGTATCGAGGCAATCTCCGAGCAGCGTCGTGACCTTCAAGAGGCGATGGCCGCCGAGGCGATCGCCGAGATCGAACGTGAAGGTTACGGCGAGCGTTCCGCCATCGTCATCGGCAGGGAGGGGTGGAACTTCGGGATCGTCGGCATCGTCGCCGGCCGTCTCGCCGATCGATACGGGCGTCCCGTCGTGGTGCTGGCGTTCGAGGGCGAGAAGGGCCGCGGCTCGGTGCGCGGACCGAAGGGCTCGCGGCTGCATGATGCGCTGTCGAGTATCGCGGCGCTTCTCGAGCGCTTCGGTGGCCATCAAGCCGCGGCGGGGCTCGAGGTCCGGCGTGATCGGCTCGAAGAGCTCCGTGAGGCGTTCGAGCACGCCGTCGACGCGCACGGCGCTCCGTCGGGGGTCGACGACGGTTTCGCCGGTCTCGTCCGTCTGGTGCCGGAGGACGATCCGTTCCGCGTCGCGACGGACATCGAGCGCCTCGAGCCGTGCGGGCACAGCAATCCCGCGCCGCGCCTCGTGGTCGACGCCCAGGTGGACGATGCGCGCGAGGTCCGCGGCGGCCACCTTAAGCTAGAGCTGTCCCTCGCCGGCGGAAAGCGAGTTCGCGGCTTCGGCGTGGGCATGGGGGAGCTCGCCGCCACCCTCACCGGCACCGTGACCGTGCTCGGGGATCTCCGGCGCGACACCTACATGGGCGGGAACGCGGTCGAAATAAAGGTCGAGCGCATCCTGACGTAGCCAGATCGGGCGCTATATTCGTCGCCTCGATACGGAAGAAGGATCCCCAACGATGTTCGATCTGTCGCGCCAGGGCCCCGTCTACGTCCTCACCATGAACGCGGGAGAGAACCGCTTCAACGAGACGTCGGTCGCGGCGCTCAACCGTGCCCTCGACGAGGTCGAGAACGAGCAGGGCGCGTGCGCGCTCGTGACGACGGGCACCGGCAAGTTCTACTCGAACGGCCTCGATCTCGACTGGCTCGGCAGCGACCAGTGCAAGGACCGACCGGCGTTCGTCGGAGCCGTGCAGCGGCTCCTGGCGCGGATGCTCGCGTTTCCGCGCCCGACCGTCGCGGCCGCCAACGGCCACGTCTTCGCCGCCGGCGCGATGCTCCTGCTCGCCCACGACTTCTCGGTGATGCGCTCCGACCGCGGCTATTTCTGCTTGCCCGAGGTCGACATCGGCATCCCCTTCACCGTCGGGATGACGGCGCTGATCGCCGCGAAGCTCCCGCAGCCCGCGTTCCACGAGGCGTGCACGACCGGCAAGCGCTACGGCGGCGCCGACGCGACCAAGGCCGGAATCGTCTCGGAGGCGGCCGGTGAGGCGGACGTCCTGCCGCGTGCAATTGCCCGCGCGACCGAGCTCGCCGCCAAGGACCGGAGCACCCTCGCCGCGATCAAGCGGGTACTCTACGCCCCGGCGCTCGCGGCTCTCTCCAGCGGCACCTGAGCCGGCTCCCCACATGTGTGGCGAGCAAACGCTGCACGAACGACGAGTGCGTTGCGGCCAGAGAAAACACACACAGTGAGACTGTAGGCCGCAAGGAACGCGCGGCGTTTACCGTGTCTGATGACGCCGCACTGCACCATTTTCCGGTGTTCCCGTGACGAAACAGACGCGTTAGCGTGACGGCAGCTGGGATGTCGCAACGAGGTCGATTGGCGAAGAGCGCTCTCGCGCTGGCACTGGGTGCCTGTCTCGTCGGATTGTTTCCGGCGCGTGCCGCCGCGACCACGCCGCTCGGGGACGAGGTGCTGTTCGGCGCGTACGCCGACGGCCTGCCCTACAAGGACGACGAGTTTCTCGACCTCGAGAAGCGGGTCGGCGCGAAGCTCGACATCGCGTCCGGGTTCGTCGACTGGGACTACGTGCTCGGGGAAGAGCGCGACGTGAAGCTCGCGGCCGGCGGCCGGATCCTGCTCTACAGCTGGGAGCCGCACTGCGACCAAAAGGGCCACCACTGCATCTCGTTCCGCGACATCGCGAAGGGCCGCACCGACGCGTACCTCGACAAGGTCGCCGAGAGCATGAAGCACTTCAACGGCGTCATCTACGTGCGGCCCTGGGCGGAGATGAACGCGCACTGGTCGCCGTACATGCCCGGCTCGAAGGAGCCGCGCGCCGGAACCGTTGCCGAGTTCAAGAGCGCGTGGCGACATCTCTACGACTTCTTCCGGGCCCGCAACGTGACGAACCTGAAGTTCGTGTTCACGCCGGACGTGGGTCACGACCCGCGCGACGTTCCGATAAAGGAGCTGTGGCCCGGTCACGACCCGAAGGACGGCCACGGGTACGTCGACGTCCTCGGCATGGATGGCTACAACTGGGGCGACAGCAAGCAGACCGGCGGGGACGAGTGGCTCGAGTTCGAGGAAGTGTTCCGCCAGGGGTATCGTGAGCTCACGTCCCTCGATCATGACGCGCCGGTCTGGGTCTGCGAGTTCGGCTCGAAGGAGCCCGAGAAGAACGACGGCACGAAGGGGAGCCCCGCGCCGCCCGACGACGCGCACGACAAGGGCAAGTGGATCGAGAACATGCTGCACTCGACCGCGTTTCCCCGGTTGCAGGCGCTCGCGTATTACAGCGCGTATCTGCCGAACCACGACAACCAGCGCGATTTCCGGTTCGAGTCGTCACCCTCGTCGTTGAAGGCCGTGCGCACCTTCCTGAAGTCGCGAAAGCGCCCCGCAAAAGCCCCGAAGAAGGCCGTCACGTCGTCTCGCTGAGCCGGGCAACCTGCACCGAAGCGGTGTAGGCTTCCGCGGCGATGTCCGACGCGTTCATCCAGTTCCGTGGTGTGCGGAAGGCGTTCGGGCCGAAGGTCATCTACCACCACCTCGATCTGGACATCCAGCGGGGCAAGGCTCTCACCATCGTGGGCGGCTCCGGCGTCGGCAAGAGCGTCATGCTCAAGATGCTCATCGGCCTCCTGATGCCGGACCGCGGGTCCGTCATCGTCGACGGCAAGGAGGTCTCGAAGATGAGCGGCGGAGAGCTCTCGGTGCTGCGCCAGCGCATCGCCATGCTCTTCCAGGGTGGGGCGCTCTTCGATTCGCTCAACGTCCGCTCCAACGTCGCCTACGGGCTCGAGGAGCATTTCCGTTACAAGATGACACGCGAGGAGATGGACGAGCGCGTCGGGTGGGCGCTCGAGCTGGTGGGCCTGCCCGGCATCGAGCAGATGTGGCCAGGTGACTTGTCGGGCGGCATGAAGAAGCGCGTCGCGCTCGCGCGGGCCATCGCCGTACGCCCCGAGGTCGTCCTCTACGACGAGCCGACCACCGGCCTCGACCCGATCAACACCGCGCGCGTGAATCACCTCATCATGGGCCTCCAGCGCAAGCTGAAGATCACGAGCGTCATCGTGACGCACGACATGAAGAGCGCCTTCACCATCAGCGACAACATGGCGATGGTGAAGGACGGGCGCATCATCTGCGCCGCGCCACGAGACGAGTTCTACGCAACCAAGGATCCGCGCGTTCACGACTTCATCGAGGGCGTCGCGCCGGTCGAGGAAGACGTCGAGACGCTCTTGCTGGCGTAAGGCCGCGTCGCCTCTTCATGGACGCGGCGTTCGCGCTCATCCTGGTGTCGCTCGGCGCGGGCTTCGTCGTGGCCCGGCTGGGCGCCGTGCCGGCGAACGCCGCCGACACGCTGAACCGCTTCGTCATCTACGTCTGCTTGCCGGCGCTGGTGCTGCGCCTCGTGCCGAAGCTCCGGTTCGAGCCGGAGCTCGCGGTGCTGGCGATCACGCCGTGGGCGCTCCTCGCCGTGGGCGTCGTGCTCGTCCTCGCTGCGTCGCGGCTGTTTCGCTTCTCGCGACCGGTCACCGCCGCGCTCCTGCTCTGCGTCCCTCTGGGCAACACGTCGTTCCTCGGCTTTCCGATGATCGGCGCGCTCGTCTCACCCGACGCGATCCGTCTCGCCGTCGTCTACGACCAGCTCGGGAGCTTCCTCATTCTCGCGACGTACGGGCTCTTCGTCGTGGCTCGCTACTCGGGCGACGGAAAGCCGAGTCTGCGCGCCGTCGTGCTTCGCATCGTGAAGTTCCCGCCGTTCATCGCCCTCGTCGTGGCGCTCGTGCCGTTTCACCACCCCGCGGCGCTCGACTCGGTGCTCCAGCGACTCGGCGACGCGCTCGTGCCGGTCGCGATGTTCGCGGTCGGCCTCGCCCTGAAGCTACGCGTTCCGCGCGAGCCGCTCGCGTTCGCGTTCGGGCTCGCCACCAAGATGCTCCTGTTTCCGCTCCTGGTGCTCGCTCCGTGCGCGGCGTTCGGCCTCCACGGCTTGCCGGTTCGCGTGTCGGTGCTCGAGTCGGGAATGCCGCCGATGATCACAGCCGGCGCGCTCGCGACCATGGCCGGCCTTGCGCCGGAGCTCGCCGCGGCCCTCGTCGGCTACGGCGTGCTCCTCGCGCTCGTGACGCTCCCGTTCATCGCTCATCACCTACACTGAAGAGCGCAGGGACGAGCAAGCGCTCAGGGGCGGCTCAGATGCCGCCGTCGGAGGGCGTGCACGTTGCGGCAGCCGGGACCGTCCCGACCATGACGCCCATCGCCATCGCCTGAGCGGCGGCGGTCGCGATATCGATGCAGCCCTGGCCGACGAACGTCAGATCGACGCCGCACTGGCCCATCGACGTGCAGCAGGCCGCGGTCATGATTCCCATCACCGACGGCAGCGTCGGGCAGCCCTTTGGCGGCGCCGGCGGCGGCTTCGCGCAGCCCATGCCGGCGTTCACACCGCAGAGGGAAGAGAACGCGTCGCGGCAGCACGCCGTTCCGGTAACGCCATCGGGGACCGAACAGACTGCCTGACCGCAGCCGACGCTTCCTTCCGGGATCTGGACCGGGGAGCCCGCGTCCTCCATCGCCGTGCTCTTGGTGCCGCCGGTTCCGTCGGTCGACTTGTCACTGCCGCCGCTGCTTCCGCAGCCGCCGAGCGAGAGCGGCGCGAGGCCGAACGCGAGAAGAAACAGAGCACCGCTGACTCGAACTGCCGTCATCATATTTTCTCTTCCTATCGATAAGGTCCGGTCGACGTGGACGACCAAGGACTCACGAGCGCGCCGCGTCGCGCAACGGTTGCCATGGGAGCGCGCCTCGGAGCACGGAGCGTCACCGAAGCTCGATTGGCGACGGAATCGCCGGATTATGATGAAATCGGCTCGCGTGTGTCGAAAAACGCAGCGGTCGCGGCAAACGTCGGGATTTCCAACACTCGACTCGAATAGACTCACTCACGACGCCGGCTGATCGTCTGCCGCGCTCGAGAGAATTTCGTACTGCCGGTGAACGCCTCTCCCGCAGCTTTCCGTCGTACTGACCCGATAGGACTGTTCCTCGTCAGCGCGGCCGTTCTCAGCCTGCAAGTCACGGCTACGCGGCTCTTCTCGTTTCTCATCTGGTACCACTTCGCGTTCCTCGTCCTGTCGCTCGCGTTCCTGGGCTTCACGGCCGGCGGGCTCATCGTGGCGAGTCGCAGCGCGCGCTGGTCGGCCGCTCCACATCGGGTGCTCTCGCGCGCCGCACTACTCGGCGGCGCGAGCGCTTTCGTCGCGTTCTTCGCGCTGTCGCGGCTGCCCCTCGAGCCGTTCGTCTTCATCCGCGCATCGCACTTCGCGCTCTTCCTCGTCGCGGTCGCGGTGATCCTCGTCCCGTTCACGTGCTTCGGCGTGTACGTCTGTCTCGCGCTCTCGCGGTGGCCGCAGAAGATCGGCGTGCTCTACGCCGCCAATCTCGTCGGTAGTGGCGTCGGGTGTGCGCTGACGGTCGTCATGCTCGACTCGCTCGGCGTCTCGGCGTCGATGCTCGCGTCGGGGTTGATAGCGTGGGCGGCAGGGCTCCTCGACGTCGCCGCGACGCGCACGAACGGCCGCAAGGCTCTCATCGCCGTCGTGACGCTCGGTCTCGTCGCGCTCACCGCCGTCGCGACCAACGAGCTCAATCCCCTCGTCTATGTCCGCAGCGCCAAGTTCTTCCCGCGGCTCGCGCGCGAGGACGTCCTGGTGCGCGAGAGCAACTCGCTCTCGTCGGTCGAGATCTTCCGCGACAAGGGCGGGCTCGGCGCGTGGGGCGTCTCGCCGCTCTACACGAAGCCGTTACCGCATTTCATCGGCTTCTCGATCGACGGCTGGGCGCTGACGTCCATCTTCAACCGCGCCGAGGCCGACGTCCCGGAGAGCATCCTCGATTTTCTCCCCGCCGGGTTGCCGTACAAGATCCACCCGCCAAAGGACGTGCTCGTGATCGGCGCGGGCGGTGGCGTGGACGTGCTCACGGCGCTTCACAATGGCGCTCAGCACGTCACCGGCGTCGAGATCAACTCGATCATCATCGACTCGGTAGAGCACCGCTACGCCGACTTCGCGGGCCACCTTTACCAGGACCCTCGCGTCGAGATTCACAACGACGAGGGCCGTCACTATCTCAAGTCCGATCCGCGCAAGTACGACGTCATCCAGCTCAGCGGAGTCGACACGTTCGCGGCGAGCCAGGCCGGCGCGTTCGCCCTTCACGAGAACTACCTCTACACGGTCGAGGCGCTGCACGATTACCTGAACTCGCTCTCGCCCGGCGGGATGCTCACCTTCACGCGGTGGCTCTACATCCCACCGCGGCAGACGATCCGGCTCGTCGCGATGGTCGAGCAGGCGTTCCGCGAGCGCGGCGCCGCCAATCCCGCAAACCACGTCGTCATCTTCAACATGCAGCGGTTCAGCGTGGTGCTCGTCAAGAACGACGAGTTCACGAAGGACGACGTCGACCGCGTGCAGACCGAGGTCGTGCGGCGCGGCTTCCAGCTCCTCTACGCGCCGTTCGTCCGCGTGAACCCCCTCGCCGCGCAGTGGGGCGACACCAACCCGTTCTACAAGATCTGGGACGAGGGTCCGGCAGCGTTCATCGCGGGCTACCCCTTCGACATCCGTCCGAGCGTCGACGATCGCCCGTTCTTCTTCGAGTATCAGCGCTGGACGCGGCCCGTCGGCCCCATCACCGAGAACACCGTGTTCGTGCTCTTCCAGAAAGAGAACGCGCAGCTCGTCCTCCTCGGCACGCTCGCGTTCAGCGCGCTCGCGGCCGGCACCATGCTCGTCCTCGGGCGCAAGCGCGCAAAGCAACAGGGGCTCACCCTGGGAGCGTCCGCGCACGTGTATTTCGCGGCGCTCGGGCTCGCCTACATCGCGGTAGAAAACGTGCTCGTCCAGCGCATGATCCTCTGCCTCGGGCGGCCCGCATACGCACTGACGGTCATCTTGTGCACCCTGTTGATCGCTTCTGGGGTGGGGAGCCTTGTCGGCGCGCGCGTCGGCGGTCTACTCGGTCGTCCGAGGACGATCCTCGCACTCGTCGTCGCGCTGCTCCTCGCCTACTCGGTCGCGCTCCGTCCGGCGCTCGACGCCGTGCTCGGCCTCGGCCTCGGCGCGCGCATCGCGATCGTCGCGCTCCTCATCGCGCCGCTCGGCGTGCTCATGGGCATGCCGTTCCCCTGGGCGATAGCGCGGCTGACCGCGGCCGATGATCGGCTCGTGCCATTCGCGTGGGTCGTCAACGGCGCAGCGTCGGTGCTCGGCGGGTCCATCACCGTGATCCTCGCCATGGCGACGGGCTTCACGTCCGTGTTCTGGGTCGCCGCGGCGCTCTACGCGCTTGCCGCGCTCGTCTCCGCCGGTCTCGAGCGCGACGCGGCGGCCGCCGCTCAGCGGACCTCGTCCGCAGGCCGCTGAGCGTTAATTTACCGCGTTTTGCGAAATAGCCTCCAGGCTACATTCCGATTTGGCAGGAGCGGCGTCATGCCGGCTGGCGTCCGCCAGGTTTGTTAAGGCTTCGCCAGGGACGGCCCGCACGAAATACACTGGGATTTGGCTGCGTTGACCTACGGCACGGCGCTCGCATTGTCCAGCATCCGTGGGGCTTGCCGCGGTTTCGCTCGGGCAAGGTGCCGGCGCTTACGAGCGGCATCGGAGACGACCACGCTCTACGCGGTCGTCCGCGACAACGTCGAGACGCTCTACGCCGCGGTGTCGGCTGGGTTCGAGGGGGCGGTGTTGCCGTCGTTCGTGCGGCGCGAGTTCGACTCGTATCTGGGCTGCGGCCTGCTGTGCCGAGGCTTCGCTCGGTTGAAATGTGAGAAGTGCGCCGAGCAGTACCTCGTGGCCTTCGCCTGCAAGGGCCGCGGGTTTTGCCCCTCGTGTATGGGGCGACGGATGTGCCAGATGGCTGCAGTCGTCGCCGTGCAGCGAGCGTCCTCGGACTTGAAGCTCAATCCGCATTTACACGTGGTGTTCCTGGACGGCGGCATCCTCGGGTATCTCGAGCGCGGCGGCGTCATCGTCGTCGATCGAGACGCCGATGTCCTCCGAGTCGACGACGACCTCGCCGAGCGCGATCCCGCACTCGCACAGCTCGCGGCCGCCGCGGTCTCCGGGCTTGCTCCCGCCGGCCCGGAGCTGCGCCGCCGCCCCGTCGAGCTCGTCTTCGAGGGTCGCCCCGGCATTGTCATCGCCGCACCGCTCTCCGTGCGTGAGGCGGGTTTCAGCCTCCACGCCGCAACCCGCGCCGGCGCCGAGGACGAGAAGGGGCGGGAAGCGCTATCGTTCCGGCACCGCGGTTCCACATGGTTCGCTACGCGGGGTGCTGGGCCCGGCCGCAAAGTGGAGGCCGCTCATCGTGCCGAAGCCGCAGCCGCCCGGCGGCGCCGCCTCGGCAGCGGGGCCCGACTCGTGCGGTCCGCCGGCGCCCTGCGACACCACCGGCTCGCGCTATCGCCCC
>DATAZL010000035.1:0-149135 GCA_036272055.1 Polyangiaceae bacterium | reverse complement strand
GCCGTGATAGATCCACCGGGGGCGACCATCGTTCCATTCGTGCACCTCTGGGCGCACGAGATCATGCCGCGGGACGCCTGTCGATCCCCCTGCGCGCAACTGATCGACATCCTTCCGAAATCAACATGATCGGCGCTCTAGATGCCGCCGCCGTAGTAGAAGTAGGAGGCCCAGCAAGTCGACTGGGTACCCCCAGGCGCATCGGTGGTGGACAATGCGTAGAACGAACTCGCCTGATAGCCGCAGATGCCGGTGTTACCGCTGAGCGGCATCGCCGTATAGCACACTCCACTACCGCACAGCGGAGTCCCACAAATTGTGCCGCTGCCGGAGCCCGCATTCAGCGTGTAGATGCTCCTGTGATACGCAACGTTCGTGAAGCCATTCCCGAGCGATGACACGCCGCTGCCCATCTGGACGTCATCGTTGTTCGGCGCGTTGACATAATCGGAGAATACTTCACCACCGACCTCGAAATCGGTCGCATGGGTCGTCATGTTTCCGAAGAAGATGTTTCCGGGATAGTAACCGATCAGCGCGCCGTTCACGTACACGTACCAGTTCTGATACTGCGCCGGGGCGGTGGGACCCGGATTGAAGACCTGAAAAGCGTACTCCAGCGGCGCCTTCCCCTGAAATGGCCCGACGACTCCAGCGATGGCTTGTCCCGGAACATAAGAGGGGGACGATACGGGGATGAAGGAGCAGGTGTTGTAGCAACCGCCTCCACTGGTGTTTAGGTTGTATCCATTTTGTGTAGAGAACGAAAATAAATGCGTCTTCATGTCGTGCTCGACGCCAGGGTCGACGTGCCAGCCGAGCTCGACACTTTGAACAGCATTTCCGGAAGCGCCGGTCGTGCAGTTGCTCGGATATTCGCAGGTGCCGGTGGTGGCCCACACCTGCGCGAGGCTGTGTTCACATGACGGTTGCTGGAATCCGCCGCAATTAGTGTTGACAGTCGACCCCGGATTATAGACCGCGGCAATCGTCGTTCCGCCCAGGTTGCTCGTGGAGTCGTTGGCTACCGCCCAGGCATAGCCGTTCTTCGTCGGGTTGCTGGTGCAAACTGGACCCGCCGGGCTCGTCGGCACTGGAGAACGGCTCGGCTTCGAATGAGTCTTTGCCCAGAGGTAGTGGTCGAGGCCTCCGGCGGCTCCGATGTTCTCTACGGTCTCCCTCAAGTACGGCACGGTGCCGGCCGGGCAAGCACGGGGGGCGCCTTTCTCGTCCAGTTGACCATTGAACGCGACGCTGTCGTCGATCGCAGGCGGGGACGGAAGCGTCGGCGGTGCAAACGGCGGCGCTTCGTCGAGCACCGGAGTTCCCGCCTTGGCCGCTGCCCTCACCGCGGGATGTTTTTGAAAGTCGATGCAGTCGACCACCTCACCGAATTTCGTCGTGAAGGTATGCCTGACGTCGGCAGCCCCGTAGAGCGAGTCCAGGTACGCTCTTACTCGCTGCGGTTCCGAGGCTGCCGTCGCGGCGGCTTGCACGGACGCGCTGCTGCCGGACACGAGCGATTCATTCGATGGGGCGGCGCCGGTGCCGTTGTCGCCTTCCGGTGCGGCAGTGCCACAGCCAAATGCCAGCAGGGCAACAGGCGCCAGCCAAGCAGGCCGAGCAAGCAAGTAGCGACGTGAGCGGATCACACTTCGAGGAATATTCATCTGACTGATTCCCTTTCCGGTGCAGTACAATCCTTAGAGCGCATGGATTTGCACACGCGCTCATCGGTTGTCTGCGATGGTGCGGCGCCCTCTGCAAGGATGCGGCCAGCAGACGGAACGCGCGAGGGCGCCGAGAAACAGCCATTAGCTACTGCAGTCCGGATCGGCCGCTCGGAACGGTGTGTAAGGCGCTGCACGCGCTCTGCTCGATGTGAACCGGGCTGCACAGAGCGAAGGCATCCACGACCCCGTCGGGGCTCGCTTGCGGTTTGAAGGTACGTGGCGTTAGCAGACGCGACGCTCGCGGTCGCCCTTCAAGGGCGCTCTCCGATGACACAGAACCCGTTTCCAAAGGGGTCAGCACAGAAGCCAGCCGGCATTGGGCCCTGATTCCTGAACTCCATTTCCACTGTGCCTCCAGCCGCGCGCACCTTCTCGAGAACCGCATCGAAGTCCTCGACGTGGATGTCGATATGCACGGGGGTCCAGTGCCGCTCGTAGTGGCGCGTTTCTGCGCTCGCCGGCGAGCTTCTCGAGCCGATTGCCTTTGCGTGCATGCAAACGGTCACGTTGTTGGCGTCGAGAATGGCCATCGCCGGGAAAGGGCGCGACTTCTCGACGAAGCCGAAGACCTCGCCGTAGAAGCGAACACCATCGTCCAGCTGGGGCACGTCGATGCTGACGTGAACGCTTGGTCTCTGCCCATTCGCCTTGTTTTTCCCCGAGCCGAGCACACCCTCGAGGCGCATGTAGCTAGCTTCCATCCCGCGCTCCATTCCGGTGGCCAGCATCGCTTCGCGCGTCTTTGCATCGGGAAGAGTCATTTTCATGACCATCAAGGTCCCGCTGCCATCGGGTTCGAACAGGGTCTCGATGTGATTGTCGGGAGTCGCGTCGGGCATATGCATGCGCTCCACATGCAGCAGTCGTTTATGGGATTCGAGGGCCACGAACTCGCCCGTGAGAAAGAAGCCGCCGCCTTTGCCGTTGCTCCACTCGTAGCGAATCTTCCCGCCCGGTATTGCTTCGCAGATGCATACGGGCATGGTCCAACCTGCGGGACCGAGCATCCACTTTTGAATCAGCGCCGGCTCGATGTGCGCCTTGTAGACGGCCTCGGGCGGCGCCGCGAAGCGCCGCGTGACGATGACATGGCGATCGGCTTCTGTTTTCAGTTCTAGCTTGCTCATTTTTTCGCGTTCTCTGGGGTTGTCGGGTTCGACGAATTCTCAGCGAGAAGCGCATCGAGTCGCTCGTAGTTGGCCTCGAGTGCACGGCGGAACATGTCGAGCCACTGCTCGACGTCCTTCGTCGTACCGCTGGATTCCGTGGCGTTGGGGCACGAGCTTCTTACAGCGTCGGACCTTGTCCACGTGAAGCCTGCCAGACCGCAAGCACCTGCACGATGCGATCGGCTTTGTTGACCTCGTCGTACACGTGATATCTGCAGCGCGGGAGCAGGGCGCGCCGTGTTGCCTCGTCGAAGGCGTAGGTGACGCCTCGCAAGATCCCTTTCGCGAGGTCGACTTCGAGCGCTTCCAGTTCATCGACGAAGAGCGCGGGGGCTGCTGGTCGGTGCTCAAGCCACCACGTCTGAATCGCCACGACGTGCCTCTGCGGGCGCGGCGACAGAATGACCGCGTACCGGGTCATCGCCGGGCGGCGCGGAGCTCTCGAATCACGCCCGCCAACGGAACGCCTTCGCCGCGCGCGAGTTCCGCGCGCGATGTGGCGAGCGCCTCATGAAGACGCGTTCGCTCGGCGTCGTCGAGATTGTCGGACTCGTCTGCGGGCACGAGATCGACTGTCGTCCCTTCGGGTAGGTCGACGGGCTCGTCGAGGACGAGGCGGCCGTTCTTGACTTGGGCGCGTAGTGCGTGGACCACGCTCGGAGCGTAGCATCGAGACGCGGAATTTCATTGCCCGTGATTGCGGGACCGAAAGAGCCGCTTGAGGCTGGTGGTTCGCCGAGCGTCGAACAATGAGCGTATCGAGCCCGGGGAAAAGGAAAGTCGGCGCTCCCGACTCATCCGTGGCCGGAAAGGGTTATGCTGCGATGGCGCGCCGGGGCTTCAACCACGGTGCGGGGATCTACGTCGGACGGCGCCTGAAAAGTGGATCCTCGCTGATGGAGACCAGGAACGGCACGCAGGAGAGAAGAGGCCGCCTGCCGTAAGCTCCGCTCGATTCCGAGCGTGCGCTGGCTGAAGGTGCCCCCGCCGGAGTTCGACTTCCTCACGTTCGAAGAAGCCGCGCGCCTGGTGGACGGTGCCGATACCGAATGGCGCCCCATGGTCCTGCTCGCGCTCCGAACGGGTCTCCGACAAGGAGAGCTGCTCGGACTACGGTGGGACGACGTCGACCTCGTCGCGGGTCGACTCATGGTGCGTCGGTCGGCGGTGCGCGGCGTGGTCGGGACGCCGAAGAATGGCAAGTCACGTGAAGTCCCCTTGAGCGACGATGCGATCGCGATCTTGCGCTCGCTGCCGTCGCGCTTTCCTGGTGAGCACGTTTTCGCGCACGAGGACGGGCGCATGCTCACGAAGGGGGACTGCAAACACCCGCTCTGGAGGGCTTGCCGCAAGGCGGAGCTTCGCCGGATCGGGTGGCACGTCATGCGGCACTCGTTTGCGTCTCATCTGGCGACGCGAAAAGTGTCCTTGAAGGCGATCCAGGAGATGCTCGGGCACAGCACGATGGAGATGACCATGCGCTACGCGCACCTGAGCCCCGACGTTCGTCGGGACGCGGTGCGGTTGCTCGATGGTCTCACAAGGGTACCGATCGTTCGGGACACGATCGGGTCACGAGCCGCGGCGGAGTAGCAGAGAATGCCGCGGAATCTGGTGGAGGCGCCGGGAATCGAACCCGGGTCCGCCCACACGCCCCCTCTCACCCCGCCCCCGCCATCTCCCGTATCCGCGCCACCAGCCCCATCACCGTCGCACTCGCATCGTCCCTGACGTGAAGCTCAAGCCCCAGCGCCAGCTCGGTACGCGTCCACCGAGGTAGTCGCATCACACCGGGGTCGCTCCCCTCAATGAACGGTGAGCCCACGAACGGCCCTGGCAGCGCCGTGACGACCTTGACGCCCAGTGCATCCGCAAGCGCCCCCGGCGCGAGCCCCGCCGTCGCGAACGCCGTCAGCTCGTCTTCACGAAGCTGTCCAAGCCGTGCGCGGATTGCGGCGAGGGTCAGTCGCTCGGTCGTTCGCAGTCGCCGGATCGCGAGCAGAATCAAAGCGTGCTGCTTCTGATCGCTTTTTCCGACGTAAGCGCATGCCGCGAGCATACGACCACGGCGGCCTGAAAGGAGACACTCCTTGCCTGTTCGACGGCCGAGAGCCAGACATGGGTGACATGCGCCGGGCTCCCAGCAGGCTTCGACCGGACATCGCATCCCGGAACTAGCCTCCGGGGTGGCCGTGGTCGAATCATAGATGTTCCGATGGAGGCTGCCAGGAGCCCGGAACTGAACAGATATGTTCCGCAATTGGCTCCTCGGAGCCTGGATCAGGGCGTCGATGTCCGATTCAGGGCTGCCAGCAGGGGTCCGCCGAATACTGATGTCCGGTTTCAGGCTTCCCCGACGTCACCGATCGACCGTCGCGACCCGTCCGTAGCCGCCTCCGCCGCCCGAACTGCCGCCCTGGCAGTCCGAGCCGTTTGCGCCCGCACTCGACGCGGTCGTGGAGCCGTTGCCGCCGTTTTCGCCGCCGCATTTGTAGACGCCGGCGTAGGTGCCGTTCTTGCCGCCGTTGCCGCCACTGGCGTGGATGGTGGAACCCGTCGTGTCTAGCGTTGCGCCTTCGAGGAGGATGGCTCCGCCTGAGCCGCCTCCGGTGCCGCCGCCTTCGTCGCTGCCGCCGCAGGGCGTTGCTCCGGCGCCGCCGTCGCTGCGGACGGTGCCGCTGACCTTGAGCGCGCCCGCGACGGACATTTGGATCGCGCCGCCGCCGGCGCCGCCGACTGTGCTGCAATCTCCTGCGACGCCTCCGGCGCAGCCGGCGATGAGCGGGCTCTCTGTTGCGGCACCTCGCGCCACGCCGCCGATGCCGCCGGTGCTGCTGCTGCCGTCGGTGTCGGCCTTGCCGGCCTTGCCACCGGCGGTGCCGAAGCCGCCGCCACCACCACCGCTCGCGCCGCCGAGGCGCTTGGTCTCGCCGGAGCCGCTCCCGCCCAGGCTCGTGCCGCAGCTCGTGTTACCGCCCGGCCCGGGGACGATGCCGCTTGCGCCGCCGTCGATCGTCCCAGCAATGGTGGCATTGCCGAACACGGCGAACACGACGGGGCGGGTGCCGGTCAGCTTGATGGATGAGCCTGCGGCGAGCGTCAGGTTACGGACCGGGACGACAACGATGTCGGGGCCGCCGGTCTGCGTCTGCACGACCGGGGTCGGTATGTTCTGGCCACACCAGTTGCCGAATGCGAGCGTTCCGGAGTCGAAGGTCGAGACGCCGCAATCGAGGAGGGTCGTGTCGTCGGTCGACAGCGCGTCGAGGCCGGTGAGCGTGAAGTTCGTCGGGGTGTAGGGGAATTGCAGTACGGGCGGTGGGGCGCAGGTGGTCGAGCAATAGGCGCTCGTGCAGTCCGTCGCCGCCGCGCACGTCTTGCCGTTCGGGCAACGCGGGCAGCTCGTCGCGCCGCCGCAGTCGACGTCCGACTCGCCGCCGTTCTTCACGCTGTCGGTGCAGCCCGCCGCCTGGCAGGTGCCGTTGACACAGCGCGCGCTCTGGCAATCGGTGCTGGCGGTGCAACCGAGGCCGTCTGCGCAGATCGGACAGCCACCACCGCCACAGTCCCTGCCCGTCTCGGTGCCATTGGTGACTCCGTCCGTGCACGAGGCCGCCTTGCAGGCGCCGCCGCTGCACACGCGGCTCGCGCAATCGCCGGACATGCCGCACGCCTTGCCGGTGCCGCAAGTGGGGCAGCTCCCGCCGCAGTCGGTGTCCGTCTCGTCGCCGTTCTTCGTGGCGTCGGAGCACGACGCGGTCTGGCACACGCCGCTCGAGCAACGGAGACTCTGGCAGTCGCTGTTCGACGAGCAGACCTTGCCGGCGATGCACTTCGGGCAGTTGCTGCCGCAATCGATGTCCGTTTCCGTGCCGTTCTCGACGAAGTCCGAGCAGCTCACTGCCTGGCATTTGGACGACGTGCACACCTTGCTGGCGCAGTCGGACGCCGTCTTGCAACCCGTGCCGGGGGCGCAGGTGAGGCAACCGCCGCCGCCGCAATCGATGCCCGATTCCGTCCCGTTCAGAACGCCGTCGGAGCACGTCGCAGTCTGGCATTTGCCGCCGGTGCAGCGCGCGCTCGCACAATCGCCGTTGGTGCCGCACGTGCTGTCGGGCGGGCACTTCGGGCAGTCCGGGCCGCCACAGTCTTGATCGGATTCGGTGCCGTCCTTGGTGTGGTCGTTGCAACCGGGTGACGAGCAGACTCCGGAGCTGCAATAGCCGCCGGCGCAATCGGTGCCCGTAGCACATTTCTTGCCGATCGCGCAGGCGGTGCAGTCGCTGCCGCCGCAGTCGGTGTCGGTCTCGTTGCCGTTCGCGAGGGCGTCGGTGCACGTCGGCGCCTGACAGCTGCTGGTCGCGCACTTGCCGCTCGCGCAATCGCTTCCGGTTGCGCAGCCCATGCCGGTCGGGCAAGCGGGACATGCCGGACCACCGCAGTCGATGCCGGTCTCGCCGCCGTTCTTCGTGGTGTCGGTGCATCCCGGGGCCGCACAGCCGCCGCCGCGACACACGGCGGTCTTGCAGTCGGTGTCGACGGAGCACATCGCGCCGGCGTTACAGGGGCCGCAAACGCCGCCGCAGTCGGTGTCGGTCTCTGCGCCGTTCTTAACGCCGTCGCCGCATGCCGGGGCCGCGCAGGCGAGACTCGTGCAGACGAGGCTCACGCAGTCCTGGCTGATCGCGCAGGTCTTGCCGGTGCCGCAGCGAGCACAGAACGCGCCGCCGCAGTCGGTGTCCGTCTCGGAGCCGTTGCGCGTCCCGTCCACGCACTCCGCGGTCGTGCACAGGCCGCCCGAGCAGAACCCCTCGACGCAATCGTTCCCGATCAGACACGCTTTGCTCGTCGCGCAGTCGGGGCAATCACGTCCGCCGCAATCGACGTCCGTTTCGGTGCCGTTCAGGATCGAGTCGGTGCAGCTCGGCGTGGCGCACGAACCGCGCGCGCATACGCCGCTCGCGCAATCGTCGGCGAGCTTGCAGGCTTGACCTGGCGAACAGCCGGGGCAGCCGCCGCCACCGCAGTCTTTTGCCGTCTCGGCGCCGTTCTGGCGCTCATCGGCGCACGTATCGAGCTGGCAGAAGGAGTCGGAGCACACGTCGCTGACGCAATCCGCGTCGACGGTGCAGTGACTGCCGCCCTTGCAGGGAGCGCAATTCGGTCCGCCGCAATCGGTGTCGACCTCGTCGCTCTGCTGCATGCCGTCGTTGCAGGTCGGCGCCTGACAGAGCTGACCGAGACAGAAGACCGTCTCGCAATCCTTCGGATCGGTGCAGCGACGGAGGGCCGCGCAAGCGGGACAATCGGGTCCGCCGCAATCGACGTCCGACTCCATGCCGTTCATCGCGGCGTCGCTACAGCTCGCCGGCTGACACGACTCGTGGCTGCAGACGCCGCTCTTGCAGTCTGCGTCTACCGCGCAGGAGCCGCCGTCGGCGCATTGCCGGCAAGATCCGCCGCAATCGACGTCGGTCTCGTCGCCGTTCCGGCGCCGATCGTCGCAGGCGGCGACCGAGCCGTCGGGCAAGCTCATTCCACCGCCGCTCGCGCCGCCGGCGCCGTCGATCCCTCCGCTACCGCCGCTCGATGGTGCGCCGCCGAACGACGCGTCCGGCGCGGACGCTCCGCCCGAGCCCGCATCCGGGTTGTTCACGCCGCCGTCTTTCCGGCGACTGTGCCCCGAGCCGGCGGAAAAGGAGTCGAGATCCGAAGGGACGATGCACGCGTGAGTGACGCAAGCACCGACTAGCGCGAGCACTACGCGAAAGAATGGACGCACCCAATCAGCATATCTTCAGTGACGTTGATCCGACAACGCGACGTCACGCCTGCTCGTTCGGTGTTGGCGTGAGGAAAAGTGGTTCGACCGAAGGGGGTAATCAATCGGCGTATCGAGTAATCCATTTGATCTGATCTCGTCGCGTTCGCTCGGGCGGCATGTTCGATGTGCGTGGCGTTCTGTCGCGGGCGGATCAGTCGCCCCACTCGAGTCATCGGCGCAACGGCCGGAACTCGATGATTTGTCGGGAAAGTCAGGACACCCTGCTCCGTTTCATGGGGGCGCGCACCCGGTAGGTGTTGGCTTCGGGCTTGCAGTGACCGCGACCCGAGCACCCCGATGTTGATAAGAGCTGGCTACCAGATTTCGATCCGCTGTGAATACGAGACCCCCCTGATGGCGCTACTCAGCGTTCATCCGTCCCGGGCGCAGGACCTGCGCACACCGGCGATCATAACGTCCAACGGTTCGTCGCCCCTCACCGCGAGCATCGATGAATTCGGGAACCTCCGCACTCGGACCGTGGCGCCGGCCGGGATCCTGAAGCTCTCGACGGACTTCTTGATTCAGGACTCCGGCCTTCCGGATCAGACCGCACCGTCGGCCGACGAAGTGCCGGTCGCGCAGCTTCCCGAGGAGGCCGTCATGTTCCTTCTCGGTAGTCGCTATTGCGAGACGGACCGGCTCTCGGAGCTTGCGTGGTCGCTGTTCGGAAGTGCCCCCCGCGGGTATCGCCGGGTGCAGGCCATCGTCGACTACGTGCACCGTCATCTGACGTTCGGGTATCAGTTCGCTCGTTCGACGAGGACGGCGTTCGAGGCCCACCAGGAGCGCGTCGGTGTTTGCCGCGACTTTGCGCATCTCTCCATCGCGCTCTGCCGGTGCATGAACATTCCCGCGCGGTACGCGACGGGGTACCTGGGCGATATCGCAGTACCGCCGGTCCCTGCACCGATGGACTTCAGCGCCTGGTTCGAAGCGTACGTCGGCGGCCGGTGGTTCACCTTCGACGCGCGTCACAACGTTCCACGCGTCGGGCGCATCCTCATGGCCCGCGGGCGCGACGCCGCCGACTGCGCCATCACCACGACGTTCGGCGCGTCGAAGTTGACCGAGTTCAAGATAGTCACCGACGAGGTTCGGGGCGTGTCGTCCGCAGCTTGACGCGATGCGCGTGCCGTTGCGTTGTAGTAATCAGGTCGGTTTTGAGTCGCTTCTGCAATCGATGACCAGGTCGCGCCAACAGGTGTAGCGGCGCGTGTCACACAGGCGAGCGCACTCGGCGGTGGATCTCGCGCAATTGCCTTGCTAAGCAGCTCCACTCGAATCCCGAGCGACGAGGAGCCTTACCATGAACGAGATGACGAGCTTGCTGCGGAGAACCGCATTGTGTTCGGCCGGAATTGCTTTTGCGCTGGCGCTGACGGCGTGCAGCTCCGACAAGGGCGACAAGACCCCGTCGGGAGAGACCGGCGACGATGGCGGCGGCAGCACACCCAGCGGGAGCGTCAAGCTCATCACCTGTGACGGAACTCACGAGAGCAGCGCCAAGCCGATCACCGATGCGTGCGGTACGTTCATTTCGCCGAACGGCGTGACCGTGAAGCTCGGCCCCTACGGCGGCGCGATGGACGTGAACATGGGCAAGGGGTTCGAGAACGTCGATCCCATGGATCAGGCGTCGTGCCCCGCCTTCGTGAACCTGTTCATGGAAGACGCGACCCTTTCGACGCAACTCCTCGACGACGGTCCGCAGCCGTGCACCGAGAGCACGCCGAATACCGGAACCTGTCTCAACATGTCGCTGTACAGCGTCTATCACCCCGCGAACTGGCCGGCAGGGAAGATCCCCGTCCTCACCTGGGGTAACGGGACCTGCGCGCAGCCCGAGGGCTACGGAACCCTGCTTCGCTACATCGCGTCGTACGGCTTCTTCGTCGTCGCCGCGAACTCGCGCGAGGTTGGCACCGGCGATGCGCAGAAGAAGGCCATCGACTACGCCACCGCGGCGAACGCCGATCCGTCGAGTCCATACTACGGTCACCTCGATCTCACGAAGGTCGGCGCGATGGGCCACTCGCAGGGCGGCAGCGCCACCGTGGCCGCGACGAACTCCGACCCCAGGATCACCTCCGCCATCATCTTCAACGGTGGCGACGCGCTCACGGTCAGCACGCCGTACCTCGCGATCTCCGGAGACCTCGACGTCACCGGGTATACGGCGGCTACCATGGCCAGCGCCATCAATGCCGCCACGGGCCCCGCTGCGTACCTCTACTATCACAACCCGGTCGGGAACATGGCGGACACGATCCGCGGGCACCTTGTTCTGATGCTCTCCCCCGATCGCGTCGGTCCGCAATCCGTCGCGTGGTGGCAGATGAGCTTCAACGGCGACGCGAAGGCGAAGGCACAGTTCTCTGGAACGACCTGCGGCCTCTGCAGCAGCGCGACCGACTTCGACTACGGCCAGCACGGCCTCTGAGAACGAAGTCATCGATGCGGATCGTGCCGGCTCGGGCCGGCCGATCCGCTACTTCGTCAGTCGAGGAGCCACGCCATGTTCGTCGGCGAGCCGCATGAGCTCGGCGGTTCGCCAGGCGTGTTTCAGGTAGCCGGGGCCGTACTCGGCGAGGTTCTGGGCGCGTCTCCAGATCGTTGCGGCGCCGTCGCGGAGGACTGCACGGGCTTCTTCCTCGAGGTGTGCGGCGTGGAGGGCCTCGTAGCGGGCGAGATGCGGGGTGTAGGCGTTGGCGATGCCCACGCCGCGCGCGGCGAGCGCGATGGCCTGCGCGGAGTCGTCGAGCGCTCCCGCCACGTCGTCTCTGCGCACCTTGATCATGGATGATACGGCGAGGAGAACACAGCAATAGGTGGGTGTGTTGAACGCCGAGGAGAGGCCGATCGCGACCTCATCGGCTGCCTCGTCGACGTGGCCGTTGAGGACGAGGAGCTCTGCCAGCGACATGCTGACTCCCGCCGCCCCGCGCCCCGGAGGCAGCATTCGCCTCGTCGTCCGCTGGAAGTGGAGGATCGGCTCCGCGTCACCCTCTCCTTGCGCGCACGACGCCCTTATCCAGGGCGCGATGAGCTTCGCCGATCTGAATCCGATCTCGGCGCTCTCGCTCTCGAACGCAGGCAACGCCGCGCGCGCTTCGGCGAACGCCCCGAGCATGGCCAGCGTCAAGATGTGGTTGCTCGTCTGGACCACGACTCCACGTCGATCGCCGAGCCTCCCATACAGCTCGCGTCCACGAAGGAATCGCGACGGATGAACGGGCTCACCGCTCGCGAACATGCGGTCGAACGCGGCGTCGCAGAGCCACGCGAGCACGCCGGCGTCCCCATCGGCTCCCGGCTCGCGCTCGCACCCGTCGAGGAGCGTGTCGGTCCGTGCGAGCTCGCCGAAATACGCCAGCTGGATGCCTGCGCGGATACGCGCGACGGCGCGCGAACGCCCGGAGCTCGGCTCGCTCGCCGCGGTCTGCTCGAGCGCCTCGACGGCGGAGAAGGTCTCGATGGTGTCGTCGAGCTTGCCGAAAGCCACGGCAGCGATGCCCGCGGCGTCGAACCAGCGCGCGGTGCCGCGTTCGACCAGTGACATGGCGTCGCGCGCGTCTCTCCCCGCCGCACGGTTGTCGCCGTTCCAGAGTGACATGTCCGCTTGCGCGAGACGCGCGCGCCCGAGCAGCTCACCGCTCGCGGCGCAGGTCTCGGCGCTCGCGACGTGCCTTGCAATCCCGGCAGCGTCCATGGCAGCGAGTGCGTTCTCTGCCGCGATCACGTGAAAGCGCGCTGCTTCTGCGCGCCGCTCACCGAGCTCGAAATGCTGCGCGAGCACCGCGGCGTCGGAGGCGTGCGGCTCGAGCCACTCGGCCGCCAGGGCGTGGCCGATCACGCGGTCCTCGTCCGTCAGCATGGCGTACGCCGCGTCGCGAACGAGCGCGTGACGGAAGACGTACTCGCGCTCGCTCGCGAACCGGGAGGTCGGCTCTGCGCTGACGACCTCGAGCTGCTCCAGCGCGTCGAGATGCGTCCCGACCCGTGAAGCGAGCGGCGAACCGACGAGCTTGCCGACCGCTCCAGGCCAGAACCGCTCGCCGAACACCGCGGAGGCGCGGAGCACCTGACGCGCTTCCGCCGACAGAAGGGAGAGACGCGCCTCGGCTGCTGCGGCGATGGTCGGAGGCAGGTCGTCCGCGCCACCGCCCTCGGCAGAGACGCGCGCGAGCTCTTCGACGAACAGCGGGTTACCTGCCGCCCGCTTCACGATCGCGTCGACGCCGGTGTCGTGCCCCAGCACCGCCCGCGCGAGCTTCTCGGCCGCCTTGCGCAGCAGAGGTTCGAGCACGAACCGCGACGCGCGGTGCTCCTCCCAGAGACGCGGGTGAACCTCGTCGACCGACGGTCGCGCGAGCGCGAGAATCATCAACGGAGCGTCCTTCAGCCGCTCGAGTACGCTGCCGAGCAGGCGCACGCTCGCGATGTCCGCCCAGTGCACGTCTTCGACCACCAGCAGGACCGGATGGCGCTCGAGCTCGGCGCCGATGAACGCGGACGCCGCATCGACGAGCCGCGCGCGCATCAGCTCGGGGCTTCGACGGGCCGCCCGGAGCGCCTCGTCCTCGTCACCGAACGGGATCTCGACGATTTCTCCCAGAAATCTCGCGATGAACCCGGGCTCGAAACCCTTGCTCGTCCCGTTCCTCGCCACTCGAGCGAGCAGGCCGTCGCGCCGAGTCTTCGCGTCACCGGGTGCCACGTCGAGCACGCGCCGCAGCAGGTCGCCGGCAAGTGCATACGAGGCTCCCTGCGTCACCGGATCGGCCAGCGCGAGCCACACCGCGGGCGGCGATTCCCATGCTCGGACGCGCGACGTGAGCTCGCGTCGCAGACGTGTCTTGCCGATGCCGGGCTGGGCGATAACGACCAGCGCCCGGGCGATCGGTTCGTCCACGCACTCCCTGAAGGTGGACTCGAGCAGTGCGAGCTCTCGTGTGCGTCCGACGCACGCAATCTCGCGGCCCAGCACCGTCCGGATGCGCTCGGTCGCGGCGCGCTCTCCCGTCACCGAGATAGCGGCTGCCGTTCGGTCGACGACGAAGCGCCCCTCGATCATCGACGCCGTCGCCTCGTCGATGAAGATGCCGCCGCCATCGCCGTGCTTCTCGAGGAGGAGCGCGGCTCGGTCGATGGCTTCGCCGACCGGGAGCTGGCCAGCGATGACGGCGCGTCCGGTCGCGACGGAGATGGTCGCGCCCGACAGCTCGGCGCGCAGTGCAATCGCGCAGCGGATGGCTCGTTCGGCCGCGTTTCCGGCTTCCGCTTCGGCCACGACGGCACCGACGAGCGTGCCGCTGGCGAGCGCGGTCACCGTCACGCCGAGAAGAGCAGCGAGGTCGATGCTGTGCATCTCGGACGTCACGCCGCGAAGCGCCACGTCGGTATCGTCGAAGACGTCGCCCTGGGTCGCCGCCGGCCCGGTCGCGACGCGCGCCATGATGACCGTCGCAAGACGCCGCTCCGTCGTTCCGATGGACGAGACGCGGGAACTCCGCACGACGGGCGCGTCATCTGCCTGGATGGCGTCGAGGGCGATCGCGACGGCGGCGCCGTCTGCAGGCCGCGCAGCGGGCGATTTCTCGAGCAGCCGGGTGACGAGCTCGTCGAGAGCAGCGGGCACGCCGGGCCGGAGCGCGCTCACTCGCTCCGCGGGATCGAGCAGGATCTTCGCGAGGACGGCGACGACGTGCGCGCCGATGAACGCTGCCCGTCCGCTCAGGCACTCGAAGAGGACACAGCCGAGCGCAAAGACGTCGGCACGCGCGTCCAGGCGTTCGCCGCGTGCTTGCTCCGGGGCCATGTACTGCGGCGTGCCGAGTATGGCTCCCGTGGCCGTCATGGCTCGCAGGGCGCCGGCGCGTGCGATGCCGAAGTCCACCAGCGTCGCCCCGGCGGGGCCACCCCGCAAGATCACGTTGCCCGGCTTCACGTCACGGTGCACCACGCCGCGCGCATGTGCGACACCGAGCGCGCGGGCGAGACGGCGACCGAGGGTGAGACAGTCTTCCATCGCGAGCGGGCCGCGCGTCAGTCGCACGTCCAGCGCTTCGCCCTCGAGCCATTCCATCGCCAGAAACATCGACTGGGCGTCGATCCGACCATGCGCAACGTACCGGACGATGCCTTCGCCCTCCAGCTCCGCGAGCAGCGTTGCTTCACGCTCGAACCGCGCGTTGGCGAACGCGCCGCGCACCACCTTGAGCGCGACCGTCGCGTGCGTCGGCGAGCCGAGATCGCGCGCGCGATAGACGATGCCCATGCCGCCTTCTCCCGCGACGGACTCGATCTCGAAGCGGTCAGCGATCGTCGTCATGTGCTCCTTGCTGAAGCCGGCTGCGGAGCGCCGAGCAGTGGGAGAAGCACGTCGCGGACGCGCTGAGGCAGTGTCACCTCGAGATATTCCTGGGCGGTGCCGCGCAGGCGCGGGTCGTCGCCGCGGATCGTCCGGTGCGCGATCCGGAGCGGTTCGCGCTCGAGCACGAGGCCGAGCATTGTGAAGACGTGGCCGAGACGGCGACTTCGCTCCGCGTCATCCGGCTCGGGACAAGCCGTGAGCTCGTGGACGGCCAGGTCGAAGACCTTTTCGCGCGCGAGGACGACCTGTCCCGCGTCTTGCATCTCGGTGAGCGCGAGTGCTACCTGTGTGCGAACGTCGAACACCGGATCGCCGAGCGCCATGAAGAGGCCGGCTGCGGCTCGCTCTGTCCGACAGACCTTGAGCACCCGCGGGAGGCGCCGGCGGACGCGCACGTCGACGTCGTGATCGAGCAGCGCGTCCAGAAGCTGCCCTGTTGCTCGAGGCGCGACGTTCCGCAGCGCGCGCACCGCATCGCGCGCCACGGCATCGTTCGCGAGGAGAGGGATCGCGAACGCCACGAGCGCGGTCGAAAGCGGTGCGGCCAGCGCAGCCTTGGTGCGTGCCGTGTCTCCGCTCCCCAGCTCCCGAACGCGTGCGCCCAGGTCGTCGGTCACAGGCTCCGTCGTTCCGGTTGCCGTGTTCGCCTTCGCGCTCTGGAACCGTTCGACCCGGGCGAGAAGCTTTCCGGCGTCGAGGAGCGCCGTAGTCTCGGCGAGGGTCTTCCGAGTCGTCAGGTCCATCGTTTCCTCGTTGCCCAGTGCGATCGCGCCGGATTCCAGGCTCGCGGCGAGCGCAGATACGTAGCCTTCGTGCAGGCGCGTGGAGACGAGCCACGCGACCCCGGCCAGCGCCATGGCGGCGATGAGGACGATGCGGGTCGCGTCGTCGAGGCCGAGATGAACCACGGCGAGGAGCCCGACGCTCGCGAGCATCGTGCCGGCGCGGTCGACTCCGACGTCGATCAACGTCTTCGTGGCGCGCTTCTTCGCGGTCGGGAGGGGCGTGTAGAAGAGCTCATAGGCCGAGCGATAGAGCGAGTTGCGTGTCACTGCCTCGCCACCGCGCAGGAGGACCACCGCGGAAAGGTGAGGCGCGATCAGTGCGAGCACCGAACAGAGGACGACGGCGACGGGCTCGGATTGCACGGTCGTCACGAGGCCGCGCCGCTCCAGCAAGGGCCGCGATAGGCTCGTCTGCGCGACGAACGACAGCACGCCGACCACCATGTTGAAGAGCGCGAAGAAGCCGAGGAGCTCGGCCCCCTTGCCGTAGGCGTGCGACGCGTGCGCGCTCAGGAGCCAGTCGAGGAGCGCCTGGACGATCGCACCGGCAAGTACGAGGAGCGCGAGGTCACGGAGGTAGGGGAGCTCGCGTACGACCTTCCATCCGCCGCCCGCGACGGATTCCACTGTCTCTCCGGTGCCGTGAGCGCCGCGCGCAACGCTCAGCGATGCTCCGAGACCGACGGCGTTGATGCCCGCGAGAAGCGCCAGCATCGACGGCACCGACAGGTGAGCCGCAGCGCGCCACGTGACGACGCCGCCGAGGATGCCGCCGACCGTGCCGCCACTCGCGATCCGCCCGACGAGCTTCTTGGCCTCGTGCGGGTCGAATCGCTCGTTGACCAGCGACCAGAACGCGCTCACCGCGGTCGAGCTGAAGACGGCGATATGAGCGTAAACCGCGACCGTTGCTGCGCGCTCGCTGCGGAGGCTGAGCCACGACTCGACGAGAAAGAGCGCCGCGCTGAGCGCGAAGAGCGTCGGTACTACGAGTGCAGGGCCGCTTCTCGCGAGCGTCCACGAGATGGCGAGAACCGCGATCAACGACAGGACCGCCGCGCCGATCATCGCGTCGGGCAGCAAGCCCAGCCCGAAATGCGACAGAAAAAGCGCGTCGCGCGTGGCCCGGCCGGCGACGTGCTGAGCGACGAGAGAGCCCGATGCGACGGCCGCCGGCCATACCGCAGATCTGGCGCCGATCGGCGAACGCTCCTCGGAAGACGCCATCGCTGGCGCTCACGCTACACCAAAGAGACTCGCGACGTGGAACACGTGCCCGGAGGCAACCTGGGCGAGCCCTCAGATTTTGTCCAGCTCTTCGGCATCCGCCAGATCCTGCAATCGCCCAACGGCTCTCTTGTTCTGGATGAGGAGACGTTTGCTGATGAGCGGCACGTCCACTCCGTCCAGATTTACGCTCGCACGCTCGCGCCACGCCTCGTCGAAGGAAACGCCAGGAATGTCGGTCAGAATATCGACTCGAAACGGCTCGCGCCCGAGCACGAGGAGTGTCCGGTGATCCTCGAACTGGCTTGCGAGCACTTGCTCTGGTGCAGCGCCGAACGCCGCGAGAGCACGGAGCACCCGCTCGCCATTGGCACTCGTGGGGCGAACCCACAGGTCCATGTCCTTCGTCAGCCGTGGGTAGCCGTGAGCGATCACGGCCTGGCCACCTACGAGAAGGAATTCAACGCCGTTCGCGCTGAAGGACTCGCACAGTTCGATCCAGTCGGGGAGCATCGCGATGGTAGTTCCGGACCCAGAAGGCGTGGAGCTCGGCGCCGATGCGAAGGCGCTGCTCGGGCGTCATACGCCGGATCTCTTCACGCTCGGCCTTCTTGGCTTCTTCATGAGTGGTGAGAACGGCTCGTTGCACGAACATGATCTAGCATGAGTCCGACCTCGACGTGTTCCGAGGACTGGATTCCCCGCATCCCGTCACTTCGGACAGCGCACCGGACACATCCCTGGGAGCTTTATTCGCGGGTGGTCCGGATCGAAGAGCGCGGGATCGGTCGGGCGTAGCGAGCGGCGCTTCTGCATGCCGGTGATGAGGGCGTCGCGGACGGATTTACCGGTGTCGAGGACGACGCGAGCGTCGGACAGGTGAAGCGGCGTGAGGAGCTTGTCACCGCCGAGCGCGAGATAGTCGCTCGTCGCGAGGGTGAGCTTCTCGTCGTCGCGGACGGCGGCGCCGTCGGGGTGGGTGAGGGTGACCTTGAGCGCGCCGTTCGCGCACTCGCCCTTCACGCGGAGGCCGGAGATGGCCGGCTCGCCGTGCGCCTCGTCGGTGAGGCTCCCTTCGAGGGCCTGCGTGAGCTCTGCGCCGGTGAGCTCGACGCGTGCGAGCTCGTTGTCGAAGGGCATCACGTGGTGGAGCTTGCCGAAGGTGAGCTCGCCCTCGGGGAGCACGTCACGGACGCTCCCGGCGTTGCCGAGCGAGACGTCACTGCCCGGTACCGCCTCGCGCATGATGTCGGCGAAGAGATTCGCGAGCGCTGTCTCGCCGTGCTTTGCGGCGGGAAACGGGGCTTCCACCACGACGCCGAGCATCTTCTCGCGGAGCTCTCGCGCCGCGTCGAGGGCGGGCTTTATCGCGGCGGCGGTTGCTCCGTCGGCGACGACGGGCGCGCCCTCGTAGATGCCCGGATTGCAGCCGGCCTCCATCGGCACGGTGCACACGGGGTGCGGGGGGAACACGCGGCTATCGACGAGCCGCCGTGTCGCTGGGTCGAACGTCAGATCGACGCGCGAGAAGGCGAGGAGATTCGATGGCGCATGCACGACGGGGATGCCCGCAACGACGTGCGCGACGCCGGCGTTCTTGTGGCCGCCCACGATGACGTCGACCATGCCGTGCGGCAATGCGCGCGCGTAGCGGAAGATCTCGCTATTCGGATTGCACGACGACGTGTCGAGGGGGTCGTCGAAGCGAGTGCACTCGCCGCCCTCGTGCGCGAGGACGACGATGAGATCCGCGCCGCCCTTGCGCAGCGCGGTCGCCTCGCGCACCGTCGCGGGCGCCATCGGCGCGGCCCGCAGATCGTCGAAGTTCGGGCGCTTGATGACCTCCGCGGCGTTCTCGGTGAGCACCCCGACGAGCCCTATCCGCACACCGCGGACCGTGACTTCGGTCGATGCGGTGAGATGTGGCCACATCGGTGGCCGGCCGCTCGCGTCGAGGAGGTTCGCGGCGAGGACGGCGAATGGCGCCTCGGCGATGCGCCGCTTGAGGGCACCGTGGAGGTCGTCCCCGGGCCCCAGAGGGCGGTTCGCCGGACCCTCGGGGCCAAAGTCGAACTCGTGGTTACCGAGCGTGAAGGCGGCGTAGCCCATCGCCCGGTAAGCGGCGATGACCGCCGCGCCCTCGTTCATGTTCGACTCGATCGTGCCCTGGAAGGCGTCGCCCGCGTCGACCAGGAGCACGCCCGAGTCGGGGCGCGCCTTCTTCAAGTTGTTCACGAATCCCGCGACGATGGGAAGCCGCTCGAGCTGGCCGTGCACGTCGTTGGTGGCGACGATCGACAGCGAGACGACCTTGCACGCCTCCGCGCGAGGCGGGGCCGGAAGCTGCCGTCCCCCGCACGCGCAGCACACGGCCAGGCCGAACCCGGAGGGGAGGCGTAGGCGGCGGTGCATGCCCTCGCATGCTGCCACGCCGATTTGGCGGCGTGCAAACGGAGCGGCGCGTCCGTCACCAGATCGCGCTATTGTCACCGGCCTCGACGAATGCTCCGATTGGTCCGAAAGAGCCTCGACGCGTCATACGAGGCGGACCGGATGACGTAATGCAGGCCGTGGGAGACGAACGAGACCGACCACTCACGGGACGGGTCGCGTCAAAACGACCGGTGCGGCGCAGGCTCGCGGTCATCCCCGCGTGGAACGAGGCGGCGAACATCGCGCACGTCATCGCCGAGCTCCGGACGCTGTCCGAGGCCCCCGACGTTCTCGTTATCGACGATGGCTCATTGGACGGTACAGCCCGGATCGCAAGAGAGGCGGGCGCGTCGGTTCTCCGGCTCCCGTTCAACTGCGGGATCGGCGCGACGGTCCAGGCCGGCATCGCGTGGGGGCTCGAGCGCGAGTACCGGGCCATGGTGCGGCTCGATGGGGACGGGCAGCACGATCCCGCGTCGGTCGCGTCGCTCGTCGCGCCCATCGAGGCAGGGGAGGCGGACTTCGTGCTCGGCTCGCGCTACCTCGAGCGAGAGGGCTTTCAGTCGACGTGGGCGCGCCGTCTCGGGTCGCGCTGGTTCTCGTTCATGCTGCGCGTCGTGTCGGGCCTCACGATCACCGATCCGACATCGGGGTGCTGGGCGGGGAACGCCCGTGCGCTCGCCGTGCTGCACGCCGAGTACGCCTCCGACTATCCCGAGGTCGATTCCCTCGTGCGCCTTCAGCGCGCCGGGTGTCGCATCGCGGAGCGGCCGGTGCGGATGCGTCCGCGCGGCGAGGGCGAGTCGTCGATCAACGCCATCGGCGCGGTCTATTACATGCTCAAGGTCACCATCGCGCTCCTGATAGGGCGCGTGGATCGCGCGCCCAAGAAGCAAGGCGCGCAGAGCGACGAGGCGTGAGCCGCATGAGCGTCGAGCCGTATCAGCTGGTCGCGCTCGTCGCGTCGATCATCGCGACGGCGCTCGTCGTCGAGCTCATCCGTCGGCGGCGTATCCAGCAGGTCCTCTGGTTACCGTGGCTCGGCGCGGCGCTCTTCCCCGTGCTCCTCGGCTGGTGGATCCATCCCTGGGCGGCGCTCGCGCGGTGGTTCGGCATCGTCTACCAGCCGCTCCTCCTCGTCGCGCTCGCGGCGCTCCTCTCGTTCGCGATGCTCCTTTACCTGACCGTCGTGGTGTCCGGCCTGATCCAGAAGAACCTGCGTCTCGCCCAGGAGCTTGCGCTTCTACGGAGCAAGCTCGATGAATACGAGCTCGAGCGACGGCGCGACGCTCCTCCGTCTTCCTGAGGGCGTCCGGCCGCGCGAGCGACCGGGCCGAGTCAGCGATGCTCTTCCAGGAAATTGCCGAAGCCTCGCGCGCCGTCACCGCGACGCGGGCCCGCTCGACGAAGATCGAGCTCCTCGCCGCGTGTCTCTCGCGCATGACGCCCGACGAGGCGGCGATCGGCGTCGGATTTTTGTCCGGTGAGCTCCGTCAGGGAAAGATCGGGCTCGGGTACGCGGCCGTCCGTTCCCTCGAGACACCGGACGCCGCCGCCGAACCGAGCCTGACGTTGCACGACGTCGACGCCGTGCTCGACCGCATCGCGGCGATCCGCGGCGCGCGCTCGGCGAGCCTCCGCATGCAGGCCCTCGCCGAGCTGTTCGCGCGCGCGACGGCGCTCGAGCAGCCGTTCCTCGAGCGGCTCCTCGTCTGGGAGCTCCGTCAGGGCGCGCTCGAGGGGATCCTCCTCGACGCCATCGCGAAGGCCGCCAGGGTGAGCGCCACGAACGTCCGCCGTGCCGTCATGCTCGCGGGAGACGCCAAGCGCGTCGCTGCCGTCGCGCTCGCGCAGGGTGAAGCAGGGCTCGCGGAGTTTCGCGTCGAGGTGCTCCGTCCCATCGGGCCCATGCTCGCGCAGACCGCCGCGACACTCACCGAGGCCTTCGACGGGCGCACCGAGCTGTCACTCGAGCACAAGCTCGACGGCGCGCGCATCCAGGTTCACAAAGACGGCAGCGACGTCCGCGTCTTCACGCGGAGCCTCAACGACGTCACCGAGCGCGTACCGGAGATCGTCGAATCGACGCTCGCGCTGCCCGCGAAGAGCCTCATCCTCGACGGGGAGGCCATCGCCGTCGGAAGCGGCGGTCGCCCCGCGCCGTTCCAGACGACGATGCGGCGCTTCGGGCGCAAGCTCGACGTGCACGCGCTCCGCGACACGCTTCCGCTACATCCGTTCTACTTCGATCTGCTCTACCTCGACGGCGGTGAGCTCCTCGAGCACCCGGAGGGCGAGCGGTTCGCCGCGCTCGAGCGACTCACCGCGCCGTCCCAGCGTGTGGAGCGATTGGTCGCGCGGAGCCCAGAAGAAGCCGAGCTCTTTCTCGACAGAGCTCTCGAGCTAGGCCACGAGGGTGTGATGGCGAAGGACGTCGCGTCGCCGTACGAAGCGGGCCGCCGCGGCGCCTCGTGGATGAAGCTGAAGAAGGCGCACACGCTGGATCTCGTCGTGCTCGCCGCCGAATGGGGCTCCGGCCGGCGCAAAGGCTTCCTCAGTAACCTGCACCTCGGCGCCCGCGATCCGACGAACAACGCCTTCGTCATGCTCGGCAAGACCTTCAAGGGCCTCACCGACGAGCTCCTCCGCTGGCAAACCGAAAAGCTCAAGTCCCTCGAGCTCTCGCGCAGTGACTGGGTCGTCTACGTCAAGCCTGAGCTCGTCGTCGAGATAGCCTTCGACGGCGTACAAACCAGCTCGCAATACCCCGGTGGCGTCGCTCTCCGCTTCGCTCGAGTGAAGCGCTACCGCGACGACAAGCCCGCCTCCGAAGCCGACACCATCGACACAGTACGAGCCATCCACGCCCGCAGCATCGCGCCGTAGTGCAGAGAAAACACGTGGCTGCGGCCGCTGCGCCACGTGCCAGCGCCGAGTGAGACCTGGTCGGCGTGTAGCGGGGCGACCGAAGGCCACCTACATCGTCCGGGTTCCCATTCGAACGTATCGAGGGTCGGACCCCGCCATCCCGATCGGGGCTACGCTAACCTGAAGAATCCGGCTCCCGTGCAGAGAAGCAAAGTGACCGACCACCGTCCGCTGCCTCGCCGCGCGTCCTTGCCGGCGAGCTCGACCGGCTCGAAGAGCGAGGCTTCGATGACTCGTTACGCCGTGATCGAGCAGCTGGCTCAGGGGGGTATGGGCGTCGTCTACCGAGTGTTCGATCGGGTCGACGGGAAGGAGCGCGCGCTGAAGCGCGTGACCGCCAAGGGCGCCGAGAGTCCGTACTTCGTGGAAGCGCTCGAACGCGAGTTTCGAGTGCTGAAGACGCTCGACCATCCGCGGATCATCCAGGTCTTCGACTACGGCATCGATCCCGACGGTCCTTTCTACACGATGGAACTCCTGGACGGTCAGGACCTGCGGCGCGCCGCGCCCATGCCTTACGTCGAAGGGTGCGCATGTCTCCGTGACGTCGCCACGTCTCTTTCGCTGTTGCACGCGCGCCGTCTGGTGCATCGCGATCTCAGTCCGGGCAATGTTCGGATGACGAAGGACGGCCGGTGCAAGCTGCTCGACTTCGGCGCACTGGCGTCCTTCGGAAGCTCGCACGTCGTGGTCGGGACCCCACCGCTCGTCGCGCCGGAGGCGTTGAGCTTCGCGCCGCTCGACGCGCGCACGGATCTTTTTGCCCTGGGGGCCCTCGCATACTGGCTTCTGACGGGGCGGCACGCTTTTTCAACGGGCAAGCTCGAGGCGCTACTCGAGCTCTGGAAGGTCCCGCCCTCCGCACCGTCTGCGCTCGCGCGAGAGATCCCCGCGGACCTCGATATGCTCGTCCTTTCGTTGCTGAGTATCGATCCGCGCGCGCGACCCGCCACGGCAGCGGAGGTCATCGCCCGTCTCACGGTGATCGGACGCCTGGCGGAGGACGCCACGGAGAACGCCCAGCTCGCGACGAGCTTTCTGGCGAACCCGCGCTTCGTCGGCAGACAGCAGGCCATCGAACACGTCCACGCCATCACGGAAGGGGCGCTCCAGGGCCGCGGGGGAGCCGTGATCATCCAGGCCGACGCAGGCATGGGGCGCAGCCGCTTTCTGGAGGAGGCCGGCGTTGCGGCTCAGCTCGCGGGGGCGGCGGTAGTTCGTGTCGACGCGAGCACCTCTCGCCATGTGCATGGGACGACGGGAGCACTGGCGAGACGCCTTCTCGATGCGGCCCCGGTCGCCGCACAGACGCACTCGGGTCCGTTTCATGCGGCGCTCTCCGCCCTCGGCGCAGACGTGAAGGGCCGCCTCGGCGCTCCGGAACGGCCACCACAAACGTCCGCGGCAGATCCGCCGCAGGTCGGATGGGCGCTCGACGGATGGTTCGCCGCGGTCAGCCGCGATACGCCGCTCGTCATCCAGATCGACAACGTCGAGGACGCGGACGACGCGAGCCTCGGTTTGCTGGTCGCTCTCGCGAAGGCGTCCGCGGAGCTTCCCATCGCGATGATGGCGACCGTGGGCGCGATGGAGATCGATGCCGCGATCGGTCTGTCGACGCTTCGCGAGCGCTCCGCGCGCGTCGAGCTCCAGGGGCTGACCGCTCCCGAGATGCTCGAGCTGACGCGGTCGCTGTTCAGCGACGCCCCGAAGGTCGAGCGATTCGCGGAATGGCTCTTCGAATGGACGGCAGGCAGCCCGGCGCACGCTCTGGCAATTTCGCGCCAGCTGCTTCTGGAGGGTACGATCAGCTATGCGTCCGGTGTCTGGACGCTTCCCGATCGCGTCGCCGAGGCGGAGCTACCCGGCGCGCTCGCGGACGTGCTCTCTCTCCGATTCCGTAGCCTCACCGAAGAAGCTCGGAGCCTCGCCGAATGTCTCTGTCTTCACCGCCATCGGACCACGCTCGAGCTATGCAAGCTGCTCGTCGAGAAGGACGAGGAGCAGCGCGCGCTGTCTCTCCTGGATGAGCTGGCGCTCGCGGACGTGCTCTACTTCGAGGGCGACGGATACCGATTCAGCAGCGCGGCTCTCCGCAAAGCCCTGCTCGCTGGAATGGCGACCATCGATCTCGAGAAGAATCATCGTCGCCTGGGCAATTTGTTGCTTCGGCTGGCAGGCTCGATCGGCGAAGAGAGTCCGGCGCTACGACTTCAAGCAGGGTTTCACCTCATACAGGGCCGGGAAGAGCAACGCGGAGCGGAGATCATCGCGGGCGTTACGCACGACGCGCTCACGGGCACCCTGATCGCCAATTTGCACCGCGCTGGCCCACCCCTCGCCGCCGCCCTCCACGTCTATAACCGGGAGCGTCGTTCGATCTACGAACGAATGCCTCTGCTCGCCGCGCTGGCGCAAGCCGGTTTCTACGAGGACAGATCGTGGGGCGAGCGCTACGGCCCCGAGGCGCTGGATGTACTCGAGGACCTCTCCGGCCTCCGCACCGCACGTTTCTTGCGCCGGTTCCTCGGAGGATGGCTGTCGCTCATCGTCGGGATCGCCGCCGCTTTCGTTCGCTTCTCGCTGTCCCCGAGGGTCGAGCGAAAATATTCGTTCGACAAGATCCTCGTACAGCTCTTCACGGCGGTAACGACGCTCACCGGTGCGGCCGCACTGACGCTCGATGCCAGTCGCGCGGCCCGCATCGCGGCAGTACTCGAGCCGTTTGCCATCTTGCCCGAGCGCCTGACGCCCGTCGGGATCTACCAGTATTGCGTCGCGTTGCAGCACATCGCTCACGACAGCCAGGCGGAGGCTTACGAGACCTTCAACGCGCTGCTGGCGCGATTCCAGAATCCTCGTTACTACCCGACTCTCCCTGCCGACGCGCGCAAGCTCTACATCGCCGGTGCCCACTTCGCGCGAGGCGCGATGGCCATCCTTCGCGCCGACGGCCGGGGTGCGCTCGAGAGCGCAGACGCGCTCGACGAAGCCGGCCTGAAGCTCTACGCGATGATCGCAAGCCAGCTACGCTGGCTCTACTACACGATCCGTGGCGAGTTCTCGAAGGCGGCACCGCACCGGGAACAGATGGAAGAGCACGCCGCTCACGTCGCCTCCGTCTGGCAGGTCGAGACGTGGCAGGGCGTATCACTCCTGACCGTGTATCCGCCGCTGGATGACATAGTGAATTGTACGCGCATCGCGCATCAGATCGAGCTCTTGAGCAGAACGCTGCCTTCTCTCGAAGACCACGCTCGCGTGACGGAGAGCGTCTTGCTTCTAATCCGGGGGGAGCTGACCGATCGCTCCAAGCACTCGCGCGCTTTCCCCCGCGAAGAGATGGAGAAGCGCCGCGGCCAGGTGGGCTGGACCCTGGTCAACGGTCACGTCGCGCGTGGCTTCAACATGCTCGGCGAGCACGCCGCGGCCAAGGAGCTGTGCGAAACCGTGCTCACTCGAGCAACGAAGAGGGATCTCGAGTTCGCTCCGCTCTTCGTTTCGCTGGAGCAGGAGCTGGCCGTGGCGGACGCCGCGCTCGGCCGCGTCGATGCGGCGCTCGACAGGATCGACCGGGCCGTGGCGCGGCTCGAGGGTTGCGAGCATCCGCTGGTGCTCGGCCTGCTGGAGGAGACGCGAGCGCGCATCGCCTGGCGCGCCGGGAGAACGGAGGCGTACGCGCGAGGGCTCGCACAGGTGGAGCGCTGGTTTCTCGCCACCGAAGAGCCGATCCTCGTCGCACGCTGCAAGCGGCTCCGCGAGCTTTCGATTCGAGTGGAGGTCCCGTCGATCGCCCTCGATGCAGGAGAGGAGAGCACGGAGACGATGGTCGTTACCGAGCGCACTGACGTTCAGGAGCGCGGGGTCGCGGGTCCGAAGTCGCTGGATTCATGAGGGCCCTCGATTCGAGCGAGGGACGCTGCGCGGGTCGTGACGGCGTACGCCGTCGGGGATGCCGCTCGTGACGGCGGAGCGTGGGACGCCGCCGCGTGCCCAGAGGGTTCGCTCGACCATCGCGAGAAACACGGCTTCCATTGCGCGCTGCACCGCGACGCTCTCGAGGATGCCGAACGCGCGCGCGATCGCCTCGAGCGTCGAGAGCCCGGAATCGTGCGCCTCGGAACGGAGCCGGTACGACGAGCGCGGCCCCGCCGGCAGTGACACGCAGGGGAGCCCGCGGAGCCCCGTGACGCGCTTGTACATCTTCGACGCCTGACGCCAGTTGCCGTCGGGGACGACGAGCGTCACCGGTCTGTCGTCGAGCACGACCTGGTCGAGTGGCGTCGCGTCCTCGTAGGGAAAGAGCACGAGCGCACGCGAGCCCTCCGGGCACGAGAACGGCTCGTCATCCTCCGGACGCCCGCGAAAGCGCACGTCGCTCCCCGCGAGACACGACGCGGCGAGGAGCCCGGTATTGGTCGGCTTTCGCTCCTCGAACCGATGGATGTAAAGGACGAGACGCGTGCGCGTCTCGAGCTTCGGGACGAGCTCGCACACACAGAGGCTGCCGTGCAGGCGACAGCCCGAGCAGCGAAGAGCGCCGTTCCCTCGCCGGGTCACGCGGTTTCCGTCATGAAGCTTGCGCGACCCTTGCATGAGCGACGGGCGCTCCGAAAGGGTTCGTCGCAGCGAAGCTCCGGAGCCGCGCGATGTTCGCGTCCTCCGAGTCGGGGAGCTCGAGGAGCCGCGAGAGGGGCCCCCACGCCGCGCGGAGCCCGGCGAACGTCGCCGCGTCGACGACCCACGGGCGTTCGATGCCCATGAGCTCCCGCAGGTGCTCCGGGACGAGACCGATGGCGGCTGCAGCGGCGATCCGCATGCTCAGGGTCACCTTCAGGTTCTTCCGCGAGAGGCGCGGCGCTGCGAGAAACCGGATCGCGTCCAGTGCCGACTGCGAGACGCACAGCGACGGACGCATCCGCTCGAAGTACGCGCGCATCTCGAGCGCCGATTTCGGAACCTGGTCTCGCGGGATACCGACCAGCGCCGCCGCGCGGGCGCTCTCCGCGTAGTAACGGTCGCGCTCCGCGTCGTCGAGGACGCCGCCGTACGCGCGGTACGCGGCGCAGAACGAGTGCACCTCCGCACAGTGGACCCAGAGGAGCGTCTCCGGATCGGCAGCGCTGTACTCGCGCCCCGTCACGGGATCGACGCCGCGGATCCGTTCGTGCACGCGCCGGACCTGTTCGCCCGCGGAGCGCGCCGCGGCGGTATCGCCGTAGGTCACCGTGAGCACGTACTGCGTCGTGCGGCGAAGCCGGTGAAGCCCGCGGGTCCGATAGTCACTGTGCTGCGCGACGCCCGCCATCGCGAGCGGGTGGAGCGTCTGGATGAGCAGCGCGCGGAGCCCGCCGATGAGCATCGCGGGGCTCGCATGAACGCGCCACGTCACGCTGCCAGGCCCGAACAGGCCCTCGTCGTCCGGCATTCTCAGGGCACTGTCATTCATCGCCGAACGGACGTACCCCCGATTCAGCGCCCGAGCCAGAGGGCTCCGAAGGTGGCGCCGAGGAGCGCGCTGGGCGCGCCGACCTTCACGAAATCCAGGAATGAGATGTGGGTTCGCTCGCGGGCTCGCTCGACGACGATGATCGTTGCCAGCGAGCCGGGAAGCGTCAGGTTGCCGCTCAGGGTGGAAGCCATGGCGAGCGTGAGCCATGCGGTGTGAGGGTGGGGGAGCGCGAGTACGCTCGATTTGAGCACCATGACCGCCGGAACGTTGCTGACGACGTTCGACAGGATGCCGGCGAGGACGGTCATGCCGAAGACGGTGTCGACGCGCAGGACGGCGAGGGCGTTCCGGAGCTTCATCGAGACGCCCGATTCGTCGAGGCCGGCCACCACGACGAAGAGCCCGACGAAGAGGGCGAGCAGCGTCCAGTCGATGCGCGCGTAGAGGAGCTTCGGATCCGTCGCGCGCGAGAGCAGCATCGCCGAGCCCCCGAGAATGGCCGCGAGCGGCGGCGGCGCACCCAGGGCGAACGCGACGACGACCACGACGCTGACGACAGCGCCCTTCCACACCGCGGAGCGGCTGACGGCGGGCGGCAGCGTCGCCTCGAGCTTCGGGAACGGCTTCCGGAGCTCCTTGCCGTAGACGAACCAGATGACGGCCACGTTGAGCGCGAGCGCGACGATGGCCACCGGCACGAGCTCCGCCGCGAACGCGCCGTACGGGATGCGCGACAGCGACCCGATGAGAATGTTCTGCGGGTTACCGGTGATGGTCGCCACGCTGCCGACGTTGGACGACGTCGCGAGCGCGATGAGATACGGCTTCGGGTCGCACTCGAGCGTCTCGGTGACGGTCAGGACGAGCGGCGTGAACGCCAGACAGACCACGTCGTTGATCATGATCGCCGAGAGCACGGCCGCCGCGACCGACACCGCGACGAGGAGCGCGAGCGGCCCGTGCGCGCGGCGCGTCACCTGCCACCCGGCGAGCGCGAACACGCCCGATACCTCGAGCGCCGCGGAGATCGCCATCATCCCGAAGAGCAGCGCGATCGTCGCGCCGTCGACGGCCTGTTCGGCGCGCGCAAACGACAGCACGCGGAACGAGACCATCAGCGCCGCACCCACGATGACCGCCGCGACGCGATCCGAACGGAGGCCCGGAACGCGGCCGAACGCGAGCGCGACGTAGGTCAGTGCAAAGATCAGCGCCGCGGTCATGCGTGTTCGCCGGTAGCACCCGGTAGCACGATGAGCGTCGAGGTGGGTATGTCGGAACGAGCTGACCGCGACCGCGCCTCTGCGGCGAAAAGGCACAGTTGTCGAGTCGCCGTTTTCGAGCGATCCTTGGAGTAAGGCCCGATCTTGAAAAAGAAGACTTCTCGCTTCGTCCCGAGTCTCGTGTTCTCGACCGTCGTGATCAGCGTGGTGCCAGCGTGTGGCGGTGACTTCACGAGCACCGGCAAGGGCGGCACCGATGGCGGCGGAGCTACTCGCGACGACGATAGCGGCGTCATCGTGCTCGCCGTCGGCGGCTTCGGCGGTGGCGGGCGCGCGACGGACGGCGGTTCCGCCAACGGCGACGGTGGTCAGGTATCCACCGGCGCAAAGACGGGCTCCGGTGGCGCGACCGGCGCGGGCGGCAGAGGGACGGGCGGCCGTCGCAGTGGCGACGGTGGCACGACGACGACGGTCCCCGACTCGGGCATCATCGTGCTCGCGATTGGCGGCTTCGCCGGCAATGCTTCGGGAGGCGCCGTCGGGAGCGACGCGGGCCGGCTCGACGCAGGTGAAGGCGGTACGGTCTCCACCGGCGGCGCCAACGGAAGCGCCGGCGGTACGGACAACGCGGGTGGCACCATCGGCTCCGGTGGCGCTGTCGGCTCCGGCGGCATCGTCGGTTCGGGCGGCACCGTCGGTTCGGGCGGTCTCACCGCTGCCGGCGGAAGAATCGGCATTGGCGGCAAGGTCGGCTCCGGCGGGTTGATCCGCGGCACCGGCGGCCACCTCGGCATCGCCGGCATCATCATCGACCCGCTCGACCCGACGAACTAGCTGCGGGACGTTCGACGAGTCTCGGCTATCTTTGGCGGCGATGCCGACCAGCCGGGAATGGCTCGAGCACACCGAGCGCGCTGCATGGGACACCGTGCAGTCGCTCCGCCGTCAGATCGAAGAGGAGCGGGCGCGCGTCCTCAGACTCACGCCGGTGCGTGAGAGCTGGCAGCGGATCATCGAACTCCTCGACGTCGCGAAGGCGGAGAACGGCATCACCGCGGAGCAGTACGCCGACGCGGTCGAGGCGCTCACGGTCGAGCTCCGCCGCGTGAAGGAACAGCGCGACCAGCTCGTCTTCAAGCTGGATGTCGAACACCGCGCGGCGCACAGCATCGAGCAGCGCGTCGAGGTCGTCACCGTCGCCCGCGCCAGCGACGAACGGCCTCGAAAGAGCGGCCGCGTGCAATGGTTCGCCGGCAAGATCGCCGCTCTCCGCCGCGAGCGGGCCGCGCTCCTCCGGGGGCGAAAGCCGCCGAGCATCGACCGCCTCATCGCCGCCCTCGAGGCCAAGGTCGATGAGCTCGAGGGCGCGGCGTCCGAGGAGATGGCTCGCATCGCCGTCGATCTCGGCGCGCTCGCGCTCCGCGTCGCCGAGCACGCTGAGCGATTGAGCGCCCGCCGTGGTGGTCGCCGCGACGAGGAAGAGTGAGCCGTGTGCGCGTGACGAACCGCCAGGAATCGCGTTCTGTCTTTGCGGCAATCTTCTGCGCTCTTCGGAATTGTTCCCCTTGGCGCTCGAACTATTCCCCGAGGCGCTTCCGGGCTGACCTTGGAGACGCTAACGGCATCCGATTGCGGCGCGAATGGAGAAAAAAACGACGTCGCTGGCTCTCTGACGCCGACCGTTTCACGCCGTTGGTTACACTCGTCGGTTAGTGGGCCGCCTTGCTGGTTCGCGTAGTCATGGCCGGTGACATCGCTTTTTCCACGAGAGAGACAGTCGCGTCCGAGCGTATCGCTCGCCGCAAGTTGGCGGAGGTCCCTGATCTTCGTCTCTGCGCGTACTCGGCGCGATTGTTTCAACCCTTCATCCGCCTGCTCAACAGGACGCAGCTCGTGCCCGACGAGTGGGCCGACGCGATGCGCGCGCTCGACCCTGACGAGCGCTTGCCGGCGTCCGTCGCGCATCAGCTCCTCGACGGCATCCTCTCACTCGGCGTCGATCCGAACTTCGGCCTGATCGCCGGCCGCGAGTGGAACTCCGGGGACGGCGGCGCGCTCGACTACGCCGTCACGTCGGCCGGTACCGTGCGCGAGTCGATCGAGGCTGCCGGCAGGTACGTCCGCCTCGTGAACGACGCTGCAGCGGTCCACCTGGTCGTCGAGGGCAACGTCGCCGAGATCCGTATAGAGAACTTCCTGCCGATGACCCGGGTGGGGCTCGACTTCCAGCTCGGCTCGTTCTTCCGTCTGTTCCGCTGCATCTGGGCGTCGGGCGGCCGCGCGAGTGTCCGCGTGCTCATCCCGTACCCGAAGCCCGAGACCGTGTCCGAGCACGAGACGACGTTCGAAGGCGTGCCGCTCGCGTTCGACAGCCAGAACCCGGGTTTCGCGTTCGACGCCGCTCTCCTCGACCGGAAGCTGACGAGCGCCGATTTCCGGCTGCACGACACCATTCGCTTGCACGCCGAGCAGATGCTGCAGGAGCTGCCGCGGTCGCGGTCGCTCACCGGATGGATAGAGAGCGCCATCGCGGCGGAGCTCCCGAAGGGTGCGCCGACCGTGAATCGAATCGCGGCCCGGCTCCGCATGAGCACCCGGACGCTCGAGCGGCGGCTCGAGCGCGAAGGCACGACGTTCAGCGACCTTCTCGAAGAGCTGCGGCGAAGGCTCGCTCTTCGCTACGTCGCCAACGACGGCATTCCGCTCGGCGAGATCGCGTTCCTTCTCGGCTTCTCCCACACGACCGGCTTTCACCGCGCCTTCAAGCGGTGGACGGCCACGACGCCCCTCGGCTACCGGCGCGCCCAGATCGCGCTCGCCCAGGCCGAATCCGGCAGCTGACGTCCCGCCTGCTCGCCGCTAATTTCGCGTGTTTTTCGGACATAGCCTCCAGGCTATATGCCGATCTGGAATATCGCTGAAAGGGCACGCGTGGCGGCGGGACGCGCCGAAACCCGGCGAACTTCGGATCGTGAGAGAGTCGCGTCATGACGAACCGAGACGGCGGCCTCCTGAACGCGCTCTCGCGGCCGACCCTCGGGCAGGCGTTCTTTGCGGCCATCGTCGCGGTCGCCGTCGTGGTCGCGGTAGCGTTCGCCGTCTTCCTGTCGAGCTCGCGGGCGTCCATCCTCGATACGTCGGAGCGACAGCGCCGCGCCGAGGCGCACCGCATCGAGGCGCGGGTCGCCGCGTCGCTCGGCCGCGCCGAGTCGGTCCTCAACGAGGTCGAGCGCGCCATCCACACTCGCGCCACCGAACCCGACGACCGGAAGCGGCTCGAAGCGCTGCTCTTCACCGAGCTCGTCGGCTCCCCGGAGCTCGAAGAAGTGACGTTCACCCGCGCCCGGCTCTTGCCGGAGACCGATCCGAACGCGCCGGTCGGCTTCGAGCCCGAGGGACGCTGGCAGCTCTCCGCGCACCGTACCCCCGACGGGCGCGTGTTCACTCGCGACGTGCACGCCGAGGGCTCGTCGTTCGCGGTGCGCGAGCGCGATCACGGGAATGGCGCGTCGTTCGATACCGCTGCGATGCCTGCGCCGATGAAGGGCGCCGATCCGACCCTGCACCCGACGTTCTCCGTCCTCGCCGGGCGGGCCCAGCGCGGGCGCGCGATCTGGAGCGACCTTCACTACTCGGAGCTCGACGTGGGAGACGGCGAGCGCCGCGTCGTGCTCAGCGTGCAGCGCTCCGTCGACGACGCGGACGGGCACTTCGCGGGCGTGGCGCGGGTCGGCTTGCTCACGACGGATCTCGACGGAATCGTCAAGGCGAGCACCAGCACCGAACCCGATGATCCGCACCGCGTCGCGCTTCTCGCCGTCTCGAGCCGTGATCGCACCGCGCGGCTCGTCGCGCGCGTCGCCCCCGACGATCGCGTCGAGGAGATGGGAGACGAGCTCCGGATCCGGTCGCTCGAGCCGCCGAAGGAGCTCGCGGCGCTCCTGGCGAGCCCCCTCGTCCACGATCTGGACCCCGCGCACCCGAGTCGCGGTGGCGAACTCGACGTGGACGGCGAGCGCTATCTCGCGACGCTCGAGCCGCTCTCCACCGCCAACGGCGGCACCGAGGGATGGCTCGCCGCGGTGGTCGTCCCCGAGCGACACTACACGAAGGATCTCGTGCGGCTCGAGCACGTGCTCCTGCTTCTCGCCGGCGGCACGCTCGTGCTCGTTCTCACCATCGGCGCGATCACGCTGGGCGTCGTTCGCCGCGGGCTCCGCGAGGTGACGCAGACCACTGCGATGATGCGCGCCTTCGACTTCACGCCGCGCATCGGGGGGAGCCGTATCCGCGAGATCGACGACGTCGCGAGCGGACTCGAGCGGGCCAAGACGGTGTCGCGGGCCATGGGAAAGTACGTCCCGCTCGACCTCGTGAAACGTCTCTACGAGAGCAACGCGGAGCCGGCGCTCGGCGGCGAGCTCTCGCGTCTTTCCATGATGTTCTCTGACATCGAGGGCTTCACGTCGCTCTCCGAGAAGCTCACCCCCGACGCGCTCGCGGCGCACCTCGGTTTCTATCTCGAGGCGATGACCACCGCGATCGAGGCGACCGGCGGCACCATCGACAAGTACATCGGCGACGCCGTGATGGCGTTCTGGAACGCGCCCCAGCCGACGCCGGAGCACCCGAAGCGCGCGTGCGAGGCCGTGCTCGCATGCAAGGAGTCCCTCGCGCGGCTCTATGCGTCGCCGGCGTGGAAGGGCCTTCCGTCACTGGTGACGCGCTTCGGCGTGCACGAGGCGGAAGTGATGGTCGGGCATTTCGGCGCGCCGACCCGGCTCAGCTACACCGCGCTCGGGGACGGCGTGAACCTCGCCGCGCGGCTCGAGCCGCTCTGCAAGCAGTACGGCGTCACCGTGCTCGTCAGCGAGACGATCGCGAAGGACGCGGGAACCGACTTCGCGTTTCGACGGATCGATCGCGTCGCGGTGAAGGGCAAGGCGCGCGGCATCGACGTCTACGAGCTGCTCGGCAAGGCCGGCGAAGCGGTGGCGGGCCTCGCCGAGGCGCGCCGCTACGAGGAGGCCTTCGACGCCTACCTGCTCCGCGACTTCGTGCGCGCGATGGATCTCCTCGACGAGCAACCCGACGATCAGCCGAGCCAGGTGCTGCGCGCGCGCTGCAAGCTTCTCAAGGTGGCCCCGCCGCCGAGCGGCTGGGACGGCACTCACATAGCGTCTGCCAAGTAGGGGGTCTTGACCCCCGCGGCTCGCTTGCGCGCCCGCTCCCCCGCCCGCCTACCGGCGGGCTCGCTTCGCTCGCGTGAGGTGAGAGGGCGTCGGGACTACGCCTCCCAGCTGATCCCAGGAAACGGACGGCCAGGTTTCGCGATGAGATAGCCCTGGAGTAGATCGCACCCGAGCTTGAGGCACATGTCGCGCTCGGGGCGAGTCTCGATGCCCTCGGCCACGACGGTGATGCCCATGTCCTTGCAGAGCGCGCACATCGAGCGGACGAGCTTCTGCTTGACGGCGTTCTTGTCGACGTCGCGCACGAGCGACATGTCGAGCTTCACGAACTCGGGCTCGAGCTGGGCGAAGCTCGTGAGCCCCGCGTAGCCGGCGCCGAGATCGTCGACGGCGATGCGGAATCCGAGCTCACGGAGCCGCGCGATCCTCTCCTTGGCGTCCTTCACGTCGTCGAGCGACGCGCGCTCGGTGATCTCGAGGACGACGCGCGACGCGATCTTGCTGAGCGGTTGCGCGGGGGAGACGAGATTCTCGTCTTCCAGATCGCGGGCGTGCAGGTTGACGAAGAGCAGCGCGTCGGGCGCGGCGTCCTTCATCGGGTCGGAGGCGCGAGAACGGATGCGACGCCCGAGCTCCGTCAGGCGGTTGAGTCGCTCGGCGGCGTCGAGGACGGCGATGGGGCTCGGTAGCGACGGCTCGCCGCTCCTGAGAAGCGCCTCGAAGCCGAAGAGCGCGCCGTTACCGGCATTGACGATCGGCTGGTACGCCATCCACATCGACTCGAGCGCGCGCTCGAACGTGACCTCGAGCCCGGCGCGATCGCCGGCCTCGACCTGGCCGGTGCCGAGCACCTGCATCGCCTCGCGCTTGGCGCGCGCGAGGTTGCTCATGTCGATCGCGCGGCGCATGGCCCGCGCGAGATCGCTCGGGAGCACCGGCTTGAAGATGTAGTCGCAGGCGCCGTACTGCACGGCCTCGGCCGCGCTCTTCACGTCGGGAGCGCCGGTCATTAGCAGGATGGGAAGCTCGAGATCCGTCGCGCGGGCTGCACGCAGGAGATCGATGCCGCTCATGCCGGGCATCATGATGTCGGTGAGCACCGCCTCGAACTTCGACTGGCCGAGCTCCTGCACCGCTTCACGGCCGTCTTGCACCGCGGTGACCTCGAAACCCGACGAGCTCAGCATCCTCTCTATGGCTCTTCGCACCATGGCGTCGTCGTCTACGACGAGAATGCGTGGTCGTGTCGTCGTAACCGCCGCCTGACGAGAGTCAGGTCCGCCCCCGAGAGCCATCAATAATCCTCGCTTCTAATCAGCACTTCGATCGTTGAGCTTACCCTCTCGTCGAACTCTGCGCCAAGCGACGGAGCTTCACGAGTGGTGTAGGCACCGCGCGTACGTTGTGCGAACGCGCACCGTCAAATTTCCGCCGCAAGGAGGCGGGCCTGGCTCGTCCTCACACGCAGGCCGTCGGCGCGAGCGGCGAAGTAGCGCGCGTTCACCGCGTTTCGATCGAGATCTTCGACGATGCGGAGGCCGGCGCGCTCCAGGTGTGTGTGCATCGCGGCCGGCTCGAGCCGGGTACGGAAGGGCTCGCCGACCCTGGCCACCCGCCGTGCCATGAACGACAGCACGAACCGCTCGAAGAACGGCAACGACTCGAGCGGGCGCATGTAGTCGAACACGACGCCTCCGCCCTTCGCCGTTCCGCCGATGAAGGCGAGCGTCGCGTCGAGCGCGGGCTCGGTCAGGTACATGGTAACGCCGAGCCACGAGAAGAACGCGGGAGCATCGTTCGAGAAGCCGGCGCGCGCGAGTCCGTCGGCGACGCTCTCCTTCTCGAAGTCCGTCGGGGCGTACGAGAGGTTCGCCGGGAGCTCGATGCCCGTCGTGGCGAGTTGCTCGCGCTTCCACGCCTGCGTCGCGGGGTGATCCACCTCGAAGACCCGCAGCGACGCGCCGTACGGGTTGCGATACGCGAAGGTGTCGAGGCCCGCGCCGAGCACGACGTACTGAGCGACGCCACGCCGTACGGCGTCGGCCAGCGTGTCTTCCGCGAAGCGGGCGCGGGCGACGATGAACGAGCGACCCGCGTCGGACGCGCGGTTTCGCCCCGTCCAGGCCGTCGCGCGGAGACGCGCTTCTTCTTCCTTGCCGAGGATGCGGAGCGCGAGCGGATCGTCGAGGACCAGCGGCGGACGTTCGAGGAGCTGGTGCGCTGCACGCCAGGACGCGACGCGGAAGGCGGTGCGACTCGGCTTCTGAGGGAGCATCAGCGGTAGGCGCGGAAGAAGAAATATGCCGTCATCGACCACGCGACGGCGATGACGAAGCGTCGCACCCAGATGCCGCTGATGCGGCGAGAGAACCGGGCTGCGGCGTAACCGCCGAGGGTCGCCCAGAGGAGCATCCAGAGGCCGGGGCCCCACGTGATCTTTCCGACGGCGACGAACGTCGCGATGGCGGCGAAGTTGATGAGCACCGCGAGCGCGTTCTTCAGCGCGTTCATCGTGTGCACGCCGGTCATGCCCATCGCGGCATAGGCGGCGAGCATGACGATGCCCATGCCGCCGCCGAAGTAGCCGCCGTAAAGCGCGACCACGAACTGGAAGAGCGTGGGGCCGACGCCGCTCAGGCGACGCCAGGTGTCGGTCGCGTCTCCGGGTTCGGTCTTGCGACGGACGAGCCGCGGCCCGAGCGTGAACACCGTTGCCGCGACGAGGAGGAGCCACGGGACGAGCAGCGAGAACGTCGCGCTCTTCGTGAAGAGGAGGAGCGACGCGCCGATGAAGCCGCCGAACGCGCTCGCCACGCCGAACGGCGGCAGGATGGGCCGGACCTGCGCGAGCTCCGACCGGTACGCCGCAGCGGACGCGACCGACGCGGGCCAGAGGACCACCGCGCTGGTGGCGTTCGCGGTGATGGGATCGACGCCCGCGACGACGAGCGCTGGAAACGTGAGGAAACTGCCGCCGCCGGCCACGGAATTGAGCGCGCCGCCGAGGCTCGCCGCCACCGCTAGGAGTAGACCGTGGTCGAAAGGCATCGGGTTCGGCGCCGGTTCTAGGATCCACGCCGGGACGGCGCAACAGTGTAAGATGCCGGCACTTGGCCGATCCGACGCGCGCCCGCCTCGTGTTCTCCGCGGCGCTCCTGACGGCGGTCGTGGTGGGCGGCGGCACGGCCTTCTGGCTCCTGGTCGGAGAGACGTATTCGTTCTTCGACTCCATCTATTTTGCGCTGATCACGGTGTCGACCGTGGGCTACAGCGAGCTGCCGCGGATGGAGCTGCATCCGCCGGCGCGGATCGTCGTGATGACGCTCATCGTGGCGGGCGTCGTGGCGGTCGCGCTGTTTCAGTCGTCCATGACGGCGGTCCTCGTCGAGGGCGTCATCGGGCGTGCGTTCCGGAAGAGGCGTATGGAAAAGCGAATCCTGGCGTTGAAATCGCACACCATCGTGGCCGGCTGCGGGCGGACGGGCCGCTTCGTGGTCCAGGAGCTCACCGCGAGCCGGCTCCCCTTCGTCGTGGTCGAGAAGGATCCGGAAATGTTTGCGCGGCTGAACCTGGAGTACAACGGGGAGCTTCTCCACGTCATCGGCGACGCGACGGACGACCATGTGCTCACCGCGGCGGGCGTGGAGCGAGCGTGGGGCCTCGTCACCGCCCTCGCCGAGGATCCGGAGAACGTGTTCGTCACCATCTCGGCGCGCTCCTTGAACCCGCGGGTGCGCATCGTCGCCAAGGCCGTCACCCTCGGCAGCGAGGCGAAGCTCATGCGCGCCGGCGCGAACGCCACCGTGAGCCCGCATCGCATCGGCGCGCTCCGACTCGTCACGGAGCTCCTCCGGCCGCACACCGCGGAGTTCCTCGACTCGATGATGCGTGGCACCGGCGAAGAGCAGCTTCGCTTCGACGACGTGGAGGTGTGCAAGGGTGGCAAGTTCGAGGGACGGAGCCTGAGAGAGGCGCCGATCCGCGAGGAGGCGAACGTGCTCATCGTCGCGATCCGCGGACCGGACGGGCGCTTCGTCTACAACCCGCCCGCCGATTCGAAGCTCGAGCAAGGCTCTTACGTCGTCGTCCTCGGCACGCGCGACGGCGTGTCGCGTCTCCGTCAGATGGTCGGCGACCCCGGTTGAAACGTGCCGCTCAAAGTTCTGTCGGTCTTCGGTTTCGGGATGATTGGCCTCTGGGAGGGCATTCCCATGGGTTTCGTGCTCCAGCTTCCGCCGCTCGTCGTCGGCGTGATCTCGGCGCTCGGCTCCGCCGCCGCGACGCTCGTCGTGTACTTCCTCGGCGATCGCATCCAGGTCTGGCTCCTCCGCCGTCGCGGGAACACGCCGCCAGAAAAGAGTGACCGGCTCATCGACCGCGTGTGGCGGCGCTACGGCGTGGTCGGCTTCGGCTTGCTCGCGCCGTGTCTCGTCGGCGCGCCGCTCGGCGTCGCCCTCGGGCTCTTCTTCCGCGCGCCTGCGCGCACGCTCCTCGTCTGGCTTCTCGCCGGGATCGCGCTCTGGGCGGTGGTGCTGACGATCGCCGGCGCTTACGGCTCGGCGAGCATCCGGCGGCTCATCACGCCGTCGACGACCGCCTTCGTGAGCTCCCCGAGCGCGCTCTCGACGTTCGGATCGACGATGACACCGTCGGGCTGAATGCTCTTCTTCGGGACGATGAGCGGCGCGTCCCACACGATGACGGCGTCGATCGCGCGCAGGGTCTGCACGAGCATCGCGAGGCCGCGCTCTCCGCGGCCGGGACCCGCGGCGGCGCACGTCGCGGCGACGGGCTTCGCATTGAAATTGCCGCTCCCGACGATCCAGTCGAGCGCGTTCTTCACGGCGCCGGGCATGCCGTGGCCGTACTCGGGGCTCGCGAACACGACGGCGTCGGCCTGGTCGAGCTCGGCACGCCACGCGACGACGACCGGCGGCGCTGCGTCACCGTCGAGGTCCGCGTTGTAGAGCGGGAGCGCGCCGAGAAGACTGGACAGCGTCCATTCGGTGCCGTGAGGCGCGAGCCGCGCCGCGAGCTCGACGAGGCTCTTGTTGCTCGACACGGATTGCAGACTGCCGGCCACGGCGAGAATCTTCGGGGTGTCCATGGGGTACGCGGTAGAGTGCCGCGCAAGGGCCAAAGATGGAATCGCGAGACGAAGGGACGTCCGAACGCGTCAGACTTGCCGAGGACGAGAGCCGGCAAAAGAACTGGAAGCGCTGGGGGCCGTATCTCTCCGAGCGCCAGTGGGGGACGGTCCGCGAGGACTACTCGGAGTTCGGTACCTGCTGGGAGTACTTCTCGCACGAGCAGGCGCGGAGCCGCGCGTACCGATGGGGAGAGGACGGCCTGCTCGGCATCTGTGATCGTCAGGCGCGGCTCTGCTTCGCGCTCGCGCTCTACAACGAGAAAGATCCCATCCTCAAAGAGCGGCTCTTCGGCCTCACCGGTCCGGAGGGCAATCACGGCGAGGACGTGAAGGAGCTCTACTACTACCTCGACGCAACGCCGACGGCCTCGTATCTCAGGGGGCTCTACAAATACCCGCAAGCGGCCTATCCCTACGGCGACCTCGTTGCCGAAAATCGGCGTCGCGGGCGCGATCGGCCGGAGTACGAGCTCGTCGACACCGGCGTGCTCGACGGCGGACGCTATTTCGACGTCTCGGTCGAGTACGCAAAGGCGTCTCCCGACGACATCCTCGTCTTGATCACCGTCTCGAACCGCGGTCCCGACGCGGCGCCGCTCCACGTGCTCCCGACGCTGTGGTTCCGCAATACGTGGGCGTGGGGCCGGCGCGGGGAAGGGCACACCGAGTGCCCGACGATGGAGCGCACCGGTCAGTCCACCGTCGTCGCGTCGCACGAGCAGCTCGACGACATGGTCTTTCACCTCGACACGCGCGACCAGGTTCCCGAGCTACTCTTCACGAACAACGAGACGAACACCGGGAAGCTCTTCGGAGTGCCGGCAAAGTCGCACTACACGAAGGACGCCTTCCACGAGTACGTCATCGGCGGGCACAAGGAAGCGCTGAACCCCGACGGCCGCGGCACGAAGGCAGCGGCGCATTACCGCTTCGTCGTGCCCGCGCACTCGGAAGTGAAGATTCGCGCACGCCTCGTGTCGTCGAAGGAGGACCGGAAGGCGCCGTTCGATGCGGAGTTCGACGCCACCTTCGCCGCGCGAAAGAGCGAGGCGGACGCGTTCTATGCGTCGGTCATCCCGGAGGTCGCTACGCCGGACGAGCGCGCCGTCGCACGGCAGGCGCACGCCGGGCTCATCTGGTCGAAGCAATTTTATCACTACGCCGTCACGCACTGGCTCGAGGGCGACCCGTGCGGTCCGCGTCCGCCTGAAGCGCGAAAGTACGGCCGCAACAAGGGCTGGGACCACCTCTACAACCGCGACGTCCTCTCGATGCCCGACAAGTGGGAGTACCCCTGGTTCGCGGCGTGGGATCTCGCGTTCCACATGGTCCCCTTCGCGCGCACCGACCCGGGCTTCGCGAAGGAGCAACTGACCCTTCTCCTGCGCGAGTGGTACATGCACCCGAACGGCCAGCTCCCGGCGTACGAGTTTGCGTTCGGCGACGTGAATCCGCCGGTGCACGCCTGGTCGGCGTGGCGCGTGTACAAGATGACCGGACGCCGCGGGCACCGCGACGTCGCGTTTCTCGCTCGCGTCTTCCAGAAGCTGCTCCTGAACTTCACGTGGTGGGTGAACCGCAAGGACACAGAGGGCAATAATCTCTTCGCGGGCGGCTTCCTCGGGCTCGACAACATCGGCATCTTCGACCGCTCCCAGCCGCTGCCGACCGGTGGTCGCCTCGAGCAGGCGGACGGCACCGCCTGGATGGCGTTCTACGCCGTGACGATGCTGGCGATGGCGCTCGAGCTCGCGCACCACGACCCGGTGTACGAGGACATGGCGTCGAAGTTCTTCGAGCACTTCGTCGCGATCGTGGACGCCATGAACGCCCTCGGCGGCAATGGGCTCTGGGACGACGTGGACGGCTTCTATTACGACCAGCTCCGGATCGAGAACACCTCGACGCCGATGCGCACGCGCTCGATGGTCGGTGTGATCCCGCTCTTCGCCGTGGAGATCCTCGAGGACGACGTCATCGCCGAGCTCCCCGGCTTCAAGAAGCGCATGCAGTGGTTCCTCGAGAACCGGAAAGATCTCGCGCGTCACATGACGTACATGACGGAGGGCAAGAGCGGTCATCGGCTCCTCGCCGTGCCGTCGAAGGAGCGTCTCACACGCGTCCTGAAGTATGTGCTCGACGAGGGCGAGTTTCTCTCGCCGCACGGGATCCGTTCACTCAGCCGCGTGCATCTCGAGCATCCGTTCGTGCTCGACGTGGACGGGCACGAGCACCGCGTGACGTACATGCCGGGGGACTCGGACAGCTGGCTCTTCGGCGGCAACTCGAACTGGCGAGGGCCGGTGTGGTTCCCGCTCAACTATCTCCTGATCGAGGCGCTCGAGCGATACCACCACTTCTACGGCGAGTCGTTCAAGGTCGAGTGCCCCACCGGGTCCGGCATCTTCATGACCCTCGACGAGGTCGCGGGTGAGCTCGCGCAGCGGCTCTCGAATCTCTTCTTGCCGGACGCGCGCGGCGCTCGTCCTTGCCACGGGTCCGATGCGCGCTACGCGACCGACCCGAGCTTCAAGGACCTCGTGCTCTTCAGCGAGTACTTCAACGGCGACAACGGTAGCGGCGTCGGCGCCAGTCATCAGACAGGATGGACGGCGTTGGTGATCCGTTGCCTCGAAGGCATCGCGCAGAGGCGCGCGACGCCATCAGGGCCGCCGAGCGAGCACTACGTACGGACGTTGCGCCCGTTGCGCCCGGAAGTACCCGGCAGACCCGACGACATTCCGAGGAAGTAGATGGCGTAGCCGATCGCGAAGATGACGAGGGCTGCGAGCGCCATGTAATACGAGCGGCTCACCGCGAAGATTCCGAACGGCACGACGAGCAGCATCACGAACGCGATCATGCTCTTCGAGACACGCGAGATGGGTTGACGAGGGGTCGTCATGATTTGGCTCCTTCCGGAGACGATGAGCCTCCGTACGGGAGCTCATTGAGCAACTCGCATGCCGCGGCGCCGTCCGGCCGTCGGGAAGCCCATGAACTCCCGGAGATGTCGCCGAAACGACAGAATTGCCACAATGAGCCGGCATCGCTGAGCGTCGGTCAGCCCGCCCTTCTGGGACGACCCGGAACGCCCCACCGAGGCCAGAAAACTGTTAAGCGAGATGCATGTCGTCCAGCCCGCTCGCCGGCAAGCCGGCTCCGCGCAGCCTTCTCGCGAACATTCCGCGTCTGGTGACTGCCTATTACGAGGAGCACCCCGACGCGAACGATCCCGTCCAGCGCGTTGCGTTCGGCACGTCGGGCCATCGCGGCTCCGCGTTCGCGAAGACGTTCAACGAGGCGCACATCCTCGCCATCTCGCAGGCGGTCTCCGAGTATCGCGCGCAGGCGAAGATCGACGGACCGCTCTACATCGGCATCGACACCCACGCGCTTTCCGAGCCGGCGTGGGCGAGCGCGCTCGAGGTCCTCGCGGCGAACGGCGTGCACGTCCGCTACCAGGCGGGGCGCACGTACACGCCGACGCCGGTGGTGTCGCACGCGATCATCACGTTCAACCGCGGCCGCACGACGGGCCTCGCCGACGGCATCGTCGTCACGCCGAGCCACAACCCGCCGGAGGACGGCGGGTTCAAGTACAACCCGCCCCACGGCGGCCCCGCCGAGACAGAGGTCACGTCGTGGATCGAGAAGCGCGCCAACGCGATCCTCGCCGGCGGCGGCAAGGACGTCCGGCGGGTTCCGCTCGCGAGCGCGCTCGGCTCCGGCAGCATCGAGGCGTACGACTTCGTCGACCCGTTCGTGAAGGACCTCGCGAACGTCGTCGACATGGACGTCGCAAGATCCGGCAAGCTGAAGCTCGGCGTCGATCCGATGGGCGGCGCCAGTGTCGGCTTCTGGGGTCGCATCGGGGAGGCGTACGGCCTCGACATCGAGGTCGTGAACGACGAGGTCGATCCCACGTTCCGCTTCATGACGGTGGATCACGACGGCAAGATCCGCATGGACTGCTCGTCGCGCGACGCGATGCAGCGCCTCATCGCGCTCAGGGACCGCTTCGACGTCGCGTTCGGCAACGACACCGACTCCGACCGACACGGCATCGTGACGCGCGGCGCGGGTCTCCTCAATCCGAACCACTACCTCGCGGTGTGCGCGTCGTACCTCGCGCGGAACCGTCCAGCATGGGGCGCGAAGGTGGGCATCGGCAAGACCGTCGTCACGAGCGCCATGATGGACCTCGTCGTGAAGGACCTCGGGCGGCCGCTCGTCGAGGTGCCGGTTGGGTTCAAATGGTTCGTGCCCGGGCTCTCCGACGGCAGTCTCGGGTTCGGCGGCGAGGAGAGCGCCGGCTGCTCGTTCTTGCGGCGCGACGGCACGGTCTGGACGACCGACAAGGACGGGCTCATCGCGAACCTGCTCGCCGCGGAGATCACGTCGAAGACCGGGAAGGACCCCGGCGAGCTCTACAAGGAGCTGACGGCGCGCTTCGGCGAGCCGGTCTACGAGCGCATCGACGTGCCGGCGACTCGCGAGCAAAAGAAGGCGCTCGGCGAGCTCAGCGAGAACGACGTCACCCGCACGACCCTCGCCGGTGACCCCATCCGCGAGAAGCTCACCAAGGCCCCCGGCAACGGCCAGAAGATCGGCGGCCTCAAGGTAACGTCCGAGAACGGGTGGTTCGCCGCCCGTCCGTCCGGGACGGAGGACGTCTACAAGGTCTACGCCGAGAGCTTCAAAGGGCCGGAGCACCTCGCACGGATCCAGGAAGAAGCCAAGGCGCTCGTCGCCGAGGTTCTGGGGAAAAAATAGGGCGATCCGTCCCACCGGCAGGCGGCCAGGGGCCCTGAATTTCTCCGGCGGATTGCCGTATGTCGAGGTGTGACCGCCGATCTCCTCGATGGGGGGCGTCCGAAGCGCCTCATCCTCCGCCATGGGCGCTGGTTCCTGGAGATATTGCGGCTCGTCTCGACGGGGGACGGGGTGTTCCAGCCCCGCAGCACCCGGATCGAGGGCAAGCCCGCGATCATCGACGCGCTGCGCCGCAGCAAGAACGGCAAGCCCCTCGTCGACGCGGCGGCGAAGATCGTCTCGAACGGCTCGGTCTCCGACGAGGCGAGCTTCGACGCGATCGACGGCGCGTGGGTGCCGTCACGGCTCGCGCCCTCCTACATCGAACAGCTCGGTCGAGCCGAGGTCCGCTCACCGGTCGAGGCCGCGCTCATCGCCGACCTCACGATGCTCCGCGCCAGTCACGAGGGGCTCATCGCGCGCGTCGCACGGCTCGAGCGGCTGCTCGCCAATCAGTTCGATAGCGAGATCCATCCGTACTCCGTGCGACCGCAACGTCTGCGCGGTGCGAGCGCGAGACCGGGGACCCTGCGCGAGGGGCTGCCGCCTCCCTCCGACCACGACGACTCGCGCCAGGACGACGCGCCGGCGCCCGAGGACCATCGTGCGGGCTACGACGACGAGCCGCCACGCGCCGATGAACCGGCGCACGACGACGAGCCGCCACGCGCCGACGAGCCCGCTTACGGCGATGAACCGGTTCACGCCGACGAGCCCGCGCGCGCCGATGGGACGCTCCAGTTTCCGGCGCTCGGCCTCGTCACCGACGCGCTGAAGCAACTGTGCGGGCACGAGATCCCTCTGAAGGAGATGCGCAATGCGCCGAGCCCGTGGATCGAATCGCCGGGGCGGTTCCACGCTTCGTGGCTCGTCGACGATGCCGGGGAAGTGCAGGGCGGCGTGCTGTGTGATCTCGAAGCCGTCGCGCGCCTCGGCGGGGCGTACCTCGCCATGTCCCAGGCCGACATCGAAGCGCAGATCGCCGCCGATCACCCGGGAGAGGACATCGTGTCCGCAGCGTCGGACATCTGCAACACGCTGTGCGGCCTCGTCAACGACGTCCGCGGCAACCCAACCGTGCACTCGAACCCCCTGTCGCCCTTCGAGGCCGGGCCACCAATCTGGATCGACTCGCCCGGGACACGCGTCGTGTGCGTGCATCCGGGCGGGGGCACGGTTGCGTTTCTGGGACGTTAGGTCTCGTCGCTATCCGAGCTTGCCGCCCTTGAGGAGCTTGGCGGCTTCGACGGCGCCGTAGGTGAAGATGACGTCGGCTCCTGCGCGGCGCATGCCGAGCAGGCTCTCGAGGAGACACCGGTCGTAGTCGAGCCAGCCGTTCTGCGCTGCGGCCTTGAGCATCGCGTACTCACCACTCACGTGATAGACGCTGACCGGCAGGCTCGTGTGCTCGCGCACGTAGCGCACGACGTCGAGGTAGGGAAGGCCGGGCTTCACCATGAGCATGTCGGCGCCCTCGGCCTCGTCGAGCCGGATCTCGCGGATGGCCTCGCGCACGTTCGCGGGGTCCATCTGGTAAGTCTTCTTGTCTCCGCTCTTCGGTGCGGAATCGAGGGCCTCACGGAACGGACCGTAGAACGCCGAGGCGTACTTCACGGCGTAGCTGCAGATCCCGACGTTCGCGAACCCTGCCTCGTCGAGCGCGAGGCGGATCGCGCCGACCCGGCCGTCCATCATGTCGCTCGGCGCGACCATGTCGGCGCCGGCGCGGGCCTGGGCGACGGCCATGGCCGCGAGGATCGGCACGGTGCGCTCGTTGTCGATGCGGCCGTCGATGACCACGCCGTCGTGGCCGTCGGAGCTGTACGGATCGAGCGCGACGTCGGTGATCACATGGAGCTCGCGGACGTTCTCTTTCAGCGCGCGAACGGCGCGCTGGAGCAGGCCGTCGGGGTTGATGCTCTCGCGCCCCTCCGGATCCTTCAGCGACTCGGTGAGGGCAGGGAAGAGCGCGACGGAGGTGACGCCCACGTCGCGAGCGCCGCGCGCCCGCTCGACGAGAAGATCGATGCTGAGCCGGGACTGACCGGGCATCGACCCGATCTTCGTCTCGTTCTTCTCGCCTTCCTGGACGAAGAGCGGCCATACCAGCCGATCGGCGGACAGGGTCGTCTCCCGCACCAGGCCACGGATCACCGGCGTGCTTCGATTGCGTCGCGGTCGCACCAGCATGATGCGCGAAGGCTAACATCGCGCCGCCCACCCGGCGAGCCGGCGCCCCGGAGCCGTCAGCCGACGGTGAATTCCGAGCGTGCCGGCTCCACGTCGACCGCCTCTCCGTCGACCGTGGGCGGCGTGAACGGGACGAACCGATCGCGCTCCCAGATGACCCAGCGGAGCTTCGACGAATCGAGCCGCTCCGCGAACGTGAAGGTCGCCGTCGCGGGCCGGCCGTCGCGCGTGACGCGGGTGACGACGATGTCGAGACCGTCGAGGCGTATCGTGTCGCCGGCGTGCATCGGGTGCGCAGCGTCGCGGTAGAGCCGGAGCGGCATCGATTCGAGGAGGCCGTGCTCGTACGTCAGCTCGAGGGTGTGCGCGTCGAGTCGCGCGACGTGGAGACGCACCGAGCCGACAGAGAGCAGCCGGAGCTTCTCGGGCTCCGGCTTTCCCTCGGCGCGCTGCACGAGCCTGAGGTATTCGCCGGCGTAGTATTCCGGAGCGGTGACCATGACGAGCTCCTGACGCGGAACGTCGGTCATGGTCGCGACCGCGCTCGGGATCGCGCGGTCCGCGACGGTATGCGTCAGCAACACCGTGCACGCAGCGAGCGGCAAGAGGAGCGGCGAGACGAACGCGTGCAGCCCTCCCGAGAGCCCGACGACCAGCTGCGACACCTTGCGGGGGATGCCGTTCGGGAGCCGCGGATCGCTGCGTGTGAAGGCGTCGATCGTCGCCGCGAGGAGCCCGATGCCACCGAGGCTCGGGAAGTAGAGGAGCCGGTTGTGCGGCACGGCCGAGCACGCAGAGAGAAGCGACAGGAGCATACCCAGAGCCCAGAATCGCGTCGCGCGGTCGAGCCACGCGAACTTCGCGAACGCGACCACGAGCGCGACGGAGAACACGACCGCGCCGGCCAGTCCGACTCGCGCGAGCGCTGGCGTCGTGAAGAAGGCGCTCTCTGCCGGCGGAAAGCCGAACACGCCCTGGACCAGCAACGGGATGCGCGACGGGAGCACCTGAAGAAACGCGAGCGGCTCCCGCGCCGGATCGATGTACAGCGCGGAGCCGACCGCGCCGTGTCCGGTGGCCGAGTAAGCTAGGCGCCACGCGAGCGTCGCGACGGCATACGGCGCGAGCGCCGCGAGCCGGACTCCGGGCCGTCGCCGGTCGAGGATCAACGCGTGCGCGACCAGGAAGCCCCATGCGCCGAGCGCGATCTCGCCGCTGAGGAGCCCGAGGACCAGGCTCACGACACCGAGCGTCGTCGTTCGAATGGATCGACTACGCGTCGCGCGATCGTACGCAAGGAGCGCGGCCGTCCCGAAGAACGCTCCCATGACGGCATTGCGATTCGCGATCCAGCCCGCGGGCACGCCGTGCACGTGATCGACGGCGAACGCGAACGCCGCGGACGCGCTCACGACTCCCACGCCGAAAACCGATCTGTACAGGAGGGTCGCGCAGAAGATCGCAGCGGCGAGCCACGCGATGTTCTCCGCGTGCATGAGGGCCGCAGCATGCGGAAAAAGCCGGTAATCCACGTAGTGCGTGAAGGCCGACAACGGCCTGAGAAAATCGATGACGAGCCCGCCGTACGCCCAGTAAGGCGCCAGGCCGTTCTCGATGGCCCGGTGCATCACCTCGGGTCGGCCCACTGCGATCGTGAAGAGGGAGAGGCTCGTGGGGCAGAGTGCGTCGGCGCCCGCGCTCCGGAGGCTACAGAAGCGATGCGCGTAGTCATCGAGCTGAAACCCGACGAAGAGCGACGGTGCGACCAGCGTCGCGGTCAAGAGCGCGAGATACATCGGGAGCCGCCGCGACATGGCGAGCGCCGTTGCCATTTGTGCGAGATGTGCGCGCCATCGAGCACGTTCGACGGGACGCACGTCGCGGATTGCCGATTCCGGCACTCGCGCGCGTCGATGAAACAGAAAACGATTGGCGGGCCAGGTCTGTCGCATGTGCCTCGACGATCGCTTTGCAAGATCCGCCCCGACGCGGACGTGTTCATCACCGATGCGTCGTCATGCGACGAATCGATTGCGTCTCTCGTTCGCCGCGCTCCGATCCGAGCCGTAGCGCGGCACGTGATCGCGCGAGCGACGCGTACGGTGTACAGCCATTGCGCACGACGTTCGCACGCGGAGTGCAGCGCGCGTACACGTCGCGCCTTGCACACGAAGTCGCAGTATTTGCCGCTTCGTTACAAAGACGACCGCGGCTTCATTGGGCGTGGATTGGCCCTGGATTCGGCTGCACTGCGCGGCATACTCCCGTCGTCCAGATGCTCTACGCCATCCTCTGTTACGACTCCGAAGACACCGTCTCGTCCTGGTCGAAGGAGGTGGACGAGCAAGTGATGAATGATCTCGTCGAGGTGCAGAACGGCTGGGCGAAGGCCGGCAAGCTCGGCCCGGTGGCCCGTCTCGAGTCGACCAAGCGCGCCGTGACGCTCCGCAAGGGTGCGTCGAGCGTGATCATGGACGGGCCGTTCGCAGAGACGAAAGAGCAGCTCCTCGGGTTCTTCGTGGTCGACTGCGCATCTATGGAAGAGGCGACGGAGCGCGCGCGCGAGCTCGCTGGTGCGAGCCGTTCGCTCGGCGCCTACGAGATCCGTCCGATCGGATTTTTCTCGCCGGGCGCGCTCGGCTGAATCGACGCATCGCGCGTCGAGCGCGAAAGCGACCCTGCTGGCTTGGTGGGTTAGAAAGATGGCGGGGCGGCCCAGCATGGCCGCGCACACGCGTCGGTATGCTCGACGTCGCCGCGAGCGCACGCGGTCTCGCATCCATGACGACCACGTGGCCTCGACTCGGTTCTCTCCTCTTCTGTTTCTCTCTTGCCGCGTGTAGCGGCAACGACGCTACGGCGCCGGCAGCACCGGGAGCGATGGCCGGCGGGGCTAGCGGCGCGTCACCCGGGGTGACGACCGGCGGCGTGAGCGCGACGGGTAGCGTGCCCGCCGCAAGTGGCGGCACGACCGTCGTTCTGCCGTCGAACGGTGGCGTGTCTTCGTCGACCGGGGGCGCACCTTCGCCGGTCGGCGGCGCGCCGGGCAGTGGCGGCGTTCCCGGAAACGGCGGAGCTGTCGGCGGCGGCGGCAGTGCCGGTAACGGCGTGGGTGGCGCAGCGGGAGTCGCGGGCGGAGCGAGCGGCGGCACCGGCGCCGCGGGCTCATCGTCGGGCGGCGCGAGTGGCGCGGGCGGCACCGATTGCACGAGCTTGCCGCCGGTCACCGACTACACGGCGCCGGGCCCGTTCACCGACGCGAAGATGTTCAAGTCGGTGGGCCCCAGCTCGAACTACACGCTCTTCCGTCCCGATGCGTCGCTCGGCAAGAACGGATTTCGCCATCCCGTCGCGACGTGGGGCAACGGCATCCTCACGACGCCGGATCAGTACGAGAAGACGCTGGATCTGCTCGCGTCCCACGGCTTCGTCATCATCGCGTGCAACGACACCATGGCCGAGCGGCCGTGTCTCTCCGACGGCATGGACTGGCTCGTCGCGCAGAACACCACGGCGGGTCCGATGCAGGGAAAGCTCGACACCGATCGCGAGGTCGTCGTCGGCTACTCGTGGGGCGGCGGCGCGGCGATCGACACCTCGAACCGGCCTCACGTGAAGGCCACGGTGTCGCTCCACGGCATGCCGCCACGCGTGAGCACCGCGTTCACCGACATGCACGCGCCTCTCCTTCTCTTCACGTCGACGGGCGACAGCTTCGTGACCGCCTCGGAGTACGTCACGCCGAACTACGAGAAGTCCGTCGTGCAGACCTTCTACGCCACGTTGAACGACTCGATGGCTGGGCACCTGTACGTCGTGGACGTCGGCGCATCGATCTGTATCGGCTCGATCATCGGCTTCGGCGCCTGTGGGGGCGACACTCAGGAGCACGCGCCGACCATCGCGTTCCTTCGGTACTTCGCGTGCGGCGATCAGGGCGCGAAGAAATATTTCTACGGCAGCGACTGCACCCTCTGCAAGGCGCCCTGGGAGACCGAGCAGCGTAAGCCGATGGACCAATGGAACTGAGCGGCGGAGCGCACGCCTCCGTCGTCCCCGAAGCATCAAAGATGCGGCCCTACGCGAGCGAAGCGAGCCCGCGAAGCGGCGGGGGGCCAAGGCCCCCCCACAAACCCAATCCCACGACGTCAACCGTCGTCATCCCGTCACTGCCCAACTCTCTCGCGAGCGAAGCGAGCCCGCGAAGCTGCGGGGGGCCAAGGCCCCCCCACAAACCCAATCCCACGACGTCACCGTCGTCATCCCGTCACTGCCCAACTCTCTCGCGAGCGGCGCGAGCGCGCCCGAAGGGCGGCGGGGGGAGCAGTTCGCCGAAGGCGAAGCTGCGGGGGGCCGAGGCCCCCCGTAACCAAGGGGGGCCAAGGCCCCCCTTGTTAGTAGACCGGAGCTGACCCGGGTCAGCTCCGGTCGAGCACGCCTGCGCGATAATCGTCCCAGGCCTTCGCGATCTCGGCTTCGGTGTTCATCACGAAGGGCCCGCTCTGGACGATGGGCTCGTGGATCGGCTTTCCCGCCGCGACGATGAAGCCGGCGCGCTCGCCACTGGCGCGCACCCGCAGGCGATTGCCGGAAGAGAGCACCGCGAGCGTCCCCGCCTCGACCCGTGTCACGTCGGGCCCGAGCTCCGCTGCGCCGGTGTGCACGAACACGAACACCGTGTGATCGCGCGGAACGTCGAGAACGAGCGGCGCGTCGTCCTCGAGCACGACGGTCGCCAGGGTCGCCTCCGTCGGTCGCGGACGGACGGGACCCTTCGCGCCCATGACGTTGCCGGAGATGACGCGCAGGGTGCTGCCCGTGCTGCCGAGTCGCTCCTCGGAGAGACGTGACGGCGCGAGGTCCTGATACACCTGCGGACAGAGCTTCTCGCGCGCGGGCAGGTTCACCCAGAGCTGGAAGCCGTGGAGCATGCCCTGCTCCTGCTCGGGCATCTCGGAGTGCACGATACCGCGGCCGGCCGTCATCCACTGCGCGCCGCCGCCGGTGATGAGCCCCTGATTGCCGCGGCTGTCGTGGTGACGGATTCGTCCGTCGAGCATCACGGACACCGTCTCGAAGCCGCGGTGCGGGTGGTTCGGGAAGCCGCGGATGTACGCGCCGGGATCGTCGGAGTGGATGCGATCGAGCAGGATGAACGGGTCCAGATTGCGGAGTGCGGGCTGTCCGATCACGCGGAGCAACTTCACTCCCGCGCCGTCGGTGGTCGGCATGCCGGGGAGCGTGAGCGCAACGCGCCGCTCATAGGTCGCGATGACGGCCGGCGCGGCGGGGTGCGCCGCCGCGGAGTCACCGGGACGGTCGCAGCCGAACAGGCCAGTGCCGGCGAGGGCGCTCGCCTGGGCGAGAAAAATGCGTCGGTCGGAGCGCATGTTCGAGGCGGAAACAGTAGCACGGGCCCGCGTGCGTGCTCTATACGGCGACCATGTCGTCCTTCGAACGCGCCGTCGAGGTGCTCACGTCCACGGGCATCGAGCCCGGCCAGGCTCGCACGCTCGTCGGCTCCCTCGACGCGGCCGGGCTCCGGTTCGTCGATGCGTCGCGCGGCGACTTCGTGGTGCGCTGGGTGGACGTCGTCGAGCGCGCCGTGCCGCCCGAAGCCGACACCATCATCCGTACCATCACCCGCACCACGAACGGCCACGCCGTCAGCGTCACGCACTGGCTCGACGGCCTCCAGGGTCCACCCGAACCGCCGCGCTGACGCCCGCGCCGCGGCGCCGACGCGCGCGCCGCGCTGACGCCCACGTCGCGCTGATTCGAGCCGCCGGGTGACGCGACGGCGAGGGAGCCCTCCCAATCAACGCGAATCGGGACGTGTGCCGTCGACGCGGTAGCGGGCCATATCGAGGTGGAAATGGTCGCGGTGGAGCTCGTCGAAGTAGCGGGTGAGGACGACGGAGAAGGCGCCTTCGTCGTAGAGACGATGCGCGACGGCTCTCAGGAAGCGTCCCTCGGGCGTCGTCGGCTCGGCGTCGAGCTTGCCGAAGTGCTCGAGCACGCCGATGCGCTTGCCGTTTCGCAGTGTGAACGCGCGCACATCGATGGCGTTCGCGTAGCTGTGCTCGCTCACCCAGTCGTAGCGCGCCATCTTGCGGCAGTTGTAAGTGCCGCCTTGCTCGATGCGGACCACGCGCTGTCCCATCTTCTCGGCTTCACCCTGGACGACGCGCTCGAGCTCCGCGAGCCCGAGCGCCATCCGGCACGTCACGAGCGGCGAGGCGTTCCAGCGGATGCCGGTCGGCCCACGCCGATAGATCACGACCTGCTCCGCGCCGCACACGAGCCCACGACGGTTCGCCCGTACCGGCAATGACGCCTCGGTGAAGTCGATTCCCGCCGCGCGGAGCTTCCCCGCGCAGTCGTCGACCACGTCGGGCGGACCCACGACACCGTCGTTGTCGGCGTCCTCGTCGGCCTGATGCGGCAGCACCTCGGCCGAGCTCGAGAGCACCGACGCGAACGCGATCACTGCCGCAATTCTCGAATGGACCCGTCGCACCCCGACTTCGACACGCCCGGCGACGTCTCCTTGGTTCGCCGTTATCGAACCGACTCCGGATGCCACCTTTCGGTCGGAGAGCCGCCATTCACTTACGTTGGCGACCACCGGGGCGCGCCGGCTCGGATGGATTGCGGGCGGCCGTCGGCTATTCTTGAAGGTTGGTACGCCCCACCCGATGAACGCGAAGCAGGTCGTGAGCGATGTCGCGCGCGCGCCGGACGTGCACATCGGCGGGCGCTACGTGCACGAGGCCCAGCTCGGAACCGGGGGTATGGGCGTCGTGTATCGTGTTCGCGACGCGTCGACGGGACGTACGGTGGCGCTGAAGCAGCTCCATCCGCACGCGGGACGCACCGAGCGGGCCCTCTTCGAGCGCGAATACCACACGCTCATGCTCCTGAAGCATCCGCGCATCGTCGAGGTGTACGACTACGGCATTCACGCCGGCGCTCCTTACTACACGATGGAGCTCCTCGACGGCGTCGATCTCCACACGCTGTCGCCGCTCCCTTACCGGGAGGCGTGCCGACATCTGCGGGACGTCGCGTCGTCCCTGGCGCTCCTCGCTGCGCATCGTCTGGTGCACCGTGATCTCACGGCCCGCAACGTGCGCGTCACCAGCGATGGTCACTCGAAGCTCATAGACTTCGGAGCTTTGGCGCCGTTCGGTGTGGCCAAGACGCTGGTCGGAACTCCACCCTACGTCCCGCCGGAGGCGCTCCGTGGCCTCCTCGATCAGCACGCCGATCTCTTCGCGCTCGGTGCGCTCGCGTATTTCCTGCTCACGCGCACCCATGCCTTTCCGGGGCGCTCCATGGACGAGATCCAGGCGGCCTGGGCGCGCCGTCCTGAACGGCCCTCCGCCGTCGTCGCGCGGCTCATCGAGCAGGGCGCGGACCTCTCACCGGTGCCGAAGGCGCTCGACGAGCTCGTGCTGTCGCTCCTGAGCCTCGATCCGCAGGCGCGCCCGCAGAGTGCGGCCGAGGCGATAGAGCGACTCACCCTCGCCGGTGGGCTCGAGCCCGAACCGACGATACTGGCGGCTCAGAGCTACCTGCTCAGCGCCGCCCTCGCCGGCAGGGAGGTGGAGCTCGGACACGCGAACGAGCTCGTTGCGGGCGCGCTCGCCGGGTCAGGCTCGGTTCTCTTCGTCCAGCACGCCGAAGGGGCGGGCGCGACGCGTCTGCTCGCCGAGATCTCTCTTCGCGCGCGGCTCGCGGGCGCCACCGTGCTGGAGGTGGACGGTGACGTCACGCGCGCGCCGTACGCCGGGTCACGCGCGCTCGTCGAAAATCTGATGCTCGCCGCTCCGGTGGAGGCGCGCGCGGCCGCGTTGCCCGACGCCGACCTCGCGGGATGGCTTCGCGGAATGAAGACGGATCGGCCGTCGAGCGGCGCCGGGAAGCTCGACGCGGCGGTCGCGCCGCTCGGCAATCGTCTCAATCTGATCTCGGCTCTCGAGCGCTGGTTCTCCGACGTTTCTCGGGCGTGCCCTCTCGTCATTCTCGTCGACGACGCGAGCGAGCTCGACGAGGGAACGGCGACGCTCCTGGCGGTCCTGGCGAGCACTCAGCACCCGCACGCCATCGCCGTCGTCATCGCGGAGAGAGACGGCGAAACGCCGGTCGCGCCCGCGGCGCTGGAGCGACTACGACGCGCCGCCCGGGTGGTGGAGCTGTCTCCGCTGACGTCTTCGGACACCCAGGCCGTCGTTCAGTCTCTCTTCGGCGAGGTATCCAACGTCGAGCGGCTGGCGCACTGGGCGCAGCGCATCTCGGGCGGCAACCCGGGGCGAATGATGGAGCTCCTAGGGCACCTCGTCGCGCGCGGTCTGGCGCGCTACGTCGACGGCGCGTGGATGTTGCCACGCGAGCTTCCGGAAGACGATCTGCCGTCTCGACCGGAGGAGGCCGCCGAGCGAAAATTCTCGGAGCTCGACGAGCCGGCTCGGAAGCTCGCGTGTGCGCTATCGATACATGACGGGCGATTGTCCCTCGAGCTCTGCATGGCGGTGGCGGCGGCGGAACGCATCGAGGCCTTCGCCGCTCTCGATGCGTTGACCTCGTCGGGAATGCTCGTCGGCTCGGAAGGTGGATATCGCTTCGCTCAGCGCTCGACGCGAGAGGCGCTCATCGGTCGTCTCGCGCCCGCTGACCAGCTCCGCGTGCATCGGGTCATCGCCGAATTTCTCTTGTCGGGAGAAGAACCGGACGTCGCGAGCCAGCTCTCTGCCGGGTGGCACTTGCTTGCTGGTGGAGACGAGCTGCGTGGTTCGGAGGTCCTCCGTCGCGTGGGTCTCGAGTTCATGGGGGCGGACCAGCTGCGGGAGGCGATCCCGGTGCTCGAGGCCGTTCTCGCCACATTTCGCAAGCTGAACCGGCCGAGGGACGAGCTCTGCGGGGTCCTGCATCCGCTCGCTGCCGCGGGTTACTACGCCGAACGACGGCTCGCCGAACAATACGGCGACGAGGCGCTCGAGCTGCTCGGGGAAGAGACGGGCCTCGCGCTGGCCGGGCGAGTTCGGCCGTTCGTCGGCAGCTACGTCGCGCTCCTGATCGGGCTCGTCTACGCGCTCATCTTACACTTGTTCGGCCGTCGCGGCGGGCTCCGCGCATTGAACGACAACATCTCGGTGATGGGCGCGCTCACCGCGTCGCTTGTGGGCGTGTCGGTCATCTGCCTGGATCCGCGGAGGGCCGAGAGGCGCGCCGCGCACTTCCAGCTCTTCGAGTCGCTCGGTCTCTGGCACGCGGGCGCGTTCAATTACTCGCTCTCCAGACGTTTGGTCGGCGTGGCCGAAGATCGTCCCACCCAGACTCTCGGCGAGCTGAACGCGCTGCTCCGCAGGTTCGATACGCCAGGCGGCGTGATCGGATTTCCTGCGCCACTCGTCCCGCTGACGCGCGGAGGACTCCTCTACGCGCTCGGTGCCCTGCAAGGGTTCATGGACGCGCCGCTCGCGCTGGAGCGCGCGGATGAGCTCGAGCGCTGCGGGGTGCGGTTCCTCGACATGCTCGCGTGTCAGATCAGGGCGAACTACTACGCCTATCAGGGCAACGAGGAGCTCGCCCAGGAGCACGAACGGCGCGTCGAGCTCCACGCGACCCGAACCGGGACGACCTGGCAAGCCGAAGTGTGGACTCCAAGCAGTCGGATCGTCGCGTACAGGCGAACTTACGATCTGCTCGGTATCAAGCGGAGCTCGGAAGAGCTCGACCGGCTCTCTCTCGAGATCCCCTCGCTCGAGAAGTATGCACGCGCGGCGCGCGCCATCCTCGCGCTCTTGCGAGGGGAATACGACGTCGCGATCCCGCTCCTCGAGACACTCCACACCGAAGAGGCGCCAAGGGCCTTCATCGGCTGGACTGCGCTCGCCGGAGCGCTGGCCGAGGCGTACAACGAGACGGGACGCTCGGAGCGCGCCGCGGAGCTCTGCGAGCAAGTCGTCGCGGGTTTCACCGAGGGTGATCGCCTCGTCGCCGCGTTCACCGTCGACGTCGAGCTTCAACTCGCGATCGCCGACGCACGGTGCGGGCGTCCCGCGGACGCCGAGCGACGTCTCGCCGAGTTGCTCGCGTTGCACACGCCGAATCGCGGCGCCGTCACCCTCGGCAGGATCCACCGCGCGTGGGCAGAGGTCGCTCGTGCCGCCGGCGACGCGGACCTCTTACGGTATCATCGTGCAAGCATGGACCACTGGTTCCGCTCGACGAAGAACCCCGCCCTCGTCGCCGAATGCGAGCGATACCGGGCGCCGTCGGATTCGCCGCGAGCACCCGCTCCGGACCCCGATTCCGCCGCGCCGGAGCCCGCGACCGTCGCGGAGCTACCGCAATTCGCCACCGACGAAGCGGAGCTCACAGAGTCGGCCACGGTGCTCGTCGCGGGGATGAGCAAGACGGACGCTGGGAGCTCGGCGTCCTCGTGAACCAACCGAGCGAGCGACTCACCACCGCCGACGACGCAGCGAACCGACGATTGCCGCGGCTGCGAGGGCTGCGAGCAAGAGCGTCGGGGAACGTCGTGATCCGCGTGACGTCAGTGCGCAGCCGCCGCTGTCCGTGGAAGCGGCGCTCGTTCCCGCGTCCGGCGTCGAGCCCGCGAATCCGCCCGAACCCGTGACGCCGGCCGTACTCGACGTGCCGCCCGCGCCGTTGCCCGGGCCGTTGCCGCTGACTCCGTCCGGGACGCCGCCGCCAGCGCCGTTGGCGAGACCCCCGACGCCGCCGGCACCGCCGCCAGGACCGCCACCGGTGCTCGTCGCTCCGCCTGCTCCGCCGCTGCCGCCGGTACGGATCGCGATGTCGGCGCACTGGTAGTAGTAGTACGGCGGCGGGTGAGCCCTCATGTACTGGATCACCTGGATGGTGCAGGTCTCACACGGCGTCTCGGGCAACGTGATGTCGCTGCTGTGGCTGGTGATCCCGTCGACCTTCGGAATGATGGCGAGGACCGGCGCCGCGACGGCCGGCGGGGGATCCGTCGGATCGGTCGGGAACGTCGTGCCGTCCATCGAAAGAGCGATGCGAAAGAAGCCGGGGTGCACGACCGTCTCGTGCCATTGCACGGTGATCTTTTGCCCTGGAGCGAACACCGCCGGCGTCGCGGAACGAGCTCCGGTACCGCCACAGGGATGCGTCTTCATCGCCGCATCGCGCTTCGGCGGCTGATCGAGGGCGATGTGGCCCCGTGCATCGACGCAGACGATCGACAGAGAAGCGAGCGCAGCGGCCATCGCCAAATGTCGCATCCGGAGAGTGTAGGCTCGTCGAGCAGCGCGTGCATCCCGACTCTCGCGTACGTCGCACGACGAGCACACTGCGCCCCCAGCAAGAATCGAACTTGCGACCTTGGCTTTAGGAAAGCCCTGCCGCGTGCAACGAACGAGCTTTTTTCTTGCTGATGCGTGACTTGGTCGTGGCGGTCGGGGGCAATACAGGGGCAACGCTGGCGAGGCGTTCAAAGGCCGCGCGGGTCGCCTCGGTCGAGAGATGGGCGTAGCTCCGCTGCGTCACGGCCACGTTCGAGTGGCCTAGGAGCTTCGACACAACCTCGAGACGCTCGCCGGCATTGATGAGCACCGTCCCGACGTGCCGGCGCAGATCGTGGAACGTGATGTCGCCGCACTTCGCGCGCTCGGTGACGCGGGCGAAGTGCTTCGAGAAGCCATCGACGGTGTACGCGGCACCGTGCCGGTTGACGAACACCACGCCGGTCTTCTTGGATGCCGGCTCCGCTAACGCCTCTTTCAGGACGGCGGCGAGGGAAGGGGTGACGACGATCTGATGATTCCGGTTCTGCTTCGTCTTCGAGAGGTCGATGACCTTCGCGCGGAGATCGACGTCACCGACGCGCAGCGCGAGGAGCTCGCCGAGCCGGCACCCGGTGAGGAGCGCCGCCGCCGTCACGCGCCGCGCGAAGCGTGAGTCGGTGCGCTTGAACGCCGCGAGGATCGCATCGAGCTCCTTCGGCTTGATCGGGCGCTGTCGTCCGGGCGGCTCTTCGAGCATCCCGACTTCGCGAATCGCGGCCGCACGCTCGCGATCCATCCACGTCCACCCGGAGCGAGCTGCAAGCCCCGTCATGTGCTTCACGACCATTACGCCCTTGTTGATCGTCGCGGGCGCCGTCTCCGCTGCGGTGCGCTTAGCCTTGTACGTCTCGAGGAGCGCCGGCCCGAGCCGATCGATCGCGACGTCGCCGACCGTCTCGATCCACACCTTCTTGATCGACTTTCGTTGCTTGTGCGCTTTCGGACGGTTCGTCTCCACCCACTCGAGGTAGGCGTCGAACGCGTGCGAGAGCCGCGATACATCGCCGGCCTTGGGCTTCGTCGTGCGCCCCGCGAGCGCATCCGTCAGAACGCTCTGCGCGCGCAGGCGAGCGGCGCCGGCCGTCGTGCCGAGCGGGAGGATCTCCTTGTGGCGTTGCGGCGCACCAGAGCGCGGGTCCGTCCAGCGAAGATCGATGCGGTAGCGGCCGTCCGCGTCGCGGTAGAGGCCCTTGACTCCGGTGCGGTTCGCGCGGGCCACCCGCAAAGACTACCCGCCCGCTGGTCCGGCTTCAACATTCGGTGAGGTCGATCACGCAAGCGTTATGAGCCCCGTCTCAAGAATTTCTCGTAGGGATCTCCCGTCGTTGACGAGCTGAAGGACGTCGCGGCGCTGCTCCTCGTCGATTGGAATCACGATGGCCTTGACCAGGTGTGAGCCGGCACGCAGCTCAAGAAATCGCGCGCGCGTCGCGCAAGACGCACCACAGGTCGTCTCGTCGCAGACAGTATCGAGCTTGTGCAGCAGTTCGCTGTACTCGCATCTCAGGTCGCCTGTCGCTTCGACGCGGTAGTTGTAATCCTTCGCCGGCTGCAGATTGTGAAGCGGGTCCAGCATGACGATGTTGAAGACCTGCTGCTCGTCCCAGAAGCCTGCAACGCGCCCCAACGCCGTAGAGATCTGGAACTGGTAGAACGGATAGTCCACTTCGTTCTCGAGATACTCGCGAGGTACCCAGGTGCAGTCTCGGCGGGCGATCGGAATGTTCGGCGCCCCCCAGTTGACCTCGTGATACCGCAGGACCTCGTGCTTGTATCCGCTAGCGCGGAATGCATCGACGTCTTCGAAGCAAAGCTCGCGCAAACGATTCAACAACGCGACGAACCAGTGGGCGGACACGACTCGATCCGTGTCGAGACCGAAGTAGTCGGCTTGTCGCCAGCACCTGAGGGAGAAGGTCCACTTCCGCGACGGCGGGATGACCCCGGCTTCCGGGGTCCGGACCTTCGTCGGTTTTCCGTCGAGGACGGGTTTCGGCGTCACTCAATCCCCCAACCAGATCCGCCTCTGCTAAGTCGAGAGCCGCGCGCGGTAGAACTGCGCCATGTGTTTCTCGTCGATCTCGCTTTCGCATCGCTCGCTGGGCTTGTAGCCAGCGCGTGCTGCGAGCCACGGGTGCTCTCGATGCGTCATCTCCTCGAGTTGCGTGCCGGTGTACTGCGCGTAGGTCTCGAGAACGCTATCGATGTGACTCCGCGCACTGGGCTGAAGCGTACGCTCGGCGTCGAAGTCAGGCCGCACGTCCGCCTCGGTGACGTCGGAGTACAGCGATTTCGTGCCCTTGAACCTGACGTAGATTTCTCGATTTACGGGTCCGTGCACCCACGCTTGAAATCGCCCCGCGAAGAGCGGTTCCCCGTGGAACGCGAGGTGCCACGCCTGCACGTAGTAGAGAAGCTTCTGCAACTTCAGCAGGTTCAGCTCGGCGTCACCGGCGATCGTCCGTGCGATGACGTAGTCGCAGACATCATCGATTCGGGCCGTGTTCATCTTCCGTCTCCCTCCGGAACGTACGACGCGACGCCGCGTCCGCAACAGCCCTATGATGCCCGAGCTGACGGAAAAGTTCCCAGCAAACGAAAATCGCAGCAACTTCATGACGGCCCGTCGGCACGGCGGACGACGGGGTTGCCGACGGCTTTCTTCAGGAAGTTAATATCTACCGGTGGATAGCCTTGCATCCTGAACGTAACGTTTCAAGAGCGCGTAAAAGCGTTCGCAGACTCGCAGACCGGCCGCTGACATAAGGCGACTGGTGTGCCCCGGGAGCCCCAAGTGGCACGGGTGCGCGCCGGTGCTACCTTCTGGATCGATAGCCGCGAGGCCCGCCAGGTCTCGCTAAGCGGTGGGCCACCTGACCTAGCACCGCACAGTCCGCGAGTGGTCGGAGAACGGACGGCACGGCGAACCCCCGAAGGAGGTTCACGTGTCCCGTTCCACTCCCAAGCCAGTCCTCCCATCACGTCAGGTCCGACTTGCCATCGCTGCTCGAGTCCCGTGCGACCCGCGCACGGTGGAGGCGTACTTCGATCCCGCGCGTCCGCTCACGCTGATCAGTGAGCACCACGTGCGCCGGGCCCTGACGGAGCTCGGCATTCCCGATCCGCGCGCGGCGGTGTCGCCGTGAGCGCTAAGTATCTCACGCTGCGCGACGCGGCTACGCGCCTCGTGACGTCGCCCGAGACCGTCCGCTTTTGGATCTACCAAGGGCGGCTCAAAGCCTACAAGCCCGGCCGCTCCGTGTTGATCCGCGAGGCCGACTTGGATGCGCTGATCGAGGCATCCGCCGTCGATGTGCAGCGGGCCAAGCGCGCGCGCCGGGCGAAGGTCGGTGCACGGTGACCGCCCGCACCACCGTGCCCGCATTCGACGTCCACATGCGTGCAATCGACGACTTCCCCTTGGACGTTGCCGAATACCTGGAAACGGGCACCGGCGAGATACACGCGTGGGTTCGCCTCCTTTGCTGGGCAGCACTCGAGGGCAACCGCGCCGAGATCGCCGAGGCGGCGCGTCGCATCCTCGCGTGGGCGGCCCCATCGAGCGTGACCGCGCCCACGCCGAAGAAGACGCGCCCAATCACGCGCGTGGTGTGCGTCGCGTGCGAGAAACCATTTCCGTCGAAGTCGCCCAACGCGCGCACGTGCAGCGACCGGTGCCGCGTTGCGGCCTCCAAGCGCCGGGCCCGGGCTCGCGACAAGGCCGAGGTGCGGCCGTGAGCCTCCGTACATTTCACGCGACGGGCGACGCCAGCGGCGGGCCCCTTTTCAGGCGGCATGGCGATCCGACGCCGCACGTTGTGACCACGGCGCAGCGCCGCGCAGCGAAGGCGGCGCGAAAGGCACAGCGCGACGCACGGAAGTCCGCCAGGCGGGGCCGGCCGTGATCAAGAAACCCCCGTCCGGATCCCCGCACCGCGACGCGTTCGATCGCCTGGCCGAGCTCGTCGGCGCTATCGGGTGTTCGGACGCGCGTCGAGCGCACCGGGCTTCACTCCTCGTGACGCGAGCATGTGAAAAGTGGATCGACGCGAACGAGCAGCGAAAGACCGCCGCGCGCCGCAAACGCCCTACGCCGCAGAAGACGAAGGCACTGCCCGCGCCGCGCGTGGATCTTCGCCGCGTCAGTGATGCGGATCTCGCCAATGAATACAACCGTCGGCTTTCCGATGGTTGGTGCCCCTAAAACGAACGACCCCGCGGGGTACCACCCGGAGGCCGTTCAATCCAACCCACACTAGATAACTATCTACCATGACAAGTATGCACCAGTCGCCCACGGGCGCAACCCCCTATCGCACGTATCGCGTCACGCTCTACCGGGATGCGCGCTCTCGGTTGCCGGCCGACATCGCGGAATTCACGTGGGACGAATTTGTTGATGAACTCGCCGAACTCGCGAACCGCCCCACGGGCGCCCCCGAGGACGCGTCGGCGGAAGAACAAAAGCGCTGCATGCTCGCGTGGGCCCCGCACGCACTTCGAGAAAAGACGACCCGAGCGAAGGCGAACGTTGAGGCGGTGACGCTGCTAGCACTCGACGTCGACCAGGGCGACCCAGACGAGGTGATCGCTGCACTCGAGCGCCACGGTTGGGCGGGGTTTTTGTACGCCACCCCGAGCGACACGCCGGTAGCGCGGCGATTTCGCGTCGTCTCGCCAATCGTTTCGCCGATCGCGCCCGAGGACTGCCGCGCGACGCGCATCGCGTTCGCGGAAGCGCTCGGCCTCGAACCGGGATCCGGCGTCGAAGAGACCGGTGATCCGAGCCGGCTGCTTTTCGCCGGACGCCTACACGACACGCCACCGCGGGCCACCTATCGAGTCGCCGGCGAACCGCTCGACGTGGCCACCCTGCCGGCGCCCACGCTCGCGTGGGGCGCCCCCAACGCGCCAACGCCGCCCGCTGCGCCCCTCGGAGCGGCCCCCGCGAACGGCGCTGGGATCGCGGGCTTGATTGGCGACTGGCGCGCCTACGCCGGTCGCAAGTGGGTGCTGTGCGGTGCCATCGGGGGCGTGATGCGCCGCAACGGATGCACGCGGGGGCAATGCGCGGACGAGCTGCAAGCGTGGCTCCTCGCCGGCGAGCGGTCGGTGGACGTCGACGCCGGCGTGTCGTGGGCGTTGGGGGCGTGGGACAAGGCCGCCGAGGACGTCTCCGGCGTTGAGGTGCTCGCCGAGCTCGTGGGCGCCGACCGCGCGGCGCGGATCGAGGCCGCCGCGTTCGCGTCGTCGTACATGGGGCGATGGTCCTCGCGGCGCCAGGCGAACGACGCCACGGCGCCGCTGGTGAACGATGATCGGGCCGGCAGGGGGACACCCGTGACGGGCGGGGGCGATTCGGACCCGCTCGCCATCCTCGGTGACGATCGCGACTTTGATTCGGCGTGCGAGCGCCTCGACTGGCTGATCGAGGGCTTTCAGATCGCGCCCGGCAAGGTCACCTTGCTCACGGGGTACGCCGGCTCGTCAAAGACGCCCACCGCAGCATTGATCGCCGTGTGCGTGGCCGCGGGCTTGCCGTGCATGGGCAAAGCGACCCGCCAAACGTGCGTGCTGTACCTCGCCGCGGAGGGTGGGCGTAACGCGCGAAAGAAAATGGTGTGCATCGGCCGCGCGCTGAACGTCGACGTTCGCCGGCTACGCGCGGAGGGACGTCTCACGGTGCTGGACGCGCGGGCGCTCGACGACGAGCGGATCGCGGCGCTCGAGCGCGTCATCGCCTCGAAGGGGTACGGCCTCGTAATCGTGGACACCGTCACGAGCGCGCTTCGTAGCGCGAACGTGGGGCGCAATGACGAGGCCTATGCCCGGGCCTTGTTCGACCTCGGGGAGATCTCGGAGCGCACGCGCTGTGTCGTGCTCGGCCTCGCCCACGACAACAAGAGCGGCACAGGCAACGGCTTGCGCGGTGTCTCCGGCACGTCGGCAATCACCGAGGCCGCGCAAACCGTGATCCGGCTCGAACCGAGCGCGGCCGATCACAAGCTGATCCAAGTGTCGTGCGAGCGCGGAGTGGACGAGCGCTTTGATCCGTTCGGGATCCGGTGGGTCGACGTTCCAACCTCGGTGGGCGCCGCCGTCTCCGCCGGGGGCCTCACGCCTTTGCGTTGTGAGCTTGACGATGCGGCCTTGTTCGACGGCCGAGGAGCGAACCGCGCCAACGCCGTGCGCGCCGCCGAGAAGCTCGACAGCATGCGCCGGGCAGCACCCCGGGTGCTGGACGCCGTGGCGAAGCGTGCCGTGACTAGGGACGAGATCCAAACGACGGCGGGCATCACGGGCAGGGCGCTCGGCGAGCTCGTCGCGAGGCTCATCGCGGGGGGTGCCATCATCGTCGAGCGGAAGTACCACTCGCTCACGCCGGCTTGGTCGCGATGGCCCACGCCGGCGCTGCAAACGAAGGCGCTCGAGATCGCGGAGCGCGGGGACCTGTGATCGCATTCGCGAGGCGCGGCACCCTTTCTTACCCCTCACCACGCTGCGGGCTTGCACGCTTACAGCGTGCAAAGAAGCCCGTCGAGCGTTTGGCAATGCGATGCCCGCGACGGGCTAAAGCGGGCTTCTTTGCGGCAAAAACGGGCTAAATCGGGCTAGCGAAAAGAAGCCCGACGAGCATGAAAAATAGCCCGCTGGCGAGGGCATTTTCAGCGGGCTTCTTTTCCGTTCGCAGTGGACGCAACACGCGCTGCCGGCCACGCCCCGCGGGTTACGCCTCGCCCCGCGCCGTGTGTAACCGCCTCGCGCTTCGCGCGTCGCTTATCATCGCGCGTCGTATCGCCAAGGCGCCATCAATGATGACGCTCGCTTAGACCACATCGGTGGTCACGTCGCCCCATGCACGTGATTTGACGGCGCCACGTTGCGCGTCACGTTGAATGACATGAAGGCCCGCGGCCCTCGTCCTCACCTACCCACCGACGTCGCACGCGATCTCTACTTCGCGCGGCTCGCTGGGGACGATCTCGAGATCATCGAAGCGCGCCACGGCGTGAGCCGTCGGACGGTGCAGCGCACGCGCGACCGCGTGGCCCGCGTGTTGGCGCGATCGTTCCAAGGCCGGGTGCGCGCGTGACCCCGGCGCCTGCGGCACGGGCGCCAGCCCCCGAGGGCCTACGCCCGGAACGAACGCGAGCGCGCCCACGCGCCCCTACAGCGCGCCTACCAGCGCACATCCACTCCCGCGCCGTTCTTGCAGGCGCCCGAGGCCGCGCACACGGGTGCGTGGCGTGTCGCCGTCCCGCGGGCCGCTTGCCGGTTCCACGCTCGCGGGACGTGCGGCGCACTCAGCTCCAAGTGCCTGGAACCATTGGTGGCACAGTCTTGGCACACCCCTCGGGGACACTGGTCAACCACCGCGTACACACAAGGGAACGTCACTGTGTCCACCCCGCCGGGGTGGACGTGATGCGGCGGACCCCGATGGCATGGGCACCCCCGCCGAGGGCGGTGGCCGGGGGTCGGCCGCGCATGTGCGTGGTTGCGCACCCCCCACCCCCCACACCTCTTTTTTGGGGAGGCCGGCACCCCCGCGGGCCGGCGGCGCCTCCAAAATTTCCCACGATCCTCACGGGGACCCTACCGTGACGCTGGAACGGTCGCACGGGAAGGCGCGCCCGACGCTCCCGCGGAGCTCGGACCTCCAAGACGTCGGAACGGTGCGCGTACCGTCCGATGGCCGCGGTTCCGACGGCCGTTTTGCGGTCGGTAATGCGCTCGCAACGGGGCGTGCGTGGAAGAGCACCATCCGACGCCTACTCGGCAAGGGCGCGACGTCAGAGGACGCGTCCGCGATCGCCAGCGAGGCGTTCAAGCTCTACCTGGCGGCCCTCCGAGAGATGCCGAGCGACGGCCCCTCCGTGCGCTCGCTCGTCGCGCTCCAAGCTCGCCACGTCGCACTGTCGGCGTACTACGCGGACCGCGCGGTGGCGTTGGGCCTCGACACCGAGGAAGGGCGCGCCGCCGACGAGCACGCCATGAAGCACGGCCAGCGTGCCGAGCGCCTGACCGTCACGGCGCTGGACGTCGCGACGCGCTTCGCCGCTACCAAGCCGAAGGCAAACCCCGATCTCGACTGGCTCACCGACGGGGGTGCGTGACGTGGACTTCGATGCCATCGAGCCGCGTCACCCGTTGCTCCCGATCGAGGACGCCCTCGAGTACCACTGGCTACGCGCGCAATCTGTGATCGATGCCGCCGCCTGGCGCGAGACGGTGTACTTCCGCGATCCGAGCTGGCTCAAAACGCACGTAGTCCTCTCCCACGCGGGCAAGTTCGATTCGTGGCTGGGCGCGGTGCGGTTCTACGCGAACGAAGGCCCCGCGTTCACGGTGGGCGTGCAGGCTTGCGCGGCGGTCGGGGCGCGGCTCGCGTGCCAGGTGCCGTCGTGACCGCATTCGACCGTGAAGCCTTCCTCGCGAAGCTGTGGGGCCTCGATGCCAAGCTCGTGAAGAAGGGTTTTCCCGCGACGAGCCCATGGTGGCGCGAGCAGATCGAGCGATTCGTCCGCAGCGAAACGCGTCGATGGATCGTCCGCGCTGGCCGTCGCGCCGGGAAGAGCACCACCCTCGCACGCCTGGCAGTCGCATGGGCCCTCGCGGGCACGTGGAGCGTGCCGCCGGGCGACGTCGGGATCGTCCCGTTCGTCAGCGTCTCGAAGGACGAGGCAAACGCGCGGCTTCGCACGATCGTGGACATCCTGCGCGCGCTCGGCGTGGCACACGAGGCGCGCGACGGTGAAGTCGAAGTGCTCTCGCCGCGCCGCATGATCTTTCGCGTGATCGCCGCGACGACACGCGCCGCGGTCGGATTCACCTCGATCGCATGCTTTGGCGACGAGGTGGCCAAGTGGGAGTCACGAGAGAGCGCCGCCAATCCGGCGCGCGAGGTGTTCTCGAGTCTCGTTCCGACGCTCGCGTCGATCCCGCACGCATTCGCCGTCCTCGCCTCAAGCCCTTGGGGCTTGGACGACTTCCACGCGGACTCCTTCGACCTGGGCAACAACGAAAACCAGATCGTCTCCCACGCGCCAACGTGGATCGCCAACCCAACGATCAGCGAGGCGCAAACGCGCGAGCTCGAACCCGACGAACGCGTGTGGTCGCGCGAGTACGCCGCGGAGCCTGGCGCCACGATCTCGACGGCGCTCGACGCCTCGGACGTGGGCGCGTGTTTCCGCGATCACATCGGCGGCGACTTCATGGTTCCCTTCGTGGCGATCGACGCGTCGTCGCTCCGCGGGGACGCGTTCGCTTACATTGCGGGCGCCACCACGTCGGACGGCAACGTTGGTGTGTTCACCATCGACGCGTGGAGCGGCGATCAGCTTCGCGACGTCAACATGACCACCATCGTGGACGAGATCGCGCGCGTGGCCCGACAGATCGGCGCCACGACGATCTTTGCAGATCAGCGCGAAGAGGCATCGCTCCGCGCGATGTTCGGTGAGCGCGAGCTCGCCTTCCGGTCGTTCGCATGGACGGAGACGTCGAAGGACACCGCCGTCATGACGTTGCGCCGCCTGATGCGAGAACGTCGGGTTGCCATCCGCGTGCACCCGCAAATGCGCCGCGAGCTGCTCGGCCTGAAAGCTCGTCTCATGCCGTCGGGGCGCACGAAGTACCTCACGAACGGCATCGATCATGCGTCGGCGCTGATCACTCTCATGCACGCGATCGACGCTCAGGCGATCCCGCTCGCGTTGATGGCCGTCCACCCGAGCTCATTCGGGGCGTTCTCGCCACCTGGCTTCGGCTCAATTCCGCACGCGGGGTTCATGTGACCGACTTCGCCACCCTCGGTGTTGACCCGAATGTCGCTCGAGCGACCAAGCTTCGCGTGTCGATCCCGTACTACGGGGCTCCCGCTGCGGATGTAGTCCTAGCCGATTCGACGGCGGTGCCGTCCCAATCGCAACTCGTGATCGGGGATCTGACCATGCAGGTCGCCGCACATCGTATGGCGTCGTTCGCTGGCTCGCGCTCGGCGCGTGTCGTCGGCGGCTACGGCGGGTGGGCCAAGACCCTCAAGGCGCGCGACTACTACAGTACGGGCAATGTTCTCCTCTCGATGGTGCTGCGCGACGCTGCCACCGAGGTTGGCGAGCGCGTGGCCATCGACGTTGATCGAAACCTCGGGCAGAAGTTCGTGCGTTTTCAGGCGCCCGCCGGGCGACTGCTGAGACAGCTCGGCGGCGAGCTCTGGTACATCGACGTCGCCGGCGTGACGCAGGTGGGGCCGCGCAAGAACACCGCGCTGATCGCGTCGGACTTCGACCTGATCCAGTGGTCCGGCAAGACGGGGCAGTTCACGATCGCCACCGAGAAGATCTCGGACTGGATGCCCGGGCGCACGTTCATGGGTCGCACCGTGAGCGGCACGTACCAGGTGCAGCACACATCGATCGAGCAAGACAACGACGGGAAGCTCCGCGTCGTCGTGCTCGGAGGGAAATTACCGTGACCGAGCCGACTCCACTGGATCGCCTGCTGAATTCTCTTCGCGCACTCATTCGTGCAGAGCTCGCGGAAGTGCCGTTCCTCGGCGCGTACGAGTACGCCGTGGTGACGTCAGACGGCACCGCGAGCTCGCCCGCCTCTACGGTGGACGCCGAGCCGTTGGATAAGACGCTCAACCTCCCTGACCTCGCGAAAGTTCCCATCCGTCTTCCGTACGGCGTGACGCCGCCCGTCGGCGCGCTGTGCACCATCCAGTTTCTTAACGGCAATCCCGCGAAGCCGATGGTGGTGAACTTCAACGACCCCATGACACTCATGGTGTTCGCCGGCGGGAAGCTCCCGAACGCGCGGCAGGGCGACATGGTGGCGGTCACTCTCGGTGGCCCGAGCGCCGCAGCAACGGCCGTGATGACGGCATTCGCTGCGCAGTTCGTGAGCCCGACGGGCCCATGCGTGTGGACGCCCGCCGGGCCGCCGACCATCGCGTACGGCCTGATCACGTCGGGCCGCCCGCAGGTGAAGTCATAGCGCCAGGCGTCAAACACCCGTCGGCGCACTCTCGAAGAACATCCAACGCAGAAAGAAGCTCACGAAAAATGGACCTCAGCAACCTCCCCAGCACGCGTCAGGCCCCTCCCGATCAGAAGCAGATCCACCACCGCACCGGGCTATTGCAGCTCGTGATCGGCGCGAGCGCGGTCGTGCGCGGCGCCGACGGGGTCAGGCGATACTACACCGCAAATTCGCGCGCCGATGTCGTCCACGCCGCGAAGGCCGAAGGACGCACCATCAAAACCCGCGTGATCGATCTCACGACGGGGCGCATGCACGAGTCGCTCGAAGATCTCCGCCGCGCCTATCCCGATCCCGTTTCGATGAAGCTCTCCGGCGCCTTCGCAACGTGGGCGTACTTCAGCGACGATCCCCAGGATCCCGAGCAGGCGTCGAAGGTGGACGCGCTCGAGAAAGAGATCACGGGCCGACGCGCCGTGATCGTGAAGCTACGCGCCGCACTCGCAAAGCCGGACTCGATCGAGCAGTTCGACGAGCTACGCGGCAAGGTCGCGGCGCAGGAGCGGGGCATCGAAGAAGCCGGAAAGGAGATCGCGCGTCTTCGTGACGCGATCGTTGGGCTCATGTCCGACGAACTCCACCCGCACGAGCTCCCGCCCGATCGCACGCAAGCCACCATCACCAGCACGCTCGGCGCGTGAAAGGACCCACCACCATGACCACCAAGAAACGAACTAGCCTGCTCACCGCGGCCGTCAAAGCCCGCGCGGCCGGCGTCCCTCCCGCCGTCGTCCGAGCCGTCATGAACGGCACTGGCAACGGTCCCGACAAGCGCACCGCCGCGGCGAACCTTCTAGGCATCGCGGCGAAGAAAAAGATCAAACCCGCGCCGTCCCCGCCCGAGCGCGACCCCGACGACGACGTGGAAGAGAGCGACGATGCCGACGACGAGGAAACCGACGTCGGTGACGACGCGGACGAGAGCGAGGACGACGCGGACGAGGACGTGGAAGAGAGCGACGACGCCAAGCGCATCAAGCGCAACTTGAAGCGCGCCCGCAAGAACCCCGGGAGCGACGAGGACGCGCGCGTCGTGGATGGCATCCTCGCCATGAACCGCAACGTTTTGAGCGCGGTGGCGAACGGTGCCGCGGTGAACCGCGCGCGCGCCGCGGGTGTTGCGCCAACCGCCATCGAACCCACAGCCAAGGGCGCGCCGCATCTCGAGACGCGTTTCTTGTCCAACATCGACACCGGCAAGGCGATCAGCTTGCCCACCACGATCGCGGAGATGCGAGCAAAGGCGGGGCGACGTGGCTGATCGCGAGCGCGCCGCGGCCGACGTGCGCGCCGAGCGGCGCCGCGCCGGCACAGGCTTGATGCCCCTTCGCGCCGGCGCGAGCGTCAACCTCGACGGCGTGGTGCACGCTGCTCGGCCGCTGGTGGAGATGCCCGAGGGCGCCGGCTGCAAGCTGACGTGCCTGTGGTGTGATCGCACGTTCGCGGATGCGGACGCGCTCCGCGCCGCGCACGTCGACGTCCACGGCATGCGCGCTCGGGCAGAACAACACGTGTACGCGATGGTCGGCGCGGTCGGCGTCTTCACGGAGGGCGCGCCATGAAAGGCGTAGCTCGGCCCATTGTGATCCGCGCCGCCGTTGGCGCGGGCCCGACGTCGGCCGTCATGCTGGACGGCCCGCCACGCGCCACGCCACGCCCACGCGGCGGCGACGACGGCGCCACGCGCGCCAGGTTTCTCGAGGACGGAACGATCCGCCCCGGGACGGGCGTGACTCCGGCGCGTTCGCCCGACGTGGTGTGCGCGGTGCCATTGGACGCCGTGGCGCATCGTGCCTCCGCGGCGGATCTCGTGCGGGCCCTCCCGCGCGACGCCGTCCAACGAATGATCGTCGATCCCGGTGTGCCGGCGGCGCTTCGCGTCGCTTTGCAATGTCTCCTATCTAGAAAGGTTGCGGCATGATCCAAGGAACTTGGCGGTACGCCGCCGGCACGGCCGGCACGGTGAACCTTCCGACGGGCGCTACGGTCCGGCAGATCGTTTGCCACGCAACGACGGCAGGCACGGTGACGATCCTCGGTGGCGCGAGCGTTCCGGTTCCCGCCGGCGCGACGCTAGAGCTTCGCTTCCCCCACGACTCCCTTGCCGCGGGACAGGTCCCGGGCGGTTCGGCGGCGATCGTCTTCACCGGGACTGACTCGTACTTCGTCGAAAGCGTGGGGCCCGGCACGGCGGTGCCGTAGCGACGCGCCATCGCCTCGCCAACGCGTCCGCGGCGCGCCGGCGCCCATCGGGTCATGGGCGCCGCCCGAGGGCGCCACGGGGCGCGGGCGATCTGAACACACGACGCGTATCGAGATTCTCGCGATTCGTCCGTACAACGAAGTGGGGCCCGCGCCGCGCTAACGGCCGGACCCCGATCACCGAAAGGGCTACTTCCGATGACGGACCAGATCATACGCGCCGTGCGCACGGCGCAAGCAGACCGAATTTTGAACGCACTCGAGACGTGGCTCGCGGGGGCGCCCGGGCGCTCCGTGCGGCTCGAACGGGGCCCGGACGGGTCGTGGCTCGCGACCCTCGTGGGGACGCACCAAGGGCGCGGCGAGAGCCTCGCGGACGCGGCAGCGCAGGTAGCAGTGGTCGCGAGCTTCGGAGCGGACCCGTGAGGCGCCGCACTCCTCGCGCGCAAGTCGCGAACCGTGTCGCCATCGTCTACGCCCGCGTGTCGACAGCGCAGCAAGCCGCCGAGGGCGTGAGCCTCGACGCGCAAGAGGGTGTGTGCCGCGCCCACGCCGCGCGCCTCGGCTGGCCCATCGTGTCGGTGCACCGGGACGAGGGTTTTTCGGGCAAGGACAACATCGAAGATCGCCCTGGCCTTGCGGCGGCGATTGCAGCCGTCCAGGTGACGCCAGGGGCGGTGCTCGTCGTTCACGCCGTGTCGCGCCTTGCTCGGCGACAGCGCGTGCTGTGGGGCATCCTCGACGAGCGCGACGGCCTCGGCGTGCCTCTGAGCTCTGCCACCGAAGCGTTCGACACCAGCACGCCGGCGGGCCGGGCCATGTTGGGGATGCTTTCCGTGTGGAGCGCCCTCGAGGCCGACATGGTTTCGGCGCGGACGCGGGACGCCCTGGCGCATCTCAAGGCGCAGGGCCGTCGCCTCGGGCCCGTGCCGACCGTCGAGCGCGAGGGAGGCGCGGCCCTTCTGGCGCGTGTGCGGGAGCTCGCGGCGCAGCACCCTGGCGACGGCGCGCGGGCGCTCGCGGCGAGGTTGAACGCGGCGGGCGTGGCGAGCGTCAGCGGCCGCCGCTGGCACGCCACCACGGTGCGTCGGGCGTTGGCCAGCTGAAATGCACTGCGGGCACCCTTGTGAGGCGCCCGCGTTCGCGTGGCCGTGGCGCGGTGGGCGCGTCAGCCGCCGGCGTCGATGAGCTTCCCGTGCATCTCGACTGCGGCGCTCAGAAGAGCATGAAGCTCACGCCAGCCGGCGCCGGGCTCGGTGCCGTTCGCGTCGTCGATCTCGAGTGCCTCGCCGATCTCCTCTACGGCCTTGTTCAGGTGCATCGCGCCGCTGTTGATCAGGGCGCTGGCGTGGTCGGCGGCATACTTCGGGACGATAGCTAGCTTGGGCATCGGGCCTTTCGTGTGTCCAGTGTGTCCGAGTTGTGTGTACGCGTCGCGAGGCGGCCGCGTGCACTCATCATCGTACGCGAACCGCGGCGTTTTGCCTCACGCTCGGGACGATTTTGGTGGGCGGATGTACGCGTCACGCGCGACGGGGCGCGATCCAGCCGGTGCCTAGACTAAGGCCGCCAAGTGGGGCAGTTCGACGCGTCGAACGGTGCTGTCCGCGTCGGAGACTGTCGGTCGTCGTCGGTTCCGCAGTTCTTCCAAACGGAACGCGACAAGTGAGCCTTGGGCCTTGGACCCACGACGATGTATCCGACGCCCGGGCCATCGTTCGTGAAGACCTGAAAGGGTTCGTTGAGGAGACCCAGGGCTTCATGAAAGGCGGCTTGCCACCTTTCGTTTTCTTCTTTCGTGACCCCTGGCGCGGGGCCTCCGGTGAAGATCATCACCTGAATTCCCTCGACCGGACCGTACTTCTCGGCGGCCGCTTCACCGACGGTCCAGTCGCCCGCGAGAAATACTTCGCGAAGCTTTCGCGCTGTCATGCGTGCGTCGAAGTTTCCGAGGGGAAAGTACGCGACTGCGACGGATGGCTTCATTGGTCCTCCCAGCCCGGGCGGCGCGTCACCCGGAGGGGCGACCCGAAATAGAAGTTTTGCCATTCGCGTCGATACGTCGTCGGACACGCGCTCGGTTTCGGCGAGCGACGGCGACGAGCTTGGGCTGCCCCCGACGTAGTTGTTGATCGTCGGGGCGAATGTAATCGGCGGCCCGTTGTTGAACGTCGGGCTGATCGTCGGACTCGTCGTCTGATTGATCTGCGCTCCCGAGTTCATCGGCGGCGCATCCTGAGCGTTCGGCGCGGCCTTGCTGGGCGGGAGGGAGTAGCCGAAAATCACGACTACGACGCCGAACCCCGTCAATGCCCAACCTACGGACTTCACCACGCCGGGGTTCGCCGCGCACCAAGTGACGAGCTTTGCCAGCGCCTCCGACACGTCAACAGAGCGTCGCGCGACTGGCCTGCAGGGCGCAAGAGGACGGCCGCCCGGGGGCAATACGGGGGCTAAACCACCAACGCCGACCATGAATTGCCCACGTTTTTCAACGGTCGCCCGACGCTCCCCCGAATGCCGTTCCAGCGCGATTTCCAGCTGAATCACCGCGGTTTTCCTGGCGCCCCCAGCAAGAATCGAACTTGCGACCTTGGCTTTAGGAAAGCCCTGCTCTATCCAACTGAGCTACGGGGGCGACGCCGAAACGGCGCGCGACGTTCGCACGAGCTGGAGGGCATCCGCAAGTGCCGGCAAGGGGGGGCGCGGACGGTGCTTTTTTCCGGCTGCGACGGGCGCGTTGGCGCTCACTCCGCGCGCGTCCAGTCCTGGTTTTTGCCGAGCAGTGGGATGGCGAGATAGCCGCGGAGGCGGAGTGACGAGGGGCCGGTGACCTTCATCTTCACGCGGTAGGTGTTGCCGTCGCGCGGGTTGTAGCAATAGCCGTCGACGTACTCGCTGTCTTCGAAGCGCAGGTGCCACATGATGACGATGCCCTTGAGCTTCCTGTCGCGGAGCTTCGGGTCGGGGTTGTTGACGTCCTTCTTGTCGGCGTCCTTGCCGTCTTGAAGGAGCACCTCGAAGAGCCCGCTCTTCGTCTTGACGATCTTCATCAGGCCCTCTTTGCCCTCCGTCCACCAGGTGCCGATGAGCGAGTCGGCGGCGAACGCAGTATCGAGGGGGACCGCTCCGGAGCTCGTCTCGCGAGCGGGAGGCGCGGCGTGAGCGGGGAGGGACGACGAAGACAGTGAGACGAGGGCAGCGAGGAGTACGGCGATTTTCATTTACGAAGCTCTCCTTGAACGCGACGTACGGGGGCCTGGCGAGCGACGATCTGCATCGGTAGGCCGCCGGCAAGACCCAGAACGCCCTTCATTTCCCACTTGGGCTGGTATCCCTGACGGAGCTTTGGCGTGAAGCGCTGAGCGAGGATCGTGAGCAGCAAGTGACTCTCGAGCAGCGAGAAGTTATTGCCGATGCAGACGCGCGGACCGGCGCCGAAGGTATGGAACGAGCGACCACGTCGTTCGTCCTTCTGGGCCCAGCGCTCAGGGGCGAACGTCGCAGGCTCGTCCCAGAACTCGGGGTGCCGATGCGAGTAGTACGGTGAAAGCAAAACGTGCGTTCCCGGGGTGACGTCGAAGCCGCCGACCACATCGGGTTCGACGGCGTCGCGCGCGTAGAAGGGCACCGCGGGATGCAGGCGGAGGACCTCCATGACGGTGTGCATCGCGTAGGGCAGTTGCCGTAGGTCTTCCACCCTGGGCACGCGGCCGCCGAGCACGCGGTCCAGCTCTTCGTTCAGTCGCTCGGTGACGCGCGGATTCGTCGCGAGCGCGTACCAGGTGAACGTCATGGTGCGCGCGGTGGTCTCGTGACCGGCGAAGAAGGTCGTTATGGACTCGTCCCGCACGAGAGTCTCCGACATCGGCTGGCCCGTCTCCTCGTCGCGCGCTCGCATCAGCCGCGTGAGCAGGTCGTCGGGCCACTCCGCCTCGGCGAGCTCGCGTCGCCGGACGATGAGCTCGCGGATCGTTTCATGGACGAGCTTGCGGGCGGCGATGTACTTCCGGTTCATCGGCGTGGGGAGCCACAGCGGTAGAAAGACGCCGTTGGTGCGCAGGTTGACGAACGAGATCATAGTCTCGACCGCGTCCTTGATCCGTCCGATGGACTCGAGGGACGGCGAGCTGAACATCGATTTGAGGATGATCGATGCGGTCACGGCCGTCATCTCCTCGGCGATCTCGACCTCGGCGCCGTCCTCTGCGAGGCGCTGCCACCGCTCCTGCAGGCGCACGCTGTCCTGGATCATCAGCTCCGCGTACGTGAGGACTCCCTTCGGGGTGAAGAAGGGCGCCATGAGCTTCCGCTGCCGGCGCCAGAGGTCGCCCGTGCTTCCGACGAGGCCGTCGCCGGTGAGGTACCGTCGCATGGGGGCGTAGCTCCCGACCTTGTCGTACTTGTTCCGGTGCGTGACCGTGACCTGCTCGACCGCATCGGGGTGTATCGCGAAGAGTAATTTTCGCGACCCAAGGCGAACCTGGAACACGTCCCCGTACTCGCGCCAGAGGTCCCCCACGAAGTCGAGGAAGCCGCGAGCGCGCACGCCACGGACGAATCGCAGCGCGCCAGGTCCGGGGGCTTGCATGCTCGGAACCCTAGCCAGCGGGCGTCGGAGCGAGCCGGCCATTGATTTGCGGCTTGGGCCAGTGACACCGACGGAGCCGGGGCGCGTGCGCGTCTGGCCCATTATGCAACTCATTGGCCTCGGTTCGAAGCAGATGACGGAGCCGGCGAAGTGATTTCGTCGTACGATCCGCGCATCGATTCCTGGCTTCGCTCCACGCTGGCACTCGTGTCGGGTCTAGTGCTCCTGCTCGTGCCCGCGACGGCCGAGGCTCTGCCGCGACAGCGTCCCCTGGGCGACGTGATTCACGTTCGACCCGGTGTCACGTGCATCGACGACGAGGCGCTGCGTGAACAGGTGCGCGCGTGGCTGAACGCGGACGCCGTCGACGCCGATCTTCGCGTCGAAGTCGAGGGGAGCAATCTGGACGGACGGTTCGTTGCTTTTCGCATCTGGCGTGGTGAGCGGCTGATCGCGCAGCGTAGCTTCACGCCAGGTCCGTCGGAGTGTGCCCAGCTCCACGCCGTGCTCGGTCTCGCCGTCGCGCTGGCGCTGAAGGTGTCGCTGCGCGACGAGCTGCTCGACGAGCTCGCTGCGCGGCCGTCGGCGGGATGGTCCGTCGGTGCCGGCGCAACCGCGGCCTGGAACGTCGTGCCCGGCGTCGCGGGAGGGCTCGCTCTGTGGCTGGAAAAGGCGCTGCCCGAACACTTTTCGGTTTACCTGGAGCTTTCGGGGCTCATGTCCGGCGATACCCGGGTCAAGCAGTCGTCCGGCTCGTTCACGACGTCGTCGGTCGCCGTCGATGCGGCGGCCTGCGTCATTCCAGTCTTCGGAGAGAGCGTGCGCGGTCGATTCTGCGCCGGACTCGAAGCGCGGACGGTGCTCGCGACCGGCAGCGGCTTCCAGATCTCGAGAGACGCCCTGCTCGACTGGTTCTCGATCGCGAACTCCGCCGGGCTGTCGGTCGCGATCCTGCCGAAATGGGCGCTCGTCGGCACCGCCAGGCTGGTCGTGCCACTGGAAAAGGTCCAGATTGCGGTCGCCGACGGCGGCGGGCGCGTCGTCGAGACCCGCGATTCCGCCGCCGTCGGGGGCTCGCTATCCCTGGGAGCGGCCTACGAATTCTGACGCGACGCTTTTCGCCAAGGGTCGGGTCCCCGGCCATCATTAAAGGTGGCGCCCGATGAGCTCGCCCTCTCCGCACGAAGATCTGAGCACGGAAGAGCTCTTCCGGCGCTTCGCGCCCTTCGTGGCGCGCTTCCTGTACCGGCTCGGGGTCGGTTCGGACGGGCTCGACGATCTGGTGCAAGAGGTCTTCCTGGTCGTGCATCGGCGCGGTGGTTACAAGGCCGGACCGGCGAAGCCGACCAGCTATCTCGCGACGATCGCCGCCTATGCCGCCTCCGCGCATCGTCGAAGGCAGCGCACGGAGCAAGCGCGGGCGTCGGACGTGGAGGTCGAGGTACTGATGTCGACTCAAAAGGGTCCAGTCCAGCTTCTGGAAGTGAACGAACGGCTCGAGCTGCTGCAATCGGCGCTCGAGCGCCTGGATCCGGATCTGCGCGCCACCCTCGTCCTCGCTGACATCGAGGGCGAGTCGTGTGCGTCGATCGCCGCGTCGTCCGGTGTCCCCGCTGGCACCGTGTACTGGCGGCTACACGAAGCGCGGAAGCGACTGCAGCGCGCGCTGCGGGCGGAGATGGCCGGCATCCCGCACGGAGCGCGCGCCTCGGGTGACGATGCCGCCGAGCGACGTGGGCGGAGTGCGGCGCTGGCCTTCGCGTTCAACCCGGTGTGGCTGCTCTCCGACGCGCGACGGCTGCTGAAAGCTGCCACGGCGCATCCGCCCGTCGACTACGACGTCGGCGCCGGCCTCGCGCGACACCGTGAGCTCGCGAGCGCTCCCGCGGCAATGCCGTCACAGCCGCCGGGCGTCGCGGGGCTGGGAGCCGCCGGTCACGCCTCCGCTGGCGCGGGTCTCGTCGGGGTCGGTGCCGCGGGCGTCGCGGCGATAGGCGCCCTCGCCGCGGCGCTCTTGCTGCATTCTTCGCCGCGGCCGCAACCACCGCTCGACGACGCGCCGCCGCCGCAACGTATTGTTGCGACGAGCACACCTCGTGCAGACACACCGAGTGCCGTCGCGCCCACACCGATCGACGTGCCGCCGCCCGTCGCTCCGTCGTCGCCAGCGCCCTCCACGCCACTGCCCGTCGCGGCGCACAGGGTGACGTACGCCGGCACGTCGCCGGCGGCATCCGTGCACGATGCGCGCATCGAGACCGCTCCGGCGGTCGTGCCGAGCGAGACGCCCCCCGTTGCGAGCAACAGCCAGCTCGAGGCGCAGGAGATCGCGCGCGCCGAGCGACTGCTCGCGACGAATCCGTCGAGTGCGCTCGCGATCGTCCGCGGCGCGCGGTCGCAGTTCAAATCGAGCTTTCTCGTCGAGGAGCGGGACTACGTCGAGGTCATGGCTCTTCACGCGCTCGGTCGCTCCGACGACGCACGGGCCGCCGCGAAGCGTTTCATGAGCTCGTACCCCGGCAGCGCCTTCGGCAATCGCGTCCGAGGAGTGCTCGCGAAATGAGGGGACGCACCGTCGCGCTGTTCGTGGTCGTGGCGGCACTGCACGGGTGCACCGAGCGCGGCATCGTCGGTATCACTGCAAACCGGGCCGTCGAGCGCGACGCGGCGGGCTCTGTCGATGCGGCCTCCGACGGCGCGTTCCACGTCGACGCGAACGCCGCTCACGTGGTGGCGATCGACGATTGCCGTTCCGGCGCCGGCGCGGGTCTGGACCCCGACGTCACGACGGCGCTCGTCACCGGGAGCGGCGACGCGAGCGCGATGCGGTTTCTCTATCCGTACGACGGAACCGTATATCCGCAGGGGATCCCGGGTCCGGTCCTGATGTGGGACGGCCCGCTCCCCGACGTCGTGTACGTGAGGCTTCACTCGAGCGCATTCGACTACCAGGGTTGTCTGAAGCCGACCGGGCCGAACCTGCTCGAGCTCCCGACCGGCATCTGGGATCTCGCGGCGGCTTCCGCAAACGGCGCTGCGGATCCGTTCACTCTGGACCTCAAGGTGTCGTCGAGCGGCGCGATCCATGGCCCCATCTCGGAGCAGCTCGTCGTCGCCAAGGGGCGTCTTTCGGGCTCCGTCTATTACATGACGACCGCGTCGCCCGCAGCCGTCGCCGGCATCCTGAGAGTCCGCGGGGGGCAGCCGGCAGAGCCGGTGCTCACTCCGCCGAGCTGCGCGGGCTGTCACTCGGTGGCGGCGAACGGCTCGCGTGTTCTGGCCTTCGCGTCCGGCGCTGGCGCCTCGTTCGACGTCTCCGGATCGACGCTGTCGCCCCTGCTCGTGCCGGCTCCGGGTGCAGACTTCTCCGCGGTCTACCCCGACGGCTCGGTTTACGTCGCCAGCGCGCACCCGACCGGCGCTGGTCCACGCAGCTATGGCGGCGGCGACAGCACGGCCGGTCTCTACGACGCCCAGACCGGTACGCTCTTCGCCGATAGCGGCGTCCCCACGCAGGCCTGCATGCCGTCGTTTTCACCCGACGGGCAGCAGCTCGTGTTCACCGACTTCGGTGAAAGTGGAGGGCACACGCTGTCGCTCATGCGTTTCTCGATCGAGACCCACACTGCTTCCGACCATCGGGTGCTCTACTCGACGCAGAGTCTCTTCACCGGCTGGCCCGCGTTCTTGCCCGACGGCAGCGGAATCGTCTTCACCGAGGGCGCCGCCGCCGATTTCTCCGGTGGCAACGCCGGACTCGTTCCCCTGGTCACGGGCCCCTCGACGGATCTGTACATCGTCGACGGAGCAACGCGCGTCCCGACGCTGCTCGCGCTGGCGATGGGGTTTCGCTCAGCGGGCGACGTCGAGACGTCGACCACGTATCTGCCGGGCGGCGCGGCGGATCTGCATCAGAACTACTACCCGACCGTCTCACCGGCCCCGGCCACCGACTACGCCTGGGCGCTCTTCGATTCTCTTCGAAGCTACGGCAACCAGGGAGTGCGCCGCGCGGTGTGGGGTACCGCCCTCTCCGTCTCGTCGGACGGCACGTATCGCGCGGATCCGAGCCACCCCGCCTTCTACTTGCCGGGTCAGGGGGCAACGCCGAACTTCCGGGCCGTGGCCGCCATGGATTTCTGAGCGCAAGGGCCGTCGAAAGTCCCAAGGATGGACGGGGGTCGCGTCCTTCACGAACATGCTCGACCGTTCGAGACCGCGAAGGCGCCGCCAGAGCTCTGCGTGTTGCGTGTTCGGCACGGCGCTCTTCATCGCGAGCTGCCGCTTCAGCGGCTCCGGGACGAATCCCTTCGCAGAAGAGCAGCTGAGCGACGCCGCGAGTGGCGCCGGCGGAGCCACGGAGACTGGCGGCACGACGGACACCGGTGGCACGACGGACACCGGTGGCACGAGTGACGTCACGGGGACCGGTGGAACGACCGATGCCGGCGGGTTCACGAACAGCGGCGGCATCGATGCCGGGGGCGTCGCCACGGGCACGGGAGGCGTCATCGGTCCGGGGGGATCGCCGATGGGGGCCGACGCCGGTCTCGTCGGGATCCCGCCGTCCGGCGGCTGCCAGGCCTCCACCCCGCCGGCCATCTGCGACCCGGTGAAGAACCTGGGGTGCCTCGTGCCGTTCTCGTTCTGCGACTACGACCCGACGCAGGCCGTCACGAGCGGGCGGTGCGTGTTCCCCTGGCCCAGCGCTCCGGCGCCGTTGCCCACCGATGCCGGTGCGAACTGTACCGTGGACGCCACGACCGACACCTGCGTCGCGACGTCCACGTGTGTCCATGGGAGTTGCCGGAAGCTCTGTTACTGTGACTCCGATTGTGGCGCAGGGGAGTGCTGCACCGAGCCCGCGCCGGGCTCTTCGCCGGTCTTCAAGCTTTGCAAGTCTTGCTGACGAAAAAAGGAGGCAAACCGTGTCCGTAGCCGTCCCCATGGTCCGCGCGCTGGTCGACGTGGTCGAACACGCCGGCGTGCCGAGGCACGAGTTCTTACGCAAGGCCGGCGTCGCGGAACAGCGCCTCGCCGACGGAGACGGTCGCTTTACTCCGGCGGAATTCGATGCGATCCAGCGTGTCGCGCTCGAGCTGACCGATGACGAGGCGCTCGGTATCCATCTCGCCGAGCAGTCGAGCGAGGCCGCGTTTGCCGTCCTGGGTCACCTCGTGGCGCTCGCTCCCACGCTCCGCGACGCGCTCGAGCTCGTCACGCAATTCGGAAGCGTACTCTTCGGTGAGACTCACCAGGTAGTAGAGGAGACCGTCGACGTCGCGAGGATCCGCCACGAGTTTCATCGGACCTCGCCGCTTGCGGACCTCATGCACGCGGAGTTCGCCGTTGCCGGGTTCGCTCGGCTCGTTCGCGTCTTCGGCGGACCCGAGGCGCGCATCTCGGTCGCCTCCTTCGAACACGCCGCTCCCGCCCATCGTCACGAGTATGCGCGCGTGTTCGGCGGCGGAGAGCGATTCAATCAGGTGTTCACCGGTATCGAATTCCCCCGCAATTTCCTCGACGTTCGACAGCTCCATCACGATCCGCGGCTCTACGCCATGCTGCGAACGGAAGCTCGCCGCACGATCGACACGATCTCAAAGCGCGCAGGTCACGCGGAGCGTCTCAGGCGGTATCTCTCGGCTCGTCCGCCGTACCGGATACCGACCATGGCCGTGGCTGCGCGCGAACTCGGCATGAGCGTCCGCTCGCTCCGGCGGCGGCTCGACGAGGAGGGCGTCTCGTATCGTGCGCTCGTCCAGGCGACGCTCGAAGAGGCGGCGATCCTGGCGCTGAAGACTCCGGGCCGCTCCGTCCAGGACGCTGCGTTCGCCGTGGGCTTCGCAGACGCCACCGCGTTCCATCGCGCGTTCAAGCAGTGGACCGGCGTCACACCGACGGAGTTCGTACGGCGTTCGTCAGCCTCGCTCTGATGCGAGCCTGCTTCGCCGCCGCGTGACGATCGCAAAGTGCAAGTCGTGGAAAGAAATCGCCAAGGCCTTCCGGCGCAGTGTCCTGAAGAGACATGGCATCTCGACTCAAGGCTCACCTGCTCGTCGGCAGCGTCCTCGCGACCGCCTGTGCGCCCGACGCCTCCGCTCCCGGCTACGACGATCCATTCCTGATCGGCGCTCCCGCGAGCTCCGCTTCTTCGACGACACCGGCCGCGACGGCCGACCCGGGTCCGACCGCAACGCAGGATACCGGCGTGCCTCCCACGTCGATGAACCCCACGTCGGCGCCGTCGAGCGCCGCCGCCGGCGCGCCGACGAGGACGCCCCCGGTGTCGACGGGCACGCCGTCGAGCGCGAAGTGCGATCTGAGCGGTCGCTGGCTCGCGACCCAGCGTTCCGTCGAGGAGGGTGTCGGCGTGCAGGAAGCGCTGCGCAACTGGATGTACTTCGAGTTCACGCAGAACGGAGACGACGTCACCACGACGCGCGGGCTCGATTGCGGATTCGACGTGGTCCCTCTCAGCGCGATCGCAGGCGCGGCAGATCTGCACAAGGCGTGGCCGAAGATCGTGGAGAACGATTCCATGGCGGGCCGGAAGGCCACGATCAAGGCGAGCGCGTCGGGCTGCACGGTGTCGTTTCCGGCTTACGTCACCATCTACGGAGCGACCGTCGCTTACTACCGAGATCCGTCGCACGCGATGCCGGGCGTGAACGACGCAGCGTCGGGGACAACCCCGGGATGGGAGGACTGGGACGCCGACGGGAACCCCGGCGTGACGTACAACCTGTCCGGTATCGCGAGTGGACAGGTCTTCTATGCCTCGCGGCAGACGAACACCTGGTCCGGGTCCATCACCGACACGAGTAGCTCCTTCAGGCTCGCGCTCGTGCCGAAGCACGAGAACGACGAACTCGGCTACAACGGCTCACCGCTGCTCACCACGCAGGCGAATCTCGCGGCGGATTCGTCGCTGCACTTCGTCGAGCTCGCGCGCCTCGATGCGACCCAGGCGACGGGCGACGACGCAACGACGTGCACCGCCGTGCGCACGCTCGCGACGACGCTCACCCCCAAGGCCGACGAGAAGCCCCTTCAGTGAGCTCGTCACGGTCGCGCCGCTTCGCGGCGAAGTTCGCCTGTGCCGGCGTGGTGTCGCTCCTGTCGAACAGCGCGCTCGCGTCACCCTTGCTCGAACTGTCGGGCGGAATGGGCGGCGAAGGCGGCCTCCAGGGGCGCGCGTTCCCGGGTGGAAGCTCGTCTTCGTACTTCAACCCGGCGCTGCTGACGGACTCGCCCGCCGGCTTGACGCTCGGGTTCATGGTGATGACCGAGCAGATCGGCGTCTCGCTCGATCGCCGGCCGAGCCCGAGCTTCGACGTGCCGAACGGCGTTCAGAACGCGAGTCACGCCGACGCGACCTCGTTCGGCAGCTATCCGTTGCCCACCGTGGTGCTCCAGAAGGGACGAGCCGCCGACCCTCTGCGGCCCGCGTTGCCGGCTCGACCGCGGCAAGGGGCCGGCACCGGGCACGAGACGAACACCTACGAGATGATCGGTCTCATCGCGAAGTTCTTCCGTCAGCGGCTGTCGTTCGGGTTCTATGCCCTCATTCCGAACGGCGACTTCACCTCGCTCCGTGCTCCTTACGTCGACGAGCGCGAGCAATACTTCTCGAACAGCCTGCACCCCGAGCTCTATGCCGACCGGCTCAAGGCCATCTCCCTCGCGGCCGGCGCAGGCGTCGCGCTCAGCAACAAGCTGTCGATCGGCGCCGCAGCGACCATCGGGCTCCGCGCGGGCGTCGGAGCGCCGGTCTACGTCACCGACGCTGGGAGGCTCCAGGATCTACTGCTCACCCTGGACTCCAAGGTGAACGTCTCGATCTCGCCCCACTTCGGCTTCTCGTATCGCCCGACGGATCGGCTGAGGTTGACGGGGACGATCCACACGCCGCAGAAGGTGCAGCTCGACGCGACGTTCACGTTCCTGCTCGCGACCGGCATCTCACAGGCGTCGGGGATCTCGTTCCTGCTCGACTACGTGCCGTGGCAGTTCGGCGCCGGTGCGGCCTACGACGTGGTCAAGTCGTCGAAGGAGACACTCACCGTGGTGGGAAGCGGCGTGTACGGGCTCTGGTCGAACTACATCGACCGGCATGACGAACGGCCGCTCTCGGCGTATCCGTGGGCGGATACGCTGACCGGCGCCGTCGGCGTTCGCTACGCACGCGGCCAGGTCGGCACGTTCCTCGACACGCAGTACAAGCCGTCGCCGGTGCCGCCGCAGACTGGCCGCACCAACTACGTCGACAACGACCGCCTGGGGCTCGACGTGGGTTCCGACTTCTCCTTCCATGCTCTCGACACGGCGATGCACGTCGGCGCCCAGCTCGAGACGTACTATCTCATCCCTCGCCACCAGTGGAAGCTCGTGCCCCACGCGTCTCCCGACGGTCGCTCGCAAGCACCGGCGCTGGTGCGCGACGAAGTTCCCGACGACGCCGTCGTCATCGACACGCCGTTCGCGGGTCGCTCGGGCCTGCAGACGAACAACCCCGGCTTCCCCGGCTACGGCAGCGGCGGCTGGGTGCTCGGCGGCGGCGTCTATCTGTCCGTCGACATGTAGCGCGCGGGAGCGTCTCTCAGCGCTTCTGGAGAAGCACGGCCACGTCGGCGCGATCCTTCGCCGCCACCCGTGGGTCGTCGCGCGATTCGGACTTGTCGGCCACGAGAGCGCGGCGCGAGATGACCGCGACGTTCACGCCGCGGAGCTCCCTTCGTTCGTTCTCGAACGCGCCGTCGGGCCACGCGCCGCGTCCGTTCCGGAGAGGCGTGTAGATGACGCCGTCGTCCGCGCGCGCAAGGAACGCGAGCTCCAGCCGGATGCCGTCGCGTTCGTAGCCGGTGTAGCCGTCCTCGTTCGTTTCGGCAGCGTGCACCCAGCCGTCTTCTTCGAGCCGCGTGGAGATCTTGTGGAGATCGCTTTGCCATATCGCGAGATCGATGTCGTCGTGCGGCCGCGTGATCACGCCCGCGTGAAAGTCGACGGCCCACCCGCCGAAGAGCCAGTACTCGACGCCGCTTCTCGCGAAGAGCTCGTCGACACGCGATAACGCGCCGAGTTGCCCCGCGACGTTCCCGTGATCCGCATCCATTGCGTGAGCCTAGTACCGGCCGAGCCGTGGGTGAGAATCGTCATGGGTGAGGGGCGACCTCCGCGGGATGATGTTCGATCACGTGAACATCACGAAGCGAAGGGGCGTGTTGCCACGGATGATGAAGCACGAGAGCCGACGTCGTGGCGTTTCGCCTACCTCGGAGTCTCCACACACCCTGGTGCGTGCACGGTCGAGTGCGTCTCGGTGTGTGGTTTGCGCCCCGGATGCGCCGGTCGCAGTGCACGTATTCAGCGACAGGAGCTTTGAATACATGCGCACACTGAACGGCTTTGGACATCCAATCAGGGGGCTCCGTTCCGTGTTCCAGGTGCTAGAAAAGAAGCGAGTCGGGGCGGATGAGCAAGCGTAGAGCGTCACCGCGGAGTTCGTTGAGAGCTACCGCAGCAGTAGAGAAGCAGGAAGACAGCCTGCGCGCATCATCAGTGCGCGTCGCGCTCGGAGTCTTTCTCGCGGCAGGTCTCCCACTCCTCGCACCGAGCGTCGCGCGCTTCTTCTGGGTGTTCGTCGCGTATGTGATTGCTGCAGTCACGATGCACCTCGCGATACGAAGGCGTGTCGGCGGCGTCGTCCGCGTGCTGGTCGGCGGCGTGCTCGACGTCGCCATCACGACGTTCCTCGTGCACCGGCTCGGTTCGCAAGGCACGCCATTGGTGTCCGCGTATCTCCTGCTCGGCATGTTCGTCGCGCTCGTGGCGCCGGCATGGACGGCGCGTGCGCTGAGCGCGCTCGGCGTCGTGTCGTTCGGCACCGTCACGTTCGCGGAGGCGCTGCGGTTGATCCCGTACGCGCCCGACGCTCCCGAGGCCGCCGGTTACGTCCCGACGATGCTCGCCGCCGCACGCTCCACGATCCTCATCGCGGTGCTCGTCGCCGTGTCCACCTGGGTGTCCGAGCGCATCGCGCGCGCGCTTCGCCGTCGCGAGCGGCAGCTCCGCTTCGCGAACGCGCGGCTCGAGCAGCTCAGCCGGCGGGATCCTCTGACGCAGCTCTACAACCGGCGCTTCTTCGTGGGCCGGGTCGAAGAAGAGCTCGTGCGCGTCCACCGCGGCCACTCCATGGCGATCCTCATGATGGACCTCGACGGCTTCAAGCACGTGAACGACGAGCAGGGTCACATCGCGGGCGACGTGCTCTTGAAGAAGATCGCGCAGCGCATCCTCGGCGCGATGCGCATCGTGGACGTGGTCGGCCGATTCGGCGGCGACGAGTTCGTCGTGCTGCTACCGGACACCGACGCGGCCCAGGCCGAGATCGTCGCCGAGCGCGTGGTGCGCACCGTGCGCGAGGTGGGGACGGAAGCCGACCCGCGGCGGCCGGTGACGGTCAGCGTCGGCGTCGCCGTCGCGCGTGAGGACGACGACGTCACGCTCGTCCTCAACCAGGCCGACGAGGCCGCCTACGCCGCGAAGCAGGACGGCGGGGATCAGTATCGCCTCGCGTGCGTGCCCTCCGTCTCCCACGTTGACGGCCTGTCCGTCGACGACGAGCCCGCCAAGGTGGGCTGACCCGCAAAATTTCGCGCTCGCAGGCGCGTCATGCTCCAATCGCGGCGCGTGGACTCCGCCGAATTTCGAGAGCAGCTCCTCTGCACGATGGAGCAAAAGACTCACTGGGCCTGGCCGATGTTCGGCGCCGGGAAGGTGCCCCGCGAGCTCCTGCACATTCATTTCGAGCAGGAGTTCGCCACTTACGTACGTGATTTTCCGGTGATGATCGGCTGGGCCTACGTGAGGTGCCCCATCGCAGAGGCCCGGCGGGAGCTCGCCGAGAACCTGTACGAGGAAGAGACGGGCGGGCTCGTCGCGAAGCGTCCGCACCCCGAGCTCTTCCTCGAATATCCACGCGGGCTCGGCATGGACGTGTCGCGCTTCTCGCGGATCGAGCTGATGCCCGCCGCGGCCGCCTATCGCGCGCTCCTCGACGAGCTGACGCAGCGCCGCGGCTGGGAGGTCGCTGCCGCCGTGACGACGATCTTCCTAGAGGGGACGGAGCACGAGCGCGGCGAGCTCGACCCGAACGCGCCGAAGCGTCCCGCGCCGCCGCTCGAGAAGCACCCACTGGTCGTTCACTACGGGCTCCCGCTCTCCGCGCTCGCACTGACCAAGGCACACCGCAGCGTCGAGGGCGATCACCGGCAAGCGGCGTGGCGCATCGTCGTCGACCACGTGCCGCCGGAGGCACGCGACGCCGTGCTAGCGGCGATGAAGGACGTGCTCGTCGCGTGGCGCCTCTACCGCGACGAGCTCGCCACGGCCTGCGGCCTCACCCGCCCCTAGCCACCGTCACGACGCGCGGCCGGGCGTTTCAACCATCGGCGCCGGCGTCGCGGATGCCCGCGTCACGCCCGCCCGACGAGGAACCGCCGCTGCTCGTTGCGCCGCCTGCGCCGCCGGCTCCGCCACCGCCGCCGGTGCCGGGCGGCAGACCTGCGTCGTTGCTCTCGCAGGAGTCGTTGGTCGGGTCGACGTCCGGATCGCACGCTGGGGCGGTGAGGTCGACGGCGAACACGTCGCCGAGGAGCGCCGGCTCGGTGTTGAAGTTCACGCCGAAGGAGATGGCGTCACAGGGATCGGTCGGGCCGGCGGTGCCGCTGCTCGTGATGTCGGCGGACTGACAGATCGCGGTCTTGAAGATCGAGTACGACGTCGAGTTCGTGCAGAGGGGCTTCGGATTCGTCAGATCGAGCGGGTCGGGGAAATGCCAGACCTGCTTCAGCAACTGATCGGTCGTCCACCGGCCGGCGAGCGTGCAGTTCTTCAGCGTGAAGTTCGTGCTCGCGGCGTCGAGCGCCTTCACGTCACAGACGAGGAACGCCGCGTGGAGCTGGAGCGACAGGTTCACCTTGAACGCCGCGGTGAGCCCGATGAGGAGTCGGAAGCCGCTGTCCCCGAGCGTCCCGACGAGCTTGCCGCCGCTGATGTAGGCGTTGTTGTCGACGTTCTTCGGTTGCTTCAGGTTGTTGTTGCTGACCGAGTCGGACGCGATCGGCCAGACGTCCGTGCCGTCCCACTTCGGCGTGGCGCCGGGCTGCAGGGCGTCGAAGCGAGCCGAGACGAGGGCCTCGAGGCGCACCTGATCGTCGTCTGGCGTACCGTTGTAGCCGGTGACGTGCAGGACGGCATTGGCCGCGCCGTTCTGGAGCTGCTGCGAGTAGACGACGGAGCTGAAATTCGGGATGCGCTCGTGGACCAGCTGGATGAGCGCGCCCATCGAGTTGTCTTGCCCGTTGGGGCCGTCGATGATCCCGAGGCTGCCCTTCGGCAACGTGCAGCCCGGCATCGTCAGGGCCGTCGTCGCGGTCCGGTCGCAGAGCTTGTCGAGGTCGTAGCCGATGGCGAGGTAGTTCATCGGGCTCGGGTTGGTCGTCGTCGTGTCGACGTCCCCGAGGTCGATGTCGCTCTGGACGGCGATGATCTCGCGATCGCCGCCGAGGTTCGTGCCGGTGGGCTTCGGCGGATACGTCTTCAGCGTGCAGACGCCGCTGTCGACGCCGCCAGCGGCGGTCATTCCGCCGCCGCTCGTGCCGCCGCCACCGCCACCAGCGGCGCCACCGGTACTTGCCCCACCGGCGCCCACGGCCGGGCGCTGCTTCAGTGAAGAGTCGTAAACGGAGCAGCCTGCGACGAGCAGCGCTGCGCTACCAAATGCCAGAAGGCCCCGCATTGCCGGCGTACCTATACCACGCAGCCGGTCCCCGACCACGACTTCGGAGCGCCGGGGAGGTCGTGAACGCATCCTCACGGAACCTTGGCCCGGACGGCGCTGCATGCCTCTTGAGTGCCGATCTGTGACGCCGCGAACGTGCCGGACTGAGCGGTATAGATGGGGCGCACGACGTCGAGCAGGTCAGGCTTGCAGGAGGTGTCCCCGGCCACGTCGGACACGCAGCCGAGGATATGGTTGTCGATGACGGCCGTCGTGCTCCCGCTGAGCTCAGTGCACGAGTTCAGCGTGCCGTTCTCGGCCGCGATCTGACGGATCACGAGGAAAAGAGTCTTCGCTCGCTTGGAGGTGTCGAGCGACGGGCTGCCGGGCTGCCAGATGATGTCCTTGTACGGCATGCCCGTACCGGGGATGGTTCCCGTCTTCACGTTGGCGGTGATCCCGGGATTCCCGTCGCCGTCGACGTCGGTGATCGTGTAGCCGTTGGCGGCCGTCATATCGACGGGGTTGGGCCACTGGCCGACGGGTGACGCGGGTGACTTCACGTCGAGGCCGAGCAGCACCGCGGCGGAGGTCGTCTGGAACGACGCACCGGGCGCGAGATTGCCGAGCTGTCCGGAGAAATTGACGGTCGGGATCTTCGTGGAATCGAAGGCCGACGTCGGGAACGTGATGCCGTACGTCTCGTCCCCGAAGCTCGGAATGGTGTGGAAATCGGGGATGCTGATCTCGCACGCCTTCACCGACGCCGTGAACGCGGTGCTCCCCTTGTCTTGCTGGATCTTCAGGAGCGCCCACTGGTCGATCTCGCCCTGGCCGTCGACGAGGGCGCCCCCGGACCAGGTGACCTTCACCGCGACCTTCATCGCCCAGTTACCCGAGATCTGACACGTGGTGAGCGCCTTGCAGTTCGCGTCGCAGCCGGTGGTGTTCGGCGGATCGCAGGTCTCGCCCGCGGCCTTGTCGGTGTAACCATCTCCGCAGAAGCTCGCGCGGCAGATGCTGCTCGAGCAGAGCTTCCCGGTGGCACAGCTCGCGCCGTCGGCGAGCGCCGGCGTGGCGATGCCGCATTTCTTGCCGGCGGGGACGGTCAGGCACTTCTCGACGCCGTTGCAGGCGTTCTTGTCGTCGCAGTCCGTGTCGGCCTGGCACGTGTACATGCAATCGGAGTCGCAGCCGTCACCGTCCGTCTTGTTGTTGTCGTCGCACTGCTCGCCCTGATCGGAGAGGCCGTCACCGCAGGTGCCGTCCGTGCACGCGCCGTCGTGGCAGACGCCGGTACCGCCGCTCGTCGTGCAGGCCTGGCCGTTCTTGCTGGCGTCGGCGCTGGTCGTGCACGCGCCGGCGGGACACGCCGCCGTGCGACACGGCACCGCCGCCCTGCCCGAGCAATCGCCGGCGGAGCCGCAGACCGGGGTGCAGGTGCCGGTACAGGCGTCGGTGTTCGACGCATTGCCGTCGTCGCACGCCTCGCCCGCAGCCTTGATGCCGTCACCGCAGACCGGCGCGATGCAGTTTCCCTGGACGCAGTTCTTGCTCGTGTTGCACGTCGTCCCCGGCGCCTTGGGGAGGAGCGGCGTGCACACGTGCGTGGCCCCATTGCACGTTCCCGAGTCGATGCACACGTTCGTCGACTGGCAGTCGCGGCCGGTCACGCCCGGGACGCACGAGAACGTGCAGTCCGGCTCGCAGCCGTCGCCCTTCACGGTGTTGCCGTCGTCGCACTCCTCGGTGCCGTCGAGCTTGCCGTTGCCGCAATAGGTTCCGGTGCAGACGTCGTTCACGCAGATCTTGTCGTCGGCACACATCGCGCGCTCGGTGAGCGCCGAGCCTCGCTTGCAGGTGTGCGTGTTGTCGTCGCACGCCGGGATGCCGGGGCACGGATTGTCCGACGCGCAGTTACGCGTCGAGTCCTTCGAGACGCACGTGAAGCGACAGCTATCACAGCCGTCGCCGTTCACGGTATTGCCGTCCTCGCACTCCTCGTCGGGGCGTTCGATCAGGCCGTCACCGCAGTCGGGCGCGGCCGGCCCGCAGACTCCCGCCGAGCACTTGCTCGCGTCCCCGCACACGGTGCCGTCGGCGAGCGGCCCTGCCGACGGCTGACAGTGATGAGTGTCGTCACACGTCTCGGGGCCGTTGCAGTAGTTGCCGTCGCTGCAGGGGGCGTCGGTGCCCTGCGTGCAGGTGAAGCGGCAGTTCGTCTCGCAGCCGTCCTTGTTGACGGAATTGCCGTCGTCGCAGTCTTCCCCGGTGTCCACCATGCCGTTGCCGCACAGGGTCGGGCCGATGGGACTGCCCCCGAGGCCGGCGTCGGTGCCGCCCGCTCCGCCGGTGGATGCGTCGGGTATTCCGGTGACACCGGCCATGCCGGCGGCGCCACCCGTTGCCACAGGTCCGGGTCGCACGTCCGAGCCGCACCCGATGGTCAGAGCGCCCACGATGCACACGCGGCTCACGACACGTATCGACCGACGCATAGCTACCTCCAAGGATCAGACCGAGTCTCGCGCAGCATAGCGTGAGGTGCGTCCCCCTTCACACCTCTTCAAAACACCGGAGCGGCGAGCTACGACACGGCGTGTCGATGACGCAGCATTTTCTCACCAAGAGCGAGCCGGACGTCTACTCGTGGGAACGCTTCGTGAAAGAGGGGAAGGCCGTCTGGGACGGCGTTCGCAATTTCGAGGCGCGCGGGAATCTTCGCGCGATGAAGAAAGGCGATCTGATCCTCTTCTATCACTCCGGTGACGGCAAAGAGGTCGTGGGCGTCGCGAAGGTCCTGCGCGAGGCCTATCCCGACAAGACGGCAGAGGAGGGCGACTGGGTGGCGGTGGACATCGCGCCAGTGAAGCCGCTCACCCAGCCCGTCACGCTCACCGCCGTCAAGGCCGACCCGAGCCTCGCGGAGATGTCGCTCGTGAAGCGCTCACGTCTCTCGGTGTCGAAGGTGACGCCCGCCGAGTTCAAGCGCGTGCTCACCCTCGGCAAGACGAAGCTCTGAACGCTCAGGCCGTGGTGGTCGCCTCGAGCGGCTCATTGCGCGACTCGTTCAGCTCGATCAGCGTCGACAGCGCTTCTATCTCGCGCTTCGAGCGGATCTCGCTCTGGCGGAGGGCCTTGAGCTCCGTCTCGAGTGAGCGCTGCTTGGTCTCGACCTCACGGAGCTGGCTCTTCAGCCGGTCTCGTTCTGTTTTCAGGGACTCGATATCGATGGACACGCTTCTTGGCTCCTCGGCTTCGATCGAATGGAAAGACGAGGCCACGCTAGTACCTCCCGCGCCACGGGTAAACGTCCGTGGTCTTCTCTCGTACGCTCGAGAGGCGCCTCGGTCTCGGCTCAGCCTGCGGAAACGACCCGGTCGCGCCCCGCGTGCTTGGCGGCGTAGAGCCGCCGGTCGGCCGTTGCGATGAGCGCCTGGGCGGTCCTGCCGCCACACCCGAGCGACGCGCAGCCGATGCTCACGGTGCAGTCGATCCGCTGGCCTTCGTGCTCGGTCGGCGTCAAGACCACCGCCCGGCGGAGCCGCTCGGCGGCCCGGGCTGCGCCGTCGATGGCGATGCCGCGGAGCAGCACGATGAACTCTTCCCCGCCGTAGCGGGCGAAGATGTCCTCGACGCGGAGCACCTTCCGGACGGTGGCGGCGAAGGTCCGGAGCACGGCGTCCCCGCCGGGGTGCCCGTAGGTATCGTTGACCTTCTTGAAGTGGTCGAGGTCGAGGATGAGGAGGGAGGCGTCGGAGGTGTGCCGGTTCGAGTACGCGAGCTCCCCCGAGAGTCGCTCGAGGAAGTAGGCGCGATTGAAGACACCGGTCAGCGCGTCCCTGACGCTCGACTCGTAGAGCTGCCGGAGGATCCGCTCCTGGTGCTCGTCCACGACCGAGAAGCGGAAGCGCACCCGCGGCCCGAGCTGGAGGAGCGAGCCGTCGGCGAGCTCGGCCGCGATCTCGACGCGCACGCCGTTGACGTAGGTGCCGTTGGCGCTGCCGAGGTCTTCGACGAAGTACGTGCTGCCCTTGCGCACGATGCGCGCGTGAGAGCGGCTGATGCCCTCGTCGTCGATGACGAGGGAGCTCGTCGGGTGTCGTCCGATCCGTAGATCGACGCCGTCGGCGAGGATGACCTGCCCGGCGTGCGTCTCGTCGGTGCGCACCAGCACGGCGCGATCGCGCTGGGCCGGGAGCGGGATGGTCACGGCCGTCATGTTGACGGTCGTCAGGGTGCGCTGCTCGAACCGCGTCGGGGTCTGCGGGGTGCTCGACTGCGCCATCGACGCGGCCGGAAAAACGCTGCTCGTCGTGGTCACGGCGGCGTCTCCTGTCTTCCGGTCGCGGTCACACGCCGACTTGCGGGAAAGGACGCCCCGGTCGGGCGAAGAAGTATCCCTGCAGGAGATCGCAGCCGAGCTCGACGAGGCAGTCGCGCTCCTGTTCGTTCTCCACGCCCTCCCCGACGACGAGCATTCCCATGTCCTTGCAGAGCTCGGCCATGGAACGGATGAGCTTTCGCTTGGTGGCGCTCTGGTGCACGTCGCGCACGAGCGTCATGTCGAGCTTCACGATCTCGGGCTCGAGCAGCGCGAAGCTCGTGAGGCCCGCGTAGCCGGCCCCGAGATCGTCGACCGCGATGCGGAAGCCGATCTCGCGGAGGGCCGCGATCCGGGCGCGCACGTCCTTCACCTTCTCGAGCGACGCGCGCTCGGTGATCTCGAGGACGACCCGGTGCGCGATGCGCGACAGCGCCGCGTCACGCGAGAGGAGCATGGGGTCGAGCAGATCGGTGGTGTGCAGGTTGACGAAGAGCACGCCCGCTTCGGCGTTGTTCGCGACGGGGGCCGCGGCTCGCTCGCGGATGGTGCGCCCGAGGGGCTCGAGACGTCCGAGTCGCTCCGCGGCATCGAGGAGCGCGCCGGGATGCGGCATGGTCGGCTCGGTGCTGCGGAGGAGCGCCTCGTGGCCGAACACCTTGCGCGTCGACGAAGAGATGATGGGCTGGTACGCGATCCAGATCGACTCGACGGCGCGGTCGAAGTTCGCCGCGAGCCGCTTCATGTCGTCCTGCTCGATCGGGTTTCCGAGCAGCTCGGCCGCCTGACGCTTCATCATCGTCATGCGACGGAGGCAGACTGCCTTGTCGATGACCTCCTCGAGGTCGGGCATCTCGAGTGGCTTCGTAAGGTAGTGGAAGGCGCCGTACTCGAGCGCCTTCACGGCGGTGCTCACCGTGGGCTCACCGGTGACGAGCACGACCGGGATGTCGAGGCTTCGCTCGCGCACGACCTGGAGCAGCGCGATGCCGTCCATTCCGGGCATCGCGATGTCCGACAGGACGACGTCGAACGTGCCCGGTGCGAGCTTGGCCGCGGCGTCGCGACCATTGACGGCCGACTCCACCTCGTAACCGCGGGCGCGCAGTGCGCGTCCGATACTTCGTACCTGCACCGGTTCGTCGTCGACGATGAGCACGCGACCCTTCGGTGCAGCAGCGACGCGCGTCTCTGACGGCGTTGGCTTGGTTGGAACGGGCGGCTTTCCCGTCTGTCTTGCCGCCGCCTCTAGCTCGTTTGCCAGAGGATTATCCGCCGCGTGGGCGCTCATAACCGATTGTGAACGGCGATTTGCCCCTGGGCTAAAGGCAGACCGACCGAAAAGCCTTTCCCACAGCGGGAGCCGATGTCAGCCGCCGTCGCTGTCCGGCGTCGCCTCGAGTGAATTCGAGCGGTTCAGCGTGGCAGGGTCACGCCACACTCCGGGAAATCACTGTCGGCTCCTGGCATCGGAAAGCGCGCGCACACGACCACCCACCTCGACCCTGTAGAGCGTCCGGCGTGTCGTCCGCGGTCGCGCCCCGCGTCGGTCGAGGTACGATAGCGGATCCTTCGGCGCCTCGATGCGGGGCCGACTCTCGACGCGAACGAGCTCCGTCCCGGCTACGAGCGCGAGCGTCACGGCGCGTTCCCACACCGTGCCCGGTCCGGCGTCGCGCGCCGCGGTCGTGGCGCCGGGCCACTGCGTTGCGCGGACCCAGCCGTCACCCTTGCGGACGAGCCACGTGACGCGCGCGTCGCCGTAAGGAACGACGCGCTCCGAGTCGACGAGCTCCACCGACTCGATGCGACTCACTGTGCGTAGCCGGGCTTCGCGGGCGGCGGCACCACCGCGTCTCCCTCGTCGTCACCGGCGGCGGGCGCGCCCTTCGTTCCCGGCTTCGACGGCTTTTCCTTCGTTGCGGAGGCGGGCTCGGCCGGCTTCGCGTCGTCGCTGCCGCTCTCGGGCTTCGCGTCGACGTGGGGCGAAGGCACGACGAAGCGCGGCTTCTGTGTCGCGTCGCAGCCCGCGGTGAAGCCGCTCGCGTCGATCTCCGTCGAGGTGGAGCCGCTCATCTCCTTGCCCTCGGCGTCGGTCGTCACGACGCGGACGCGCACGTTTCGCTTCCCGGCGCGGGCCGGCGAGCAATAGGAGAGCAGGTAGTACCCGGTGACGAGATTGCCGACCGTCATACCCGCCTCGTCGAAGGCGTGGAGCAGCGACACCGGGGATTCGGCCTCGAACGCGCCCGTGCGTCCGACGCGGTTCGCCCGGAACCCGGGTACGTCCTTGATGCTGATCGCGAAGAGTAGATCTTTCGATTCGTCGATCGCCTCGATCATCTTGCTGTCCGCCACTCGTCCCGCGAGGTCCGGTCCGCGCGCGAAGACGATCAGCGAGCCGATGCGCAGCGGCTTCTGGGTCGTCATCATCCGGGCGTCGAGCTGCGTCAGCGACTCGATGATCGCGCTGTTCAGGTTGCTCGACGAGTCGGTCTGGGAGTAGCTCTCGAGCTGCGGCAGGGCGCCGATCTCGTCGGTGCCCTGCTGGAAATCGGCGATGAAGCGGATCGACGCGCCGCCGTCGAAGGCGTACACGGTGACCGGCTCGTTCAGGTGGGCGCGGGTCACGAACTGCGCGGTCGCGAGCGCGATCTGATGGCGCGTGTCGCCCTCCGTCACCGGACCGCTCATGTCGACGAGGAGGAGCGCGCGGTGCACGGCCGCCTCGTCCCTCGGTAGGAGCGCCTGTGTCGTCTGCTCGGGCGACAGCTCGGTGCCGTCCTCGAGGATGTGAAAGTCCTTCTCGGTGAGGCCGGTGGCGGGCGCGTCGCCCTTCGACACCGAGACGTAGACGGCGACGTTCGCCGGCTTCTGGGTGGAGGTCGCGATCTGCTCGACGCGGACGCCCCCGAGCAGGCAACCGGGCACGAAAAGAGCGAGGGAGCAGACGAGAAGGCTTCGAATCATCACGACTTGTCTCCGGACGGCGTCACGTTCATTCCCAGCGGACCTCGCCCTTCCGGGCGTCGCGGATCATGTCTGCCATGCCCATCCCGATGGGTTCCGGCAGCGCGTCGTCGTCGAACAGACGCACGTCCAGGATCTCGAGCGAGTTCACCGGTGGGGCGAGGGGTTCGGTGACCTGGGCGCGCACCACGACGGTGACCGCATGAAACCGCGGGTCGCGGTTGGGCGCCGAATAGACGCCCGAGAGCGTGCCGAGGGACTCCACCCGGGCGCCCGTCTCTTCGAGGAGCTCCCGCTCGATGCTCTCCCGGAGCGTCTCTCCCCACTCGAGCGTGCCGCCGGGGAGCGCCCACTCGCCGGTGTCGCCGCGCCGGATGAGGAGCCAGCGCCCGTCTCGCGTCCGCGCCGCAGCCGCGATCCCCACCACCGGCCTTCGCAGAAGGTGCCTGGCCGCTTCTCGGATCAGCCGGAAGGCAGCGGTCGGGATGCGCATGGTGCGCGAGCATCGTGTCTCGCGAAGTCGTTTGCAAGATCGGCAACCGGGGCGCCGGAGTCGCGCGAAATCCTGCGGCGCGCCGCCACTTTTCGGGGGAGAAATGTTAGAGCGGTCGCGGGAAACGACCGGGCGATGCGCGGGAACAGAACAACGACGTTCGCAGCGCTCGCGCTGGGTGCCGCGGCGTGCTCCGAGCACGCGCCGCCTCCCGGGGTCTCGACCACGCCGAGCGCTAGCGCGATCGCCGTCTCGGTCGGCACGTCGTCCTCGTCGTCGCCCGAGTCGGGGAGCTCGCCGTCTGTACCGGATCTCGGTGGCGTCAACGACGCGCTGCCCTTCGTGCCGACCGACGACAAGATCGCGAGCATCGCGTGGCGCACGTGGATCTACACGGACACCGGCCCGAAGCGCACGCGGCTCGGCTATCTCAGGTCCGGCGCGATCGTCCCGCGCCGTGGTCCGCCGATCACGAACGAGGGGTGCACCGGCGGCTGGTACCGCATCAACCCGCGCGGTTTCGTCTGCGTCGGCCACGGCGCGACGCTCGATCTGGCGAACCCGGTCGTCGTCGCGTCCGACGTCCTGCCGAAGCGCGGGGAGGGGCTCCCGTACCTCTACGCGATGGCGAACAACCCGGGCCCGCACTTCTATTTCCGGCTGCCGCGGCCCGACGAGATGCTCCAGGTGGAGGGTGACGGCTACGCCGCGCGCGCCGCCGAGTGGCGGGTGAAATACGAGCACGAGGGATGGAAAGAGCTCGTCGGTCCCATCGGCGCGCCGCCGGACTCCGTGCCGCACGGGGGCGGCGCGTCGCTCACCAAGCCGTACGGCACCGAGCAGGGCCTTCACCGCACCGTGCAGGCGGGCCAGTCGGATCCCGACGCGGGGTTCGCCATCGAGCGCGTCTTCGACTGGCAGAACCGCGCCTTCGGTCTCACGACGGAGCTCGACCTCATCCCGATGGACCGCACGCGCATCGTCAAGCCGAGCGCGTTCCACGGCGTCGCGCTCGGTGACGGCGAAGATCTGCCGGTCGCCATCGTGAACCGGCGCTTCGTCATCCGCTACGTCGAGTCGAAGCCGGGGCTCCTCAAGCCGTCGGGGACGTTCGAGTTCCGCGAGCCCGTGAAGCTCACCGGGAGAACCGTCCTCTTCGACGGCGTGCGCTTCTGGGAAGGCCGCGACGGCAGCTTCATCGCGCCGTCGAACGCGCTCGTTCTCGAGAAGCGGAAGACGTACCCGAGCTTCTCCGAGGGGAACCGCAAATGGATCGACATCTCGATCCGCGATCAGACCCTGGTCGCCTACGAGGGCACCAGGGCCGCATACGTCACCCTGGTGAGCACCGGGCTCGCCGGCCTCGCCGATCCCGAGAAGGCGCCCGCGACCGTCCGCGGGACGTTCATGATCGTCACGAAGCACGTCTCCTCGACGATGGATGGCGACGACGACGTGGCCGACTCGTACAGCCTCCGCGACGTGCCCTTCGTGCAATATTTCCACAAGGGCTACGCGCTTCACGCCGCCTACTGGCACGATCAGTTCGGCAAGCTGAGAAGCCACGGCTGCGTCAATCTCTCCCCGATCGACGCCGCCTGGCTCTTCGAGTGGACGGATCCGCAGGTGCCCGTCGGCTGGCACGGCGTGATCAACAAGGATCGCGGAACGGTCGTCGCGATTCACCCCTGAGGGCGTGAGTCGGGCTCGGTCGGCTCGCGCGCCTTGCCGTTCGCGCGCAGGCGATGAAAGACGAAGACGCCCACCGCGACGACCAGCACGATGGCGAACGCGATCGCCTCGTATTTTCGCGCCTCTTCCAGGATGCGCTCGACGGCGTGCCCGAACGTGTAACCGAGCAGCGTGATCGTCGGCGCCCACAGCAGCGCTCCGAGCGCGTTCAGTGGGGCAAACCGTCGCGGTGGGATGCCGCCCAGGCCCGCGACGAAGGGCACCGCGTTCCTGAGGCCGTAAAAGAACCGGAAGCTGACCAGCAGAAACGTGTCACGCCGCTCGAGCTCGAGCCGCGCCTTCTCCGCTGCGGGGCGCCAGCGCGGTCGCCAGTCGAGCACCCGCGCGCCGAATTTGCGGCCGATGAAGTACGCGAGCTGATCCCCCGCGAGGCTCCCCGCGAACGCGCACGCCATGACGCCGTACAGATTCAGCACGTGCCGGTGCGCGAAGAAGCCTCCGAGCACGACGATCGTCTCCCCCTCGACGAAGGCGCCGATGAGGAGCGCCCAGTAGCCGTAGTGAGCAAGGAGGTGAGCGAGCTTCAAGCGGGCCTCGGAGGAGAAGAATCAGAAGACGACGTCTTCTCGATCCGCGTAAGCCTCGAACGCCTGCGGTGCAATACCGTCGGGGTTTTCTGTCGAAAGCGTGACAGAAGCGAGCGCGCCTTGCCCCGGTCCGAGCTGTCCCTCGAGCTTCCACACGTGCTCCGAGACGACGAGGGGAGGGGGCTCGACCGGTGTGTCGTAACGGAACGACTTGTCGAGCGCGCGCACCTTCATCGCCAGGTGCTCGCGTGGCTCGGGGCTCGTGTTGAACACGCACGCACGCACCGAGCGCGCGCCGGTCCCCGGGGCGACCGTGACCTGGCACGTCCGCACGTCGGACTGCGTCCAGAGCAGCCGGTCGATGTAAGGCGCTTCTTCCTCGCGCAGCGCTTCTCGCAGGCCGAGCGCGCCCTCTCTGGCGCGCGGGTCACCCAGGTAGGCGAGCATCATCGCGCCGTGGAGCCGGATCGGGCGGTGAATCGCCTTGAGAAGCTCGGCCACCACCGTGGTCGGTGCGGCGTCGGCGCCGGTCGGATCGAGCATCGGGCTCGCGGCGCCGGTCACCTCGAAGTCGTTGCCGCGCGCCTCGACGTGCCACTTGATGGCCTGCCCCGGCGCGAGCGGTCCCGCGAAGTAGAGCGGTCGGTCGAACGTCGAGGTGCGCTTCGTGCTGGACGGCGGGTCGCGCTCGTAGAAGCGCACGAGGAGCGACACCTCGGGCAACGACTCGTTCCAGTTGTTCACCACGCCGATCTCGAGCTCGAGGTGCGGGTGGTTCGCGTGGGCCTTCGTGTGGCGCTCGATGAGCACCGTGCTGAGACGCGGCAACCCGTCTTGCCACAGCAAAGAATCGGCTCGCTTGCAGGTGCACCCGCCGGAGAGCGTCACCGTCTCGGCGCTCGAGCGCGCGGCCTCGCGCTCCCTGTCCGCCGGTGACGGCTCCGGTGCGGGCGTGGTCCGCTGCGACGCAGGCGTGGGCAGGGCCGTCGCTGCGATCGGCTCGCCCGTCGCCACCGCTGCCGGCGCCGGGGCGACCTGGGACGGCGCGTTCGGCTCTGATTCCGGCCGCAGCCGCTCGTCGCGTGGCGGCTCGTAAGGGTCGCGTTCCGCGCGAACCGGCGCGCGCGACAGCCAGTTCGCGGTGAGCATCGCCGCCACGAGGGCCGCCGACATCGTTATGACCACCGCGGTGGTCGTTCTCGGCAGCAGCATCTGGAACGACGGCAGCTCGACGGGCGGAGGCGGGGGAGGCGGCGGCTCCGCGGTGGGGTCGAGCGCCGCCGCGAGGGACGGCACGTACGCCGACAGCTCGGAGACGAACGCGAGCCGCGTGCCCTCCGATTCGAGCCCTTCGCGCGCGAGCTTGTGATCGGCGATCATGCCGGCGAAGAACACGAGGCCCGCCGCGAAGCAGCCGAGGACCACGCCGAGGCTCGCCCCGCCGTCGGTGGAGAGTCGCGCCACCGTGACCGCGACGAGGACCGCCGCGACGAACATGCCGGCGAACGTCCCGATCCGGATCGTGAGCCGTCGCCGCCGTCGTTCGGCGAGGGGCGGCGGATCTCCCTGGGTGAACCCCGAGAGCAGGAGACGGTTGTGCGGCGTGAGGCTCTCGTCCACCACGACGAGGAGCCGGTTTCCGTCGAGGGATACCTCGCGGATCGCCGTCCACGGCACGACGATCTGGGTGCCGGTCGTCAGCGCGCCGGGCGTGTACCCGGTCTGGAACGCGCCCACGCCGTGATACACGACGAGCAGACCGAGGGGCGTGCACTCGAGCTCGACCGAGCCGATCGCGTTGCTGCGATCACTCGGGATGGCGATGGCACGCGTTCGCATCGCTCCCGCGTCAGAAGAGCTTCGTCTGGCGTGGTGCGGCCGCGAACGGGATGCCGAGGTGCTCGTAGGCGCGCTTGTTGGCGACACGCCCGCGCGGCGTGCGCCCGATGAACCCCTGCTGGAGGAGATACGGCTCGTACACGTCCTCGATCGTGTCGCGGGGCTCGGCGAGGGCGGCGGCGAGCGTCTCCACCCCGACCGGACCGCCCTGGTAATGATCGATGAGCACCCGGAGGAGCCGTCGATCCATCTCGTCGAGGCCGCCCTTGTCCACCTCGAGCCGCTCGCACGTCAGCTTCACGATGCGCGAGTCGATGGTGCCGTCTCCCTCGACCTCGGCGAAATCGCGCACGCGACGGAGCAGCCGGTTCGCGACGCGCGGCGTCCCGCGCGAGCGCTCGGCGAGCTCGCGCGCGCCCTCCCGCGCGCACGCGATGCCGAGGAGCTCCGCGTTCCGCAGGATGATCCGCTCGAGGTCCTCGACCGGGTAGAAGTCGAGCCGCAAGGTCACCCCGAACCGCTCGTGCATCGGCTGGGTGAGGAGCCCTTCGCGGGTCGTCGCGCCGATGAGGGTGAACGGCTTGATGTCGATGCGGATGCTCTCGGCGTAGGGGCCGTCGCCGGTCACCACGTCGATGCGAAAATCCTCGATGGCGGGATAGAGCGTCTCCTCGACGGGGGCGCTCAGGCGGTGGATCTCGTCGATGAAGAGGATGTCGTTGCGACCGAGCCGGGTCAGGACGCCGGTGAGCGCGCCCTTGTGCTCGACGGCAGGGCCGCTCGTCACGAAGAGCTGGACCCCGAGCTCGCTCGCGAGGATGTGCGCGAGCGTCGTCTTCCCGAGGCCGGGGGGGCCGCTCAAGAGAATGTGATCGAGGGGCTCGCCGCGCTGGCGCGCCGCCTTCACGTACACCCGGAGGTTGTCCTTGTGCTTCGTCTGTCCGACGAAGTCGTCGAGCGTCTTCGGCCGGAAGAGACGATCGAAGCGATCGTCCTCGCCGCTGTGGACAGGGGCGACGACCCGCGGCCCGGGATCGGTTACCGGCTCGGGAGCGGATTTTTTCCGGGCTGCCATGGGCGGCGGGACTCTAAAACAACTCACCCCGTCGTTCGAGGCGGGGATTGACGCCCCGGCTCGGAATTCTATCTCTTCTGGATGAGATCAGCTCCCGCCCGCGGTGTTTCTGCCCACGACGAGCGACGTGGCGCAACGCGCCGGGCGATGGCGCTCGGGTTCGCTCTCGCGTTCGTCCCGCTCGGCTGCATGGCGAAGCGCCCGGACGGCGGTGCCGGTCTCCTGCCGCTCGGCACCGCGGCGCCCGATTTTGCCGCCAGGGATTCGACCGGGAAGGTCGTGCATCTCTCCGACTTCGGCGGCACGCCCCGCCTCGTTTATTTCTACCCGAAGGACGAGACGCCGGGCTGCACCAAGGAGGCGTGCGCGTTCCGCGACACCTACGACAAGTTCAAGGCGAAGAACGTCACCGTGTTCGGCGTCTCGCGCGACACCGAGAAGAGCCACGACGAATTCCGCGCCGCGCACGCGCTCCCGTTCCCCCTCGTGGCGGACGCCGACGGCGCCGTGCAGAAGGCGTACGGCGTGCCGTCGAAGATGGGGCTCCCCATCGCCGACCGCGTCTCGTTCCTGGTCGATCGCGACGGCAAGATCGACCACGTCTTCGAGAAGGTCGATCCCGTCGTGCACGCAAACGAGGTACTCGACCTCGTGAAGTGACTCGCGTCAGCTCGCGGACGGGCGCGTGGAGCGCAGGAACTCGCGAGGGACGGCCGGTGCGGGAGGCCCCTTGAACGCCGGTGCTTCGGGCGGCGCGTCGTCGGAGTAGCCGGGTGCGCCCATCTCGGACAGATCGAGGCCGTCGAGCTCATCGGCCGCGGGCGGCCGGTTCTTCACGATCGCGTCGAGGAGCAGGAGCGTCAGCGCGGTCACGGTGCCCACCCACACGACGTTCGCGACGATGCCGGCGCACGACGCCACGAGCTGCCCGGCGTCCCCGTAGAAGAGACCACGGACCTTGCCGGGCACGCCGTTGAAGCCGTCGCCGTAACGGCCGTCCGCGAACAACCCGAGTGCGAGGATGCCCCACGCGCCGTTCACGCCATGCACCGAGACGGCGCCGACCGGATCATCGATGCCGAGCGACTGCTCGACGGCGAGCGCCGAGATGACGACGAGCACGCCGGCCACCGCTCCGATGAAGAGCGCGACCGGCGCCGTCACGAACGCGCAGGGCGCGGTGATCGCGACGAGGCCCGCGAGCATCCCGTTGCACATCATGCTGACGTCGGGGTTGCCGAAGCGCGATCTCGTGTAGAGGTACGCGGCGCAGGCGCCCGACGCGGAGGCGAGCATCGTGTTCACCGCGATGATCGCGATGTGGGTGTCGGTCCCGGAGAGCGTCGAGCCGGCGTTGAAGCCGAACCATCCGAAGGCGAGGATGAACGTGCCGATCACGACCATCGGGATATTGTGCGCGGGAATGGGCCGCGCCTCGCCGTCGGGGCCGTACTTGCCGATGCGCGGCCCGAGGTGCCGCGCGATGAAGAACGCCATCACGCCGCCCTGCATGTGAACGACGGAGCTCCCCGCGAAATCGACGTGGCCGTGCCCGAGCCCGAAGTTCTTGCCGAGGGAGGCGAGCCATCCGCCGCCCCAGACCCAGTTGGCGTAGACCGGGTAGATCAGCATCGAGATGACGAGGCTGAAGAGCACGAACGACGAGAACCGCCACCGCTCCGCGGCGGCACCGGTCGGGATGGTCGCGGCGGTGTCCATGAACACCATCTGGAAGAGAAAGAGCGCCGCGACTCCCGGCGTGAACACCTCCGGCGTGAGAAAGAAGCCCGAGAGGCCGCACAGCCCGAAGTCCTTGCCGCCGATGCTCACCACCCACTCGCTCGCGAGCGTCGCGTCGTTGCCGAACGTCGAGAGCGCGCCGGCGCCGCCCATCTGCAGCGCGAACCCCGTCGCCCAGTAACCGACGATGCCGATCGAGTAGACGAAGAAGTTCATGCCCATCGTGTGGGCGACGTTCTTTCGCCTGGTCAGGCCGGTCTCGACGAGGGCGAATCCCGCCTGCATGAACATCACGAGGACGCCGGTGAGCAGCGTCCAGACGATGTTCAGCGCGACGCCCAGATCTGCGATCTGCTTACCGAGGTCCGCGCCGTTCACGCGAGGCTCCGGCCAGTGCGCTCAGGCAAGACGCTTCCGTACATGAAGGTGCGTTCTCCTGATCGAGTGTCGCAGTTGCGTGACATTCCGCTCGTCGGATCGGCGAGAGCGCTCGATGCGTGTCGTCTTCTCACGTGGTTCGTTGCGGCTTCGTTTCGTCATCGTCTCCGCGCGAATTGCGGCAAAATCACCTTGATTGGTCACGCTCTTCCAAAGATCATCGTGTCCATGCCACCGGTGGTCAGCGAAGGGACCGAAGCGCAAAAGAAGGGCCCGCTCACCGAGGCCATGGCTGCGCCGCCCGCGACCGTCGCTCCACAGAGCAGCGGCTTCCGCGCACGCCTCGAAGGTCTGAGCCTCTTCGATCTCGTGCAGCTCGAGTGCCTCGCGCGCTCGCGCAGGATCGTGCGCGTCGCCTCCGCGGGCCGCGTCGGTTACCTCTACTTCAACGAAGGAGAGATCGTTCACGCAGGCACCCGCAACCTGGTCGGTGAGCGTGCGGCGCTGGAGATCATGGGATGGAACGACGGCGTGTTCGAGGTGTGCAACATCGCGTGGCCCGAGCGCACCACGATAACGATGCGCTGGCAGCAGCTCCTCCTCCTCGCCGCCAAGGCGAAGGACGACGCGTCCGGCAAGCTCGTTCATCTTCCGAACCGCCGCATGCCGTCGTCGCCGCTCTCCGGTTTCGAAGAGCCGGAAGAGACGGCGCCCGAGGCGGAGCGCACGCCGCAGATCACGGAGCCCACTGTGAAGGCCGATAGCGTCCCGCCTTCCAGCGTGCAGCAAGCCGTGCGCATCGACGGGAGCGGCCAGGTGCTCTCCATCGTCGGAGACGACGGCGAGTTCGGCGGCCTCGTCGCCTACGCGAGCCGCCTCGCCGGTCTCATCGGTGACGCCTTCGGGCTCGACCAGTTCAAGGCGCTCGACGTGTGTCTCGCGTCGAGCCGCTGCATCCTCTACACCGAGGACAAGGGCGGCGTCGTCGCCGTCCGCGCGAGGAACGACGTCGACCTGAGCTCCGTCATGAAGCGGGCGGGGCTCTGAGCGATGAACGCCGCTCGTCAGCTTCTCCGCACCCTCTGTGACCTCGACGGCGTGATCGGCAGCTTCATCCTGTCGGACGCCGGCGGTCTCGTTGCGACCGATCTGCCGGCGACGTTCGACGCGGCCGCCTTCGCGGAGGCGGGGCCGCGCATCGTGCGCCTGGCGGAGCTCGGCGGCTCCTACGGCGAGGACACGCGGTTTTTCCTGATCCGGTTCGCCGACTACAAGCTCTTCGTGCGCGTGCTCCGCGGTGCGTACCTCGGCGTGCTGCTCACTCCCGCCGCGAGCATGCCGGCGCTTCGGGCCGCGTCGGGCGTCGTCGGCCGTCGCGCCGAGACGCTCCTCGGGTCCGAGGCCAGCAGGGGCCCCGACACCCTGCCCGCGCCGCCGCGCTTCGACGTCGATCGAACGAGCTACCCGACCCTCACCACCCCCTCGCCGAAGCTGGACGAGCGTCCCACCGCCCGCCCCGGGTCGGCGCTCTCCGCGCCCAGGGCACTGACGAACACCCTGCCGTCGATCACCCTGCCGGAACCCGAGGTAACGCTGCCCGGTTCCGCGTCCAAGCGCGCCATCCGCTACCGCGGGCGCTCCGTCTAAAGCGCGCGCGCTTCGCAACGGTTCGCTGAGCCAGGGAGAGCGAGAGGGTCAGCGCGCTGCGGCTCCGCTGCGGAGCCGTCCCCGACCGAGCCTCCGGGTGCGAATGTCGAGATCGGGTCTCTCGAAAGGAGAACCCGATGCTTCAGATCTATCCCGTCATTCTGTCATTCGTCGCGGACGTCGCTGAGCTCGTGCCGCGCATCGCACACCACGATCCAGTTGAGCGCGCATCGCAACACATCCTGGGTACCCTCTACCGGCTGTCTTTTCCGCGGCAGATTGCCCGCTAGGCGCACTTCATCAGAAGCGCGACTTCGTCAGCCGCACGAGCGTGCCGATCACTCGGTTTCGAGGACGCCCTCCCTCAGAAGCCCCGAGAGCCCCTTTCCCCGCAGCCCCTTTCCCCTTCTCTTGACCCGCTTCCCTTGCTCCTCCTCGAGCTCCCGGCTCCAGCTCTTGCTCCTACAGGCACCAGGCGTCGCGAAGCCGAACCACGTTACATAGCGAAGCGGCGTTTCACGGGCCCGGGAGCGGTAGCTTCACGGAGAATGCGGGTGCGCCGGAGGTGGACTCGATGGCGCTCAGCTTGCCCTTGTGGAGCTCGATGATGGAGCGCGCGAGTGACAGCCCGAGCGCGAGACCGCGGTGCTCGCCCACGCCGGGCCGGCTCACGGCGTTGAGGAGCCGGGTGAGGTCGGCCGAGCCGCGCCGGCCCGGTACCTCGACCTCGATGACGACGTGGCTGCCGTCCGCGCCCGCTCGCACGTGCACGGCGGGAGAGCGCGCCTGCCGCACCGCGAAGAGCACCAGCGTCGCGAGCGCGCGTGCCATGCGGACGCGATCGACGACGAGCTCTCCCGCGCCGTCGCCGATCTCGCCGATGATCTCGACGTTGCGGTCGCTCCCCAGGTCGCGCGCCTTCGTGAACGTCTCGCCGAAGAGCTCGCTCGTCTTGGTGCGCTCCACGACCAGGGAGAGCTGTCGCGCCTCGACCCGTGCCGCGTCGAGGATCGTCTCGATGAGCGCGAGGAGCTCGCGCCCCCGCGTCGCGATGACGTCGAGGCTCTCGGCCTGACCGCTCGTCAGCGGCTCGAGCCGTACCAGCTCCGCGAACCCGAGGATCGCGTTCAGCGGGCTCTTCAGGTCGTGGCTCACGCTGGCGAAGAAGAGCCCGCGCATGCGCGTCGCCGCCTCGCGGGCGAAGATGGCGCGCTCCTGGGCGCGGGCGAACACGCGGAAGCGCTCGGCGAGCCGCTCGATGGCGTCCTCGAGCTGGGCCACGACCTCGAAGCGCGGCGGCCGAACCGCGAGACGACCGCCGCGGATCACGGCCTCGGTGCCGAGCAGCCGGATCCCGTCCGTCGCGTGCTGAAGATCGAGGGCGTGCGCGCTCCCGAGGGCGCCGCCGAGCGCCGCGGCGATGGCGACCGTGAGCAAAGCGAAGACGATCGAGCCGATGCCGAGGACGGGCACCGCGGTGCCGTAGAAACGAAGCTCCGCCGAGCCCTCGTCGAGGGGCGTCGTCACGATGATGAGGCCGTGGTCGCGCCGGACGACGCCGTACGGCTTCTCGTCGTCGGACAGCGACGGCGTGAACCCGAGCTCCGCCGCGCGCGCCGTCGCGGTCTCGAGCCCTGCCGTCTCGACCACGCCGGGGTTCAGCTCGAACGCGGCGCGACCGAGCGCGCGCGCCGTCGCTTCGCGCGCCACGGCGTCGGCCCGCCGCACGTGAGCGTTGGCGATGAGCGCCGTGCCGACGGCGACGAGCGCCACCGGGAGCACGATCGCCGTCCGGACGCGCTGCATGATCCTGAGCCGGGCCCGGCCGCCGCGCTCCGCCGACTCGATGACGTCGCGCATGACGTCGGGCGGCGCAAGCTCCATCACCTGGAGAAAATGCTCGCGCACCACCATGTAGAGGACGAGGGACACCGCGGCGACGACGATCGCGCCGAGGAGCGCGAGGCTCGTCCCGGTCGTCACATCGACCTCGCGCGGGCGCGCCCACGTCGCGAGCACCGCTTCCCCGACGAGGTGCGGCAGGAGCCAGCGCCGCGCGAGCCGTCCCGGCTCGGAGCCGAACTGGTCGAGCTCGAAGGGCTCGATGGAGCGAGAGCCGAGCGCCAGCGCACGCAGCACGTAGCGGTGCCGATCGAGCCGGACCGCGACGATGCCGAAGCCCGCGAAACCCGCGAGGGCGAGCATCGAGAGCTCGCGCTCGATCGCGGCGCCCTCCGCCGCCGGATCGAGGAGCAAGAGATCCGGGATGAGCCCGAGCACGAGGATGCTCGTCGCGATCGACGCGACGATGACCCAGCGGGTCACACGTGACGCGAGCTTCGCGGCGCTCTCGTTCATCGGATCGGCTCCACCACCATGTCCGGTGGGGGCGGCGCGGTGCTGATGAACCGCACTGGTCGCGACTCCGTCGGACGGATGGGCAGTCGCACGGTGAATCTCGACCCCTGCCCAGTTTCGCTCTCGACGCTGATGGTGCCCCCATGCATCCGCACCAGTCTCCGTGTGATGGCGAGACCGAGGCCGGCGCCGGTGCGCGACTGCCTCGAGGCCGGCGCTTGCCAGTACTCCTCGAAGATCGCCGCGCGCTGCTCGGCCGGAATGCCGGGGCCGGTATCGCTGACGCTCATCAGCACGTAGTCGCCGTCGAGCTCGACGTGGATCTCGACGCGGCCCTCGCGGGTGAACTTCACCGCGTTGCTCACCAGGTTACCGAGGATCTGCCGCACCCTTCGTGCGTCTGCGAGGGCGACCGCGGGGCGGCCGGAGAGCAGCACCTCGAGCGGCTTGTCCTGCGCGGTGACGCGCGCTTCTCGCGCGATCTCCGCCGCGATCACGAAGACGTCGAGGGCCGACGTGTCGAGCTTGAGCTCCCCGGATTCGAGCGCGGACAGATCGAGGATGTCGTCGATCAGCGCGCGGAGGTGATCGGCGCTCCTCCTGAGCACGGTGAGGTTGTCCCGCGCCTCGTCGCTGAGCGGGCCGTCCACCTCGGCGAGCAGCACGTCGGCGAAGCCGAGGATCGCGTTGAGCGGCGTCCGGAGCTCGTGCGACAGGGCGGAGAGGAACGCGCTCCTGTCGCGATCGAACGCGAGGGCGCCCGTGAGATCGTGCTGATAGGCGTGCTCGGCGGCCGTGAACCGGTCGACGAGCAGGTTGAACGCGCTGGTCAGGATGCCGACCTGGTCGGTGTCGCGAACGGGGACGGACTTGCCGCTCGGTCCGGCGCCCTCGAGCGCCATCTCGACGATGCGTTCGCGCACGTAGGCGACGTCGGCGTTCACGTTGCGTGCGATGGCGAAGGCGACCAGCGCCGCGCCTCCGACGAGGATCGCCGTCAGCACCCCGACGGAGAGGAGCAGGGAGCGCGTCGCGAACGGCAGCTCCGGCGAAGGCGCGAAAACGAGGAGCGACAGGTTCTCGACCGGCGCGCCGAGCGGCGCCGCGTAGAACCGACTCCTGCCCTCGCGGGTCGTCGTCTCGCCGCTACCCGCTATCAGGAGCTCGACGATCGCCGTACGGCCCGGCGCGCCCAGGGACCCGTCCACGACGACTCTCCCGTCCTGCTCGACGAGGATTAGCTCGGTGCTCGAGCGCCGAGCCGCCTTGTCGACGATCGCCGTGCGATCCGTCACGTCCGCCGCGCGCAGCCGCTCCGACAGAGTGAGCGCGAGCACCTTGGCGCGGAGCGCAACCGCCTCGTCGGCGTGTGTGCGCAGTTGCACGAAGCCGAGAAACGCCATGAGCGCCGCCACTGCAATCCCCAGCGCGACGACCAGCGTCGGCGCGAGCTTCAACAGGCTCCGCCGCCGCATGCGACGGGATGTTAGCACCGAGAACCGAGACCGGAACCGGAACGGGATCAGTCGGTCGACAGCCGCGCAAACACCGCGTGATCCACCCAGCGTCCTCCGACGAATTCCGCCTGCCGCGCGATCCCCTCGAACCGGAATCCGAGCCGCGCGATCACTCTGAGGCTCCCGTAGTTGTCCGTCGCCGCAGCGCAGCGCACGCGGTGCACTCCGAGCCTCTCGAGCGCGAAATCGACGCACTCCGATGCGGCTTCCGTCATCAGGCCGCGTCCCGTCACGTCGAGGCGGAGCCAGTATCCGAGCTCACAGGAACGATGCAGGTGCACGCACGAGTCGAGCCCCACGACGCCGAGCAGCGAATGATTGCTCTTGTCGCGGATCCCGAACCTCACGGCGCGCCCGGAGTCCCAGTCGGCGGCGCACGCCTCGGCGTAGCGCTGGCTTGCCTCCGGCGTGTTGTTGAACGGCACCCACGGGAGCCAGCGCTCCAGGTGCCAGCGCGACTGATCGACGACCGTCCACAGCTCGGGCCCGTCGGCGGGATCTATCGGCGTCAGGAGCACGCGCTCCGTCTCGACGGGATGCGCGCGCATCGCGCTCCGCGACGGGATGGTCAGATAGCTGCCACCGGCGGGCGGTAGCCGCGAGCTCTGCACGGGGCTGTCTGGTTCTCGGTCTTTCACTTGCACTCGGCGCGGGCGACGAATCCTTCGTGCTGTCCCGCCTCGAAGTCTCTCCAGGCGACTATCCACTCTTTCGGCTTTCCGCCCGCCGTCACGTTCGGCGGCGGTTGATAGCCACTCGCGTGACCGATGAGCGTGGGTTCACCGACGCCATCCCGGCCGAGGCGCGCAAGCCGGAGCCGCGATCCGTCGTACCACGCGATGACGAGATCGCTCGCGGCAATGGCGATCGTCGGGTTCAGCGACTTCGGTCCGAGGTCGCGGCGCCAGATCACCTCACCGTTCGTTCCGGAGAAGAACGCAACGTGGGCGCCTGCCTTCTGGTCGTCCCAGGCCACGAAGCAGCCGGCCTCGATGCAGGCGATCGACGGATCGTTGTGCTGCCCGGTGCCGACGCTGATCGGGATGAGCTGACCGAGGAATCGGTCGGTCTGCTTCTCGGCGCCGTCCTTGGGTGGCGCAGCGGGCGGCGGGGGCGGCGCGGGAAGGCCTCCCTTCGCGAGCTGCGGGTCGTTCTGAGCCACGCGGAGGACGTACACGTGGTGCTCGAGGCCGCGCTCGAGCGCGTACGCGACGTTCACGAAGCCGTGCGCGATGGCCAGGGTGGCGTGGGACGCGCTCGCCGAGATGCGGTTCGGCTGGACGTAGCGCGTGAGTCTCACCGCAGGTATGAGCGGCTTCATGTCCGCGCCGAGCGAGCGGACGAAGAGATCCGAGACGCGCTGGTCCTTCTCTTTCTCGGTCCACGCGACCCAGTGGTGGCCGTTCGCCTCCCGCGTCAGCGCGGGGAAGCTCTGCTTCTCGGTGCTCTGCGACACGGCGACGGGAGGCCCGGCGATGCTGCCGTTCGTGTCGAGCTTGCGCAGGAAGACGCGCGAGCCGTCGGGCGCGTTGTCCCAGTAGAGAAGAGAGAAGCCGTCTTCCGTCCCCTCGAGGACGGGCTGCTGGATGAGCTTCGCCTCGGGAGTCACGGCCACGACGGCGGTGACGCGGCGGAGGATGCCGTCGAGCGTCGTCGTGTACGCGAACCTGCGTCGCGTCGTCGGATCGGTCTCGGCCCAGGCCACGACGAGACCCGAGGTCGACACGCCGACGGTGGGCAGCGAACTCGCGTCGCTCGTGCCGGAGAACGGACGAGGGCGGCCGAGCCCGGTCACGTGGCACGGCGCCGACGGCGTGTTTTCGCGGATCACGTCGGCCTGGTTGTAGAGCGAGCGCGCCGCGCTGCTCTGTCCGCTCGCCTCGAACGCGCCCTTGAAGAGCTGCACCGCCACGTCCGACTGACCGCGGGCGAGGTGCTCCTGCGCCGTCGCGATCTGGAGCGCGAACGGCTCCGTCTCGGCCAGGTCGTCGCGGTGCTTGTCGGCGCTCGGCGCCTCGTGCGGGGAGTACATCGCAGTGCGCCCGACACGCGAGCGCTCCGCGGGGTGGAGCACGTAGAACCACGCGCCGTATCCGGCGAACGCGAGCATGCTCGTGACGAGCAACAGGCCTATTGCGATACCGGCGCCGCGCGAGCGTTCCGGCGGGAGCGACGGCGCGAGGGCGGCTATCTCGTCGCTCGCCACGGGCTCGACGGTGCCGGGCACGCCGCGCCGCGACGGCAGCGACGGGTGCTTCTCGGTCGGCGGCGGCTCCATGTCGCCGAGCACGAGCTGATCGACGACGTCGCCTTCTTCGGCCGTGTTGATCGGCGATTGCTTGATCGACCCCTCGGGCGGATCGAGCGCGACGATGAGGCTGTCCGAGAACTCGCGCGCCGTCTGGAAGCGCTTGTCGGCGTTGCGATCGAGCGCGCGCAGGAACCAGTCGTCGAACGTCTTCGGTAGATCTTCGCGGATCCGCGTCGGCCGCGGGATGGGCGCTCCCGCGATCTGCGCGAGGATCATCGCGACTCCCTGCTCGACGTTCCACACCGTCCGTCCCGTCAGGCACTCGTAGACGATGCACGCGAGCGCCCAGAGATCGGCGCGCTGATCGACCTCACCCTGTGCCTTCGCCTGCTCGGGGCTCATGTACGCGGGCGTGCCGAAGAGCGCGCCCTCCTTGGTGAGGCGCGCGGAAGCGCCGCCCTCGAGCGTCGGCTCGTAGAACTTGGCGAGGCCGAAGTCGACGATCTTCGAGATGATCTCGCCGTCCTCGTTCTTCGTGAGGAAGATATTCTCCGGCTTCAGATCGCGGTGCACGATGCTTGCTTCGTGCGCCTTGACCAGGCCCTTGCCGACCTGGGTCGCGACGACGAGCGTCGGCTTGATGTCCATGCGCCGGACGCGCGAGAGCTTGTCGTAGAGGCTCTCGCCTTCGAGCAGCTCCATCACGAGGAACGGACGATCGTCGAACGTGCCTACGTCGTAGACGTCGCAGATGTACGGACTGCGAATCGCGGCGGCGGCGCGCGCCTCGCGGAGGAAGCGCTCGGTCACCGTGCGCGACGACACGAGCTCCGCGGCGAGCACCTTCACGGCGACGCGTTTGCCGATGTCGACGTTCTCTGCTTCGTAGACCGCGGCCATGCCGCCGCGCCCGATCTCCCTCGTGACGCGAAACTTTCCGTCGAGCAGCGTGCCGACGGCTAACGGATGGGTCTTCTCGACGGGCATCTACGAGCGCGGGCGCTTCGAGGGCGACAATGTCAGAACGAAGGTGGGGGAGGGCGTTGACGAGGGTCCGGCCTTGCCGCCGGGGGCCCGGGGAAGGGGCCGCGACAGGATATGCCAAACCAGGGCGCGCTCGGGGCTCCCCAAGTGGCTAAGAGCAGTCCGCCCGTCGTCGGCGTCTGGTCCAAGCCCCCGGAAACAATCGCTGACCCATGGGCCGCTCGGACGGCCCACGGAGGTGGCGCGGAGCGGCATTTTCGGCCGCCGCAGGTGGCCTTTTGTGCAGGAACGTCGTATTGATGCGAGCTCGAAACAATACAGAAACATGGTTCCCGGTACTGACCCACAGCGCCCGTCGGGGCGCCATTCGAGTCGACGAAATCCTAGCCTGGGGCGGGTCGAACCCCGCTCCGAGTCCGAGCAAACGAGGGAATCATGAAAAAGGTCGAGGCCATCATCAAGCCGTTCAAGCTGGACGAAGTCAAAGACGCGCTCTCCGAGGTCGGCATCCAGGGGATGACCGTCACCGAGGTCAAGGGCTTCGGCCGCACGGGCGGCAAGAAGGAAGTCTACCGCGGCTCGGCGTACGTCGTGGACTTCGTTCCGAAGGTCAAGATCGAGATCGTGGTCGCTGACAGCCAGGCCCAGCAGGTGATCGACGCCATCGAGAAGAGCGCGAAGACCGGTCGCATCGGCGACGGAAAAATCTTCGTCAGCCCGGTCGAAGAGGCAGTCCGGATCCGGACGGGCGAGCGGGCCGAAGAAGCGATCTGATTCTACGGTCGATCCCCTCCCGACCCTGTCGGGAGGTGGCTCGGGCTGCGACACAAGACGCGCGCCCGGGCGCTCGAGTATGAGGAGAGGGCATGGCGACGACACCGAAGGAAGCGATCGAGTACGGCAAGAAGCACGGCGCGGTCATGGTGGACTACAGGTTCACCGATCTGCCCGGCAAGCAGCAGCACACGAGCACTCCCTTCTACCGGCTCGAGGAGTCGACGTTCACCGATGGTGTCGGCTTCGACGGCTCGTCGATCCGCGGCTTCCAGCCCATCAACGCGAGCGACATGCTGCTCATCCCGGATCCTTCGACGGCGAAGATGGATCCGTTCATGAAGCACCCCACGATGGTGCTCCTCTGCACCATCCAGGACACGATCACGCGGCAGAGCTACTCGCGTGACCCGCGCCACATCGCCAAGAAGCTCGAAGCGTACCTGAAGAGCACCGGCATCGCGGACACCGCGTACATCGGACCCGAGGCCGAGTTCTTCATCTTCGACGACGTCCGGTACGACTATCAGAACAACTCCAGCATGCATCGCCTCGATTCGAACGAGGCCATCTGGAACACCGGGCGAGACGAGGGGCCGAACCTCGGCAACAAGATCCGCACGAAGGAGGGGTACTTCCCGCTGCCCCCCAACGACACCCAGCAAGATCTCCGCACCGAGATCGTGCAGACGATGGAGGCCCTCGGGATCCCCATCGAGGTGTCGCATCACGAAGTCGCTACCGCCGGCCAGGGCGAGATCGACATGCAGTACGACAGCTTGCTCAAGATGGCGGACAAGCTGCTCTGGTTCAAATACGTCGTGAAGAACACGGCGTGGCGTTACGGCAAGACCGCCACCTTCATGCCGAAGCCCCTGTTCGGCGACAACGGCAACGGGATGCACGTGCACCAGTCGCTGTGGAAGGACGGCAAGCCGCTCTTCGCGGGCGACAGCTACGCCGGCATGAGCGACATGGCGCTCCACTACATCGGCGGCATCCTGAAGCACGCGCGGTCGCTCGCCGCGATCACGAACCCGACGTTGAACAGCTACAAGCGGCTCGTTCCCGGCTTCGAGGCGCCCGTGAACCTCGCTTACTCGAGCCGCAATCGCTCGGCCGCGATCCGCATCTCGACCTACTCGTCGTCGCCGAAGGCGAAGCGCATCGAAGCGCGCTTCCCCGATCCGACGTGTAACCCGTACATGGCGTTCTCGGCTCTGGTGCTCGCCGGACTCGACGGCATCCAGAACAAGATCGACCCGCGCGATCCCCTCGACAAGGACATCTACTCCCTGTCGCCCGAGGAGCTGAAGGACGTGCCGCGCATGCCCGGCTCGCTCGAAGAGGCGCTGGGCGAGCTCGACAAGGATCACGACTATCTTCTCAAGGGTGATGTCTTCACGCGCGACGTCCTCGATATGCACGCCGAGTACAAGTGGGAGCAGGAGATCAATCCGATCCGCCTGCGTCCCCATCCGTACGAGTTCCATCTCTACTACGACATCTGAGGGCGGCGCTTCCGCGTCGATTTCTTGCTCCATCGCGCGCAGGCGCGGCGTCTCGGCGATGGTGAGCGCGTTTACTGGTTCGATACGGTTTGCTGGCCGGCGCGCCGATCGGGTGTGTTTTGTGCCCGTTCATGACTTCTTCGTCCTGGCCGCAGCGCTTCACGTCCATGGCGGCTTTGACGCGAGCCGTCAGCTCGCGCGGAGTGGCGTTCGCGCGGTCGAGCTCTCAGTCCGTGCTTGAAGCGGAAACGCTCCGCGACCAATGTCCGTTGGCCCCGCGCCGGGGCGTGTGACGTCCCGTACGGACGTCAACGGAAGGTCCCGTCAGCGTGAAGAGTTTTTCCCTGTTCGCGAGTTTCGCGAGCCTCGTCTCCGTTTCGCTCCTGACCCCGACGGCGCTCGCGGAGGACGCGGGTGCCGACGCGGGGAAATCCGGCGCGGTGGGCCGCGACGCAGGCTCGCTCCTGGACGCGGGGGACGGCGCGTCCCGCTTGCCCGACGCCGCGCCGCTCGCGCCTCCGACTCACGCCGTCGGCAAGGCATGCACGAAGGACAGCGACTGCACGTCGGGAACGACGTGCATGACGGCGACCACGGATTCGTTCGGCACCGGCGGTCCGGCAGGTGGCGTGTGCACCATCTCCTGCTCGAAGAACTTCCAGGACGATTGCAACAAGGTCGACACCGGCTCGATCTGCGCGTCGGAGACCACCGGCAAGTTCCAGTTTTGCTACGAGTCGTGCGAGTTCGGCACGCTCGAGGGCGGCGCGACGAAGTGCCACGACCGTGACGACATGGCCTGCTCGCCGAGCCAGGCCAGCTCGAGCGGGTACTGCGCGCCGACCTGCCGCGGCGATTCCGATTGTCAGGACGGTCGCAAGTGCGAGCCGCGCACCGGGCTCTGCTCGCTGACCGTCGCTGGAGCGCTGCCCGTCGGTAGCGCCTGTGATCCCAACGCCTCGGAGTCGAACTGCATCGGGACCTGCGCGACGCTCAGCAACGGAGTCGCAACGACGGGCAACTCGTTCTGCACGGAGAGGTGCGCGCTCGATCGCGACGGCGCGTGCGGTCAGCCGTCGAGCGGGTCGGGGACGCTCGGATGCGTCTTCAGCTTCAACTCGAGCGAGGGGACCGGCGACGTCGGTGAGTGCGGCCAGCTCTGCGACTGCGACTCCGACTGCTCGAATCCGGGCTTCATCTGCAGCACGACCGCCAACGCGGACAAGGTGCAGGGGCGATCGGGTCTCTGCGTACCCAAGCTCACGTTCAATGGTGTGACGCCCGGTAGCCCGTGCGACGCCGGTATTCCGACGCCCGTGACCGACAGCGGGGCGAGCACCAGCGCGGACGCCTCCACTCGTACGGATGCCGGGAGCGATGGCGGCAAGAGCGTCGCCGTGTCGGCGAGCGGCGGCTGTTCGTGCCGCACGACGGGTTCCGGGTCGCCTGCTCGCGCACCCGCGGTGCTCGCGCTCGGACTCGGTGCGCTCGCGCTGCGACGTCGCGCGGCGAGCAAGAAACCGCGCCGCCAGGGCTGATTCGGCAACGACGTCCAGCGCTTCGGCAACGTGACGCTCATTGGCCGGAAACTCTGCCGATACCCGCGGCGCGGCAAACTCCGGAGGTAATGGAAAACGCGCCAAGCCGGGGGCCTTCACCGTCCGGCATCAGGGTCGCGCACGCCGCCGCTCTCGCCGCGCGCCGCCTCTTGAAGGGCGCCCCCCGGATCACGCTCGAAGAGCTCGGCGGCGACGTCGCTTCGGTGCGTCTCGAAGGTGTCTTCATGGCCGGCTTCGTCGGAAGCCTCGCAGCCGGTCTCGCGGCGCAGGGCGTGAGCGTCGTGCGCGGCTTCGCCGAGGCGAACGCCTTCGGTGAATGGGAGGCGGAGCTCGTCGTCGCACGAGTCGCGCCCCGCGCGTGGCCGTCGCTCGCCGACTTCGTTCGCTTCGCCGATCGCGACGTACGTGACTATTCCGCGGCGCGCGTCGAGCTCTCCAACGGTTCCGCGTCGCGCGTCCCCGACCACGGAGGTTCGCTCCTCGTGATCGTCGAGGGGCAGGACCAGATCGGATTTCTCGCGAGCGTGTTGAACCGGCTCGCGCAGGTCGCGCTCTACCCCGTCGAGATCGCGGTATCGACGACCGCGGGTCGCGCCGCGGATCGATTCTGGCTGCGCGCACCCGGTCACCGCGAACCGCGTGCCGACGCGCTCCACGCAGTGTCGCTCGCCCTCCATCCGGTGCTCGGTCGCACCGGGTGAGCGACGGGGCGGGCCGCGCGCGCCCGCCCGGTTACGCTACTTCTTCGCCGCGGCCTGGGCGACGGCGAGCCGTCGCGAGTACTGCTGCGCGTTGTAGTCCTCGACCTGCTTCGCGTACTCGGCGGGCAGACCCTGGGTCATGCGACCGGCGCTCGTCTTGTACTGGTCGAGCTTCGCCTCGGTCTTGTCCTTGATGTCGAGGGCGTCGTACGCCTTCCACACGCCGGTCGCCTCGTTCAGGCGCAGCTGGGCCCCTTCGGCGGCCTGCTTGGCGGCGTCGGTGACCCGCTTCGCGAGCTCCGCCTCTTTGTCGGTGATCTCTTTGTCGAGCGGTGAGGTCTGGGTGGAGTCGTTGCAGATCTTCCACGCGCGATCACGCCACTGACGCGCGAGATCCGGCTGATCCTTGGCGAGCGCGTCGCGCGTCGTCTTGATGGCCTCGTCGCACTTCTCCTTGTCGACGCAGCCTGTCGCGGCGAGCGTGGCGAGGACGGCGAACGCGGCGCCGAGCAATCTACGGTCAGGGCGATCGAACATGGTCTTGCGGCGCCTCGTCGTTCAGCGGCGGCCGGTGCGCTTGCGCTTGGCGGGAGTGCGGGCGACGCGCGCGGCCACCACCGGCGCGGCGGGCGCGACCGTCGTGCGAACGCGCTTCGTCGACTTCGGTGCGTCGTCCTTCGCGTCGCGGCCCTTGCGTCCGCGAGCGGGCGCCTTGCCCTTCGCGGCGCGCTTCGCCTTCGGGATGGGCGGGGGCGGCGCTGCCGGCTCGGGCGCGGCTTTCTTCTGCTTGCCGCGACCCTTCGCGGGGGCCATTGGCGGCGCGGGCGCGAGCGCGGGCTCGACGGCGGCGATCGGGTCCGCCGGCTTGCTCCACTTCTTGCCGCCGCGTCCTCCGGTGAGGTCCTTCGCCATCTGCTTGGCGCGATCGGTCTTCTCCCACGGGAAACCCTTGCGGCCGAAGTGACCGTAGGCGGCCGTCTCGCGGTAGATGGGACGGAGCAGGTCGAGCTGCTCGATGATCGCGCGCGGGCGCATGTCGAATGTCGCGGCGATGTACTCGCCGAGCGTCTCGTCGTCGATCTTGCCGGTGCCGAACGTGTTCACGTTCACGCCGACGGGCTTCGCGACGCCGATGGCGTACGCGACCTGGAGCTCGCAGCGGCGGGCGAGGCCCGACGCGACGACGTTCTTCGCGACGTAGCGCGCGTAGTACGCGGCGGAGCGATCGACCTTCGACGGGTCCTTGCCGCTGAAGGCGCCGCCGCCGTGCCGGCCCATGCCGCCGTAGGTGTCGACGATGATCTTGCGACCGGTGAGGCCGGCGTCTCCGAACGGACCACCGATGACGAAGCGACCGGTCGGGTTGATGAAGAACTTGGTGTTCTTGTCGATGAGCTTCGACGGAATGGCCTTCCGCACGACGAGCTCCATCACCGCGTCCTTGAGCGTGTCGTAGGACACGTCGGGCGAGTGCTGGGTCGACAGCACGACGGCGTCGATGCGCTTCACCTTGTCGCCGTCGTACTCGACGGTGACCTGGCTCTTGCCGTCGGGGCGGAGGAAGTCGACCTCACCCTTCTTGCGGACGGCGGCGAGGCGCTCGGCGAGCCTGTGCGCGTAGCTGATCGGCGCGGGCATCAGCTCCGGCGTCTCGTCGCACGCGAAGCCGAACATCAGGCCCTGGTCGCCTGCGCCCTGCTCCTTGAAGAGACCCTCGCCCTCCGTCACGCCAGCGGAGATGTCGGGCGATTGCGGCTCGATCGCGGTCATCACCGCGCATGTCTCCCAGTCGAAGCCCATGTCCGAGCTGGTGTAGCCGATGTCCTTGATCGCCTGCCGGGCGAGCCGCCCGAAGTCGACCGTGGCGGTCGTCGTGATCTCGCCGCCGACGATGACGAAGCCCGTCTTGCAGAACGTCTCGCAAGCGACCCGCGAGCGCGGATCTTGTGCGAGGCACGCGTCGAGCACTGAATCGCTCACGGCGTCGCACAGCTTGTCGGGGTGGCCTTCGGTGACGGACTCTGAGGTGAAGAGGTAGCGGCTCATTTCGGGCGCGGACGTTACCACGCCCGGGCCGCTTGCACAGTAGAAGGGGCCGCGGATCGACATTTCTCGTCGCCCGGGAAACGCCGCGGGCCGGCATTCAGTGTGCGGCGGGATTTGCTTTTCGCGGCACCGCCGTGCGCACCAGGGTGACGCGAATCACCGCTTCACCGCGCGCGACGGTGACCCGCACCGTCGTTCCGACGTCACCCGAAAGCGAGCGATAGAGCTCGTGATCGCTCATCTGCCGGACGTCCTTGCCGTCCACCAGCAGTATCTCGTCGCCGGGCTCGAGTCCTTGTCGCGCGGCGGCGAGCCCCCCGGGCGTGTCACGTACGAAGAGCCGCCCGTCCGGCTTTTGCCCGAGCAGCGCGCCGATGGTTCCCACGTCGGAACCGCAGCCCGAGAGTGCGGCGACGAAGGTCGTAATCGAGCAGAAGACGACGGCTTTTGCGGGGCACCAGCGCACCTTGACTCGATTCTCCCGCTGCGTATGCTCCCGGGCCTTCGAATCGCCACCTTAGCTCGAGTCGCAGAGCAACGGTTCGTATTCGAGCGCTCGACGCCTCACGCAGAAACGCCCTCTTAGCTCAGTGGTAGAGCAGCGCATTCGTAATGCGCAGGTCGTCGGTTCAAGTCCGACAGAGGGCTCCGATACTGGCCCGGTTGGGCTTCGCAGAGTGCCGCGAGCGACGCGGCCATCGCGGGCAGGGGATCATTGGCCTGATCCGTGAACTCGGTGCCACGGACGTAACGACCATCGCCGCGCTCGACGATGACCTCGACCTTCATCCCGCGCGTGTATCAAACGTGGCGCGTCGGCTCCGGCGCGTGTCCGTAGTCGCTGCCGTCGGCATGCCGGAATCCGCGCCCACGTGGGCGCTCTCGTCTTGGGTGGATCTGCGCTCGCAACGGGAGGCGCGATCACCCCGATGTGCTGACCGTCGAATCGGCCATCGCGACGACGGCGCAGCACCGGTTTAGCGGAACTTCGTGATCTCGCGACGCCCGTCTCACGGGACTACGTCAAGGCGAACCGACGGCGCGAGCGCAATCGGCAGAGTGACCAGTCCGGTGGCCATGTCACGTCGGCGCGAAGTGATGCGCTAGGAGTGGCCCCGCGCCGCTAGTGGTTGCCGGGTGGCGCGCCGTAGAGCGGCGCTGGACCTACTCCGCCGGCGCTCGCGGCGTCGGTGTCTGCGTCGCTCGAGCCGCCGTCGACCGGGCTGACGGGTGCTCCGCCGCTGCTCGAGCCGCCTGCATTGCTTGCGCCGCCCGCGAAGATGGGCGCGCCGTAAGCTGCGACGACGCCACCGCCGGCGCCGACCGTGCCGCCCGCTGAGTTCGTCGTTCCGCCGGCGTTCGCGACGCCGCCGGTGTTCGGTGCGCCGCCCGAGCTCATCGTGATGCCGCCGGTGCTCGTGTTGCCACCGGTCGAGCCGCCGAAGCTCGTCGAGCCACCCGTGTAGGCAGGCGCGCCATACGCCGCCATGGCGGATTCGCCGGAACATGCCACCACCGCCGTCGACGCCGCGGCGAACGTCACCAGTGCCGCGCGGCTGAGACGGCCCGACGGCATGGTGCGTTCGGGGATCCGTGCGACACGCTCGGCGATCGAAGCGCCGCAGAACGGGCAAGACGCCTCGTTCCTTCTGACGTGCCGTTCACAGTCGGGGCAATTGACGAGAGCCATCAGACCTCCTCACAAGGACCTGCCCCCACAGTATAGTTCGTGCCGGCCCCCGTTCAAATTTCGAGGTCACGCGCGTTTCGGGACGAGCCCCTCTTCACGGAGAAACTCGACGGTCTCCTTCACGCCGGACTCGAGGGCGGTCGGGGTGAACCCGAGCTCACGCTCGGCTTTCGTCGTGTCGATACGTGGATTCCAGAGCAGGAACGAGAGCTGACCGGGGGCGATCAGCGGGCGAAAACCGAAGGCGCGGGCGAGGGGAGCAGTGCCGTGCGCCACTGCCTGCATGAGCCAGCGAGGCGCGACCGACGGCACCTTGGTGAGCCCCGCTTCGCGGGCGATGAGCGTGACGAGTTCGTGATTGGACGCGTGGGCGTCGGAGAGCAGGTAGCGCTCGCCGTTCTTGCCGCGCTCGGCGGCCGCGACGTGGGCGTTCGCGACGCCCTCCACATACGCGAGCGACATGCCCCCCGGCGGCACCATGGGCATCTGCCCCGTGAGGAGCTGGATGAACAGCGAGTTCACTCCGACGTGGACCGGGCTCGGGCCGTAGACCGCGCCTGGGTTCACGTAAACGAGGTCGAGTCCGCGCACGCGCACGGCTTCCGCCTCGCGCTCGGCGGCTTGCTTGGAGCGCTCGTACGCGGTCGGCTTGGGATCCGGGTCGATGTTCGTCTCGACGAGGGTGCCGCCGGGAGCCGCCGCGAAGACGTCCATCGTCGAGGTGTAGACGAGCCGCTTCACGCCGGCGGCGAGGGACGAGGAGGCGACGTTCGCCGTACCCTTCGTGTTGACGCGATCGAAGGCGCCCTCGTCGCGCTGCCATTGCTCGGGAATGCCGGCGGTGTGAAACACCCACTCGATGCCGTCGAGCGGCGCGGTGAGAGACGAGGCGTCCTCGATGTCGCCGCGCACGAGTTCGACGCTTGCGGGGACCAGCGCTCTGGCGCGCTCGGGGTCCCTCACCAGCGCCCGCACGGAATGCCCGTCCCGGACGAGCCGCTTCGTGACCGCGTTGCCGATCAGCCCGGTGCTACCGGTGACGAGGGTGCGCATTGAAGGCGCGACGCTACCACCGAAATGGCAGAAGCCGCGCCAAAAGCCTCATTGCCACTCGGCGGCCTGGGCGTGTTTCTCGCGATAAATCGGCCGGACGAGCCAGAGAAGTACGGCGGCGAGCAGGCACCCGCCGATCACCACGATGGAGAGCGCATAACGGATCTTCGTCGGATCGTGGAAGACCTTGTCGTTGATGAAGGGAATGAGCGCAGGCCCGACACCGAGGCCGAGGACGTTGATGACGAACAGGTAGATGGCCGAGACCTGCGCTCGCATCTGGTTGGGCGTGACCTGATTGATCGCCATCGCTCCGACGCTCGTGTAGGCGCTGAACGGAAACGCGCCGATGGCGAGCGCGACCCAGAGCAACGAGAGGCTGGGCATGAAGGGCGTCACGCTGCTCGTCATCACGATGGCGAGCGCGACGCCCACGGCGACGACGATGGGCGCGTCGCGCATGCCCTTGGCGCTCAGGTGATCGCTGAGCCGGCCTGCGCTGAAAATGCCGGCTGCGTTGAGGAACATCGTCGCGAGGCCGAGCACCTTGGCGACCTGCGGAATGGTGAGCCCCTCGGGCTTGTAGGCGCGCACGAGCGCCTCCGGGAGCCACGCGCCGACGCCGTAGCCCACCATCGCGAGGAGCCCGAACGCGACGCAGTGGAGCGCGTAGAAGCTCCGGTTCGCCTTCACGAACGCGAGCACCTCGGAGAAGGGGACCGCGCGCGTCTGCCCCGCGGCCTTCAGGAGCCCGCGCCGCGCGGGTTCGCGTACCGTGATCAACAGGAGCGGCAGCAGCGCCCCGGGGAGCCCGGTGATGATGAAGACGAGCTGCCAGCCGCGCACCTCTCCCAGGATCGGCAGGGTGTAGTGGTGGACGTGAGAGACGGCGACGATGACGAGGCCCGCCGTGAGTGACGCGATGCCGCTCCCGATGGCGATCCCCATGTTGTAGACGCCGAAGGCGCGACCGAGCTTCTCGCGCGGGAACGAGTCCGTGATGAGCGAGTACGCCGCGGGAGAAAGCGCCGCCTCGCCGACGCCCACGCCGACGCGGGCGAGAAACAAATCTGTCCCCGTCTTCGCCAGGCCGCACATGGTCGCCATGAACGACCAGACCAGGACACCGACGGTCACGATCTTCTTCCGGCTGATCCGATCCGCGAGCCGCCCGATCGGTAGGCCGAGAAACGTGTAGAGCACGGCGAAGCCGAAGCCCTGGATGAGGCCGACTTGCGTGTCGGTGAGCGCCATGTCGCGTTTCATCGGGCCGATGAGGAACGCGATCACCTGACGGTCGATGAACGAGAAGACGTAGAAGACCATCAGCGCGCCGACGAGGTACCAGGCCCGTGCGGGGGGCGGGTACGGAGTGGCAACGGTTTCGCGACGCGTTTCGTCCATGATCGCTTCCCTCGTGTCCCTCTTCGAGAAATGCTGCTCGACCGGCGAACAGGCGGCCGAGAGTGCCCGAAATTTGTTCGTCGGTCGCTGATTCTGTTAGCCGGATTTGAGGAGGACGCTCATGGCAAAAGAATCCACTCGCACGAAGACCCCCGCACGTCGCACGCGCTCGACCGGCAAGCCGCCGACGCTGACCCTGGCAACGAGTTTCACGGCAACGAGTTTCACGAAGCACGACGACATTGCGCGCCGCGCCTTCGAGATCTACGTCTCGCGCGGCGCCAGCGAGGGCAACGCGCTCGGCGACTGGGTGCAGGCCGAACGCGAGCTCACGTCGCAGTCCGCCTAGGGGCCTGTCGGGCAAAGCCCGAAGCGCTGTCGGGCATTGCCCGACGGGCTTCTAGCTCGAGCGCTCAGTTACAGGCCACGCCGCAGCCGAACTGCGCGAGGCACGATAGCGCCGCGTCGGCGTACTTCGCGCCTGGGCTCGATCTGCCGCCGGCGCGATCGATGATGGTGCTGCACTGCGTCTGGTAGCACTGGTCGACCGAGGCGCAGCCACTCTGCTGCGCGCAGGCGAGGATCCACGCGCAACCGCCGTCGGCCCGGCAGGCGGCGTAGACGTCGGGGCATACCTTGCAGCCGCAGGTCTCCGTGCAGTCGTTCGCGAAGATGGAAGGCGTGCTCTCGCAGCGCGAGAAGGGGTCGTTCCCCATCGCGCCGACGCCGGTGAACCCGCCCGTCCCCACCGAGCCGCCCGAACCGGCGCTGTAGCAGCCCGACGTGTCGTACTGGCAGCTCTTGTTGCAACCGACGGTGCCAGCGGGGAACGCGCCCATGGTCAGGTCGGCGCAGGTGAGGTTCACGAGAACGGCTGGGTCGCACTCCTCGAAGACCTCCACGACGCCGTCACCGCACGGTCCGGCGACGGGGCCTGCGCCGGTCCCGGGAACGCCGGCGCCACCGGTGGTGCCGCCCTTGGCGACGCCGCCCGCTTTGCCCGCTCCGCCGCCCTTGCCGGTGGTGCCGCCCGAACCGGTGCGCGCACCGAGTCCGGTCGTCGCCCCCGTCGCGCCGTTGCCGGTCGCGCCGTTGCCGGTCGCGCCGTTGCCGCCGTCACCTCGGCTGTCGGTGACGATGCCGCCGCACGCCGCCGCCACGACCGCCGCGCTCAGCGCGAACCCGCGCACGAGCGATGCCCTTCCAGTCTCTCGTTCTGTCCTCACGTGCCCTCACGAGGACATAGCACTTCTCCAGGCGCGCTTCACCTGCGCCCATGATTTCCGCGCTCAACGAGGGGGCGGCTTGGGGAGGCGGTCGCAGTCGGTGACGACGTCCTGGGCCGTGCTCTGACACTTCACGAAGTCGCCGCAGGCGTTAATGGCCCCACAACAGTGGAGAGCGGTCGTCGGGGTACGACACTGCTTCTGTTCCGCCAAGCACTTCGCGAGGACGTCCTTTGGCCCGAGCATCGGATCGGCGTTGGGAACGGCGTACCAGCACGCACTGAGTCGCTCGCAGTACGTCTTGCAAGAGGCGCTCTCCGGCTCTTGCGAATGGTCCTCGACGGCGACGACCGTCGTGTCTCCGGATTTGACGACCTTGATATCGTCCCGTGGGGGCGGCGTCTCTGCGCAGCCCGAGCCGAGGAGGACGAGAGCCGACAATGCGTGGGCGACGAGGCGACGATTGGGGATCACTCGGCTCACCATACAGGGAAATGGTCCTTCAACGCGAACCGGTCACGCCGGGAGCGTGTACACACCTTCGATCGCGGTCCGCACCTCGCGCCGGCTCTCCCGCGCGCCGAGCGTACGGTTCTTCTCGATTGCGAACACCGACGACGAGAGGTCGGCGTTCTTGATCGCGTCCCGGAGCCACCGCGAATAATCGTGGTGGACGAGGTGATGAGTCCAGGTCGCGTCGTCGACGCCGTCGGCCATCTGCAGGAACAGCGCGAGGTTATTCGCGCGCAGGTTGAGTGATCCCTTCGGTCCGCGAAAGTAGAAGCTCTTGTCGTCGCCGAGCTCGCCGGACGCGTATTTGCGCTCGTGGCGTCGTCGGTCGGCCTTGGGCGCGAGCACGTCGAGCCTCTCGACGGACTCGGGTTTCGAGCGTGCCCAGTGGTACGCCTGGCCCGGCGCGAGCTCGGTCTCCGGGACGACGAACGGAGCGACCCCGGCGCGTTCGGCGAAGGCGCGCAGGGAATCCGACGCGCCCTTGCCGACCACGAAGAGCTCGTCGATCTTCGCGAGCACGCTGGTCGCGAGGCGTTCGGGGTGCACCGTCACCAGGAGCACGCCGCGAGCGAGGCTCGACACGACCTCGTCGAGCGTGACGTCGCCTGCGGGCATCATGTGGTGCGCCTCGTCGATGACGATGAAATGCGGGATGCCGGAGCGCATCCGGTTTTCACCGAGCCGCGAGAGGAGTGGACCGAGGAAATGCGGGCGCTCCGCGAGCGGCACGCCGAGCAAGTTCGCGACGGCGCTCGACTCTCCGGCGCGGAGCACGTCGATCACCTCGTCGATGGTCGGTTCCTTGCGCGGGTCTCCGACGACGAGCGCGCCCGGCGCGTTGGAGAAGTCGCCCTCCGGATCGATCAGGCAGTACCGGTACCCCTTCTCGGTGAGGCGCTCGAGGAAGCCGGCGGCGAGCGTCGATTTGCCGCTCCCGGAAGCGCCGCAGACGAGCACCCGCGGTCCGTAGGGGTGGACGACGACGTCCTTGCCTCCATCGGCCGTTCCGATCGCGATGTCGTGACGGCCGAGTCGCGGTTCGAGCTCTCGCAGGTCGTCGGAGAGGAGCGCGCGTGCGAGCTCTGTGACCCCGTCCCCGCGCGCGGCCTCGGTCACCCAATCGGCGCGTTCCTTCAACATGTCGAGCGCGTTCTGGACCGCGACGCCCGCCTCGCATTCCATGAGCAGCGTGTGGTCGTTCTCCGCGTCGCCGACGGCAACGGCGTTGTGAGACGAGACGCCGAGCTCGGCGAGGGCCGCGCGCAGGCCGGTCGCCTTGTTGATACCCGACGGCAGGATCATCACGGCGCCCTTGTTGAAGATCACCTGATACTCGAGGCCGAGCTCGTGGATGACCTCGAGCGCGGTGGATTCGTGTGGCTCGTGCGTCGCCACGATCACGCGCCCGACGGAGACGGGAACTCCGAGCTCGCGCAGGCGCGCGACGAACCGTTCGGGCGGTGGCTCGCCGAGTAGCCGCACGTCGCGAGAATCGGGAGCCCACACGACGGCGCCGTTTTCGCCGACGATGCGGTCGAACAGCGTGTGCTCGGGGAAGATCGGCACGAGGTCGGACAGTTCCCGGCCGGTCACCAGGAGCAAGCGCCGGCCGCTTTCCCGGAGCTGTTTCAGTGACTCGACGGTCGTCTCGCTCACCTTGCCGTGAGCAGCGAGCGTCCCGTCGTAATCGGTCACGAGCGCGAGGTACCGCATCGGCCGGAGACGAAGCACGGCGCGTACCAGCGCGACGCGCTTCGTTCAATTCGCCGTCGAAGGCGCTGTTCCCGCAGCGTGTCGCGGCCGATCCGCGGTGACGGCCGTGACGAAATGTCCGTGGCGTCATGCCCCGCGCGACGCGCCGCGGGGACCGGGGCGGCTCACGGAGGCGGCTCGGAGTGCCTCCCGAGTCGATCGACGATGGTCACCTCGGACGGCTCGTCCGCCCGCTGGGTCGGACCGAAGTCGTCGAGGCCGAGCAAGGAGCCGTCGGCCACGGTGTGCTCTTCTTCGGCGTCGGCGCGGTAACGCATCTTGGTGCTGGTCAGCGTCGGAGGATCTTCCGCTTCGGTGACGGGGCCTTCATCGAGATCGACGAGCGTGGGCCCGTCGATGCGCAGCTTCGCGAACGACGGCGCGAATCGACCGACGGAGCGTATCCCTCGCCAGGCCGTCCCGCCGACTTCGCAAGCGAGGGTATCGCCCGGCACCTTGCCGGCACGGATCCCCTGGATCACGAGCTCGGTCGTCACGGGCCCGAGCGGGACCTGATCTCTGCCCATCAGCCACCATTGAGCCATCTATGTTCCGCCTAACCCATCACAATACCACACGGACGGACGCCTTCGAGTCTCGATACGCGCGGCAAAATCGACGCAGCGTGCGCGCACGTGCGCCTACATCGCCGCCGGTGTCTCGCGAGTGCCGCGTCGCATCGGGTGCACTCGCGCACGCGCCGGCGGCGCTTCTACAGCGCGTGCGGCAACACGAGACACGAATCGCCGAACTCGTGCTCGAGGTAGCCGGCGCTTTCCGCGTGTGCGATGGCGTCGGTGAGGAGCGCCGCCGGTGCGAACGCCTCGAGCAGCGCGAAGTGGCTCGTGCCGCGTGCGTGCATGCCGGTGAAGAGCCCGTCGACGATGCGCGGACGGTAGCCCGGGCCGAGCACGAGCGTCGCTTCTCCGTCGCCCGGTGCGAGGGCGCCGTGGACGAGCGCGGCGGACTCGAGCGCGCGGGTGACCGTGGTGCCGACCGCGACGACGCGTCCGCCGCGTGCGCGCGCCGTCTCGATCGCTCGCACCGCGACTTCCGGGATCGAGTAGCGCTCGGGAAACGGGAGCCGCCGGTCGAGCGCGTCGTCCCCGGTCGACGAGATCCCCGCGGCGTGCGTCACGCAGGTCGTCGCGATTCCGTGTTCGGAGAGGCGCGCGAGGAGCGACCACGTGAAGGGACGTCCGGCGGACGGCGCCTCGAACGACCAGGGCCTCGAAGCGAACGTGCTCTGCACGAGCCAGAGGGGCAGGGGCTTCGCGACGTGCGCGTACTGTATCGGTCTGCCCGCGGCGTAGAGCGCGCGGAAGAGCGGCGCGCCGTCGCGATCGAACCGCACGCGACAGAGCCGCGGCGCGTCCGGGTCGACCGAGACGACCACCGCGGAGAGGCCGTTTGCCGGATCGACGACTAGTAGTCGCTCCTCGAGCGGCTCCTCTCGGGGCCAGGTCGCGGCTCTCACGCGACGCTCCAGGTGCTCGCCTCGAGGCGTGCACCCGTCACGAGCGTCGCCGAGTGCTCCACGATGGAGACGAGCCGTCGCGCGACGTCGTCCGGATCGGCGAGCGTCGCTGGATCGGCGTCGGGGATCGCGTCGGCGTGCATCTGCGTCCGCATCTCGCCCGGATCTACGGAGAGCACCTTCACGCCGAGCTCGGCGAGCTCCGCGCCGAGCACCCGCCCGAGGTGATCGAGGGCCGCCTTCGACACCGAGTACGCGCCCCACGTCGGGTACGCGTTCACGCTCGCGTCGCTGGTCACGTGGACGACGAGCCCTGCGCCGCAGAGGGCCATCGAGCCGGCGAGGACCTTCGTGAGCCGGAACGGACCGACGAGGTTCACTGCGAGCACGCGCTCGAGATCCTCGCAGTCCGTGTCGAGCAAGGGCCGGAGCGGCGTCTTTCCGAGCGTGCTCGCGTTGTGGAACACGACGTCGACGGGGCCGGATGTCGCTGCGGCGATCCCTGCGACGCGGTGGATGTCCGTCTTGTCGCCGAGGTCGCCCGGGATCGCGACCGCGGTGCCGCCCTCGCGACGGATACCGTCCGCCACTGCCTCGAGCTCCTGCTCTCCCCGTGCGACCAGCACGACTCGCGCACCCTTGCGGCCGAGCGCCTGGGCGAGCGCGGCACCGAGGCCGCGGCTCGCACCGGTCACGAGCACCGTCTTGTCCTTCAGGTTCATGCTTTCAGCGTGGCGCCCGTCGGAGCTCGTGTTGGCGGTCCTGCCAATCCATTGGCAAGACGCTATGCTGTCGGAATGGCGGACGACGTCGCGGCGCGTCTCTCTCGGCACCTGAAGGAGCTCCGGCAATCGCGCGGCTTCACCCAGCAGCAGATGGCGAAGCTCGTCGGCCTGCCGCGAGCGACGTGGGCGAACCTCGAGTCGGAGTCGGCGAACCCCACGCTGGCCGTCCTCCACCGGGTGGCCCTGGCTCTCCAGGTGCCGATCGAGGAGCTCATCGCGCCGCCGCGGGAGGTCGTGAAGCTCTACCCGAACGGAACCTTGCCGTCCCGGCAGAGGGGGGACGTCTCGGTGCGCTCGCTCCTCCCGGACGAGGTTCCGGGGATGCTTATCGAGCGGATGGAGCTTCCGCCCCGCGCGCGGCTGGTCGGGGTGCCCCACACGCGGGGAACGCGCGAGTACCTCACCTGTGAGGCGGGGGAGCTCGAGCTCGTGGCCTCGGGTGAGACCTGGCGCCTCGGCGCCGGGGACGTGCTCGTCTTCCGCGGCGACCAGCGGCACTCGTACTCCAATGTCGGACGAGGGACGGCCGTCGGATATTCCGTCGTCATGATGAAGCCACTCGAGTGACGGCGGCGATCGTGATACCTGTGTTCGCCAACCTGGAGGCACCGAAGTGGCTCATCCCGTAACGTGGTTTCAGATCAGTGGAAGAGACGGCGCAGTGCTCGAGGACTTCTACAAGAAGGTCTTCGACTGGAAGATGAGCCCGTCGCCCGACGGCAGCATGCAAATGGTGGAGCCCGAGACGGGCGGCATCCCCGGCGGCCTCGGCCCTTCGCGCGACGGCACGCACAGCGTCTCCATCTACGCGAGCACCGACGACATCGCCGCGCACCTCAACAAGATCCAGCAAGCGGGCGGAGAGATCGCGATGCCGCCGATGGAGCTCCCCGAGGGGATGGGCTGGATCGCCGGCTTCACCGATCCGGCGGGGAACTGGGTCGGGCTCTGGCAGCCCGGCAAGCAGCAGGCCCCCGCGAAGAAGAGCTCGAAGAAGGCGCCCGCGAAGAAGGCGCCCGCCTCCGCGAAGAAGGCGCCGGCAAAGGCTGCACCCGCGAAGAAGGTGCCCGCGAAGGCTGCTCCAGTGAAGAAGGCGGCCGCAAAGAAGGCACCTGCGAAGAAAGCCAAGGCCGCACCGGCCAAGGTAGCCAAGAAGACCAAGGGCCGCGGCAAGCGCTGAGCGGCTCCTAATCCGTCGGGCTTTCGGCGCTACTCGGATCGCTCACGGCGGCGTAAGACGGTTCCATGTCGGAACCGCCGCTTCTCTACGCCGTGAGCGATCGCGTCGCCACCATCACCCTGAACCGCCCCGAGCGGCTCAACGCGTACACGCCGGAGATGCGTGACGCGCTCGTCGACACCTTCAGAGCCGTGGACGTCGACGATTCCGTGCGCGTGGTCGTCGTGACCGGCGCGGGTCGCGCGTTCTGCGCCGGCGCAGATCTCTCGGCGAGCGCCGGCGCGACGTTCAGCCACCCCGACGCCCGCCTCGCCGACTACCGGGACGGCGGCGGACGCGTCGCGCTCGCGATCTTCCGCTGCAGGAAGCCGGTGATCGCCGCCATCAATGGCCCCGCCGTCGGCGTGGGCATCACCATGACGCTTCCCATGGACATCCGGGTCGTCGCGGAGGACGCGAAGATCGGCTTCGTGTTCACGAGGCGCGGCATCGTGCCGGAGGCGTGCTCGTCGTGGTTTTTGCCGCGCATCGTCGGTCCGTCCAAGGCGGCAGAGCTCATCTACACGGGCCGCGTCTTCCGCGCCGCCGACGAGGCTCACTCGGGGCTCTTCAACTACGTCCTTCCCGTCGACCAGGTTCTCCCGAAGGCCGAAGCACTGGCGCGCGAGATCGCCGACAACACCTCCGCCACGTCGGTTGCGCTATCGAAGGCGCTCCTCACACGCGGCCTCGCCGATCCGAACCCCGAATCCGCTCACCTGAACGACTCGCGGTGCATCTACTGGGCCGGCATGCAGGACGACGCGCGGGAGGGCATCACGAGCTTCCTCGAGAAGCGCCCGGCAAAGTTCGGCATGAGCGCCTCGACGGACCTGCCCGACTTCTATCCGTGGTGGACCGAGCCGAAGCTCTAATCCGTCAGTACGCATCGCCTCTAGGTAAGGGGGGCCTTGGCCCCCCGCAGCTTCGCCTTCGGCGAACTGCTCCCCCCGCCGCTTCGCGGGCTCGCTGCGCTCGCGTAGTTTCGCATCTTTGATGGCTCGGGGACGACGCTGGCCTTAGCCCTGGGCCAAGGCCCCTTCTTGAATACTCAGCGGCAGACCTTGAAGTCGCCGGGGAGAACGCGGCTCGTCTGGCAGGTCGTGCCGTCGGGGCAGTCTTTGTCGGTCGCGCAGAGCGGGCGCTCGCCGTCGCCGGTGCAGGTGTTCGCACACGAGATCGACGAATAGGCGGTGCCGGTCTGGTTCGTCGTGCCGCAGCAGACCTCGCCCTTGCCGCACTCGGAGTTCAGGTGACACTCCGTCGTGGTGTCCGTGCGCGCACAGGTCGACGCGCAGGCGAAGCTGTAGACGTTGTTCGTGCGGGTACCGCAGCACACCTGACGGCCGCTGCAGTCGGAGCTGCTCGTGCACGCCGCCGCGGTGGTGGCCATGCCGCCGTTGCCGGTGACGCGGCCGCCGGTGCCCGTCGCGCCGCCGAGCCCGCCGCGACCGCCGGTGCCCGTCGCGCCGCCGCCGGTGCCCGTCGCGCCGCCGCCGGTGCCGTTCGCGCCGCCGCCAGTGCCGTTCGCGCCGCCGCCGGTGCCGGTGTTGCCGGAGCCGGTGCACTCCGTCGTGTCGAGCTTGCAGTTCTTCGTGCAGCTGAGCTGGCCGGTGGGCTTCGCGTTCATCGTCGCGCTGCCGCACGTCGCGCCGCCGAGGTGGGTGCCGTCGCACTCTTCGCCGTCGTCGATGCGACCATTGCCGCACGTCGCGGGCGCAGCGCCGTCCGCGCCGGCGTCGTTGTAGTCCGCCTCGATACGTCCGCCGCAGCCGATGAAGAGCCCGATGGTGACCGCGACCAGCCCCGATGAGCGGAGCAACAAAGCGGAGTTCATTTTACGGCGAATCCTTCCCGAGAACGTTCGCAACCTTAGCGAATTGCCGGCCCATCAGCCAGGATATCGGGTTTGATGAGCGCGAAGGGGATGACGCCTCCGAGTAAAGATGTGGGCCACAAATGGTCGGCTATTTCTCGGTCATCGCGCCGGAGTGGCCGCTCGCGCCTCTGGCGGTCAGTCGCCGATTGTCCGAAGCTCCCACTGCCCGCCTTTCGTCGATCGTTTTACGTACCAGTAACGCCCCGGAGCAACGCGATGCCTCATCTCGTTACCAAGCCGACCGACCCCTTCCGCTCGGCGAGCGGAGCACTCGAAATCCATCAGATCCCCGCCGCACAGGACAACCTCGTGTGGCTCGTGGTCGATTCCAGCGGGAACGCCGCAGCGGTGGACGGTCCCGACGCGGGTAGCACGCTCGACTACTGTGCCGCCAAGGGATACCGGCTCACCACCATCCTGAACACGCACACTCACGGTGACCATATCGGCATCAACCGCGACCTCGAGAAGCGCGGCTTGCTCGCCGGCATGCGCGTCGTCGGCCCTCGCCGTGTCGCCTCCGACGTCCCCGGCATCACCGAGCAGGTCGACGACGGGGACGCCGTCTCGTTCGGCGGCGTGACCGGCAAGGTGATGCTCACCGAGGGCCACATCAACGGCCACATCTCGTACGTCCTCGACGGCGTGCTCTTCTGCGGCGACACCATGTTCGGTGGCGGCTGCGGATATCTCTTCGACGGTCCGCCCGCGAAGATGTACACGAGCCTCGAGCGGCTCTCCGCGCTGCCCGAGGGCACGAAGATGTGCTGCGCGCACGAGTACACGCAGGACAACCTGCGCTTCGCGTTCAGCCTCGAGCCCGGGAACGCCGATCTCACGGCGCGCATCCGCTCCACCTGGGACGTCCGCTCCCGCGGAGAGAGCTCGCTGCCGACGACGATCGGGCTCGAGCGGAAGACGAACCCCTTCTTGCGGCACGGTTCGGCGGAGCTCCGCGAGCATGTTGCGCGCGCGATGCCGGACCGCACGCTCGCGACGCCCGCCGACGTCTTTGCCGCTGCGCGCGCCCTGAAGGATCGGAAGGACTACAAGTCCATCTCCGACGGCGACCTCCCGCTCCGCTAGAGAACCGTCCGGGTGCGGATGTCGCGGATGGCCTTGAGGAGCGCCTTGAGGTCGAGCGGCTTGTCGAGCTTCGGGTTCTCGATGCTCGTCAAGAACTCCGCGACGCGAGGCACGAACGCGCCACCGGTGACGAACACCATGCGGCCCGCGAGCCCCGGGCTCTTCTCCTTGATCACCGTGTAGAGATCCATGCCCGTCATGCCGGGCATCATCACGTCGCACACGATGGCGTCGAAGAGGTTCTCTTCGAGGAGTGACAGCGCTTCCGTCGCGCTCGTCGCGACGGACACCTCGTGCTCCGTCGCGAGCATGCGGGACAGCAGCGCCGCGACGAGCGGCTCGTCGTCCACCACCAGGACCCTTCCGCGATCGGGCGGCGGGAAGGACGACTCGGTCTCGTGCACGCCTTCGGCGAGCGCCCCTGGATCGTCGGGGAAAACGGGCAGGTCGATGCGTATCGTCGTGCCGTGTCCGACGCTGCTCTCGACGCCGATCGTCCCGCCGAAGCCCTCGACGATGCTCTTGCAGATCGGGAGCCCGAGCCCCGTGCCGATCCCGATGGGCTTCGTCGTGAAGAAGGGGTCGAAGATACGCGGCAAGATGCCGGCCTCGATGCCCATCCCGTTGTCGCTCACCTCGGCAACGACCCGGCCGGCGGAGGCGAGCCTGAGCCGGACGCGGATCTCGGCCTGCGCGGGCTCGCGATCGGAGACCGCGTGCGCCGCGTTCACGAGGAGATTCAGGAAGACCTGCTCGAGCCGCGCGGCGTTGCCGTCGACGAGCGCGTTCGTCTCGTAGGTCCGGATCAGGCGCGAGCGGTGACGGATCTCGTTGTCGGAGATCTTTATCGCCGCCTCGATCACCGCCTGGAGATCGACGGGGCCGCGCTCGGCCTCGTCGGCGCGCGCGAACATCTTGAGCCCGGAGACGATGCCTCCGACGCGCTCTGCCCCGCTCCGGATCTCGCCGAGGCGGGCGAGCATCTCCGCGATGCGGTGTGGGGCGTTCGCGACCTTGGGCAGCTCGCGCTCGAGGTACTGGAGGCCGAGCAGCACGTAGGCGAGCGGATTGTTGATCTCGTGGGCGATGCCGGCGGCGAGAGTGCCGACCGCGGCGAGCCGGTCGGCCTGCACCATCTTCTCGTGCATCGCCTTGCGCTCGGTGATGTCGCGCGCGAACGCAAGCGTCGCCGGGGCGCCCTCGAACTCGATGGGCATCGAGGAGATCTCGACGACGATTTCGCGCCCGTCGCGTCGCCGGGAGCGATATTCGGACGATTCGGCGGACCTTTGACCCGTGCGCTGGAGCTCCGAGAGACGGCTTGCGGCGCGGACGGCGTCCGCGGGCGCGAGAAGCTCGTCGATGTGCCGCCCGATCGCCTCTTCGGGGCGATCGAACCCGAGCATCGCCGCAGCGGCGGAGTTCACGTACGACAGCGTGGTGTCGCGCAGGATGACGACGCCGTCCGGCGCGGACTCGACGAGCTGTCGGAAGCGCGTCTCCGACGCCTCGAGCGCGCGCAGCGCGGCGATCTTCGACGAGGCGTCGTGGGTGAAGCTGACGTTCGCCGGCCGTCCCGCGAACGTGATGCGACTGGTCGTCACCTCGAGCGGGATCTTCGTCCCATCGCGGTGCTTGACGTACATCTCGATGTGATGCGTCCCCGTCGGATCTTTCATGCGCTCGATGTGACGAGCACGGAGCCGCGGCAGCTCCTCTTCCGGGAAGAGATCCCACGCGGGGATCTTGACGAACTCCTCCACCGTGTAGCCGAGCAGCGCAGGCCCCGCGGAGCTGATGAAGACGTATTCCGGCGGATCCACATCGAGCGCGACGATCGACAATCCGACGTTGCCGCGCTCGAGCGTCTCGAGGAGCGCGTGGAGGACCTCGTGCTCGAAGCGGCTGCGCTGAGTCGGCGTGGAGCCTTCGGGCATTCCACTCGACTATACGCGAATCGAGCGAGCGCTTCCTTCCGTCCTTCAGGGAGGCGGCGCGAAGTGACTCGCGGGAAAGGGATCCGGCTCGGGCCACGCGGTCACGGCCGGTGGCGCGTGCGGGTAAACGTCGATGCCCCGCGCGATTAGCCCGCGAGCATCGTCGTAGCGAAGGCTCGTCACGACGTCGGGGTGTGAGGAATTTTGCCGCTGGAAAGGCACCTCGGTGACCGGGCTGTACGTCGACTCGCCGTACTCGGTGCCGAGGCCGCTCTTCCGGGCGCGTCGTGGCGCGTCCTCGCTCCGAGGCTCGTGGTCGCGCGGCGCCGTAGGTGCGGCGCGCGACGCTCCCGCTCCGTCGCTCGACTCGTCGGCCCGTGGAGCATCGTCGAAGTCGTACTGGTAGTGGTATCGACGGTAGGGTGCGGGCGCGACGCGCTGCACGCGCTCGCTGAAGAACGCGACGCCGATCACGCCGACGTTCTCCGGCGTGCCCATCCGCGACGAGTAGCTCGACGCGGGTCGCGAGAAACGGAACACGGCCGTCTCCTCGAGGCTCTGGCGAAAGCCGTCGACGACGACCGAGCCGAAGGGCGGAACGACGTAGCCGCGCGCGCTCGCGAAGTCGCCGGGGTCGCCGCTCACCGCGTCGCGGCCGTCGACCGAGAGCACCGCCTCGACGCGCCGCGCGGTGTGGTTCGAAAGACGGACCTCGTATTTCTCTCCGAGGTATCCGAGGACGAACGTGGTCCCATTTCGACGGAAGGTCCGGAGCGGGTTCCCGTGGTCGTCCTCAAGGGTCACCGAGTAGGCGGGGTAGGGCGGGGGATGTGCGCTGACCCCGGTGACCCGAGTGAGGAACGCCACGGCGAGAGCCGCCACGAGCAAGAGCCCCCTGATTCTGCTCTGTTGCAAAGATCCAGCGCGACGGACCGGCATCTTCGTCTCGACGTGCAGGTCCGCCGGACGATCTGATTTCCGCTTCCGCGCGCGATTTTTTCTACCGGGGCTTTCATCAGTCCCGGGGGGGCGTGCGACTCACTAGATAACCCGGCCTGCTCCCTATCCAACCGGCCGCAAGATTCGTTCTGGAGCAGGTCGGGCTTCTTGATCTTGGGTCCGTTCCGGCACGATCCCCGCCTCTCGGCGAGCTCGACGTTGCCTCGAACGTGAACCGATCGGTCTGTGGCCCATGTCCGGAAGCCCGAACGCCCGAAGGCGCCCGACGATTTCGTGATCATCTTCGCCCCGGCCGACCATTGAAGAGCAGCCTGGGAACGGTGGTGGCCCTCTCGATGGGTCCGGCGCGGGCAGTTCAGGGGCCGCGCCGGGGTCTGGTAGTCGAGGGGTGACGAAGGGGGGGCTTCGTCACTTGGCCGAGCAGGGACCGTTCTTCAGGTTGATGTCCGTGTGCGGGCAATGAAAGATCGGGTCGATCCCCGCCGCGGCGGTCACGTGATAGAGGCGGCACTCGAACGAGTTGCCCGATTGGGTTGGCGTCGTGTCGTTGTAGCTGCCGAGCACCGGGAACGTCTTGCACGCGGCGAGGCAGTCCGGCTTCGACGCGTAGATGTCGGGGCAGATGGCGGCCTCTATCGTGCACCAGCTCTCGCAGTTCTCGCCGCAGACGCCGTTGCCTCCGGGCCCCGCAGCGGAGCAGTTGAAGCTCTTCTCGACGGCAGCGGCTGATTCTGCGAAATGCAGGCGGCACCCGACGGTGTTGCCGATGATGTCGGTACGCGTCCCTTCAGGGAGCGCGGCGCACACCGAGAGGCAGAAGCTCAGCGTCGGATAGAGCTCGAGGTCACCGGTACAGTTCGCGGTCGCCTTCGCGCAGTAGTCCGCGCAGATGGCCTTCGGATGGGTGACGGCTTCTCCGCCGACCCCGCCACCACCACCGCCGCTCGCTCCGCCGCCACCGGCGCCCGCGTCATCGGACTTCGACGGTTCGAGCTCGGCCTTGTCGATGCCGAGGATCGAAGCGCACGAGACGGCGAGCGGCAGGAACGAGACCGCGACGAGGGCTCGTCGAAAGGTGGCCATCAGAAGTCTCCTCCGAGCACGACGTGGCCGCCTTCGGGAGTCGCGCCCGCTGCGACGCGAAGCGACTTCACCGCTCCGGTCGTCGATGGATGCGACGAGGGTGCGGTCACGAAGAGTACGATGCCGCCGGCGAGCAGGACGCCACCGCCGATCATGAACGCGGTCGCGGCGCGCGCAGACGAGAGCGCCGTGTTCCGGAGCGCGACACCGGTCGCATCGCAGACGTTCGGCTGGTTCTTCTCGCAGTGGTCGAGCGAGTCCGTCTTCTTGCTCGCGGCGTGGACGGTGAAATACGTTCCGACGGCGAGGCCAGCGACGCCGAGGCCGCCGGCGATGTAGCTCATCGTGCGCTGCGTGTGCGACACGTGGGAGGCGGGCTCAGGCGGCGTCGGTGCCGTCGCCGCCGCGGGTGCGCTGGTGGACGGAGGGACGACTGCGGGCGTCGCTGTCTCCGTCTCGAGCAGTGGGACCTCGACGGAGACGTTCGCGCCTTCACCAGTGACGGCCACGGTGTTCGTCCAGGCGCGGTGACCGGGCGCGGACGCCTCGATCACGTGGTCGCCCGCGTCGGTCGGCAGCGCGACGCCCCAGGACTCCTTCGGGATCGCTTCTCCGTCACGCTTGACGACGAGCGCGGGGTCGTTGCCGTCGGTCACCTTGATCCAGAGCTTCGAGAGCCGTGGCTCGAGCGAGGTATAGCGGCCCTTCGCGATCTGACTGCGCGCGGTGTCGCCGCGGCCGGACGCGATGGATTCCGCCTCGCGGAAGTTCGCCCATGCGCTCGCGAGCCGCCCGGCCTTCTCGTAGCAGTCGGCGAGAAAGAGGAGCGTCCCGAGGCCCGCGTCGAGCTTCTGGCTGCCCTCGAACTTCTCGCAGGCGTCGGCGTACTTGCCGGCGTTCATCAGGTCGCGGCCCGCCTGGAACAGCGCCTCGGCTGCGGCCTTGTCCGCCCCGGTCTGGGCGTGAGAGGGCACCGCGACGGAGAGCGCGGACAGGACGAGCGCCCACGCGAGCCGGCTCTTCGTCTTCTCGAGCATCGCTTTGGCACGAGCGTACACCACTCGGCCGCGCGCCCCAAAGCTTCTACCGGGCTCAAAGCGAAAGAGCCGAAAGCACGTCCTCGAGGCTCGTCAGCTTGTCGCGAACCTTGCCGAGTGACGCTCCGCGCTCGCGCTCGATGCGATCGATCCGATGCCAGTCGTCGAGGGTGACCACGCGAACACCGCGCGACGCCAGCAGCGCGTCGATGGCCTCCTTCGGGCGAGCGGGCGCGGTGAGGCCGGCGAGGTCTTCGACCATCTTCTGTACGGTGGCCGCGGCGTCGCTCTTGTTCGTGCCGATGACGCCCGAGGGGCCTCGCTTGATCCAGCCCGACACGTAGACGCGCGGCAGGACCTCGCCGCCACGGAGCACGCGGCCCTCGAGGTTCGGCACGATGCCCTGCTTCTCGTCGAAGGGGAGCCCGGCGATGGGAACACCTCGATAGCCGACGGAGCGAAACACGAGTCCGGTGTCGAACGTCTCGAGCCGGCCAGTGCCGCGCGCGGAGGAGCGCCCCTTGTGATCCTTCACGAGCTCGTTGTGCTCGACGCGGAGCCCCGTGACCTTGCCGCCGTCACCGACGACCTCCACCGGCGACGTCAAGAAGCGGAAGATCATCCGGCGGTCCCCGTTGCCGACCTTGCGGGTCGCGAGCGTCGCCATGTACTCGAGCTTTCTCTTCGTGAGGACGTCGTGCTCCTCCCCGCTCTCGATGTCGGCGCGGACGTGCTCGTGATCGATCACGACGTCGATGCCGGGCATCTCGACGATGTCCTCGAGCTCCTTGGCGGCGAAGGCGGCCTGCGCGGGGCCGCGGCGCGCGAGGAGCACGACCTCCCGCACCCGACTCCGCTCGAAGACGGCGAGGGCGCGGCGGTCGATGTCCGTCTTCGCGAGCTCCGCCGGCGGCTGAAGGAGCATCCTCGTGAGGTCCATCGCGACGTCACCGACGCCGACGACGAGCGCGCGCTCGCCGTCGAGCGACACCGGGTAATCGACGAAGTCGGGGTGCCCGTTGTACCAGCCGACGAAGCTCGTCGCGGGGTGGCTGCCGGCGAGCTCCTCGCCGGGGATCCCGAGGTGCCGATCCGTCTCGCAGCCGACCGCGAACACGACCTGGTCGTAGTACGCGACGAGCTCCTCGACCGAGACGTCGCGCTGCCCGACGTGAACGTTGCCGAAGAACCTGAGCTTCGGGTTTTCGCACAGCTTGTCGTACGCGGCGGTGACGCTCTTGATCTTCTGATGGTCGGGCGCGACGCCGTAGCGCACGAGCCCGTACGGCGCCGGCAACCGCTCGAAGAGATCTACCTCGGCGACGACCTGCTTGTGCTTGACGAGCGACTCCGCGGTGTAGAAGCCCGCGGGGCCGGAGCCGACGACGGCGACGCGCAGCGGTCGCTCCTGGTTGCCAAGCGGGTATGCGGTCATGTGCGCCGACGTGTTCTCCCTCCGAGACCTGCGGGTGAGCTCGCGCGCCCATTTTTCGAGGCTCGAAAAGCGCGGGTCGGGGCGGCTCCGTCGCGGCTTATGCGAGCGGCCGGCCCGGCCGTGATAGAGTGCAGGATCGCTGCGCTGGCACTCAAATGAAAAGTTCGCGACCCAAGCGGTGGACCCTCTCCGGTCAGGAATCCGCGCCGGCGGCTCCGCCCCCGACCGAGAACGGGCCGAGTGTTCGTGGGCTCACGCGTGCCGATCTCGACGTCGTTTTCCAGCCCATCGTCGATCTCGCGACGCGTCGCATCTTCGCTTACGAGGCGCTGACGCGGTGCAAGTGGCCAGAGTACGCGAATCCAGCGGTGCTGTTCTCTCACGCGGCCGATGAAGTCGCGTGCGGTCGCCTCGGCCGGATCATCCGCGAGGTGACGTTCGACCGCGGCGCGGGCTACCCGCTCTTCGTCAACGTACACCCCGACGAGCTCAGCGCACGCTGGCTCGTCCGTCCCGACGATCCGCTCTACATGCACGACCACCACGTGTTCATCGAGATCACGGAGTCGGCGGCCTTCACGCACTACGAGCTCTGCAAGAGCGTGCTCCGCGAGATGAGCACGCGCGGCGGCGTGTTCCTCGCGGTCGACGATCTCGGCGCGGGTCACTCGAACCTCAAGCGCGTGCTCGACCTCGAGCCCGACATCGTGAAGCTCGATCGCGCGCTCATCACGAACCTCGATCAGAGCAAGCGCGCGCAGACCCTGGTCAGGCACATGGTCGCGCTCTGCACCGAGCTCGACGCGAAGATCGTCGCCGAAGGGATCGAGACGAGCGAGGAGCTCGCGGCGATCATCGACGCGGGCGTCGCCTACGGTCAGGGTTATCTCTTCGCCCAGCCGGCGTATCCGCTCCCGAAGGCCAAGTGGCCCGGCGGTCCGAGCGTGCCCCCCGAGACGGCTGCGAAGGCCGTCTTCGGAACGACGCGCGTGCGCTGAGCCGCGGTCGTCAGTCGGGCGAGATCTCGCGGCTCACGCCGCCGGGCGACGGCCGTAGCGCACGGTAGGTGAGCACGAGCACGACACCCACCGTCGCGTGACCGAGCAGCAAGTGCAGCGGCGCGACCGACGGGCAGTGCATCTCGAGCGCGAGATTGCCCGCGAGCCCGCCACCCGCGGCGGCGAGGAGCGCGGCACTGGCGGCGTGATGAGCGTTGCGATCGAGCACGCGGAGCGCGAGCACGAACAGCACGCCGGGAAGCGCGCCGAACAGGAAGCACGACATGATGCCCTTCACCATGCCTGGATCGCCGAGGGCAGACGACTCTGCGCCAGGCGGCGTCGCAGCGAACAGCACCGGGACGAGCAGACTTGCCGTGACGCTCGCGAGGAGCGCTCGACGGCCCAGGGGCGCAGCCTGGAGCGGGCGGAGCCCGAGCCAGACCATGAGCGTGATGAGCACGCCGAGGACGGCGAGGACGAGCCCGACACGCTCCTCGGGCATCGGACCGAACGACCACCGCGGCCGGACCAGCGCCGTCCCGACGGCAAAGACCATGGTCGCGACGATGCCGATCAGGACCCGGCGCGCCGTCGGCAGCGCCCGGAGCTTTGCGACCACGCCGGTTTCACGACGCACGTCGGACTCGATGGCGTTCAACAGCTCCGCCGACGGCAGGAAGGCGTCTCCGCTCGGGAGACCCTCGGAGCAGATCGGGCACGACGCGGCGTGTTGCGCCTCGGCAGGCGACAGGGGCCGGCCGGCGAGGAGTGCCTCGTGCACTTCGACGCAGTCGAGCTCTGCCACGTCCGGCATACGGTTCAGGTCCCCTCCGAGTTACCGGGCTCGCCCAGAGCCCGTCGCATTGCCGCGTAACCTCGGTGAGCTCGCACCTTTACGGCGCTCAGGCTCGCTCCCACCATCTGGGCCACGTCTGGGAGCGGCACGCCGGCGAGCCAGTGTAGGGTGATGACCTCGCGCTGCTCCTCGGGGAGCTGCCCGAGCGCGAACCCGAGCTCGTCCGACGCCTCGAGCTGCTCGTGGCCGCGGGGCCCGACAGCGGGATCGGTCCTGCCATCGAGCTCGAGCGGAGTCTCTGGCCGGCGACCGGCGCGGCGGAAATACTCGCGTTTCAGGTTCATCGCGATGGTGAAGAGCCAGGGCTTGAGCTGCGCGCCCTCCCGGAAGTCGTTCCTGCTCCGATGAAGCTGCAAGAACGTCTGCTGGACGAGGTCGCGTGCGTCCTCTGGACGGCGGAGCTGGTGACGCATCACGCGCATCAGGACCGGCGAGTGCCGCTCGAACAGCTCACGAAACGCAGAGCTTTCGCCGGCCACGTAGGCCGTCATCAGCTCTTCGTCGGTCCGCATGGGCGAGCGGAGGATACGCGAAGTCGGTCGAGCCCGCGCAGCGGAAACAATCGGCGGCCCGGAAGCCTCAGTGCACCGCGGCCATGGTCTCGCCGGGGAGAAGAAAGCCGTAGCGCTGCATCACCGCTCGACCCGCCGGGCCCCCGACGAACTCCGTGAACTGCTTGCCGAGGCCGGGCCCCTTGCCGTGGCGGCAGACGACCATCGCCTGATCGATCGGCGCGTGGAAACCCTGGTCGATGGTGACGTAAGCGCCCTTCTTGTCGTTGATCGCCAGCGATAGCGCGACGATGGCGACATCGGCATTGCCGGTCTGCGCGGTCTGGAATGCCTGCTGGACGTTCTCGCCGAACACGAGCTTCGGCTTCACGGCTTCCATCACGCCGGCGGACGAGAGCGCCTCTTCTGCCGCGCGGCCGTAGGGCGCGTGCTCGGGGTTCGCGATCGAGACGTGCACGAAGCGCGCGTCGGCGAGATCCTGGAGCGCGGAGGGCGGCGCGATCGTCGCGCCGTTCCGCCACCAGAGGACGAGGCGTCCGCGTGCGTACATCTTCTCTGTCGTCGTGTCGCACGCGCCGTTCGCCTCGACCTGGCTGACGTACGAGACGTTCGCCGCGGCGAAGACGTCGAAGGGCGCGCCCTGCTCGAGCTGCTTTGCGAGCAAGCCGGTCGAGCCGAACGTGAAGGTCGGGTGTACGCCGCCGCTCGTCTTCGCGAACGCGTCGCCGAGCTCGTTGAACGCGCCGGTGAGATCCGCCGCCGCGGCGACCGTCAACTCCGTCTCGTGGCCCTTCGAGCAACCCGTCGCGACGAGGAGGGAGCCGGCCGCGAGGACCGCGGCGCTATTCCAGTTCGGCATATCGGCGCGAGCATAGCCCGAACCTTGCCAGCCTGGCACAATGGCACAGGGCCGGATCGGGCCGTTTTCAGCCGTGTACGCCGTGCGGCGCGCTGGCATGCGCGATGCTAACTGCCCCGCATGAAGACCGAGTGGCGCAAGCTGGGGCGCCCCGCACTGGTGGGGTTCGTGGTGGGGCTCGTCGTGATCGGGGGGCTCGCGGCTCTGGTGCCGCATTCGCCGGGCCGCGCCGCGGTCACGCGGTAGGGCGTCGGGTCAGCGCTGCCCGATCATCGCGTGGCTCGCGGTGATCTCGTCGCGCGACAGATGCGACACCTCACCGGGGCGGCGCAGGTCGAGCTTGCCGTTCACGACTTCCATCGTCGTGATCGACGCGTTCGCGAGCGCGCAGGGCGAGACGCGATCGTCGTCGGTCGATGCGCCGATGGCGGCGGAGATCGCGACGAAGTGCGAGACGACGATGGCCTTCTCGCTCCCGAGCGCCACGAGCGCGGCGAGCACGCGGTCGCGCCATCGACGGAGCGGCTCCGACTGCTCGCTCCATCGACCGGACAGGAGCGGGATGAGCATGTCGCGCCGGGCGCCGATGGCCATCGACGGATCGAACACCTCCGCGACCTCGTCACGTATTTCGGGTGTGAGTCCGAGCGCGGCGGCGATCGGCGCGGCCGTCTCTCGTGCGCGCCTGAGGGGCGAGCAGATGAGCCGCGCGGTGCCGAGCTTCTTCAGCGCTTCGGCAGCGCGTTCGGCCTGGGAACGGCCGATTTCGTCGAGTCCGGGGTCCGGGTGTTCGACACCGGCTTCGGCCCGGCCGTGTCGCACGAGGTAGATTGTCATGGAGCGAGAACCCCAAGAATAGCGCTCTTTCGCCGGCGTCCACAACGGCCAAGCTCGTCTTTCAAGACTTTTGATCTAGGCTCGCCCGCGAAAAGCTCATGCAGATAGTCGACTCGGTGAAGGCTCTCGATCCCGGCACGGCGCGCAAGGTCATCGCCGGACTCTCGGTGTTCGTCGTCGTGGCGGTGGGCGTCGTTCTCTATGTGGTGCCGCACCCCACACGCGCGATGACGGCGGGCGACGGACCGGATGCGCTCGCGACGGTGAACGCCGTTCTGAACGGCGGCTCGGCGATCGGGCTCATTCTCGGCTTTCTCGCGATCAAGCAGCGCCGGGTGGACCTTCACCGGATCTGCATGTCGACGAGCTTCATCCTGTCGTCGGTGTTCCTCGTCACCTATCTCGCACACCACGCGCGGGTCGGTTCGGTGAAGTTCCAGGGCACCGGCGCGATGCGGACGGCGTACTTCGTGCTCCTCGTCCCGCACGTCATACTCGCGGCGGCCATCGTGCCGCTCGCGCTCACGACGCTCTACCGCGGGCTCACCCGCGACATCCCGCGTCATCGTGCCATCGCGCGTCGTACCCTTCCGCTCTGGCTCTACGTGTCGCTGAGCGGCGTGCTTCTCTATTTCATGCTGTATCACGCCGCATGAGAGCGGTCGTGCAGCGGGTCACGCACGCCACCGTGACGACCGACGGCGTGGAGGTCGGCAAGATCGGCCCCGGGTCGTGTGTGCTCGTCGGCGTCGCCCGCGACGACGCGGAGGCGGACGCCGTCGCGCTCGCGGCGAAGGTCGTTCACTCGCGCATCTTCGAGGACGACGCCGGCAAGATGAACTGCGATCTGCTGGAGTCCGGCGGCGCGCTCCTCGCCGTCTCCCAGTTCACGCTCCTCGGTGACCTGCGCAAGGGGCGGCGACCGAGCTTCGGCGACGCGATGGAGCCCGGGCGTGCGAACGTGCTGTTCGAGCTCTTCGTCGCCGAGTGTCGCGCGCTCGGTGCGACGGTCGAGACCGGCCGCTTCCGCACCGACATGAAGGTGATCCTCGAGAACGACGGTCCCGTCACGCTGCTCGTCGACACCCGGAAGACATTCTGAGATGCGCCGCGGCGTGAGCGTTCTTCTTGGATTTCTGCTCTCCACGGCGTTTCCGTCGGCGGGACGAGCGCGCGAGCCCGTCGAGCTACCGGCGCGGTTTCGTACGGGCCGTCTCGCGATGCTGTCGCTCTCCGGCGGCTACCCGAACGACGGGTGGCAGCTCCGCGGCAAGCGTCTCAGGCCGACGCGCGAGCTCAAGATCCGCGAACCGGGAAGAGAGCGCGTGTACGGCCACCCCGCGCTCGTGCTCATGCTCGGGCGGAGCGCGCGCGACGTCGCGATGGCGGCGCCCGGCTCCGTCCTCCTCGTCGGAGATCTCTCGTCGAAGTCCGGCGGACCCCAGCCCGGCCATCGCTCGCACCAGAGCGGCCGCGACGCCGACGTCGCGTTCTACGTCACCGACCTGCACGGCAAGCCCGTCCCCTCCACGGAATACGTCGCGTTCGACGGTGACGGCAAATCGAGGGACGGCCGTCCGTTTCTCTTCGACGACGAGCGAAACTGGCTCCTCGTCGAGTCGTGGGCGCGCGATCGCCGCGCCGGGCTCTCGCACATCTTCGTCTCGTGGCCCCTTCGCGAGCGGCTCCTCAAGTTCGCTCGCTCGCGTCCCCGCTTCGCGCCCTACGTCCTTCCGGCGACCGCGCTCCTCAAGCAACCCGAGAAGGGCGAGGCGCACGACGACCATTTTCACGTGCGCATCACGTGCCCGAAGGAAGAAGAAGAGATCTGCCGGAGCGAGTCGAAGCTCTGACGCGGGTTCACGGACCGAGCGCCGTGAATAGACACCCCAGGGCGATGGCCAGACTCAGCGGCGAGAAGAGGAACGTGTCGTACCGCGCGAAGGGCGTGCGACGAGGACCCTGGAAGAACCCGACCCTCCGGAAGTCGCCGATGGCGCGGAGGACGAACACGGCAACCAGCGTCCATGTACCTAGATGGGCGATCCGGGAACCGGCGCTGCCGACCACGAAGAGATTCGCCCGCACCGAGACGACCGCTGCCGCGGTGGCCAGCAGCAGCGCGACCACCAGGGTGGCCGTTCGCCCCGGACGAAACGCGGGCTTGCCGTCGATCTCGGGAACCGAGACGCGCGATCCCCAGCTGCCCCCCGCTGCCCAGTAAACATGAAGCGCTCCGAGCGATGAGAAGAGCGCGACGAGGGCGACTGCAACGGCTCGATGAAGTCCCATCGCACGAACCTCGCTCAGGCCGTCCGATGGAGGAGCACCTTGAGCACGCCCGGCTCGGCGGCGTGACTGAACGCGGCCGTCGCGTCGTCGAGCGAGTAGCGCGCGGCGATGAGCGGCGTCGGATCGGCGCGCCCGGCCGCGAGGAGCGCCACGGCGCGCGCGAGATCGCCGCAGCGCGAGCCGACGACGCGGAGCTCGTTGATGACGATCGGCGACAGATCGACGGAGGTCTGCCCGGCGACGGTCGTCTTCAGTACGACGGTGCCGCGCGGCCGCGTGAGGCGGAGCGCGAGCGCGATGCCCGCGGCGCGGCCCGTTGCCTCGACGACCATGGGAGAACCGTCGAGCTCCGTGCCGAGCTCGGACTCGAGGAGCGCGCGTGCGCCGGCGGCGCGAGCCAGGCCGAGCTTCGACTCGTGACGACCGACGAGCGTCGTCTCGCGCCCGGAGCCCACGAGTGCGCGCGCCACGAGCTGCCCGAGCTTGCCGTCCCCGAGGACGACGATCGGGCCGGCCTCGGCTGCGATGTCGTCGAGGACGTGGAGCGCGGCGGCGAGGGGCTCGGCGAAGACGGCCGCGTCGTCCGGGACGGAGTCGGGCACGGTGACGAGACAGCTCTCCGGCACCGTGAAACGGTCGGACATCGCGCCGTCGCGCCCCACGATGCCGAGGACGGTGCGGGTGCCGCAGTGGTGCGCGTTGCCGCGACGGCAATCGTCGCAGGCGCCGCAGCCCGCATTGATGTCGGCCACGACGCGCTTGCCGACCAGAGCAGGGTTCGACGCCGAGAGCACGTCCCCGACGAACTCGTGACCGAGGACGCCGCGAAAGCCCATGTACCCGCGAGACAGCTCGAGATCGGTGTGACAGATGCCCGCGACGCGGAGCTCGACGAGCGCTTCCCCGGCGCGCGGAGGCGGCTCCGGGTAGTCGCGCACCAGGCGCGGCTCTCCGTCACAGACGAACGCGCGCATCGGCTATCGCGCTTTCTCGCCGGTCTTTGCCGACGGCACCGTGACGCGCAGGCGGTAGCGACGCGTGGCACCGCTCGACTCCGTCTCGACCGTACACGGCGCGTCGAACGCCGTCGAGAGCGTCTCCGACGTCAGGACCTGGGCGGCGTCGCCCATGGCGAGCACGCGGCCCTCACGGAGCACCAGCGCGTGCGTGATGAAGCCGGGGATCTCTTCCAGATGATGCGTGACGTGGATCTGCGTCGGGCCGCCCGGTGACGCCGCGAGCTTGCCGAGATCGTCGAGAAACCGCTCGCGCGCGACGGGGTCGAGCCCCGAGCACGCCTCGTCGAGGATGAGGAGCGCGGGGTCGTTCACCAGGGCGCGTGCGATCATGACGCGCTGGCGTTCCCCCTGGGACAGCACGCCGTACGGCTTCTTCGTCGTGGAGAGCGCGCTCACCTTCGCGAGCGCCGCGCGGCCACGATCGAGCGCGTCGGGCGGCAGCGCGCCGAGCTTGCCGATCATCGCCATGAGACCCGACGCGGCGATCTCCTCGCCGGTGTCCTCGGTGGGGAGCGCGCCGAAGAGCGCCGAGTTCACGAGGCCGATGCGCTTGCGGAGCTCGCGCTTGTCGACGCGGCCGTACTCCTGTCCGAGCACGCGGATCGTGCCGACGCTCGGCCAGAGGTCGCCGGAGAGGATGGAAAGGAGCGTGCTCTTGCCGCACCCATTCGGACCGACGAGCGCCCAGTGCTCGGACGGCTCGATGCGCCACCGGACGTCGTCGAGGATCGGACGCGCGAGCTCGAGCCGGTAGTGCCGCTCGACGTGGATGTCCGCGATCGGATTCATGCGGCTCCCGTTTTAGCGGCAAACCCGGCCTGGTTGCACGCTCGGCCGCCCACATCGCAATTGCGCCCTTTTAGAGGCGCCACTAGACAGTGCCGTGCCGAAAATCGAGTTCCTCGAGAGCGTCTTCGGGCCCGTGAAGGTCGTGGACGCACCGGAAGGTGGCGCCCTCGTCGATCTGTGCGACGTACACTATGCGCCAATCCCGTTCTCGTGTCGGTCGGCGACCTGCGGAACCTGTCACGTCATCATCGTGAAGGGCGGCGAGCACCTCGAGCCCCCGAACGAGGCCGAGACGGAGCTCCTCGCGATCCTCGCCGGCCCGAAGACGAGCCGGCTCGCGTGCCAGGCGGTGGTGAAGGCCGAGCCGGGCCTCATCCAGTTGCGGTCCATCGACGGCTGACCGCTGGCAGGCTCCGGCTTGCCCGGCGTGGCGTCGAGGCCGCATACTTCGAGATCATGCCGAGGGTCTCGACGCGTCTGGGGTGGCTGGGCACGACGCTTCTCGTCGCGGCGGCGGGCTGCAGTAGTGACGCGAAGCCGAGCTTCGTGAGCGACCACGGCGCGGGCGGCCTCGTCGGAACCGGCGGTGTGTCCGCAGCGGGCTCCGTCGGCGCAGGCGGCGCGCCAGCGCCGGGAGGCGCCGTCGGTGCGGGCGGCGTGCTCGCGTCGGGAGGCGTCGTCGGCGCGGGCGGCATGTCCGCGTCGGGAGGCGTCGTCGGCATGGGCGGCATGTCCGCGTCGGGAGGCGTCATCGGCGCGTCCGGCGCTAGCGGCGCATCGGGAACGTCGAGCAGCGGCGGAGCGTCGAGCAGCGGCGGAACGTCGAGCAGCGGCGGAACGTCGAGCAACGGCGGCATGTCAGGCAAGGCCGGCGCGGGTGGCAAGGCCGGCGCGAGCGGTGCCGGCGGCAGCTCGGACGACGGAGGCACGCCACCCACCGTCGAGGAGCTGTTCCCCCTCGCCGTCGGTAACGTCTGGAACTACCAGACCACGATCCTCCCGGGGAGCACCGGGACGTCGCCGTGCCTGGAGGGCATGCATGCGACGACCATCACCGGCCGCGCCACGTTCATGGGCGAGAACGCGTTCACCGCGACGCACGTCTGCGCACCGACCGCGACGCGCTACTACGTCGAGAACGCGAGCGGCCTCGAGGTGAACGTCGGCACGGCGTGGTCGGTCGTCCTTCCGCGGCCCATCTCCGACGGCGCGCTCTTCACGTCCGCGTCGAGCGCCGAGGTGCTCGCCCGCGTCGCGAACATCACCGTCCCCGCCGGCACCTTCTCCGACTGCTGGCAGACGGCCTACGTCTCCGCCACCGGTCCCGTCACGACGTACTGCGCCGGCGTCGGGCTCGTCTCCCTCGAATACGACGGCCCGAACGGCGGCGGTTACCGCATCGAGCTCGTGTCTTACACGCTCAAGTGACGCCGCGCAGAGGCCGGGCCCGAAGCCCAGCCTCAGTAGTTCCGCACCGACGCCACCGTCGTCCCAGAGGCACCAAAGAAGCGGAACTACGCGAGCGAAGCG
>DATAZL010000034.1:0-1696 GCA_036272055.1 Polyangiaceae bacterium | reverse complement strand
ACATCTCGGATACTGCCAGTCGTGGAGCACGGGGTGGAAGGCGATCGTCCGTTCGAGCACGCTCCGGGTGAGATCGTCAACGGGCGCTACCGCATCGTCGGTACTCTCGGACGCGGGGGGACCGCGACGACCTATTCCGCGGACGACTCCGAACGAGGGCGCCGCGTGGCCCTCAAGCAACTCTGGCTCTGGCACCGCAACGACTGGAAGGTGCTCGAGCTCTTCGAGCGCGAAGCGCGTGTGTTGGCGGGCCTCGATCATCCGTCGATCCCCAAGTACTTCGACTTCTTCCAGCTCGAGACGGCGCGCGGCCCCTGCTTTTATCTCGCGCAAGAGCTCGCCGAAGGCAGGACGCTCAAGGCCTGGGTCGATTCCGGTTTTCATCCACCAGAGACGCTCGTTCGCAACGTCGCCGACGAGCTCCTCGGCATCCTCGAATACCTGCACGGGCTCTCTCCGCCGGTGATTCATCGAGACATCAAGCCGGCAAATCTCATCTGGCGGACTGACGGACGCATCGCGCTGGTCGACTTCGGCGCGGCACGCGACACCTTGAAGAGCGAAACGTCCGACGGCAGCACGATTGTCGGCACGTACGGGTTCATGGCGCCGGAACAATTCCGCGGCCACGCCGTTCCGCAAACGGACCTCTACGGCGTCGGCGCGACGTGCCTTTGGATGCTGAGCCGGCGCACACCAGCCGAGCTTCCGGAAAAGAACGGCCAGCCCAAGGTGGCCCTGGCGACGGTCTCGCGGGCCCTCGAGGCATGGATCGCGCGCCTCGTTCTCCGCGCCCCGGAGGAGCGGTTTTCGTCGGCGGCGTTGGCTCGCCGGGCACTCCGCGACCCTGCACCCGTTTCCACGCGCTCGTCGAGGCGCTCCCGCGCCGTTCGACTGTCGGCGATCATCCTGGCCAGCGTCGCCGTGGTCCTTGCGATCGCTCTCCGGGATCTGTGGCCGAAGTCGCCCAAGGCGCTGGCTGGCGGCCCTGCCGCACTTCCCGTGCAAACCGCAGGTGCCGCGAGCGACCTGTCGCACGCGACGGGGCGCATCCGGTGGGTGCGAAACTTCATTGGCCACTGGAGTGCGGTGTTCGGCGTCGCGGTCGACCCGGCGGGAAAGAATCTCGTCACGACGAGCAACGACGGCACCGCGAAGCTCTGGGACATCGACACGGGAAGCCCCATTCGGAGTTTCCTTGGCCACAAGGGCCGCGTGGGCGCCGCCGTGTTCACGCGCGATGGCGAGCGCATCGTTACCGGGAGTGACACGATTCGCGTGTTCGACGTCGACACCGCAGCGCTGGTGAAGACCCTGGATGGACACACCGGTGAAGTAGCGTCTCTCGCCGTTTCGCCCGACGGTGCGCGGCTCGCTTCCACGGCGTTCGATGGGACGTGCCGGATCTGGGACCTCGAAACGGGGACCGAGCTTCGCCAAATTGCCGAGCCCCGCCGCTGCTTCGGTGTCGCGTGGAGTGGCGACGGGGACAAGATCGCGGCCGGTTGCGAAGACGGATCCGTCTACGTCGTAAACCCCGCGACGGGCCAAAAGACGGGCGAGCTTCGCGCCCACGCGAGTGCGATCGACGCGATCCTCTTCTCTCCCGACGGAAAAACGCTGGTCACGTCGAGTGACGACCACACGATCGGCGTCCTCAACAGCGTTCCCTTGTCCGTGCTCCGGCATTTGACCG
>DATAZL010000033.1:0-28845 GCA_036272055.1 Polyangiaceae bacterium | reverse complement strand
CCGCGAGCAAAGCGAGCCCGCGAGAGCGGCGGTGGGAGCAGTTCGCCGAAGGCGAAGCTGCGGGGGGCTAAGGCCCCCCGCGAGCAAAGCGAGCCCGCGAGAGCGGCGGGGGGAGCAGTTCGCCGAAGGCGAAGCTGCGGGGGGCCAAGGCCCCCCGCGAGCAAAGCGAGCCCGCGAGAGCGGCGGGGGGAGCAGTTCGCCGAAGGCGAAGCTGCGGGGGGCCAAGGCCCCCCGTAATTGAAGGCGAAGCTGCGGGGGGCCAAGGCCCCCCGTTACTAGGGCCCCCTTCCCTAAAAGACTCCGCCGTCGCGGGGGACGAGGCGCTTGCGCGCCGCTGCGTCGAAGACCTCCACGGGTCGATCGATGACGACCTTATCGTGTACGACGACGCGTACGTTCCAGACGCCGAGCGGATCGCCGGGGTGGAACGTGAGCACGTGGTCGAGCGTCGTCTCTCCGGCGCGAGCGACGTCCTTGCCCGACAGCGTCGTGCGCGGTGGCTCGGCGGGCTCGCCCGGGGCGCGCTTCTTTTTCTTCTCCGGGTCGGCCTTCGGAACGTCGATGCGCCACTCGACGTCGGTGTCGCTCGCGAGCGGCTCCGAGAACTCGACGCGGAAGCCCTGGGTCTGCTTGCCAGGGTCGAGCTCGAACGGGATGTCCGTCCGCTCCTCGACCTGGCCGCCGTAGAACACACCGAGCTTTGCGACCTTGACGAACGCGGGTGGCGCCGGGCGCGCGCAGGACGCCAGCGTGACGAACGTCCCCGTCGCGACGAAGAGCGAGAAGCGCCGCCCTCCCGTCATGAAGGGACGACCGAGAGCTCGCTCGCCATGCGCGCGAAGGCGGCAGTGTCGAGTGTCTCGCCGCGCGCGTCGAGATCGACGTTCGCGCGCTCGGCGGCGAGCTTCAGCTGTTCGGGGGTGACGTTCGGCAGTCCACGCCAGGCATTGCGCAGCGTCTTTCTGCGCTGCGAGAACGCCGCCTTCACGACGGCGCGAAACTCCGTCGTCTCGAGGCTGAGCGGCTCGGCGCGGGGCCTGAGCAGGACCACCGCGGAGTCCACGTTCGGCTGCGGATAGAACGCCCCGCGGCGCACCACGAGCTTTCTCTCGACCTCGAGCGCCGCGTTGACGAACACCGTGAGCGCGCCGTAGTCCTCCTCCGACGCCTTCGCGGTGAGTCGTGCGGCGACCTCGAGCTGCACCATGTACACGGCGCGATCGAAGCGCGGCGCGAGCTCGACCGTCAGCCGGAGGAGCGGGCCGGTGAGCTGATACGGCAGGTTCCCGGCGATCGTTTTCGGTCCTGTCGCGCCGTCGAGCAAGCTCGCATAGTCGAACTGCTTCGCGTCGGCCTCGACGAGCTCGAGTCGCTTCTCGTCGATCGCTTCGCGGAACTCGTCGGCCAGGGCAGGGACGAGCTCCCTGTCGCGCTCGATTGCGACGACGCGCGCGGCACGGTCCAGGAGCGGGCGGGTGAGGGCGCCGAGCCCGGCGCCTATCTCGATCACCGTGCCGCCGGGCGGCGTCGTGGCAAGCTCCGCAATCTGCCTCGCGATGCCGGCGTCGGAGAGGAAATTCTGGCCGAAGGGGTGCTTCGGGCGGAGGCCGTAGTGCTCGAGCAAGAGGCGGGGGGAGAGCGCCTCAGCCATCGTCGCGGCCTTCCTGCGCGGCGCTCGCGGCGCTCGCCGTGCTCGTGGCGCTCGCGCTGTCCGGGCTGGCGGCAGGGCGGGTGATGGCGCGTGGACGAACCCGTTCGATGGTGACGCCGAGCCGCCGGAGCGCATGCTCACCGATCGCTTCGCCGACGCGCGCTCGCGTCGCGACCGCGGCGCTCACGGCCTCGGCGACCGCGCCCTTGCCCAGCGCGATCGCCTCCTCGAGCTCCGGCTTCACCCAGCGGATCTCGACGCGCCTGCGCGCATGCTTCTTCAGGGCGTTGGTCACGACGCTGCGTTTATCGGGATCAGGCGCCGGGGACCATACGTAGACGAGGCTCGGATGCGGTTTCTGTCGCGGGAGCTCGGCGAGGAGCTCCGCGAGCGTCTCGTCGGTGCGCGGGCGGTCGGGCTCGAGCCGCGGCGGCGAGGGGATGCCGAACGCCGAGAGATAGGCGCGCAGCGTCTTGTCGGCGAGGTCCACGCCGAAGGTGCTGAGCGGCATGAACGGCGCGCGGCTCGTCGTCAGGGCAGCGCGCTGCGCGAGCTCGATCCTGTCCCGCGACACCCCCGACGCGGCGGCGGGATCCAGCGGCTTGAGATGCTCGAGGACGCGTGATGCGACGTCCTCTGTCGAGAGCCCGCTGCGATCCGAGTCGAGGGTCATCGTCGAGAAGACGAGGGCCTGCGCGATGTGCGCCGACTGCGCGGGGCCGCGCTCGGGCGGGAGCCGCGCGAGCACGCGGGCCCCACAGACGACGAGCCCCACCTGATCGCCGCGGCCGAGATGCGCCTCGGCGACGGCCATCGCCTCGTCGATCGAGTGGTCGAGCGGCGCGTGACCGGCGGCGCCCGCCCAGAGCTCGACCGACGCATCGAGGACGATCCAGACGACGTCGCGCTCCTCTTGCTCGTGGTCGCGCACCATGAGCTTGCCGCGGCGCGCAGATGCCTTCCACGCGACGCGCTTCAGCGGATCTCCCGAGCGATGCTCGCGGATCTCCCGGAGCTCGTACCCGTCGCCCGACAACGTACCTGGTCGGCCCGCCTCGGTGAGGGCGCGGCTCCTGCCGCCTCGCGCGGAGCGGAGCAGATGACCGAACGTCTTCGGCATCACCTCGATGCCGAACGGGTTCGCGAACGTCAGGGGGATCTCGAACAGGCCGGGGCTGCCGCGCACCTCGAGCGACAGCCCATAGAGGCCGTGCCGCCCGACTCGGGGCGCGCGCGCGCGCACCGTCACCGCGAGCCTTCCGCCGGCGGGAACCTCACCCGACGTCGGCGTGATCTCGATCTCGAGCTCCGGCGACGTCACGGCGCGGAGCGAGACGTAGCGCGCGGCGCGGGTGTCGCGATTACGGACCTCGGCCGCGATCTCGGTCGTCTGTCCGCGCGCGATCCGCCGCACCCGGCCGGTCTCTCTCCAGAGCATCTCGAAGCCCGCCGCACGGACGCGGGTGACGCCGATCAGCGTCACCGCCCGCGCGACGGCGAGCCCCACCAGCATCGCGCCGCCCCACGCGAGGATCGCAGGTTCGGTGAGGAGCACTCCCGCGGCCATCGCGGCGATCCCGGCCCCCGCAACGTGCACTGCGTTGGTGGTCGGGTAGAGCTGCACGCAGCAGAGCCTACAAAGTCCGGAGCCTCACGCCCACCCCCGGCCCGTTCACCCGGCTTCCCAGCCCTCGTCGACGAGGGCTTTCACGAGCGCGGCGCTCCGGTGCGGGAAGAGCGGGTGCGGCACGAGCGAGAGCTCATCGGCGAGCGACGTCGCGGCGGCGGTCGTCGTCACCTGCTCGCGATCGGCCCCTTCGAGCACCCGGCGCGTCACCACGTACACGGCGTTCTCCCAGGTTCGCCCGAAGTGCCGGAGAATCGCCGGGTCGTCGGGGAGGGAGCCGTATTGCTCGTTCGCGCAGTTCACGATGCCCATCCGGCTCGCGACGAAATCGGGGATGAACGTGATGCGGCGCTCGAGCAGCGCCTGGTCGTCGCGCCCCTCTTCAACGAGCTGATTGTTCGCGGCGCCGCACACGACCTTGCAACGGAGTCGCGGGATGGTCTCCGCGTCGAGCACGCCGCCGAGCGCGCTCGGCGACAGGACGTCGCACTCCTCGGCGAAGATGCTCAGATCGCCGGCCGGCACGTGGCGCACCTCCACCGGTGCGCCGGTGAAGCGGGCGCGCACCGCGGCACTTTGCGCGGCGTCGACCTCCGTGGCGACGATGCGCGCCGCGCCCTTCGCGACGAGCTCGCCGATCAGCGCCGCGCCGACGTTGCCCGCGCCGTGAAGCGCGAAGCGTTTCCCCGAGACCGTCCCGAGTCCCAGATGGTCGAGCGCCGCCTCGATCGCACACACGACGCCCTTCGCCGTCGACGGCGAAGGGTTCCCGGAGCCACCCACCCCGGGCGGGACGCAGGTGACGAAGCGCGTCGTCCGGAAGATCGCGGCCATGTCGGGAGGCGTCGTTCCGACGTCCTCCGCGGTGACGTAGGCGCCGCGCAGCGACGTGACGAAGCGTCCGTAGTCCTCGTAGAGCGCTGCACGGTATGCCGGATCGAGGTAACGGCCGTCCGCGGAGCGCGCGATGACGCCCTTGCCGCCGCCCCACCAGAGCCCGGCGAGCGCGTTCTTGCGCCCCATGCCGCGCGAGAGCCGTAGCCCGTCGCGAACGAGCTCTCTCAGTGTCGGGTAATGCCAGTGACGGACGCCGCCGGCGGCCTGACCGCGGATCGTGCGGTGTAGCGTCGCGCTGAGGAGCGCGCCGGTGGCTCGCCCGATCTCGAGGAACACCCCTTCGTGTGCGTGGAAGTCGGGCGAACCGGCGATGGCGTCGGCGATCGCGCCGAGCGCGGGGATCGACGGCTCGAGCTTGCCTCCCGGCGACGAGACGAAGGACGCGCGGCGTCGCCTTTCGCGCCGGAGAAGCAGGGAGAAGTCGTCAGGAGTCATGTCGACGGACATCGAAATCCCTCTGCCGCGCATCACTGGCGCGGCGCTCGTCTCGGAGTCTAAACGGGCCGCACGGCGCGCCGGTAGCCGACCTTCGCCAGCGCCTCTTCGACGATCGCTGAGCGCGCTCCGGCCTCACCCTCGAGCTCGGGGATGAGCACGAGGCGGTGAGCGAGCACTGGTGCGGCGACGGCACGGATGTCGTCCGGCGTCGCGTATGGCCGCCCGGCGACGACCGCGTTCGCCTTCGCGGCGCGCACCAGGCTGAGCGTCGCGCGCGGCGAGGCGCCGAGCGTCACCTTCGCGTGAGTGCGCGTGAACGCCGCGAGCATCACCGCGTACTCACGGAGGTCCTCCTCGACGTGGACACGGGCGGCGATGGACTGGATCTGCAGGACGTCGTTCGCCGAAAGAACGCCGGTGGGCTCCGGGCCGACGACATTGTGCGTGCGGAGCATCGCCACCTCGTCCCGCTGCGACGGGTAGCCCATCCGGATCCGCACCAGGAAGCGGTCGATCTGCGCCTCGGGCAGGGCGTACGTGCCCTCGAGGTCGATGGGGTTCTGCGTCGCGAGCACGAGGAACGGGTTCGGCAGCTCGTAGCGGTCGCCCTCGATGGTGACCTGGCGCTCCTGCATCGCCTCGAGGAGCGCGGACTGGGTCTTCGCAGGGGCGCGGTTGATCTCGTCGGCGAGGACGACGTTCGCGAACACGGGGCCCGAGCGGAGCGCGAAGGTGCCGTCCCTCGGGTTGAGCACGTACGTCCCGGTGATGTCCGCGGGCAGCAGATCCGGCGTGAACTGGATGCGGCGGACAGTGCAGCCGAGCGTCGTACCAAAGGCTTTCACGAGCGTCGTCTTGGCGACGCCGGGGACGCCTTCGAGGAGCACGTGCCCGCGCGCCAGGAGCGCGACGAGCATCATCTCGACGGCGACGCCGTCTCCGATGAACACGCGGCCGACCTCGCGCCGGACGGCGGCGAGGCGTTCGCGGGCCGCCTCGATCTCGCTCACCTGTACGGCGTTGGTCACGGGTGCTTTCTGCGCCTCTCGTCGAGCTCAGCGAGGATCCCGGTGACGGTCTCGTGCATCTTCCGGATCGCGGCGTCGGGGATGGCGATGCGCTCGGTGTGCGACACCGCCGCTTCGGCTCTGGCCATCTCCGTCACCACCTGTCTCAAGGCATCGGAATTTCGCCGACTCAGGGCGTCTTGTCGATCGATCTCTTCGGCGAGCCACGGAAGCGAAGCGTCCGGGATGCCCATTCGCTCCCTGACCGCCTCTTCCAGCGCTGCCTTCAGCTCCAGGACGACCAGGGCCCGATGCGTGGTTTCGGCGGAGAGAACCGCCGCCCGCCCCGCGAGACCCCCCTGAGCGACGAGCGGCGTCGGTCGGGCGTAGCGCGGCGCGGCTTTCCGGTACTTCCGTGTCGCGCGCGATATCGCCCAGAGCGTGGCGCCCCCTGCCGACAACGCCCCGAGGAGGATGGCGAGCGCCGCAGGAAGTCCGTCGCGCCGTGTCTCGGCGACGAGGCGCGCCAGCGCTTCGAGGCGTTCGTCGAGCGCGCCCATGAAGCCGCCGTGCTTGCCGTAGGTGCCCCGCTCCGTGAAATCGTTCGCGACGATGTAGAGATTGCCGCTGCGCCGGCCCCAGGTGTCGTCGCCGACGAGATACTCGACGAGCCGCGCCGCGAAGGCGCGATTGCCGGGATAGCGCAGCATCAGGTTCATGACGGCCGAGGGATCGCCCATGGCGAGGAGCCGTCCGCAGCGGCCGGCGACGGGGGCCGTCGTGGTCGTCGCCGGCTCATCCATGCCGTCGGATACGAGGCCGCAGCGCTTGGCGTCGCCGATCACACCGATGAGCGCGAGCGGCGTGGGCGGCTCCGAGAGCGACGGAAGCTCGAGCACCGTCGTGAGGCGGAGGCCGCGGTCCGTCTCGAGTCCCGTGGGGTGATTGGTGACGACGCGATCGACGCCCCCGACGACCGGATGCGGGCGCGAATCGGGGCCCACCGACGGCACGGCGATGGGCAGGTTCGGATTGTTGCGGAGCGGATCTCGCGGATCGAGTGGCGCACGTACCCGGTGGATCCGGAAACGGCGCAGGAGCGAGTCCCCGCTGCCATAGTCGTCGAGGAGACCGAGACGTCCCCCCGCGGCAAGAAATGCCGCGACCTCGCGGCAATCGAGCTCGCGTTCCGGGTGCAAGACCAGGAGCGCGTCCATCGGCTGCATCTCTTCCCAGGGGATGCTCGCGACGATCCGGACTCGACCCTTACCGAGTTTCTCGCGAGCGATCGCGACGAGCTCGCTCGTGCCCTGCCAGGTCGCGTCCTTCGGCTCGAAGGCGGCTCCGGCCGTGGCGGCGAAAAACGCGATGCAGAGCGCCACGCTCAGACAGAGTCCCCTCGAGCCGGTTTTGACGAAAAAGCGCGCAAAAGGCGATCGCAACCACCGCAACTCACGTTGGCGACGCAACGCGGCTTCCCGCCGTGGCTGGAAAATCGGCTTCATGAGTGCTGGCGCGCGGGTCCGCCGGATCCCGCCGGCCGTAAGAGCTTTGCCCTCGTGCGTCTTGACCGCCTAGAACGAGCTACTAGATTAGTGAGTAAGACTGGCGGAAGGCACAAGACAAGCCATGTTACCTCCGTTCATCATCGAGCAGATCAGGCAGCGGGAAGAACAAGAGCGCCTGCGGCGCGATGCCGAGCAACCTCGGCTCGAGCTGCCGCTCGAAATCCACCAGCCGGCTCGGCGTCCCCCCAAGGAAGAGGACGAAGAAGTCGAGCGCGGCGTGACGATTCTGGATCTGGGCTGACGCATCCATAATTGTTCGGCCTCGGTGCTCCGCCCCGCGTAAAAGCGGGGCGAGAACACGGTACCGAGGCGACAGGCCCACGGCGCAGGAATTTTGGAGGCCCTCGCCCGTCGGGGACCTCGAGATTCCGATCGCTTCGATGTACTCGCGGCACTAGTCTCCGCCCGCTCATGGCCAGCCGGCGGGTATCCTTTGCAATTTCGTGGCTTCTGGCCGGGAGTCTCGGCGGCGCGATCGGATGTTTTCCGCCCGACGAGGGATTGTCCGTTCCGCTCGACAAGATTTACTTCCCGGTCGGCATCCAGGTGTCCCCCGGCAAGAGCTGGATGTACGTCGCGAACAGCGACTTCGACCTGCAGTTCAACGCCGGAACGTTACAGGTCTACGACCTCGCCAAGTTGCGGTCGAAGGTCCCGACGTACTGCGACAGGGACGACGACTGCACGAAGGCCGGCAAGGTCGGTCAAACCTGCGACCTGACCGCCGACCCCGACAAGCGGCTCGGTCCGTCGCACCGTTGCGTCGGCGCAGACGACGACCCGTGCGCCAACGCGGGCACGAAGGTGCAAAGCGTCGCCGATCAGTCGCTGACGCCGGGCCTCTGCAAGCCCCTCGAGCCCGCTCCGCTCCTCTTCCATGGCACGAAGGGCGGCGTCGTGTCGATCGGCGCGTTCTCCACCGATCTGCTCTACGCGACGAATCCGCTCGCGGGCGGGAAGGGCTCGCGCCTCTTCGTCCCCGTACGCGGTGACGCCACTGTCCACTGGATCTCGGTGGACGACGATACGGCGTACCCGGACCAGGGCGACCACTCGACGGGCGTCTCGCTCGACTGCGGGCAGTCGGGCCCGACGCAGAAGTGCGACGACAATCACCGCCGCGGCACCGGCAACGATCCGGCGACGATCACCGACACGCAGGTCACGCTCCCCGCCGAGCCCTACGGGATCGCGCTCCAGGCGCGCCCCTACGGCGGCGTCCCGGACTCGAAGGGCAGCGAGTTCGTCGACAACGTCCCGGCGCTGCACCCTCCCGATTACGTCCCGGGGCCGCTCTCGTCGTTCAGCGAGACGCTCGTCACGACGCATCAGACGACCGGGCAGATCGCGCTGTTCGTGAATACGTGGTCCACGACGCCGAACGACGACGACGGCCCACAGCTCGTGAGCATCGGCGGCGTGGGGCTCCCGACCGGTGCGCTCGCGGTGACCTCCGTGCCGTTGCCCGCGTTCTGGCTCGAGAACCCGACTCGCGTGACGTACCTGCCGAGCTTCCTGATGACGTTCACCAACGCGGCGCAGGTGCAGCTCGTGCGGACGTTCGACGATCTGCTCTCGAGCCCGCGGCGTCCCTTCATCGACACCTCGCGCTCGGTCGCCATCGCCACGAACGCCTCCGGCTTCGAGTCGCGCGGCATCGTCGTCGAAAATAGCGATCGACAGCACTGCGAGGCCCCGGTCGATGGCACGTGCGCCGGAGACCCCGATCGCGCCGCCTGTCTGCTGAAGAACTGCATACCCGCCCCTTACAGCGTGTACGCGGCGAACCGCTCACCGGCGAGCCTCATCATCGGGCAGACTCCGCCGAACGTCCCGAACACGCTGACCGACGATCTGCCGCAGTTCACCGAGCAGGTCCCGATGACGACCGGGCCGTCGCGCGTCTTCACGGGCAACGTCATCGACAAGAACGGGAAGCTATCGCCCCGCGTCTTCATCATCTGCTTCGATTCGCGCCGTATCTTCGTCTACGACCCGGCCAACCGCCGCTTCGACGCCGAGGTCATCACCGGCCGCGGCCCCCACGCCTTCGCGCTCGACGTCGAGCAAGGCGTGGACGGTGCAGGCAATCCCGTCGAGCACGCTTACGCCTATATCGGGCACTTCTCGGATTCGTACATCGGCGTGATCGATCTGGATCAGCGACACACCGCGGCTTACGGCACGATCGTCCTGAGCGTCGGCCAGCGCACTCCTCCGAGGGCTTCGAAATAATGCTTCGCGAAAAGTCCTTCGCGCTGCTCGTCGTGGCGAGCGCGCTCTTCTCTGCCGGTTGCACCACGAGCGCACAACCCGTCGTCCTCCGGTCGCTCGAGGCGAGCGGGAAATTCTCCTCGCTCTGTCTCGGGACCAAGAACCCTCTCGCGATCATCCCGACGTTCGAGCCGCGCAACATCGATCAGTGTCCCGACACGAGCACCGTCGACGGCGAAGAGCGACACGCCTTCTCGATGGTGACCCAGACCACCCGCGGCGAGGTGGCGCTGGTCGATCTGACGCTCGGTCTGGTGTCCGACTCCGAGCCGAGCGAGCCGGGATACAATTTTCTCACGGTCGGCTCGCAGCCCACGGGCATCGTTTCGACGCCCGGCTCGCTCGCGACCTTCGTCGGCGTCGGGGAGATCGGCAAAGAAGGCATCTTCGCGCTGCCGACGTCGTGCGTGGTCCCGCGCCCCACCGATGCGCCACTTCGCGACCTGACGACCTGGCCCGCATGTCGCCTCCCGAGCGCCCCCGGTGAGATGGCGCTCGTCATCGACACGCCGGGTGATCCGTCGATGCCCGACCTCTACCGCCAGCACTGCGGAGAGATGCCGACCGTACCGGTGCCTCAGTCGCCCCGCGAGTGCCCCGCCGATCTGTCGTCCGAGACTCAGCTCCCCGGCCGTCGCAAGCTGGTCGTGTCCTTGCCCGAGCGGAAGGAGCTCGTCGTCATCGACGCGCAGGACCTCCTCGACAGGGACCCCGGCAAGTACGAGCCGTGCGACTTCGAACAGCAGCTACCGCTCACCGTTCGCGGTCTGCCCACGTGCGAGACGGACGACACCGACTGCACCGGTACGGTCGTCCAGATCCCGCCCGCGGATCTGGATCTATCCAAGGGGACGCCGACGGGGCTCGCGCATCGCCCGCATTCCGGCGTCTTCGACGTGCAGCCCGGCGGCTTCGCGCAGATCGACGACCCCGCGACGAAGGAGCACCGGCTCTTCGTCGCCGACTACCAGGCGCCCGTCATCCACGAGGTGGACACGACCGACGTGTGCGCCCTCGCCGAGAGCGACAGGCCGCTCCTGCCCGTCTCGTTCACCGATCCGAATCGCGTCGTCACCACGTCGCGGCTCGCGGCGAGTCCCCTGACGATCCCGGCGCCGGGCACGCCGCTCGGCAACGGGCAGCGATTTCTCTACGCGATCGACGAGCTCAACAACGGGAGCATCATGATGTTCGACATCAGCCCCGGCTCGACGAACCGAACGCCGCTCCTCCGCCGTCACTCCACGATCCTGCCGTTCGAGCCGCCGGATCGCATCGCCTTCACGTCACCGGCGAGAGACGTAGCGTTCGCGCTGCGCGATCACGTCGAGGTCGATCCCGCGACGGGCACCCAGCAAATCGGCCAGTTCTGCAATCCCGATCCGAGCATCCCGATCACGGATCCGGGTGCGCTCTATCGGCCCGCGTCGGATCTCAGCACCGGTGCGGCGCCCAATCTGCTCCGCGGCGTCTTCGGCTTCGCCGCGCTCGAGAGCGGGTACGTGAGCGTCATCGACATCCAGGACTTCGACGCGCCCTGTCGCCGGCCCACCGAGCTGAACACCACTGCCACCGAGAATTTCCGCGGCTGCGAGGGCGACCCTGCGCTCTCCGGCGCGAAGACGTACGTGAGCTCGAACGGCCCGACGGTGACCGACGAGGTGACGTGCAACGCCGTCGAGCAGCACCGTACCCGGAGCTCCGCCGCCCTTCGCAACGACCTGACGCTCGGCACTCACGCCCCGTCGCTTCAGTCCTTCCCGACGCTGATCTCCGACCAGGGCAGCACGCTGCCGACGAACGGCACCGTCGACGGTCTCCGCCACCCGCGCATGCTTGGCGTCGATTTTTCCGCCACCGACGAGGCTCAGGTCTGGCTCGGCACCACGCTGTTCGCGTCCGGCGACCGGAGCAATCCACTCGTCATCGATCCGGCAAAGGCCGACTCGACGTCCCTCGTTCTGAGCTTCAAGGATCCCCGCGTCTTCTCGCCTCAGGAGACCTTCAGCGCCATCTACGAGGGCGTGACCTCGAGGGTCAGTACGTCGGGTAGCTTCGCCCTGCCCAAGAACGGCCCGTTCACGCTCGACGACTCCGGCGCGTCCTTCTGCGACACCGGCGTGCAGGACGAGGCGATCGCGAAGTTTCGCGCGACGCACCGCGACTATCACGTCGATCCCGCCGACGTGGATTCGTTCGGCACGCTGCACTCCGATTACGTGGAGATCACGTCGGATCTCCTGCCGGTCGAAACGGACACTTACTGGAAGATGGAAGGCGCATCGTGTGGCGGCGCCGATCCTCACGCGCCGAACGCCGGCTTTCTCCTCTGCCAGACGCAGTACGGCACCGCTCTCGCGCCCAACAATCAGCGTGAGTTCAGGGTCGTGAAGGCCACGCCGAATCAGCTCCAGATCGTGCCGCGCCACGCGAGTCCCGCCCAGGCCGAGAAGCTCGAGGAGCTCGCCGCCTGTTGCTTTCCGACCGCGGTCTCCTACGTCGTGCGCGCGTCGAACGAGTGGGTCGTGAAGGGCTCGCTCTCCGGCTATCACCATGACGAGGTGACCACCGCCGACGGAAAGAGCTGCGCTCTCAGCACCGATCCGCTGAGGGCACGACTCCAGAGTCGAGCGCTCGAGGTGTCGTGCGCCGGCAACGGCGGCGTGAGCGACTGCGCGCCCAACGTCGACCATCTGGGCACGATCGGCGTCGCTTCGAGCGAGGACATCGGTTGCGTCTATTCGTCGAGCGCTCCCCTCTCGCCCGTGTTGCCCGCCAACGACGAAACGGGGTGCATCTTCGACGGGCTGTTCGGCAGCTTCGTCATCTACAAGGGCAGCTCGCCCACCGTGAAGGACTACGAGTACGACTGGACCGTCGTCGGCGGCTTCTCGCCCTTGCTCGTCAACCTGTCGTCGACCTCGGACACGAACACCTCGCCGCTCGCGATGGTGTACTCGCCCGCCCGCGACGCGCTCCTCGTCGCAGACGGGTCGACGAAGGGCATCGTCGCCGTGGACCTCGCGACCTTCGCGATAACGCTCATCTATTAGCGGTGGACTTTCCGCGGCTGCGCGCTCGGATTCGCTGTAGGCTCCCCGCATGAGCGCTCGTGCGACGCCGCTCATGTTGCAGCACCGCGCAGCGAAGCGCGCGTACCCCGACGCGATCGTCTTCTTTCGCCTCGGTGACTTCTACGAGATGTTCGAGGACGACGCGGTCCTCTGCTCGCGGCTCCTCGATCTGACGCTGACCAGCCGGAACAAGGGCAAGCCCGACGAGGTGCCGATGGCCGGCGTGCCGCATCACGCGGCGCACGGCTACATCGGCCGTCTTCTGTCGCTCGGGTACAACGTCGCGATCTGCGAGCAGATGGCGGACCCGACCACCGTGAAGGGCATCGTGCCGCGCGAGGTGGTGCGGGTGCTCACGCCGGGGACGGTCACGAGCAGCGAGCACCTCGACGTCTCGACGAACAACTGGCTCGCCGCGATAGACGTCACCGCCGAGCGGGTCGGGATCGCGCTCCTCGACGTCTCGACGGGCGAGCTCCGCGCCGCGGGCTTCCCGGATCTCGCTGGAGCCCTCGGCGAGCTGTCCCGTTCGCTGCCGCGCGAGGTGATAGCCGGCGGAGACGGCGCTCGGAGTGCACAAGAGCCGCTGCCGGTCGCGATCCGTGCAGTCCTCGGCGAGGTGCCGGTGCGTGACGACGCGCCGCTCGACGCCGCTGCACTCGAAGCCGCCCTCGGGCCGCTCGCCGGCGAGGCCGCGCGCGGGGCCGTCGAGGTGCGCGGCGCGGTGGGCCGTGCGCTCCGGTATGCGCGCGCGTGTAGCCCCGGCGTCGACCTGCCCGTCCGGCGCATCGCGGATTTCGATCCGTCCGAGCACCTCGTCCTCGACCCCGTCGCGCAACGGCACCTCGAGCTCGTCGAATCGCCCGCGGGCCGCAAATCGACGCTGCTCGGCACCATCGACGCGACCCGGACGCCGCCCGGTGCGCGCCTCCTGCGCCGCCGGCTCCTCGCGCCGCTGACCGGAGTGGCCCGGATCCGCCGGCGTCTCGACCAGGTCGAGCTCTTCGTCGACGACCCGAGGCTCCGCGAAGAGCTCCGGGCGGCGCTCGGCGCCGTCGGTGACCTCGAGCGGCTCGCCGTCCGAGCGATGCTCGGCGAGGCGACGCCGAAGGACCTCGGTGCGCTCAGGGACGGGCTCGTCGCTGCGAGGCGTGCGGTGGAGGTCGTCTCCGGCGTCGAGGCGCCCACCGGGCAAGAGGTGCTCGAACTCGACGCCACCGTAGACACCGTCGACGACGTCGCCGACGCTCTCCGGGCCGCACTCTGCGACCGCCCACCGGCGAGCGAGAAGGAGGGCGCGATCTTCCGCGACGGCTTCGACGTCGAGCTCGACGAGGCGGAGAAGCTCCGGCGCCACGGCACCGAGCTGATGATCGCCCTCGAGGCGAAGCTCCGCGACGAGACGGGCATCGCGACGTTGAAGGTGCGCTTCACGCGCGTGTTCGGCTGGTACGTCGAGGTGACGCGATCGCACACGGCGCGCGCACCGTCGAGCTGGCGCCGCAAGCAGACGGTCGCGGGCGGCGAACGGTTCACTCTGCCCGAGCTCGACGAGCTCGCCGACCGGATCGTCCACGCCGAGGCGCGTCATCGGGAGCGCGAGCTATCGCTCCTCGCCGAGCTTCTCGTCACCGTGAAGGCAGCGAGCGACCGGGTCGCGGCGCTCTCGGAGCGCATAGCGCGCTGGGACGTCGCGGCGGCGCTCGCCGAGATCGCGCACCGCTTCGACTATCGACGGCCCGACGTCGACGCTTCCGACGTGCTCGCCATCACCGACGGACGGCACCCCGTCGTCGAGCAGCTCGCCGCCGCAGGCCGTTTCGTCCCGAACGACGTCGCGCTAGAGGCGTCGGCAGAGCGACTCTGGATCGTCACCGGCCCCAACATGGCCGGCAAGAGCACGCTTCTCCGTCAGGTGGCGCTGTCGGTCGTGCTCGCCCAGCTCGGCAGCTTCGTGCCTGCGCGCGAGGCGCGCATCGGTATCGTGGATCGCGTCCTCTCCCGCGTCGGCGCGAGCGACAACCTGTCGCGCGGCGAGAGCACGTTCATGGTCGAGATGCGCGAGACGGCGGAGATCTTGCGGAAGGCGACGGCGAAGTCGCTCGTCATCCTCGACGAGATCGGCCGCGGGACGAGCACGTTCGACGGCCTGGCCATCGCCTGGGCCGTCGCCGAGTACCTCGACGAGGCGGTGCGATGCCGCACGCTGTTTGCGACGCACTATCACGAGCTCACCGCGCTCGCGGATACCAGCGAGCACGTCCGCAACGTGAGCGTCAGCGCCGAGGAGTCCGACGGCGACATCGTGTTCCTCCATCGGCTCGTGAAGGGTCCGGCGAGCCGGAGCTATGGCGTGGCGGTGGCGAAGCTCGCCGGCCTGCCGGAGTCGGTCCTCGCACGGTCGAGGGGACTCCTCGAGATGCTGGAGTCGGGGGGCAACACCGCCGCGCCGGCGCCGCTCGCGACGAAGCGCGCGAGGAAGACGCCCCAGCTCGAGCTCTTCGCCGGCAGCGCACCGAGCGGCAACGAACGCGAAGTGCTCGACACCCTGCGAGGCGTCGACGTGGAGCGACTGACGCCGCTCGACGCGCTGTCTCTCGTCGCGCGCATGAAGGGGCGTCTGAGCAAGGAGAGCAAGGAGAGCAAGGAGCCCGGCAAGGGCGGCTCGACCTGAGCGACGTCAGGCGAGGCGCGCGGTGACGGTGACCTCGTCGCGGTCGTGATAGAGCTGCCGGACGCGCACGCCGTTCCAGCCTCCCTCGCGCAGGATCGCGATGACGTCGCGGACGATCTCCGCCTTGCGCCGCATGGGGAGCTTGAAGTTCGACACGAGCATCGTCGCCGAGCGCTCGCGGGCCCAGCGCGCGAGCATCTTCGCGACCTCGAGCGGGCGGAACGCCATGTCGCAGAAGAGCCAGTCGACGGGCTCGTCCGGCGTGTAGTCGAAGGCGTTACCGGCGACGTAGGTGAGCCCGCGGCGCTCCATGAGCTCGGGACGGAGCTTCGCGGGGTCGACCGCCACGACGCGCGTGCGTCGTTCGAGGAGCACCCAGGTCCATCCTCCGGGGGCGGCGCCGAGATCGACGCACAGCTCGCCGGGCTCCGGCGCGACGCCGAGCCACGCGAACGCCTCGGCCAGCTTGCGCGCGGCGCGCGAGGGACGGTCGCCCGAGACTTTCACTCGCGAGCGTCCGCCGGGGAAGAGCGACAGCGCGCGGTCCGAGTCGAGGACGCCGACCACGGCGCGCCCGGCGGCGAGCATGCAGATCTGCGCGACGGGCATGCGACGACTGCCACTATCGCGCACGTCGATCTGCTCCGAGCGCGGCAGCTCGTAGGCGAGACGCTGGGCGGCGGCCTCCTCGACGAGGCGCGCGTCCTGGGCGAGGGGATTCGTCTCGTCGCTGTCGGGCACCCAGACCTGGAGCGCGTAGCGCTCCGACGACGCGAGGTCTCTGGCAAGCGCACTTGCCGCAGCGACACCGAGGGACGCCGGAGAGGTCGCCGTCACGACGCGCGACACCGGGAAGGCCTGCCGCGCGAAGGTGAGCTCGACGCGCCCATCCTTGCGAGGCGCCCGTCCCGAGACGACGACCGCCGGTGCGATGATCCGCGCCTCACGTTCACCCTCGAGGAACAGCTCGTCGACGAGATCCGTCTCCGAACCGGGTCGCGTCGTCCAGAGCCATTCCCCCGTGCGCGGCAAGGTCGCATCACGCCGCGGTTCGGGCGGCGGAGGCCCCTTCGGGGTCCCGACGATTCGCGCCGCGATCGGTACGGGCCGCTCGGCCGCCGCGTCACGATATCCATCGGACGCAGTGCGATTGCCGGACCGGTTTCGTTTCCCCGCCGGGGCGCGGCTACCCGTCGCGCTTCGCTCGGCGGTCACAGCGCGATTGCCCGACGCGCCGCGATTGCCCTTCGCCCCGCGATCACCCGACGCGCCGCGACCTGCCGGGGCGTTGCGATTGCCGAAAGCGCCGCGGTTGCCCTTCGCACCCCGATCGCCGGATGCACCGCGACTTGCCGGCGCACCGCGATCTGCCGGCGCATTGCGGTTGCCGAAGGCGCCGCGGTTGCCCTTCGCCCCGCGGTCGCCGGACGCGCCGCGGTTACCCTTCGCCCCGCGGTCACCGGACGCTCCGCGCTCTGCGGGCGCGTTGCGGTTGCCGAAAGCGCCGCGGTTAGTCTTCGCCCCGCGGTCACCGGACGCGCCGCGCTCTGCGGGTGCGTTGCGATTGCCGAAAGCGCCGCGGTTGCTCTTTGCCCCGCGATCGCCGGGCGCGCCGCGCTCTGCGGGCGCGTTGCGATTGCCGAAAGCGCCGCGGTTGCTCTTTGCGCCGCGATCGCCGGACGCGCCGCGCTCTGCGGGCGCGTTGCGATTGCCGAACGCGCCGTGGCTGCCGGGCGCCTTGCGGTTTCCCTCCGGCGCGCCGCGGTTGCCCGCCGCGGAGCGGTCGCTGGACGTTTTTCGGTTGCCCTTTGCAGGGCCGCGCTCGTCGGTTCGGGAGCCGCCGTTTCCGGGGGGCTTGGTGCGCGCATCGCCGCGCGGTGAGCGCCGCTCGGGTCGTCGAGGGGGACGCCTTTCCACGGGCACTTCTCGCGCATCGCGGGGTGACCCGCAACCTCGAACGCGCGATCACGACGGGTTCCACTCGAATCGACGGTCATCGGATCCGACGCGGCGTCGCGCGAGGGCGAAATCCGTCGTCCCGCCGACGCTGTGAGCCGTAAATGGAGCCCCCACCCACCAAGGCCACGGATGGGACGGTGGAACCGGGTTCTCGTGGTCGCGCTCTGGCTGGGCACCTCGGTCGCGCACGCGGCTGGTGCGCCGCCACACGCGCCTGGTGCACCGCCGGACGCGACACCCGACACGCGAGTGGACCCGACTCCGGAGGAGATGGACGACGGTGCCGATTTCGAGCCGCCACGCTCGTCGGGCATGAAGGTCGAGCTCGGCCGACCCGTGAAGTTCGGCTTCGGACTCGAAGGCTATGCCGGCATCGCCGCGCAGGCGCGCAGCGGGGAGGACCGTGCGCACGGTCTCGCCGGCGGGCTCGCGCGGTTTCGCTTTCACTATTTCGAGCTCGGCGGGACGTTCGAGCTCACCGATTCGGGGCAGTCGAACGATTTTCGCGAGAACCGCGTCGAACGGTGGCGCGCACTCGGAGGATTCGTGGGCGCAGTCGTGCCCTTTCATCACTGGGTCGACGTCGAGGCCGCGGTAGGCGTCTCGTCGCGCAACTACGCGAACGGGGATTCGATCTACGGGCCACGCGGCTTCTCGACGAACCTGCCGGCTCTCACCTTCCGGTTCGGCGTCTCCGATCGCTTCACGCATCGGCTCATCGGGCCGAGAATCGGTGCGGCGCTCGTCGTCGCGGCCGATCTGGCACACGCCGAGCCGCGCTGGAGCCGGCAGGTCCTCGAGTTCGGCGGAGGCATCTCGACGGTGACAGGCACGACGCCCATCGGGGGCGTTTCGATCGGCCTCGTCGTGTCGGCGGGGCTCGAGCTCGGCGCGCGTCCTTTCCGCTAGCGTGTCGTGACGTGCATCGCGCTCGTGTCCGTCCGTCACTTCACGTCAGAAGCCGGCGAAGCCGCTGAAATCGGTGGTGCCGTTCGGCTGGATGTAGAAGCTGAAGCTTCCGACGGCTCGCGCGTAGCAACCCAGATGTGTTTGCTCGATTGCCCGCACGTTGTTCACACGGAGCGCCATGTAGACGTCGTCCGGCACCGAATGGAGGACCACGAACTCGCCGCCGAGCAGCAGCGGAGTGTAGTTCGTGGAGTAGTCGAGTCTCACCTCAGCTGTGATCTGCGAGATATTCGAGACCGAGGGCGCCGAGGCGGCCAGCGTTTCGCCGGAATCCACGAAGAACACCGACCCCGCGCTGCCGTTTGCCGAGAGGGAAGCGAGCGACCACTCGGCGCGACCGCGGCTGTCGAATGCCGGGAACGAGACGCCGGACGCGGAGAATCCGAGGACGATGGCGTCCCCCCAGTCTTCGATGGTGCCGTGCAGCGGTCCGTCGGGGGCAACATTGATCGAGGGATTCGGACAGGCGACGGAAGCCGTCGGTATGGGCTCGACGCGTCCTCCATCGTCGGCACCGACGTCGACGTGATCGAGCACGATGCCGCCGCAGCCTTGAACAGCGGCAGCCAGCGCAATCGCCGCAACGACGCGGGCGTCCATCGCGCGGGAAGATAGCGCAAACGAGATCTTCGTGCGCTTACCGGAAGCGCCAATCAGCGTGGCCGCCGCGCGGGGAGGCGCCCGAGATGCGGCGCGTTAGCGCGTCAGTCGCGTCGCCGCGGCGGCAAGGGCGGCGGCGGCACGGCCGTGCGGCCGTCCTCGGGCCAGGCGTGTCGCGGGTAGCGTCGCGAGAGCTCGCGCCGGAGCTCGGGGTAGTGACGTTCCCAGAATCCGGCAAGGTCGCTGGTCACCTGGACGGCGCGCTGGTTCGGCGCGAGCAGGTGCACCGTGAGCGGCACGCGACCGCGCACGACGGTGGGCGTGCGCGTCATGCCGAAGAAGTCCTGCAGCCGTGACTCGACCCACGGCGGCTTGCCGGGCTCGTAGTGCACGGCCACGCCACGGCCGCCGGGTAGCGTCAATCGCGCCGGCGTCTCGCGCTCGACCAGCGCGCGCGTCCCCGGTTCGAGCGCGGCGAGGAGCTCCGCCTCGAGATCCACGCCGCGAAGCTCGGAGAGCCGCGTGCGTCCCTCGCTGGCGTGCGCGAGCGCGGCGTCGATCGCCGTCGCTCCCGACGCCGGCACGGCGAGCTCCGGAAAATGTTCGGCGATGAGCGCGAGCCGGTGCGTCAATCCGGTGGCCTTGCCGTCCGGATCGAGCTCCGCGGCGCTTGCACGCGCGTTTTTGAGCAGCACCGCAGACGCCTCGGGTGACGGCGGCGCGGGCTTCTTCTCCTCGTCGAGCACGACGGAGCCGAAGGCGATGCGGCTGACGCGCTCCACGAGCTCGCTGCCGGAGTTCCAGACGAGCTCGTCGGTCATCTCGACCATGTCGGGGAAGAGCTCCATGAGCCAGTCCGCTTCGATGGCGCTCGCGAGTCGCACCACGACCTCGCGCCCGACGTCCTCCGCGTCGAGCGCGATGAGAAGGGTCGCGTCGTGAACGACGCTGGTGTCCGCAAGGCGCGCAGACTTTCCGGAAAAGAGCGTCAGGGCTCGCTCGCCGCGGGTGCGACGTCGCGCGATGCGGTCGGGAAAGCCGGCGAGGAGCGCGAGCTGAACCTCGCGGTCCACGGCTTCCATGCCGTCCGGCCGTGGAGCACGCGGCCCACCGCGCCCCATGCCGGCGATCTGACGGGCAATGCGATCCACGGCGGTGCCCGCGCGCGCATCGAGACCCATGTAGCTCGCGCGCCGCGGATCGAACCGCTCGTCGCGGAGCTCCGAGAAGCGATCCATGAGCTCGAGCACGTCGGACGGGCCGCCGAGGTCCTGGCTCCGTCCGCCGCCGCGACCGCCGCCACGGCCTCCGACGTCGGTGCGCGCTCCGACGCGGATGTCCCGCTCCGAGAGCAGCGCTGCGGCGAGACCGGCCTCGGCAGCGACGCCGCGCGCTCGGCCCTCGACCACCACGCGCGCGAGGCGTGGCGGGAGGGGAAGCTCGAGCATCTGCTTGCCGATCGGCGTGAGCTTGCCGTCGCGGGTCACCGCGCCGAGCCGCGCGAGGAGCGTCTCGGCGGCAGCGAGCGCCGCGGGCGGCGGAGCGTCGAGGAACGAGAGCTCCGACGGGTCGGTGACGCCCACGCCGTGGAGCGAGAGCATCGCCTCGGAGAGATCTTCGCGGACTATTTCCGGCTTGTCGTGCTCGGGGCGCGTCGCGAGATCGCCGGCGGTGTAGAGACGGAGCACGCGACCGGGCCGGGTGCGTCCCGCTCGCCCACCGCGCTGGGTCGCCGAGGCCCGGCTTATCTTCGCCGTGGTCAGGGTCGGGAGCCCGCTCCACGGCGAGTGGCCCGCCATCCGCACGAGCCCGGAGTCGACGACCGCGGTGACGCCGTCGATGGTCACCGACGATTCGGCCACGTTGGTGGACAGGATGACCCGTCGCTTCGAGGACGGCTCGACGGCGCGCGCCTGCTCGGCGACGGAAAGATCGCCGTGGAGCGGCAGCACGAGGACGCCGCTCGCCGCCTCGCCGGCGAGAGCGTCGAGGCAGCGCCGGATATCGCGCGCGCCCGGCAGGAAAACGAGGACGTCTCCGGTCGCCTCCTCGCGCAGCAACCGCTTCACGGCGGTCGCGACGCGGCTCTCGAGCGGCCTGTCGTCGGGCCGCGCGTCGTGCTCGACCGTCAGAGGAAAAGCGCGCCCCTCGCTGTGGAGATGCGGCGCGCCGAGGTGCGTCGCGAGCGCGGCCGCGTCGACCGTGGCGCTCATCGCGACGAGGCGTAGATCGGGTCGCGCGCCTTCCTGCAGGCGGCGAAGCAACGCGAGCAAGAGATCCGTCGTGAGGTGTCGCTCGTGCACCTCGTCGAGAATGACGACGTCGACGCCGGGAAGCGTCGGTGCCTCGAGCAAGCGGCGGAGCACGACCCCCTCGGTGGCATAGACGAGCCGTGTCTCCTCGGTCGCGACGTGCTCGAAGCGCACCGAGTAACCGACGGCGCGGCCCACGGCCTCACCGCGCTCGGCAGCGACGAATGTCGCAGCGAGACGCGCCGGCAAGCGACGTGGCTCGGAGACGAGGATCTTCCCGGTGCCGAGCTTCGCGTCGAGGAGCGACACCGGCACCCGCGTCGTCTTGCCCGCGCCGGGCTCTGCGGTGAGGACCAGGGTGCGCGACTCCGCGAGGACGCGCACGACCTCGGGCAGGAGCGGATCGATCGGAAGGGAGCGCAAAGCGCCGCGAGCCTACCCTCGGCGCGCCCGGAAAGGCTCGTCCCTTCCGCGGTCGGCCGGCGGATGCCAAGATGCGAGCGGAGCCATTTTGAGCCGAAAAGCCGCTCTCTTCGACATGGATCGGACGCTCGTACGGGTCGACACCGGCTCGCTTTACGTGCGCTATCAGCGCGACAAGGGCGAGGCCACGTGGCGCGATGCGGCCCGCATCGCCTGGTGGATGCTCCAGTATTCGCTCGGCGTGCTCGACGCGGAGCGCGCCGCCGGCCAGGCCTTGAAGTCGTTTCGCGGCAAGGAAGAGGCGTGGCTCAGTGCCGCCTGCGAGGAGCTCTTCACCGGCTACGTCAGACAGCACGTCGCCGACGCGGCGCGCAGTGCGGTCGAACGACATCGTTCGGCGGGTGACCTCGTCGCGATCGTCACCGGCGCGACGCCGTACGTGGCGCTGCCGCTCGCGCGTGAGCTCTCCATCGAACACGTCGTGGCGACCCAGCTCGAGGTCCTCGCCGGACGCTTCACCGGACGGGTCGCGCCGCCGATGAGCTACGGCAAGGGCAAGATCGTGCTCGCCGAGAAGCTCGCCGCGGCGCAAGGCTTCACCCTCGCCGAGTCGACGTTCTACAGCGACAGCATCACCGATCTGCCGCTCCTCGAGCACGTGAAGACGCCCATCGTCGTGAACCCCGATCGACGGCTGCGAGCCATCGCGCGTTCACGCGGCTGGCAGATCGAGCGCTGGTAGCGCCGGCAAGTGAGCGCGCCGTCGTAGACGCGCCGGTCGTTCAGCCGCGAAAACGGATCGCGTAGGTGAGCTTCACGACGCTCTTCAGCACGTTGGGCACGCGCTTGAAGAGATTGATCGACGGCGGCCGCTTCTCTTTGACGCGCACCGGGATCTCTTCGATGCGAAGGCCGGCGCGGTAGGCACGGATGACGAACTCGCTAGCGAACACGTCTTTCTCCACCACGCAGGCCTCGACGTGCTCGATGAGGCTCGCCCGACGGAAGGCCTTGAGCCCGTGAGTGTCGGTGCCGCGGAAGCCGAGGAGCGCGCGGAGGAGGCCAGTGTAGAAGAGGCTCGCCGCGTGGCGCGCGAAGGGACGCTCGTCCTCTGCGCCCTCGATGAGCTTCGAGCCGATCACCATGTCCCAGCGGCCCGAGTCGAGCATGTCGATCGCACGCCGGTGAAAGTCGGTGTCACAGAGATCGATCTCGTCACAGAGGATGAACTCGCCGCGCGCCTTCCGGATCCCCTTGCGGAGCGCGCCGCCATAGTTCGGCTCTCCCGCCGAGACGTAGTCGACCTCGGGGAAGCGACGGCTGAGCTCACCCGCGAGCTCCACCGTGCGGTCCTTCGAGCCGTTCTCGGCGAGGATGATCTCGTAGCTCCAGCCGTAGGGCGCGAGCCGTTCCCTGAGGTCCACGACGGACGACTCGAGGATCGCCTCTTCGTTGTAGACGGGGATGACGATCGAGATACGTGGAGTGGGCGCGTCAGCCATCGTGAAAAGCGGGGCTCGTTCCCGCGCTCGGGGCCGGGAAGCTAGGGAAGGGCTCCGAGAATGTAAAGCTCAGTGTGCCTCGCTCCAGTTTTTGCCCTGACCGACGTCGACCACGAGGGGGACCGCGAGCGGGTGCACCGTTTCCATGGCGGCTTTGATGCGCTGCATGGCGGCCTCGACCTCGTCCTCGGGTACCTCGAAGACGAGCTCGTCGTGCACCGTCAGCACCATCCGGGCCCCGGGTGACGGCGGCTCCTTGAAGGCCAGCATCGCGAGCTTCAGGAGGTCGGCGGCCGTGCCCTGGATGGGGGTGTTCATCGCGATGCGCTCGGCGGCGAGCCGCCGCGCGCGGTTCTCGCTGCCGATGTCGGGGACCATCCGGCGTCGTCCGAAGATGGTGCGGATCGAGCCGGCGGCCCGCGCCGTCTCGAGCACCTCGCTCATGAAGCGGCGGACGCCGCCGTACTTCCGGAAATAGGCCGCGATGAAGGACGAGGCTTCCGTTCGCGGGATGCCGAGGCTCTTCGCGAGCCCGCTGTCACCCTGTCCGTAGACGATGCCGAAGTTGACCGCCTTGGCCCTGCGCCGCATCTCGCTCGTCACCTCGTCGGGCTTCACGCCGAACACCTCGATGGCCGTCCGGGTGTGCACGTCCTGGCCGGACTGGAACGAATCGACGAGCACCGGATCCTTCGAGAGATGCGCGAGGACGCGGAGCTCGATCTGCGAGTAGTCCGCGCTGACCAGCACGTGGCCGGGGGGCGCGACGAAGGCCGACCGGATCTCGCGCCCGAGCTCGGTGCGGATCGGGATGTTCTGGAGGTTCGGATCCGACGACGAGAGCCGGCCCGTCGCCGCGACGGCCTGTTCCCAGCGGGTGTGAATGCGCCGCGTCTCCGAGTGCATCAGCGTGGGGAGCGTGTCGATGTACGTCCCCTTCAGCTTGGCGAGCTGGCGGATCTCTAGGATCACCTTGGGCAGGGCGTGCTGCTCGGCGAGGATCTCCAGGGTGTCGGCGTCCGTCGAGCGCGACGTCTTGGTGCGGCGCACGTGCTTCAGCGCGAGCTCGTCGAAGAGCAGCGCCTCGAGCTGCCGCGGCGAGTTGACGTTGAACACCTTGCCCGCGACGCCGTGGGCTTCCTGTTCGAGCAGGGCGAGCTGCTTCTCGACGCGCTGCCCGAGCAGACCGAGCTGCTCGGTGTCGACGAGCACCCCGACGCGCTCCATGTCGGCGAGCACGTCGGAGAGCGGTAGCTCTATTTTCGTGAGCACGTCGGAGAGGCCATCTTCGGCGAGCTTCTCCGTCAGGCGCGTTTCGAGCTTCACGACCGACGCGGCGCGCGCTCCGATCGCCTTCGCGGCGTCGTCGACGGGCACCTCGTCGAAGCCGACCTCGCGTCCCTTCACCTTCGGAATCAGCGAGGCCGGCGCGACGAGCGCGATCGCGAGCTCCCGCGGCGCCAGCTCCTCGAGCTCGTGCGACGCCTCGGGGTCGAGGAGATAGCTCGCGAGCATGGTGTCGAACCCGACGCCCGCGAGCGTGAATCCGGCACGGCCGAGCACGACGCGCACCTGTTTGCCGTCGTGACAGACCTTCGCCACGGCGGGATCCGCGAGGAGCGGGCCGAGCGCCGTTCTGACGGCGTTCACGTCGAGCTCTGCCGTCACGCCGACGGCACGGTGCCCAAGGGGCACATAAAAACTCTCGGACGCCGTGGCGAAGCCGAACCCGACGACGCTTCCTCGCATGGCATCGGCGATCGTCGTCGCGGCGATGACGGAGAAGCCGCCCGCCGAAAGCGTTTTCCGGAGCTCCTCGAGCGCCGCCGCGTCGGACACGACGCGCGTCGGTCCGAGTGGAGTCGGGACGGGCACCGGCTTCGACTCGGTCGCGAACGCGAACCCCGTCTGCTCGCCGCCGGAGGCACGCTTCGCGGCCGGCGCCTGCGGAGATGCGGTTGCGCCGGGAAGGACGGGTTCCGGCTCCGTCTCGAGCGCCGTGAACTGTCGCGTGAAGCCGAGGTCCGAGTAGAGCTGCCGGAGCCGCGGAATGTCGCGGCCGCCGTAGCGGAGCTTGTCGGGCTCGAACTTGCAGGGGACGTCGGCGCGCAGGGTGACGAGGTGCTGGCTCAGCCGCGCGGCGTCCTGGTGCTCACGGAGCTTCTCGCGCAGCGCCTTGCGCTCGATGTGCTCGAGGTTCTCGTAGATGCCGTCGATGGTGCCATACGCAATGAGAAGCTCCTTCGCCGTCTTCGGACCGACCGAGGGAACGCCGGGAATGTTGTCCGACGAGTCGCCGGTGAGCGCGAGCCAGTCGCGGACCTGTTCCACCGGTACGCCGAAGCGCTCGAGCACCTCCGGGGTGCCGAAGACCTTGTCGCGCATCGTGTCCCACATCACGACGTCGTCGCCGACCAGCTGCATGAGATCTTTGTCGGCAGAGACGATGACGACGCGCCAGTGATGTTCACGCGCCTGCGCGACGGCGGCTGCGATGAGATCGTCCGCCTCGAAGCCGTCTTGCTGGAAGACGGGGATCGCGAACGCATCGACGATCTCGCGACAGCGCGCCATCTGCTGTCCGAGATCCGGCGGCTGTGGCGGACGGTGCGCCTTGTACTCCTGGTAGATCTCCTTGCGAAACGTCGGTGCTCTGGAGTCCATCGCGACGGCGAGCATCGCGGGACGTCGCGTGCGCACCATCTTCTCGAGCATCGCCACGGTGCCGTAGACGGCCTGCGTCGGTTCGCCGGAGGACGAGGTGAGGGGAGCGATCGCGTGGTAGGCGCGAAACACGTATCCCGACAGATCGACGATGTAGAGGACGTCGAGCGCGCCCGGCTCGAACAGCGGCGTCGCCATGAGCCGTCGCTCCTACCACGATGACGCGGCGTCCGGGGGCGGCCGGTGCCATTGACGCGCCGCCCTGTCGGGCTGCGTCATCGTCTCTCGTAAGCTTCCGGGTTCATTGTGGATTTGGCTACGTACAAGCGCGTGCAACGAATTACATGTGAATGACAACTCGGGGTAGGTCGAAGTGTTACTGAACAACCGCACAATGGCGGCCTTCCTCGTCCTGTACATCGTCGTCCTGCTTCTTCTTTGTACGTACGGGGCTCATCGCGCGCACCTAGTCTGGCTCTGCGTCCGGTACCGGAAGCAGCTCCGCGCCGCGCTGGTGCAGCCGGACATCACCGACGCCGATCTCCGGACGGTGACCGTCCAGCTCCCGCTGTTCAACGAGGCGACGGTCGTGGAGCGCCTGCTCGATGCCGTCGCGCGCTTCGACTATCCGGCGGACAAATTCGAGATCCAGGTGCTCGACGATTCGACCGACGAGACCGAGTCGCTCGCTCGCCGCAAGGTGGCGGAGCTCGTCTCGCGTGGTCTCGACGCGGTCTACCTGCGCCGCCCGAATCGCGTCGGCTACAAGGCCGGCGCGCTCGAGTACGGCCTCCGCTATGCGAAGGGTGAGCTCGTCGCGATCTTCGACGCGGACTTCATCCCGCAGCCCGAGTTTCTCAAGGCCGTGGCGACGGACTTTCGCGATCCCAAGGTCGGCATGGTTCAGACGCGCTGGGCGCATCTCAACCGCGAAGAGAATCTGCTCACCAGCGTGCAGGCGCTGATGCTCGACGGCCATCACCTCGTCGAGAACCGCGCGCGCTTCGGCTCCGGATGCATGTTCAACTTCTCCGGGACCGGCGGCATCTGGCGCCGCGAGGCGATCGAGGACGCCGGCGGGTGGGAACACGACACTCTCACGGAAGATCTCGACCTTTCTTACCGGGCTCAGCTCAAGGGCTGGCGCTTCATTTACCGGCCCGACGTCGTCACGCCCGCCGAGCTCCCCGCCGAGATGAGCGCGTTCCGCGCGCAGCAGTACCGCTGGGCGAAGGGCACCGTCCAGACCGCTCGCAAGCTCCTCGGCCGCGTCCTCAGCGAGCCGCTCACCCTCAATCAGCGAGTGGAAGCGTGCTTCCACATGCTGCCTCACTTCGCTTATCCGCTTACCCTTCTCCTGAGCATCCTGCTCTTGCCGGCGCTCATCCTCCTGCCGGTGACCGACGGGCGTACCCTGCTGCTCATCGATCTCCCGCTCTGCATGGGCGCGACGGGCTCGCTGGTGACGTTCTATTCGATGGCCGAGACCGCGCAGGGTGGGACCGTGTGGAGCGCCCTGCGCCGCGTTCCGGCGCTGATCGCGCTGGGCGCCGGCCTCAGCCCGCATCTGACGCGCGCCGTGGCCGACGGCATGGGCAGCATGGCCGGTGAGTTCGTGCGCACGCCGAAGCGTGGCGCCGCCGCGGGTCGTTACTGGCAGTACGCGCGGCTGCCGCTCCTCGAGATCGGCCTCGGGCTCATCTCGTTCGCGAGCGTCGTCGCGTCGATCGAGACCAGGCACTGGTTCGCGACGCCCTTCGCCTTCCTCTTCATGACCGGCTACGGCTTCGTGGCGTGGCTCGTGGCGTCCGAGCAGCTGGGCCAGCGCCTGTCGCCCAGGGTGGAGGCCGAGCGCCCGTCTGCCCCCGAGCTAGACCTGGAAACCGTCCAGACGACCGACGGTTCGATTGCCGGTGCCCTCTAGGTAGCCCCGAGCCTCCGGGTAGCCGTTGGCCGCCTGGCCCCCATCCGCCCGAACCGCGCGACACGAGTGGATTTTTCTCCCTCGGTGGGGCATGATTCCCTGTAAGCTAAGGTTCCGCTAAGCCAACAATCGCGGCCATCTCATGGGCCCTGGGCCCGGCCGAGACTGGATAGCGGGGCGACTTCCCCAAGGGGGCCCTGATGACCAAGGCCGACATCGTCCAAGCGGTGTACACGAAGCTAGGCGGCTTCTCGAAGAAGGAGTCCGCAGATCTGGTGGACCTCGTCTTCGAGACGATGAAAGAAACCCTGGGACGCGGGGAGAAGATAAAGATCTCTGGTTTCGGCAACTTCGTCCTGCGCGACAAGCGCCAGCGACAGGGCCGGAACCCGCAGACCGGCGATCCCATCGTCATCACGGCGCGACGCGTGCTGAACTTCAAGGCAAGCCAGCTACTCAAGCAGGCGTTGAACGACGAGCACGGCGTGGCACAGCCTGCACCCGAGAGCCCCTCGGCCGAGGAGTAGCGATTGGGCGCATCACGCGAGCTGGTGAAGCTCTATTACCGGATCGGCGAGGTCTCGCAGATCGTCGGGGTTCAGCCGCACGTCCTCCGTTACTGGGAGACGGAGTTTCGGACGATCCGCCCGCAGAAGTCGCACAAGGGTCAGAGGGTTTACTCGAGGCGGGACGTCGAGAAGCTCCTGAAGGTCAAAGACCTCCTCAAGAACCAGGGCTTCACGATCGCGGGCGCGAAGAAAAAGCTCCGTGATCCCGAGGCTCAGGTCACGACCGAGGTCGAGCTCGAGCCCATCGAACAGATGGTTGCACCCGTTCCGATCGTCGCGCCCGTTCCGGTCGCGGCTCCGGTCGCTCCGGTAGTTCATTCCCTCCGCGCGCGTGAGCCGGAGCGGGATTACCAGCGCGAGCAGATGCGTGAAGCCTTGCTGGCGCTGCGCGCCGACATCGCCTCGATGCTCGATGATCTGGGCACGCCGCCTCGCCGCCCGAAGCTTCCGAGCATTCCCTAGGAAAGGGGGGCCTTGGCCCCCCGCAGCTTCGCCTTTGGCGAACTGCTCCCCCCGCCGCTCCGCGTGCTCGCTGTGCTCGCAGGGGGGCCTTGGCCCCCCGCAGCTTCGCCTTTGGCGAACTGCTCCCCCCGCCGCTTCGCGGGCTCGCTTCGCTCGCAGCTTCGCCTACGGCGAACGGCTCCCCCTGTTTAGTCACGGGGGCCTTGCCCCCGCAGCTTCGCCTTTGGCGAACTGCTCCCCCGCCGCCTTCGCGGGCTCGCTTCGCTCGCAGCTTCGCCTACGGCGAACTGCTCCCCCTGTTTAGTCACGGG
>DATAZL010000032.1:0-113962 GCA_036272055.1 Polyangiaceae bacterium | reverse complement strand
GAGCAGTTCGCCGCAGGCGAAGCTGCGGGGGGCCAAGGGCCCCCTTCCTGGTAGACCGACGCTGTAAGTAGACTGCCCGGGCGAAAGCGGGTACGCGGAACAGCGTACGGGGCTTTCATTTGTCTTTTCGCCGCTCAAAAGCTTTCGCGCTGGCCGTCTCGGCGGCGAGCATCGTCGTGCTCGCGCCGCACGTCGCTCGCGCCGGTGACGACGAGTGGCACGCCGGAGGCCGCCTCGGAGTGGTCCACGTGGCGAAGACGGGGTTCGAGCCCGCGGTCGGCCTCCACGGCGCGTACGGGCTCAGCGACATGTTCGACGCAACCGTCGAGGTGCTCGGCTCCCACCACGTAGGGAGCTCCGGCACCGACCTGCTCTCGGCGACCGCAGGCGTCGCATACAAGCTCGACGTCTTCGAGTGGATCCCCTACGTCGCGGCGCTCGCCGGCTACTACGGCTATGCCGGCGCGCCGGGCCCCCACGGCGAGCACGGCAGTGAGTTCGGTGCGTCCGTACAGCTCGGCGTCGATTACCTGCCGATGCGGGAGCTAGCGCTCGGCGCGGACGTTCGCTGGCACGCCTCGTTTCACGACGGAGTCAACGTCCCCATCTACAGCGCGACCCTCGGCGCGGAATACCGGTGGGGCTGGTGAACGACTTCGTGCCCGAGGAGGGGTCCCAGCCCATCGGGCGCGAGCGTCGCGCGCTCGAGTGGTTCGCCGTCGCGGCAGTCGTCGCCATCGTGTGGCTCACGATCCCCGTCGCGGCAGGCATCCTGCTCGGCACGCTGATGGGCTTCACGCTGCAGCCCTTCTACGAGGCGCTCGAGGCGCGGCTCGGCCGCCCGACCCTCGCGTCGCTCCTCACCGTGATCGGCTCGGCGCTCGCCATCATCGGCACGGTGCTCGGCTTCGGCACACTGTTCATCGCGCGCGGCGTCGCGCTCACGCGCTCGCTCCTCGACGCGCTCGGTCCCCACGGTGAGCTGAGTGATCGCTTTCGCTCGCTGCAGAATTTCCTGCCGCGCTTCGGCATCACGCTCGAGTACCTCACCCAGAAGCTGCGCGACGCGGTGTCCGAGATCGCGTCGCTGTCCGCGTCGGTCGCCGAGGCGACGGCGACGGCGACCGCCGGCGGTCTCCTCGGCCTCTTCTTCGCGCTCCTCACGATGCACCTCATCCTCAGGAACTGGGGGCAGATGGCGTCGCAGCTCGAGGTCGTCTCGCCGCTCAGGCCGCAGTACACGCGCGCGTTGCTCGCCGAGTTCCAGCGCGTCGGCCGTGCGACCCTCCTCGGCACCGTCGTGACCGGCATTGCGCAGGGCGTCTTCGCGACCGTCGGTTTCTGGATGTTCGGCGCGCCCGAACCCGTTTTCTTCGGAATCGCGACGGCGGTAGCGTCGTTGATCCCGGGCGTCGGCACGATGCTCGTGTGGGTGCCGGTGGGCATCTTTCTGGCGATGACCGGCCATCTCGGCGCGGGAATCACCGAGCTGGTCTGGGGTGCGGCGACCATCGTCGGCATCTCCGACTACGTGATCCGCCCCCGCCTGGTCGGTGACGAGGCGATCCCCACGCTGATCACGTTCGTCGCGTTATTCGGCGGCGTCGAGGTGCTCGGCTTGAAGGGCCTCGTCACGGGGCCCGTCGTCATGTCCGTCGCGGTCGCAATCTTGCGCATCTACGTGCGTGAGGCTCGCGCCGCTCGCGAAGGCGGCCCGCCCCCGAGCCTCCCTGGTTACTTCCAGAGGTGAGCGCGCGCGTCGCAGGGCGACCGCGACGTGGTACGAATGCGGGGGATGGTGCGGTCCATCGCGTTGGCCTTGTGCGTCGCGGCGTGCGCCGAGCCCGCGGCGCGTCGCGGTGCGCCGCCGCCACCCGCTTCCGTCGAGCACGCCGCAGTGACGGCGGTCGCATCGGCCCGGGTCGAGCCCGAGCCCGCGCCGGCAGACGAGGGCTGGGTCGAAGCGATTCGCGCCGCGAACTGGAAGGACGCGCAGGAACGGCTCGCGTCACTGCCGCCCGCGCGCGCGTCGAGCCCCGACGTTCGCTTCGTCCGGGCTCGGGTGGCTCTCGCGCTCGGTGACTTCGCGGCCGCGCGTGCGCTCCTCGACCACCTCGACGCCGATCTCCCGCTCCTCACGAAGGAGATAGTGCGCGCGCGCGCAGAGACCGCGCTCGGCGCAGGGCCCTTCGACGAGGCGGCCCGTTACTACACTCTCCGTGGCGATCCCGAGTCGCTGATGAAGGCGGCGCTCGCGTACGAACGCGCCGGCAAGCTCGGTGAGGCCCGCGCGTCGCTCGATCGGACGGTTCGCGTGCTCGGTTCGGACGACGACGCGCAGGCGTCCGCGACGCGCGTGCAGGCGAGGGCGGCGCGCGCGCGCATTGCCGGCCTCCTGCACGACTCGGTGACGGAAGAGACGGAGCTGCGCTGGCTCTCCGTGGAGGCGCCGGAGACGGACGCCGGCGCGCAGGCGGTGACGTCACTCGCTGCGTTGATGCCGCCCGCGCGCCTCACGGCGGAGCAGCTACTGCTCCGCTCGAAGCACCTCGCCGAGGCGGGCCACGTCGACGATGCGCTCGCCGCCGTCGACGCCGCCGCTGCCGCGAAGGACAGGCCGGCACAGTCGGTGCTCGTGCGCGCACGCGGTTCGGCGTACTACCTGTCGCGCGCCGATTACGCCAGAGCGTCGGATCTCCTCGAGCAAGCGGCGCGCCTCGATCCGAAAGAGGCGCCGCGCGACTTCTTCTACGCCGCACGCGCCCAGGCCCGCGCAGGGGACGACCTTCACGCCATCGAGCGCTACGAGGCCGTCTCGCGCCGATTTCCGACCACCCCGTTTGCCGAAGAGGCCACGTACCAGGCTGCGCGCCTCAGGTTCCTGCTCGGCCAGTGGGAGGCGTCGGTGCGCGCGTACCGGGCGTACATCGACGCGCACCCGAAGCGCCGGCCGGGGCGCTTCGTCGCGGCATCTCGTTACGAGCTGTCGCTCGCGCTCCTCGCCGGAAATCACGGCAAGGAAGCCGCGACGCTCCTCGAGTCACTCCTCGCCGCAGAGGGCGATCCGCTCGACCACGCCGCGCTCCACGAGCTCCTCGGTACGGCACTCGCCGCCGCAGGGGAACGTGAGCGCGCCGTCACCGAGCTTCGTGCCGTCGTGCACGAACGACCGCTGTCGTTCTCCGCGCTCGCCGGCGCGGCGCGACTCCTCGAGCTCGGTGAGCCGCCGGTGCCGCTGCTCGAGCACGACGCCGACGCGCGTCCGGGAGCGCCTCTCGCCGTCGTTCTACCGGAGCGCGCCGCGCTGCTCTCGCGACTCGGATTCGCCGCCGAGGCGGCGCAGGAGCTCGCGGGGCGCGAGCAGGAGCTCGTCGCTCGCTACGCTCCGCGCGGGTTCGAGGCGCTGTGCGAGGCGTACGGCCAGGTCGGCGCGGGCGCCGAGCGCTATCGCGCCGGTCGGAACGCCGTGAAGGGCGACGCGCTCGACCGCGCTCCGACCGACGCCACGCGCTGGGCGTGGGACTGCGTGTATCCGACGCCGTTCGCCGGGATAGTGCACGCCGCCGAGACGGAGCGAGGGCTGCCGTACGGCTTGCTGCACGCGATCATGCGACAGGAGAGCGGTTTCAGGACCGACGCGGTGTCGTCGGCGCGTGCAGTCGGGTTGCTCCAGCTCGTTCCCGGCACCGCACGAAAGGTGGCGGCGGAGCTCGGTCAGTCCGTCGAGCCTTCGCTCCTGACGTCGCCGTCGTACAACCTCGAGCTCGGCGCTTACTACGTGCACAAGGTGCTCGGCACCTTTGGCGGTCACGTCGCCCTCGCTGCGGCGGCGTACAACGCCGGACCGCGTGCCGTCTCGCGCTGGCTCGAGGCGGGGGAGAATTTGCCGCTCGACCTGTGGGTGGCACGCATCCCCTTCGCCGAGACGCGTGGATACGTCACGCGCGTCGTCGGTAATCTCGCGCGATACTCGTATCTTCACGGCGGCGAGGACGCCGTGCCGCGACTCGCGCTGGCGCTTCCCAAAGGCATGCGCGCGGGCCCCGAGGATTACTGAGCCGAATCGGGTTCGTCGTTGTGCCAGCTGGCACAAGCCGCGATCACGGCGCCCCTGTCGGGTTGTGCCAGGAACGCCGATGCGCCGGAAATCGAGCGTCGTTCGCGCGCCACGATGGTGGGCACGGAAGCTGCTTTGGAGACTCCTCGGGATGCATTGAGGAACTGTTCGGTTTGACTCCTGGGTCGTAGGTTCGGCGGGGCGCTGCTCGGTGGGAAAGGGCGCCTCGCCGAACGAATTCTTGCGGGGATGGGTCGCGTGGGGAACGCAGGTCCGACGCTGAACGACGTTCGCTGGGGTTTCATCGACTCCGTGCTGCGCGTCGCGACGGCAGCAGAAGAGCTCGCGCGTAGCGGCGCCCGCGAGCCCGCGCTGATCCTCTATCGCGAGCTCTCTCGCAGTGGAGTGCCGACGGACGTCGCGCTCCAACGCGACGCGACGCTCGACGAGCGTATCGGAGCTGCGCGCGCGGAGCTCGCGCGCTTTCTCCGCGCCGAGCTGTGCACGGAGCTCGGTCGCGTCCAGTCCTTCTCGAGCAAGCTCCGGCTCGGGGTCGTCGTCGCGGCGCTCGCCGGAATCGCTCTCGCGCTCTCTACTGCGTCGCACGCGAAGGGCGAGCTCAGCGAGGGCGCGCGGTGGACCGCGAGCAGTCACTGGGACGTGAACCCGGCGTCGGGCGTCTTGCCGACGCACGGGTTCTTCTTCAGCCCGCCCGCGTATTTCTTCCATACCCTCGCGGAGCCGGAGCCGTGGCTCTCGATCGACCTCGGACGCGAACGCCGGGTCTCGTCGGTGTCCGTCGAGAATCGCCTCGACGGGTGCCGCGAACGGGAACGCGGCATCCGTGTCGAGGTCAGCACGGACGGCGTGGCCTTCGAGCGGGTCGCGTCGCATCCGACGAGCGACACCGCGTTCCGGGAATGGACGTCGAGGTTCTTCCCGACGAAAGCTCGTTACGTGCGCATCGTCGGAACGCCGAACGAGATGCTCCATCTCTCGGACGTCCGGATCTTCGGCTCATGACGCGGGAGCCGCCGCGCGAGCTGTCGGCCGACTTCGCCACGCCCGCGCCTGCGAGCTCGAGCAACGGATGGACGCGTCTCCGCCGCTGGTGGGTCGTCTTTCGCGCGCACCGCGCGATACGGGCGCTCGAGAGCTCCCGAGCGACGCGCGACGTCGCGCCGCGAGTTCTCTTCACGGCTTCCTTCGTTGCTTACTTCTCCGTCGGATGGGCCCTCGAGCGGCGTGGCGCGTTCGCGGGGAATAACCTCCTCTTCCAGGCGGACTGCGTGCGGGCGATCTCCGACATGCTGGCCGGGCCGTCCGAGACGCCGTCCAACGTCATCGCGCTCGGTCACCCGCTCCTCGCCATCCTGGTGAACCCTTTCGCCGTCGCGATCCACCTCGTCCTGGGGGAGCCGGGTGATCTACCGGTCCGTCTACTCTGCAACGGAGCTGCGGCGCTCGCGGCGATGCTCTCGTACCGCGTCTTCTGCGAGCTCGGCGCGCCGCGGCGCCTCGCGGGCGCGGCGGCGACGGTGTACGCGCTGTCCTCGTCGGAGCTCGTCTTCGGGAGCATGCCGGAGACGTTCGGCTTCGTGCCGCTGGCTCTCACCGCGAGCGTGTTCGTCGCGCTCCGTTCGGTGCGTCCGTTCGAGAACGCGCTCGTCCAGATCACGGCGTTCGGGCTCAACACGGCGCTCGCGCCGCACTCTGCGTTCTGCGCGCCGGTGCTCTGGTTCCCTCGCCTCGAGCGCTGGCGATGGGTGCGCACGACGGGCGCGTTCCTGGTCGCTCTCGCCGCAGTCACCGTCGTGCTCGCGAAGCTCCAGGAGCTCCTCTATCCGGGAGTTGGCTACTTCTTTCAGAAGCACGGCATCGAGGCGTACAGCCGCTGGGCGTCGATGCCCGTCACGCGGGCGGCGCTGCTCGAGCGAGGAGCCGAGCTCACGGCGCACTTCTTCGTGTTCTCGGTCGTGGCGCCGATACCGCTCCTCACGTCGGACGGCATGACCACGTTCATGGCCGTACAGACGAAGACGCTCGCCCACTACGACGTCCTCGGGGGCGCTGTCGCCGTCGGGTGGTGCCTCGCGGCTCTCGTTGCGACGGTCTCCAACGTGTACTCCTTCGTGACGGGAGACACGACGGTGCGCGCGCGGCTCGTGTTCTTCGCGGGGTGGATGTTCGGGACGTTCGGGCTCTTCGGTTACTTCGGAGACGACCTGCACCTTTACAGCACCCTGTGGACGTTCCACTGGGTGGCGTGGATCGTGATGGGTCTCACTCCGCTCGTGCGAAGGATCCGAGGGGGTGAGGGCCGTGCGCGATGGCTCGACGTGGCCCTTTTGACCTTCGTGGGCCTGTTCGCGTTGAACGAAGCCGTCTTCGTCCACAGGATGATCGAGCAGCACGGCAGCGCCGGGACGAGCTGACGGGTTTCGCCTGGACGGCCCCGCCCCAGGTGATGCTAGACCTCCTTTCGATGCTGAAGGTCCACCATGCACGCCGTGCCCGCTCCGCCCGCGTCATCTGGGCGCTCGAAGAGCTCGGGGTTCAGTACGAGCTCGTCCCGCTCGAGTTCTCCGCCGACGCTCTGAAGAGCGCTGGATACAAGAAGCTGCACCCGCTCGGGCTCGTGCCCGTCGTCGAGGACAATGGCCGCGCGATCTTCGAGTCGGGCGCCATCGTGCAGTACATCCTCGAGGAGTACGGCGAGGGAAAGCTCGCGCCCGCTCCTCGAACCGCGCTCCGGCCGGTGTACCTGCAGTGGTTTCACTTCGGCGAGACCGAGGTGGCCCGCTTCGTCAGCGAGATCGTCCGGAACCGATTCAACAAGCCGCCCGAGCAACGGCTCGAGGCCATCGTGATCGAGTCGCGGGAGCGTCTCCGCGAGTCGCTCGCCGTGGTCGATGCGGAGCTCGCCGGAAAGCCGTACATCGTCGGTGAGGACTTCACCGCCGCGGACATCATGGTCTCCTACGGGATCACGATGGCGCGCATCATCGGCGAGCTTCCGAAGGACTTCGCCAACATCGGCTCTTATCTCGAGCGACTCAAGGGGCGCCCGGGCTACGCGCGCGCCTGGGCCTGAAATTCACCGGAGGCACCCAAATGAAGTATCGACGACTTGGCAAGACGGGTTTGACGGTCTCCGAGATCTGCCTCGGGACGATGACATTCGGCTCCATGGCGGACGAGGAAACGAGCCGGGTGCTGATGCACAAGGCCTACGACGCAGGCGTCGACTTCTTCGACGTCGCCGAGATCTATCCGGTGCCACCGATGCCCGAGTACGCGGGCCGCTCCGAGGAGATCGTCGGTCGGTTCATGAAGGACAAGCCGCGCGACTCGATCATCCTCGCGACGAAGGTCGCCGGGCCGAGCGGCGGCTGGTTCAAGGCGCCGGTCCGCGCAGGCAAGGGGACCCTCGACGCCTGGAACATCGAACGAGCCGTCGAGGCGAGCCTCGTGCGACTCGGCACCGACTACATCGATCTCTATCAGACGCACTGGCCCGATCCGGACATGCCCATCGAGGAGACGCTGCGCGGACTCGAGCGGGTGATCACGTCCGGGAAGGTGCGCTACGTCGGGTGCTCGAACGAGACGGCGTACGGGCTCACCCGGGCCTCGACCATCGCCGAGTACGCGGGCCTTCCGCGCTACGAGACGATCCAGAACAACTTCAGCGTCGTGAATCGAAGGTTCGAGGACGAGCTCAAGACGGTGTGCCGCAAGGAGCACCTGAGCCTCTTGCCGTACAGCCCGCTCGCGGGCGGCGTGCTGAGCGGCAAGTACCAGGGCGGCAAGTGGCCGGACGGCGCGCGCTTCTCGATGTATCGCCACGACGGCAAGCGCGGCCAGCAGATGACCGCCCGCTTCGTCAACGAGAAGACGCTAGCGACGGTGGAACGTCTGGCGAAGCTCGCGACCGAGTGCGAGATGGCACTCCCGACGTTCGCCATCGCGTGGACGCTCACGCGGGACTTCGTGGGTTCGACCATCATCGGCGTCACGAAGCCGGAACAGCTCGACGCGCTGGTGCGCGCCTCCGACGTGAAGATCCCGGAGAGCGTCCTCACCGCGATCGACGAAATCACGCGCGAGATCGCCTATCCGATGGGCTGAGGCGGCTCAGAAGAGCCCGATCCCCGTCGCTCTCCGGGTGGCGAAGCCGCCGGGGGAAAACCACGCGCCGTCGGCGCCCCAGCGGGCGGCGAAGGCGTCTCGCACGACGAGCTCCGCCTCCTTTCCGCGCGGCGAAAATCCCCACTCCGCCTCCTGCGACATGTCGTCGGGATCGGCGTAGATCCGCCACACGAAGAAGCCGGCGAACCACGGCGCGTCGACGAGCGGCGAAAGGAGCGCCTCGTAAGCCTCCGCCTGGGCACGCTGATCGACGACGACGCTCTTCATCGTGTCCGGCCAGATCCACGGCTCGATCGCCGCGTCGGTCCGCGTCGTGTAACCCATCTCGGTGAAGAGCACCGGCTTCTGCCACGTCTCGGCGAGGGTCCGCATGCGCTCGGCGATGTCCCGTCCGCCGGCCTCGAGCGCGGCGAGGTCGGCGCCCGGATGTGTGTCGAGCGGGAAGAACGCGTTCAGACCGATGACGTCGAGATCACCGAGCACGACGGTGTCGAAGACGTCGTCCCAGTTCGCGGCGTAGGTGAGGAGCCCGTGATACGTGCGCCGGACGTCGGCGATGATGCTCGACAGGAGAGGCGCGCGAACGCCGGTCGCGAAGCTCCGCAGCTCGATGCCGACGGCGAACATCTCCGCGCCCTCGGATTCGGCGACGCGCGCCCACGCGAGCACGTGCCGGCGGTAGCTCTCCGCCCAGCGCTTCCAGCCCTCGTCGGTGCCGGGATCCACCTCGCCGCGCCACTCACCGGTCTCGACCCACAGATGCGGAACCAGGAGCACCCGGAGCCCGCGCCGGTGTGCCTCGGCGATCGCACGGCCGACCGCGCGCCGGTTCTCGGCGAAGGGTGCCTCGAAGGTTGGGTCGATGCCCGTCGCGTGGAGATCCGCGATACGCCCGAACGCGGTGAGGCTCACCCAGTTGGCGCCGAGCCGTCGCGCTTCTTCGGTCGTGCGCGCGAAGGCCCGCGAGCCGTAGCCCTTGCCGGGGTGAAGCGAGCTCTCTATCGGTCCGATCGTCAGGCCGCGGATCGTTCCCACACCCGCGTCGCGCCAGGCCATCGCGCCGGGCCCGAGCGTGAGACGGCTCGCCGCGTGTCCCGCGAAGGCGCTGCTCGCGGGGAGGGCAAAGGCCAGGAACGCGCCGAGGGCGAACCATGCCCGGCGCGCGCGATTCACGCCGGACGACTCCGCGCCGCGAGGTCGTCGAGCGCCGCGTCGGTCACGTCGTCCAGCCGCTCCACGACCAGGTCGGCACCGGCCCGGACGAGCTCCTCGCGCCCGTAGCTGTGCGTGATCGCGACGCAGGTGAGCTTCGCCGCCTTCGCCGCCTCGATGCCGGAGATCGAGTCTTCGATCACGACGGCGTGCACGGCACCCTTGCCGAGCTTCTGCTCGAGCGCGACGAGGCCCAGCAGATACCCCTCGGGGTGCGGCTTCGAATTGGCCGTGTCCTCTGCAGAGACGATGGCGCCGACGGATGCCGTGACGTCGAGCACCGACAGACCGAGCACGATCTCGTCGCGGAGCGCTCCCGAGACGATCACGACGGGGCCGGCGGCCGCGCGCCGGCGGACGAGCTCGGCGGCGCCGGGGAAGCCGCGGAGCGCGCCCTTCGCGCGCTCGAGGTATCGCGGACGCTTCGCCTCGACCAGCTCGCGGACCTGGGCTTCGGTCGTGTCACGACCGCTGTCCTCGAAGATCGCGCGGAACGCGCCTGCGTCGTCGAACCCGAGGTACCGGTCCCAGTAGTCACGCTCGGACAGCGTGATCCCGAACGACACGAGGACGTCTCGGAATGCCTCGAGATGGACGACCTCGTCGTCGACCAGGACGCCGTTGTAGTCGAATATCGTCGCAGAAAACACGTCGGCCGGGGCGAAACCTACCCGAATGGCCGAGGCCGAGCGACTCTTTTTCTCGCGACAAATCGAGCTCCGCGCGCCGATGAAGCCCGAATCGGCCGTGTCCGTTGGACGAAGCCGGGGGCGTGTGTCATCTTGCGCTCCCGTTCGGGCTGTGCGAGCGTCCGCGCCGCGTTTCCCCCGACGAATATCGGGATTTCGAAAATACATGAGCAAGGGCGATCTACTCGAGATGGAGGGTGTCATTCAGGACGCCCTCGGCGGCGGGCAGTACACAATCAAGGTCGACCAGGGCGGCGCAATGGTCCGCGCGCAGCTCTCCGGCCGCATGCGTCGTCATCACATCCGAGTGCTTCCGGGAGATCGCGTTCGCGTCGCCGTGTCGCCCTACGATCTGTCGCACGGTCTCATCGTCTATCGCGGGAAGTAGAGCTTTCGACGGGGAATGACGGGGTGCGCTGGTAGCCGAGCCCGCGCGTCTCTCGCTTCGTTCACCCGCGCGTTGCTGCTCGTCGGCGTCACGGCGCTGTCCGGTTGCGCACGGACGGAGGAGCCCGCGCCTGCGCCCTCCGCGAGCGTGAGCGCCGCACTGCCGGAGCCGCCCCCGCGCGTGCTCTTTCTTCCCGACGCGAGCACACCGCCGAGCCCGGTGGCCTCGGCGATCCCCGCGGTGCACATGGGGCGCTGCCCCGCCGACATGGTCGACGTCCTCGGACGGTTCTGCGTCGATCGCTACGAGGCGACGCTCTCCGACGCGGGGACCGGCAAGCTCCTGTCTCAGTTCTACTATCCGACGCCGGAGATCACGCGGCGCGAGTACGAGCACTGGCAGCGGCGCCGCCCGGAGATGGAGACCGCTCTCGGCGCGCTCCTCGCCGTCCCGGCGCCCGAGGAGTGGGAGCTCACCGCGACGCGCTTCGACCCAGTCGCGTCGTCGGTGCCCGACGTCGTTCCACATGGCTACCTGAGTGGTCGCACAGCGGAGCGCGCCTGCGCGAACGCCGGCAAGCGGCTCTGTCGCATCGAGGAGTGGGTCACGGCGTGTCGCGGCAAGCAGAACCGCAAGTTCCCCTACGGCGATCACTACGTGGACGGCGCGTGCAACGTCTGCCGGGCGAGCCACCCCGCCCGCATGCTCCACGGCAACGCCTCGATCGGTCACCTCGATCCGCGCCTCAATCTCGTCACCGAGGACGGCGATCCGCTCCTCAGGAAGACCGGCGGCACACCGCGATGCAAGAGCGACTGGGGCGACGATGCCGTCTACGACATGGTCGGCAACCTCGACGAATGGATCGACGACCCCGAGGGAACCTTCGTCGGCGGCTTCTTCTCGCGGAGCACGCACGAGGGGTGCGACTCGATCATCGAGGTGCACGACTTCACGTACTTCGACTACTCGCTCGGCGTGCGCTGCTGCAAGTAGTTCCGCATCGACGTCACCGTCGTCCCCCGAGGCATCAAAGATGCGGAACCCCGCGAGCAGAGCGAGCCCGCGGAGCGGCGGGGGGAGCAGTTCGCCGAAGGCGAAGCTGCAGGGGCAAAGGCCCCCCGCGAGCAGAGCGAGCCCGCGAAGGCGGCGGGGGGAGCAGTTCGCCGAAGGCGAAGCTGCGGGGGGCCAAGGCCCCCCTTGCAAAGTAAGCGAGCCCGCGAAGCGGCGGGGGGAGCAGTTCGCCGGAGGCGAAGCGGCGGGGGGCCAAGGCCCCCCGTAACTAAAAGAAGCTGCGGGGGGCCAAGGCCCCCCGTAACTAAAAGAAGCTGCGAGGGGCCAAGGCCCCCCTTTGTCAGCGGGGCGTGCCGGTCACTTCACGGTCGGGTAATCGGCGAGGCCGTTGCAGCTCTGCAGAATCGACACGAGATTCATGCAGCGGTTCTTCTGCTGGATGCCCGCGCCGATGAGCTGTACCACGTCGATCTTCGTCGGATCGACGGCGAGGGCGCCGATGGGCCACGCGGTGATGAACCCGTAACACATCTCGTCCTGCGTGTTCTCTCCGAAGGGGACCTTCGCGGCAGTCGTGTTGTCGTAATAACAATTCGTCTGCATCGAGTCGCCGGGGTGAATGACGACGTCCTTCGGGTAGCTGATCTGGGCGTTGAAGTCGAACGGCTGGTCATGGACTGTCTCCATCGTCCCGTCGGCTCGTGTGATCGTCACCGACATACGCGTGCCCAGCTTGTGCATGTGCGGCCAGACGTTGACGATGTGGATGTCGCCCTGGGTCTGGATCGGATTGCAGACGCCGCTGACCTCGGTTTGCGCGTTCGGGTTCAGGCAGATGCCTTCGCTGCCGGTGAAGTGAACGCCGGCGGTGTGCGGCCGCGTATTCGCCGGAGCGGTGCAGAACTTCACGCCGCTCGCGTCCGTCTGCGGGACGCTCGGATTCGGGTTGAAGTGATGCACCTCGAGGATGAAGCCGGCGTTGGGACCGGTCGGTAACGCAAGCCCGACGTCGGCCGGGAGCTGCGTGGGCGACGCGCCCGGAGCCCATCCTGCAATCAAGTACGCACCCGGTTCGACGGCCTGACAGGGCGCGGTCGTACCGTTGGCGTGCGTCTTTGCGTCGGTCGCGTAGAGCAGCCAGTGGTGCAGAACCGCGGTGTTCTTGATGATCGGGTAGAACCAGAGGCCTTCGGAGTCCGGCTTGTAGGGCGGATCGAAGTAGAAGCAGGTGTACTGGTTGCCGTCGTTCGCGGTGTTCGACGGGACCGGGTACGGGTCCGTGTCGTCCGGCGTCTGGCCGTCGTGCGCCGTGAACTGGTAGTAATCGGTGCAATCAGCCGGGCCGCCAGTGGCGTCGACGTAGGAGCCGCCGCCGGCCGCGCCTGCGGTGCCACCACCGCTCGTGGACATGCCACCGATGTTCGAGGTGCCGCCGATGGCTGAGCCGCCGCCGCCGCTCGTCCCGCCGGTCCCATTGGGATCGGATGGGGGCGTGAGGTCGCAGCCTTGACCGGTGGCGGGCAGAGCGCCCGCGTTGATCCAGTTCATGACCGTCGCCTTCTCGGTGTCGGAGAGAGGCGCGTTCGGCGCGGGCGGCATCGGTGCCTGGGTGCTCGAGATGCGCGTGCCGACGAGCTGGTAAACCTGCTGGTCCTGCGTGCGAACGCCCATCGTGTGGAAGTCAGCCCACGTGAGGAGCGGCATCGGCGCCGTGTACTGCGGCGGGTTCGTGTGACAGAGGAGACAATGCGTCGAGATGATCGATGCGACGTCACAGGGGAGCTGGCCGCTCGCCGGAGGCGTCGTCCCGCTCGAGCCGCCAGCGCCGACCGCGCCACCGACGGGAGGCGTCGTGACCGGTGCGCCGCCAACTCCGCAGCTGCACGCGCCCATGGTGCCTGTCGGCATGCACGTGGCAACGCCGGCAACGGCGCCGCACGCACAGGCCATCTGCTGGCCCGGCGCGCAGGTGAGTGGGGACACGCCTGCGCCGCTGGGCGAGGACGGCGAACACGCCAGCGCGAGGAGCGCGGCGAAGAGCAGGCGCGCAAACCTGACTACGGACGCGCCTTCACCCTTGAAAGCACCTTTAGCTGACATTCTCTTACCTCTACTCAGCGCTGGACACCGGCACGCAACGTTCTGTACCGATTATTACATGGGCACTGGGACCCAACTGGCCAAAAGTGGCGCAATGGCCAGAATCGGCTGACCGGCCAAGGCTCGAAGCTAGTGCATCATTGTTGGATTCCACACACCTCTACACTCGCGCTGCCAAACGCGGCTAAGCGTGTCCTCAACGGTCAGTGTGTAATCAAGAGAGCGTTACCAGGACGCTCTTCGTCGGCGTGACGCCGTCGTTGCGGTGCACGTGATCTCGCGGAGTCGAAGGCTCCTCCAGCGTCGCGATGGAGCTCCCCGCGTGGCGAACGGCGTCGAGCACGAGTTCGCGCAATCGCGCGGGTGTCGTCTTCCGGTGATTCGTCACTGCGAGCAAGCGTCCGCCCGGGGCGAGCACGCTCGTCGCGAGCCGTGCGAGCTCACCGTAGTCACGCTCGACGGAGAACGTCTTCTTCCCGCGCGTGCCGAAGCTCGGTGGATCGACGACGACGACTCCGAACCGTTCGCCGCGGCGCTCCGCGCGAGAGAGATACACGAGAGCGTCCTCGTGCAGGAAGCGATGGCCGTCGAGTGACAGCTCGTTCCGGAGAAGGTTCGCTCGCCCGCGCTCGAGCGCGCGGTTCGAGAGATCGACGCTCACCGTCTCGACGGCGCCGCCGAGCGCTGCCGCCACGGTGAAGGAGCACGTGTACGAGAAAAGATTCAGCACGCGCGCGCCGCGACTCACGGCGCGGACCGTGCGGCGATTGTCGCGCTGATCGGTGAAGAGTCCGGTGGACAGCCCATCCGCGAGCCACACTGCGAAGCGCGCGCCGTGCTCCTCGACCACGAGCTCGTCGGGCGCGGGCTCTCCCTCTGCCGGTGCTGCCGGCGCGATGTCGTCGCGAGCCCGGTGCCGCAGATCGCTCCGTTCGTGGTGCTTCACGTAGACGCCCCTCGCGTACGTGGGCACGAGCGCGCGGGCGAGCGGTGCGACCGCCGGCGCGGCGCTCGCCTCGTAGATCGAGATCGCGGCGAAGGCTCCGTACACGTCCACGGTGAGGCCCGGAAATCCGTCCTCGACGTCGTCCACGAGGCGGTACGCCGTCGTGACTTCGCGCACCTCGGCGCGCCGCGCATGGGCCGCGGCGAGGAGCGCTGGGAGTCGCTTCGAGTCGTCGTTCCGCATCGCCGCCGCGACTCTATAGCGGCTCCCGCGACGGCGGCCCGGGCTCTTTTGCCAGCGCGGCGTCCGCCCTAGGTCCTGGATAGCAGACGACAATCCCGTACCGGCGGCACGTGCCGTGAGCCGTCTCGTGCGCGGGGGGTTACCTGCATGTATTCTGTCGGTGGGTTGGGAGGAGGTCCGGGTCATGACGATACGCAAGGCTCTGCCGTTTTTCGCGCTCGGTATGATGGCGTGCGGGAGCATCACGGATCAGTTTGGCGGCGGTGGCTCCGGGGGACCGAAGTCGTCGTTGCCGGGGCCCTCGATAGCTCTACCGTCCGGCACTCCGCTCGATAGCCGCCCCGTTCAATCGGCGCTGACGGCGCCGCCGCCGATCAGCGGTGGCACCCTGCTCGTCAACCACGACGGATCGCTCGCCATCGCCTCGGATCCGGACCGCGATCGCGTCTCGGTCGTCCGCATCGACACTGCGACGGTCCTGTTCACCGTCGCGCTGCTCCTCGGTGACGAACCGGGGCGTCTCGTCGAGGACGCCGCAGGACGCGTCCACGTCGCGCTCCGGCGTGGCGGAGCGCTCGTCACGATCGACACCCGGACGGGCGCGATCCTCGCGCGCAGAGCGGTCTGCGGCGCGCCGCGCGGTCTCGCTTACGACGCGGGCACGGACCAGGTTCACGTCGCGTGCGCGACCGGTGAGCTCGTCTCGTTTCCGGCAGCGGGCGGTGACGCGGTCCGCCGGTTGAAGCTCGACGTCGATCTGCGTGACGTCATCGTGAGGCCCACCGGCGGCCTCTTCGTGAGCCGATTCAAGTCGGGGGAGCTCCTCGCCGTGGACGCGAACGGTCACATCGCGTCGCGCGCCAAGCTCCACGGTATCGAGCGCGAGAGCGCAATTGCCGGCTTCGGCATCGCCGGCTCGGTCGAGCCGATCGAGCCCGCGGTGGCGTGGCGCACCATCGGCGCGCCCGACGGCACGGCCGTGATGCTCCATCAATACGGGCTCGCCACCCCCATCAAGATCGGTCCTTCGCAGCCCACCGACGGCGGTACTGCGACGTCGCCCACCGTGCCTCCGAATCCGTCACCCGCGCCGGCCGCCAACAGCCCCTACGGCACGCCGCCCGGTGGCTGCGGAGGGCTCGTGCAGCCTGCGATCTCTCAGGTGTCGGCGGACGGAAGTCAGGTCACCATGGGGCAGCCCATCGTCGCCGGCGTGCTCAGCGTCGACGCGGCGCTGTCGCCGGACTCGAGCTGGCTCCTCATCGCGCACGCCGGTCTCCGGGATGCCGCAACTCCGTCGTCGGGGCCGAGCGAGCCCATGGCATTGGGAAGCGGGCAAGGGGTCACCCTGCTGTCGACGACCGGCATCGCGACCACCGGCGGCGTGCCCTCGGGGTGCCTCGTTCCGTCACAGGGCTTCGCCGTGGGCGGTCAGGTCACCGCCGTCGCGTTCAATCCATCGAACATCGCATCGACCAACGTGTGGTTCGCCGTGCAGACGCGCGAGCCCGCGACCCTGTCGCTCTTCCAGTCACCGACGGAGACCAACGTGCGCACCGTGCAGCTCGGCGGCGACAGCGTGTTCGACACGGGACACGATCTGTTTCACCGGGACGCCGGTGGCGGCATCGCGTGCGCGTCGTGCCACGCCGAGGGCGGGGAAGACGGCCGCGTATGGCGCTTCGATCCGATCGGCGATCGCCGTACGCAGGCCGTTCACGTCGGGTTGAAGGGCACCGAGCCGTTCCACTGGGACGGCGACATGACGAACTTCGGCATGCTCGTCGACGAGGTCATGGTGCGTCGCATGGGCGGCAGCGCCGAGAGCGATCCACGGAAGGTCGCGCTGCAGAACTGGCTCTTCTCGCTCACGCCGCCCGCCGCGGTCCTGCCGGCGAGCGATGCGGCTGCCGTTCGCGGAAAGGCGATCTTCGAGTCCGCGGCAGTCGGCTGCGCGTCGTGTCACACCGGGCCGCATCTATCGACGAACCAGACGGTGTACGTCGGGACGACCGCGCCGGGTCACCTCCTGCAGATTCCGTCGCTGCACGGCATCGCGTACCGCGCGCCGTATCTGCACGACGGTTGCGCCGCCACGCTGCGCGATCGATTCGATCCGGGCTGTGGCGGTGGAGATCTCCACGGCCACACGTCTCAGCTCGGCGAGCCCGAGCTCACGGATCTCGTCGCTTACCTCGAGACCCTTTGACCTTCGGCGTCGGGCGTGCGCGCGGCACGACGTGCTCGATGCGCGGACGCGGCGCGTGTTCGCGTGCCGGCGTGTGCTCGCGCGCGGGCGCGTGCTCGCGCGGCGTCGTCTGGTCGCGTGCCGGCGCATGCTCGCGCGGACGCGGCGTGTGCTCGCGTGCCGGCGTGTGCTCGCGCGGTCCCTGACGTCCTGGTGGCGGTCCCTGACGTCCCGGAGGCGACTCGCGGTACGGCTCGATGCGCACCCGCGGATCGCGAGGATCCGGCTTGCCGGTGCGCTCGGTGAACTCCGCGGCGAGGTCCGCCGCGACGCTCACGATGGAGTACATCTTGTCGACCCAGATCGCGCCGACGGATCTGCCCTCGATGCCGCCGCGACGGCACACCATGGCGAGCAGTCGCCGCGAATCGGCGCCATGGACGTGGCCCCAGGTCACCCGGAAGCGAACCCAGTCTTCTTCGCGGTCGGAGCGCGGCGCGTGCTGTCGTGGGCCGCGGCTCTCTTGATGCTCGAAGCGCTCTGCGGACGGACGTCGCTCGTTCGGCCGGCGCTCACCGTGCTTCGGCTCGCGCGACGTGACGTCACTCAGGTCGCGCGGCTCCGCGCCCTCCGGACCGCGTGTCCGTAGCAAGAGCCGCTCGACGGTGCGGTTCACGTCCCCGGCGGCGACGAGCCGCTCGGCGAGTGCGCGCACCCGCTCGTTGGGCTTTGTGTCGGCTTCTTCGGGCTGGGTGAGCTCCGTGAACACGCGGTCGTCGGCGGCTCGGCGAATGACGTCCGCCGTCGGGATCGGCTCTATCTTGTGCGCGACGCGGGCGTGCGAGAGCACGCGCTGGGCCTGTCGCATGCCGGAGGGCGGCACGAGCAGCGCGCTGATCCCACGGCGACCCGCGCGGCCGGTGCGGCCGCTCCGGTGCGTGTAGGAGTCGGCGTTGGTCGGCACGTCGAGGTGTATGACCCGGGCGATGTCCTGCACATCGATCCCGCGTGCGGCCACGTCGGTTGCCACGAGAGCCTGCATGTCGCCGCGCTTGAACGCGGCGAGGGCGCGATTGCGCGCGGCCTGGTCGAGCTCTCCGGAGAGCGAGCCCACTCGGAACCCGGCGCGATCGAGCTCGGCCGCAATGTCGGCGACGTCGGCTCGCGTCCGCGCGAAGATGAGCGTCTGCGCGTCGGGGTTCGCGAGGAGGAGATTCACGAGCGCACCGAGCTTCTCGCGCGGGTGCACCACGTGGATCACGTGATCGATGTCGGTGTTCGCCGAGCCGAGGCGCGTGCCCTCGACGTGGGCGGCGTTCTGCTGCACCCGATCGGCGAGCGCGCGCACGTCCGACGGGAACGTCGCCGACACGAGGTGCGTCCGATGCTCTTCGGGTAGATGATCGAAGATCGCCTCGAGCTCCTCACGGAACCCGAGGTCGAGCATCCGGTCCGCCTCGTCGAGGACGATGGCGCCGACTTCACTGGTGTCGATGCTCTTGCGCGTCAGATGGTCGAGGAGGCGGCCCGGGGTTCCCACGACGACGACCGGGCTCGCGGACAGGGCTCGCACCTCGTCACGGAAGCTCGTGCCGCCAGTGGTGGACGCGACGCGGGCGCCGACGTCCTCGTAGAGCCAGGTGAGCTCCTCTTCCATCTGGCGAGCGAGCTCCCGGGTCGGCGCCACGACGAGCGCGCGGGGCCGGGCGGTGCCCTTCTTCGTGATGGCGGGCTCGATGACCTCGTAACGGATCGCGAGGCCGATCGCGATGGTCTTGCCGGAGCCCGTCTGTGACGTGACCCGGAGGTCGCGCCCGGCGAGGGCAGGGTCGAGGACCTTGGCCTGGACCGGCGTCAGCTCCTCGTAACCCTTCCTTGCGAACGCCGATGCGAAGGCGGGTTCGAGCTCGCTCGCGAGAGTCGGCTCGGTCATTTTACCCGCATATTTCGGCGCACGGTCGGCAAGGGACGAGCCGTATAGCAGCTCGGCCACACCTCGCGAGCACTATCTTCGGCCGAGCCCAGGCGGTTCAGATCGCCCGCTGGCGGAGCTTTCGCTTCGACGAAGGAACGGCCTCGAACGTGCCGCTCATCGTCGGTTTCGCGCGCGGCGGCGGGGGGAGCGGCTGCGGGCGCCACGTAGGACGGTCCTCGGAATCGTCGACGAGCTCGTCGGCGGCCGGCGCCGACTGCTCGGTCTTCCGAATCGCGGAGCTCGGAGCGGGCATCGAGTCCTGATCCGTCTTGGAAGGAGGAACCAACGTCTCGAGCTCGTCGGTACTGCGAACACCAGGCGCCACTGCCACGGCCACGACGGGGATTACGGCGTTCGCATCCATCGAGTTAAGGCGGCCCGTCGCTCGAGACGTGAAACATTCCGTGGGACACGTACAAGCGCACGCAAGCGCACAAAAGAGCTCAAAAAGTTGGGGTTACTATTTCGAGCTCGCTTGACCTTCGTTTCAAAGGCAAAGAGAATCCGAGGCTTGGCCTTCTATACTTCCCGTCGTCCCGGGTCTGTCGCTCGCCTCGCCACCATCGCAGCTCTGGCTGCCGCCACTCTCCTGCCGCGCCCGGCACACGCGCAGCAGAAGGGCTTCGCGCTCGACCGATTCAACCCCTCGGAACGTGGAAGCGACTGGTTCGTGCTCGAATCGCTCGATTTTCGCGGCCAGGTCCGGCCCGCGATCGGGATCGTCGCCGACTATTCATACAAGCCGCTCGTCGCGTACGACGCTAACGGAAACGAATTCGCATCAGTCATCCGTCATCAGCTCTTCGGGCACCTGGGTGCCAGTCTGGTGCTGTGGGAGAGACTGCGCCTCGGCTTCGACTTGCCGATCTTGCTCTATCAAAAGGGCACGAGTGGCAACTACGGCGGAGACCTGTCGTTCCAGGCGTCGAACGCGCAGGCGGTCGGCGATCTGCGCCTGACCGCCGACCTCCGGCTCTTCGGGACCTACCAGGGCCCCGCGTCGCTCGCCATCGGCGCACAGATATGGGCCCCGACCGGCCGGCAGCGTGATTTCACGAGCGACGGCAAGGTGCGCGTCGAGCCGCGCCTGATGTTCGCCGGTGACGCGTCGATCCTCGCGTACGCAGCCAAGGTCGGCATCACGTACCGCGCGCAGAACGAGAACTTCGTCGGCACGTCGTTCGGTAGCGAGTTTGCGTGGTCGGCAGCCGCGGGCCTCCGTGTCGCCGACAAGCGCCTCTTGATCGGCCCCGAGGTGTACGGCTCGTCCACGCTGAACGATCCGTTCAAGAAGCGGACGGCGCCGACGGAGCTCGTCATCGGAGCGCACTACACGATCGGTAGCTCGGTGCGCATCGGCGGCGGAGTCGGCCCCGGTCTCGACCGCGGCTTCGGCACGCCGGAGGTTCGCGCGCTCGCGTCGCTCGAGTGGTTCTCGCCGTACGAGGAGGCGAAGCCGCCGCCGCCCAAGCCGAGCGACAGGGACGACGACGGCATCCTCGATCGCGACGACGCGTGCCCGGACGAGAAGGGCGTGGCGAGCGACGACCCGAAGAAGAACGGGTGCCCGCTACCGAAGGACAAGGACGGCGACGGCATCGTCGATCCCGAGGACGCGTGCCCGGACGTGAAGGGCGTGGCGAGCGACGATCCGGACAAGAACGGATGTCCGCCGGACAAGGACGGCGACGGCATCCTCGACGCCGACGACGCATGCCCCGACGAGAAGGGCGAGAAGAACGACGACCCGAAGAAGAACGGGTGCCCGCCGCCGAAGGACTCCGACGGTGACGGCATCCTCGATCCCGAGGACGCCTGCCCGACGATCCCCGGACCGCGGAACGACGACCCGAAGAAGAACGGCTGCCCCGGCGCCCGCATCGAGAAGGGCCAGATCCGCATCCTCGAGCAGGTGAAGTTCGCGACGAACAGCGATCGCATCCTGCCGGAGAGCGATCAGATCCTGTCCGAGGTGAGCAAGATCCTCGAGGATCACGCCGAGATCACGAAGATCGGCATCGAGGGTCACACCGACAACAAGGGCGCGCCGGCCTACAACAAGAAGCTCAGCCAACGCCGCGCGGCGAGCGTCGCGAAGTGGCTGGTGAAGCGCGGCATCTCGACGCTGCGTCTCACGTCGCAGGGCTACGGCATGGAGCGGCCCATCGACAGCAACGACACGGAAGACGGCAGAGCAGCCAACCGCCGTGTCGAGTTCCACATCATGGAGATGGACGGCAAACCGGTTGATTCGGCGGGGCAGGAGTGATCGTCATGAAGAAGTCGCTCGTACTCGCAGGACTGCTCGGCGCGCTATCCGGCACGCTCGGGCTCAACGATGCCAAGGCCGCCCAGACCTTGCGCGTGCAGGTCGACCAGCAGGGCGACTTCACGATGATCGGCAACACCCTCGGCCAGGACTGCGGGACGGGGGTGCCGGCGCCGACCGTCGGAACGGTGGGCATCCTCTGCGGGCTCAACACCGCGGACAACGCGCCGGACGTGTTCTGGCGGTCGCAGGCGCCGACCGCCACGGGCGCCGAGGCGGATCTCACGATCACCAACGCGACCGCGCGCAGCACCGCGGTGCTCGCGATCCCGACCGGCGCGACGATCACGCACGCCTACCTCTACTGGGCCGCGCACAAGGCCGGCGCAGGCGGCGACAACACCGCCACCCTCGATCGCCCTGGTGGGTTCACGAGCAACATCACCGCCGACCAGGTGTACACGGTGGCCGACGGTGCGACCGAGACCGTCTATCAGTCGGTCGCCAACGTCACGACGCTCGTGAAGGCACAGGGTGAGGGCGCGTACCGGATCGCCGGCGTCGACTCCGACAATTTCGTCAACCTGAACGAGCAGGTGACGTTCGCGGCGTGGAGCCTCGTCGTGTTCTACAGCCTGCCGACCGCCCCGACCCGGAACCTCGCGCTCTTCGACGGTCTCGACAGCATCCTCGCGGGCGCTCCGTCGGACGTCACGCTCACCGGATTCCTCGTCCCGAACGCGGGCTTCGACGCGAAGCTCGGCGTGATCGCCTACGAAGGTGACGACCAGAACACCGGAGACTCGCTCCTCTTCGGCAAGACGCCGCTCGGCAACGCCGATCGTCTCTCCGACGGCGTGAACGACATCGACAACTTCTTCAACAGCACCCGCTCGAACCTCGGCGCCGCGGTTTCCGTGGCGGGCGACCTGCCGCAGCTCACGGGCGGCAAGCGCAGCATGTCGAGCTACGATCTCGACATCGTCAACATCACCGGACACGTCACCGCCGGTCAGACGGCGGCCAACATCCGCGCGACGACGAACAACGACCAGTACTACCTGGGTGCGTTCGTCACCTCGATCTCGACGTTCAAACCGGATTTCAACACGTCGACCAAGACCGTCGCCGACCTCAACGGCGGCACCGTCATCCCCGGGGACGTGCTCGAGTACACGGTCAACGCGATCAACAGCGGTAACGACACCGCGACGAACGTCGTCCTGACCGACGTCGTCCCGGCCGGCGTCACCTACGTCGCAAACTCGACGACGGTCGACGGCGCAGCGAAGACGGACGCGACGGGAGACGACCAGGTCAACTTCACCGCCGCGACGAAGACGCTGACCGTGCGCCTCGGAACCGGCGCGAACGCGACCACCGGCGGCACCCTCGCCGTCAACGCGACGAGCGTCGTGAAGTTCCGGGTCACCATCGACGGCAGCGTCTCGGGGACGATCTCGAACCAGGCGAACATCACGGCCTCCGGGCTCCTCGGCGCGCCACCGTCCACGACTCCGACCGACGGCAACGGCGGGGCCGCTGGCCAGCCGCCCACGCCCATCGTCGTCGACCAGTGCGCGACCAACGCGAACTGCCCGGTGGCCACGCCGGTGTGCGACACCGCCGTGTCGCCCAAGATCTGTGTGGGCTGCCTAACCAACGCGAACTGCGGCACCGCGGCGCCCGTCTGCAATACGACGACCCACGTGTGCGGCGCCTGCGTCAACGACGCGAGCTGCCCGGCGGCGTTGCCCGCCTGCCTCGCGACCGGCGCGTGCGGCCTCTGCTCGGCGACCAACGGCACCAAGTGTACCGGCACCACCCCGGCGTGCGACACGACGACGAACACCTGCGTCGGGTGCACGACGAACGCGAACTGCAGCGGCGCGACACCGGCCTGCAACACGACGACGAAGACCTGCGTCGGGTGCACGACGAACGCGAATTGCAGCGGCGCGACGCCGGCCTGCAACACGGCGACGAACACCTGCGTCCCGTGCCTGACGAACGCGAACTGCGGCCCGGCAGCGCCGGTCTGCAACGTCGCGACCCATGTCTGCGCCGGGTGCACGACTGACGCCAACTGCAGCGGCGTGACGCCGGCCTGCGAGGCGTCGGGCTCGTGCGGCCAGTGCTCTGCGACCAACAAGACGGCGTGCACCGGCACCAAGCCGCTCTGCAACACCACGACGAGCACCTGCGTCGGTTGCCTCCTGAACACCGATTGCAGCGGCGCGACGCCGGTCTGCAACCCGACGACGCATGCCTGCGGCGGGTGCTTGACCGACGGCGACTGTGGGGGTCTCACCCCCGCGTGCCAGCCGAGCGGCGCGTGCGGCCAGTGCTCGATGTCGAACCAGGTGGCGTGCACCGGCGCTGCAAAGGCGTGCAACGCCGCGACCGGCCTCTGCACGGGCTGCGCATCGAACAACGACTGCCCGGTGACCGCGCCCCAGTGCACGGTCGCGACCGGCATCTGCTCGTGTCCCGGCGCGGCCGGGTCGTGCGTCGACACCGACAACGACGGCATCACCGACGCCGTCGAGAAACAGATCGGCACCGACCCGAACGACGCCGACAGCGACGACGACGGCGTCCCCGACGGCAAGGAGCCGGACTTCGACAAGGACACCGACGGCGACGGCGTGATCAACGCCCTCGACCCCGACAGCGACAACGACGGCCTCTACGACGGTACGGAGCTCGGGCTCTCTTGCAGCAACCCCGCGACCGACGTCACGAAGGGCCATTGCCGCCCGGACGCCGACAACGGTGCGACGAAGACCGATCCGCTCAATGACGACACCGACGGCGGTGGCGCAAAGGACGGCTCGGAAGACTTCAACCTGGACGGTGCGATCGAGACCGGCGAGACGGATCCGACCGCCGGTCACGGCGCCGACGACGCGAGCGTGGTCGACACCGACAAGGACGGCCTCTCCGACAAGCTCGAGGCGTTCCTGCACTCCGATCCGGAGGACGCCGACAGCGACGACGACGGTCTGCCCGACGGTGAAGAGGCGAACCCGTCCGAGGACGTGGACCAGGACGGCCTGGTCGACGTGCTCGACGTCGACTCCGACAACGACGGTCTCTACGACGGCACCGAGGTCGGTAGGAGCTGCACCGGCGGCGGCACGGACGTGGCGAAGAAGCACTGCATCCCCGACGGGGACGCGGGTTCGACGGTCACGTCGATGATCCTCGCCGACACCGACCGCGGCGGCGCGCGCGACGGCGCTGAGGACGCCAACCGCAACGGCGTGAAGGACGCCGGCGAGCAGGATCCGACCGCGGGTCACGGCGCCGACGACACCAGCGTCGTCGACACCGACGGCGACGGCCTCTCCGACGCGGAAGAGACGGCGCTCGGCACCGATCCGCACGACGCCGACAGCGACGACGACGGTGTCCCCGACGGCCAGGAGGCGAACCCGGCCGACGACACCGACGGCGACGGCAAGATCAACGCTCTCGACGAGGACAGCGACGGCGATGGCCTCTTCGACGGCACCGAGCTCGGCTTCAGCTGCGCCGCTGCCGCGATCAACGCCGCTGCGGGACACTGCCGCGCGGACGGCGACAGCGGCGCGACGAAGACGTCGATGGTCAACCCGGACACCGACTTCGGTGGCGTGAAGGACGGCGACGAGGACGTGAACCACGACGGCGTGGTGGAGACCGGTGAGCGCAACCCGAACGACCCGAGGGACGATCACCAGGCTGACGGCGGCGTCCCCGACGGCGGCTTCGTCGACGCAGGCCTCGGCGGGAAGTCGGGCACCGACGGCGGGTTCGTCGACGGTGGCGTCGCCGGAGCTGCGGGTAACGCCGGAGCTGCGGGTAACGCGGGCGCAGGCGGCACCGCCGGCGCAGGCGGCACCGCCGGTGCGGGCAATGCGGGCGCCGGCGGTACGGTCATCATCGGCAGCGGCGGCACGGGTACCGGCGCCACTGCCGGCACCGCCGGAGCGGTGAGCAGCGGCGGCACGCCGGGCACCGGGGCCTCGAACGGCGTCGGCGGCATCGCCGCGAACATCGAGGGCGGCGGCTGCTCGTGCGAGGTGTCGCGTCAGTCGACGAATCCGTCCACCGGATTGGTCGCACTGGCCGGCATCGCCCTCGGGCTCGTGGTGCGACGGCGCCGCACGCGCCGGTCGTAACGGACCGACGGCGGAAAGCGGACGGCGCCCGGTTCACCGGGCGCCTCAGGGCAGTGCTGCGCGAGACGGCCCTCGTCGTGGCAGGCGGCGCGAGTGCCTTCAGGGAGCGAGCGCGGGGTCCGGTGCGCGTCGTCCGAAGTCCGCCTGGAGCTCGCGCTCGATCTGCCGCTCGCGGAGGACGATGTACGCCGTGAGCAGGTTCATCGGGACGAGGTAGATGATGCACACCACCGGGGACGCGAGCCGGTAAAACGGCGTCACGAAGCACGCGATGACGAACATGAAGAGATGCAGGCCGAGGCCGTCCCAGGTCCAGAGCCGCATCGTCGTGCCGAAGCGGGTCGCGTAGAGAGCGCGCTCGCGGTCGTCACGGGCGCCTTCGATGCCGAGACCGATGCGCCCGCGCTGCCAGCCCTGACGCTGCGAGTTCGAGAAGCGGGCGAAGCCGGCCACGACGGTGGCGCCGAAGCGGTCGCCCTCGGCGCGGAGGCGAGCCGACTCTTGCAGGATCTCGTCGACCGTCGGCATCGCCTTGGCGCGCTCGCTCTCGGGGCGCGTGTTCGCGAGATACAGGTTCTTCGCGTGGTCGTAACCGTGGACGTGGATCTTCATCGCGTAGCCGGCGGCCCAGCCGATGATGTTGATCGGCCAGAAACCGACGCCGCCGCGGTAGAGCCAGATCGCGAAGCCCACGAACGTCGCCGCGATCGACACGACGTCGACGCATCCGTCGAGGAAGCGGCCGACCAGGGACGACACGCCGCGCAGTCGCGCGAGCTGGCCGTCCGCGCAATCGAGCAGGATGGACACGTAGAGAACGAGGCCGCCGATCGGGATCTGAAAGGACGGCTCGAGAGGAGCGGTGGCGATCACGACGCCAGCCGCCACACCGACCAGACCCGACAGGACGGTGACCTGATTCGGTGTGATCGGGAGCGGCGCGAGCACCTTCACCAGGACGCTGGCGAGCGGCCTGTTGAGCCAGAAATCGATCGGCTCCTCGACGTCGCGGGGCTTGAAGGTGGAGCGGGCGTTCACGTCCGGCCGACTTTGCCCCGACGCGGCCGCTTTGTAAAATCCCGGGCACCCCCGTCGACACGCCGCTCACCAGTTCCGCATCGACAAGTCCGTCGTCTGCACGCGAGCGCAGCGAGCCCGCGAAGGCGGCGGGGGAGCGGTCGCGTCAGCGAGCCGCGGGGGCAAGGCCCCCGTGACTAAACGGAGGGCCAAGGCCCCCCTTACCTAGTGACGGCGGTAAGGGACCTTCACGACCGAGAGCGACGTGTCCTCGTGATGGTGCGTGGCGAACGAGGGGACCGCTCGCGCGGGGCGAACATTGCGGCCGCAGTTCGGGCCGTGGCAGCCGCCGACGCGGCCGTAGGTCGGGTAAAAAGTGCTGTAGTAGGGGTAATAGCCGCCGCCGAACGGTGCCGACGACAGGCGAGACGCCTCGTTGTCGACCTCCGCCTGTTGCGCGTCGAGCTGATGCCGTCGCGCGGCTAGATCCGCTTCTTCGGATTCACGGCGCTCGGCGGCCGCCTCGCGCGCCACTCGCGCACGTTCGAGCTCCGCGATGTCGGCGGGGGTCATCCACTGGCCGTCGTGCTCGACCATGCCCTTCGCGCGCATCGAGTCGGCCTGGGTCACCCAGCCGCTCTCCGATTTGACGAACCCGAGACGCGAACGCGCGGTGTCGTTGTCGCGGTCGAGATCGACGACCTCGAGCAGGAGACGGTGCTCCTCGGTCCGCATGCCGTGGTCGCGGCAATAGTCGGCGAGCTCGAGTCGCGCCTTCACGTTGCCCTTCGGGAGCTTCGCGTACATCGCGTCGAAGCGGCTCACGACGGACTCGCTCTTCTCGATGCGCTCCACGCTGTCGGCGGGCACGGTGATCTCTCCCGACTCGAGCCGGATGACGACCTTGTCCCCCTTGCGCACAGCCTTGCCGTCGAGGACCGTCCCGCCGACGAGAAACGTCCGATCCGCGCGCGCAGGAGAAGGGAACACGAGACTCGAGAGTCCGAGAGCGAGGACCAGACCGGAGCGCAGGTTCCAGTGTTTCAAGGTGTCACTCGAGTCTGAGGCGAAAAAGGCAAGGCGTCACGAGACCTGCTCTCAGTGGCCCGATGACGGCACCGGGGAGGGGATGGAACCGGCGGGATCCGCAGGCTTGGGAGCGCTCGTACAGGGGAAGGCATGCGAGGCGTCGTCGGTGTCCTTGCGACACGCAGCGTCATCGAGGAACCATCGTCCCGAGTCGAGCTGAAGGTGGCCGTCGTCCATGGCGGTGAGGTGATGTGTCTGCTCGCATGCCCACTCGCGCGAGTCCGTGGGCTTGCTCGGCGACGCGGGATCGACGGGGCCGAACACCCGAACGTCCTCCGCCGCTTGCCAGTAGTGGAACGCGAGCGCGCCGTGGGAAGGGCCCGCGGCGCGGCGGAGCGTTCCCATGGGAGAACCCGGGGCGAGCGGGTCGAACTTCCACGCCTCGCACACCGTGGAGCCCGGAGGCTTCATGTAGATGGTCGCACGCGCCCGCTCCTTGACGGCGAGGGTCTCCCCGGGGAGCGCGTCGCAGAAATAGACGCGGAGGCGATCGTCGGTGACGACGTCACCGAACGAGAGCGCGTCCTTCTGCCAGCTGCCCGCGAACTCGGCGTCGAAGCGCTCGATCTGCGTGATCAGCTTTCGCATCGAGCGGAGCGGCATGCTCGCGCCGCACGCTTCGTCCCGCAGGAAGGACAGCGGGACGAAGCCGACCGCGCCGGCACCGCCCTGCTGCTCCGCGGCGACGAGCGACTGGAGATGGACGGTGTCGACCTTCGCGCAATCACACTGCGGAAGCGCGCCACCGATGGCCGCCTTCAGTGCAGGCCACCGCTCGCGCGGGCCCAGGGAACGCACCGACAGGACCGCCGACGAGACGGCGGGACACTGCGCGAGCTCGTCGTAGCCGTGCTCGGCGACGAGGCGTCGCTTCTCCGGATCTTGCTCGAGCAGGACCCGTGTCGCGGGATCGTCCGCCGGAGCGTCGTGGGTGCGGGAGTCGTTCGGCGGTTGCGGCATGCGGACGAGGAGCCGGAGCGCGTAGCTCGGGGCCACCTTCGTGACGTAGGTGCGAACGGTCTGGACGTCGGTATCGGCGCTGGCGGCGACGTAGAGCGCGGCGCGCTGCGCAGCAGGGTTCGCCGCGCCGTTGTCCGGCGTCGTGGGAGCAGGGCCGGCGTTGGACGCGCTCCACTCCGCGAGATGGGCGGCGCGCTCGGCATGGGTCGCACCGGGTAACGGAGTGCCGTCGATGGACGCGCCGTTCTCCGACAGCTCGAGGACGGGTCCAGGTCCCGGCAGGGCCCCGATCGGTGAGCTCGGCAGATCACCGCCGCCGGCCATGACCACCGTGCGATCCGGCATCCTCGCGACGTGAGCCTCGAACGCGGTGAGGCGCGCGCTGCACGCCTCCCGCGTCTCGGGCGGTGGAGCCGACGTCGCAGCTCCCGGATGACACGCCGCGACGACGAGAGCGACCGACGACAGGCAAGACACCCTGAAACCCGACATCGCCCCAGGTTTACACGGTGTTCTTCGATCACGCACTAGGGTATGAGTCGCGACCATGAGCGCCTCGGAGCTGTTCTCGATCAAGGGCAAGGTTGCGGTCGTCACCGGTGGATCTCGCGGTATCGGGTTGATGATCGCGCGCGGCTTCGTCGAGGCCGGGGCGCGCGTCTATATCGCGGCCCGCAAGGCGCAAGCTTGCGACGAGGCGGCGGCCGAGCTGTCGAAGCTCGGCGAGTGCATCTCGGTGCCGGCAGATCTCGCCACCGTCGAGGGCGCCACCCACCTCGCCGCCAAGGTCGGCGAGCGCGAGAAGGCGCTGCACATTCTGGTGAACAACGCCGGTGCGACGTGGGGCGCTCCGCTAGAGGAGTTCCCGGACGCGGGCTGGGACAAGATCATGGGCGTCAACGTGAAGGGCGTCTTTCACCTGACGGTGAAGCTCCTTCCGCTCCTCCGCAAGGCAGCGTCGAAGGAGGATCCGGCGCGGGTCATCAACATCGGTTCGATCGACGGGCTCCGCGTGCCGCACTTCGATAATTTCTCCTACTCGGCGAGCAAGGCCGCGGTGCACATGCTGACGCGGCATCTCGCGAGCACGCTGGTGAAGGAACATGTCAACGTGAACGCGATCGCGCCCGGTCTCTTCCCGAGCAAGATGACGCAGTTCGTCTTCGACGGCATGGGCGAAGAGGGTGCGTCGCAGAACATCCCGATGGCCCGCGCGGGCCGTCAGGACGACATCGCCGGCACCTGCATCTATCTGTCGTCGCGCGCCGGCTCGTATCTGACCGGCGCCGTCATTCCGGTCGACGGCGGCATGTCCACACACTGAGCGTCGCGCCGCGCGCCGCGGGTATCGTCAGCGTGAGCAGACGCAGATCGAGCTCGTGAGCGCGTAGGCGCACCCGACGTTCTGGTCCGTCACGGTGCACGAACCCGGATCGCCGTTGTCCGCTCCGGTGCACGTGCCGCCGCGTGACGAGCAGACGCTCGCGCACGTCGTCGTGTTCGACGTGGACTGAACGAAGCGACAATCCTGCGCCGTCTCGCGGCACAGGAGAAACCCGGGAACCACCCCGTAGCGGGCGGTGCACGTCGGTGGCGCGCCGCCCTCGCCGCCGCTGCTCGTCGTGCCGCCGCTGCTCGTCGTGCCGCCGCCGGAGCCGCCACTTGCCCTCGTTCCACCGCTTCCTGGCGTCGCGTCGGGCAGAGTGGCGTCGGGGATTCCCGCGGCGTCGGCGGAGACGCCACCGCTCGCCGTCGCGCCGCCATTCACGCCGGCGCCGCTTGCGCCGGAGGTCGCGCCCTGTCCGCCGGACGTCGCGCCGCCGCTGCTCGTCGTTCCGCCTGCGCCGCGGTCACCCGCGTCGGTCGGCGTGTCAGCGCTTGCGTCGCTTCCGCCGTTCGCGCGCGGTCCGGCGCCCACGTCGAATGAGCCGAAATTCTCCGTACAGCCCGCCACGACGAGACCGATGAGCCACGGCGCGTGACGGAGAAAGACGAAGGGTCCGCTCATCGGATGCGTGACGCGGAATGCACGCGCGCCAAACGCCCAGGATAGCACCTCGGCGCGCGGCTTTTCTCCGTCGATCGCCGGTCAGCCTGCGCGGCTCTGCGCATGTGCGCTGACCTGCGCACCGAGACGACTCCGGAGCTCACCGTACTCGTCGCTGATCGCGTACGAGAGAAGATCGTCACCCTGCTCGCGCGGGGAGAGCAGACCGGGCTGCGGGAAGCGCATCACCAGGTTCGACGCGATGGCGACGTCGCCGCACGCGAGCAGGCCGACGCGGCCCGCGACGAGCTCGACGCCGCGCGCCCAGACGACGGCCCGCGCAGCGAGGCCGTCCGGTGACAGCGAGCGGCACCGCTCGGCGAGCTTCTCGAAGGCGTCCTCGTCCATCGCCTTGCGGAGCGCCTTTGCGAGATCCTTCGTCTCGCCGGTCAGGAAATCGATGCTGCGCGTCTCGGGTGAGCCGACCGCCTTCGCCGCGACGACGAGATTCGCGAGATCGAGCGTCGTCGGGAAGAACGCAGCGAGCCGGTAGGCGTCGTGGTGGAACGTGAGGTGACGCGACCAGAGAAAGCTCAGCTCGCCGAGGGACAGGCCACTGGCGAGTGCGCGGGATACGATCGACGTCCGGGTGACGAGAGGCGCGGCGGTCATGTTGCCGGGTGCGCCGTCCATGACGTAGAGCGCGGGCGTCTCGACGCCGAGGAGCTTGCTCGTCCAGAGCAGACTCCTGGCGAGCATCGCGGTGCTCTTCTCCGGGTCGTGACGGGCGGAATCGGGGAGCTCGGGGAGGGCCCGCACCCGGGCGAGCTGCTCGCTCCGGACCCGGCACGCGGCGGGTGTCAGGACGCGGAAGAGCTCGGCGACGTCCTCGTCGCGCTCCGGATTGAGGAGTCCGGAGTTCCAGTCGCCGGGGGTCAGCCCGCGCTGGACCTGGAGCAGGCCGTTGTCGCGGTAAGCGTCGTAGACCGCGCGCGCGTCGTCGTCGGCTGCGTCGAGGGCGACCAGCACCGAGGCGGCGTTCCACGCGCCGTCGACGTCGTCGATCGAGGCGAAGAGCGAGGCCGCGGCGGCGTACGGCGCGCTCGTGGCGGGAGCGGCCTTCGCCTCTGCGCGCCGGTGAGCGAGGGCAGCGGCGAGATCTCCGCGGCCCTCGTGGATCTCGGCGAGCTTCCTGTGTAGCGAGGCGTCGTTCGGATCGCACCCGAGGGCGCGGACGAAGGCGTGGAGCGCCCCTTCGCTGTTGCCGAGGTGAGTCTGGAGCAGCGTCCCGAGGTGACTCGCGATGCGCGCGGCGATGGGGCCGTCGGCGAGGCGGAGGAGCACGCGCTCGTAGACGTCGGCGAGATCTTGCCACGCTTCGTCGCGGCCGAGCTCCGTCGCGGCCACGTCGAGGGCGCCGAGCGACGTCGGATCGACGTCGAGCGCCTCGCGCGCGAGACGCACTGCGTTTGCAGTGTCTCCGAGCCGGTTCGCCGCGGTGCGCGCGGCCTCTTCGAGGATGAACGCGCGGCGGGTCGGTTCCCCGACGAGGCAGCGCGCGAGCTGCTCTCGCGTCGCAATCGCTTCGTCGTGTTGCCCTTCGCGGTCGTACTCGGCGACGAGCGCCGCGAGCGCGTCGGGATCGGTGAGCTCCCGCTCGGGGCGGCTCGCGAGCTCACGGCGCCCGGCCGGCGTCGGCAGGACCGAGCTTCGCTCGACGGATTCCTCGGCGTCGAGACTGCCGGCACCGCGGCGCAGGACGTCGAACGACGGAAGGCTGTCCGACTCGTCGTCGTCCTGGTTATCGTCCTCGACGTCGTCGTGCATCGAGTCGGCGCGGAGCACGCTTGCGTCGTGCATCGAGTCGGCGCGGAACGAATCGTCCTCGACGTCCTCGACGTCCTCGACGTCCTCGTGCATCGAGTCGGCGCGCGGCGCCTCGTCGTCGTCCAGCGAATCCAGCGCGTGCAGAGAGTCCGCGTCGGTCAGCGGCTCGGCGGCGCGACCGGGGTGCACCTGGACGATCGATTCGTCGGAGCCCAGGGCGCGGTCCTCGAGCGACGACATGGCGCCGCGCCCGTCGAAGAGCCCGTGTTCCGGGTAGCCGTCGTCGAAGGACGGCAGGGACGCGAGTCCGTCGCTGTCGGTCTGCTCGGCGTCCACCCGGTGTGCTTCGAAGGACGGAAGGGGCGAGGCTTCCGGAACCGCGTGGATGTCGGTGTCCAGCGGCCTGGTCGCGTCGTGATCGTCGAAGGACGGCAGGGGCGCGTCGGCGAAGGAGCCGGCGAGGGGGCTCGGTGCCCACGACGTCATCGGCTCGCTCTCCGCGGCGAGATCGCGGTCGACGCGACGGACCGGCGCGCTCGGCCGCGCCGCCATCCGACCCGGCAGGAGCGAGAAGTCTTCCCGTGGCAGGTGCTCCGCGGTGGCCCCGATGAGCGAATACGAGAGCCGCTCGTCTTGCATCACGCCGAGCAGCGAGCGCAGCGTGACGGCGCTCGGCTCTGCGCCGGTGACCTCGAACCAGTCGAGCCCGATGACGAACAGATCGGAGAGACGCGACGGCATCCAGGTGCGCGCGTTGCGCGGCTCGCGCGCCGCGGCGAACGTCGAGACCCGACCTTCGCGCGGGACGACCTCCGCGATGGCGTCGGCGATGTCTTCCGCGGTCTGACCGGGCTCCATCACCGCGACGGCGTCGACGATCAGCGCGCCGGAGTACGCAGCCGTCATGATCGACCGGCCCACGCGACTCACCGGGAACGCGCGGAGGCGCGGCCCGTCGAGGAGCAGCGCCGGCCCGCGCTCGGGGTTCAGCGCGGCATAGCCGGTGTAGTAGACGAGGAGGCTCTGGAACGGCGTCGCTGCGCCGAGCAAGCGCTCGTCCAGGTAGCTCGCGAGCTCACGCGTCGCGGGAACACGTTCCACGACGAAGCCAGCTCGCTTCAGGCTCGACGAGACGAGCTCCGCGCTGGCGTGCGCGCCGGGCAGCTCCGTGAGCTGCGTGTTCTCCGAGTAACTCGACTCTATGACGATGGCGAGATGCATGAGCGGAGGCCCTCCATCTGCGTTGCGCAGGCCGGAGTCGAATCCGGCCCTGCCGTTCAGTGACCGTGCGAGTTCTTCGCCCGGGTCTATCGTTCCTAGACGATGGGACGGCCCCTCCGCTACCCCGATTGGCTACCAAGCGACTACATCGGGCACGACTATTTCAAGCGGATCGGACTATTCCGTTGGCCGCGGCTACCAGCCACTCAACGGAGGCGCGCGAACCAGATCCCGGCGGCGTCGCCTTCGGGCGAGACATAGAGGATCCCGGGCTCCGGCCAACCGTTTTCTTCCCACTCTGACGCGCGGATGCCGACGTCGAAGGTGTCGCCCGTCTCGATGAGGCTCGCGCCCAGGATGCCCGTCCCGGTCTTCTCGTCGAAGTCGTGCAGGTAGCCGATCGCGTCGAGGCTCTGCAGGAAATTGACGCCGCCGTTCGTGAGCTCGTCGAGGGTGATGCCCTTCGTCACTGGCTCGAAATCGGTGGTGCCCGCCGGCGCGACGAGCAGCGTGCCGCGGTTACCGTCATAGTCGGCGACGACGGCCGTGCCCGGAGCGTCGGCGAGGACGTGCTGTCGCGGCACGGCGTGCGCGAGCGGCTTCGACACCGTGGCGCCGGCGATCGCGACGAGGTTCCCGAGCGAGCCGTCGAAGTCGACGATCGCGACGGTGCCGTTCAGCTGCGCTACGCCGGTGGCGAGCTCTTTCAGCGGTTGCCCGGGGGACCAGGTGACGAGGCGTCCCGCGTGCGCCGTGTTGTCGGTCTCGATCGTCATGCGCCAGCTCGTGCCGGCCTTGTCGATGATGGGCGCGCCGCGCGACGAATCGCGAGTGACGGCGTCGCCTATCGACTCGAGCGGCTTGCCGAGGACGCCGCCGAAGAGTGTGCCGGTGGTCGCCTTGGGATCGTCGGCCATCACGTAGAAGACGTAGGGTGTGGCGGCCATGAAGTCGACGTCAGGGCTGCCGAGCACCGAATCGCCGACGACGACCTTCGACCCGGTGATCCCCATCGAATCGTCCACCGCAGTCGTGCTGCCGTAAACGACGGAGCGGCGATCGGCGCACGGCGAGCGATAGCTGACGCCGTGCCCTCCCCAGCGTACCGGGAAGATCACCGTGCAGGCGTCGCTGTCTAGCTTCACCGGATCGGCGAGCGCGTCGGTGACGGAGTAGAGGTCGCCGCCGCAGGGCGTCGCCCCGTCCGCGCACGTCGCATCTATGTATGCGACGTAAACGACGTCGCCCGCGGCAATGTCGAACTCGGTGACGTTCGTGCCGTACCGGGCGAGCTCCTTGAGCTTCATGTCTCGCACGACGAGCTGGGTGCCCTCGATGGACCACAGCTTGTCCTGGACGATCTTCGTGCCGCGGACCGAGGGTGCGACCGTGGTCGTCTTTTTCTCCCAGGGCTCCACGAACGTGAGGTTCGCGCTCGTGTCGACGACGAGGTACCCGGGCGGATCGTCGAACGTCCCGTTGAGGGGGTAGTTGCGATCGGAGATGGGCGCGAGCCCTTCTTTGCAGTCGAGCGTCGTGAAATGGAGAAGCGTGTCGCTACCGGAGCGCTCGTGATATCCGACGATGGGCGGAACCGTGCTCCGGACGCCGAAGTCGAGCGCCTGGTAACCGTTGGCCGAGCCGGTGCTACAGCCCTTTCCACCGTCGAAGGGAAAAATTGTGAGAACGGTCGACGGCCCACTCGCATCGAAGGCGATGACATGGGCGCCCGTTGCGTTCGTCCCGACGATGCTTGCCCCGCTGAACTTGCCGCCGCCGATTCGTTGTCCCGGCAAGCTCAGGTAGGTTGGATCCGAGCTGAAGAGTTGGTTTAATCCACTCAGGTCCACGTGGCAGCCGACGAGCATGCACGCAACGCTCGCCGACGCGAGCAGTGAAGCCTTGTGCGATCGACCCGACGCCACTCAGCGGCAGTATACACCTTCGCGTCTTTCATGCTCCCGTTGACTCGCAAACGATCGCGCTCATCTTCTTCGTCGCGCGCAGGTCGTGCGCAGGTCGCTCTGTTCCTCGGCGTCGCGAGCGCACTTCACGTCGGGCGCGCGATCGGCCAGGAAAGCAGGGCTCCCGCGGCGTCGGCGTCGGCGTCGCCTGCGCCATCCGCGATCGTTCCGCCGAAGCCCGTCGACACGTCGGTAACCTATCCCGAGGGAGCGAGCGGCGACGCGAGCGTCGTCCTCGAATTGACGACCGACGAAGAGGGAGGCGTGAAGGAAGTGGGGAAGGCGAGCGGGCCGGAGCCGTTCGCCGAAGCGGCGCGTCGCGCAGCCGCGAGCTGGAAGTTTGTCCCCGCCGAGCGCGACGGCAAGCCCGTGCGTGCGCGGATCCGGTTCGAGGCGCGCTTCATCGGCGAACACTTGTTGAGCTCGCAAGACACGACGCCGCCCGAAGCGGCGAACGCGCCCGAGGAATCGTCCGCGGCGCCAGGGTCAGCCGCGCAGCCGGTGTCCCAGCAGAAGGCCGCGGCTGCTCCCGAACCTGAATATAGCGTCACAGTTCACGGGCAACGCGCCGCGCCCGGAGGCGTCACGCTGTCGCGTACCGAGGCGCGTCTCTTGCCCGGCGCGTTCGGCGATCCATTCCGCGCCGTCAGCGCGCTGCCCGGCGTGACGCCTGTGGTCTCCCTCGTGCCTCTCTTCTTCTTGCGCGGCGCGCCGCCGGGCAACGTCGGTTACTTCATCGACGGCATCCGCGTGCCGGTGCTGTTCCATGCGCTCCTCGGGCCGCCGGTGATCGCGCCGTCGCTCATCGACCGGGTCGACGTGTATCCCGGAGGCGCGCCCGCGCGTTACGGCAGGTACGCCGGCGGCATCATCGCGGCGGAGACCGCGCCGTCGGGGGACGCGCTCCATGGAGATGCGGCGCTCACCGTGCTGGATCTGTCCGCCTCAGCGAGCACGCCGCTCGACGACGGGCGCGCGCACGTCACTGCGGCGGGTCGTCTCTCGTACACGCAGCTCACCGTCTCGAAGCTCACGAACCTCGACGTCGGCTACTGGGACTACCAGCTCCACGCGAGCTACGACCTGACGCCACATGACGTCATCGGCGTCTTCGCGTTCGGCGCGCTCGACTTCGCGGGCGACAAGTCGGGCGGCGGCGTCCTCGGTTCGGATTCGCCGCCGCAGACCGGCACCACGCAGTTTCATCGCGTCGACCTCCGGTACGATCACGCGTTCGACTCGGGCAGTCACTTTCGCGTCGCGAGCACCTTCGGTTACGACCGGAGCGCGCTCGAGGGCGGCACCATCTCCGATATGTCCGGCGCCGCCCGCTTCGAGTTCCAGCAGCGCCTCGGCGTCGCGGATCTGCTGCGCATCGGTGGCGACGTCGGCGTCGACGGCTACAAGCTGGCGCTCGACCCCGATCCCACCCTGAACTTTCGCGACGCGACCTTCCTGTTCCCGTCGCGAACCCAGATCACGACCGGCGCCTACGCCGAACTCGAGCTCCACCCGACGAAGTGGCTCCTGGTGCGCCCGGGGCTACGCGTCGACGTCTTCAACTCGCAGGGCCTCACCGACGTCGGAGTCGATCCGCGCATCGGCGCCACGTACTCCGTGTCGCGCAAGGTGCGGATCGTCCACACGCTCGGCCTCGCCCACCAGACGCCGAACTATCTGCCCAACGTGCCCGGCGTCGAGATCGGCGGCCTGCGTGGCGGCCTCCAGAAGAGTCTCCAGCACAGCGCGGGCGTCGAGGTCGATCTCCCTGCCGACATCGCGACGTCACTCACGTTCTTCCAGCAAGACTTCTTCAACCTGAGCGACCCGCTCGGGTTCTCGCGCCAGGCCACCTTCAACGCCGACGTCGCGAGCCTCCGCGGCGGTGGCTACGCCTACGGCGCGGAGGTCATGGTGAAGCGTCCGCTGACGCGAAGGCTCGGCGGCATTCTCTCGTACACGCTGTCGCGCTCGGTCCGTACCCACGAGAACATCACGTCGCTCTCGGCGTTCGATCACACCCACGTCGTGAGCCTCGCCCTCGGCTACGACCTCGGCAATCGGTTCCACATCGGCGCACGCGGGCTCGTCGTGACCGGCGTGCCGACGAGCCGCATCACCGCGAATGGGCCCGTCTTCGACGGCGATCGCGCGGCGGCTTATTTCCGCCTCGACCTGCGCGTCGAGAAGCGCTTCCGGCTCGGTCAGAAGGGATACTGGGGCGTCCTCGCCGAGGTCGTGAACGCGACGGCGTCGCGCGAGGTCATCAGCCGCACTTGCAGCGTCATCCGCTGTACCGAGGCCGGCGTCGGTCCGCTCGTGCTGCCCAACGTCGGGATCGAGGCAGGGTACTGATGCGCGTACTCGTGCTCGGCGCGGGGCTCGCCGGTCTCGCCGCCGCGGAGCGTCTCGGCGATCACGGTGCGCGCGTCGTCGTCGTGGACTCGTTCCCGCTGCCGGGCGGCCGCGTCGCGAGCTTCGACGTGCCGGTGCCGGTGGCGGGACTCCTCCCCGGGGACGTCGTCGAGCACGGGCTCCACGCCTGGTTCCAGCACTATCATGCGCTCTTCGGATTGATGGGGCGCGCTGGTATTCCGAAGCCTGCGTTCGCCGGCAGAGGCATCCACTTTTGGGCGCCGGAGCGCGGCCACTACGTCATCGAGGGCGGCCCCGGTGAGTGGTTCTGGAACGCGCTCAGGCTCCCCGAGTCGATGCGGGGCCCGCGCGCGGACGCGATCGCGGCGTTCTCGCGGCTCATCGCGTATCTCGATCCGGCGCTCCGCGAGCCTCTGCAGACGGATCGCGAGTCCGCCATCGCGCTCCTCCGGCGAATGGGCGTCCCCGAGCCGGCGATCGATCACGTGTTCCGCCGCTGTCTGTTCTCGCTGACGTCGCTTCCGTTCGAGGAGCTGTCCGCGCTCGAGCTCCTGCGCTGGATGTCGTACATCCTGCCCGATCCGCGGATCCGCTGTCTCGAAGGGGGCGGCACCGCCGCGATGTGCGCGCCGATCGCCGATTATCTACGCGGGCGCGGCGTCGATTTTCGCTTCGGCGTCGAGGTCGTGAAGCTCGGCATCGGAGACGGCGGACGCGTGCAGATCGAGCTCGTGAAAGCGCCGGATCGCACCGGGGTTCGCAATGTGCTCGTGCCGGGATTTCGTCCGGCGACGCCGCCGAATCCGGCGATGTTCGACGCCGTCGTGTGCACGTTACCCTGGGAGAAATTGCTCCATGTCTCTGCGTCGGATCCGACGCTCGGCGCGCACCCGGCGTGGCAGGCGATGCGCGGGCTCGAGAACCTGCACCCGTTCACGATCCGGCTCTGGTTCGAGCGGCCCATCGAGGGCGCCGAGCCGGCGTACATCCTGTCGTCGGGGACGGTGTTCGACGTGCTCCGTCCGACGCCCACCGGAGGCGAACGCGGCGGCGTGACGCTCATCGATGCGCTCGTCGACAACGTCACGACGCATCTGCCCGAGCTCGGCTACGACCGCGAGCGGTTCATCGTCGAGCGCGAAGGGAACCGTCCCGTCGAGGAGCGCGTGCTCGTCGATCTGGAACGACTCTACCCGGGTCAGATCCGCGGCAATCCCGTCAACCGGCGCTTCTTGCACACGCGTGAGGGCATCATCGCGTGCCGTCCCGGAACCTGGACCCGGAGACCGCCGCAGCACGTCGGGCTCCGGCGTCTCGTGCTCGCGGGTGACTACACGCGGCAGCCGTGGGGCGTGTGCATGGAGGGCGCGACACGATCCGGTCAGCTCGCGGTGGAGTCGCTTCTCACCGGGCGGCAGAGCCAGGCGGACGCGCCGTGGGCGTTCCAGCAGGTCGCCTACAGCGTGCGCAGCATCTTCGATCGGGCGTGAGTTACTAGTAAGGGGGGCCTTGGCCCCCCGCAGCTTCGCGGGCTCGCTCTGCTCGCGCAGTCCGCTTCGCCTTCGGCGAACTGCTCCCCCGCCGCTTCGCGGGCTCGCTCTGCTCGCGTAGTTCCGCCGCTTTGATGCCTCGACGGAGACGACGGTGGCGTCGATGCGGAACTACATAGTCTTGCGGCGGCGGCGAACGAGCGCCGCGCCTGCGAGCACGACGCCGGCACCGAGCGCGCCGCTCCCCGACGTGGCGCCGAGGGAGACCGCGCAGCTCGACTTCTTGTCACCGGCGGTATCGGGGCCGGTCACTGGATCGGCGCCACCGCACTGTTCCGAGAATCCGTAGATCGGCTCGGGCTGACCGCAAATCGGTGCTGCGCCCGGCGGATAGGCGGCGCAGATCCCGAGCTCGTCGTCGGGATCGAGGGTGCGGATGTTCACGCTCGACGGAGAGTAGCTGTAATACATCGTGGCCGTCGCGACGGCGGAGTGCGCGAGCCCGAGGAAGTGCCCCGACTCGTGAGTGACGATCGACTCGAGATCGGCCACGACGTTGACGTCGGAGGTGGTGATGTTGGTGCGAAACGAGTTGATCTCGACGTCGGCGTCGAGGATGCGCCCGGTCGAGATCTCGACCGAGAGAGTCGTCAGCGCGATGGTCGACGTCGAGTCGACGTACGGCCAGTCCGTATCGCGGAACATCCAGGTGTTGGCGTTCGCCGCCGTCTTGTTGAACTCGCGCTGGGCGCACTCGATCGGTGCGTAGAGGACGTCGGTGTCCTGGAGCGCGAAGCTCGGCTTCGCGCCACTGCCGCAATCGGCGTTGCCCCATTTCGTGAAGGCGTTGGTCACCGCGGCGTGCATCTGATCGTAGGTGATGTGCCGGAGGGGTGAGCCGTCTTTCTGGACGCCGAACCAGCTACAGTTGTCGGGCCAGAAGAGCGGGTGCCCGCTCGTCGCGCACATGTTGTCGTCACGCGTGCAGCCGGTCTGCTTCGAGTCGACGTCGCAGGTCGTCGTCCGGCAAAAGGCGCTTGCGCTGCCCGCGACGAGCAACAGACCTAAGCAGGTTGCGAGCCCGAGAGAGCCCTTAGCGAGCGCCACGCGCGACCTCCTCGGCGACTAGCCCCTCGACCTCGACGACGGTGCGGCCGTCGAGGCGAACGACGGCTGCCGCCGGAGTCGTCTTTGCGAACGAGATCATGTTTGCCTTGAGCCTGCGCAGACCCTTGCCGTCCGCCATGAGCTGGTAGTGACCCTGGGCCATCGCCGTCACGCCGAAGAGATTCGAGCCCACGGGCTCGAGAAAGAGTGCCGCGGTCGTGTTCTCGCGGAGCGGCGCTTCACCCGGGACGAGCTGGCCGATGTCACCGACGCGGCCGCCGAGCGTGCGCACCATCAGCTCACTCGACGGAGAGGTGCCGTCGAGCACGGATTCGACGCGTAGCGGGGTGTAAGTGACGATGCGTTCGCGTCCGCCCATCGTCTCCCAGCGGGAGGTCGCGACGCCGGGCGTCGCCACGACGGCGTGCTGGCTCAGGCCGACGAGATCCGTCAGCGTCACGGGCAAGAAGAGCGATGCGTGCGCGGGGCGCGTGCGACCGAGCGCCAGAGCAGTCAGCCCTCCTAACAGGAGGGACCTTCTCGACAGCATGAACGGCATGCTAGCATCGAGAAGTACGCAGTGCAGTTCAAGATGAGGGACGCTCTCGGTGAGCGAAGGCGTTGCTGACGACGCCGCCGATCGCTCCGAGGGTGGTTGCGTAGATCCAGACCCCGCACAGGATGGCCGTCAGGGTGCCTGGTGACGGGAACCAGCTCGGCAGCTGACTTCTCCCTGCCAGGGCAATCAACACCTGTGACGCGATCACGCCGAGCGTCGTCACGGCGGTGCCGATCGTGACTGCGATGATGATGCGACCGCGCGCTCCCGGATTCGAGCGATTTGCCGCGACGAAGCCGCCGATGAATGGACCGAGCGGACCCGTCACCAGATGAAGGAGCGGCGGCAGGAGGCACGCCATCGCGACGCCCGCGCCGAGGAGCCCCGAGAACAGCTCCCCACCCACGCTCGACTCTTCTGCGACGACGGCGTCCGGTGCCTTCGTCTCTTCGGTGGTGACGGGCGCGTCGCCGGACGTCGCGGTTTCGATGAGCTTCGGTTCGTCGGACACCGTTGTTTCCATCTCTTTCAACTCTCCCGATGCGTGAAGGGATGATGGCGCCCGCACGGAGGATTCGCCATTTTTATTAACAAAGGGGGGCCTTGGCCCCCCGCAACTTCGCCTTCGGCGAACTGCTCCCCCCGCCGCTTCGCGGGCTCGCTGCGCTCGCGCAGTTCGCGGCTTTGATGCGTCGGGGACGGCGCTGTTCGCCGGTACGGGTCACGCGCTCTCGACCTTGCCGTGCTTGTCCCCGACGATGGCCTGAAGCGCCGCGACGAGGGCCGGCGCCGCGCTCCGCAGTTCGGCCTGGTGGAGCATTGCGAGGCCCCGGAGAACGCGTTCGCCTCGCGGCGTGAGCTCGACGAGGATCTCGCGCTTGTCGGTCTTGCTCGGCCGGCGCACGGCGAGCTTCCCTGCGACCAGCCTATCCACGAGGCCGACCACGGTGTGGTGGCGCACGAGCAGCCGTTCGGCGAGCGTCGAAACCGTGGGCCGCGCCCCTTCGGGCAGCCCCTTCACGGCGAGGAGGAGCTGGTGCTGCTGCGGCTCGAGACCCTCGGCGCGCGCCTCTTGCTCGCTGAACGTCAGGAAGCGACGGATCTGATGGCGCAGCTCGGCGAGCGCTCGGTAGTCGATGACGCCATCGAAGTGTTCAGCGGGCTCGGTCACGATAATATCGCGATACGATATAATTGACGATTCGCGACTGTCAAGTCGCCGACGGGCGCCTCAGGCGCCGACGAGACGTCGAGCGGCGACGAGGGCGAGCGCATACACGCCGGTGAAGAGGTACCAGGTCGCCGTGTAGCCGAAGCTCATCGCGAAGAGGAGCGACAGGAGGCCGCCGAACACCGAGAACGCCGACGAGAGTCCCCACGCCCACGGCACCAGCGACGCCGCGCGCTCGCGGAGCGCGGTCACGCCGAGCGGAAAGAGCATGCCCATCAGATACGCGGGCGGCGACGCGAGCGCGATCGCGACGAGCATCTTGACGAGGAGCGGCAAGCCGATGAGCGCGCGGGTGACGAGCGGGAGGAGAACGCCGTAGACGGCGAGCACCCCGACGAGCATCGCGAGACGCCGCACCGCATGCCGCGCCGGCTCCCGGTCGATGACGGACGTGCTCGCGCTGCCGACGCCGCTCGCGAACAGGATCGACGACAGGAGGACGACCATCGAATACACGGGATGCTCGAGGAAGAGCGAAAACCTCTGCATGAGCGTGAGCTCGATGCCGATGTACGCGACGCCGAGACACATGAAGTAGCCGAGCGACCCGAATGGCCGCCTCACGCCGCGGAGGTCACGGAGACGTCCGAGGAGCGGCACGATGAGCAGCGCCAGCACGAAGAGCGACGTCGCGAGCAAGAGCTGGTGCAGCATCCGGATATCGAGCGTCCGTGCGAAGTAATAGATGTGTTCCTCCACGCCGGTTTCGTCGGCGATACGAGTGAGCCGAGCGGGTCGATCATGTCGAAGAAGAACGGCCGGTCGTCGCTGACCGGCGTGATGTCGAGCCCCGTCGCGTCGCGATAGTTGCGAAATGTGGCGGCGAGATCCTTCGACAGGAAGAGCTCGCGGACCATCGGATCGGGCCCGCCACGCTTGCCGAGCCAGAGCGGGCGAAAGCTCGATTCGGCGATGGTGCGCGAGAGCCCGTCGAGCTCCGCGTCGGTGAACGGCGACGTCTTCACGAGCAACGTCGACATCGACTCGGCGAGGTTCCCCGGGTTCTGATAACCCGCGCCGACGGTGAGCCGGTCCGGGGGGGCGCCCTGGACGACGACCACGTCGTCTTCCGGGTGGGCCACGCCGCGTTCCGAGAGCGCGCGCACCGCGAGCGCGACGGCTCGATGCACCTCGGCGAACGAGAACTCCGCGCCGCCCCAGCGCGACATGGAGAGGATCCCGCCGTCGTTCAGGTGCCCGAGGAAGTCACGAAAGCCGTCCGTCGTGTAAAGGTAGTTCTCGCTCAGGGTGTGGGAGCCCGACGCCGACGCCGTGAACGTGTCGACGAACGTGGCCTGGATGAGATCCACCTTGTGGTCCATCGCGGAGACGTACGCGCGGCCGTCCGCGACGTGGAGGTCGACCGACGGCAGATCGTAGAGCCCGCCGTTGAAGAAGCGGAGCTCGTGCTTCATCAGGGCGATCGTGCTGCGGTTCACCTCCACCGCTTCGATCGACGTGTTGCCGAACGTGACGGCGCTGAGCACGTCGCTCCCGCCGCCAGGACCGATGATGAGGACACGCGGATAGTTCCGGAGGTGGTACGCGAGCTGGAGCACGTTGTGCTTCAGGTACTCGACGTCGTGCGGATCGCCGCTGTAACGCAGGATCGGCGTCACCACCTGGGAGTCGATGTTCAGCCATTTGAAGTCGGGCTTGAACCCCTCGACGCGGAGGCGCGCCGTCGGATCCCACCGCTCGAGCTCGGTCTGCTCTTCCTTCGTCCCGTGCGAGTACGTGACGGCGAGCACGTCGTAGCGCGCCTCGGCGACGAAGAGCAAAAGCAAGAGACCCGCGCCGAACGCGCCGGCGACGAAGGGCGCGCGCGCGCGTTCGCGACGCGCGTACCAGGTGCCGGTCGCGACCGCGGCGAACGCGAGCACCGGGACGATGGCAGGGCCGTTGAAGACCCGCAGCGCCGGCAAGACGAGGACGGCGCCCACCGACGCGCCGACGAGGTCGAGCCGATAGAGCTCGGAGATGCGCTCTGCCGCGTGCGTGAAGACGATGGTCAGCACGAGGCCGCCGAAGAAGAACGGCACGATGCCGGCGGCGACGAGCGCCGCGTAGCTCGAGAGCGGCTCGAGTGCGTTGTAGCTGTGCCGCGAGAGAGCGAGGATCCACAGGTACGACCCCACGATGGAAAGGCCGAAGGCGATCGCTTGCCAGGCGAGCTGCGACGCGCGCCGCTCGCGCGGGAACCACGAGGGGCGCAGGTAGACGAGCACCCCCGAGGCACCGATGCCCAGCATGGCGAGCGACAGGATCGCGAACGCGGTGTTCTTCCAGAAGAGCGCCGCGAAGAGGCGCGTGTAGAACACCTCCACCGCGAGGGTCACGAGCGCGGTGACGAAGACCAGGGGAGCCATTGGGCGGCGGGACCGTATCACCCTGGAGGTCCGAATTTCCGCCCAGGACTCCGTGTTACGCAGTGCATCGCAAAAATCGTCCGGTAGCGTGGTCACGAAGTCCGTTCGTCTCCCGATGAACGAAGCGTGCGAGGCGCGTATGCAGCCTGATCCGGCGAGAGCCGCGTTGCTCGGGGAGCAGGGGTTCCGTCGAGCGCTATCGCGGTCGCTCGAGAGGCGGCTGCCGGCGAGCGACGTCGAGGATCTCGTGCAGGAGACGCTGCTCGACGCGCTCGCCGCGGCCGAGGCGCCGTCCGACGGCGTGGAGCTCCGTCGCTGGGTGTACGGAATCCTGCGTCACAAGGTGGCGAACCACTACCGTCGCCGGGGTCGTGAGGTGCATCTGGACGCGGAACCCGACGCGGCGCGGGCCGGCGACGCGCCGTCGAGCGCGCGCGAGCTGCTGCGCTGGGCGGAGCGGGAGCTCCCTGCCGGAGACGATCCGGTGCGCACCCTGGACTGGATGCTCGAGGAGAGCGACGGGGAGAAGCTCGAGGACATCGCGCGCGCGGAGCGAGTACCGGCACCGCGCGTGCGCCAGCGTATCGCGCGCCTACGGCGGCACTTTCGCGCGCGCTGGGCCGCAGAGCTCGCCGCCGTCGTGTCGGCGATCGTCGTGGCCATCGTCGTCGCGTTCGTCGTGAGACGTCACTGGCAAGCGCCGGACCCCGAAGCGCAGCTCTCGCCCGAGCCGTCGTCGCACCCCCCGCAGCGCGCGCAAGAGCTCCGGCGCGCCGCGCTCGAAGAGTGCACACGGCGCGAGTTCGTCCCGTGCTTGCGCGCCCTCGACGACGCAAAGCAACTCGACCCCGCCGGAGACGCCGCTCCCCCCATCCAGGCCGCCCGCCAGGCCGCCGGCGGAGCGCTCACGCCCGCTCCGACGACGAACAGCGTCGCGCCCGCGCCCACGGCGAGTGCCTTTCCGAAGCCAGTGCCGTCGGTACCCGCGCCGCGAGCGACCGCCACGCCACCGTCGCCGTCGTCAGTGCCGTTGGTACCCGCGCCGCGAGCGACCGCCACGCCATCGACGTCAATGCCGTCGTCGTCGTCAGTGCCGTCGTCCGCTCCCAGGCCGTCCGTGCCGCGCCACGGCAAGGGGTATTCGAGTCTCTGAGACGCCCTCCGCGCCGAGTTCGTTTATTTCGTGGGGTATTGCGGAAGAGTTCGCGATGTACTCGTAAGGTACATCGCAGAGTTTTCCGTGGGAGGGGCGTGTGAAACGGGCGCGAGCGGCGGGCCGTGTGAAAACGCGCGCGAGCGATGGGCGCACGAGCGATACACCGTGCCGTACGCGGCGTTGGCAAGAGTGCGGGCGCCCCGTGACGCTTGCGACGGGCCGCCGGTACTTCGCGTTGCGATGGGAGCACCCATCGACCGACGGGGCAGCGTCGACGACTCGTGGGTCACGATCAGCTGGCTTCGTTCGATGAACGAGTGAAGCGAGCGGCGTAAGGAATTTCTCCGCGCCGGCCTTGCTCGTGACGTCGCTCACGCAGGCGACGCGGAGGCGATCTTGAGAGCAAGGACGTTCGGGGCGTTCGTGTGTGCGCTGTCGTATTGCGCGACTCACGGAGCAGAGGCGCGCGCGGAGTCGGCGACGACGTCATCGACGACCTGGTCGAGCGATGCGCCGCGATGGTTTGCGGCGACGGCGACGGCTCCTGAAGTCGTGGTTTATCCGCCTCGTGATGGCGTGAGCGCGCCGCACCCGGTGACGGTGTTGCTGCATGGCATGTGTGACGTGCCGGAGAACGAGTGCCCGTGGTTCGCGAACGTCGTGGCGCGTGATTCGTGGCTCGTGTGTCCACGCGGGCCGCTGCGGTGCGCTTCGGGCGGAGCGACCTGGGGCTACGAACACCGGAGCGCGCTCATCGACGCCGCGATCGGTCGCGTCGAAGAGGAGTTCCCCGGGCGCGTCGCGGCGGGAACGGCCGATACGCTGATCGGCTTTTCTCTCGGCGCGTTCGTCGCGATGGACGTCGTGAACCGGTCGCCGGCGCGGTGGGCGCGCGTCGTGTTGCTCGGTGCGAAGATCGCGCCGGACACGCGGGCGCTGCTCCACGGCGCGACGCGGTTCGTGCTGGGAGCCGGTGATTTCGACATGTCGCACTCGCATATGGAGCTCGTCGCGCGGCACCTCCGCGCCGCCGGGGTCGACGCGACGTACTCGAGCCTCGGGCGCGTCGGTCATCGTTTTGCCGACGACATGGACGGCTGGCTCGCCGCAGCGCTCGCGCCGCGAGAGCGCGAGGCGGAGTGACTACAGCTTGACGATCTTCTTGCCGAAGTTCCGTCCGCTGAGCACGTCGATGAGTGCCTGGGGCGCCTGCTCGAGTCCCTCGGAGACGTCCTCGGAGAAGCGGAGCTTGCCTTCTTTCACCCAGCCGACGAGGTGCGCGATCGCGCCCTTGTACTCTTCGGGCCACTCCCAGACGAGGAAGAACCGATGCGCGGGCGGCGTCGGCAGCGCGCCGAGCACGGTGAAAGGCGTGACCGGATCCGTCGAGTTGTACTGCGAGATGAAGCCGCAGATCGGGACTCGCGAGCCCGCATTGAGGAGCGGCGCGACGGCCTCGAGGACCTTGCCGCCGACGTTCTCGAAGTACACGTCGATGCCGTTCGGGCACGCGGCACGCAGGTCCTCGGCGAAGGTGGGGGAGCGATGGTCGAGACAGGAGTCGAAGCCGAACTCGTTCGTCACGAACTCGCACTTGGACGGCCCACCGGCGATCCCGACGGCGCGACAGCCGAGGATCTTCGCGATCTGTCCGACCACCGAACCGACCGCTCCCGACGCCGCGGCGACGACCACCGTCTCGCCGGGCTTCGGCAGGCCGAGCTTGTGGAGGCCAAGGTACGCGGTCGCTCCCGTCATGCCGGCCACGCCGAGTGCGGCCGAGGGAGGCAGCTCCGGATCGACGGGCAGCACGTTGACGTCGGTCGGATCGAGGACGGCGTAGTCCTGCCAGCCACCGTAACCGACGAGCAGCTCGCCTGCGCCGATACCGGGGACGTTCGACTCGACGACGCGGCCCACGGTGCCGCCGACCATGACTCCGCCGATGGCGACCGGCTTCGCGTAACTCGCGCGATCGCTCATGCGTCCACGCATGTACGGATCGATCGAGAGATAGAGATTCTGGACGAGCACCCGCCCCTCGGGGACGTCGGGCATCGACGAGGTTTCGAGCTGGAAGTTCGAGAGCTCCGGCTCGCCTTCGGGACGGGACGCGAGCACGATGCGACGGTTTTGCATGATGGCGGGGCGCATGGTGCCACAGGTCGGGTCACGATGGCTTGCGACGGGGCGGGGGAGTACTGTGCGCTCCCATGGGTGACTCCCGTCGCGTGCTGCTCCAGTTTCCGATCTCCCACTACTGCGAGAAGACGCGCTGGCACCTGGACCTGAAGCGGCTCCCGTACGAGACGCGAAACGTCCTGCCGGGCGTGCACATGTTCATCAACAAGCAGCTCGCGACGGGCCGCACGGTGCCGGTGCTGATCGACGAGGGGAGGGCCATCGGTGACTCGACGGCGATCGCGCTGCACCTCGAGTCGCGCTATCCGGATGCCTCGCTGCTGGCGGCGCCGGCGTCGGAACGCGCACGAATTCTCGAGACCGAGACCTACTTCGACGACACGCTCGGCCCCGCGGTGCGGAGATGGGTCTACGGCCACGCCTTGAACGCGCCGGGCATGGTCCGGTCGCTGTTCTTCCGTGGGTACGGAGCCCTCGGGCGCGCCGCTGGGCGATTCGTGACCCCGGTCCTCGAGCGCGAGATCCGGCGCCTGTACCGCATCAACGACGCAGGCGTCGAAGAGGCGTCGCGTCAGATCGACGCCGCCGTGGAGCGCCTCGAGCAGCAGATCGACGGCAATCCGGATCGGTATCTGGTCGGAGACCGCCTGACTCTCGCCGATCTGACGGCAGCGTCGTTGCTCGGGCCGCTCGTCGCACCGCCCGGCTCGCCGTGGGCGGGTGAGTACGCGCTGCCCGCGCCGATTCCGCCCCGACGAGAAGCGCTGAGGGCCCGCCCCGCCGGGAAGTGGGTTGCCGCGCGCTACGCGAAGGATCGGCCTCTGCCGGTGACGGCCGGCGCCGCTTGACGTCACGACCGGTCGTACTATTCCAAGGGTATGGCACGCGACCTGGCCCCCTCGTCCAAGGGTAGCGATACCCGCCAGCGGATCCTCGAGCAGGCGCTCGCCCTGGCCAGCACGACCGGGATCGAGGGGCTGACCCTGGGCGTGCTCGCGAGCTCGCTCGAGCTGTCGAAGAGCGGCCTCTTCGCACACTTCCGTTCGCGAGAGGCCCTGCAGGTCGCGGTGCTCGAGGTCGCCACCGAACGCTTCCGTGAGCACGTGGTGATCCCTGCACTCCGCGCGCCCCGTGGAGAGCCGCGGCTCCGCGCACTGATCACCAAATGGGTGGAGTGGGGGAGCGCCAAATTTCAGCCCGGTGGATGCATTTTCATCGCCGCCGCCGCTGAGCTCGACGATCGACCCGGCCCAGTGCGGGACGTGCTCGTGAAGGCGCAGCGGGACTGGTTCGCGACGATCTCGCAGGCCGCCCGCAGCGCGGTCGAAGAGAAGCATTTTCGCGCGGACGTCGATCCCGATCAGTTCGCCTTCGAGGTCTACGGTATCGCGCTCAGCTATCACCATCACAGCCGGCTCATGCACCAGCCGAACGCGTTTGCCCGCGCTCAGGTCGCCTTCGAGCGGCTCGTCGCGTCGTCTCGCTCCATCGCCAACTGACCGTCACTGGAGGATACATCCATGGCCCAAACCCTCGTACAATTTCAGAAAAGCACGACCGGTCGTTCTCTTGATTCGGAGTGGAAGAGGGTGCAGTTCCTCGTCGGTTCCTGCGTCTCGACGGGAATGGCTGAGCGCACCGCGGCGCGGCTCTTTCTGACTCCGAGGCGCAGAGCTCGGCCCGAGTCGGAGAACGAGCTGCTCGCCCGGGCGCGCGCCTTTCGCGTCCAGGGTCTCGCGGCGTGGCGCTGGGGCAGCGGGCCGCCGGTGCTGCTCGTCCACGACTGGGAGAGCCGCGGCGCGGAGCTCGGCGCCTTCGTCGCGCCGCTCGTGGAGCGCGGCTTCTCGGTCGTCGCCTTCGACGCGCCCGCGCACGGTGCCTCGCCTGGTCTCCGCGCGAACATCGACGACTTCGCAAACGCCGTCACTGCGATGAGCGACCGCATCGGAGCTCCGCGCGCGATCATCGGGCACTCCTACGGTGCGCTCGGCGCGTTGCTCGCGGTGCGCCGAGGGATCTCGACGAGGCGCCTCGCGCTCATCGCGCCGTCGTCACCGGTGGAGCGGCTAACGGCCTTCCAGAACGTGCTCGACGTGCCCGACGGAGTCCTGCGTGGCGTGCGGCGGCGCGTCGAGCGACGACTCGGGGGCTCGCTCTTCGACGTCGAGGGGCCGCGCCTGGCGGAGGATCTGACGATCCCGGGGCTCGTCGTGCACGACGTCCAGGATCGCGAAGCGCCGTGGCGCATCGGCGACGAGATGGCGCGCGCCTGGCCGGCAGCGACGCTGTACACGACGGAGGGACTCGGTCACCGGCGCATCCTGCAAGACGCGGGAGTCGTCGAGCGCGTCGCCGCGTTCGTCACTTCGGCAGCGTGACGGCTCTCCGGCTCGATTCGTACACGCGCCGCACCCACGACGCGAAGAACGCGCCCGCGTGCGCCCGCGCGCTCTCCCTTGCCGAGTCGAGAAATGCGCTGAGACGATCATCGGACGGCAAGCGAGCGGGCGGGCGCTCGAGCCGTCCGAGATGACCGTCGGCGCTCTCGAAGAGTGACACCCCGCCGTCACGCGAGTGAGCGAGGGGGATCACCGTGCGGGCCGCGACAGCCCGGTCGATCGAGCCGTCGGTGATGCGTGAGCGCCGTTCCTCGACCGAGAAGAATACCTCGCCGCTGCCCCGGACGAGCGCGTGCTCGCGCGTGAGGACGCGCTGAGGAACGAGCCCCCGAAGCCCGCCGTCGAGCCGTTCCGTCTCGAGGCCGAGCGCCGTGGCGAGGAGTAGCGCGCCCTCACCGAGCCCGAGCGTCGAGGGCACGAACCCACGGGCGTAATCGAGGATGTCACCGAGCTCCCGGAGCGCGCCGTCGCTGACGCGCGAGCCGTCGGGGTCACCAACCAGGACGAGTCCGTCGAGCGGCTCGTCGAGGATGGCTCGCGTGAACGAGACGGGGTTGGCGCTGGAAGCGTCGGTTCCCGATGTGGCGGCGGTTCCGAGGCGAATGCGGATCGGATGGACGGGCAGCGCGGCGCGCGAGAGCGGCTCGATGAGGCTCGTCACCGGCTCGTGAGAAAGACCGAGGACGCCGACGCGCAGAGGAACCGTCTCAGGGAGCCCCCGATGCCGGACGCCGGAGCGCTGGTTCGTTCTAGTGGCGTGATGCGAGACGGATTGCGGGGCCATCGCGGACTCCTCTCTCTTCTCGTCGGACGTCGATCAGGCGCCCTGCGCGCAGGCGCTCTGCGCGCGCGCGGGGTCGTGCGTGGTGACGAGCTCCCTGAGCCGGGCCACGCCGAGCCTGCGGACGAACACCAGCGAGCATGCGTACTGCCTGGCGAGGCGGCGGGCTTGCCAGACCGCGCCGTGGCTGTTCACGTCCGTCACGACGACGACGAGCTGCGAGCGCTGAACCATTGCCTCGAGCGTGCTCGGCCCCGTACCGGCGAGATCGCCGGTGTGAAACTCGATCGAGTGCCCGCGGTCCTCCGCGGCGGCCCGGTAATGAGGCATCGCTCGATCGATTCCGCCGACTATTCCAACGTGCATACGAATACCCGCTTTCTGGACTTGTGTCTCTTATAGTAGACAATCGACGTGCGTCAAGGGCGTCTCCGTGCGAGGCTGGTGCTAGGTGATGTCGATGCTCGTCGCTCTTCTCGGCGGTGTGTTGATCGGCCTCGGCGCGGCGTTGCTCTGGTTCACCCAGGGACGCGTCGCGGGCGTCACGGGTCTTCTGCACAACGCTCTCCGGCCGGCGGCAGCGATGCCGTCGCGAGCCCCGCCCAGGTCGATGCGCCGCTCATCGTGGGAGCGGCCGTCTTCGGGATCGCCTGGGGGCTCGGCGGCTATTGCCCAGGTCCGTCGCTGGTCGCCCTCGGTTCCGGCCGACTCGGCGCCGTCGTGTTCGTGGTCGCGGCTCTGGCTGGGCTCTGGCTGGGCGACGTGGCGCGAGCGCGGCGCAAAAGCGCCGACGGCGAGCCCTGGCGCGACGTCGACCCGGGCGACGTACCCGTGACCGTCTAGAGCGACGGCAACGACGTTCTGCGCCGGCGCGGGTGTGCGCGCTGTGTCTCTCTGACGAGACTCTGTTTCGTTCGCGGCACCACGAAGGGCCCTTGACGGGCGATGTCCATTACTCTAGTTAGCCGATCGGATAAATTGAAAGAGTGTGAATACGGCCTGTTTATGCGCCAGGTCGCATGAAAGGCACGCGCTCGGGTGTCTCTTTAACTGGAGGTTCTTGATGTCTCGAAATAGGTCCCGCGCCGTCGCCACGGCGCTGGTGGGCGCTGCAGCGCTCGCCGCCCCTCTCGCGCACGCGCAGCAGAAGCCGCTGTGCTCGAGCCTGAATTTGCCCCATCCGATCTTCGGAGCCGGGGGCAGCGCGATCACGAACGACCTGAAGGGCGTCGGCGCGGCGCTCTCGACGCTCGCCAGCCCCGTCACGCTGCTCTTCTCCGATCCCAGCGCTTGCACGGGGTTCACCGGCTTCCTGAACAAGAAGGTCACCGGCGACTTCAAGTACTGGACCGTCGATCCGAACGACGCGACGAAGATCTTGGAGAACGGATGCAGTCCCGACCCTGTCCTCGGTCAGGAGGTGGACTTCGCCCACATGGGTAACACGGCAGATTTCTGCCCGAACACGACGCTGCCCGCGGACGTCGGTGACTTCACCGGGCCGATCCAGACCGTGAACATCATCACCGGCGCCGGCTCGAACGAGGCGTCGATCAGCGCCGAGGCGCTCTACTTCATCTACGGCTTCGGCGCAGACGGCAAGGTGCCGCCGTGGGCGAACCCCACGCACACCGTGCAGAGGACGGCGAGCTCCTTCGTGCAGCTCTTCGTCGCGGCTGCGATCGGCGTCCCTCCGGCGGCCTTCAAGGGCACCGTGTCCGAGACGACGAACCAGGCCGTCGCCGACGACGTCACGAACCTGAGCAGCGGCAACGGGCAGGATGCGATCGGGTTCGTCTCCGGCTCGACCGCGGACGCGACGAAGGGCGTGAAGACGCTCGCGTTCCAGGCGAAGGGCCAGAGTTGCGGGTTCTGGCCGGACTCGACGGCCACGGCGCGCGACAAGGCCAACGTGCGAAGCGGGCAGTATTTCCTTTGGACGCCGGGCCACTTCTTCGCGGTCGTCGATTCGAAGAAGAAGATCGTCAACGCCGACGTCGCCAATCTCGTCGGCTGGTTCAACGGCACCATCGACGCTCCGGACGGGCTCGACGTGGCCGCGCTGACGATCAAGGCGGGTGACATTCCCCAGTGCGCGATGCAGGTGACGCGCGACGGGACGGCGGGGGCGATCAGCTCGTTCGCGCCACCGGTGCCTTGCACCCATTACTTCGAGAAGAACGCGACGGGCACGACGACCGGGACGGTCTGCTCCGCCGACAAGGACTGCAAGAGCAAGAGCGAACCGAAATGCCGCCTTTTTCCCTCCAACGCCACCAGCGGCTACTGCGAGGCCTACTGATGAACGCGCTTCAATCTTCTCTCCGCCGGACGGGCTTCGCGCTTGCTCTTTCGCTCGCAGCAGGCGGCGCGGCGTCGGTGGGATGCTCCAGCGACAATCCGGCTCCGACCAACAACCCTCCTCCAATTGGAGACGATGACGCGGCCGTGCCGCACGGCAATGGCGGCAGCTCCGGCGCGTCCTCCACCACCGGCGGCAGTAGCGGTACGACCGACGCGGGCTCGAGCGGTGGTGGCAACACCGACGCGGGCAGCGGGGGAAGCGCCGGCGACGCCGGCGAGCCGCCTTCCAGCGGTGGCAAGACAGGCACCGGCGGAGCCGGTAGCGAGGATGGTGGCGGTGAGGAATGCGATCCGACGAAGACGGGGAAGAACCCCGCGGACTGCTTCGCGTGCGCGCCGTCGAAACCGGCCGAATACCTGAATCATTGCACCGACTCGGAGTGCTCTCCGTTCGACAACGCCGCCCGTCTCGGCGCCGTGAACTGGAACGGCGGCAAGCTGATTCCCCTGCCCTGATTTCTCATTTAGTCTATTTGTTCGATGGAATAACAGCTAGATCGCGGTGGAAGCAGCTCGAAAGCTCCGCCGCGATCGCTGCGACGCCTCGAGCGTCTCCCGACCACGTGCGCGATCGCCGGTGCGAATGGCGAGGGCGTCCTCACGTCCCGACATGGAATTCTCGTCTTGAAACGTGCTCTTTCGATCTCCTCGTCGCTGGCTCTTCTGCTGGTGTCCTCTCTCGGCCGCGCGCAGGCATCCTCACCCCCGGCAGCGCAGTCGGAAGGGACGGACGAAGACCTCGAAGTTCCGGCCCAGCCCGCGTCGCCAGCACCGGCACCCGTGGTGCCCCCGCCGCAAGCGCCTCCTGTGACGCCTCCGTCTCCGGTCAGTTCTGCTCCGGAGACGACGAGCGACGTCGAGCGCGTCTCGGTGCTCGAACGACGCCTTGCTGCGCTCGAAGAGCGCGCACGCCAGGAAGCCCTGAAGGCTGCGCGGGTACGTCACGAGTACGAGGAGAACGCGGTCACGCTGGAGGGTGCCGGTTACTCACCGACCGCACACCCCGGGTTCGGCATCGGCGGCTATCTGCAGGCGGATTGTCTTCACAGCCAGGCGTCGGAAGATCAGCTCGCGCAGAGCGGCGCGCCGCTCAACCTGGATCGTTTCTACGTGCGGCGCGCACGCTTTCGCGCCGACCGCGGCTGGAAGTACGCTGCTGCGACCTTCGAGCTCGACGCCAACACCGTGAGCGGCATGGACGTCGGGATCCGGCTAGCCGAGGTGTCGCTCTTCTACCGCGGTGAGAACCCGGAGGAGCTCGCGCCCGTGGTGATGGTCACTGCCGGCATCACGGATCTGCCGTTCGGGTACGAGCTTCTCGAGCCGGATCGGACGCGCACCTTCGCCGAGCGGTCGCTCGCGTCGTCGGCGCTCTTCCCGACGAAGATGGACGCGGGCGTGAAGATATCGGGAGCGGCGACGTTCCTGCGCTACGCGGTCGCCGTCTCCAACGGCGAACCGGTGGACTTCCACGGGCTTCCGCACGACCCGAACTCGGCAAAAGACGTCACCGGGCGCTTCGGCGCCGCCGTGAAGGTGACGAACGCGGTGGATCTCGGCATCGGTACGTCCTTCGCGACCGGCAAGGGATTTCACGCGGGAACTCCGGCGACGAAGGGCACCCTCGTCTGGCAGGACCAGAACGAGAACGGCGTCGCCGAATCGACGGAGGTGTCCGGCAAGCCGGGCTCTGCCGCGACGCCGTCGAAGAACTTCGACCGCTGGGCACTCGGTCTGGACCTCGGCGTGCGTGTGCGGACGTCGCTGGGCGAGACGCACGTCTACGGCGAGGTGTACGCGAGCAAGAACTACGACCGCGGTTATCTCGTGTCGGATCCGCTGTCGTCGTCGAGCGGCGGCGTCGACGTCCGTCAGCTCGGTGGCTACGCCGCGGTGACCCAGGACATCACTCGCTACGGCTTCGCCGGCTTCCGCTTCTCGGTCTACGATCCGAACGCGGACGTCTTCGAGCAGCGGCGCGGCAACTTCCTTCCGCGCACGCAGACGGTGCGCACGTTCTCGCCGGTCGTGGGTCTGGCAGTGCCGCGCTGGGGACGCCTCCTCTTCGAGTACGACTTCGTCCAGGATTACCTGGGCCGCACCGCGAGCGGCGTCCCGACCGACGCCAGGAACGACACCTGGACGGCGCGGCTACAGGTGAACCTGTGAAACGCCTCGCCTCCTCCGTCGCCGCTCTCCTGATGTGCGCCTGCTCGAACGAGACGCTCTCGGAGGGCGCGAACGAGCCGCTCCAGGTCCACGACTCGCTCCTCAAGGAGAACGCGCGCTTCAAGACCGGAAAGCTTCCCGGTAGCGCGCCTCTGTCGGCGGCACGGATCGCTGCTGGAGCGAAGCCGTCGCTGCCCGGCATCACGTCATTGCCCGCGCAGAGCGGCGTCACCTTCGCCGGCGCGACCGACAAGGTCTACACCGGTCGTGCATCGCCGAGCGCGGCGGCAGTGGCGGTCGCGTTGAAGGGCGCTGGCTCCGGTTACTGGCTCGTCCCGGTCGGCGCGGCCGATCCGCTGAACAACGGCGAGTATCAGTTCGGCGTCACCGTCGATTTCTCGGACCAGGTACCGGTCGGAAGCCGTGATCTGCTCTTCGTAGCGCTCGACGAGCACGGCGGCGCAGGCACCCAGTTCGATCAGCCGATCTGCATCGCGCCGGTCATTCCGGACAACCTGAATGCGTGCCGTCCGACGATCGCGCCGCCGGCGCTCGTGATCAGCCTGTCGTGGGACGCACCCGTCGACCTGGATCTGGAGGTCGTTGCGCCGGACGGAAAGCTCGTCGACGCCAAGCATCCGAGCACCGTACCTGCGGAGGGCGACGCGGGGATCCCGACTCCGCTTCCGGCGGACGTCGGGACGCTCGACCGCGACTCGAACGCGGGGTGCGTCGTGGACGGTCATCAGCGCGAAGACCTCGTGTTCCAGGAGAAGCCCGCGAAGGGGCACTACCTCGTCTACGCGAATCTCTTCGACTCGTGCGGCCAGGCTTCCGCCCGGTTCGAGCTGTCGTTTCACGCCGGGCGCGCGGCCAAGAAGGCCGGCACGTACCAGGTCGTCCAGACCTTCGACACCGCCGGTGAGCTCCTCCAGCTCGACGAGAACGGCGGAGCCGGCAGGGGCCTCTTCATCACGGAGTTCGACAGCAACTAGCACGGCGGCCCACCCGGGCTCGCGCACGACGCATCGTCCCCGGCAACCCCGGCGGTCACTCGGAGAAAGGTCACGCTCATGATCATCGAACGATTACTGAAAGTCGCGTTGCTCGGCAGCTCGTGGGTGCTCTACGTCCTGCTCGGGCTATCGGTCCTCTCCTTCTCGACGATGGCGGAGCGATGGCTCTTCTTCCGGAAGCGGGCCGTCGATCTCGACGCGCTCCGCGGAGAGCTCGGCAAGAAGCTCGACGCCGGTGATCTCGACGGCGCCGACGCGGTCCTCGCACGGAGCTTGTCGTTCGAGGCCCGGGTCGCGCGCGAGGCGCTCCGCTGGGCGGGGTGCGGCACCGCCGCCATCAGCGACGTCGTCGACTACGAGCTCGCCCGCGTGAAGAAGGAGCTCGAGCGCGGGCTGAACTTCCTCGGCACGCTCGGTAACAACGCGCCGTTCGTCGGGCTCCTCGGCACGGTGCTCGGCGTCATCATCTCGTTCCAGCGTCTCGGAGACGCGGGAAAGAACACGTCGGCGATGGGCGGCGTGATGGCCGGCATCGCCGAGGCGCTCGTCGCGACCGGCGTCGGGCTCTTCGTCGCGATCCCCGCCGTCGTCGCCTACAACGTCGTGCAGAAGCGCATCGGCGAGGTGGAGACCGACGCGCTCGCCCTCACCAAGCTCATCACCGCTTACCTCAAGGCGGACCCGTCGCTCGGTGAGAAACGGCAAGCGCTCCGTGCTCACGAATCCTTCGCACAGCCCGCCGAGGAGCAACGGTCGGCGTCGCTCGACCCGGAATACCCGAGCGCCATCGGAGCGGCCTAGTCATGGCATCCGTGACGCAATCGCGTGGTGGGAGCAGGGGCGGCATCGTCGGCATCAACGTCACCCCCATGGTGGACGTGGTGCTCGTGCTCCTCGTCATCATGATGGTGTCCGCGACGTACATCGTGTCGCAGAGCCTCAAGGTCGAGCTCCCGAAGACGGCGACGTCGGACGAGCAGGTCGCGCGGACCTACGTCGTGACCATCACCAAGGACGGCAAGCTGCTCTTCAACGACGCGCCCGTCACGAAGACCGAGCTGCCCGCGAAGCTCCGTGCTGCGAAGGCCAGCTCGAAAGAGGTGAGCCTCGTGATCACGGCGGACGAGTTCGCCTATCACGGCCAGGTCGTCGGCGTCATCGATGCCGCGAAGCTCGAGGGCATCACCAAGTTCGCCATCAACGTGGAGCGCTCCAAGTAAACGGGCACGCGCATGTCGGGTCGTACTCCTTTCTTCGTCTTCAGCGTCGGCGCCCACGTCGCGCTCGCCGTCGGTCTCGGCCGCATGCACGTCAGCGAGTCGCACGCGGCAACGGCGATCGAGATGGCCGACGTCCCGAAGCCGAAGAAGGAACCGCCGAAGGCCGTGGTCGAGCCCGAGCCGCCCAAGCTCGAACATCACGTCGCGCGGCGAGTCGCTGCGCCGGCACCGCCGCCTCCCGCGGTGAACACGCCACCACCGCCCGTCGCGCGGTCCCGCGTCGCGCTCGCGGATGCTCTGCCGGATTTCGGGCTGTCGCTCAGTGGCGCGGTCGGTGGAGATGGCGTGGCAGTGCCGCTCGGGCTCCCCGCGGGGCAAGCGGCGGCAGCGCCGCGCACGGCGCCCGTACATCGCGCGTTCGCTGCGCAGGCAGGTCCGAGTTCGACGGGGCCGGCCTGTGACGAACCGGCCACGAAGCCCCACCCGGTCTCGGTGCCGCAGCCCTCGTACAACGCGAACGCGACCGCCGCCGGGGTCGAGGGCAAGGTTCGCGTGCGGATCACCGTCGACGAGACCGGCAAGGTCGTCGACGCCTCGATCCTCGCCGGCCTCGGGTATGGCCTCGACGAGGCGGCTCTCGCCGCGGCACGCCAGGCGACGTTCGAGCCCGCCATTCAGTGCGGCAAGCCCGTGCGCGCGACGTTCACCATCTCGATGCGGTTCAACCTTGGATGAGTGCGCTCGCGGTCCTCGTCGCTCGTCACTTCGCTCAGCGGTACCTCGTTCGATGGTGACCCCGCGTCGCTGGGTCGCGTGGACGCGCCGGCTCGGCACGATCCTCGTCCTGCTCGTGGCGGGCACGGCGCGTCTAGCGCATGCGCAGGGCGCAGCCCCGGTGGAGCACGAGCGCAAGCCGGTCCTCACGAAGCCGCCCGCGCTCGTGAAGTTCGTCGAGGCGCCCTATCCCGAGGCGGAGAAGACCGCGGGGCGTTCCGCCTCCGTGGTGCTCCTCATCGCGATCTCTGCGACGGGTACCGTCGACGACGTGGCCGTCGTGACCTCGGCGGGAACGATCTTCGACGAGGCCGCGATCGCGGCGGTCCGTCAGTTTCTCTTCACGCCGGCGGAGATCGACAATCAGCCGGCCGCGATGCGCATCCAGTACCGGTACCAGTTCGTGCTGAAGACGGACGCGCCCACGACGGCGGTCTTCGACGGCACGGTGAAGAAACTCGGCGCTGCCGATGCGTTCGCCGGCGTCGAGGTTGCGCTCGACGACGGGCAGAAGGCGATCACCGACGCCGCCGGCCATTTCCACTTCGAGAAGGTCTCTCCAGGTAGTCACCGCGTGTCGCTGTCGCGTGCCGATCTGAAGGCGATGCAGACCGAGGAGACGTTCGAGGCCGGGAAGAAACTCGACGCGACGTACGACGTCGAGCTCGCCCCTCCCGCGACGGCAGGGAGCGAGGACTCGGACGACCTCGAGATCGTCATCATCGCGCCGAAGCTCACGAAGCAGATCGTCTCCACGGTCGTCGAGGCCGAACAGGCCCGGCGCGTCGCAGGTACCCAGGGCGACGTGCTCAAGATCGTCGAGAGCATGCCCGGCGTGTCGCGCGCGACGGCAGGTTCCGGCGCCGTCGTGGTGTGGGGTGCCGCGCCGGAGGACACCCGCGTGTACGTCGACGGCGTGCGTGTGCCCTTGCTCTATCACTTCGGCGGATTGCGCTCCGTCGTCCATACCGACCTCGTGCGCTCGGTCGAGCTCACGCCCGGCGGTTACGGTGTCACCTACGGACGCGGTCTCGGGGGCCTGGTGACGATCGAGAAGCGCGCGCCGAGCGACGACCGCCTGCACGGTAGCGTGCAGCTCGACTTTCTCGACGCCTCGGCACAGGTCAACGGGCGCATCTCGGACAAGTGGCGCATCGAGGGCGCGGTGCGCCGGAGCCACCTCGACTGGGCCCTAGACCAGGTGACGTCCCGCGACGTCGGGGAGTTCTTCCCGATCCCGAAGTACTACGACGGGCAAGCCGCCATCCGGTATCGCGACTCGGACAAGGAGTTCGTCGAGGTCGGTGGCCTTCTCTCGTCGGACACCCTCCAGCGAAGCGTCGCGAGCGCCGATCCCGCGCAGCGGAAGAGCCAGACCCAGGACCTCTATTTCGACCGCATCTACGCGCGCTACGAGAAGCTCCCCGGTAATGGTTCCCTCATATCGATCGTGCCCTGGGTCGGCAGAGACCACTCGTCGCTCGTCGAGCAGTTCGGCGGGACGCCGACGTCGGTCGACGTCCGCTCGATGAACTACGGTCTCCGCGCGAGTTACCGCGGGCAAGTTGCGCCGTTCCTGAACGCCAACGTGGGGCTCGATCTCGAAGCGACCGTCGCGGACGCGCATCGCTCGGGCTCGATCGCATCACCGCCGCGCGAGGGAGATGCCCACATCTTCGGTCAGCCGCCTGGCGACCAGGTCAACGCCGACCAGTGGAACGCCATCATCGGCAGTGCCGCTCCCTACGCCGAGGGTGACTTCGGGTTGTTCTCGGACAAGCTCCACGTGATCCCCGGATTGCGGCTCGAGCCGCTCTTCATGAGCGTGAGCCGTCGCTTTCCGAAGCAGGGTGACGGCCCATCGTCGGGCGCGTACGTCGGGGACGTCTCCATCGAACCGCGGCTCTCGGCGCGCTACGCACTGACGAATCGCGTCACGTTCAAGGCCGCCTATGGCAAGTATCACCAGCCGCCCGCGGCCGCCGATCTGTCGCCCGTATTCGGAAACCCGCTCCTCGGGCTCTCCGTCGCGACGCACCTGCTATTCGGCATGAACGTGAAGCTCGCGTCGCTCCTCAACGCCGAGACCACGGTGTTCTATTCTCACTCCGACGGGCTCGCCGTTCGCAATCCGTCGCCTGCGCCGCTGCTCGCGCAGGCGCTCGTCGGCGCAGGGCAGGGGCGTTCCTTCGGCGCGCAGGTCCTGCTCCGTCGTGAGCTCGCGCACGGGCTCTTCGGCTGGGTCGCGTACACGCTACTCCGGAGCGAGCGGCAGGACGCACCGGGCACGCCGTACCGGCTCTTCGACTACGACCAGACCCACGTCCTGACGGCGCTCGCGTCATACGACCTCGGCAAGGGGTACGACGTCGGCGCGCGTTTCCGTTACGCGACGGGGTATCCGCGCACGCCGGTCGTCGGTGCCTACTACGACTCGCGACGCGATCTTTATGATCCGGTGCTCGGCACCCGTAACACCGAGCGCATCCCGGCGTTCGTGCAGCTCGACGTCCGGTTCTCGAAGCGATGGAAGCTCGCCGGCACGGAGCTCGAAGCGTACCTCGACGTCCAGAACGTCACCGACCGCACCAACTACGAGGAGATCGTGTACTCCGCCGACTACTCGCAGAAGCGGTACATCCGCGGTCTTCCCATCTTGCCGATCGCCGGCGCGAAATGGACGTTTTGATGCGACACGCCCTTCTCGTCGCGGCTGCCGGATTCATGTCGGTGAGCGCGTGCATCCCGACGGTGACCGACGACCTCGCGACGGTCGCCAGACCGCGATTGCTCGCCGTCGCGACGACTCCGGCGGAGGCCGCTCCGGCAGCGGCCGTGACGTTCACGGCGCTCGTCGCCGCGCCGCCCGATGTGCGCACTCCCGCCGTGGACTGGGAGCTCTGCCTCGACAGAAAGCCGCTGACCGAGCTCGGCGCGGTCAGTGAGGCATGCCTCGGCAGAGGCGCAGACGGTTCGGTCGAGCAAACCGCGGGACGCGGGGACGAGGTGACCGGCGCGGTTCCTCGCGAGGCGTGCAGTCTCTTCGGTCCGAACCCGCCGCCGCCCAAGGCCGGGCAGACCGGCGGGCGTCCCGTCGATCCGGATCCGACGGGCGGCTATTACCAGCCCATCGTCGCGTTCCTCGCCGACGCGCCGACGCTCGGCGCGGTGCGCCTGAACTGCGGCGTGCCCGGTCTGTCGCCCGACGAGCGCGTCGAGTTCGGGTCGCGCTACCGCGTGAACGAGAATCCGCGCATCGACACGCTGCGGCTAGACGGGAGTACCGTGCTGATGCCGGACGGCGATTCCGCATCGGTCTCGCTCCGCCGCGGAACGACGGTGACGCTCAAGGCGGAGTGGGCGAGCTGCCCGCGAAAATCCGTCTGCGGTGACGGCATCTGCGGCGAGCGGGAGGACGCGACGTCCTGCGCCGACGACTGCCCTGCCGGCGTGAGCAAGGGATGCACGGGCGCCGAGACGTACGCCTGGTTCGACGCCGTCGCCGACCAGATCGTCGACCGGCGCGAAGGGATCGCGGTCACCTGGTACGCGACCGCGGGCGACTTCTCGGAGCGACGGACCGGGGTGTCCGAGAGCGACCCCGACGAGGCGCGGGCGCAGACGATGTGGACCGCTCCGTCGAAGGCTGGCGCCGATGTCGTCTGGGCCGTCATTCGCGACGACCGCGGAGGCGTCACGTGGAGTACCTACCGGATTGACGTGCGCTGAGCGCGTGCGCGGCCGGTAAGGCATTGACGTCCGCGGACCCAGAAGCTAAGAAAACTCTATCGGAATAATGGGAGATTCGAGTTGCTCCAGATTACTCTGACATTTCAACTGGATAACCGCCCAAAGAGCAGGGTAGTTCTGTCTGTACCCGTCCGGATTCATCGATGATCACGATGAAGACGAAGTACGCGCTCAAGGCGCTCTCGTACCTGGCTACCGCGACGCCGGACGAGCCCGTTCTCATCGCCGAGATCGCGGAGCGCGAAGACATCCCGAGAAAGTTCCTGGAGCTCATCCTCGCGGAGCTGAAGCAGCACGGCTTCGTGCGCAGCCGCAAGGGCAGGGGAGGCGGCTATTACCTAGCCGTCGTCCCTCAGAAGATCTCCATCGCGTCAGTGATGCGCGTGCTCGACGGCTCGCTCGCGCCCGTCCCATGTTTGAGTCGCACCGCGTACCAGCGCTGCGAGGGCTGCAAGGACGAGGCGACCTGCGGCGTTCGCCTGGTGCTTCAGGAAATGTACGAATCTTCCGTGAAATTACTCGAGAGCACGACGCTCGCCGATCTGGTCGCGCGCGTGCAGCGAGCTTCTCTCGAGGGACCGCCCGTGCTGCGGTATTCGATCTGACGCGTGGAGTGACATGACCCGCAATTCTCTTCCGTTGTTCGCTCTGATCACCGGCATCGCCGTCGTCCTCTCGGCCTGCGCCGAGAAGAAGAGCGACGCGGCCGCCGCGGGCTCGAGCGGCGCGACGCCGGCTCCCGCCGCCATCTCTCTCCTCAACGTTTCGTACGACCCGACGCGTGAGCTCTACGAGGACTACAACAAGGCCTTCGCCGCGTACTGGAAGAAGAAGACGGGTCAGGACGTCACGATCAAGCAATCGCACGGCGGGTCCGGCAAGCAAGCGCGAGCGATCATCGACGGCCTCGAGGCGGACGTCGCGACGCTTGGACTCGGCTACGACGTCCACGCACTGTACGCGAAGGGGAAGCTCATCCCCGAGAACTGGCAGAAACGGCTCCCCAACAACAGCTCGCCCTACACGTCGACGATCGTCTTTCTGGTCCGGAAGGGAAACCCGAAGAAGATCAAGGACTGGCCGGATCTGATCCGCGACGACGTGAAGGTCATCACTCCGAACCCGAAGACGTCGGGCGGCGCGCGCTGGGCGTATCTCGCAGCCTGGGGTTACGCGCTGAAGGCCCCCGGCGGAGACGACGCGAAGGCGAAGGAGTTCGTCGAGAAGCTCTACAAGAACGTGCCCGTTCTCGACTCGGGTGCCCGCGGGTCGACCACGACGTTCGTCGAGCGCAACATCGGTGACGTGCTCATCTCCTGGGAAAACGAGGCCTTCCTCGCGATGAAGGAACTCGGCAAGGACGGCCTCGAGATGGTCGCCCCGAGCGTGAGCATGCTCGCCGAGCCGCCGGTCACCGTCGTCGACAAGTACGTCGACAAGCACGGCACGCGAGCGGTCGCCGAGGAATACCTGAAGTATCTCTACAGCCCCGAAGGGCAGGAGATCGCCGCGAAGCACTATTACCGCCCGCGCGATCCCGACATCGCGAAGAAGCACGAGGCGGACTTGCCGAAGCTCTCGCTCCTCACGATCGACGACACGTTCGGCGGCTGGCCCAAGGCGCAGAAGACTCACTTCGACGACCACGGCATCTTCGACGACGTCTATCTCAAGAAGTGACGATGTTCCGTCTCGAGCGACGCGGCGTACTTCCGGGCTTCGGTCTGTCGTTCGGCTATACGGTGCTCTACGTCGGGCTCCTCGTCTTGCTACCGTTGACCGCGCTCGTGGTGCGCACGAGCTCGCTCGGGCTTCACGAGCTCTGGAACATCGTGACCGAGCCACGCGCGCTCGCCGCCTACAAGCTGAGCTTCTTCGCGTCGCTGGCGGGCGCCCTGGTGAACGCCGTCTTCGGCGTCCTCGTCGCGTGGGTGCTCGTCCGCTACGAGTTCCCCGGCCGCAGCATCGCCGATGCGCTCGTCGATCTGCCGTTCGCGCTACCGACTGCCGTCGCGGGCATCGCCCTCACCACCGTATATTCGGAGAACGGGTTCTTCGGCGGCTTCCTCGCGCGCTTCGGGATCAAGGTCGCGTTCGCGCCGCTCGGGGTCGCGCTCGCGCTCACCTTCGTCGGCATTCCATTCGTCGTGCGCACCGTCCAGCCCGTGCTCGAAGAGCTCGACGACGACGTCGAGGAGGCGGCCATGCTGCTCGGCGCCACCCGCTTCCAGACCTTCACCCGCGTCATCTTCCCGGCGATCTTTCCGGCGGTCCTCACGGGCTTCGCGCTCGCGATGGCCCGCGGGCTCGGCGAGTACGGCTCGGTCGTCTTCATCTCGGGCAACATGCCGATGCACACCGAGATCGCGCCGCTTCTCATCGTCACGAAGCTCGAGCAGTACGACTACGCAGGCGCGACGGCGATCGCCTCGGTGATGCTGGGCGCGTCGTTCTTGATGCTCTTCGCCATCAACCTACTCGAGCGCTGGGCACGGAGGTCGGAGGCGTGAGCGGCTCCATCGCAGCCCTCCCGCACCGCCACCGGACGCACGGGCAGGCGATCGCCTCCGAGTCGCGCGGAGCGCGCCTGTTCCTCATCGCGATGGCGCTCGGCTTTCTCGGGCTGCTCCTCGTCGCGCCGATCGTCACGGTGTTCATCGCAGCGTTCGCCAAGGGCGCCGGCGCCTACTTCGCGGCGCTCGGCGATCCCGAGTCGCTCGCCGCGATCCGCCTGACGCTGCTCACGGCCGCGATCGTCGTCCCGCTGAACCTGACGTTCGGGATCGCCGCAGCGTGGCTCATCTCGCACTACGACTTCCGCGGGAAGAGCCTGCTCACGACGCTCATCGATCTGCCGTTCAGCGTCTCCCCCGTCATCTCGGGTCTCATCTTCGTGCTCCTCTTCGGCGCTCAGGGCTGGCTGGGTCCGTTCTTGATGGACCACGACATGCGCGTCATCTTCGCCGTCCCGGGCATCGTGCTCGCGACGACGTTCGTCACCTTTCCGCTCGTCGCGCGCGAGGTGCTCGCCGTCATGCAGGCCCAGGGTCACGACGAGGAAGAGGCGGCGCTCACCCTCGGCGCGAGCGGCTGGCAGATCCTTTTCCGCGTCACCTTGCCGAAGGTGCGCTGGGGCGTCCTCTACGGCGTCATCCTCTGCAACGCGCGCGCGATGGGGGAGTTCGGCGCCGTCTCGGTGGTGTCCGGTCACGTGCGCGGCGAGACGAACACCATGCCGCTCCACATCGAGATCCTCTACAACGAGTACAGCTTCGTCGGCGCGTTCGCGGTGGCGTCGCTCCTCGCGCTCCTGTCGCTCGTCACTCTGGTCGTGAAGAAAGCCGCGGAGTGGGCGGTGAGCGAGCCGTCGAAGGGCGCGTCCGAGCTCCCGCCGTTGCCGATCAAGGCGCAAGGAGTGCTGCCGTGAGCGTCGCCGTGAACGCAGTGTCGAAGAGCTTCGGCTCGCGCGACGGCGCTGCTGCCGTCTCCGGCGTTTCGTTCTCAGCCGCGGTCGGCGAGATCACGACGCTGCTCGGGCCTTCGGGTTCCGGCAAGTCGACGCTTCTTCGCATGATCGCGGGGCTCGAGCGGCCCGACGCCGGCTCAATCGTCCTCGAGGGTCGGGACGTCACCCACGTCTCGCCGCGCGACCGCAGCGTGGGCTTCGTCTTCCAGAGCTACGCGCTCTTCCGTCACATGACGGTGTTCGACAACGTCGCGTTCGGGATGCGCATCAGGAAGCGCACGAAGCCGGAGATCAAGCAGAAGGTCGAGGAGCTCCTCTCGCTCGTCCAGCTCCCGAGCTTCGGGGCGCGCTTCCCGTCGCAGCTCTCCGGTGGGCAGCGGCAGCGCGTCGCGCTCGCCCGGGCGCTCGCGACCGAGCCCAAGGTTCTCCTCCTCGACGAGCCGTTCGGCGCGCTCGACGCGAAGGTCCGGGTCGAGCTCCGCGAGTGGCTCGCCGGGTTCCAGCAACAGACAAGAGTGACCACGTTGCTGGTCACACACGACCAGCAGGAGGCGTTCGAGCTCTCCCAGCACGTGGTGCTCCTCAACGAGGGCAAGGTCGAGCAGGCGGGGGCGCCCCACGAGCTCTACGATCATCCGGCGACGCCGTTCGTCGCGTCGTTCCTCGGAGGCGCCAACGTGCTCAAGGGCACGGTGCGCTCCGGCCGGGGAGAGGCGAGCGGGCTCCAGGTCGACGCCCCCGCCGGTGCTGCGGAGGGGGACGCCTTCAACGCCTTCGTCCGGCCCGAGGACATCCGGCTCGTCAAGCCGGCCGAGGAGCGGGACGGCGTCGCGCTCGCCCGCGTCGACCGCCTCACGCGGGTCGGGCCGAGCGTCAAGATCTCGCTTTCCATGCCGGACGGCGAGCAAGTGACGGTCCAGATGTCCCGGCTGGAAATCGACTCCATCGGTATCGAGACCGGGGACCGGGTCCTCGTAGATCTTCGCGACGCTAAGGTGTTCGTGGAAGACTACGCGATATGATCCACCGGGACGTCTCAGCGACCGTTGGCAGGACTCCTCTCGTCGCCCTCGGGCGGCTCTCGGCGGGGCTCCCGGGTCGCGTGGCGATCAAGCTCGAGTCGCGCAATCCGGGCGGGAGCGTGAAGGACCGGATCGGCGTCGCGATGATCGAGGACGCCGAGATGCGCGGGATCCTCCGGCCGGGCGCGACGCTCGTCGAGAGCACGAGCGGGAACACCGGCATCGCGCTCGCGTTCATCGCCGCGGCTCGCGGTTACAAGCTGAAGCTCACCATGCCGGAGCGGATGTCGAGCGAGCGCGTCTCGCTCCTTCGCTACCTCGGTGCCGACGTCGTGCTCACGCCGGGCTCCCTGATGAAGGAGGCCGTTGCGCGGGCGAACGAGCTCGAGAAGGAGATCACCGGCGCGGTGCAGCTCCGTCAGTTCGAGAACCCGGCAAACCCCGAGGCGCACCGGCGCACGACCGCGGTCGAGATCTGGGAAGACACTCGTGGAGAGGTCGACGCGTTCGTCGCCGGCGTCGGTACCGGCGGGACCATCACCGGCGTCGGGGAGGTGCTGAAGCGCCAGAAGGCCGGCGTGCGCATCGTCGCCGTCGAGCCGGAGGCGGCCGCGGTGCTCTCCGGTGGCAAGCCGCGACATCACATGATCCAGGGCATCGGCGCGGGCTTCGTTCCGCCGATCCTGAACCGCAACATCCTCGACGAGATCATGCCGATCAGCGAGGACGCCGCGTTCGCGCACGCGCGGCGGCTCGCTCGCGAAGAGGGGATCCTCGCGGGCATCTCGTCGGGTGCCAACGTCGCGGCCGCGCTGGCGCTCGCGTCGCGTCCGGAGATGAAGGACAAGCTCATCGTGACCATCATCTGTGACACGGGAGAGCGCTACGTGAACACGCCGCTCGTCAGCGAGCTCGCCGCGAAGAAGTAGGGGCGGTCAGCGCGGGTCGTCGAGGCCGAGCTCGCGGGCGATCCCGTGCTCGGCGCGCGACGCTCGGTTCGAGTCGCGAAACGGGAACGTGATCGTGGACACGGTCCCGTCGGTGCCGGCGATCATGCCCGACTCGGCGGCGAGGAACGTCATGACGCGCGCTTTCTTCAGCGGGCTCGCGACGCTGGAGACGCGCTGGAACGCGTAGCCGAGATCCGTCGCGGTTCCGCCTTCGGGGACGAGCACGGATTTTCTCAAATCGGGGCGCTCGCCGAACACGCCCATGAAGTAGAGCAGCGACGTGACGGCGCCGCCGGGCGTCGGACCGCGAAACCAGCTCCCGAGGTGATGCGCGGCGCTGTCCGTGCAGTGCGCATAGAGCGCAGCGTGGTCGGTACCGAGCGCGTCGGTGAGCGCGCGCGCCATGCGGACGTAGTCGCGGCGGGGGCCGTCCTCGAAGTACGGCGTCGAGAGACGACCTCTGAACGAGACGCGAACGCCTCGATAGGCGGGCGTGCCGTCGGCGGGGACGTTTGCTTCGGTGACCGTCACCGAGGTGTCCTCGCCGTCGAGCGACGCGAGGGACGGCGCGCCGGTCCACACGACGCGGCCGCGCGCGGTCGGCGTCTCGCCGGTCACGAACTCAGCGAGCACGGGATCGCTCGCGGGGTTGCCGCGTTCCGGTGCGCGGAGCGCCCAGAGCTCGACGATGAAGCCCTCGGCGTCGGACGCGCCCACCGCGGCCCCGCGCATGACCCGCGAGCGCGTCGCCTCGCACACGCGGGCCTTGCGAGCCTCACGCTCCTTGACGTCGCGGTCGTCGCCTGCCGCTTCTCTGCGAACCAGGGCCGCCTCGACACCGCGGGCGACCACGAGCTGGTACATGCGGAGCGCCGCGACCGCGGCGAGAAGAGCGCCCGTCACGAGCGCTGCGCGCCGCAACCAGGCCGGGAATCGCCTCCGCCGGTGAGGCGATAGAGACGCCGTCGTGCGCCGCTCGGACGAGAGACGGCGCGCGAGCTCGCTCGCTCGACGCGCCCGTGCGTCCTCGGCGAGGTCCGGCCAATCGACGACCAGCGCGCCGACCGCGGTGGACACCGTGGGGCCGTTCCCGTGGAGCGTCGCCACGTCGGAGACGACGTCGACATTTCCGGCGATGCCGAACCGTGCGAGGTTCTCCTCCACGCGCCGTGCGATGTCGCGCGCGCTGTCGGCTTCGCCACCCACGACCAGCCACGGTAGCCGGTCTCGGGTTCATACGAAACCCGGTCCGAATCTTCTCGAGTTCCGGCCGAAGCTGCGCAATTCTCGAGAGCGACTCGAATGAGCTCCGACGTCTCAGCATGAACATGGATCCCGCTCGCCGCCCTCTCGTCCTTTTATCGAACGACGATGGCTACAACGCCCCCGGCCTGCGCATCCTGCGGGAGGCGCTCCTCGAGGTGGCGGACGTCGTCGTCTGCGCCCCCGACACCGAGCAGAGCGCGACGAGCCACTCGCTCACACTGAGCCGCCCCCTCCGGCTGAAGAAGCACGGTGAGGGGATCTGCTCGCTCGACGGCACTCCCGCAGACTGCGTGTACGTCGCGCTTCACTCCGGTGGACGCGTCCTTCCACGCCGGCCCGATCTGGTCGTCTCCGGCATGAACCACGGCGCGAATCTCGGGACGGACGTTTTCTATAGCGGCACCGTCGCTGCCGCGCGAGAAGGGGCGTTACGTGGTTACCGCGCGCTCGCGGTCTCGAACGCCCGCGACGGCGATTTTCATGCCGCCTCGGCCGTCGCGGCCCGCCTGGCGCTGGCCGTCATCGAGGAGGCCGCGCCGATCCTCGTCAACGTGAACTTCCCGCCCGGGTCGAGCTGGCCCTTGCGGCAGACGCGCCTCGGTTCGCGCGTGTACACCGATACCGTCGATTATCGGCGCGATCCGCGGGGCGTCGAGTATCTCTGGCTCGGCGGGCCCGGAGCCGAGCACGCGCTCGTGGAGGGCTCCGATACCGAGGCCTATGACGCCGGCGCGATCGGCGTCACGCCGCTGCTTCTCGACCTCTTCGCGTCGGGAGACATCCCCGCCGCCTGTCGCATCGTGGAACGGACCGGATAGTCAGAGCACCGGTAAGCGTGCTACTCGTTCTCGTTCGAGAATGGCGGCGAGAAAGCGCTCGAAATACGGTTCGAAGAAGCCCCTGGTTCCCGCGCGAAGGGAGCCGACGCCGCGAGGCGTCGCCAAGGCCGAGCCGGTCCGTCCCTCGGTCCTGCCGAAGCGGGCGGCCCTCACCGCCGCCGTGTCGGGCGAGACGCTCAAGTACGTTCGGTCTCTGGTGCGCGACGTCCCGGATTTTCCCCAGGCCGGGATCCTCTTCCGCGACATCACGCCGATCCTCGCCGATCCAAAGGCGTTTCACATCACGCTCGACTCGATGGCGGAGCGCTTCATCGGAGAGCACGTGGATGCGATCGTCGCGGTCGAGTCCCGCGGTTTCATCTTCGGCGGCGCGCTCGCCGCGCGGCTCAACGCAAGCTTCGTTCCGGTGCGAAAGCCCGGCAAGCTGCCGGCTCGCACCGACCGCGTCGCGTACTCCCTCGAGTACGGCAAGGGTGAGCTCGAGATGCACCGCGACGCGCTCAGGTCGGGCTCGCGCGTCGTCATCGTCGACGATCTGCTCGCCACCGGTGGCACCGCCGCCGCGTCGGGAGAGCTCGTGCGCCGTCAGGGCGGCAACCTGCTCGCGTACGCTTTCGTCATCGAGCTCGAGGGCCTCGCCGGCCGTCTGAAGCTCACGCCGACGCCGGTCATCTCCCTGATCCAGTACTAGGCGGGCCTTGGCCCCCCGGAGCTTTTACTGACGGGGGGCCTTGGCCCCCCGCAGCTTCGCCTCCGGCGAACTGCGCCCCCCGCCGCTTCGCGGGCTCGCTTCGCTCGCAGAGATCCGACGAATCTTGATGGCTAAGGCTGGGCTAAGGCCCCCTGTTACTAGAGAGCGGGGAACGCGGTCACGTCGGCGATCGACGACGCGCCGAGGGCGAGCATCACCAGCCGGTCGAAGCCGAGTGCGTTACCCCCGGAAGGCGGCATTCCCTCCGCGAGCGCAGAGAGAAACGGTTCGTCGAGGGGCTGCTCGGGAGCGCCGGCGACGCGACGCCGGAGTATCTCCGCTTCGAACCGCCGACGCTGCTCGACGGGATCGGTGAGCTCCCCGAAGCCGTTGCAGAGCTCGACGCCGCCGACGTAGAGCTCGAACCGCTCGGCGACCGTCGGATCATCCGGGCAGGGTCGCGCGAGCGCCGCCTCGGTGACCGGAAACTCGTGGAGCACCAATGCCCGCGGGCGGCTCGCGAGCCCTGGTTCGACCGCGTCGACGAACGTCTTGAAGTAGCTATCCGGATCGGTCCGCGCGAGGAGCGCGGCGTCGTCGACGCCGGCGTGTTCGCGGAACGCCTCTCGCATCGTGATGCGGTCGAACGGTGGAGTGACGTCGATGGCGCGACCGTCCGGCGTACGCGCCATGGTCCGCTTCTTCTTCTCGCGGGGGGCGAGCCGCGCAACGACGGCCTCGACGAGGCGCTCGGTGTCGCGAATCACGGCCTCCATGCCGGCAAAGGCACGGTACCACTCGAGCATCGTGAACTCGGGCTCGTGGAGCGCGCCGTGTTCGTTCGCGCGCGAGACGCGGGCGAGCTGAAAGAGGCGCGGGAGTCCGCCGACAATGAGCCGCTTCATGTGGAGCTCGGGAGACGTGATGAGAAAGCCGCCGTCGGCGCGGACCGCGTCCACGTGAGCGTCGAGGCCCGGGCTCGCGACGCGAACCGGCGTCTCGACCTCGACGAACTTCTCGCGCTCGAAGTACGCCCGCACCGTCCGGAGCGCCGTCGCCCGCGCCGCGAGACGCCAGCCGACGCCGTCGAGGACGAGCCGTCCGAACTCCGACGCGGACGTCGTCGGCTGTCCGGCGTGCCGCTCCACGACGCGCGCCTTCACGAGGCCGCTCTTGCCGACGACGCCTTCGACGCGAACGAGCTCGCCCGGCGACAGCGGCGCGGCGGCGTCCTCGACGAGCGCGACGTCGAGCGTCGCGAGCGAGTCGGCGATGACGAGCGTCTTTTCGCCGATGAGCACGACGCGACCGCCGACCGCGACGTCCTTGCCGCGCTTCGGCTTGCCGCGGACGACGTCGCTCGGCGACAGGGCCGCCCCTGCGCGTCGCGTCTTCTTTTCCCCCCCTGTGACGCCGGGCCGCCGCGTCGTCACGACCCGCCGGAGAGTGCGCGGATGGCGAACGCGACGATCTGCGCGCCCATCCACGGACCCGACGCCACGAGCACCACGGACACGACGAGGAGCCGTGGCAGGTGAGCGATCGTCGTGTCGGAGATCTGCGTCACCGACTGCAGCAGCGACACGACGAGACTCGCGAGCGCGGCGAGTGCGATCACTGGAATCGACACCGCGACGGACAGGAGCAGGGCCTGCTCGGCGAGCGCGGTGAGATCCCGGACGGGCACCCGGGGATTATCCTCCGGCTTCCATCGACGCGTCGAGGAGCGACGCGTCGGGGGGAGAACCGGCCGCGCCATCGGCGCCGCTCTTGCCGCCGCTGCCGCCGAGCCCCGCGTCTCCGGCCGCTCCAGCTGCGCCTGCCGCGCCCGCGGCTCCACCTGCGCCTGCGGCTCCGTCCGCGGCCGTCGACGGACCTGCGTCGAAACCGGAGTTCACGGCGCTGCACGCCGCGGTGGTCGCCGACTGGCCCTGGGGCGGGCAGCAGATCGAACAGGGGAGCTCCCCCTGCGTCGAGGTGCAGGAGTTCTTCCCGGTGATCGTCGTGCAGACGAGCCCGCCGGCGCAGTCGGAATCCCCGCTGTTCTTGTCGCAGCGGTCTCCTTCGCCCTGGTTCGAGCACGCGCTCGCAGCGATCATCGCCGCAGCGACGAGGAGGAGGCCGAAGAGGCGGGTACGGTGTCGCATCCGGGGGCCTAGGTAGCAGTCCGCTCCCCGCCCGGCAACGGAAAGGAATCCTGCCTCCGGCCCTCCAAATCTGTCGAGACGATGTTCCGGTGGCTCAGGGCTGCCCGCGCCGACGATCCTTCGCTTCGACGGCCTGTGCGAAGAGGCCGACGTACTCGACGGCGCTGGTGACCGAGAAAACCAGAGAGACGTAGATGAGCGCGCGGCCCACGTACACGAGGTCGACCCGGCCTAGATCGATGAAGCCGAGCGACAGGTGATACGGAAAGCCGAGGATCAGGCAGAGGATGCCGACCATCTGCAGCGCGGTCTTGCTCTTGCCGCTCTCGCCCGCTGCGATCACGACGCCCTCGCTGCTCGCGATTGAGCGGAGGGCGGTGATGGAAATTTCACGTCCGATGAGGAGTGCGACGGCCCACTCCGGGATGCGGCCCATCGGGACGAGCCAGATGAGCGCCGCCATGACGAGCAGCTTGTCGGCCAGGGGATCGAGAAACTTACCGAGCACGCTCACCACGTGCATCCGCCGGGCGAGGTAGCCGTCGAGGAGATCGGTGATCGCGGCCGCCGAGTACACCATCGCCGCGATGACGCAGTCCTTCGGTGTCCCGCGATCGATGAGCCACATGATCACCGGGATCACGACGATGCGCGCCATCGTCAGGATGTTCGGTAGATTGAGCGCGTCCTCTTTGAGCGAGCGGCGGCGGGCGACCCGCGCTGGATCTGCACTGCGTCGGGGCCGGCGACGGCGGCGGATCGGCGCGTCGCTGACCTCATCCGTCGTCATCGAGACTCGCAATAGCACAAAGGCCCCTCAGGGCATCGGATTACGGCCCCCGTGCGGAGGGGCCCGGTCAGCCCCAGTCGAGCAACACGGTCCCGTTCCCGGTGAGGGTCACGAGCTCGCGCATCGGCGTCCGTTCGGCGTCCGCGCCCGCGGGCCGCGCGAGCAGGCGGCCGATCCATCCGATGAGCTGCGCCGGACGGACGTGCGCGGGGCGATCGGCGGAGATCTCGATGCCTTGCACCTTGCCGCGCGTACCGAGCACGATGAAGCCGGAGCCCGACAGGCTCACGACGCCCGCGTAGTCGCCGCCCGGGAGCGAGAGCCGGCCGAGCTCGTACTCGATGGAGCCGTCGAAGCCGAACAGCCGCTCTTCGCGGGCGTAGAGCGGCTCGCCGTCGAGCGTCGCGATGAACGGCGCGAGCGGTTCCGGCAAGGTCAGCACGAGCCGTCCTTCGCCCTCGATGGTCGAGAACGGCGACGTGACCCCGCCGAGCGGCTCGTCGGTGATCGAGCTCCGGCCGCGACGGCGGAGGACCTTCGTCGTGACGGCCCACGACGAGTCCGGCAAGATCGCGCGCACGGCGTGGCTCCGCGCCTGGAACGCCTTCTCGATGCGTACGAGCACCGCGGAGCCTTCGTGGATCGCGACCCGCGGGCTCTCGGGGAACACCAGCGTTGCGTCGCGTGCGAGCTCTCCGAGTGGAACCGGGATGCTCATCCGCGTCCCGGGAGCGGGCCGCGAATACGGCGGCGCGATCGACGGCACGCGGCTCGCCGCGAGCTCGGACTCCATCGACGGGGGCGGGGGAGGCGGAGGGACGGTCTGTGCCGCCTGCACGTCGGCGTGCGCGAACTCCTGCACGCCGGGCGGCTGCGATTCACGCCGTGCCACGCCGCTCGGAAGATGCTCCGGCGGCTCCATCGAAGCGCGGAGGCGCGCGGCGAGCTGCGGACGCCCGGCGCGGTCGAATGCGACGCTCGCCTTCTCGAAGTCACCGAGTCGCTGATAGACGAGCCCGAGGTAGCCCCACGCCCGCACGTGATCGGGTCGGTTCTGCACGAGCTCGTCGAGGATGCCGCGCGCGCCGGCGAGCTGCCCCGTTTTCAGGTAGCAGAGCGCGAGATTGATGCGCGGCGCGACCTCCGCGGGGCGCACGCGGATGAGCTCTTCGTAGATCTGGATCGCACGCGGGTAATGACCGAGCCGGAAGTACACGACCCCGAGCAAGCTCTGCCCCTGGACGTCGCGCGGCTGAAAGGCGAGGGCGCGCTCGAGCTCCGGTCTCGCCTCGAAGAACCGGTCGTCCTTCAGGAGCTCGCTGCCGCGATACAGATGGAAGAGAAACTCTTCACCGAGGGCGGCTTCGGACGTCTCGGTCGGCAGGCTCGCGGGCGGCGGAGGAACGGACCAGTTGACCCGCGCTGGCTCCGCCGCGTCGTCGCTGTCGTCCATCCAGCTCTGGACTTTACCTCAACTCCGGGCGGCCTGGACGGCCTCGTCGAGCGTGAACCGGTGTTCGTGAAGTGCGCGTCCGACGATGGCCGCGACGATGCGCGGCGACGCCTTCGACAGCGCTCGCAGATGCTCGACGGTCCCGACGCCGCCGCTCGCGATGACGGGCACGCCGGTCTCGTCCGCGAGCCGCGCCGTTTCGACGACGTTGGGGCCCGTTTCCATGCCGTCTCGCTGGATGTCGGTGTAGAGCACGCCGGCGATGGGCAGCGCGCCGACGTCGCGCACGAGATCCACGGCGCGGCGCTCGCTGACCTCGAGCCAGCCATCGGTCGCGACGAAACCGTCCTTGGCGTCCACTGCCACGATGATGCGGTGTGGGTACGCCTCCGCAGCGCGCTTCAGTAACTCCGGATCACGGATCGCGGCGGTACCGAGGACGACACGGCTGACGCCGAGAGCGAAATAACTCTCCACCGCCGCGAACGAGCGGATGCCGCCGCCGGTCTGGACACCCTCGCCGAACGCCGCGACGAGCTTTCGCACCGCGTCGGTCTGGACGGCGTGCCCTGCCTTGGCGCCCTCGAGATCCACGACGTGAAGGTGCGGGACCTTGCCACGCCACCCGCGGGCGATCTCGTCGGGCGGCTCCGTGTACGTGGTGACGTCCTCGTAGCGTCCCTGGCGAAGGCGCACCGCCTTGCCGTCAATCAGGTCGATGGCGGGGATGATCTGCATCGGCGTAGCTCGCTTCGTCTCGTGCGGTGTCGCTCAGTCGAGCGAGCCCTTGGTCGACGGAATTCCGGTCAGGCGCGGATCGAGCTCCGTCGCGTCGCGAAGCGCGCGCGCGAGCGCCTTGAAGCTGATCTCGATGATGTGGTGCAGGTTCTGCCCCTCGAGCAGCCGGACGTGGAGATTCGCCTGCGCGGACCGCGCGAACGCCTCGAAGAACACCTCCGCGAGCTCGGTGTCGAACTCGCCGAGCTTCGACTTCGGCATCGGCACGCGCCAGACGAAGAACGGCCTCCCGGACAGGTCGAGGGCGACGGTCACGCAGGCCTCGTCCATCGGAAGCGTCGCGGAGCCGTAGCGGCGGATGCCCTTGCGATCACCGAGCGCCTCGAGCACCGCGCGGCCGAGCACGATGCCGAGATCTTCCGTCGTGTGATGGCCGTCGATCTCGACGTCGCCTTCGGCCTTCACCGTCAGATCGAACGCGCCGTGGCGTCCGATCTGCTCGAGCATATGGGAAAGGAACGGGAGCGGCGTGTCGATGGAGCAGCGCCCCGTTCCGTCGAGATCGATCTCGACGACGATGCTCGTCTCCTTCGTCTTTCGCTCTACCCTGGCTGTTCTCCCGGCCATCGCTCAGAACTCCTCGACCTTCCAGACGCCGTGCTCGCGCACGAGCTCGACCGTGCCGCCGGACCCATACGACATCGTGGCCCGCTCGCCGAGGTGTTCGATGACGGCGGTCGGCAGCGCCGCCTCGATCGCCTGGGTGAGCCGCTCGATTTCCTCGCGCTGCTCCCCCTCGAACGCCGTCCGGAGGCGCGTCTCGTCGAGGCCCTCCCGCTTGGCATCAGGGGCGAAACGCAGCATCACGTCGTAGCGCTTGTTCCGGAATGCGCGCACGAACGACCGGAGGGCCGCCTCGGGCGTGTCCTGCGCGTACACGTCGATCGCCGAACGATCGACACGCCAGCGTCCGGCTTCGTAACGAAGAAGGAGAGCTTCGCCGTCCGGCGTGGTCACCGTCGCGGTCACGGTGGACGTCTCCGTCGGGCGCACGAGCGCCACGGAGATGGCGCGCATCTCCTCGGGATTCTCCTTCACCATGCGCGCGAACGCCTCGAAAGGCATGTTCTTTTTCGCGTCGTCGCTCAGAAGGTCGTACGCCTCCTTCGCTCTGCCCGCCTGGAGGGCGATTGCGTAGGACGAGAGCACTTCGCGCGGGCTCGACGGTTCACGCGGATGGCAGCCCATGGCGCCCGCCGCGAGCGCAAAGGACACCACGATGAGCGGTTCTAGGGCTTTCGGAAGCACTTCGGCCGAAGCCTAGCCCGACCCTCCGATGAAGGGGGGGCGAATCCCTCGATATATGAGCAATTACGATGGCACGGCGCGCCGTTCGGCTTCGCTGGACGTGGCGACTCATCGTACTACTGTGAGCGATCGATGGGATCCGACGCTCCGCCGAGCAATCCTAGAGAGCGCATCACGATCCTGCCGCTGCGGAACGCGGTGCTCTTCCCGATGTCCGTGGTCCCGATCAACGTGGGCCGCCCGCGCAGTGTCAGGGTCGTGGAAGATCTGGTGGGCCAGGAGCGGGCGCTCGTCGGCGTCGTCACTCAGCGTTCCCCCGACACGATCGAACCGACGTTCGAGGACCTCTACGCCATCGGAACGCTGGCGCGGGTCGTGAAGGTCATCCGGCTCGGGCCGGGCAACTACAGCGTCGTGCTCAACGGCCTCGGTCGCTTCCGCATTCTGAGGCCCATTGGCCTCGAGCCGTACATGCGGGCAGAGGTCGAGCGTATCCGCGACAACCGCACGAACGACGAGCGGCTCATCCAGCTCGGCCAGGCCCTCCGCGAGAAGACGCGGACCATGCTCGGCCTCCTGCCCGATCTCCCGAAAGAGACGGCGGGCATCCTCGACAACGTGCGCGAGCCCGGCGCGCTCGCCGATCTCATCGCGTCGAATTTTCCCGACGAGCACGCGAGCATCGAGGATCGGCAGCGCGTCCTCGAGGCCGTCGATCCGCTCGAGCGCGCGCGCCTCGTGCTCGAGGTCGTCGAGCGTCAGCTCGGCGTTTTGAAGACGAAGGACCAGATCGCCGCGCAGATTCGCGACGAGATGACGCGGTCGCAGCACGACTACGTCCTCCGCCAGCAGATGCGCACCATCCTCGACGAGCTCGGTGAGGCCGGGGACGAGGACGAGGTGGACTCGCTCCGCGACAAGATCGCGCGCGCCGAGCTGCCGCCCGAGGCCGAGCAGGCGGCGCGCCGTCAGCTCTCCCGCCTCCGGTCGATGCAGCCGCAGTCCGCCGAGTACAACGTCGCGAGGAACTACGTCGAGTGGCTCTCCGAGCTCCCGTGGAGCCGCACGACGCCCGACCACATCGACGTGAAGGAAGTCGCGCGCTGTCTCGACGAGGACCACCACGGCCTCGACCGCGTGAAGAAGCGCATCATCGAGTTTTCCGCGATCCGCCAGCTTCGCAGCGACAAGCGCGGGCCGATTCTCCTCTTCATCGGCCCCCCCGGTGTCGGCAAGACGTCGCTCGGGCGTAGCATCGCGCGCGCCATGGGCCGTCGCTACGGACGCATCTCCCTCGGCGGCGTGCGAGACGAGGCGGAGGTCCGCGGCCATCGCCGGACGTACGTCGGAGCGCTCCCCGGCAGGATCATCCAGGCCCTCCGCAAGGTCGGCACCAAGAACCCGGTGATCGTCCTCGACGAGATCGACAAGATGGGCGTCGACATGCGGGGCGATCCCGCTGCCGCGCTCCTCGAGGCGCTCGATCCGGAGCAGAACGGCACCTTCGTCGATCACTACATCGATCTGCCGTTCGACCTCTCCCAGGTGCTCTTCATCGCGACGGCGAACGAGTACGCCGGCATCCCCGACGCGCTCGAGGACCGGCTCGAGGTGGTCGAGGTCCCCGGCTACACGCGCACCGACAAGATCGCCATCGCTCATCAGTTCCTGGTGCCGAAGCAGCTCCGCGAGCACGGCCTGAGCGAGGAGCAGATCCAGTTCGACCGCGACGGCCTCGAGACGATCGTCGATCACTACACGCGAGAAGCGGGCGTGCGCGGCCTCGAGCGAGAGCTTGCCGCCGTGTGCCGGAGCGTCGCGGTGCGCCTCGCCGAGGGCGTGGTCGTCGATCACGAGCACGCGACGCGCGAGTACGTGCGCAACGTCCTCGGCACCGAGCGCTACCGGCCGGAGCTCGCCGAGCGGAAGCTGGCGCCCGGTGTGGCCACCGGCCTTGCCGCAACCGCGACGGGCGGGGAGCTTCTCTTCATCGAGGCGACCCGGATGCCCGGCAAGGGCAAGATCCACTTCACCGGGAACCTCGGCCCCGTCATGAAGGAGGCCGCGTCGACCGCCGTCTCCTACGTGCGCTCGCGCTCCGAGACGTTCCTGCTCGAACCCGAGTGGCTGAAGAGCATCGACCTCCACATGCACGTGCCGCGGGGCGGCGTGTCGCGTGACGGCGCCGGCCTCGGGATCCCGATGTTCGCCTCGCTCGTGTCGCTCCTCCTCGACATTCCGACGCGCAACGAGGTCGCCGCCACCGGGGAGATCACCCTTCGCGGCGCGGTCCTCCGCGTCGAGGGCATCAAGGACAAGGTGCTCGCCGCGCACCGCGCCGGCATCCGCGAGATCGTCGTCCCTGCGAAGAACGAGCGCGACGTCGAAGAGGTCCCGATCGAGATCCGGGAAGACATCCAGGTCCGCTACGTGAACCACGCCGACGAGGCGCTCCAGTGGATCCTCCAGCGCCCGCCCAACCGCAATCCGCGAACGCTCGCGCGGCCGAGTGAGCCGCCGAGCGAGATGCACCCGTAGCGAGTCCGTCACGCCGCGGCCGGACGCGGCGCACGCCGATGCAGATGCCGCCCCTGGTCGCGAGCTCCGCCGAGCGCACGGCGACGTTGCTCGCCGCCGTCGGTCTCTTCGCGCTCGGCTTCGTGCCGCTCTTCGACGGCCCGGGATACGAAGCCGCGCTCGCCGCGGGGCTCGTCCTGCCGTCGCTCGCCGCCGCCGCGACCGCCTTCGACGTCGTGCGGAGCGACGCGACGCCGTTCGCCGCCGTGTCGCGGGGCGCCGCGAGCGGCTCGTGGCTCGCCACCGTCGCGCTCGTCGTCTCCTTCGTCCACGGGGTGCGGGTCGGCTTCTGTGACGCCACCGAGGGCACCGCGCTGTTTCTGCTCGGGCCGGCAGCGGGAAGCGTCCTCGGCGGCGTGTGGGGCGCCATCGCGGGGCTCGTCCTTCGGGGTCGCGTGCGCGCGGACGCACGCGGGTGGCGCGCACGCGCCGCGCTCGTGTCCCTCTCCGTCGCGGGGCCGCTCGCGGGCGTCGTCGCCAGCGTCGTCCGCTTCTACACGAGCCCGATGGTCTTCGCGTTCGACCCCTTCGTGGGGTTCTTCGCAGGGACGCTCTACGACTCGGTCATCACCGGGATGGGCCGGCTCGTCACTTACCGGATGGGCTCTGTGGCCACCCTGGTTGCCGTTTTCGCCGCGGCTCGGCTTCTGGATGGGGGGCTCCCTCTGCTGCGCTCGGCGGCGCGGACTCGCTCGGGTGTGGCCGCGCTCGCCGTCCTGGCCGGCGCGTGCAGCGTCACGCACTCGTGCGAGGGCACGCGCATGGGGCACTACCAGACGACGGCGTCGATCCGTGAAGCGCTCGGCCAGCACCTCACCGACGGCCGCTGCGAGCTCGTCTATCCGACGGGCACGCCGGAGCTCGAGGCGAAGGCGCTCGCGCACGAGTGCAACGCGCACCTCGGCCAGCTCGACCGCTTCTTCGGCGTGACCGGGCCCGCCCACGTCGTCGCCTTCGTGTTCGCGAACCCCGATCAGAAGGGCTACCTGATGGGCGCCGCGGGGACCTACATCGCGAAGCCGTGGCGCCGAGAGATCTACATCCAGCGCAACGGTTTCCCGCACCCGGTGATGCGTCACGAGCTCGCCCACGTCGAGGCGGGGACGTTCGCGCGCGGCCCATTCCGCGTCGCGGGGCCGTTCTTCGGCATCGTCCCCGATCCGGGACGCATCGAGGGCGTCGCGGTGGCGGCCGCGCCCCGAGACGAGGTGCTCTCGCTCGATGAGTGGGCGAAGGCGATGCGCGACTTGAAGCTTCTGCCGCCGCTCGACCGCGTCTTCAAGCTGAGCTTCCTCGGCGAGCCGTCGTCACGCGCGTACGTGGTCGCCGGCGCGTTCGTCGAATGGCTCCGCCGCGACGCGGGCGCGGGCGTCGTGCGCGCGTGGTACGGCGGCGAGTCGCTCGAGACGCTCACGAAGACGAGCTTCGCGGAGCTCGAGCGGCGCTGGCTCTCGTCGCTCGACTCGCTGAAGGTCGGCGAGGACGTGCTCCAGGTCGCGCGCGCGCGGTTCGATCAGCCGGCGATCTTCGGCCGGCGCTGCCCGCACGTCGTCGATCGGCTGGAGGGCGAGGCCGGCGGAGCGCTCGGCCAGCTCGACACTGCGCGCGCGCGCGAGCTCTACGCGAAGCTCCTCGAGCTCGATCCGCACGATCTCGGTGCGCGGCTCGGCGTCGCGGCCTGCTCGCAGCACGAGGGCGCGCTCGACACGGCTCGCGCGCTCCTCGAGCACATCGGTGCCGACATGTCGCTCGCCAAGGCGTCGCGCGCCCGCGCCATCGAGTCGCTCGGCGATCTGTCGCTCGCGGCGCATCAGGACGACGACGCGCGCCGTCGCTTCGAGGACGTCCGCGCGGTCGTGGTCGACCCGGATCGGCTCCGCACCCTCGACGTGAAGGAATACGCCGCCGGCGCGACGAGCCACGACGCGCTGGTCGCGTACCTCGTTGGCGATCCCGTGCTCGGACGGAGCCCGACGGCAGCAATCTCGGCGCTCGGGGCGTGGTCGATGCGCGAGCCGTCGCTCGGGCTCGCGGACTATCTCCTCGCGCGCACCTACGCCGGCGAGGGACGGTACGCGCTCGTCGCGTCGAGCCTCGACACGGCGCTCGGCAAGAGCTTGCCGCTGCCCACCGTCGAGCGTGAAGCGTACAAGCTACGCATCGTCATGGCCTGCATGCTCGACGACGTACCGACGCTCACCGCCGCGTACGCGAAATGGTCGACGCTCGAAGGCCCACGCCCGCCCGAGCGCGCCGAGATGGCGGAGCTCGTCGAGAGATGCACGACGAAAACCGGCGTGAAGTCGGCAGTGAGGGGAGGCGGGAGCGGGAGGGGAAGCGGACCCTTACCCGGACCCTCACCCTTACCCGGACCCTCACCCTCACCCGGGGCTGCCTGTGGGGAGGGGATGGAACGGGTTTCGGGGGGGGAGACTTGGATAGGGTCGGTGCGGGGGGAGGGGGTGGGGGACGAGTGGCCTCGGTACCGGACTCGGCTGGCTTCGTTCTGTGTCGATCGGACGGAGGTTACGGTGGGGGCGTACTCGGATTGCGTTGCGACGGGGAGGTGCACTCCGGCGGACGCGAAGCGGGTGACGTGTACGGCGAGTGGCGGGCACTCGCGCGAGTTGCCGATCAACTGCGTGGACGCGATGCAGGCGGAGACGTTCTGCGCGCAGCGCGGCGCGCGATTGCCGACGGAGGCGGAGTGGGAGTACGCGGCGTCGGGGGGCGACGAGAGGCTCTACTCGTGGGGGGACGAGTCGCCCGATGGACGCGCTTGCTGGAAGAAGGGCGGCGCGTGCGCCGTGAAGAGCTTTCCGGCGGGGGCGTCGGGGCTGTTCGACATGACGGGCAACGTCTGGGAGTGGACGAGCACCGGGTACGGGGACTACCCATGGCCTCCCGTGCAGAGCGCGACTCGGGTCTATCGCGGTGGCGGCTGGAGCCGTCGCTTCGACAAGTGGATGCGGGTGCGGCTCCGGAACCGGGTCGTGCCCGGGGATCGGCAGTCGCACCTCGGGTTTCGTTGCGTGAGCTCCGTTGTGGGCGAGCCGTGTCCGTTCGGGGCAGCGCCGGACGATGCGTGTCTCGCCGGCGTGCTCGAAGCGGAATGCCGTGACGGCAAGACGTGGAACGGCGTGCGCTGCGCGCCGCCCGGCGAGCAGGGTTGTGCGCCGCTCCACGAGCTCGTGCCGGGCCACGGGTGCGAGTGGTCGACGAAGGTCGAGGAGCCCGCGAAGGGTCCGCTCGACACCGCCGCCGTGAAGCGGCTTCGCTCCCCGGAGTTCGACCACGACTGTCAGACCTTTCAGCCGCGACGTCCCCACGCGAACCGGTTCGAGGGTGGTACCCACGAAGCGCGCAACGCCGTGGGCCACGCCGCCGGTTGCAAGAACCGCGACGTCGGAGTCGGCTGGAATAGCGCGTGCTGCCCATGACGCCCCATCGCGAAGAGCCACCGCGAGTCGTCCCGGCGTCTCGAGCCGTCTTCACGTCGCGGGCTGTGCTCTTGGCGGTCGCTGGCGTCGTGACGATGCTCGGGTGCTCGCCGACCATTGCTCCGGCGGGGCCGACCGACGTCTCGGCGACGGGCTCGGAGCGCGCCGTGCCGGCGAGGGCCGGACCGCCGACGACTGCGACGCGGAGGGAGAACCCCCAGCCCGAAGTCGCTCCAACGGCTGCACCGAGCGCGGACGCTCCGGCAGCGACCACCCCGGTGGCCGAGACGCCGGTGCCTGCCGGGCCGCCGCTGCCGGCCGGGACGACCATCCTGCAGATCGGCGATTCGTTCGCGGGCGCTCTCGGGATCGATCTGAATCGCGAGCTCAAGGGGCAGGGCGTTCACGGCGTGCTCAAGTACGAGACGAGCACGTACATCCCGACCTGGGCGGGGAAGAAGGATCTCGACGAGTACCTGAGCCGGTTTCATCCGGACCTGGTGCTCATCACGCTGGGCGCGAACGAGCTACTCATCCCGGACCCCGCTCAGCGCGCTCCGACGATTCATCGGCTCGTCGGGCGTCTCGGCGGAAGGGCGTGCGTCTGGGTCGCGCCGCCGCTCTGGCACGGCGCTCGGCCGGCGCTGCTCCAGACGATCCGCGAGAGCTGCGCGCCGTGCGTTTATCTCGACAGTTCGGCGCTGGTTCCGGACCTCGAGAGGATGAGGGATCACATTCATCCTTCCATGCAAGGTCGCAAGATCTGGGCAAAAGCCGTCCTCGAGTGGCTGCGCGAGCACCGCGATCCGAACGGTCAGCGGCCTTGGGACATGAAAGCGCCGTCCGAGTAACGCGCCGCGAGCTCTATCGAACCGTAATCACCCGGCTTTCGCCCGAGCCGGACGTCGTGACTCCACGGCACTTGCCCGCGCGCGCCAAGCTTTGCGAGTCTCGCCCGCGGAGAATGAGATGACGAGAGTTTCCGGGCTCGTGGCCCTGGTGGCGTCGCTCCTCGGGCTGCTCTTCAGCTCGTACTCGACGTTCGACTACGCGAAGCACCTGGACCGCCGTCTGCACGACATCCACTGCAGCATCATCCCCGGCGCGCCGGTCACCGACTCGGCCGACGCCTGCCGCGCGGCGATGTACAGCCCGTACTCGGCGCTCTTCAAGGAGAAGTACTGGGGAGGGATCCCGATCTCGCTCTTCGCCGTCGGCGCGTTCACGTTCCTCACGGCGTTCGCCCTTTACCTGTTCATCGCCGGGGACAAGGCGCCGCGGAAGGCGGTCATGACGTTCGCCCTCCTGGCCCTCGCGCCGCTCGGGGCGTCACTCGTGATGCTGACGATCAGCGTGACGAAGCTCGGGACGTTCTGTCTCGTCTGCGTCGGCGTTTATATATCGTCGTTCCTGCTCGCCGGCTCGGCGATCACCGGCCTGCTCGCGCTCCGTCGCGGTCCGTCGATGCGCGCGCCGAGCGGCTCGCCTTACGACCGCCCCGCCGATCCGTACGGGGCCGCACGACCCGACGTCGGATGGCTCTTGCCGCCGGCGTGGCTCGTCGCGTTCGGGTTGTTCTCGCTGATGCCCGCGGTCGTCTACGCGAGCGCGATGCCGGACAGCCGCCCCTATCTCGGCAACTGCGGTGGTCTCAAGGTGGCGGAGGAGAGCGCCAACGCGCTCATCCACATCGCGTCGCCGAAGTCGACCCAGCCGACGATCCTGTTCGAGGACCCGCTCTGCCCGACCTGCAAGGCGTTCCACGAGCGGCTCGTCGCCGAGGACGTCTACGACAAGCTGAACATCCAGCTGTCGCTCTTCCCGCTCGACAGTGACTGCAACTGGATGCTGAGCGAGCCGCTTCACCCCGGCGCCTGTCTCGTCGCGCGCGCGGTCATCTGCGGCGGCAACCAGGCGCGCCAGGTGCTCGAGTGGTCGTACGACAACCAGGAAGAGCTGACGAAGGCCGGCAAGGCCGGGCCGCAGCAACTCCGCGCCGCGATCTCTCAGAAATGGGGCGCCCAGACGCTCCAGTGCATGGACGCGAAGCAGACGCTCCAGACCTTGAACCGGCAGCTCCACTTCGCGGCCGACAACAGCATCCCCGTCTCGACCCCCCAGATGTACTTCGGGACGAAGCGGTTCTGCGACGAGGACACGGACATCGGCCTGAGGTACACGCTCGCGACGCTATCGCCGGAGGTGCTCAAGTGAAGCAGAGCGATCCGACGGCGCTGGTTGCTCCGACCCTCGGCGTGATGGTGGGCACCATCGTGCTCGCGTCGATGCTCTTTTCCCTCCGGTCCTCGGTGCACGCCGCCGGTGAGCGTCTCGCGACGCCCGAGACGAACAAGCCCGCGGTCGCGGTCGCCGATCAGTCGGAGGCGCCGTACTGCACGCCCCAGTTCAAGCAGGTGCTCGAGCGCGTGCTCCATTCGTGCGGACTCGCCGAAGGGGACTCGCGCCGCGGCTGCAAGCCCGCCGACGTGAAGACGTTCGCGTCGATCAGCGACGACGACTTCAACGCGCTCTTCCGTCCGCTCCGGGAGCGCGGCGGCGTCATCCTGTTCGATACAGGGATGGACGCGCTCGACGACGGCGCGAAGAAGCTCATCGACGACAAGTGGCTGGACCGGAAGGGTGCGCGCTACTTCCTCGTCGTCGCCCGCGCGTCGAAGACGGGCTCGGCGGACAAGAACCAGGCCCTGTCGCACCGCCGGGCGAACTCGGTGATGTTCCAGATCAAGGAATCGTCGGGCGAGCCCGACGTCGACAAGAAGGTCGGCCTCCTGTGGCTCGGCAGCGAGTACGCGCAGCTGAACCCCAAGGAGTTCTGCCAGTGGACGAACTCGCGGAACGAGACCAAGTGCGACGACGACGCGATCAATCGGAGCGCGTTCGCGTCATGGGTGGATTGCCGGCTGTGAAGGCGAGACGAGGCATGATCAACGGAACCAGGGAGGTTCTCGCACTCGGGGCGCTGGCGTCGCTCTCGCTGTCGATAGCGTGCGACGAGGACGTGAAGCCGCAGCTCGCACCCCAGGCGCGCTCGCAGGCCGTGCAGGCGACGGGACCCGCGGCGACGGCGACGGCTTCGCCGGTCGTCACGGCGGCCGCGACGGTGGAAAAGCCGCACAAGGTGCTCTGCGACGGTCAGCTCGGCAGGGCCGGAAAGGACGCTCCCAAGGCGCCGCTCGCGCGCGCCGGCAAGACCGCGCTCCTCGGCGAGAAGCTCCCCGTCGGTTCAGGGCACTGGACCTGGGTGAATCTCTGGGCCGCGTGGTGCGTGCCGTGTCGCGAGGAGATCCCGCGCCTGAAATCGTGGGAGGCGAAGACCGCCGGTGAGCGCGCGCCGCTCCGCGTCGCGTTCATATCCATCGACGACGATCAACGTCAGCTCGAGACGTTCCTCGCCGCGCAGCCCGCGGCGGGAATGAGCGCGACGTACTGGCTCGAGGACGGTCCCGCGCGCGTCAACTGGCTCAAGCAAGCCGGCTTCGACGGCAGCGATCCGGAGCTCCCCGCCCATCTCCTCGTCGACCCCGCCGGCAAGGTCCGCTGCAAGCAGCAAGGCGCCATCGACGACTCCGACTACGCCGAGCTCGTGAAGATATTGAACGGCGAGCGAACGCAGTAGAGCGCTCGCTCGCCGTCAGCGTGTGAACGGCCACGGGAAGGTCTATTCGCTGCATTCTGCATGGACGTCGACGAGGCTCGGCGATTTGCTGCAGGTGGCCGGGCAGAGCACGACCTCGATATAACCTGGGCTTTTGATCTCGAAGTACCAGCCGTCTACGTCCGTCACGCAGGACGATGCATAAACGATGTGCGTGATGCTCCCGGCGGATGTGACGCGGAGATCGAGATACCCTGGGTCAGGAGGGCCATTGCCAAGGCCTTGCTGGAGATCATAGCGGCATTCCCCGGCATCGCCCACTACGGGGAGTGGCCTACGCATGCAAGTGGTCTGCGGCCCCGCGTCGCGGAAATGCGTCCCGGCGCTGATCGGCGGCGGTCCCGGAGCCACCGGCATGGCCGAGCCGACGACCGCGGCGTCCATGCTCGTGGGCATCGCACTTCCGTCGAAGTGCGCGCCTCCGTCGAAGAGCCCGCTCGACGAATCCCGCGCCGTGCACCCCGTCGCCAGCAACACCACGTTTGCGACGAACCCCGTTCGCGTGAACCCCACCATGCTCGATTCTCCTCTGCTTGACCCCGCCCAGTCTCCTTCATCGCGGCGTGTGTGGTCCGTTTTTCCTGGCCGGGGTACAGGTAGAAGTCATGCTGCGACTCCTCACGCCGAAAGGCCCGACGCCGGACCCGGCGGGCGGCGGAGCGCAGCGGATAGCCGACCAGGAGCCGAGCCTTTCCGGGCCCTTGGCGCAGATCGTCACCCTCTCGCGGGATGGCAATCCGGAGGCGCAGCGGACGCTCCTCGTCACGGTGGGGCCCGCGATGCTGCGCGTCATCCGCGGGGTGCTCGGGGCCGCGCACCCGGACGTCGAGGACACGTTGCAAGATTCCATGGTCGCCCTTTACCTCGCGCTGCCGGGGTTCCGCGGGGAGTGCACGCCGCTCCACTTCGCGTGCCGCATCGCCGTGCAGACGGCGATGAACGCGCGCCGGCGCGCCGGCTATCGCACCCGTCATACTCCGAGCAGCGCTCCTGAAGAGCTCGCCGATCTCGCGCGCGACGATCGCTCCCCGGCGGAGATCGTGAGCGCGGCTCGGCGGCGCGAAGGGCTGCGGCAACTGGTGTCGGAGTTGCCGGAGGCGCAGGCCGAGGTGCTCGCGCTCCACGCGGTGCTCGGTTACACGATCGAAGAGACGGCTGCCGTCACCGCCGCTCCACTCAATACGGTGCGGAGTCGATTGCGCAACGCGCTCTCCAAACTTCGCGTGCGTCTCCATTCCGACGCTGCCCTCCGCGAGACCGTGAAGGACGAAGCATGAAGAAGACTCACGGTGGCACCTCGCCGGAAGATCTGAGCGTGCTCGCGCGACGCGGGCTGCTCTCCGAGGCGGAAGAGAGCGAGCTCGAGAGGGCTCTTCAGGCGGATCCGGAGCTCCAGGTCGCGCATCGAGTGGGCCTGGACATGGACCTTTGCACAGCCGTGCGCGCTGGAGACGAAGCGCTCGTCTCCAAAGCCGCCGACGCCGCGATGATGCGCGTGGCGGCGAGCGGGCTCGCCTCGCCGCATGCCGCTAGAGCGCCGCGTGCGGGCAGACGCTTCGCTTCCGTGCTCCTCGTTGCGGCGCTCGTGTGTGCGACGGGGGCGGCCGCGGCGATGTGGGCCGGCCTGGTGCCGGCGCGGTTTCTCGGGCGCGCAGCGTCGGGCAGTGGCGCGACGGGAGCCGTCGTGCCGCCGCAAATCAACGTGCCGCCGACGGCTTCTGCCGCCCTGGGAGCCCAACCCAAAGATCCCGAGCCCGTCGCGGACTCGCTCAGGGAGATGGCCCCGGTCGTCGTTCATCCTTCGCCCGTCGTCGCGGGAGCCGCACACGCGAGCGCCGAGTCGACCGCGGCCGCTCTCTTCACGAGCGCCAACGCCGCCCGGAGAGGCGGCAATTTCTCGAACGCGGAGAAGCTCTACTCGCAGCTCATCGCGCGGTATCCCTCGTCGGACGAGGCGCGGCTAGCCCGCTTGTCGCTCGGGAAACTGCTCCTCGCGCAGGGCGACTCGACCGACGCCGAGCGACAATTCGGTCAGTACCTGAAGGGTGAGCACGGCGAGCTCGCGGAAGAAGCGCTCGTGAGCCGTGCCCAGAGCTTGCGGAATCTGGGACGCGCGAACGCGGAGCGCGTCACGTGGCAACGCCTGCTCGCGGAGCATCCGAATAGCGTCTACGCTGCGGAAGCCAGAGGGAGAATCGACGCGCTTCGTCGAGTCGTGAACGCTCCCGGTCCCTGATCCGTGCTCATCCGCATCGTTCGCTTCTCATCAGCGGTACTCGCTTTCGCCTGGGCGTTCGCCCCGCGAGTGAGCGCGGCCGGCGAACCCAAGGCGCGAGCGGTCGTCGTGCTCATCGGAAGAGCTGGCGAGAGCGAGGAGCTCGGCGCCGTGCTGTCGGAACTTCTCGAACGCGACGGCGTCACACCGGAGTTCGAGCGCCGCGCACGATTTCGCGCGAGCGCGCTCCTCTCCGAGAGGCAAAATGACGGCCGGGTCTGGGTGTTCGTCACCGAGCCCGACGCGCACGGCGCGAAAATATATTTTCGTGGACCGTTCGGGAAGCGGTTCCTCTTGCGGCATCTCGCGCTGAAGCACGGTCTGGACGAGCTCGGGCGGGAGCTCATTGCGCAGGTCGTGGAGACGTCGACTGCGGCGCTGCTCCGTTCGAGCGCGGGAGTGAGCCGTGAAGAAGCGAAAGCCGGGTTATCGGCCGATGCCGGCGACTCGCGTGACACGGAAGAGCTCGACGACGAGGAACGGAGCCCGTCGAGCGCTCCGCTGCCGACGGCGAACGACCACGTGACGAGCGTCGCTTCACCGGCGCGGCCGTCGAGGTTCGATTACGAGCTCGGTGCGCGCGGCTTCGCGAAGTGGAGTGGCAGCCAGCTCGGGTTCGATCATGGCCTCGGGCTCGAGACGGCGGTCGCGCTGCGCCGCGAGAACGGGCTGTTTTTCCGCGGCCGCGTCGTCTTCGAATACGGCCTCGGTCAATTCATCGACGCGAGCGGGCTCGACGCAGACGTTCGCACCACGTCACTTCGCGGAGGCGTGGATGTCGGCACCTCGAAGGGCGCGAGCGCGCTTTCAGTCGGGGCAGCTGTCGGTGCGGATTTCACACGGACCTTACCCAGGGCCACGCCGAGTGCGTCTCTCGCGCTCGCGTCGAGGAGCGACGCGACGGTCCCCATGGTGCGCCTCGAAGCGCGCTACGAGCTCACGGTCGGCGCTTTCCGCGCGGCGGCAGGTCTCTTCGGTGACGTGTCTCTCCGGGACACCCACTACGACGTGCAGGACGCGAACGGACATGAGCGCGTGGTAACCCCGTGGCCCGTCCGACCCGGAGCGGCCCTCACGCTCGAAATTCGGACGAGATTGTGACGACGAGTGGTCCACTTTCGGACCTCGGCACACTGGTCTCCCGATGACCCGCCAGCTCCGACCGTCCGCGACCCTCGGCGCCGCTCTGGCGGCTCTTCTCCTCGGAGGGTGCGGACAAGATTCGCACGTCCTCGCCGTACGAGCCGGCACGTCCGGCGCGCCCGGCACGGGTGGCGCCAGGTCAAACGTCGACGACGCGGGTGCCGGCGGAGCGACGTCGCCCGATGCGGGAGGGACGCACACACCTCCGCCCACCCCCGCGTGCACGCCAGTTTCCAAGAGCGAGACGAGCTGTAGCGACGGCGTGGACGACGACTGCGACGGGTACGAAGACTGTCTCGACTCCGATTGCGACGGAAAGAGCTGCGGCAGTGGAAGCGGCTTCACGTGCACGGGCGGCGCGTGTCTCGCGCCCGGCAAGACGGGATTGCCGGACCTGCCGAAGATCGACAACGTGCACGCCACTCAGACCGGCGACACGACGATCGTCGAGTTCGAGCCCGTCCCCGGAGCCCTGGATTACCGCATCTATCCGCTCCCGAAGCCGGAAGACGTCCTCGTCGGCGCGAACGGCGAGGTCACGGTTAAGAACGCGATCTACCGCTGCGGCGGGGACCGTCCCTTCATGGCGCGAAAGGACGACACGGGGGCCCTGTACGACGCGTCGTTCACCGGAGGCGCGAACGGCAACCTCATCAACAACTACATCCGGAGCGAGGCAGACTCCATCCTCGGTTACGTCTTTCTGACGCCAGGGGACGGGCGGGACCCCGTGTATCGCCTGAGCGACCCGCAAGGCGGCGGGGGCTTCATGAACGCGAGCTATCTCGCGCCCATCTATGGCGAAGGGAACCTAGCCGATTACGTCGTCGGGACGGACGCGCGCGACAAGCTCGTCGCGCAGGGCTTTCGCGACGACGGCGTACAGTTCTACGTCCCCACGAACGCGCCGCGGCCCATCTATCGGACCCTGTACAAGGGGCTCTGGAACGGCAATGTCTCCGTGTTCTACACGGACGGCCCCGAAGCGGACTATCGCAAGAAGGACGATCCGAAGACGGTCGCCGATCAGGGCACGCGCTTCAACGTGCTCGCCTCCCAGGACGCGGGCAGCGTCGCGCTCCATCGAGTGCTCTATTCGGGCAACAATTCGTTCGACGTCCTCGCGGCGGGGGACGCGCGTCTCGCGCGCGTGCTCGAGCAGGGTAATCAACCAATCTGGTCCGTGACGTGGCCGGGGCTCACGGATCCGACCACTCTGGTAGTCGAAGCGCTGGACCAGGGCTGCCCGTTCCCGGGTGGGTACGTCGCCTCCGTGCATGCACCGGCAGACTCGTTCAATTATCCGTCCATCACGGTGGACGAAGCGCGGAATGCCTCGGGTGAGGTATTCATCAACGGGCAACACGATCCGAAGAACCGCCCGAAGCCCGTGGCGCGTGCGTTCGTGAACGCGACCCCGGCGTCGAAACCACCGATGGACTGGTTCGAGGGCTTCGACGCGAGCGAAACGTGGGCTCCCTTCGAGCTCACGAGCGGTAACAACGGCGTCTACATTTACCGCAACGACAAGTGGGCGGTCGATTTCTCGGGTTGCACCGACAATCTGACGTTCGGTCCGATGCTCGGGCAGCTCGTGTTCGGATTTGCAGACAGCGGTTCGAGCTGCAACATGAGCATGGTGCCGCTCGGGCTCGGCGCGCAGGTGACCACGGGTAACTTCTTGCACGTCCGGATGTCCACGGAAGTGCCTTCCACCGGCCGTCGCTACCCGCAGCTCATGATCACGACGGCGAAGGTGTTGAACCCAGGCGACGTCCAGCCGCTCGACAACGTGCCCATTCATGCGCGGCTCGGTCCTCTGCCGTTCGACATGGGGGCGCCTCCCGGCTCGGATCAGTCGATCATCGTGCAACCGTTCGGCGGCTATCACGAGCTTCAGGTCGAGTTCTGCGATCAACGCGGCTGGGGCGTCTCGGTCCAGTGCCCGCGGGCGAACATCTACGGCGATCACGCGGGCGACTACTCGGACACGTGGACCGTGCCGTGGAACCCGGTTCCCGTCGTCGGGGACAAGGCCGGTTACGACCGCCCGGTGAAGTTCGACGTGTATGCCTCGACGGAGAGGGTCTACGTCTTCATGGACGATGCGCCGGCAGGGTGCGCGGTAATGCCGGCGGGGCGCATGCCGTCGGGTCCCGTCAACGTCGCCTTCCGCGGCGTGCTCTATCACTCCGCCATCGACGAATCGGTCGTGCCGGACGGCTCCGGACAGCAGTATCTCAAGCGCTACAGCGTCTCTCACTTCGATCGTCACATGGACGACTTCGGCGTCGACCGGAGCGTGCCGGCGCCGGCGTGGGACGAGCACCTGATGCCCTGCGGGACGCGGTGGTACGGTGGGAGCTGAGCTTCGTCTCGCGGCGCTCGCGGGCGTTGCGTTGCTCACCGCCTGCGGCTCCAGCAACGACGGCGCTGGCAACGACGCAAAACCGGCGGCTGCAAAAGCGCCGGACGCGCGCGCCGCCTTCGCAGAGCTGCACTACGACGCCGCTCCGCCACCGGAAGATCCGAGCAACCGCGTCGCGGACGATCCGCGGGCGCGGGCGCTCGGTCAGCGGCTCTTCTTCGACGCGTCGCTATCGGGTCCGCTCATCGAAGGCGACAATGACGGCACCGGCGGCACGCTCGGCATGCGAGGTGAAGCGGGTCGCGTGAGCTGTGCTGGTTGTCACGTCCCGAACTCCGGGTACGTCGACACACGGAGCCCGCACCATCAGATCTCGCTCGGCGCCGAGTGGACCTCGCGCCGGACACCCTCCTTGCTCGAAGTGGCGTACGCGCCCCTCTACAACTGGGACGGGCGCCGGGATTCGATCTGGGGCCAGGCCGTGGGTGTCATGGAGGGTCAGAAAGAATTCAACTCGGGGCGGCTCTTCGTCGCGACGCAGATGTTTGCGCTTCACCGCGCCGAGTACGAGGCGCTCTTCGGCGAGATGCCGGCGCTCGACGACAAAACCCGTTTCCCCGCGCTCGCGCCCACCGAAGCGGGCTGCGTCGAGGTGCGGACGATGAGCGGCGCGACCTACACCTGCCGCGGAAAGCCGGGTGACGGCGCGGAGTACGACGCGATGGCCCCGGAGGACCAGACCGCGGTGACGCGCGTCACGGTCAACACGGCGAAAGCGCTCGCCGCGTACGTCCGTCAGCTGCGCTGTGGCGCGAGCCGATTCGACGCCTGGCTCGACGGAGACGACACGGCGCTTACCGCAAGCGAACAGCGCGGAGCCGCGCTCTTCGTCGGCCGCGGGCGGTGCGTGAGCTGTCACTCGGGACCGAACCTCACCGACGAAAAATTCCACGACATCGGCCTCTCACCGGCCAGCGTCGCGGTCGCGTTCACGGATACCGGAGATCGAGGCGCTTCCGACGGCATCGACGCGCTCAGGGAAGACCCCTTGAACACGAGCGGCGCGTTCAGTGACGGCGATCGTCACGCCATACCGGCGACGACGGACCCTGCGCTCGTCGGCGCATTCCGCACGCCGTCGTTGCGCTGTCTCTCGTCGCATCCGAGCTTCCTTCACACCGCCCAGCTCGCGACGCTCGAAGAGGTCGTCGCGTTCCACGATCGCGGAGGAGATCCGAGCGGCGGCTACCCCGGCACGAACGAGCTCGTCCCGCTCGGCCTGACCGACGGTGAACAGACGGATCTCGTCGGCTTCTTGAAGACACTCGACGGCCCGGGGCCCTCCGCCGCGCTGCTCGTCCCACCCCAAAGTGCCGGGTCACCATGAACCGAAGAGCACTCGCCGTCATGGCAACGGTCGCCCTCGCCGGAGGTTGCTCGAGCGGGACCTCGTCGCAAGCGGGTTCTGGGGGGGCCCATTCCGGCGCGGGCGGCGGCGTCTCGTCTGCCGGCGGCCATAGCGGCAACACGGCGCTCGACGGCAGCGTCTCGTCTGCCGGCGGCAACACGACGCTCGACGGCAGCGTCTCGTCTGGCGGTGGCACGCCGTCGACACGGCGCGACGCGGGCGGTGCCGATTTCGACGCTCCCTTCACGCGCCCCGACGCCGCACCCTACACAGCGCAGAAAGGCACGTGCGGCTTCGACGCGCCGGCGTTCTGCGACACTTTCGAAACCGGTCCCGCGAACGGCGGTCGTTCGGGAGAGCTCGACCCCGCGAAATGGAGCGTCACCCGCGGCCAGCCGTACAACCCCGCGAGCCTCACCGACGCGATCGGCATCGGTCCGGCGCTTCTCCCCGCTTGCCGGACGAACCTGCCCGCGCGCGCCGTCGCAGATTCCGACGCTCTGATCTGTGATCCGACGGCCGGTGTCCCGAGCCGCCATTTCCTCGCTGTCGCCGCCGAACAGAACTACGGCCTGGAGACGTATCGCATCCGGCAACCGTTCGACTTCGCGGGCCGCACCGGCACGTTGAAGTTCGATGTCAGCCTGGAGAACAACGGGCTCGGCGGGTGGCCCGCGATCTCCATCTCGCAAGCTCCTTCGCCCGCTCCGAGCTTCGACTGGGAAGAGCGGGGCTCGGGTCCGCAAAAAGGGCTCGAGATCGAGTTCAACGGGGGATGGTGCAACGGTAAGCATACGGTCGAAGCCGGCCTCTTCGCGTTCGCCGACTACGCGCAGACCGCGGCGCGCCCGTCCTTCGACTGCGCCACGCCTCACGCGAGCACGTCCCGGGACGCGTTGAATCACGTCGAGGTCTACCTGACGGCGCGACACCTCGAGGTGTGGGCGTCGGATCCGTCACCGGACGGCGTGACGTTCCCGAATTTCCACATGCTCTATTCGGCGGAGCTCAATCTGCCGTTCGAGCGCGGCTCGGTGAACCTCATCGTGAGAAATCACGCGACCATGAAGTACTGGGTCGGCTCCGCGTGGACCGTGCGGTGGGACAACGTCGGCTTCGACGGTCCGATCGTCACCGGCTTTCGCGAGTACGACGTGCCGGACTCCCTCTCGGTGACGAAGGGGTTGAGCGGTTGCCTCATGGGAGGCGTCTGCCGTTGGCGGGGGGACGTGATCGCCGAGAATCCCGACGACGATACGCTGTGCGATCCCGACGTGACCTGCACCGCGGACGGTGAAGGCCGGAACGTGGGCTACGTCGTCCCGAGGGACGACGAACCTGCGCCCGCGACGTTGCACATTCCCGGCGTCGATCCGACGGGCGCTACCCGCGCGGAGCTCGTCTTCGCCGCTTCGTATCCGTGGTTCGACTGGAACGGCGTCTCGAAGCCGCCCACGGCGATCAATCTGCAATACCGGCTGAACGGCGGCGCCTTTCACGACCGCTTCATCACGGCAACGGAGGCCACCGCCTTCACCGATTTCAATCCCGACATCGGGGGCGCGGGACACGGCGCGGGCTTCTTGAACCAGGTGGTCGCGCTCGATCCCGGCGAGCTCAAGAGCGGAGACAACGTCCTCGAGCTCCGCACCGCCGGCACCTGGACCGGAGACTATCGCGCGGTGGTCACCGGAGTCGATCTGCTGCTTACCACCTCGAACTGACGCCACGGAGGCGAGCCATGAAGTCTTCTTCCAGATACGTCTGTGCGATCGCCACCGTGCTCGCGCTGGGTTGCAGCAGCGACCACTCAGCGGCGCGCGGCGACGCCGACAGCGCAGTTGCAAGTGGCGGCGGGAGCGCAGGGGAGGGGGGCGCCGCCACGAACGGCGGCGGTGCAAAGCCGAGCAGCGGCGGCGCAAAACCGAGCAGCGGCGGAAGCTCGACCGCAGGGGGCGCGAGCAACAGCGGCGGCAAGAGCGAAACCGGCGGAGGCTCGAGCTCTGGCGGCGCGAACAACAGCGGCGGCAAGAGTGGAAGCGGCGGCAGCCCGGGCTCGGGCGGCGCGGGCACTGGCGGCGGCAAGGGTGCGACCACTCCTCCCGGAGGGTGGACGAACGTCACCGCGAATCTCGCCAACATGGCGTCGGAGTGCGGGAACCTGTCGCATCTCTCCGCGAAGCCGGACGAGGACATGTTGATCGCCGGGATCGCACAGAACGGCCTCTGGGCGAGCACCGACGGCGGCAAGAGCTGGCACGCACTCGGCATGGGCGCGGGTTCGCAGAAGATCACGAACCGGACGTCGTCCATCGTCTTCGATCCGTCTCACCCGCACCAGTTCTGGGAATCGGGGATCTACAACGCGGGCGGCGTCTACGTGACGACGGATGACGGCGACACGTTCCACGCGCTCGGGGACGTGCACCATGACGACCTCGTCAGCGTGGACTTCGCAGACCCCGACAGAAAGACGCTGGTTGCCGGTGGCCACGAGCAGAAGCAAACTGTCTATCTGTCGACGGACAGTGGCGCGACCTGGGTGAACGTCGGCGCCAATCTCCCGGGCGGAACGAATTTCTCGAGCGTCCCGCTGTTGATCGACGCGCAAACGTATCTCGTGGGATTGGCGGGCTACGCAGGCGGAACGTCGGGGATCTTCCGCACGACGAACGCCGGCAAAGACTGGGCTCCGGTGACGTCATCCGGCGGAATCGACGCACCACTCTGGGCGAAGAGCGGCGACATCTACTGGGCGAGCAACGACGGCGTTGCGAAGAGCACCGACAAGGGCGTTTCGTTCACGGACATTCCCGCGAATGGCCAGCTCAAGGCGTCGGCGCCGATCGAGCTTCCTGACGGCAGAATTGCGATGGTCGGCTCGCAGACGATCATGGTGTCGTCCGACGGCGCCGCATCGTGGCACGCCGCGAGCGCCGCGCTCCCTTACAACGACGCGGTCGGCCTGGCGTACTCCACGCAGCAAAAAGCGTTCTTCATCTGGCGCTTCAGCTGCGACAACCCCGTGCCGGCAAACGCGATCATGCGCTTCGACTTCGACTATGAAAAGAACTGAACCGAAGACTCACACTTCGGGCGATGCGCTCGCCATGTACTCGCCGCTCTCCTCGTCGAGGAACGCCACGACGACCATCGGGCGGCAGCACACCGCGCAATCCTCGATGTATTCCTGATGCTCGCCCCCGCCGGGATCCGGAAAAGTATCGACCGGTTCGCCGCAGTGAGGGCAGGTGAGGGACGCCACGAGGTCGAGACTAGCGTGAAGCCGGCGGCGAATTAACGGACAAGATGCGTCAGACAGCTCTGCGACGAGCTGTTCCGGAGTCTCAGAAGAGCGCTCCGCCGAGGCAGGGCAGCACGTGACGGCTGAAGTCGATTTCCGGGCGGTACCTCGAGAAGAGGCCCCCGAGGGTGCCGAACACGCGCGCCATCATCACGAACTCGCCGGGGAGCGTGAGGACGGGGTCGTCCTCGCAGGCTCGGAGGAGCGCGCCGGCGCGTGCAGCCATCTCGTCGCGCGTCGGCCACGCGACCTTCCCCGACAATGCGGCCTGGCGTATCTCCGTGAGCAGCGCGTCGGCGAAGGTGCGGAGCGTATCGATGCGACCGCTGCGCGTCCTGAAGCCGAGCTCCGCGAAGAGGCGCGTCATGTCCTCGTCGTCACCCAGCATGAACGCGCGCAGGAGCCCGAGGTAACGGGCACGCGTTTCGGGCGATAGCTCCTGTGCGCATCCCATGTCGAGCACGGCGACCTTCCCGTCGGGGGTTACGAAGAGATTGCCCGGATGGGGATCGGCCTGGAAGACCCCTGCGTGGAGCACTTGCCGGAGATACGCTTCGAGCAGGTTGCCGAGCACGGTGGAGAGCTCGCGGTGTGCTTCGCGATCGCCGCCCGCCGCGCGCGCATCGAGCGCGTCGAGCACCGTCGTGAGCTTCGTTCCGGGAACGAAGGCGGTCGTCAGCACCCGCGCGGAGCAGAGCTCGAGGACCGGGCGCGGCACCAGGATGCTCGCGTGGCTCGCGAAGAACTCGGAGAGCGTCGTGGTCGTCCGCGCCTCCGCTGCATAATCCACCTCGGCGAGCACCTTGCCCTCGACCTCGCCCAGGATGGTGTCGTAGTCCGCGTCGGGCAGCGATTCGCGCAGGCTCGAGACGAAAGCCTCGAGCAGCTCGAGATCCATGCGCACTCGCCCGGCGATGCCCGGGCGCTGCACCTTGACCGCAACGGTGGTCCCGTCGTGCAACACGGCGCGATGCACCTGGCCGATGCTCGCGGCGCCGATCGGCGTCTCGTCGAACGAAGCGAACAGCTCCTCGAGCGGTTTGCCGAAGTCGCTCTCCACCACTCCGCGTACGGCGTTCATCGCGAGTGTCGGCGCCGCATCCTGGAGCTGCGAGAGCTCGGCGATCCAGATCGCGGGGAGGAGATCGGCGCGCGCCGACAGGAGCTGCCCGACCTTCATGAACGCCCCGCCATGCACGGCGCTGACCTCGTAGAAGCGTCGCGCGCTCGTCGCATGGAGCTCCGAGAGCATCTCGTCGGCGCGTCGTTCGGAAACGAACGCCGCCCGGAGCCCGTGCAGCCGGTAGCCCGCCGCCATGCGCGCGAGCATCCAGCCCGTCTGCGTCAACCGCGACACCTGAGCGGAGAGCCCCGCGGCATCGTCGCGCGTGCTCGCGACTTCGTCCTCGCCGCGCGTCCATACCTCTCGTGCGCCGTCGGCGAGCTCGCGCGCGGACCACGCCGTTTCTTCGACGGCGGTGAGCAGGCCGTCGAGCATGCCGAGCCAGGCGCGGACCTCGCCTCCCCACCCGCGGGACGTGCCACCGCCCGTCACACGACGCGCACGATGAGAGCGACGACGGCGCGGCGCGCGGCCTCCGGAAGAGGGTGAGTGCGCCCTCGACGACACGGAGAAGGAATCAGTGGAAGTAGCGCGAGAAGAAGCCTTCATTCGGAACCTCGTCATCTCGTGTATTACAGAACTCACATTCCGTATTACAGAGCGGTGAGCGTGAGTGCAACCGAATTTGTATTACAAAGTATGATGCGATTGATTCGGCCAGCTATGTCACATACTTACGACGCAACTCGACCTGGCCGAGCCTCAGAGGCTCTGAACGCAGTCCATGCAGAGCCAGGAGGGCGGCTTCGTCGGATCCTGGGAAACGCCGAGGTTCGCCGCAGCGCCGCGGGGCAGCTCGCGATCGCAGCCGTCGCAGTGAGCGGGCCGGTTCACGACGACCTGATTCCACGCGAGCACATGGTCGAGCGCTGCGAGCCGCGCGGCACGGTCCCGAGGAACCGGGGGCCCTGGAATATCCTTGCGCGAGCGCACCGCAGCCCGGGCGGTCGAGGCGAGCTTGCCCGCGTCTCGCACGACGTTCTCCGCGAGATCCACCGACTCTTCGACGATGCCGCCCGCGCCCGCAACCACCGTGTCGACGAGCTTCAGCGTGTCCTCCAGCATGTTCCGGATGAGATGGGAGACGGTGAGCCGCTGCTTCTGCGCCTCCTCTTTCAGCACGGATTCGAGCCGCTCCGGCACCCGGGTCTGGATCAATCGATCCTTCACGTCACGCCGGGCGCGACGGCGTCGATGGAGGCGTCCAGTCGTCATGTACTACGAGATAGTACAATCTGACGGTGCACACCGCCAGGGCGTTCATGCGGCCTCCCGTTGCCGCGTTTCGTGGGACGCTCTCGATGGATGTCGAGGAGCAAGGGGAGGGAACGGGTCCTGGCGGCGTTGAGTGTCGCAGCGGCATTGGTCGCATGCAGTAGTCGCGACGCCGATAGCGTGGACGAACCTGACGCCGGTGCGGTCCATTCCTCGGGCGGAAGCGACGGGATGGGTGTCGTGACCAACGCAGGAGGAGTCGGCAGCTACTTCGGCGTCGGGACCTTGGTGTCCTCGTGCAACGTGTCCGACTACCAGACGCCCGACGTGGAGATCGGCCCCCTTCCCACGAATGCAAAAGCTCTCCTCGATTCCCTGGAGGCTCATACCCCGACGGCCATGACTCCGACAGCGCCCGCGACGTCGCGATCGTTCTGGTCACCGATGGTCAGCCGAGCAACTGCGGTACCGTCGCGGATGTCGTGACGGGTGCCGCGAAGGGCCTGGCGAATGGTATTCCGACGTATGTGATCGGGGTCGTCAGTCCGGGAATCACGTGCTCGGTCGATCCCAATCCGCCGAATCAAAGCGATCTCGATGCCGTCGCGAAGGCGGGTGGCACGACGTCCGCTCTGCTCGTCGACGCGACACAGAGCGTGTCGCAACAGTTCCTCGCGCGGCTCACCACCATCCGTACTCGAAGCCAGACCCCGTGCGCGTATCCACTTCCCGCCGCGCAGCTCGACCCGAGCCGCATCAACGTCGAATACACGCCATCGGGAAGCAACAAGCCGTCCGTAATATCCCGGGTCCCAGCGCCATCGGATTGCGGCCCGACAAATGGAGGCTGGTACTACGACAACCCCACCGCCCCCACGGAAGTCATCCTGTGCCCCTCGACGTGCTCCGCCATAGCCACGTCAGCCCCGACCCTCGTAAGCGGCTGCGCAACGCTGCTCGCGCCATAGCGCTGCCGCCGTGCAGTTGCGCCAGCAGCGCGCCTTGAAATGAGCGAGGCCGCGCCCAAGACTGAAGTGATGTCCAAGCCCGGGATGCGTCGCGCCCTCCGCGTAGCCCGTCGCATCCTCGCCGCCCTAATGGTCGGAGGCGCCGCCCTAGGCCCCCCGCGCCCCGCCCCGGATTCACCGCCGCCACAAAGCACAGCGCAACACGACGTACCCCCCGACGCCACCTGAGACCCCGCGCCCTATGGCCGTCGCGTCTGCGCGGAAGCCCAAAGGGCGACCCCGCGCCCGTCCCCGCGTCGTACTCCGTCGCGTCTGCGCGGAAGCCCAAAGGGCGACCCCGCGCCCGTCCCCGCGTCGTACTCCGTCGCGTCTGCGCGGAAGCCCAAAGGGCGACCCCGCGCCCGTCCCAAGGACGTCGCGTCTGCGCGGAAGCCCAAAGGGCGACCCCGCGCCCGTCCCCACGTCGTACTCCGTCGCGCCCCCCTTGCAGCGCAAAGCCCCGACGCCACCGACGTCAGGGTAAGCGCGAGCCCGAAGGGCGAGACGCACCTGGAGGCGACCCCAGCGCGCCGGAGCCCGCAGGGCGGAGGCCACCTGGGTGGTTTCTCGCTGCAGATGGAGCAGGGCTCCGCCCATGCTCACAGAGTGACCCCAGCGAGAATCGAACTCGCGTTACCGGCGTGAGAGGCCTGTATGAGGCATCATGCCGCGTCATGCTGCTGCACACAACGTCGCGAACTCGCTTCGATGAAGCCGGAAAAGCCTGCGCCGTGGTAGGACGCAAAAAGACCGAGTAGGCTGCATCGAGGTACCCGCAAAGGTACCCGCGCAGCACCAGCGGCTCAGGAAGCCGGTAACCGCATGCCCCGCCGTACTCGAAGCCCGCACCCCGGAGTCGTTCTGCTGCCCCCCGACGAGGCCGGCCGCCACCCGACGTATCGCGCCCGCTACGAAAACCCCGACACGGGCAAGATGGTCAAGGAGCGCCTGGACCCGATGGCGTTTCGGACGAAGGAAGCCCGTCGCGACTGGGCAATCCGCAAGTCCCGTTCTCTGGCGAAGCGTCGCGCGGAGCTCGACGGCGGCGCGCCACGGGCAACGGGCGCGGGGCTCACGGCCGGGATCGAGCGCTACTACGAAGACCACCCCGAGCTGCGTCCTGCGACCGTGCAGGCGTACAGGGATGCCACGAAGAAGCTGATGGCTTGGGCCGCGCGACAAGGCGTCACCACCGGGGACGATCTCACCGGCCCGCTGCTGCTCGGGTTTCGCGCGTCGCTGGTGAAGGAGCGGAAGACCGTCCGAGGTCCGAAGCGCACGCGGGTCGCGCTCGACGCTCGGCGCTCGCCGCATAGCGCTAACCGGGAGCTGCGCGCCGTCGGCACCGTGCTCACATACGTGCGCCGTCTCGGTCTGCTGCCCCGGCTGACGCTCGAGGGCATTCGCGACGGCCTCGAGAAGCTCCGTACGCCGGTCGAGCCCCCCGAATGCCTCAGGCCGGCGGACGTCCAGCGGCTCCTCGAAGCGACGCTCCGGCACGACGCGGCCGTATTCGCCGAAACGCGGGCTGAGCACGCGGGCAAGGGGACACCCGGCGCCACGCTTCGGCACGTCGCGATCGCGCCGCTCACCGCCGTGCTGCTGCTCACCGGCATGCGTCTCGGCGAAGCCCTGGGGCTCGAGTGGGGCCAGGTCGACCTCGATGCTCTCGATCACGACGGCAACCGAGCCGGCGAGATCCGGGTCACCGCGGCGTCGAAGACCGCGCGCGGCCGCGTCGTCGACTTGGCCGTGAGCCCCTCGCTCAGGGCGCTCCTCGCGGCGCTGAAGCTCCGGAGCGGCGGCAAGGGGAGCGTGCTCGGCGTGAACCGAAACGACGCGCAGGCGGCCCACCGGCGCCTCGTGGGCGCGTACGGCGCCCCCAAGGGAAGCAACTGGCACGCCCTCCGCGCGACCTGCGGCAGCTACCTCACGAACGCCCCGGGCATCTTCGGTGCGGCAAGCGCCTACCGAAGCGCGAAGCAGCTGGGCCACTCAGTCACGATCGCCGAACGCCATTACGTCGGTGTCATCCGGGGCATCCCGCCCACGGCGAAGACGCTCGATGCCGCCATGCAGATCGAGGGCGAGATGGAACGCGTCATCGCTGCCGTCGGCGCACGGCCGGCGCCGACGCGCAAGGTCGGGTAAAGTAAAGCCCTCGCGACCGGTGGAACGGTCCGAGGGCATGGGTCACCGCAGATGACCGACGCAGAAGATAGCGCAAAAGTCTGGACGGAACAGGAGCAGGCGGCTTCATACAGCCGTGCGCACGAGATCGCGGCGAAGCTCAGGCCGAAGTGGGACTCAGCGCGACAAGAGGACGCGGCCACGGAAGGGTGGGCGAGGTGGCGCGAGGAGAGCAGGGGCGCGCCCGTCGATCAGTACGTTCGGTGGGCGGTGGACGGTGACGCCAAGAAAAGGCAGCACGATTCGCTCGGTGACCACGAACTCGGCACGACGCTCGACGTCGACCCCGAAGCAGCGGTCGATGCAAGCAGGGAGCTCGCGAAGATTCGGGGGACAGCGGCCAGCGCTGCCGTCATGAGCTTCGAGCTGCGCGACATTCGCGCCGTGACTTCTGCAGATCTGGAGCCAAATGAGCTTCGCCTTGAGCTCGGGATGCTCGCTGACCGTTACTTGATCAGTGCGCAGCGTGGCCCAGGTGGAGAGCACGAGCGAGCCATCGCATCGGTTTTGCTGGCGCTCGCGGCCGGAGCCGATCCCGCCAAGTGGGCTGGCTCTGCAAGGCACTGGCTGGAAACGAACAACGCGGGGCCTGTGAGCAGGGCGACGGAAATCCGTTCGCTCGTCCGTGTCGTCGAGCAAGCGATCGCTGAGGGCGCGACGAGCCAAGCCATCGCAGACAGGTTCGTGTTCCGGCTGATCGCCTGTCCCGAGACCGCACAGCTCACGACGCTTCCGCCCTCTCCGTGGAATCCGCAAGAGCGTGCCGAGATCGTGGCGACGGTCGCGAATGCGGTGGCGCAATCGAGCGATGATCCAAAGGCGACAACCCGAGCTGCCCTCCGCGCGCTCGGGGTGCCCACGAAGAAGGCTGATGACATCGTCTGATCCGAAGTGGGGTGGGCCATCTCGGAAAGGCGGACCGTAGGACCGCTACAGCAGTATGCCGACACATACTGCCGTAGACCCCGATTGGATTGCTGACGTTCTCGTCGACCTCCCCAAGGTTCTGACATCGAAAGAGGCTCAGAAGGCGCTCAGGACGAGCCAGAGAAACCTCTACCGTCTCGTGAAGGCCGGCCGCATCCACGCTGTCCGAGGCTCGGAAAGCGGCTCGTCGCGTTTGCTCATCCCGCGTGCATCGGTCGAGGCGTACCTGCGCGGCCTCGAGGTCCAGTGATGGGTCACACCGAGACCCTGGTGGGGCTGACGACGCGCCCAGTCGTGTGCGTGCTTTGCGGCAAGCCCATCGAAATCGGCACGCTCGCGGCGTACACGCGCACCGATCCTGAGCCGAAGGGCTCGCGGCACGCCGAATGTCACCTTCGCCGGCGATCGCATCGGGCGGAGATTGCAGCGGTGAGCACGTGAACGACGAGCATCGCGAGGCGCGCGACGACCTCATCGCGGAGATCTGCAAGGCCGTGAAGACGGAGCTCTGGCACGAGTTCCTCTTGGCGGGGATCGCGACGCCCCCCGACTACTGGTCCGACGGCGAGCTCGCGAAGATGGCCGCGCGTCTCCGCGCCGTCGCCGATGACATGGACCCTCCGGAAGGCGTGCCGCGGCGCGACCTGCCGTCCTTGTACCGGATCCCGCAGCCCAAGCGGGCGGGCGGATCACGATGACCGACAAGGGCATGCGCGCACTCGGGTTGTTCCCTGCGCGAAAGAACGGCAAGGGCCGCGATCAGAACGAGCTGCTCGTCGACGGGGACCTCCCATCGGATCTGACCGCGGGTATGGTTCTCGTGAATCCGAGGTTCGACCGAGGCGACCACGCGGAGATCGCTGACGCGCTGCTCGACTCGATCGAAGGATGCCGTGAGCGGCTCGCGGGCGTGAACGGTTCGCTTTGGCGCTACGAGGGAGAGCTCGGAACCTGGGCCGAGCGCGGACGCGATGATCTGCGGCGCATCGTCAAGCGGTTCGGCGGCGCACCGAAGGGCGAGAAGGGGACGTTGAGGATCACGTCAGGCGCCGCAGAGGGCGCGATCGTCTTCGCGTACGCAGAAGTCGCGCGCCCCGGATTCTTCGACGACGCGGTCGCCGGAGTGGCGATGGGCCGGAGGTTCATCGCCATCGAGGGCGGCGAGGTCGTGGTGAAGAAGCACGCGCCGGAGCACCGTGCCCGGCACCGCCACGCGTTCGACTACGACCCGGAGGCGTCGACGGCGGAGCTGCTCGAGTTGCTCGAGTCCGTATTCGCCGACGCCGCGGAAGAGGACCGCGCCGCCCGCATCGCCTTCCTACAGGAGCACGTTGGCGCGTGCCTGGTCGGCATTGCTCCAACCTTCCAGAAGTGCGCGCTGCTCCTCGGCGCCGGCGGCAACGGCAAGAGCACCGTCGAGGAGGCGCTTTACCGGGGCGCGCTTCCAGACGGAACGAGCGCAAGTCTCGCGCCGCAACTGTGGGCGGAGCGGTTCCAGCTCGCACGGCTCGTCGGCGCCACAGCGAACGTCGTCGACGAGATCCCCGACGGCGAGATCATGAAAACCGGCGTTTTCAAAGCTGCCTTGGACGGTTCCCCGGTGCATGTCGAGCAGAAGAATCGCGATCCGTTCGAAGCGCGCCTGAGATGCGGCCACGTCTTCGCGGCGAACGCGCTGCCGGCGACGAAGGACCTCTCCGACGGATTCTTCCGTCGCTTCGTCGTCGTCCGGTTCGACCGTCGCTTCGACAACACTGCCGGCTGCGACCCGCACAAGGCAGCACGGATCGTAGCCCGCTGCCGCCCCGGAATCGTTGCCTTCGCGCTCGAGGGCGCCGCGCGGCTGCAGCGGCAAGGTGGCTACACGCTGCCGCCGTCGTCCGTGGAGACCAGCAACGAGTGGCGCCGGTCCTCCGACTCGGTCGCACTCTTCATCGACGAGCGGACTCGACCTTCGGCGCCTGACGAGCTCGGGGAGCAATCGTCGCATCTGTACTCGACCTACAAGGCGTGGGCAGTAGCGAATGGGTTCGCGGTCGTCAGCGTGAAGACCTTCGCTCACCGGCTCGAGGCGCTCGGCAAGGCCATGATCCGGAGGAACGACGCTCGCCGTTACCCCGTCGTGCTCCGCACCAGCGACTCGTATCAGTGACCGCGGATGGCACAGCAGAGCTCACTGCGTCGTGTCGTCAGTGACGGAAGTGACGCGACACTCTGATCGCGCGCATATTTTACAACGCGAGATGTCCAAGTGAGAAGTATCCACGATCAGGTTCTCGCGTCACTCGCGTCACCGACGACACCTCCGTCGGATCCGGGAAGGTACCCCCCGGACCGGAAACGCGGAGAGCCCGCATGCTCCTACATGCGGAGGCAGCACATGGCAGACCGTCAGAAGTACCCCCGCGTTCCAGATGAGCTCGTTGCCCTCGTACGCGATGTCGTCGAGCGACGCGGCGTCCGGGCTGGAGCTCGCGCGCTCGGCATTTCACACACCACTGTTGCCGCGATCCTAGGCGGGCTCGCTGTTCAGAGCGGGACGATTGCGATTCTCCGCGAGGCGCAGCGGCGCCGCGAGGCCGCCTGACGGCCGCCGCGCGCAGCGCGCACGCACCAGCGGCGTTGGTCTCCGGACCCCCACGAACCAAGAGCGACGCCGAGCGGCGACGGGACCGCCGCGCGAAGCAGGCGCGACGCCGCGCCGACGCGCAGCCGAACCCCGACCTGACCATCGAGCTCTACGCCGTCGAGGTGTCCTCGGATGACGGCAAGACGTGGCGCTTCTTCGCCGAGTACGGCGACAAGCTCACGGCGGACCAGGCGAGCGTCAATGTCCGCAGCCACGACGGCTCGAGGTTGCTCGGACGCCGCGTGCCGTATTGGGGCCATGCGGCTTCAGTGAGCGGCGTGGCGCCGACGCCTCACGCGCGTGTGTTCGCGTCGGACGCAGACGTCGCGGCCGTCGGAGGTGCACGATGAACGTCCGTCGCATCGCTGCATGGCTCCGTCTGCTGGCCCGCGCGCTCATGGGCGCAGCCGAGGCGCTCGAGCCGCCGACACCGCGAAAGCCGGGGCTCGTCGTCGAGATGGTACCGGCGGGGACGGAAGAGCCGGCGGAGTACGTCGCCGTGGGTAGCGAGATGGCCAAGGCCGACGAGCTCTGCGCGCGGATCTACTTGGCGCGAGCACTCCGGCGCTACTCGCCGACGCGACCGCCGTCGGCCTGATCAGATTTTACGGGGCGGTCGGAGCATGCGCCGACACCTGGACAGATTCTCGCGGCGTTTCGTCCTTTTCACCGCTGAGCGTCGAGCATCGTTCAAGTCGATGCCGCCCCACCTTCACCGCCGGCAAGGCCGGCAGAAAGAGACACAAGGCATATGAAGAACCCGTTTAGAGGAGCAACGAAAGCGACGCAGGTTGTCGAGCCCGAGTCGACGACGTCCGCGGCGAACGACATCGAGGCCCGTGCTGCCGACGTCGCCGCCCGTACGAACGATCTCGCCGTTGCGCGCGAGGCTCACGAGGCCAAGCTTGCAACGGTCGAGACCGCGCGGGCTCGCTACTACGAGCTCGGCGACGAGGTGAGCAAGACCGCGCTCAGGAACGCGCGCATCGAGGCTGAGGACGTAGCCGAGGACGTCGGGCGCGCCGAGGTTCGTCTTGCGCGCGCCGAGGACGCGAAGAAGGCCTCGCATAAGCTGGCCGACGAGCAGCGCCGTAAAGTGCTCGAAGCCGAGCTCTCGTTCGAAGCCGTCCGCGCTGCAGCCACACCGCTCGCGAACGAGGAGGCCGAGCTCATCATGCGCCTCGCGGACGTTCGCCTCCGTCGTCGTCAGCTCGCCAGGATCTTCGAGGCCAAGGCGAGCGACCTTCGCGACGCGATGACGGGCCTCGGCATTGAGCCATCGAACTCCGTCATTGTCGGCAACGCGGTTCACACCCGAGAGGGTGCTCACGTGCACTTCGCCGACGGGCCGACCCTCGTGGGCGAGGCGCTCGCGACGAAGATCGAATTCAACGATCCGCGCCGTGAGCTCGTCGCAGAAATCTTCAACCCCAGGCCGACTCGCCTCTGAGCGGCGGCGAAAGGAATTCCAGAAATGAACGCCGAACAGTTCAAGAAGCAGCATCCACAGGCCGCCGCTGAGCTCGCGCTCGAGGAGCGCAAGAGAGTGCTGATGCACCTGTCGATGGGCACGGTCCTCGATGCTCCCGCCGTCGCCAACGAAGAGATCCGAAAGGGCTCGTCGCTCACGGAATCGATGGACAGGTACCTTCGCGTTGCCGGCGAGCAGAAGAAGTACGCGGAGTTCGAAGGGTTCATCAACGAGCACGGCCTGATGCCCGCTGCGCGCATCGCGATGGCGAGTGGCACACGCGGCAAAGGTGAGAGGTCTTCGCGCGAAGACGCCGTGTCGAGAGGCATCGATGCGTACTTGGCGCGTGAGGGCCACACCGAAGACGCTCGCGACTTGGGGGAGAAGGTCGCGGATCAGCTGATGGCCGAGCGGAAGGGGTACGCCACGCCAGAGGACGCCGCCGCCGCGGGCGTCGACCTGTTCTTGTCGAGGAGCCCGCGGGGCACCGGGGAGTGAGCGCCATGACGTATCAAAGAGTCAACCTGCGTGCCGCTTACTCCACGGTCTTCGGCGATGCTGACACCCAGCGGAAGCACGCGGAGGAGTGCGAGCGCGCACGCGCCGAGCAGCAGCGTCGTGGCATCCGCTATGCGGTTGCGCCGGGTCAGAGCATCACGACCAAGGACGGTCGCAAGCTCGAGCCCGGTGACGAGGTGAAGGCGGAGGACTTCGCACGCATCGCGTACGAGGACGACGTGAACTGCGTCACCGTGGATCGTCCGCCGTGGAAGGTGCTCGAGGACTACGTGCGACGTGGCGCCGTCCTCGAAGCGTACGGGCTCTCGGAGCCGCCGAGCGCGGCGTGAGCGCGGCGAGGGGGGACAAGGCACTTCGTCGATTCACGAAAGGCCTGTTTTCATGCTGAATTGCGAAGGTACTGTGGAGCAACCGGCACCGGTAGGCGGTTTAGATTCGCCACCGCCTCCCTTTCGCAACATCGACCTTTTCGATCGGAGTTGCGTCCACGCCCCGCAACGCCGCAACCGATGGCGCCAAGGCGCCTACATGCACCCCTTTCCGACGGCGATCCGACGAGGTCCCGAGATGACGACGAAATCAGCACGTTCGAACCGACCGCGCCCCGACGAGCATCGCCCGCTCCTGGTCTCGATGGCGGACCTGGCCCGCCGACGCGGGTGCAACAAGAGCACCGTTTCCCGTGCCTGCGCGCCCGGGGGCGTGCTCCGGCCGGCAATGCACCGCGACCGAGTCGACATCGCCCATCCCGTCACCCGATCGTGGATGGCTCGGGGGCGCCCTACCGCGCCGGAGAGCCCGCGTGGCTACCCCGAGAAGGACGTCTTCGTCGGCCCCGACGGGATGGCCGAGCTCGCCGGGTGCAGCGCCGAGGACGTCTACGCCGCGCTGCACGACGGGCTCGGCGAAGCGCTCGATGTCGAGCGGCGACGCTTCAACGTGACGCACCCGGCTGCGCTCGCGTTCTTCGCGAGTCACCCTCTCGCCGACGAGGACGTCGAGCATTTCCCCCTCGCTGCGGCGGCGGTGGGCGAGGACATCGACGTCGACCATCCGCACGCCGTCGTGTTCCGCACTCGCTGCGGCGCCGGCGCGTAGTTCTGAGCCCGGCACGATTCAGATTTTCGCCCCTGGTTTGGTTTCATGGCTGGGAAGGTGCGGACGTCGTCGCACCTGGCAGCGCGCTGCGTTCGTTCTTTGCTGCGCGCGCTGGCGAAAACGCACCTCTTCGCTCCCCCGATTCAGGCACGTCGGGGTGAGCGCGGCGGCCTCTCTCCACACGAAAGACTCTCATGGCATTCGACGACAACACCTTCCGCGACCTGCTCACGCTCTCGCTCGGCTTCGACACGATCAGCAGCCGCGTTTGCGGCGTCGCGCGGCTCTTGCTCGCGCGTGAGTTCTCCGCCCTGCTGCTGGCCGGTGGCGAGCCCGAGGGCGGGCACTTCGCCATCCTGGACGCGCTGCCGTACAACAACTTCGACGTCACGACCGACTTGCCGAACGTCGATGCGGTCGACTCGAGCAACAGGCCCATCGGCAAGGAGGTCCCGAGTGCTCGCGGCGCGCTCGTCTCGGCGTGGGCGTACCTGGGATGGCGCAGAGTGCGACGGTGGGGAGGGCCGTACATACCCTTCAAAGGATCGCTGGAGATCCCCAGCTCCTATCGAGACCCGCAGCTCTCGAGCGACGCCGCGCTCCTACTCGCGGTTGCCGGCAGCGCGCTCGCCGGGCCGCTCGCGACGCTTCGCGCGACCGTCCAGCATCGGATCGACGAGCAGAACTTCTGGACGAAGCAGGCCATCACCGAAGCGTTCGTGATTATCCAATCGTCAGTCTCCGCCGCCGCGCCGGTTCCGCTAAATCTCACGAGAACGATCCCCTTGCTCGTGAGCGGCTACACCCTCACCGGCAACGTGTTGAGCGTCCCCGCGTCGGGGACTTACGGGATTCGAGCCTGGGGCAGTCTCAAGTCCACGTCGACAGCGAACCCGCTGACGATGCAGCTCGGCCTCGTCATCGATGGCTCCGAATCCATCGTGACAGCGATCCGGCAATCAGCAGATCCGAGCGTCGCCGTCGGCTGGGAGGTTTTCTTTCCGTCGACGACGGTTACCACGGGGATCGAGCTCCTGAACGCCAGCAGCGTCGCGGTGACCGTCGCGGGCGAGCTCAGCGTCAGGAGGTTCTCATGACGCACCGCCCCCAGCTTCCCGACGAAGTCAGCGCGCCGGCGTCGGTCGTGCTGCGCCTCGACGCGCGAGCTCGGCTCATCGCAGAAGAGCAGCTCCGCCGCGGGCAGCGCGGCAGCGAGCGGGCGTTCTACTTCGACGTCGACCGGTGGCTCGACGGAAGCCTCGAAAGGACCGAGCGATGATGATGCACAACGAAACCTTCGCGACGTACGGCGAGGCCGTCTTCGCTGTCGAGCGCTGGAGCGAAGAAGCTCGACGCGACGGACGCGCGCTCGGAAGCTTGCTCGCCGTCATCGACGCGACGAAACAGCCGACGTCCGTAGCGATGCTCGCGCCGCGCCCATTCTGGGTGCTGAACGCGAAGCGCTTCAGCAAGAACGCTGAGCAACTCAAGCAGGCAGTGAAGCGCGCGCCGGCGGCCGGGCTGTTCGTGTGGACCGCCAGCCCTCACATGGTGCAGCTCGGCCCTATCGACGCACTCGCAGAGACGATCCGACAGATCCGAATGAGCAAGGGAGACGCGTGATGTCCGGAAGTGGAAGATTCAGCGTCGAGGCGGCCTTCAAGGCGGTCGATAATTACTCGAGCGTCATCGGCGGCATCACGAAGAACACCGACAAGATGCTGGGCAAGCTGAACAGCGGCCTCGGCAAAGTGAACGCCTTCAACAGCAAGGTACTCGACGGACTGAAGACGGCTGCCGTCGCGGGCGCTGCAGTGGGCGGCGTGGTCGGCGCTGGCCTGCTCGACATCATCAAAACCGGTGCCGACTTCGAGCAGTCGATCACGAACGTCGGCGCTGTGATGGGGAAGAGTCGCGGGCAGATCGGCGACCTCGAAAAAGCGGCAATGAGTCTCGGCGTCACGACGCAGTTCTCCGCCACCCAGGTGGCCGAAGCGATGGAAGGGATGGCCCGGAAAGGCTTCGACGCAGGAGAGATCCTTCAAGGTATCCCCGGCGTCCTCGACGCGATCGCCGCATCCGGTGAGGGGATGGCGGAAGTGTCCTCTGTCGTTGGTAGCGCGATCCGCGGCTTCGGTCTCGAGGCTTCGCAGGCGTCGCACGTGGCCGACGTGCTCGCGTTCTCCGCGGAAAAGAGCGGCGCGAAGATCACCGACATGGGGCTCGCGCTGGCAAACGCTGCGCCCACCGCGAAGGCGCTCGGTGTGTCGCTCGAGCAGACCGCCGCCGGCGTCGGCCTGATGCAGAAGATGGGCATTGACGCGAGCACGGCGGGCACCGCGTTCGCCACCATGCTGGCGAAGATCACGAAGCCGTCCAAGGACGCACAGCAGCAGATGACCGCCATGGGCATCAGCTTCCAGGACGCGAAGGGAAACATGCTTCCGTTCGAGGACGTGCTCGGCCAGTTCGTGAAGGCGGGCGACAAGGCCGGCGGCAACATGAAACGCATGGCGTTCCTCGCCGAGCTCGTCGGGCTCCGCGGCGACAAGGCGGCGTTCTCGCTCTCCGACATGGCGAAGACGGGAGAGTTCCAGAAGCTCGTCGAGCAGCTGCAGAAGGTGGACGGCTACGCGCACTCCGTCGCCGAGAAGCGAATGGACACCGTCGAGGGCTCGTGGAAGCTGCTCGGATCGACGATCGAAGTGGTCAAGGTGAAGCTCTTCAATCTCGAGAGCGGTCCCTTGAAGGGCGTCGTCGACAAGACGAACGCATGGGTATCGGCGAACCAAGGTCTCATCGTGCAGAAGGTCGAGGACACGATCGGCAAGATCGCGAAGAACCTCCCCGACATCGAGAAGTGGGGCACGCGCATCGCCGAAGGCATCGGCGGCTATGTCTTGTTCGCCGTCGCGGTGAAGGGAGTCTCACTCGCCGTCGAGGGCGCACAGCTGGTCATGGGCGCGGCGACGCTCGCGACGAAGGGCTTCTCGCTCGCCGTCAGGGGCGCGAGCGCTGCCACGGCGTGGCTCACCGCCGCCTCCGAAGGCAGCACCACGGTGGCCATCGTGAGCACCGCCGCGACGTGGGCGCGCACGACCGCCACGACCGCCTACAACACCGTCGTCGGCCTCGGCGCGAGCCTGCTCGGCCTCAACACGGCGGCCACCGAGGCGGCCACCCTCGCAGCCGGCGCGAACGCCGCAGCGACGACCACGGAGACCGTCGCACAAGTCGCGGAGAGCGCTGCGGCGGTGACGGGGACCGCCGCGATGGCTGGCCTCGCTACGGCGACCGAGGGCGCCGCGGCGGCGACGGTAGCGGCTGAAGCGTCGATGACGCCCCTCCTCGTGACGCTCGGCGCCGCTGCGGCAGCCGTCGGTGCGCTCTACGCGGCATGGGACCAGCTCGGGAAGCTCAAGAAAGAGACCGGCGGGCCCGGGTTCTTCAGCACGGCCGACGACATCATCTCGCAGGGGGCTCTGCTCGACCCGTCGAAGTACTCGAGCACCTTCGCGAATCAGCAGGCCGAGGCCGACGCCGCATCGAGCGGCCGCGAGCCGATGCTCGTCTCCCGGAACGCGGGGATCGAGCGGCACCTGAGCGAGATGAGCTCGACGTACCGCGAGACGGTGGACGTGAACATCAACGATCCGGGTCGCCACGCCACTGTCGATCGTCGCAAGGGCGGCGCGAGCAACGTGAAGCTCAAGACGGCGCCGACGGGAGGCTTCTGATGCGCGGCGAGGTCGGCGTGACGGCGAGGAGCTCGCTAACCTACCGCTGCGAGCACTGCGGCCGCGAGGAAACGGAGCCGCGCGAGCTTCCCGAGAAGGAGCTGCGCGCGGCGCTCGACGCGGGGACGGTCGACGTCGGGCGCGCGAGCTACTGCGGTTCGCACATATCGATCATGTGGGTTGTAGCGGTGCGGCCCACGCTCATCGGAGTCCTCGAGCGGTTCGGGAAGGACGAGCCGTGAGGCCGGCCGCGGTCTACGTCGTGAGCGTCATCGGCGCCGTCTGGCGCGGCGATTGGGCGCTTGCCCGGTGGGCGGCGAGAGAAGCGGCGCTCGCGCGGGCGAGAGAGGCGTGGGAAGCGTGAAAAATGGCCGCCGCCGCCGCAACGTAGGAAGATAGGTGAGTCGTGGAAATTCTATTCCGAGAGCAAAATCGCGCCTCTGGCGGGATCGCACTCCCGCGGGCGAACACCTTTCATCCGTCCGCACGGCCGGATACGCTGGAAGGAATGGCCTGGGCCAAGCTCAAGTTCAAGCACGCTGAAGTGGATCATGCGGGTGAGGTTCTCATCGCGCACAACCCGTCGGAAGAAGACTATGACCGAGCGGTCGAGATAACGAACAACTGGCGTTCGTGTCACGCCTTTCCCTTGAATACCTTCCAAGCCACTCTGCGAAGGAAGGCTCGTGCAGTGGACCCGAAGGCGATGGTTGCGCAGCGTACGAAACGCCTGCCGGCCATCGTTCACAAGTTGGAGCGCTTGCGTCGGCTGACGTTATCGCAGTTACAGGATATCGGCGGATGTCGAGCGATCGTCG
>DATAZL010000031.1:0-21036 GCA_036272055.1 Polyangiaceae bacterium | reverse complement strand
CGTAGTTATGCGACCAAGAAGGTCGTCCCGAAGGAGCAACTCGCCCGCGTCCGCATTCACCGCGCGCGCTTCCATGGCGATTGGAACTACACCGTGCGAAGCGTGAAACGGGAGCGGTAATTTCGATCGGGCTCCTTAGGCAGCGTAGACTGCAAAATGAGGGGATGCCTCAGGCCTAAGAGACGAATGCCAACCGCATTGACAGTTCCACAGCGCGGACGTGTTTGGTAATGGCACCAATTGAGATGTAGTCAACGCCGGTTTCTGCGACGCTGCGGACGGTCTCGAGCGTTACGCTGCCCGATGCTTCGACTGTGACCCGATGGCCTTTAGAGTTGTTCAGTGCTACCGCGGCTCTCATGTCGGCCAGGCTGAATTCGTCGAGCATGATGATGTCCGGGCCTGCGCACAACGCCTCCTCAAACTCCTCCATCGTTTCCACTTCCACGTCCACTTCGACTTTGTGTGAACCGGCTGCGCGGCGGGCTGCTGCCACTGCGGCCGTCAGGGAGCCGGCTGCGGCGATGTGGTTTTCCTTGATCAGCACCTGGTCGAAGAGCCCGATGCGGAAGTTCTGGCCGCCGCCGCACAAAACCGCGTATTTCTGCGCCGTCCGTAGTCCTGGGACCGTCTTTCGCGTATCCCAAATTGCGCAGCGGGTTCCCACGATCGCATCTACATAGCGGCGAGTGGCGGTCGCCGTTGCGGAAAGGAGCTGGAGGAAGTTGAGCGCAGTGCGCTCACCCGTGAGAACGGGCCGGGCCAGGCCTGCGATCTCAAACAGCGTTTGATTCGCCGTAACGCGATCGCCGTCGTCGGCATGCCAGGTCAATTGGACCGCTGGATCCAGCTGACGGAATATCTCAGTCACCCAAGGGCGCCCGCATAAGGTCGCCTCCTCGCGGGTGATGACTTTACCCGTGACGCGCTGTGCGGCGGGGACCAGTTGAGCGGTGATATCACCGCCGCCGATGTCCTCAGCCAGGGCAGTTGTGACCTGCTGAGCGAGGTCGGATGGAAGCTGCAACATTTGCGAAGCCTATCATGCGGCCGCGCCCCGCAGGAGCGGACCTCAAAACGGCAGGCACCACGGGCGCCATCGCTCGCGCGAGTCTTCCGGGCTGGCGTCGCGGGATCGCCGATGCCCTCGAGTACGTCTCGCGATATCTGGCCGTGGTGAAGATCTTCCTGGTTGACGAGGTTGAAGCGACGGTTCGAAGCGGAGAATGCCTGGCACACACGAGTTGGGGTAAGAGTAGAACCACGTGGAGCACATGCGATACCTCGCGCTTTTCACCGTGCTGGCGCTCGCGTCGTGCGGCGGTGATCACGTTGCGGTCCCCGACGAGGTGTGCACCGGGTGCATCACGCCGGCGTTCGTCAGCGAGACGTTCGTCGGCTGCTTGCTGGGGTCGCCGCTGGAGTACGACGGGACCGACGGCCCGCTCGCGATCGTCGCGAGCGGGGACGGGAGGGTCGCGGCCGTCGATCCCGACGACGGGACGACGCGGTGGAGCGTGACGCTGCCGGCGCGCTCGGGGCAGATGGCGCACGTCATCGCGACGCCGGCGCTCATCCCCGGTGGGCGGCTCGTCGTCGCCTGGCAAGACGTGCCGGGCGACGCCACGGCGCCGGCGATCGCGGCGCGATTCTCGCACCGCGCTGCGGTCGTCGATCTGGAGCGCGGCGTCCTCGACGACGCGTTTCCGACGGCGGAGCTCGCGGGGAGCGCGCCGTCGCTCGACGGCGGCGTGGTCGACTTTCGTCCCGAGTACGCCCTCTCGCGCGGGGCGCTAGTGCACGCGCCGTCGCCTGACGGCAGGGGTTACGTCTACGTGTCGTTCGGCAATGCACGGGACATCCAGCCGTTCCACGGCTTCGTCTTCGAGCTCGATCTCGACGCCTGGCACGACGCCGGCGCGAGCAGCGCCGTCAGTGCGACGCTCGTCACCACGCCGGAGACGGACTGCGGCAAGACCGGGCACTCCGGCGCTCGCGAGAAAGTGTGTGGGGGCGGCGTGTGGGCCCCCGCCGGACCCGAGGTCGTCGAGACCGACGAGGGGTTCGACCTCATCGTGCCCACCGGGAACGGCGCGCTCGATCCGACGCGCCGTGACTACTCCCACACCATGATGCGAATGCACGGCCCAGGCCTTCGCTTCGATGACGGGTGCGATCCCGCCCTGTGCGCGAGCTGGGACGTGCAATCGCCGTCGCTCGACTGCATGCGTTCCTGCGACAGCCTGTTCGTTCCCCGCTTCACCGAACAGGGGACGTCCTTCGGCGCCGCCGCCTGTGACGGCCTCTCGTTCTTCGACTGCTACGCCGCGCTCGACTGGGATCTCGGTGCCGGCTCGCCTGCGGCCTTCGACGTCCCCGATGGCCCGCGCGTCGTCCTCTTGCCCGCGAAGGACGGGAGCGTCTATCTGACGGACTTCACGAAGCTCGGCACGCTGTACGATCGCCTGCAGCTCGTCGAGCCGTGCGGCTCCCGTGGCGCGACCTGCACCGCGGACTGGGCCGGCATGATGGTCACGAAGCCGGAGCTCGCATCGGTCGACGGCGCCCCACTCGCCGTCCTCGCGACGTTCGCCTTCGACGACGGCACTCCCGCGGGTCTGGTCGGCGTGCGCGTTCGTATGACGGACGGCGCGCCCGTCCTCTCGAAGGCGTGGGAAGCGCCTTCGTTCGGCGACGCCGAGGCGGTCGCGGCGTTCCGCGGGCATCCGAGCCGGGTGCGTCTCCTCGACGCCGGCGGCGCGACATACGCGGCGGTCGTCGACGTGGGTAACCGCTCGATGCCCGGTGAGCTCTACCTCGTGCGGGTGACGGACGGCGCGATCCGGGCGCGCCAGGCGCTCGCGGGACCGGGCCAGAGGTTCGCTCAGCCGCTCGCGATAGGCGCGCACCTGCTCGTGCCGAGCTGCGTGGACGGCGGCGCCGGTCCGGGACGGCTCGAGGGCTTTCGCGTCCACTGATCCACGGAAAGGTGGACGGGGTGGCGGTCGCGGTTTTGTAGCGGGTTTTGTACGGGAATGCCCTTGCTCCTCGTCGGCGACGGGCGTTAGCTCGCCCTCCAATGTCGGCTGACGTTCTTCTGGAGATCGGTGTCGAGGAGTTGCCTGCTTCGTTCGTGAAGGGAGCCATCGATGCGCTCCCCGGCTTGCTCGAGAAAAAGCTCGACGAGCTCCGTCTCACGCACGGTGAGGTGCGCGCCGTGGGAACGCCCCGGCGGCTCGCGGTGTGGGCGTCCGGGGTGTCCGAGCGGCAACTCGACTTGTCGGACGAGGTGCTCGGTCCGCCGGCGCGCGTCGCGTTCGACGCCGACGGCAAGCCGACCCGCGCCGCGGCCGCCTTCGCCGAGAAGAACGGCGTCGCGCTCGACGCGGTCTTCGTCAAGGAGACGCCGAAAGGCGCCTACGTCGCCGCGAAGCGGCTCGAGAAGGGCGCGCCCGCGGTAGACCTTCTTCCTGCCGCCCTCGAGCGCGTCTGTGCCGAGATCCCTTTCCGCAAATCGATGCGCTGGTCCGACGGGGACACGGCGTTCGGGCGACCGGTGCGCTGGCTCGTCGCGCTCTTCGGCGACAGCGAGCTACGGGTTCGCTTCGCCGGCCTGGTCGCCGGGCGCACGACCTACGGACATCGGTTCCTCGCGCCAGGTCCGATCCGCGTCGACAGCTCGTCCTCGTACCGGCACGCGCTCCGCGACGCGCACGTGCTCGTCGATCCGGCGGAACGACGCGAACATCTCCTCTCCGCGCTCCAGAGAGAGGCGGCGAAGGACGGCGGCACGATCATCCCCGACGACTTTCTGGTCGAGGAAAATACGTCTCTCGTAGAGGAGCCGTACGTGTTCCTCGGCAGCTTCGAGGACGGCTTTCTCGCGCTGCCCGAGCGCGTGATCCTCGCCGTCGCGAAGGGACACCAGCGATACTTCGGCGTCAGGGGTAAGGACGGAAAGCTCCGCCCCCGATATCTCGCCGTCGTCAATACCCTCGAGAAGCCCGAGAACGTGATCCGGGGGAACGACCGCGTGATGCGAGCCCGGCTCTCGGACGCGAAATTCTTTTACACCGAGGACCTCAAGGTAAAGCTTTCGAGCCGGCGGCCGTCACTAGACGGCATCGTGTTCCACAAGCGGCTGGGAACGGTGGGGGACAAAGTCCGGAGGGTCGAACGCCTGGTGGCGGAACTCGGCGCGCACATCGGCCTGGACGCGAAGATCAGCGCCACCGCGCTCGACGGCGCCGCGCTCGCGAAGTGCGATCTGGTCACCTTGATGGTCGGAGAGCTCCCGGAGCTCCAGGGCGAGATGGGACGGGCCTACGCGCTCGCCCAGGGCACGGCCCCGGCCGTCGCGGACGTCATCGCCGAGCACTACATGCCGAAGGGCGCGGACGACGATTGCGCTCCCTCCGACGCGGGTGCGCTCGTCGCGATCGCCGACCGCTTCGATACCCTGGTCGGCTCCTGCGCCGTGAACGTGATGCCCACCGGAGCGGCCGATCCGCTCGCGCTGCGCCGGGCGGCGATCGGCGTCCTCCGCACGCTGCTCGCGCGCGGCTGGGACGTCTCGGTGCCCGCTGCCGTGCTCTCGGCCCACTCCGGCTTCGAGACGGTGAAGCTCGACCTCGACGCGGGCGCCACCGCGGACCGTCTCTCGAGCTTCCTCGCGCAGCGGCTCCGCGGCGTGCTCGCCTCGTCCCTGCCGTCCGACGTCGTGGACGCCTGCATCGCCGCGGGGCACGACCGCCCCGTCGACGTGGTGCGACGCGCAGAGGCCCTGTCGTCGCTCGACCCAGCCGTCCGCGCGACGGCGGGTGAGGTCTTCAAGCGCGTCACGAACATCGCCAAGGACGCGCCAGAGGGCCAGCCCGAGGCGCCCGAGCGCGTCTCGGCCGACGTGCACCCGTCGGAGAAGGCGCTCTTCGCGGCGTTCGTCTCGCTGCGCGGCCGGCTCGAGGGCGACGCGCGCGGCGATCACCCGCAGAACCTGGCCGCCATCGCCGAGTTCTCGCCGATCCTCGCGAGGTTCTTCGAGGACGTCTTCGTCATGACCGACGACGAGCCCGTCCGTAACAACCGTCTCCGTCTGATGCGCGAGATCCAGCGCACGTGCTCGTCGATCGCCAACTTCAACCTGCTCGCAAAGGCCCCGTCTGCATGAGCCACAGTGCCGCCTCACGGCAATCTCGTTCGCACCGTCGCACCCTCGCCGTCTCGTCCGCGCTCGCCTGCGCGGCGTTCGCGAGCGCGTCCCACGCCGAGCCCGGCACCCACGGCCCGTCGATCTCGACGTGGGATACGCGGGCGTCGAGCGTCCAGATCGGCTTCCGTCCCGGCTTCCTCAGCGGGGGCCACTTCGACATCCTGAGCTACAACGCGAACTTCACTGCGACCAGCGGCAACCTGAGTAGTCAGTTCGGCGTCCACTATCTGAACGTGCGGCCCGGCGCCAATCAGTCGGTGCTCCAGGGCATGGGCGCGACCGCGATGGCGCTCTTCAGCATCCCGGTGACACCCCGCTACGACAACGGCCAGCCGAAGTTCGCCGTCGGCCTCTACCTGGGTGCGGCGCCTGCGGTCCTCATCAACGGACGCGCGAGCTACCTCTCCATTCCGATCCCGCTCGGCATCGGTCTCCCGTGGTCGCCGGCGAAGCAGGTCATGATCACGCCCTGGTTCGAGGCGAGCCCCGGCGTGAACCTCGACACCCGCGTGAAGGACTCGGCGACCCTCGACCCCACCGAGATCATGCAGGTGAACGGCTCGGTCGTCCTCGACCAGAGCACCGTGAACAAGATCCTGAACAGCGCGGTCGACTTCAAGGTGAAGGGCACGGTCGGCCTTCGCTCGGGGCTCGACATCGCGGTGCGCCTCGGCGATTCCGCCGATCTGAACATCAACGGCATGCTCGGCTCTCTCGGTGGCGGCTTCGGCGGCACCTTCGTCGGATGGCTCGGCGCGGGGATCACGGTCCGCTGGGACAACGTCGTCCCCGCCGTGCTCCCTGCCGACAAGCGGCTCCTCAACGAGAGCTGCACGGACATCGAGGCGCGCTACCGCTCCTGCCAGACGACCGACGGAACGATCACGCCGGTGACGCCCGGCGTGAACACGCCGCCGCCCGCGCCCGCATATTCGTATCCGCCCGCGTCGCAGTATCACGCCCCGCCGACGTACGCGCCGCCGCAGGCGCCCCCAGCTCCATCGACGACCGGAACGACCGGGCTACCGCCCATCCCGCCCCCGCTGCCCGCACCGAGCACGCAGCCCGCTCCCGGAACGGCGACCGTTCCGACGTCATCCTTCCCGCAGTGAGCCGGCATTCATCGGCCAGCCGCGCTGTCCCAGGCATCAAAGAAGCGGAACTAAGCGAGCGAAGCGAGCCCGCCGAAGGGCCGCTAAGTCCCCCTACCCAGTAGGAACTAAGCGAGCGAAGCGAGCCCGCGAAGCGGCGGGGGGAGCAGTTCGCCGAAGGCGAAGCTGCGGGGGGCCAAGGCCCCCCTTGCAACCTAAGCGAGCCCGCGAAGCGGCGGGGGGAGCAGTTCGCCGAAGGCGAAGCTGCGAGCGAAGCGAGCCCGCGAAGCGGCGGGGGGAGCAGTTCGCCGAAGGCGAAGCTGCGGGGGGCCAAGGCCCCCCGTAATTAAACGCGGGGGGCTAAGGCCCCCCTAGAGAAGGCGGCTCGTCACGCGATACGTGACCGATGTCGTCGGCGCTCGGAACGCCGTCGGCGCCCTTGCTGCCCAGGTCGAACCTGCGTCCGTCGGTGCCGGGTACACGATACGTGAAGGGTCGACCCCACGGGTCGTTCGGCACCCCATCCCTCACGATGGGGTAAAGCCGCCACCCCAGGTCGGTGAGCTCCGCCGGTGTCTCGCCGGTGAGCCGAGCGCGCTCCTCGAGCTCTCGCGACAGCGCGTGAACGGCGCTCCGCGCCTGCACGCGACGGCTCTGTTCCGCGACGGCGCGCCCGATCAGAAACACTGCCACGACGGTCGCACCGAGCGCGACCCTGCGCGCGCGGGTTCCATGCGCCGTCGTGCGTTCCGGTGCACGCGCGGGTTCCGGCCGTTTCCACGCGGCGCTCTCCGCGAGCGTCGCGACGTCGAGGAGCCCGGGCTCCGGCGCGCGCTCCGCGTTCGCCTCGTTCTCGCGCGTCGCATCCTCGATGCGGCGTGAGAGCTCCGTGTACCAGTCGCTGCCTGCCGGCAGCTCGACGGCGTGCACACAGCGCACGGTGTGCCCCGGTTCCACCTCGACGGCGCGCGGATCGTCGTGATGGCAGACGGGACGGACCGCGGGGCAGCGCGTGTGGAAATGGCAGCCGCTCGGCGGATTCGCGGGCGACGGGATCTCGCCGGTGAGCACGAGCCGCCGCCGTCGTGGTCCGGGCGTCGGGATGGGAATCGCGGAGAGCAGTGCTCGAGTGTAGGGGTGCGCGGGCGCCGCGAAGAGACGCGGACTCGGGGCCAGCTCGACGAGGCGTCCGAGGTACATCGCGGCGATCCGGTGCGAGACGTGACGCACGACGGAGAGATCGTGCGCGATGAACAGGTACGCGATGCCCATCTCGCGGCGGAGCTCGATGAGCAGGTTGACGACCTGGGCCTGGATCGAGACGTCGAGCGCCGAGACGGCCTCGTCGCAGACGATGAGCTTCGGCCCGAGCGCGATCGCGCGCGCGACACCGATGCGCTGCCTCTGCCCGCCGGAAAATTCGTGGGGATACCGGTGTACCCACGACGGCGAGAGCCCGACCCGCTCTAGCAGCGCGGACACGCGGCGCTCGAGCTCCGGACCCTTCGCGAGGCCGTGCACCTCGAGCGCCTCGCCGACCAGGTCCACCACGCGCATGCGCGGATTCAGCGAGCTGAACGGATCCTGGAAGACGACCTGGAGATCGCGCCTGAGGCGCTTCAGATCGCCGGGGCGTGTCGCCGTCACGTCCCGGCCATCGAAAAGGATGCGGCCCGCGGTCGGCGTCGCGAGCTTCAGGATGCAGCGGCCCACCGTCGTCTTGCCGGAGCCAGACTCACCGACGAGGCCGAGCGTCTCTCCAGGCGCGATGTCGAACGACACGCCGTCGACGGCGCGCACCTGGCCGACCACGCGGGAGAAAACGCCGCGGGTAACCGGAAAATGCTTCGTGAGCCCTTCGACGCGGAGAAGCGGCTCGGTCACGTCGCCTCCGGCGCGGCAAAGGGAAACAGATCGGCCTCCGGGTGCTCGTCCACGTAGAAGCACGCGGAGAGATGCGGCTCACCGGCCGTCCCGCGTGGTGCGAGCAGCGGCGTCTTTTCGCGGCACACCGGCATCGCGTACGGGCACCTCGGATGGAAGCGGCAACCGGACGGGAAGCGCAGCGCATCCGGCACACTGCCCTCGATGGGACGGAGCGCCTCGTCGGTGTCGAGGCGCGGCAGGGAGCGGAAGAGCCCTGCGGTGTACGGGTGCTGCGGCCGCGCGAACACGTCGGTCGCCGTCCCTTGCTCGACGACGCGTCCGGCGTACATGACGACCACGCGGTGCGCGGTCTCCGCCACGACGCCGAGGTCGTGGGTGATGAGCAGGATCGCCATGCCGAGCACCCGCTGGAGTCGCGCGAGGAGTTCGAGCACCTGCGCCTGGACGGTGACGTCGAGCGCGGTGGTCGGTTCGTCGGCGATGAGGAGCTTCGGGCCGCACGCGAGCGCCATGGCGATCATCACTCGCTGGCGCATGCCGCCCGAGAGCTGATGCGGATATTCGTCCACGCGCTGCTCCGGCGCGGCGATGCCGACCAGCGCGAGGAGGCGAATCACCTCGGTGCGCGCGACGTCGCCCGGCATGTCGCGGTGCACGGCGAGCACTTCCGCGATCTGGTCGCCGACGGTGAACACCGGGTTCAAGCTCGTCATCGGCTCCTGGAAGATCATCGCGACGGAATCGCCGCGGATCTCGCGCAGCCGCTCCGGCGTCGCGTCGAGGAGCGATTCGCCCTCGAGGCGGATCTCGCCGCCGACGACCTTGCCGGGCGGCGAGGGGACGAGCCCGAGGAGCGCGAGCGCGGTGACGGATTTTCCGCATCCCGACTCGCCGACGACGGCGACTGTCTCGCCGCGCCGCACGTCGTAGGACACGCCGTCGACGGCCTCGACGACGCCTACGCCGGTGAGAAAGTGCACCGACAGCCCGCGTACGGAGAGGAGCGGTTCGTCCATCAGCGGCTCCGGAGCTTCGGATCGAGGGCGTCGCGAAGCCCTTCCCCGACCAGGTTGAAGACCGTCACCACGAAGAAGATCGCGAGCCCGGGCGCGAAGATGAGCCACGGCTTTCCCTCGAGCCGCCCGGTATTCAACGTCTCGCCCCAGCTCGCGACCGACAGATCCCCGATGCCGAGGAACGAAAGACTCGATTCGACGAGGATCGCCGACGCGATGCCGAACGTCGCGGTGACGAGCACCGGCGCGATCGCGTTCGGTAGGATGTGACGGAAGATGATGCGGCGTCGCGGTATGCCGAGCGCGATCGCCGCCTGGGTGTACTCGAGCTCCTTGTGCTTCAGGAACTCGGCGCGGATGAGGCGTGCCACGCCGGTCCAGCTCGTGACGCCGATGATCACCATGACGTGGAAGATGCTTCGCTCCTCGACCACGGCAGCGAGCGTCAGGATGAGAAAGAAGCTCGGAAAGCAGATCATCACCTCGATGAGCCGGCTGATCACGCCGTCCACCAGGCCGCCGAAATAGCCGGCGAGCGCGCCGAGAACGACGCCGATGACGACGTAGATCGCGACGGCGATGACGCCGATCGTCAGCGAGATCCGGGTGCCGTAGATCATGCGCGCGAGGACGTCGCGCCCCTCGGTGTCGGTGCCGAGCCAGTGACGACGGCTCGGCGGATTGACGCTCTCGCCGGGGTTCGTCTCTCGATATCCGTACCGATGCAGCGGAAAAAGCGCCGTCGGAGGATGCCCCGCCGAGGTGAGCGTCTCAGCGCGCCCGCGGTACTCGACGATGGCGCGCGAGCGGTGCAGCGGATTCTCGAGCGGGCCGAGATGGGCGGGCACGACGGCCGTGAACACGACGACGTGAACGAGCGAAAGTGCCGCGACGAGGCGCGTACCGCTGACGCCGCGCCGCCGCGCCACGACGACGGCCGCCACGTAGAGGGGCGAGAGCACGAGCGCCAGGTTGAAGAAGACGTCGATCGCGTTCTCGAAGAGGAGCCGGTTGAAGAGCGCACCGAAGAACGGAAATGACCAGCCTTCCCCCTCGTTCCACGCGACGGGCTGGTCGAGTGAGACGAGCGGCGCGCAGATCGCGAGGAGGATGAGAAAGCCGATGCACCAGAGCCCGATACGGGTCGTTCGCTTCTTGCGGAGCTCGTTCAGCACGAGCTCGGTGTACGACGCGGCGACGGGGCTCGCCGCCGCCGTGGCCTGAAGCTCGGTCGGCGCGGCGATCATTCGTAGCGGATCCTCGGGTCGACCAGGGCGTACGAGAGATCCGTCAGGAGGATCCCGAAGAGCACGAGGACCGTCGAGAAGAGCTCGACGACCAGCACGACGTTGTAGTCGCGCGTGTAGATCGCATCGACGACCCAGAGCCCCATCCCCGGAATGCCGAAGATATACTCGATGATCACCGAGCCGCCGAGGATCGCCGGCAAGAGCCCGGCGAGGAGCGTCAGGATCGGCAAGAGCGCGTTACGGAGCGCATGCTTCCCGATCACCGTGAGCTCGGGGAGGCCCTTGGCGCGCGCCGTCCGCACGTAGTCCGCGCGGATCACGTCGAGGAGCCCGGTGCGCATGTAGCGGCTGAGTGCCGCGAGCGAGCCGTAGGTCAGGCACGCGAGTGGCAAGGCCAGGTGCCACAGCACGTCGGCGAGGGCGCCGAGCGTCGTGCTGTCGGCCGCGCCTGAGCTCCGGAATCCGCCGGTCGGAAACCACCGGAGCGCCGGGTAATCCGAGCCTTCGGAGAAGAAGTAGAGAAGCAGCGTCGCGACGAAGAAGCTCGGCAGCGAGTACAGCATGAAGAGCACGAGCGTCAGCACGTGATCGGTCCGGGTGTCCTTCTTGACCGCCGAGAAGACGCCGAGCGGGATCGCGATGAGATACGACAGGACGAGCGACGCGACCGAGAGCGACAGCGAGTACTTGAGCTTCGAGACGAGCGTCGCGAGCACGGGCTCCCGGCTCACGAGCGACACGCCGAAGTCGAGGTGAACGAGGTTCGCCCAGTATCGCGCGAAGCGCGTCTCGAGGAAGAAGATGCGAATCTCGTCCCCGAGCCCGTACCGGAAACGTCCCTCGTGGGCGGCGTACCACTTCTCCCACGCCATGACGACGCGGCGCTTCTCGTCCTCGGGCGCGTCGAGGGCGTAGCGAAGATCACGGAGCTCCGCCGTCTCGGCCTGGATCTGGTCGTTGTAGGCACGCACTGCCGCGCTCGGGTGCTCGTCGAAGGGATGCGACAGCGGGCGCGGCGCGGAGAGACGGAGAAAGTACGCCGCAGAGTCGCGGAGGGTGACGGACCCCGCCGCGTCGGCGTCCTTGAGGATCGCGACCAGGTACGGAACAGCGTATCCGCCGTAGTCCTCGAGCCGGTCCTGCGCAGCGATCTTCTCGGCCGCGGTCGCCTGGTGCCCGCTCGACGCGATCTCGACGGCGTTCTGCACCTCGGCGCGCGTCAGCGCGAAGCGCGTGTTGAACAGCACCGGCTTGTCGAGGTCGAACTGTTCGCGAAAGATCCGGTACGACTGATCCGTGCGCTCGCTCCGTGCGCTCTGCGCGAGATCGGCGGACTGCTGCGCTCCCGGCCGCCCCGGCGCGAGATTCAGCACGACGAAGATGACCAGCGAGATCCCGAAGAACGTCGGGATCATCATCAGCAAGCGACGGAGGACGTACGCTCTCATCGCCCATCCGTCACTGGGCGCGAGTCACCGACCACGGGAGCATGTTGATGGCCGGGCGGACCTTGGCGAACACCACGTCCTTCACGTCGTTCCACGTGCAGACGTAGTCGAGCTTCGAGAGCAGGAACGTGTACGGCTGCTCGTCGTTGACGAGCCGGTGAAAGGCGTGGAAGAGCTCGTTCCGCTGGTCGCGATCGAACGTCACCTTCGTCTTCTCGATGATCGCGTCGGCCTCCTTGTTGCGGAAACCGACATGGTTCGAGCCGTGGGGCACGTCGGCCTGCGACGAGTGCCAGGTCTGATACAGATCCGTCTCCCAGCTCGTGCCCCACCCGCCGGTGAAGGCGTCGAAGCTCTTCTCCTCCATGCGCTTTTGCATGAGGCTCCACTCGACGGCGTCGACGTCGAGCTTCACGCCGATCTTCAGCAGGTCTTCCTTGTAGACGTTGGCGAGCGCCGCGTACTCCTTGCTCGAGCCGTAGGTGACCAGCGTGAACTCGAAAGGCGTTCGCTTCTTGTCACCGGGCCGAAGGACCTTGTCGACGATGCCGTCGCCGTCGCTGTCTTCCCACCCCGCTTCGGTCAGAAGCTGCTTCGCCTTCGCGAGGTCGAAGGGGATCGGCTTCACCGACGGGTCGTTCGCGGGGGAGCCGGGCTGGAAGGGCCCGGTGGACATGGCCCCGAGCCCGGCGAACACCGTGTCGATGAGCTGCGCGCGATTGAGCGCGTAGGTCATCGCTTGCCGCACGCGCTTGTCTGCGAACATCGGTCGATCGAGGTTCCACCCGATGTAGAAGTAGCCGAAGCGGGGAGCACGAGCGCACTTCAGCCGTCCGTCGAAGAACGGGCTGTCCTTCGGCGGGGTCGTCGCGTGCTCGTAGGCCTGCACCTCTTCGCGGAACTGGCCCGGCGTGAGCACCCCGACGCTCACCTCGTGCGCTTTGAGCTTCAGCAAGGTCTGGTTCGGATCGGTGTAGATGGGGAGCACGAGCTCCTTGATGGCGGGCTTCTCGCCGAAGTACGGCTCGAAGCGCTCCATGCGCATCCGGTTTCCCGATTCGTAGGACGCCATCCGGTACGGACCGGCGCCCATGAAGCCCTTGTTGTTGTACCAGTGCTGGTTGAAGCGGAGACCGAGGCTCTCCTTCGGGAGCGGCTTGCCGTCCTCGTCGAACGCGAAGAGATAGCGGGGCAGCGCGAGGAGCGAGAGCGTCGTCTCGACGTTCAGGAACTCCGACTTCTTCCAGCGAATCACGAGCGTCTTGTCGTCGACCGCCTTGTAGCTCTCGAGCTCCTTGAAGAAGCTCTTGAGCCACCCGTTCGACACCTGCGGGTTCACGATCATGTCGAGCGTGAACACGAAGTCCTGCGCCGTCACCTCGTGCTCGCCCTTCATCCAGGCGTGGCGCGGGTCATTCAGGTCGACGATGGGCGGGTGCCAGAGCGCGTGCTTGCGCAGATAGATTGTGAACTCTCGCGAATCGTCGGTCACCTCGATGCGCGTAGCGAGCGAGCCGTACCACTCGTCGGGATTCGTCCAGGAGTTGCGCTCGGCGAGCTGCGCGGCGCACAGGGTCGCGAGCGTCTCGATGACGTCGGCGGAGCCCTCGAGGATCGGGTTGAACCCCTTCGGATCGCCGTTCGGCCAGCCACGTCGCAAGACGCCGTCGAGTGACGCACCCGGGCGCGGCCAGTGGTACCCCTTCGGCTTCAGAAAGTCGGGGACGTCAGGGTGGAGCACGTGGTCCGGCTGCTCGTCCCTCGCGACCTCGACGGTGGTCGAAGCCGTTCCCTCGGCGGGCCGCCGAGCCGACATGCGGTCCGTCGCCTCGCCGAGCGCGCGGATCTGCTGCTCTTGCATCACGAGCTTGCTCTCGATGCCGTGAAGCTGTGCGGCTACGAGAACCAGGAGCCCGGCGACGACCACGAACCCTCCCACGCTGACGTAGGTTCCGGTCTTGCCGCTCTGCATCGGAGGCGAGCGTTCCTCAATCGTCCGACAAGGGCAATACCCCGTCTTCGAGCCGGCCCTCGCGCCTTGACACTCCGATCGACGTGCACATCTTTGGGCCTGCAGAAAGGCTTCTCGCCGCTGCCCGCGATGTGCGCCGTACGGCCTCGCCGCGGAAAGAAAACAAGCCTGATCGGCGTGTGGCCGACCGGCTCCGCATAGCGGCGCATTGCGCCATCAGGAGGCAATCACGATGTTCGAATACAGAGGTGTGCTGGATCGTCCTGCGCGTGAGGCGTTCGGCTGGGACGGCGTCTTCAGGGGCTTCGACCAGCTCTTTCGCGAGTTCGAGCGCGACGCCGCGCTCACGAGCTTCGGCTCCGTGCCCGCCGAGATCAAGGAAGAGGACGAGCGGTTCGTCCTGAAGCTCGAGATCCCCGGTGTCGCCGACAAGGACGTGCGCATCGAGCTTCACGACGGCGTGCTCACCGTCTCGGCCGAGCGCGCGGTGGAGACTCCGGCAGGGTACAAGGCCGTGCGCCGCGAACGCTCCGCGCTGAAGTTTTCGCGCAGCTACGTGTTCGGCGATCAGGTCGACGCCGAGAAGACCACGGCCGAGCTCAAGGACGGCGTTCTCACCGTCGGCCTCGGCAAATCTCAGAAGGTTCAGAAGAAGAGCATCCCCGTACGGGTGAGCTGAGCGAAGGAAGGACGACTATCATGCTGGGAATCAACAAGAAGAACGAAGCCGTGGCGACCGCGAACGAGACACGCCCGTCGAGCCCGTCGCTCGACGTGTACGAGAACGACGGCGAGTATCTGGTCGTCGCCGATCTAGCGGGCGTCGCGCAAGGCACGGCAGAGGTGACGCTCGACCATGACCGGCTCGTGGTATCGGCGAGCGGCACGCGCAAGTTCCGGCGCGAGCTGATCGTGCCGCCGAGCGTCGAGGCCGACAAGGTGTCGGCCGAGATGAAGGCCGGCGTGCTCAGCGTGCACCTGCCGAAGCGAGCGCCGTATCAGCCTCGTCAGATCCAGGTACGCACTGCGTGACGGTTTCACGGGCGTGGCAACCTGCCACGCCCGTGATCGTGAACGACGCGGGAGGGTGGTTCGTCTATCCTCTCGCGGAGTCCTGTCTGCATGCGTCTGCGCGTCGTCACCTGGAACATACATAAGGGCATCGGCGGCATCGATCGCCTGTACCGCCTGGAGCGCGTGATCGGCGCTCTACGCGCCGTCGCTCCCGACCTCGCGCTGCTTCAAGAAGTGTCGGACGATCTTCCGCGCTCGCACTTCCACGACCAGGCGGAGATGCTCGCCGAGGCGCTCGGGATGCCGCACATGGCGTTCCATCCGGAGCATCGCTTCAATATCGGCGGCTACGGGAACGCGATCCTCTCGCGCTGGCCCCTCTACGACGTCCATCACCTCGATCTGACGATCGGACGGAAGAAGAAGCGCGGCGGACTGGTCGCCCGCGTGAAGGCGCGCTTCGACCGGGTGTCGCGCTCGATCGTCATCCACAACATGCACCTCGGTCTCGCCGGGTCCGAACGCGAGCGCCAGCTCGAGCTCTTCCTCGGGTCGGCTCCTTTTCAGCGATTGCACGAGCGGACGCCGATCGTCGTCGGCGGCGACTTCAACGACGTGTGGGGAACCCTGGGCGAACGCTTTCTCGTCCCACGCGGTTTTCGTAGAGCAGGTCCGCGGACGAACACCTTCCCCGCGCCCTTTCCGGTGCGTCCGCTCGACGTCCTGTTCGTCCGGGGCGATCTCTATATCCAGAGGGCCGCTCATGCTTCGTCCACGGCACTCACGCGTCAGGCCTCCGACCACTTGCCGCTGGTGACCGATCTTTCGCTACGAAGCGACGCCTCTCGCCGTTCACGAAGTCCGTGAAGTCGCGAGCGCGTCGCGGAGGGGTCGCACCTTGTCGTACAGGGGCTGCTGTTGCGTCCCGCCCGCAGGGACGGCAGGATCGCCAGTGGGGATCTCAGGATGGCAGCCCTTCCAAATCCGAGCGCACGCATCGAGCCGAGCGGCAAAGGCTCGGTTCGCGGCGCCGGGATCATCGAGTGGCTGAGATGGCAGAGCGATCGCTTCGGTGACGAGGCTGCGGTCGCGGCGCTCCGACACGTGCCGGCAGAGCTCAGCGCTTGCTTCGATCCGACGAAGCCGTTTCTCGGAGTCGATCCGCAGAAGTGGTACCCGGCGGAATCGTTTCACGCGTTTCTCGACATCGTCGTGCAGCCGCTCTCGCCGGACGTGCTCCAGGCGTACGTCGACGACGCGGCGCGGAGGACGATGCAGGGTCTCATGCGGCGGGCCGTGTCGAGCTTCGCCTCGGCGCTCAGCTCCGTCGAGCGCTACGCGCGCGTCACGAACGCGCTCTTCCGGCTGATGCACGACACCGGCAGGGTGCAGATCGTGACCCGTGGTCTGCGGCAGCACGAAGCGACGATCAGTGACTGGCGCGGCCATCATCCCGTCGTGTGTCGCTTCACGATCATGTGCCAGGCGCCGATCTACGAACGGATGGGATGTACCGATCTCGTGATCCGGCACGCCTGTGTGGCGACCGGCGCGCTCACGTGCGGCTGCGTGACCACGTGGTGAGCGTCGTCGCCTTCTTCTTCGCGGGCGCCACGGGCGTGCTCATATGACGTCCATGCCTCGGGCCCCCGGCGGGCGTGGTACGGGCTCCGGCGCGCGGAGCCCCGTGCTCGAAAGCCACTCCGAGCCCGCGGTGCTGCTCGTGGGAGCGGACAAGGCATTTCACGGCGCGCTTGCGAAGGCACTCGCCGCCCACGGCGTTCACGTCGAGACCGCGACCGCGCACGGCATCATCGACGCGACCGTCGCGTCGGCTCCCGACCTCGTGCTGCTCGTCGGGGACGCCGCCACCGACGGCGGCTCGAGCGTGCTCGCGCATCTGCACGCGTCGCCCCACAGCTCGGTCGTGCCCGTCGCGATCCTCGCCGACGAGACGGCGCTCGACGAACGGCTGCGCGGCTTCCGCCACGGCGCGGTGGCGGTCATCCCGCGCGCGGCGAGCGTCGACGCCATCGCGGACCGCATCGCGAAGCTCGCGCGGGACATGCCGGAGCGCGATGGCGGCACCGGCGGCCACGTCGGAGAGGCCACGCTCGACGAGCTCGTCCAGGCGCTGTCGAAGGAGCTCCGGAGCGGCATCCTCTCGGTGAAGGGCCCGCGGGGGTCGGAGGCAGATACGATCCGCGTCGTTCTCGGCGGCGGTCAGCCGCTCGCGCAGACCATCGACGAGTTCGTGTCGCGGCTACGCAAGCACGTGCTCCACGCCGAACGGCTCGAGTACGAGTTCGACGAACGCGCGGGTGGCACCGTGCAGCTACTCGGGGCAGACGGGCTCGACGGCACGCCGCCGGCCGAGGACGTATCGGGATTACGCATCCTCCTGGCCGACGAGGACGCGGCGCGCGCCGATGCCGTCGCGCAGGCGCTGCGCGGTCACCGCGCCACCGTCGTCGTCACCGACTTCGCTCCGCCCGAGGCGCGCTTCCAGCGACTACGGCAGCTCGACCCCGCGATCCTCCTCATCGACGAGGCGGGGCTCCGCGGCGCGGGCTACGCGCTCGTACGCCGGATGCGCCGCGACACCCGCCTGCGCTGGGCGTCGCTGCTCGTGGTGCGCTGGGACGAGATCTGGTCCGACGTCGACGGCGCCGCGCAGATCGTACGCACCCTCGGCACACTCGCGACGCTGGCCGAGCCGGATCACTCGCTGATGGAGCGCATCGCGGTCGGCGCGCCGTTCGACACCCGCCTCGAGATTACCGGACCAGGACGTCTCATCCGCGCGCTCGCCGCGTCGTCCGAGCCGCTCCGGGCGACGGTGCAGAACGCGCGCGTCCAGGTACGCCTCGAGACGAGCGATCAGCTCGTCGCGGGAGCTCGCGTGTATCCGCGCGACGGCAGCCCGCCGCTCGACGGTGCCGTCGCGCTGTCGGCGCTCCTCGTTCTCGGCTCCGGGCGCGTGCACATCGAACGTCTCGTCGAGCCGGAGACCGTGAACGTCATGTCTCCGATCGAGGTCGCGCTGAGCCTCGCCGACGGCGAAGCGTCGCCCATCCAGCCGTCCATGCCGGCGCCCGCGTCCATGCACCCCGAGCTCGGTCCGCCCGAGGTCGCGACGGGGTCCGGCGCTCCGTCGCGCCGCGCAGTGCTCGTCTGGGCCGCAATAGCGCTCTCGTCGATCCTTCTCGGGGTCGCGATCGCGGCGCTGCTGGTCGCATCGCGAAGGAAGCCGGCAGAGGACTCGCCGAGCCTCACCGAGACGGCGGAGGACGCGCCGCTGCCCGCGCCGAGCGCGGCCCCCGTCGCGAAGGCGCCGCGCGTGGCCGCGGCAAAGCCCGCCCGCGACGTGAAGCCCGCCGCGGCCGCGCCGCTCGCCGACGTCGCCGGCGAGACCACGTCGAAGGCCGCGACCTGTGAGGAGATCGTCGGCCCGAGCTGGGCGCTCCTCGGCGGTGATCAGCCCGGTCGCGCGCTCGCCGAGCTACGGCTCGGCCGTCGCGCGATGATGCTCGGCAAGCTCGACGATGCGCAGATGTCGTTCTGTCGTTCCGCGGTCCTCGATCCGACGAAGCCCGACGCGTTCCAGTCTCTGGTGCGCTTGCTCCTGTTGCGCCGCGATCCGAAGCAGGCCGCCGAGTGGGCCGAGCGCGCCACGAAGCAGCACCCCGACGATGCCGAGCTACGTGGACTCTACGCCGACGCGCTCGCCCGCGCCGGGGATGCCGATCGAGCGCGCACCATCTGGCTCGAGATGGGACGCATCGATCCTTCCGACACTGCAGGCGCGCGGCTCATGGCGCTGACCTATACACGGGGCGGTGATCGCTCGGTGCGCGGCGCGGACTACGCGCAGGCCGATCGGCTCTTCCGGCGCGCGGCGCTCCTCGATCCGCTGAACGGCACGGCCGCGATGGGTCTGTCGCGGGTGCTCCTCGTGCAGGGCGAGACGGAGGCCGCACTGACCTGGGCGAAGCGCGCCGTCGACATCGAGCCGCGCGATCCCGAGCTCAGGGTTCTCCTCGGCGACGTCGAGGACAAGATGGGGCACGCCGACGCGGCCGGGGAGCAGTGGAAGACCGCTTACGAGCTCGACCCGCACTCATACCGCGCGGCGAGTCGCATGCTTCGCATCGCGAAGTGACGGGCGTCAGCGGGAGACCGGGGTCCGCCTGCCGCCGCTCACCGGTGCGCCGAGGAAGGCGAGCACCGCGCGCGACAGCTCCGCCGTGAGCACCTCGTCGGTTTGCGCCGGCTCGGTCGACGAGCTCCGCCGCGCGACCGCGTCCGATTCCAGCGTGCCGAGCACCATGCGCACGGTCACGTCGGCGGCAAGCATCGGATCGGCGTGGGCGATCTCGTCGACGCGCTCGAGGAGCAACGTGCCGAGGAGCGCGCCCATCTTCTTATCGAGCGCGGCCCGACGGCGCGCGTAGCTGACGTCGGACGCCGCGAGAGAGACGAACGCGAGGACGAGACCGAGCCGCGCCTCGCATTGCGACGCCACGAAGCGGATGACCTCCCCGATGACGCTCGCGATGTCGGCCGACTCCCATCGCGAGGGATCGAGCGCGAGCTCTGCCGTCGCGAGCGCTTCGCTGCAGGTCCGCTCGTGCAAGGTCGCGAGCAAGCCTTCCTTGTCCTCGAAGCGCGCATAGAACGCGCCCACCGACGAGCCGGCGCGACGCACGACCTCCGACACCGTGAGGTTCGCGACTCCGCGCTCGCGGATCACGTCCTCCGCGCCGTCCAGCACGCGCTCGAGGGTGCGCTTGCTGCGCGCCTGCTGCGGGGGCTTGACCCAGCGAAGTGGGGCCGCCGACGAGTTCCGACGTGGCTCAGTCAAAATAGAATGCTCATTCTAATTTTGCTGGAGACCCACGTCAAATCCCGCAGGTAGAGGTTATAGCGCACTCGCTGGACCATGCGCTTGGTAGCCAGGCCTAGCGGGCGTCCCCAAAGCTGGTATACGAACATACATACCGGCCGGTACTGAGGCCAGTAGGTGAGGACTGTTCCCGACATGAGCGTCTCAGCCGTTTCTCAGACCGGACCTCGTCAGGGCACGACCCGCGAGCGGCTTCTCGAAGCCGCGATCGAGATGTTCGCCGAGCGCGGGTACGCCGCGACGGGCGTCGACGCCCTGTGCCGAAAGGCTGGCGTTGCAAAGACCGGTCTGTACTGGGAGTTCCAGAACAAGGTTGGTCTTCTCAACGCCGTCATCGATCAGGTCGTGACGGAGTGGGTCGATCAGATCCGTGAAGCGGCGTGCGCCGCAGGTTCACCGCGCGAGCGGCTCGACGTTGCACTGACGATGGTGCGCCGGAGAGTGGAAGAACGGCCGGAAGTATTTCGCGTACTGCTCGTCGTTCTCGCCGAGCGCACCCAGGTGGACGAAGAGGCGCGCGAGGCGCTCCGTCGTTTCTACCGGAGCGCGCATGCTGCCTTGCTCAGTGGTTTTCAGGAGTCGATGGCGAGCACGCTCCCTGCCGGCAAGCTCAGCATCATCTGCGACTTCATCCTCGCGATGATCGAGGGCGTGCTCCTCCGCTCGCAGGTCTACGGGAGCGCCGACATCGATCGGCTGTTCGACGTGATGCGCGCCTCGATCATCCTGCTAGTTCGCGAGCTCGTCGCCAGTGCCCAGGGCCAGGCGACGGTGCTGAATCTCATCTCCGATGCGCCGCCCGCGATGGAACAGCCGTCGGGCACCTGAAGGCTCTGTACAGAACGATCTGTACAGAGCTCGAGCAGTCGGCTAGTCTCCGGGAATCGCGGGAGTTCGCGCCGCTATGGGCGCTTCCACCCGCGAGCAGACTTTGCTGCCTGCCGGGGTGCTCCCGGCACTCCGTTTGGTTGCTCCGCGCTCGCCCTGAATGACGGCGTCGAGAGCTCCCGGCAGGTGGCAAGATTGTCCGGGTAACAAGGGGCCTTAGCGCGGAGCGAGCCCGCCGAAGGCGGCGGGGGAGCAGTCGCGACAGCGAGCCGCGGGGGCAAGGCCCCCGTGATTAAGCGGCGGGGGGAGCAGTTCGCCGAAGGCGAAGCTGCGAGCGAAGCGAGCCCGCGAAGCGGCGGGGGGAGCAGTTCGCCGAAGGCGAAGCTGCGAGCGAAGCGAGCCCGCGAAGCGGCGG
>DATAZL010000030.1:0-11684 GCA_036272055.1 Polyangiaceae bacterium | reverse complement strand
TTCCTCACCGCTGCTCCCCGACGTGCGTTATCAGGCCGCCCGCCACCGCCGAAAACGACTCTAGAAGGCTCGGCGGCCGCCAGGGAGTGACAAGAAAGACATCCCCATCGGTCCCGGTCGAGGCGGCGAAGCCCGGAACCTGGTCTAGGCTTGGTCTCGATGCGCCTCCGCACGGCCGCCCATCTGTCACTCGCCTTCTCCCTGACGCTCGGCGGGCCTGCCCTCGCATTCAACCACGTCGTCCAGCAGCGAGAGACGCTCGCGTCGATCGCCGAGCGCATCTACGGGAGGATCCAGCACGAGCGCATCCTGGTCGCCGCCAACGAGCTCGACGTCCAGGGAGGCCTCTCCATCCTTCCCGGCATGCGCCTCGAGATCCCGGCGCTGTCGTACGTGAGGATCAAGAAGGGCGACACCTGGGCGAGCGTCGCGGCGGAGTACCTCGGCTCGCCGAAGCGGTCGGACGCGCTCGCCATCGCGAACGGGACGAACCCCTGGCTCCCGGTCGAAGAGGGCGCGGAGGTCGCGATCCCATACAATCTGCGGCTCATCGTCACGAGCCCCGACACCCTGCCGCAGGTCGCGTACCGATATCTCGGCGACGCGAAGAAGGCGTGGGCGCTCGAGCAGTACAACGACATGAAGGGCATCGAGCTGCGCCGCGGCGACGTCGTGCTCGTCCCCCTGGTCGATCTGCCGCTCACCGACGCCGGCAAGCAAGAAGCCGCGGGCGCTCGCTCGCTCGAAGGCACCGAGGCGCACGGTGAGACGCGCGCGCGGCAGCAGCGCGTCATGACGGAGATCCCGGCGCTCATCGCCGACGTCCGCGGCGCGCGCTACGCCGACGCGGTCCGCCGCGGCACGAGCTTCCTCGCGGTCGCCGATCTGACGAACCCCGAGCTCGCGAGCATTCACAAGCAGCTGCTCGAGGCGTACGCGGCGCTCGGCGCGACCGGGCTCGCCTCGGCGTCGTGCGACGCCTGGCGCAAGGCCGATCCGTCGGCCCAGCTCGATCCGGATTTCATGAGCCCCAAGCTCATCAAGGCCTGCGAGCACAAGGCGCCGTGAAGACGCGCTTCGCCGAGCGAGTCGGCACCCTCGACTGGGGGAAGCTCGCGCCGCTCCGGCTGCGCGCACGGGCCGTCGCGGAGGGCGTCTTCGCCGGCGCGCACCGCAGTCGCCGCCGCGGCTCCGGCGTGGAGTTCGGCGGACACCGGAGCTACGTCCCGGGAGACGACCTCCGGTTTCTAGATCGGCGAGCGACGATGCGTCACGGCAAGCTCCTCGTCCGTCAGTTCGAGACCGAGACGGATCGCGGGCTCCGTCTGGTCATCGACGCATCGAAATCCATGGCGTATCGCAGCGAGGGCGCGCCCGGCGCGAAGCTCGCGTTCGCGGCGCTCATCGGCGCGGCGCTCTGCCGCGTCGCGCTCGCGTCGGCGGACACCATCTCCCTCGACTTCATCGGCGGAGATCACTCCCCGCCGCTCCCGGCGATGGGTGGCCTCGAGGCGTTCGAGCGCCTCACGGAGATCCTCGCCGACGTCGAGCCGTCGGGCGACGCGAGCGCCTCGACGGGTCTTCTCGACGTGGCGCTCGATGCCGTCGCGCGCCGCTCGCGACGGGGAACGGCCATCGTCGTGCTGAGTGACTTCATCGATCTGCCGGACGGCGCGGCGGAGCGACTCATGGCGCTCTCGTCCGGGGGTCGCGTCGTGGTCGGCGTCCGCGTCCTCGACCCGGCAGAGGCGTCGTTTCCGTTCGTCGGGCCGGTGCTCCTCCGCGCGAGCGAGGGCGGCGCGAACGTCGAGACCGACGCCGCGTCGGCACGCGCCGGCTACCTCGCGGCGCTCGCCGCCAAGATGACGGGTTATCGCGAGCGGCTCGTCGAGCAGGGCGGGCGCTTCGTCGAGGTGACGACGAGCGACGACCCGGTGCTCGTCGTGCAGAGCGTGCTCGCGGCGATCGGGGGAACGTCGGCTTGAGCTTCGTCGTCTGGGCAGCTCTGGCGATCGCGGGACTCGTCGTCGGACCGATCGTCGCGCATCTCCTTCACCTCGGGCGCGCGCGCGAGCGCGAATTTCCGCCGGCGGCGCTGGTCCCGCATCACCGCAGCACGGCCCGCGAACGGAGCCGGCTCGAGGATTTCCCGCTTCTCGTGCTCCGTTCGGCGCTGATCGTCGGCCTCGCGATGCTCGGCGCGATGCCGCTCGTGCGCTGTGATCGGCTGGCCCTCGGACGGACGTCGGGCGCGTCGGTCGCGCTCGCGCTGGTGCTCGACGACTCGGAGAGCATGCGTGCGACGCTCGCGAGCGGCAAGACGCGCTGGGACGTCGCGAAGACGGGCGCGGAGCAGCTCCTCCACTCGGCGCGAGAAGGCGACGCGATCGCGATCGTCCTCGCCGGGCGTCCGGCGCGCATCGCGCTCGCGCCGACGACGGACCTCGGCGCCGCCGAGCGCGCCCTCGACGAGCTCACGGTGACCGATCGCTCGACGGATCTGCCGGCGTCCGTCGAGCTCGCCCGCGCGGCTCTCAAGGCGTTGCCGCAGCGCGATCACCGGCTCGTCGTGCTCAGCGATCTCGCCGACGAGCCCGTCGCGGACGGCTCTCCGCCGGTGACGGTGCCGCTCGCCGAACTGGCGGCCAGGGTCGACGATTGCGCGCTCACCGGCGCGGAACGCCGCGGCCAGCGCGTCACCGTCGTCGTCGCGTGCTCGTCGGAAGCGGCGGCGCAGGGACGGACGGTGGAGCTCGTCGTGACGGCGGCGGCCGCCGCGAGCGCCGCGGCGCACGACGGCGGAGCGCACCGCGCGTCGGTGGGCGACGTCGTCGCGCACGCCGGCGTCTCGCCGCGACGCGGAGAGCAGTCGCTCGCGCTGTCGGTGCCGCGCGACGCGGGGACGCTGAACGCGCGGCTCGTCGGCAACGACGCTTGCCGTCACGACGACGAAGCGCCGGTGAGCGAGGAATCGACGGCCTCCGTCGTGGGCGTCGTCGCGGATCCGACCCGCGCCGCGGCGAAGACCGGCGGCCCCACGGTGGTCGAGCAAGCGCTGCAAGCGCTGGGCGACACCTGGGCGGTGCGCCCCTTGCCGTTCGTGCCCGACGACGAGAAGGGACTCGACGGCGTGGGCGCGCTCGTCATCGACGATCCTCCCGGGTTCTCCCCCGAGGCGCGCGCGTCGCTCTCGCGGTTTCTCGCGCGCGGCGGCGTCGCGATGACGCTGCTCGGTCCGCGCTCCGCCGCGACGGCGCTCGGGTGGACGCTCGAGCCGTTCGGACGCGGCGCTGCCCGCTGGGAAGAAGCGAAGGAGCTCCAGATCGACGTCGCGTCGCTCACGTGGCTCGGTCCCGAAGCGACGAGCCTCGCGTCGATCGCGCGCCGTGGGCGCACTCGACTCGACGGCATGGAGATGACCGGCTCGCTCGTGAACGGGCGCTGGACCGACGGCGTGCCGTTCCTGCTCGAGCGCCCCGCCGGGCGCGGCCTCGTGGTGACCGCGGGCCTTCCCGCGTCCCTCGACGAGAGTGACTTCGCGCTCCGTCCTGGGTTCATCGCGCTCCTCGACCAGCTCCTCCGGCAAGCCGGGCAGCGCGAGGGCGGGCGTCGCACCGCCGCGGGCGGCGCGTGGACGTTCCCCGCAGCAAAGCAGGTCTCGATCGACGGCCCCGACGGCCCGGCGAAGGTAACCCGCGAGCCGAGCGACGAAGCGTGCGCCGAGCGCGGCGCGCCGCCTGGCTGTGGAGACACCATCCTGCGCGCCGTCGCGAGCGTGCGCGGCCGCTACACCGTCCACGTCGACGGCGCGACCGAGACGCGCATCGCGACGCTCGACCCCGCGGAGGTGCTCACCGAACCGCGGGCGCCGGGCAAGGCTAGCCGGACCGAGGGCGCGCGCGGAACGGCGCGCGTTGGCGTGTCGCGCGAACTTTCGCTCGTGCTCGTCGCGCTCTTCGCGGCAGAACTCGCGGTACGACTCTTCCGCAAGTGGACGAACCGCAGATCCGCGCCCTCCCCGAGCGTGATCCCCAACCCGTGACGTGTTACTCGACCAGGCCATGAAGGCTCTGGCACTGACGTTCGCCCTCCTGCTCTCTGCGTGCGGCGGCGCGGGACCTTACGGACACAGCCAGGTGTACTCGCCGCTCGACGACGAAGAGACGGCGGCGAAGGGCACCGTCGACTTCGATCCGGTGATGGCGAAGCGGTCGCCCGACCAGTGGAAGGGCAAGGTCGTCAGTCTGTTCGGCGTCGTGGTGAGCCGCACGCCAGGGACGTCGGGCAACGCCGAGGTGAAGCTCAGCGTCCGCACCCTCGACACCCGTAATCTCTGTGACTCGAGCGACGAGGACACGTGCCGCGTCACCGTCAGCGATCGCGAGCACGCCGTCGCGCACGCGCTCCTCCACCTCGCGACCGAGGACGACATCGGCGAGCACAGCCTCGGGCCGCAGTCGCTCGTCAGGGTGATCGGCACCCTGAGCGACGCGGTCGACCCCTCAGACGGCGAGCCGATTCTCGTGGCGAAGTATTACCGGCACTGGCCGCGCGGCTTTTACGTCACGACGGCCGCCCGATCCCTCATGCGGCAGTGAAAATCGGGGTCCCCCGGCGTCCGGGTCCGTGCAAGTATCTCCGCCGTCTTGGCCCCCTCGAGCCGCCGTTCCACGCCCCTCCGTCGCGTCCTCTGCGCTGGAGGCATCGGCGTCGCATTTCTATCCTGGTCTCTCGCCGGGAATGCGACCGTCATCGAGCGCATCGTGGCCGTCGTCGGTGAGCAGGCGATCCTTCTCTCCGAGCTCCGAGATCGCGCGCGGCCGTTTCTCCTCCGCATGGAGCAGCAGCCGACCGATCAGGCGCAGCGCGCCGCCGCGACGTCGGAGCTCTATCGCCGCCTCGTGCAGCGCCTCGTCGAGGAAGAGCTCGAGCAGAAGGCCGCGAACCGCTCGAACATCACCGTCACGCCCCGCGAGATAGACGAGGCTCTGCAGCGCATCGCGCAGCAGAATGGCGTCGCCGTCTCCCGGATCATGGACGAGGCCATATCGAGCGGCCTGACCGAGCAGAGCTACCGGCAAGAGCTCCGCCGTCAGCTCCTCGAGACGAAGATGCTGAACCTGCGGATCCAGGGCCGGATGCGCGTCACCGAGGACGACACGCGCGGCGCGTACCAGCGCCTGGTGGTCGACGAGAGAAAGACGCTCGGCTTCGGCGCCGCGTGGATCCGGATCTCGGCGCCGCACTCCTCGTCGGCTGCCGAGCTCAAAGATCACCGCGCAGAGGCCGAACGGATCGTGACGGCCGCACGACGCGGAGAAGACTTCGCCGTCCTGGCGAGGCGATATTCCGAAGACACCGGGACGCGCGCGCAGGGTGGCTCCCTCGGCCAGCTCAAGCCCGGTCAGCTTCCTGCAGCGCTCGACGCCGTCGCGCTCTCCCTCGACGTCGGCGAGATCTCCGAGCCGGTGCGCTCCGGGAACGACTTCGTGATCTTGAAGCTCGTCTCTCGCGACGAATCCCAGCTCCCCGCCTACGACGAAGCCCGCGACGAGCTCAGCAACCGCGTCTACATGGAAAAGATGAACAAGGCGCGTACCCACTGGATCGACGGCCTACGCCGTCAGACCCACGTCGAAGTGCGGCTCTGAGCGCGCCCGCGGGCGCGAACGGGCTCGACGGGAATTCCCGCCCTATACTGAACGCCTTGCCGACCTGGCATGGGGACGCCCGACAGTGCCAAGTTGGCAGCGCGGAACGCTGAACCATGCCCTTCAAGAGCCGTTTCGAGGCCCAAACGTCGAATTGCTCCGCGGCACGCTCTGTGCTCAATGTCGCGGCGGATTTGCCCATGCTCATCGCCCTCCCCCGGGTTTTTCTCCGACTGGCCGTGGTCGCCGCGATCCTGTCCGCGGCGCCGCTCGCGTCCGCGCAATCGATCATTCTGCAGCCAGCGGGAACGTTCTATCGCCAGCAGCCGATAAGGCCGACCGGCCAGCAGCCGCACTGGATCAGCCAGTCGGATTGCCTCGCCAAGGACGTCATCAGCTTCCCGATCACGATGGTCGGGTACCTCGGTTACACGCTGCAGGTGTGGGCCGGTAACCAGGGCACGGACTGCAGCCCGGCGAACCAGCGACAAGCAGGCGGCGCGGCCACGTGCTGGCTCGTCTACAGCGCGCCGGCGACGGCTTCTCCGACGACGATCAACGTCAGCTCCATCGACATCGTCGCGCGCAACACGCCCGACGTTGCGACGCCGCTCGGATATCCGGATGCCTGCGCAGCGACGAACAGTCCGCCCGCCGGGCAGCAGCTCACCCTGATGTTCATGCTGATCAGCTCCGGCACGAGCATCGTCGGCACTCCCATATCGTGGAACGACATCGGCTACGACACGGCTCCACCGAGCGGCGCCTCGAACGTCGCGGCGGCTTCCGGTGAGACGCGGGTTCACCTCACGTGGACCGACGCCATCGACTCCGACATTCGCTCGTACCAGTTCTACTGCGATCCGCCTCCCGGGAGCGTCCTCGCCGACGGCGGGCTGAAGATCCAGGGACCGCCGCTCGGGACCCTCGACCTCGGCGACGGTGGCTCGTTCTTCGGCACCGGAGGTGACCTGAGCATCGGGCTCGGCGGCTCCTTCGGCAATGGCGGGACCGGGTCGCTGCTCGGCAGTGGCGGCACCTTCTTCGGCACCGGCGGCGGCTCGCTCATCAGCGCGGGCGGCTCGTTCTTCGGCACGGGCGGCACCGGCGGCTTCGGTGGCGACACCAGCCTGGGCGGCACTGGCGGCACGCTCGTCGGCGGAGGGACGGTCGTCGACACCGGCGGCACAGCGGCCGTCACCGCCACCAACTGCTCGGCAGACAGCGTGCTCCAGCCCGGCGTGAACCCCAGCAATCCGGACGCCAACGATCCCACGGTGACGCTCTCCGGCTACGAATGCGGCTCGGTCACCGGCATCATCGCCAACAACGGCACCGTGAGTCACCTCGTCAACAACGTCAATTACGTGTTCTCCGTCGCGGCAGTCGACCAGGTCGGCAACGTCGGAGTTCTCTCTCAGAACGCCTGCGCCACCCCGGTGAACGTCACCGACTTCTTCGAGCTCTACAAGGAAGCCGGCGGCAAGGCAGGCGGCGGAATCTGTTCGATGTCCTTCTCACAGAACCCAGCCCGCACGGGCATCCTCTTCGCGGGCGGCTTGCTCGCTCTCGCCGGCGTCGCGCGTCGCGCTCGCCGAAGGCAGAACCGATGAACTCGCGTCACGCCGTCACCGCGCTCGCGGCCCTGGCCACCGTCTCCTCGCTCGCCGCGGGAGCGCGTGCGCAAGAGGTCGACGAGTACGGCATCTACCGTGAGCGTGAGCGCAACACGAACGTCGAATCGCCGCAGCACGCCGCGTTCGAGATCCGGTTCGGCCGTTACGTCCCGAACATCGACGACGAGTTCAACGGCGCGACGCCCTACGAGACGACATTCGGCAGCAAGGACCGGTACATCTTCGGTCTCGAAGCGGACTGGCAGCTCCTGCGCATCCCGTACCTGGGGACGCTCGGCCCAGGCCTCGGCATCGGGTACACCCACTTCTCGGCTCCGGCCTTCGTCACCGGCACCGGCGCGCGCGCCGGCGAGAACACGACGCTCACCCTCGTCCCGATGTACGTGCTCGGCGTGCTCCGCGCCGACATCATCGCGCGGCAAACACCGGTGCCCATCGTGCCGTACCTGAAGCTCGGCCTGGGCTCGGCGATCTGGCGCATCGCAAACGGCGGCGGCACCGCCAAGGTGGACGGCATCGCCGGAAGCGGACTCTCGTGGGGTCCCCAGTTCGCGCTCGGCGGCATGCTCCTCCTCGATTTCTTCGACAAGGACTCCGCGAAGAACCTCGACAACGAGGTCGGCATCAACAACTCCTATTTCTTCATGGAGTGGTCCGCGTCGAAGCTCGGCGCCGGCAACCAGCTCGAGGTCGGCACCAGCACCTGGGCCCTCGGCCTCGCCTTCGAAATCTGAGCGTCAGTCCCCCGCTCGACGCCCGTCGCGCGCGACGTCGAGCGCACTGCGGCGGCTCTGCGGCGTTAGCCGCGGAGGAGGCGCGTGATGTGGGCTTCTTCCCAGGCTATCGCGCGGTCGTAATAGCGGAAGTTGCGCTCGCGGCGGAGAAACTCCGGCGGGTGAAGCTGCAGGTGCCCGTTGATGCGCACGGGCGGCACCACGTGATGCACGAGCTCGTGATAGACGACGTACGAGACGAAGTAGCGAGGCACCCACGCGCGGTCGAGGATGGGGTGCATGCGCACCAGCCGCTCCTGTGCGCTGTAGGAGCCGAGCTTGATGGTGCGCCGCGGGCTCGTCGTTCGTGACGGGGAGCGCCGGCCCCAGGTGATGAGCACCTCGTTCAGCGCGCCGCCGAAGTACCCCTCGTTCACGGCGTCGAAGATCTCGCGGAGATCGTGGACCTTGCCGCGGGTCCTCAGCGGGCCGCGGATTGCACGACACGCGCGGATACGGTGGCTGTTCTTCTCGATGAACGCGCCGACGATCTGCGACGCGTCCTTGTCGCCAAACGCCACATAGTCGACGAGCGCGTCCTGAACGCGCTCTGGCGCGTCGAGGAACATCATGTGGATGCGGACACGCAGCGTGCCGCGCTCGCGGGTCTGCGTGATCATCCGCTGCCGGTTGTCGGTAACGGCGAGCTGCACGGGGGCGGACAGCGCCAGCTCGAGCTTGCGCTCGAGAGCCTGCCGAGCGCCTTCGTGAACGAAGATCTGCGGGCCGCCCGAGGTGAAGAACAGGGGCAGATGTCCGACACGTGCGTCCGGGATACGCACCGCAGCACTCGCGATGCGTGGGATCGCCATAGCTCGCCCTCGCAGCGGCTTTGCGCTGACCTGAGGGAAGGGAAAAACTGCCGGAAGAGCCATGCCTCCTTGGGGGGTATGGGACGGGCTAGATGGCGTCAAGGAATGACACTTTCGCCGCTGATTACAGGCACTTAGCGGTGGGTCACGGGAGCCGAGGAGCGGCGCGCCTAACTCCGCGATCCGCCGGCGGTTCCGGGCCGTGACCCCCTGAAATTCGGCAGTAACGGTAGGGAGCTTCGTCCCCGAGCCTCCCACAAGGAGGCCTCAGGTTTTCCCCAGGTAATTCGTTAGTTTGCGCGGACGGGAGCGGCTCGCTTCGCGGGTGCCCCTTTGGCGCCCGCTTCGTCCTCCGCCGGGGCGCCTTTGGCGCCGGCAGCGGGTGCCGCCGTTCCGGTCTTGCCGTTCGTGCTCGCAGCGTCGGCGTCGCCGCCGGTGCGCTTCACCTTGAAGTGCTCGAGCAGCTTGGCTTCGATCTTCGCCATGAGCTGCGGATGCTCTTCGAGGTACTGCCGCGCCGCGTCCCGACCTTGGCCGATGCGCTCCGTGTCGACCGAGTACCACGCACCGCTCTTCTGCACGATTCCGACGTCGGCACCGATGTCGAGGATTTCCGCCGACTTGCAGATGCCCTGGCCGTAGAGAATATCGAACTCCACCTCGCGGAAGGGGGGAGCCATCTTGTTCTTCACGACCTTCACGCGCGTGCGGTTGCCGACGACGGCGAGCTCCCCCTTCTTGTCGGGAACGGACTCTTTGATGGCGCCGATTCGACGAACATCGAGCCGGATGGACGCATAGAACTTCAACGCGTTGCCGCCGGTCGTCGTTTCGGGGCTGCCGAACATGACGCCGATCTTCATGCGGATCTGGTTGGTGAAGACGAGCAGGGTTTTCGAGCGGGAAACGGTGCCGGTGAGCTTGCGCAGCGCCTGGCTCATGAGGCGCGCCTGAAGACCGACATGCGAGTCCCCCATGTCGCCTTCGATCTCGGCCTTTGGCACGAGGGCTGCCACGGAGTCGATCACGACGATGTCGACGGCGCTGGACCGCACCAGCATATCCGCGATCTCGAGCGCTTGCTCACCGTAGTCGGGCTGGCTGATGAGCAGCTCGTCCGTCTTCACTCCCAGACGGCGGGCGTAGCTGACGTCGAGCGCGTGCTCTGCGTCGATGAAGGCGGCGACGCCGCCCGCCTTCTGAACCTGAGCAATGGCGTGCAGCGTGAGCGTCGTCTTGCCGCTCGACTCGGGGCCGTAGATCTCTGCGATGCGACCGCGCGGGTAGCCGCCGATGCCGAGAGCAATGTCGAGACCGATGGAACCGGAAGGCACGACCTGGACGTCGCCGCCGAGGTTCTCACCGTCGCCGAGGCGCATGAGGGCCCCCTTGCCGAACTCTTTCTCGACGCTGGCGATTGCGATCTCGAGGGCCTTGCTGCGCTGCTTGTCGTCCATCTGCGTCTCCGTCTTCCGAGCTTCCGAGGGGTGCTACCTATTTAAGCGAGACGGGTCCAATCCCGCGTGATTTCCCGCGGCCCGCTTGAGCTATAGCTACTGTGCGGCTGTTCAGATGTCAACTGAAGGGCGGACATTGTCTGGCCCGAATACCGGGGAAAAGCAGTGTTTTCGCGGGACCAGAGCCGGGCCCTCGGACCGCGTGCCCGGCGATTTGCAGGCCGACGGCCAGGACGTCAGGGGCACGCAGTCGCAGAGGCCGGCGCGCACGAGTGGATCCAGTCGAGCAGCGTCGTCTTCTCGTCGGCGGTGAGCGTCTCGACGGGGGGGGAGATGGCGTTCGACTGGAGCGGCATGGTGCCGCTCTCGATGACCTCCGCGAGGAAGTCGACGACCCGCGAGGTCGCAAAGGGACGCCGGGTATCGGACCACGTCGTCAGCGGGAACGGCCCCTGAGCGCAGCTGTTCGCGGCAAGACACGCAGTCAGCGCTTGCTCGGTGTCGTGGCAGCGCTGGCACTTGGACTGGATGATCGCACCAACGTCGCACGGGAAGTTCGTCCCTGCACCGGCGTCGCTGCAGCTCACCGGGCCCGAGTCCTTCATCGGCTTCACCGGGGCGACGTCGTCGTCGCTGCTGCACGCGGCCACGGACGACAGCGACAAGAGAAGGAGCGCCCGCCACGCGTCGAAGCGATTCATGCGCGTGAGAACCTTCACCCTCGCGGGCGGCGTGTCAAACGTCGATCGACCGCGGCGCTCCCGCGCGCGCGTGACGATTTTCGAGAAAGGCGGAAACCGTTTCAGTCGGAGTCGGTTTCACCGGAAATCGCGTCGGGCATCCGCCGGATTTCGACACGCTCGGCGCGGCGCGGCGACGCTTGCAGGACGATGAACTCGAGCCCGCGCCACTCGGCGCGATCGCCGACACGCGGAACGCGACCGACGAGCTCCGCGACGAGGCCGCCGACGGTGACCGCCTCGACGTCGTCGGTGTCGACCCCGAGACCGCCGAGCACCGCTCGCGCCTCCGCCCAGCCGCGACAGACGAGGGAGCCGTCCGCGCGCTTCGTCACGAACGGGTCGACGCGGTCGCTCTCGTCCTCGATCTCGCCGACGATCTCCTCGAGCACGTCTTCGATCGTGACCAGCCCGGCGGTGCCTCCGTACTCGTCGATGACGATCGCCAGATGCTGGCGCCCCGCCTGCATCTCGCGCAGCAGCTCGTCGGCGGGCTTGGATTCCGGCACGAAGTAGGCAGGCCGCATCGCCGCATCGACCGGACGGTCGTCCCAGCCCTCGTGCTCGCGGCGCACCAGGTCCTTCAGGAAGGCGACCCCGACCACGTCGTCCAC
>DATAZL010000029.1:0-63603 GCA_036272055.1 Polyangiaceae bacterium | reverse complement strand
TTACGAGTGCGTACACGACGTCTTCCACCGGGCCGCCGAGCTGGTCGTGCTGGATGACGCGCCTGAGGTCGGAGGTCTTGCTGCAGAGGCGATCGGGCACGTTCTCCGTTCCAGCGCCACACAGCGTCGTCGCCGGCACATCCTTGGTGGCAATCGTCGTGATCGAGGTATCCGGAACACCCTGATAGGTCGCCGAGCCGTTCGGCGGGACGGGATACATGTTCAAGAACGGCAGAGTCGTATCGACCTCGTCGCACACGCCATCCTTGTTGGTGTCGATGAGCAACCCGGCAGTGGCGTTGCCCTGCACGTAAACCTTGACGCTATCGGTCGCGACGCCCGAAAAGCGCCGAAACGGTTCGTCCGGTGTTCCGTTCTCCTCATCCCAGGCGATCGCACGCAACGTGGTGAACTGATCGATCGTGAAGGGCGGATCCACACTCGGGTCGAAGTCGTTTGCTGTGTCGCCCAGCGGGTCGAACAGCTGGGAACAAACGTTTCCGCCGTTGCTCGACTTCATCTCCTGGAGCTGTGGAGGATCGAGATCGACCGTGGGAGGCATGGTGTCGAGGTAGTAAGTGGCGGAGGTGCCTGCGGACGGATTGCCGGCCAGATCGTTGGCGGTGATGTTCACATTGATCTGGACGGTGGCCCCGGTGATGTTGGCGCTGTCGAGCGAGAACGTATAGGCGCCCATGTTCTCGGACCAGAGGCCCTTCAGGTCGAAGCTGTGTGTGTCCTGGTTGACGGTGACGACGACGCTGTCGCGGTTCACGCCCGAGCCGTCATCTTTCACCGTGAACTCGAGGAGGCGGTTGCCACCGATGATCTCGTCGGCGAGGGGCGCAGTGATCGCGATCACCGGGCCGGCGCTGTCGACGACGAAGTGATAGGTGCTCGTTCGCTGGACCCCGCGCTTGTCGGTGGCGGTGATGACGATCGCGATCGCCCCGTTCAGCTTGGTCGGAAAGAGTGTCTGATCGGCGATGTTGACGCTCAGCTTGTAGTGACCCGATGCATCTCCGTCGCCCGTGAGGTCGATGTTCTTGCCGTTGATCTGCAGGGCGACCGTGTCGACGGGGGCGCCGGTGTCACCCTTTGCGAGGGCGAGCGCCGTCGCCGTGAACTCGACGGAGAGCGGGCTGTAGGGATGCGCAGAATCTGCGACCGGAGAGAGCGCCGTGATCGCGGGGCCGTTGTCGACGAAGCTCGAGATGGTATTCGTGCCGGTGAGGCCGCCCTTGTCGTGCGCCGTGCAGCGGAAGAACACCTTGCCGTTCTTCACGTTGGTGAAGATGAAGTCGGCCGAGAACTCGCTCGGCTTGGCCTGGGACTGAATCCCGGGAGACGCCGTGAGCGACACGCCCGTGGCGTCGAGCATCTCGAGGACGACCATGCTCGCGTCGATCGGCTTGGCACTCGCGCCCGTGCCAGGAATCGCGGTGCAGGTGGCTCTCACCATGTTGGCGCCGTTGACCGAGCTGATGACGGGGCCCACGTTGGGATCCGTGACCTGCACCGGGCTCGTCACCGTGACGATCGGCGAGAGCACGCCGCCGTCCCCACCGCTGACGGTACTGGCGTCGCCGCCATCGAGGCTCGAACCGGCATCGGCACCGGAGTCCTGATCAACGTTCGAGCCGCCGCCGACGCCGTGCCGTCCGCCGGTGCTGCTGCCCGTCGTATCCGCCGGCAGCGGCGGTGGCTTGCTGTCACCGCCGCAGGCTGCGGTGGCCACGGCGGTGAAGGTCAGGAGACTCGCAAGGAACCAAGTTTTCATCCCCATATGCCCCGTTCTGATTGAACGACGAGTCTACTACGCGGGCGACCCCACTGGCCAACCTGGGCGGCCCGCTTCGAAGCAATGCGGAACACGTGGAAGGCCGGAAAACGAGGTCGTACCGTTCACGACATCGTTAAGCGCGAGGTCAGCGCGACGATTCGTAGAGCTCGTAGGAACCGCTGCGATTCGAGGAGAAAACGACGTAGCCGAGGTCGGCGGTCGCCCACGGATCGCGGTCGTCGTCGGAACTGTTGAGCTCGGCTAGCGGACCGACCAGCGTGAACGGCGCCGTCGCCGACGGACGTCGCGCGACCTGCAGATCCTTCGAGCGCGTGAAGAGGAGGTCGCGACCGTCCCCGAGCAGGAACGCGTCCGATTCGTTGGCCTTGGTGTCGAGCTCGCTGATCGCCTTCGGCGACGACCAGCTATCCCCGTCGCTCGCTCGCTCCGCCATGTACATGTCGTAGTCGTCGGTGCCCTGCGGCCGACGTCCGAGGAGGCATATCGTCTCGGCGTCGTTGACGGCGCTCACCAGGTCGTCGTCGTCGGTGCTGAGCTCCGCGACCCGCGTGACGGCGCCCCAGTCGTCGGTCCTGCTCGCGCGCTCCGCGGTGAACACGTCGAGGCCGCCCTTGCTGTCCGGGCGGTCACTGCTGAACCAGATCCGGAGACCGTCGGCGGAGAGCGCTATCCCGGTCTCGCGATCCGCGGTGTTCAGCGCATCGACGGCGACCGGCGCGTTCCAGTCCGCGCTCGGGTCGGCGCGATCGGCGCTCCAGATGTCTTCCTTGCCCTTGCCGCCGTCACGCTTGGAGTCGAAATAGACGAGCGCGAGATCGTTGGTGAGCGACGGGTCGTCGTCGACGGACGAGTCGGTGGACAGCGCGACGATGACCTTGGGCTCGCTGAACCCGGTGGGCACGTGTCCCGCATCGACGGCAGGCGCGTGTGCATCCACTCCGGAATCCACGGCGGCATCGGCGCCCGTGTCTGCATCGCCGGCGCGACCGTCCCCGAGCCGCACCGTCTGCTCGCAGGCGACGGCGAGCAGCGCACACAGCGCGAGGGCCGACGAGCGAGCGACGCGACGGATCACGGCGTCTCGCCGACGAGGGCGCGGATCCGCTTCTCGTGCGGGCTCTTCGGGTGCTCCCTGAGGAACCGCGATGCGAGCCTTCGTGCGGTGCCGAGATCCCCTGCTCGCGCGAACGCCTCTATCCGGAGGAGCGCCGCTTCCTGGCGGAGCACACCGGTGGGGGCCGCGCGGTCGTAGTCGTCGAGCGCCCGGAGCGCGCCGCGCGGGTTACCGCCTCCGAGTCGCTGTCGCGCGACGTCGAGCGCGGCGATCTCCTTCGCGATGGACGGCGAGCCGCGCACCGGGGACTGTACTGCGACAACCGGCGTGGTCGGAGCTTCGGGAAGCGCCGTGACGACCGGCGCGGGAGCGGTGACGACCGGCGCGGGAGGAATGACGTCTTCGTGGGTCGCAGCACCGGGCGGTGACGTCGCGACGGTCCGGTGGACGGACGCCGTCTCGGCGACGACGAGCGCCGCACCGGACGCGCCGAGCGCGCCCCAGAGTAGCCACTTGGCCGCGAACCGCGACGCGGTGCCGCGCACGGCGGCGCTCGCCGCTCCCGACTTCAGCGCGATGGTCGACACGGACGCTCCCGACGCGAGCCCGAGGGCCACCGAGAGCCGCTTCATCGCCTGCTCGGACGGCTCCTCGCTCATGCCGGCGCGAAGCAGCGACAGCTCCGCGGCGGTCGCTCCCTCGTCGAGAAGCCTCGCTGGATCCTTCATCGGTTCTCTCCACCGGGCGAAGGGTTGTGCAGCGCGACGAGCTCGCGAAAGCTCTCACGCGCGCGCCGAAGGCGGGACGCGACGGTGCCGAGCGGCACGCCGATCATCTCCGCGATCTCCGGCGAGCGCAGTCCCTCGAGCTCGAACAGGATGAACACCGTGCGTAACTCCATCGGCATGGCGTCGAGGACGCGGTTCAAGAGCTCCCGCGCGCGCTTCTGATCGGAGAGCTCGTCGGCGCCCGGCACCGGGGAGTGCGCGGTCGTCTCGCCGGCTTCACCCTGGTCGCTCACCGGTTCACGGGCGCGGCGGCGGCGGGCCGAGTGCGCGACGCGGACCGCCGTGCCGAAAGCGAAGGCGCGCTCGCTGTTCTCGCGGATATCGGACATGCGCTCGGCCACGATGAGGAATACCTCTTGCGCCGCGTCATCGACGGCGTCGGTGGGCACGCCGAGACGCCGCAGCAGCCGCCATATCAGCCGGTAATCGTTACGGATCGCTCGCTCGAGCCGCTCGCGCGGGTCCACGCTGGCTTCTCCGAGGGGAGCGGCGATCGAGAGGTGGAGCGTCACTCTCCCTCATCATGCCCCAAACCCCCGTTTCGATCACTCCGCGGCGCTCAGAAGAGCAGCCCGCGAGCAAAGCGAGCCCGCGAAGCGGCGGGGGGAGCAGTTCGCCCGCGAGCAAAGCGAGCCCGCGAAGCGGCGGGGGGAGCAGTTCGCCGGAGGCGAAGCTGCGGGGGGCCAAGGCCCCCCTTATTTAGAAGAGCAGCCCGAGACCTGCTTCGACGCGCAGGGCCACGAGGGGCACCTCGTAAACCACCTGATTTCCGATGGTGAATTTCTCCCGCCGGAACGGCACGACGCCGTCGACGCCGGCATGGAGCGTGAGCGGACCCACGGCGATCCACTCGGCGCGGACGCCCGGTCCGAGCGCCTGCCAGTTGCTCCGGGTCGACGCCGGGTTTCGCGTGTTCTTGCCATCGGCGTCGAGAAAGCCGAACTCGTACGTGCCGCACACGCTCATGAGAAACGACGGCGCACCGAGCGGCGTCCCGGCACAGGCCATGGCGAAGGCGGCCCACCACGAGAACTCCGCGTCGCCCGAGGGGCGCGACACGTCCTGAGACTTCACTTTGCGCGCGCCGGCCCGGACGGTGACGCCGGTCGAGGTGAGCATCTCGAGCGCCGCTTCTCCGCCGACTTCCATGCCGGGACCGATGCCGGACGACGCCGTCACGGCCGCCTCGACGCCGAACTTCGGCCGCGCGCTCACGGAGTCACGCCGGACGGCAGAAGGCACGCTCGACTCGTCCGACGGCGTCTCTGTAGAAGGGGACGGCGAAGAGAGGGGCGCGGCCACACCCGTTGCCGTTGCGGCGCTGCTCGACGTGGCATCGGCGCTGCCGTTCGCGGACGCGGCGTCGGCGCGCAGCACCGGATCGAGCGTCAGCGCGATGATGAGGGCGAGCGCATCGACGGCCTCGTTGCACGACGCAGCGACGATGTTGCGACTCGTCGAGGCGCCGGCCGAGTCGGTGATGACGACGCTCGCCGACGTCTTGCCCGCGGAGTCCTGGACGTGCGCCTCGATGCGACGGAGCACGACGGGCGTCCCTGCCTTGCCGAGGCTCCGGAGCCGCAGCCGCGACTCGAAGTCACTCTGCGTGGGGCAGCCGGCTGGGACGTCGTACGTCACCTCGGTGCCACGGAGCGGGTCGGCGTTCGCCTGCGTCGTCTGGGCGTGCGCGACGTTGCAAGCGAGCACGACGATCCCCGCGACGAGCCCTCCGAGCCGGCCGCGACGCCGCGCGGTTCCCGGACCGGGGTGATCGAATCTCACGGCCGGAGCATAGAACGCGGAGAGACCCATCGCGCCGTTTCAGTCGACGAATTGCGTGCCTGCGTGCACGCAGAGGTCGTTGCGGAGCGAGGCCGTGGCGTTCAAGCGAGCCCGATGTTCAAGAGAATTTCCTGGTTTCTTGCCGCGAGCATGCTCGTCGCGTGCTCGTCACGAAACGATCGCGCAGGTGGCGGGAGCACGCAAGCCGGGGGAACGAACGGCGACGTGCCGGACGCTGCCTTCGCCGGTGCCGCCGGAAACGACGGGAGCGGCGGTGCCCCGAGCGGCGCTTTGCCACACCTCTTCGTCGATGCGACAGCGCCGACGTCGAGGGACTCCGGCACCGAGTGCACGCGGACCGCCTCGGCCGAGACGTCGCTCGCCCCGGTGCATCTCGCGTTCGCCTTCGACGTGTCGGGCAGCATGGGGAAGCTCGATCTGCCGTACAACGACCCGACCCTGAAGTGGGACCCCGTCGTGGCCGCGGCAAAGGCGTTCTTCGGGGACGCGGGGAACGCGAATCTGTTCGCGTCGCTCGTGTTCTTCCCCGTCGATTCGGGTGAAAAGAAGCGCTGCGATCCGGATAGCTACGCGAAGCCCGACGTCCCGATGACGGCGCTGCCTTCCAGTGCATTCAGCGATGCCATCGACGCCGTCACGCCGAAGTCGATGGACGACTGGCGCGGCGGAACGCCGACCCTCGCGGTCGTCGAGGCGACGTTCGGTTTCGTCGAGCCGCTCGCCGCGGACGACCCGTCGTCGAAGTACGCCATGGTGATCGTTTCGGACGGGTATCCGCAGGGCTGCAGTGACGATGACGACAAGATCGCGACGGTGGTCGCCGCCGTGAAGAAGGAGGCGACGAAGATGCCGACCTACGTCATCGGCGTCGAGAATCCGCCCGGCGGTCCGGATACCGTGACCAACCTGAACGACATCGCCGCTGCCGGCGGGACCGACCACGCCTTCATCGTCAAGACCGGAGATCCGGCAGCGACCATCTCCGCCTTCGAGGACGCCGTGAGAACGATCCGCGACGCGCAGCTCTCGTGCGACTTCGAGATCCCGCCGCCGCCCGCAGGGCTGACGTTCGCACCGACACTCGCCAACGTCACGTATACGTCCAGCGGCACCGACCGCGAGCTCGCCTACGACGCGACGTGCGCGTCCGACGGCGCATGGAAGTTCGACGACCCGACGTCGCCCACGCACATGGTGCTCTGCGACGCCACGTGCACCACCGTGCGCGGCGACCCGCACGCGAGCCTCCGCGTGGACTTCGGTTGCGCGCGCAGAGACGCGATCCGGTAGATCGCGTCTCTGCTACCGCGTGCTCACGCAGCCGGCGCGCGAGCCTCGAGCGGCTCGGGAGCGCTGCGACGCTTCGCCGGGGGCAGATTCTCTCTCGCCGCCTGTAGGTCGAGCTGCACCGGAAGGACGATCATCGGCACGCCGCCGTGCTGGAGGCGACGCTGTATCAGGAACGCCGTCTCGTTGTGGAGCAACCGGTTGAACGCCGTGTCTTCCTCGAAGATGATCTGTCCCGCGACGACGAGGCCCTTCGGAAAGCGACGAACCAGATCCGTCGCGAGCCGTTCGGCCTCGACGGCCACCTCGGTCCCGACGCCGTAGGCACTCGTCGCCTTGAGCCCGAGGACGGCGGCGAATTGCTCGTATTGCTCGAGGTTACGCCGCGTCCGTTGCTCGAGCGACTCTATCTCGCTCACGCCCTTGAACGAGTCCGAGTCGACGACCGCGACGCTGACGAACACGACGCCCTTGAAGTGGCTCGGGAACATGCGGAGAAGCGTGAGCATCGCGTGACGGCCGAGGCCGCCGTAGCCGCCGACGAAGACGATCGCGACGGGCTGCTTCTCGTCCGGCGTTCCGAGCGACGTGGGCAGCGCTTCGTGACCGTACATGCGCGTCGTCTCGGCGCTCTCCTCGGGACCCGGTAGCTCGCGATCGAGCCGGCGGATGGCGCGCACCACGAGCCCGTAATGACGGCGGATCGCGAAGCACGCGCCGGTGAGAGCCACCGTGATGAGCAGCGTGAGCCAGCCGCCGTCGGCGAACTTCTCGAAGATGGTGATGCCGAGGATCGTCAGGCAGAGCGCCGCAGCGACGAGATGCGCCGGCAGGTGGCGGGCCCAGGTCGGATCTTCTTTCCGCTTCTGGATCCAGAGCCGGCTCATCCCGATGTTCGACAAGGAGAACGTCAGGAAGACGTTGATCGAGTACATGACGACGAGCTTCGACACGTCGCCGCCGGTGTAGATGAGCGCGGCGAACGCGGCGCCGGCCATGAGCATCACGCCGTTGCGCATCGTGAGCCGCTCCGAGAGCGCCGAGAATCGATGCGGCAGCCACGAATCCGTCGCCATGTTCGCCATGACGCGCGGACCATCGAGGAAGCCCGCCTGGGCCGCGACGAAGAGCAGGCCGCCTTCGCTGACGAGCGCCACGATGACGAACGCCTTGCCCACCGGGAGCCCGAAGAGCGTCCAGTGCTCGGCGACGATGCCGAAGAGCACGGCGTTCATCGTCTTGCCTTCGACGGGGTGTGCGTGCACGAGCAGATACGCGAGCAGGATGCCGCCCGCGGTGAGCGCCAGCGACGTCGCCATGAGGACCATGGTCCGCCGCGCCGTGGCGACGCGTGGCTCGCGCATCATGGAGACACCGTTCGACACCGCCTCGATGCCGGTATACGTGCCGCCGCCGAGAGAATACGCGCGCACGAAGAGCGCGAGCGCGCCGAGCGTACCGAGCCCGCTCACCGAGTGGTGCATGCTCGACGTCACCTCCCCCGCGACCTGAGGGATCGCGCCGGCGTGACGCCCGATCACGATGACGAGGAGCGCCGCGTGGGTCACGACGAAGATCGCGAACACCGGCGCTATCGCCGTCACCGACTCCTTCACGCCGCGAAGGTTCATGATCGTCAGGAGCGCGACCCCGACGAACGCGAACGGGAGCTTCAGCGGCAACCAGCTCGGCGGAAGGAAGCTGAAGATGGCGTCCGCACCGGACGCGATGGAGATCGTGATCGTGAGCACGTAGTCGACGAGCAGAGCCGCGCCCGAGAGCACGCCGACACGCGGCCCGAGCAGCTTGCTCGCCACGAGGTAACCGCCGCCACCCGACGGGAACTGCTCGATGATCCGGCTATAGCCGTAGCTGATGATGAAGACGGTCAGCGCCGTCGCGAGCGCGAGCAGCACCGCGAAGCCGGTATGCTCGCCGAGGGCGCGGAACGCCTCGTCGGGGCCGTAGGCGCTCGACGAGAGGCCGTCGGCGCCGAGCCCGACCCAGGCGAGGAGAGCGACGAGGGAGAGCTTGTGGAAGGCATGAGGGTCCTTGACGTCCTTGGGGGCGCCAAAGACCGCACGCTGGACACGCGCGGTGATGGACATGACTTGAGTGACCTCGAACGACGATGACGCGGAGGACCGCTGCTTCGTCGAAAGGGCGACGCGCGTGTCCTCTCCATTTCGCCTACGGGGTTAGCTGACGGGCTCGGGCGAGGAGAGTTGCCCGCCGTTTTCTCGAGCACTTACGTGCTTCTGAAGACGGTTAGCCCCGAGGGACCGCGTTCTGTTTTCGCGGGTGGGTCCCCCGTTGAACCGCGCATGCGGTCCATTCGGCGTTGATCAATTTTTGAGGCTTCCGGGGCCTGATCGCAAATCAAGAATTGATCAAGAATGGCGTCCAGCGTCACGCGATCGGTCGAAGCGCCCGTCTCGTCTTCCGTGTTTCCCACCTCGGGGGAGCGGGACGACATTTCCGGGAGGTGTCTTCGAGTTGCTCCGGGAGGCGGCCCAGACGGTCAGCACGGTGCCGATCGCGATCCCCGGCATCGCGACGCTCAGCACTCCGGCGAGCACCGCGTCCATGCCGTGCTCGTTACGAGTGAGCGCCACGTAAAAGCGAACCAGCGCGAGCGCCCACGCAATCAGAGTGCAGAACAGCGCCAGCCGGAGATGCCGATCGAAGAGACCGCGCGGAGGCTTGGCGGAGGCATCACCCTCGTCGATCACGGTGCCCGCAGAGCTCTCGTGAATGGCGTGTTGCACATCCTTAGAGTAGCGCTCCCGTCCTCAAGGTGCCGTCAAGAAGTCACCGGACGTCATCAAGGCGAAGCGTCGGCGCGGATTCGATAGCCGACCCCAGGTTCGGTGACGAACAGCTTCGGACGACCCGCGTCGGTCTCGATCTTCTTGCGGAGCTCCGCCATGCGGACGCGCACGTAGTGGGACTGACCGGCGTACGCAGGTCCCCACACCTCCTTGAGAATTTGCCGGTGCGTCAGCACCTTGCCGGCGTTCTTCGCGAGCAGGACGAGGAGCTTGTACTCGATCGGCGTCAGGTGCACTTCGCGGCCGTCGACCGTCACCTCACGTCGATCGAGGTCCAGGTGTAGGGAGCCTATATCGATGATGGGCGTCGGCTTGTCGGAGCTTGCTTGCTCGGCGTGGCGAAATGCGACGCGGATACGGGCGAGCAGCTCGTTCACGCCGAACGGCTTCGTCAGGTAGTCGTCTGCGCCGGCGTCGAGCGCCTCCACCTTGTCCTCTTCCCGGCCCCGGGCGGAGATGACGATGATGGGGACTCGACTCCACTCACGGAGCCGGCGCGTGAGCTCGATGCCGTCCACGTCGGGGAGGCCCAGGTCGAGGAGCACGAGGTTCGGGTTGTGAGTCGTGGCCTCCACGACCGCGCTGGCGCCGGTACTCGCCTCGAGGAGACGAAAGCCGTGCGACGTGAGAGAGGCGCGAAGAAACCGCTGCATCTGCGGCTCGTCCTCGACGACGAGAACCAGGGCGTCCTTCTCGTTCATGGTCGCGCCTCTGCCGAGCGCGGGAGCTCGGGCTCCGCGCTGGTATCGGGGGCGTCACCGAGGATGGGCAGCGTGATGCGAAAGAGCGCGCCCCCGCCCTCGCGGTTCTCGGCGGAGAGCGTTCCGCCGTGGGACTCGACGATGCCCCTGCAGATGGCGAGCCCGAGGCCGACGCCACCGCCGCTGGCTCTCGCGCCACGGACGAATTTCTCGAAGATATGCGCTTCTTCTCCGACGCGGAGGCCGGGGCCTCGATCGGCGACCTCGACGACGATCTCGCTCCCCTGCGCGCGCGCGCGGATCTCGAGCGGGCTACCGGGCGGCGTGTATTTCGACGCGTTCTCGAACAGGTTCAGGAACACCTGCTCGAACAGTACCGGATCGACGGAGATGAGCGGAAGGTCGTCGGGAAGCTCGGTCGTGATCTGCCGGTGGTCGAGCTTCGGCTCGAGCCGCGCCAGCGCTGAGACGACGAGCTCCTCGAGCGGTACCCACTCCCTCTTCACCTTCACGGCACCCGACTCGATGCGCGTCATGTCGAGGAGGTTAGTGACGAGTCGTTCGAGTCGCTCCGCTTCTTCGACGATCGTCGCGAGGAGCTCGGCTTCTTGCGCGGGAGTTGGCTTCACCGACTCGTCGCGCAGCATCGTCCCGGCGCCGGTGATCGCGGCAAGCGGTGTCCTCAGATCGTGTGACACGGCGCTCAACAGCGAGCTTCGCATCTCTTCCGTGCGAGCACGGAGCGCGGCGGCGCGCCCTTCCTCGGCGAGGCGCGCGCGCTCCAGAGCCATCGCACACTGACGGACGAAGGCGTCGTTGAACGACCGATACTCGGCGAAGCCGCGCTTTGCCGGGCGCTGAGTGAGCGCGAGCACCCCGAGCACCACCGGGCCGGAGGACATCGGCAGACACGTCACCCGCGCGCCGGGCAGCGTGTCCGTGGAGAGCCCCGCCGGGCGCGCGTGCTCGAGCACCCAGCGCGCCACTGCCTGCTCCTGCGGGCTCCACGGCACCTCGCCGGATTCGGCGGCGACCTTGAGCGCACCCTCGGCGCCCGCCACGATCACCGCCGCCGAACACTCGAACGTCTTCGCCGTTCTGCTCGCGATCACCTCCGCAACCTCGTCGGAAGCGACGGCGTTGCCGAGCTCGCGGGACAGGCCGTAGAGCGCGCTCGTCTGCTCCTCTCGCGAGCGGGCCTCCTGCTCTTGCCGGCGAATGCGGAGGGTGAAGCCGCTGATCACGAGCCCGACACCGAACATCATCGAGAACGTCAGGGTGTGACGCGCATCGGAGACGGCGAACGTATAGAACGGCGGGATGAAGAAGAAGTCGTAAGACGCGACGGAGAGCGCTGCCGCGAGTACCGAAGGCCCGCGGCCGAGACGTGCTGCGACCACCATGATGGTCATGAGATACAGCATCGCCTCGTCGGGCAGCGCGAACACGTTGCGACCGAGGACGGACACGCTGGTCGCCGCCGTGACTAGCCCGGCCGCCGCGGCGTACGCGAGCACGTCGATGCGCGCTCCGGATTTGCCGTCGGCGGTCCGCGGCGGCGGCGCGACAACGCCCTCGCCGGAGATGACGTGGACGTCGATCTCGCCGCTTCCCCTGACGACCTCGTCGAGGAGGGAACCGCGGACGAGGTCGCGCAGGCGCGAGTGTGTCGGCTTGCCGATCACGATGCGCGTGAAGTTCTCGCGCCGCGCGTGCGCGACGAGGGCGCGCGCGATCGTCGCGCCGCTCAGCCGCGCGACGTCACCGCCGAGCGATTCCGCGAGCCGTAGATGCGCCTCCAAGCGCTCCCGGTCCTCGTCCGACATCGACGGCCCGGTGACCGCCTCGACGTAGGCGGCCACGAACGGCGCGTGGAGTCGCACCGCCATTCGCGCCGCAGCGCGAATGAGCCGCGCCGACGCGGGCGAAGGACCGACGCACACAAGGATCCGCTCCTGGGTCGGCCAGGTCGTCGAGATGGCATTCGCCTCGCGGTGCGCGAGGATGTCCAGATCGACGCGATCGGCGGCACGCCGCAGCGCGAGCTCACGGAGTGCGAGCAGATTGCCACGACGGAAAAAGTTATCGACGGCGCGGCTCGCCTGCTCGGTGAGATAAACCTTGCCGTCGCGCAACCTGGCGAGAAGCTCGTCCGGCGGAAGGTCGACGAGCTCCACCTCGTCGGCCCGAGCGAGGATGGAATCGGGGACCGTCTCTCTGACTCGCACCGTCGTGATCTGTGCCACGACGTCGTTGAGGCTCTCGACGTGCTGGATATTGACGGTCGTGTGGATGTCGATCCCGGCGTCGAGCAGATCCAGGACGTCCTGCCATCGCTTCGCGTGGCGTGCTCCCGGGGCGTTGGTGTGCGCGAGCTCGTCGAGCAAGAGCACCCTGGGCTTTCGTGCGAGGGCCGCGTCGAGGTCGAACTCCTCGAGCGTGCGGCCCTTGTAGTCAATCTTGCGACGTGGAAGCATCTCGAGACCGAGCACGAGGGCCGCCGTGTCGTAGCGGGCGTGGGTCTCGACCAGGCCGATGACCACGTCCTTCCCCGACTCACGAAGCTCCCGCGCCGCGGAGAGCATCGAGAACGTCTTCCCGACTCCCGGCGCGTAGCCGAGATAGATCCGGAGCTTCGCTCGCTCGGCTCGCGTCGTTTCGGAGTGAATCCGGGCGAGGAGCGCGTCGGGATCTGGACGAATATCCGGCGCCGTCATTCGGTGAACAGGAAGTATGCCCCCTATTTGTGGGCGTCGAGGGCCAGGTTCAGCTCGAGCACGTTGACGCGCGGCTCGCCGAAGATGCCAAAGGTGCGGCTGCTCGTCTTCGCGGCAAGGACCTGCCGGACACTCTCCGCGGAGACGCCGCGCGCTTTCGCGACGCGCGCGACCTGAAGCTCGGCGTTGGCCGGACTGATGTCGGGGTCGAGCCCGCTCGCCGAGCGCGTCGCGGCGTCAGCCGGGATCACGGCGTCGGCGGCGAGGCCGTTCTCTTCACGGTACGCCCTGGCGAGATCCTTGAAGCCGGAGAACGACTCGTCGACGTCCTTCGTCGCGGGATCGTCCTTGATGCCGTTCACGAGCTTGTCGCTCGTCGGACCGAGGTTCGTACCGCTCGAGTTCGCGGCGTCGTAGCCGGCACCCGCCGCCGACGGCCGCGGGTGGAAGTACTCCGGCTTCGTGAAGGACTGACCGAGAAGAGACGAGCCGACGACATTACCGTGCGCGTCCTTGATCAGGCTTCCGCCGGCCTGTTCCGGAAAGGTCACGCGGCCGACGGCCCAGACCACCATCGGGAACGCGACGCCGGTGAGGACGACGAAGAACAGCGTGAGCGCGAGTGCAGCACGTAGGTGTTTCATGCTCAGGCAAGCCCCATGAGGACGATGATCCGGTCGATGAGCCAGATGGCGGGAAACGGAGCGATCACGCCGCCGACGCCGTAGATGAGCAGGTTGCGCCGCAGGATCGAGACGGCGTTCGACGGGCGATACGAGACGCCGCGCAGCGAGAGCGGGATGAGCGCGACGATGATGAGCGCGTTGAAGATGACGGCAGCGAGCACCGCCGAGTGCGGGTTCGAGAGCCGCATGAAGTTCAGCTGACCGAGCGCCGGGTACGTCACGAGGAACATCGCGGGGATGATCGCGAAGTACTTGGCGACGTCGTTCGCGATGCTGAACGTCGTCAGCGCGCCGCGCGTCATGAGCATCTGCTTGCCGATCTCGACGACCTCGATGAGCTTCGTCGGATTCGAGTCGAGGTCGACCATGTTGCCGGCTTCCTTGGCGGCCTGGGTGCCAGTGTTCATCGCGACACCCACGTCGGCCTGTGCGAGCGCCGGCGCGTCGTTCGTGCCGTCACCGGTCATCGCGACGAGCCGTCCGCCGGCCTGCTCCTTGCGGATGAACGCGAGCTTCATCTCGGGCGTCGCCTCGGCGATGAAGTCGTCGACGCCCGCCTCGGCGGCGATGGCGGCAGCGGTGAGCGGGTTGTCACCGGTGACCATGACGGTCTTGATGCCCATCTCGCGGAGCTGTGAGAAGCGCTGCTTCATGCCGCCCTTCACGATGTCCTTGAGCTGGATGACGCCGAGCGCGCGCGCGCCTTCCGCGACGACGAGCGGCGTGCCGCCGTCCCGCGCGATGCGATCGACGGTCGCCTGGAGGTCCGCCGGGAACGTACCTCCGAGCGACTCGACGAAGCGCTTCACGCTGTCGGACGCGCCCTTGCGGACCTGTCGGCCGTCGAGATCGACGCCGCTCATGCGCGTGTTGGCCGAGAACTCGACGAAGGTGGCGTTGCCGAGCTCGGACAGCTCACGCGGCGGCACTCCGTATTTCTCCTTGGCAAGGACGACGATGCTACGTCCCTCCGGGGTCTCGTCGGCCAGTGACGCGAGCTGAGCGATCCACGCGAACTCGTCGAGCTTGACGGTCTTGGTGACGTGAAACTCGGTCGCCTGGCGGTTGCCGAGGGTGATGGTGCCCGTCTTGTCGAGGAGCAGCGTGTTGACGTCACCCGCGGCTTCCACGGCCTTGCCGCTCATGGCGAGCACGTTGTGCTGCATGACGCGGTCCATACCGGCGATGCCGATGGCACTGAGGAGCCCGCCGATGGTCGTCGGGATGAGACAGACGAGCAGCGCCACGAGGACGGTGATCGTCGGAACGGCGCTGGTGTTCCCTGCCGCGTATCGCGCGAAGGGCAGCAGGGTGACGGTCGCGAACAGGAAGACGAGGGTGAGACCGGCGAGGAGGATCGACAGCGCGATCTCGTTCGGCGTCTTCTGACGCTTCGCCCCTTCGACCAGCGCGATCATGCGATCGAGGAAGCTGTGCCCGGGATCCTGCGTGACGCGGATGATGATCCGATCGGAGAGCACCTTCGTGCCACCGGTGACGGCGCTCCGGTCCCCGCCGCTCTCGCGGATGACCGGCGCCGACTCGCCGGTGATCGCCGACTCGTCGACGCTCGCGACGCCGTCGATGATCTCGCCGTCGGCGGCGATGACGTCCCCGGCTTCGCACACGAAGAGGTCGCCCTTGGCGAGCTCCGGCGCTGCGACCCGTGTCTCGACGCCGTCGACGAGGCGCCGCGCGAGGGTGTCGGTCTTCGTCTTGCGCATCGCATCGGCCTGGGCCTTGCCGCGCCCCTCGGCCATGGCTTCGGCGAAGTTCGCGAATAGCACCGTGAACCAGAGCCAGAGCGTCACCTGCCCGACGAAGAGCGTGTCGGCCGCGTGGGTCAGCATTCCGCGGATCCAGAAATACGTCGTGATGGCACTGCCCACCTCGACGACGAACATGACCGGGTTCTTCGCGACGACGCGCGGGTCGAGCTTGACGAAGGACTCCGTGATGGCGCGCTTCACGATGGCGCCCTCGAACAGCGCCCGCGGCGCATTCTTCGGGCGCACGGTCTCGGTGGGTGCCGCATCCAGAGCGGCCGGCACGGTGAGTTCGAACTTGTGAGTGGTCATTTTCGATGTCCGTCAGTGGGTAGCGAGCGCGTGCAGCTGGAAGTGTTCGACGATCGGGCCGAGCGCGAGGCCGGGGAAATACGTCAGCGCTCCGACGATCACGACGACACCGACGAGGAGCCCCGTGAAGGTCGGGGTGTCGGTGGGAAACGTTCCCGACGACAGGGGCACGTGGACCTTCTTCGCGAGCGCGCCGGCCATTGCCAGAAGCGGGACGATCATCAGGAAGCGCCCGATGAGCATCGCGAAGCCGAGCGTGCCGTTGTACCAGGGCGTGTTCGCCGTGATGCCGGCGAACGCCGAGCCGTTGTTCCCCGTGGCCGACGCGTAAGCGTAGAAGATCTCGCTGAAGCCGTGCGGGCCGGCGTTGTTGAGATTCCCGGTCGCGGCTCCGTAGACGGAGTCGGCCCCGCCATACGCGCTGCCGGGCCACGTGTTGAGTGCCGCCGCGACGCCTTCTTTCGGTAGATCGACGGTGCTCGAGAGCGCGGTGAAGGCGAGCACGCTCGCCGCGAGCACGAGGGTCGCGAGCATGGCCATCTGGACCTCGAATTTCTCGATCTTCTTGCCGAGATATTCGGGCGTCCTGCCCACCATCAAGCCGGCGATGAAGACCGCCAGAACGGCGAACATGAGCATGCCGTAGAGCCCTGCACCCACGCCGCCGAAGACGACCTCCCCGGTGAGCATGTTGAAGAGCGGCACCATGCCGCCGAGCGGCGTGAAGCTGTCGTGCATCGAGTTCACCGCGCCGCACGACGCGCCGGTGGTCACCGTCGCAAACAGCGCCGACGCCGGAATGCCGAAGCGCACCTCCTTGCCCTCCATGTTGCCGCCCGACTGGAGCGCCGTGGCCGCAGTCTCGATGTGCGCGCTTGCGAGATGCGGCGTCCCCGCCTGCTCGGCACCGGTGCAGATGACGATGCCCACGAGGGCGAGCGCCGCCATCGCGCCGAACATCGCCCAGCCTTGACGGGCATTGCCGACCATCTTGCCGAACGTGTGCGTGATGGCGGCCGGGATCGACCAGATGAGGATCAGGGTGAAGAAGTTCGACAGCGCCGTCGGGTTCTCGAACGGGTGCGCCGAGTTCGCGTTGAAGAGGCCGCCGCCGTTCGTACCGAGCTGCTTGATGATCTCCTGCGACGCGACCGGGCCGAGCGCGATCGTCTGCTTGCCGCCCTCGAGCGTGGTGACGACCAGGTACGGGTCGAAGTTCTGAGGGACGCCCATCGCGAGAAAGATCATCGCGCCGACGAACGACAGCGGCAGGAACACATAGAGCGTGCAGCGAATGACATCGGCCCAGAAGTTACCGATGCCGTCGGCGTTCTTGCGAGCGAAGCCCCGGATCAGCGCGATCGCAATGGAGATGCCGACCGCGGCGGATGCCCAGTTGTGAATGGCGAGCGCCACCATGTTCGAGAAATACGAGACCGTCAGTTCCGGCGAGTAGCTCTGCCAGTTGGTGTTGCTCGTGAACGACGCCGCCGTGTTGAACGCCAGATCGGACGGCATCTGCTTCGCGCCGAGGTGCTGCGGGTTCAGGGGCAAGATGCCCTGGAGGCGCAGTGCTGCGTACGAGAACAGCATCGAGACGAGGGAGAACATGAGCATCGCGACGGCGTATTCCGTCCATTTCATGTTCCTTTCGGGATCGACGCCGAGTGCGCGATACGTGCCGCGCTCGAGCCAGCCGAGGCCGCGCTGCAGGAACGTCTTCTCGCCCGCAAACACGCGCGCCATGTACGAGCCCAGCGGCTTCGTGATCAGCAGCAGAATGCCGAAGTAGAGGGCTATCTGGAGTATCGCTAGAGGAGTCATGGGGTCAGAATTTCTCCGGCAAGAGGAGCGCGTAGAGGAGATAGGCGCACAGCAACGCCGTCACGCCCCCGATCCACACCGCGTCGGTCACGACTGCTCCCCACGAAGCTTCTCGCAGCCATGCACGTAACCAACGGACAGCACGAAAAACCCGACGCTCACCGCAATGAATATCAAATCAGCCACGGTTCTCTCCTGCTTCCGGCGATGACCGGAGCCATGCCCTGAAGCTAGGCCCGGCCGGATCACCGGGCCGTCAAGGTTCGGCCGGGCGATCTCAAGAAAGCATCATGTCGCGCGCCGCGACGGCTTTCAGCGGCGCTCGATGCGCGTTCCGAGCTCTTCGGCGAGACGGTGAAAGTCGCTCTTCGTGTCGACGTAGCGCACTAGGGTGACGAGGGTGTGCGGGTCGACCAGGTCGGCAAACGGCACATAGCGGAGCTCGAGCTGACCGGTGACGCTCACCATGTGCCCGTCGAGCCCCTCCTCGGAGAGGGCGCGGTACGCACCGAGCCCGAGCTGGCTCCCGAGGATGACGTCGAAGGCGTGTGGCGTCGCGCTCCGCGACTCGTAGCCGAGCTGCACGCCGGTCACCTTCTTCGCCTTGCCGGTACGCGAGCGGTAGCGCTCCGCGACGCGGGCGGAGATGAGCTTCGCGAGATCGAGACGGCTGAGCGGGACGTAACCGCTCTCGTCGCGCAGCGCGGCGAGCTGCTTCTCGGGCAGCATCTCGGCGAGCCCCTCGGAGAGGACGACGGTGCCGTAGCGCTTCTTTCGCCGCTCGCGGGTCATCACGAGATCGACGATGCGCTCGACGAGGGCCTCGACATCGAGGCGCGTGGAGGTGCGCTCGACGCCGGTCACCGGATCTTTCACGGTCTCCTCGCGTGCGAGCTCCCCCATGACGTCCTCGACACCGACGACCATATGCGCCTCGCCGGCGATCGCGGCGGCGTAGGCGATCCAACCTGCACTTCGCCCCATGGTCTCGGCGATGAAGTAACTGCTCGTCGAGAGCGCGTCTGCCCGGAGATTGCTGAGCTCCTCCGCGATGACGCCCACTGCGGTGAAGAACCCGAACGTGAAGTCGATGCCGCGGTAGTCGTTGTCGATCGTCTTCGGGACGTGGGCGATGCGGATCCGTCGCGCGCCCTGGGGACGCCGGCGTCCGAGCTCGTAAAGGAAGTTCGCGGTCTTCAGAGTTCCGTCGCCACCGATCGAGACGAGCCCGTCGATGCCGAGGTCGACGAGGGACTCGTACACGTTGCGCAGCGGGCGCGACTTGTCGGCGTCGTCGAGGTCCTCGACGGTGCGGATGTTGCGGCCGGGATTGCTGCGGCCGGTGCCGATGAGGATCCCGCGGCTGTTGCGGAGCCCCCATAGATCGCGATCTTCGATGACGCGGTAGTGCTCGCCGGCGCGGAGCTCCACCGGTCGGTCTTGCTCGAGTGCGCCATATCCATGGAGGATGCCGACCACCTCGATGCCTCGACGGCGGAACGAGCTCGCCGCGACGGCGATGACGGCGTTCGCCGCAGGCGCGGGGCCCCCGGCGAAGACGATACCCACGCGCTCGAGCGGTGCCATGACGACAAGATACCGCGCGAGAGGCGCGCGCACTCGTCAGATTGCCAATCGGCCTACGGGATGTCACCGTCCGGGACGTTGTCCATCCTTCGATGCGTGGCGCGGCTGGGGACACTCGTCGGGGCACTCGGACTCGTGACGATCCCGCGGCTTGCGCATGCAAATGGGCGCTATCCGCTCTCGCAGCAGCTCCTCGTCGATCCGTCGGATCCGAAGCACCTCTTCCTGCGCAGCACCTACGGCGTGCTCTCGTCGGCCGATAGCGGCATGACGTGGTCGTGGATGTGCGAATCAGGCATCGGCTACGACCCCGGTGAAGACCCGATGATGGCCATCCTCGGAGACGGCACGGTGCTCGCGGGCGCGTCGGAGGGCCTCTTCACGACGCGCGACCGCGGCTGCTCGTGGCCGAAGGACGCCATGATCGGCACGACGTACGTGCGCGATCTGGCGACCGAGAGCGACGGCGTCGGGGTCGTCGCGGTGACCGTCACCGTGGAGCAGGACGGCACCTACGCCACGTCGCTCTGGCACTCGCCCGACGGTGCCGCCACGTGGAACGACGTCGGCAGGGTCGCGACGGGCTCGGTGCTGCCGTTCACCCTCGACGTCGCGGCGTCAGACGCGAAGCGTGTGTACGTCAGCGCCGCGCTCCCCGTCATCTCCGGCGACGCGGGCCCCGGCGGCGGCCCCGGCGTGCTCTTCCGCTCGAAGGACGGCGGCGCGACCTTCACCGAGACACCCATCCCGGGGACCACCCGCAACGACGCGCCGTACATCGCGGCGGTCGATCCGGCGAACCCCGACGTGCTCTACGTCCGCGTCCAGGGCGAGTGGGACGGCACGAACCCCGTCCAGAGCTGGCTCCTCTACACCGACGACGCGGGCGACACGTGGAACGAAGTCTTCCGCGGTCGCGCCGACATGCTCGGCTTCGCGCTCTCCCCAGATTCGACCACTGTACTGGTCGGAATGGGCGACACCCACGACGTGCTACGGCCCGTCGATACGACGGCGATCGGGCTCTACCGCGCCGCGGCGCCCGCCTTCACGTTCTCGCGCGTCGGCGACGGCCAGGTCGGCTGCCTTCGATACGCCGGGAACGACCTCTACGTGTGCGGCGGACAGGAATCCGACGGCTACGAGCTGGGCGTCTCGACCGACGACGGAACGACGATCGCGCCGGTCTTTCAGTACGGAACCGTCGCCGGGCCGCTCGCGTGCGCGGCGACGACGCCCCAGGCGAAGGTCTGTGCGTCCCAGTGGACCACGGCGTGCAGCGGGCTCGGCTCGTGCCCGGAGCTCGACGCCGGCACCATCGCGAGCACGACCGGCGGCTCGAGCAGCGGATGCTGCGGCGCCGCCAAACCCAGCACGAAAAATAGCCAGATCGGCACCGCGCAGCTCGGCATGCTGCCCGACGTAGAAGGGCAATGGCTCGGAGGCGCCGCACTCATCGCGACGTTGCTACGGCGCCTCGCGCGAAGACGTGCGTCGTCGCGAGAGTGATGGTTGTCAGGACGGAGCCTTGGCCAACTAAGGCCCCCTGCGAGCGAAGCGAGCCCGCGAAGCGGCGGGGGGAGCAGTTCGCCGGAGGCGAAGCTGCGGGGGGCCAAGGCCCCCCTTAACTAAAAGAAGCTGCGGGGGGCCAAGGCCCCCCCGCGAACAACTACTGAGCGGCGCCCGGCAGACAGAGGCCGGTCATCGTGTTGCAGGCGTTGCCCGCGCCGCAATCGACCTGGCTCTGACACGGGAAGGCGCACTTGCCGTACTGCACGTTGCACTTGGCGAAGCCGCACGACGAGTCGTTCTGGCAGGGCAGTGCGAGCGGACCGGGCGTCGCCATTCCGCCAGCTGCGGGAGCAGCCGGTGCAGCGGCGGGCGCGGTGGCCGCGGGAGCTGCCTGCGGATATGCCTGCTGCGCGGGGTAACCCTGCTGCGCGGGGTAACCTTGCTGCTGCGGGTATCCCTGCTGCGCGGGGTATCCCTGCTGCTGCGGGTATCCCTGCTGCGGGTATTGTTGCTGCTGCTGAGCCGTCGCCGGGTCAGGCGTCGTTGGCTCTTTGCTGCATGCGCCGATCAGGCAGACGGTCATCGCGAGGGCTGGAAATACGACGTTCCTCATGGTCGCGAGCTTATATCAGAGTCTTTTCGGGTACTCACCGATTACGGAGCTTCCAACGTATTGAGAATCCGTTGAGCCGGTCGAACGCGGCGGGTGAAGACCCGCTGGAGCCCGCCGGATCCCGCCCGTGATTTCCGCGGTCACTCCTGGATGATGTCGCGCTCGACGAAGAAATACGCGCGCATACCGAAGAGCAGGCCCGAGATGGCCATCAGTCCGGCGAACACCCAGAAGAACTGGACGAGGGGCAGCTTGCCGAACTCCGCGAGGAGCGACACCAGCATGTTGCCGAACGCCACGGTCAGATACCAGAAGCCCATGATCGTCGACTTCATGCGCTTCGGCGCCTGCGAGTAGGCGAACTCGAGCCCGGTGATCGACACCAGCACCTCCGACACCGTGATGATGAGGTACGGCACGCTCTGCCAGAGGATGTTCACCTTGCCCGCTCCTGATTGGTCGATGGCGACCTGGATGAGCGCGATGGCCACGAAGGAGAACGCCGCTAACAGCATGCCGGCCGTCATGCGGCGGAGCGCCGTCGCACGGATCCCGAGCTTCTCGACGATGGGATAGACGGTGTAGTTCATCACCGGGATGAGCAGCATGACGAGCACCGGGTTCAACGCCTGGAGCTGCGCGGGCAGGATGCGAAACCCGAGCACCTCGACGGTCCGCATCATCTCGGCCTGACGTACCCAGGACGAGCCGCTCTGATCGAAGAGCGCCCAGAAGATGCTCACCATGATGAAGATGCTCATGATCTTCAGCACTGCGTGAGGGCCGCGCACCGTCTCGGCGCCGAAGCGCCGCACCGCGGGGGCGAGAAAACGGCTGCGCGACAGGTCGTCATCCGGCGGCAACTGCGTCGCGTCGTCCCGCGTTCGCCCCTTACCCCGGAGCCACGCGAAGATCGAGAAGAGCACGACCGCGAGAAAGCCGTCGTCTTCTTCGCGCTTTTGCCGGACGTTGAACACGGCGAGGCCCGCCGCGAGGAACGCCGCCGAGATGGCGAGCATCGCCCACCACGGGAGCCGCTCGGTGAAGAGGAGATGGCCGAACGACATGAAGAGCAGGAACGACGAGGCCACGTCGAGCAAGCCGAGGCGCCCACCGGGGGCGGGCGGCACGTGCACGAACACGTTGCGACCCATGTAGAAGACCACCGTCGCGAACGCCATGAGCACGCCGGGGATGGCGAACGCGATGCTGATCGCGTGCTGCCCGATGAAGTCGTGGCGAGTCTTGTGGAGGTCGAACACCCAGGGGATGAGCAACGTCGAGAGCGTGCTCCCGAAATTGATCATGAAGTAGAAGACCTGGTAAATCGTGCCGAGCCGGAACCAGTTCCCCTTGCCGAACTGATCGCCGACGTGCGCCGACGTGCACGGCTTGATGCCGCCCGAACCGACCGCGAGGAGCGCGAGGCCGAACCAGAGACCGACGAGCGAGCCCTCCGTCAGCGAGAGGACCGCGTGGCCCAGGCAGTACACGACCGAGAGCTCGAGGATCGTCAGGTACTTGCCGAGATATCGATCGGCGATGATCGCGCCGACCATGGGGCACGCGTACACACCCGCGGAGAACAGGTGATAATGCGCGGTCGCCAGATCGGCGGAGCGAGACGCGTACTCCGCGTAGCGAGGGTACAGGCTGTTCGCCATGTACACGTAGAGGATCGCGCGCATCCCGTAGTAGCTGAAGCGCTCGCACCCCTCGTTGCCGACGATGTACGGCACACCGGCTGGCCACGCCGTCGTCTCCTGATCGGGGGACGTACGGAACTTGCCCGTTGCACGCGCATTCACGTCGAGCGCGTGATCCACGCGATGGCCTCCAGGTGATGCGTCGAGGGGAACATGTCGAAGCCGCGGAGCTCTTCGATGCGATAGCCGCGCTTCGCGAGGGTGGCGACGTCGCGCGAGAGCGTCACCGGATCACAGGAGCAGAGCGCGATGGTGGGCGCGTCGAGGCGCGCCACGACGTCGAGCACGTCCTTCGCACCGCTGCGCGGCGGATCGAGGACGACCAGGTCGAATTGCTCCCGGCGTCGCGCGAGCTCGACGACCTTCTCGCGCGCGTCACCCGCGACGAAGCCGTCCGCGTCGAGGCCGAGCGCCGTCGCGGCACGGCGCGCGCATTCGACGGCGCGCGCGTCGCGCTCCACGCTCACGCCGGTCATGCCGCTCATGAGGAGCGGCAATGAAAAATTGCCGACGCCCGCGTAGGCGTCGAGAAAGTGCTTCACGCCGCGAGCGCGCGCGCCGTCGAGCACGCACTCGACGAGCGCACGGTTCACGCCCCAGTTCACCTGGGTGAAGACGCCGGGGAACGCTTCGACGTGCGCGCCCGCGGGGAGCGGAAAGCGCTGGACCGCGTCGCTCGCGCTCTCCTCGCCGCGTGCGACGACGCACCACGCCGGGGGCACCGCGGCCTTCACGGCCTTCAGCGACGGACCGGCGCCGCCACGAAAGCGCGGCACGACGAGGATGCTCACCGGCGGCCCCTCGCCGGCGCTCCGGACCTCGATCTCCGAGAACGCCGCGAGCGCGTCCTTCGAGACGCGACGGAGACGGACGAGCGCGTCGTTGACGCCCGCGTCGCACACCATGCAGGCCGGGATCTCGACGACGGTGTGCGAGCCGCGCGCGAAGAAGCCGATGCGCCCGTCGGCGTCGACCTGGAAGCGCACGCGGGAGCGATAGCCGAGCACTGCCGCGCTCGGAGTGAACGGGATCCGCGCCGGCAACCCCGACACGCCACCGGTTCGCTCGAGCGACGACCTGAGGAGCGACTCTTTGTGGACGAGCTGTGCCGGCCCGGAGATCGCCATCCAGTCGCATCCGCCGCACGCCTCGACGACGGGGCACGGCGGCGTGACGCGATCGGGGCCCGGCGACACGAGCTCGAAGCGCGTCGCACGCACGTGCCCCTTCTTCGCCTCGACGGCGAGCGGGCGAATGGTGTCACCGGGGAACGCGCCGGTGACGAACGCGACGCGCCCGTCGGCGAGGTGCGCCATGGCGTCCCCGCCCGGAACGAGCTTTTCGACCGTCCAGACGCTGCGCTCGGCAGAGGCGTCGGGCGTCGGCTTCACGGCGCCCTCAGGTGGAGCGCGCCGTGGAGCGATGAGCGTTCATTCGGCGCCCTCCGCGGACGTCGACTGGCGAGCGGGCTCGAGCGTTCCGAACACATGATCCCAGAGTCGCGACGAGACGCCGTAGCGCGCGCCGTGGTCCTTGAAGTGATGAAGCATGTGGTGCTTCTTCAGCGTCCGCCCGTACTCGGTGCGCGGGCTGAAATGGTGGATGTAATAATGCGTCAGGTCGTAGGTCATGTACCCGACGACGAAGCCCGCGTGGAACCCCCACATGTAGGGGCGCCCGATCACGACGCTGAAGATTCCGAGGAACATCCAGAAGAGCGAGATGCTCACCGCCGGCGGCATCACGAGGCGGTACTTGTCGCGCGGCCAGGTGTGATGGACCCCGTGCACGAGGAAGTGCAACCGGTCGCCCCAGGCTCCGCCCGGCTCCCAGTGGAAGAACAGGCGATGCAGCCAGTACTCGGCGAGGCTCCACGTGAGCAGACCGCCGACGAACAGTCCGGTGGTCGCAAGGACGCCTACGCCGGCTCGAGCAACGCTGTACCAGAGCAGCGCCATCGAGGCCGGAACGAACAGGATGGGGACGACCGCAGGATGAGTCCGAGAGAAGAAATCGACGAAGTCGCTCTCGAACATCCGCGGCGATTCGGGGCTCGCCTTCAGCATCGGTTCCGCTTCACCTACATGCGTATCAGAACAGGCGGACCATAAGAACAGCGCGGCTCGATTGCAAGTTTGGGAACCGGCCGGGGAGACGCCCGATGAAAATCGCCCAAAAATCAATCCAAATGTCGGGTTCCGCGACACCTAAGTCAGAGGCGAGGCACTTCGCCGTGTAGGTGAGAAGCCTCCCAGCGGCCATCGAGCAAGCGCATGCAACGGTACCGTCCACTCAAGAGGCACTTTTCTTTCGCAGGGTTACGTCGACTTTCAGGCGTTTCCAAATCCGAATGGCGTCTCCTTCGTCTGAGAGAGCGGAAGGAAACACCTCTCGGCACCGTTGTTGCTGAGCTGGTCAGTGAGCCTCGCCATGTCTGACACGCGAAAAACCCCGAGCCCCGCCACGACGTCCAGCGACGCTAGAAACGCTGACGAGCACAGCCGGATCCGCTCGCGACAGGACTCCGACGTGAAGGGCGCCGGCTCTGGCGAATACGCCGCAGTGAAGCCTCCCGACTCGTCACGTCCGAGCAGCCGAGCGACGGAGTCGATGTCGGAGCGAGCGGCCCGCATCGACAGCAAGCTCAGCATCGCGCGGCTCTTGCTCGAGCGCCTTCCACCTCTCGACGGACGTGCGCGCCTCCTCGGTTCCGCAATTCTACGGCGGGACGAGGTGCTCATCGACGCCGTGCTCGCCGAGATGACGGACGAAGTCGTCGCGCTGGCCTCGAGCCGCACCCGTCGCTGAACGGCGGGACGGCTTGGCCGTCGGTCCGGAGCGAAGCCGCGACGCGGCTGTGCCGCAGCGCAAAGTGCTAACATTGCGCCCCATGCATCCCGCGAGAGAACCGCGCGTCATCATCCGGCATTGCGACTCTTACGATCCCGAGGCGATCCGGAAGATCGTTCGCGAGGGCCTCGACGAGCTAGGGCTCAAGCCGTTCGGCAGGACGCTTTTGAAGCCGAACCTCGTCGCGTCGGGACCGCTCTTCCCGCATGCGTTCACCCGACCCGAGTTCACCCAGGGCGTGCTCCACGCGCTCCGGGATCGCGACGACGGCCAGGTCACGGAGCTCGCCGTCGGAGAGCGTTGCGGCATCACCGTGCCGACGCGCGAGGCGTTCCGCGGCTCCGGCTACAACGAGATGATCGCGCGCGTCGGCGGCGTGAAGAAGTACTTCTTCGAGGAAGAGAAGCAGGTCGAGATTCGCCTCTCCCACAAGGAGCGGCTCCGCGACTACATCTTCACGCCCGAGCCCGTCGCGAGCGCCGATTTCTTCGTGAATTGCCCGAAGTTCAAGGCCCACCCGTGGACGACGGTGACGTTCTCGAACAAGGCCTACATCGGCATCCAGGACGACCGTCACCGGCTCATCGATCACGATCACCGGCTGAACGAGAAGATCGCCGACCTCCAGTACGTCATCCAGCCGCAGTTCATCTGCATCGACGCCATCATCGCCGGTGAGGGCCGGATGCTCACGCCGATCCCGTACGCGATGAACCTCATCATCATGGGGAACAACCAGGTCGCCTTCGACACGGTGTGCTGCAACATCATCGGCGTCGACCCGCGGGAGGTCGATCACATCCGCTTCGCCGCCGAGCGAGGGTTCGGCACCATGAACCTCGACGAGATCCAGGTGACCGGCGACGTGACGCTCGAGGCAGCGCGCGAGCGCGGGAAGAATTTCCGCACCGGGCTCATCCGCGTCGAGAAGTACTTCGAGGGGACGAACATCAGCGCGTACGCGGGCCCGCCGCCGGCGAACGAGCACACCGACTACTGCTGGGGCGGCTGCCCCGGCGCGATCGAGGAGGCCATCGAGATCTTGCGGCTCTTCGACGCGGAGTGCGACAAGACCATGGCCCGGATGCACGTCGTGTTCGGCGACTACAAGGGCCCCATCGACGCGCAGCCCGGCGAGAAGGTCATCTTCATCGGCGACTGCGTGAGCTACGAGGGGCAGGTCGCCGGCAAGCTCGTGCAGATCGGCAGCACGTACAAGGATCGCTCGACGAAGGATCCGTACCACGCGGAGCACGACGACATTTTCGTGAAGCTCGCCAAGGTGAAGGCGCAGCTCGCGATGGGCAGCGACGTCCTCCGCTTCGAGGGATGCCCGGTGAGCGTCGCGGAGCACGTGCTCTTCATCGCCCTCGCCGGTGGTGTGAAGAACCCCTACACCGATCCCATGGGCAACCTGGGCTTCGCGCAGAGTTATCTCGCGTGGCGAACTGCAACGCTCGCGAAGCGCCTGCGAGGCGTTCCGTACCAGGTGAAAGGCCCGAGCCAGCGCGGCGCCGCAAAGCCCGAAGTGGTGCCGCCGTCGCCACCAGCGCCGCCGGCAGCAGAGTAGGCGCGGCTCGCGTACACACGCCTTCAGTCACGCTCCTCTGAAAGCAGCTTCAGGCTACGCACGTGGCGCCGTTCCATGGAGAATGGGGATCGTGCGAAACCATTTTTTCACGGCGTCAGTCGCCGTCAGCCTCGCGTTTTCAGCCACTGCCTCGTCGGCGCCACTGGCCGACAAGATGTCGTCCGGTGACGTTGCCGCCCACGGGGCGACCTTCGTCGCCGGTCCGCACGGCGTTCGCTACGAGCTCCGTGGTGGCGCGAAGGTTCAGCTCTCGGAGGGCGCCGAGTTCGCCTTCGATCCGTCGCTGCACCTGAAGCTCCGCAAGCCGGGCGATCCCGACACGCTGACGCGCGTGGTTCATCTCCTCCACGGTAGCGCCGAGGTGACGGTGCCGACGCTGCGAGACCCGACCGCGGTGATGGTTCGTGGTCCGGGCAAGCTCAGCGCCGTCGCGAAGGAAGGCCACCTGACGTTCATCGCCGACGCGGATCGCTCGACCGCGGCCGCGCGCGAAGGCGAGATGCTCGTCGGACTCGGCAACGACTGGAGACCGCTCCACGCCGGATTCGCGCGTACCCTCGCGCCGGAAGATCCGTCGGCGCTTTCGCGGCCCGTGCTCCAGGCACCCGCGGTGAGCACCGCCTCGAAGCTCACGGTCGTGCAGGCCCACGACGAGGCCCACGCAGAAGCGTCCTGGACGCCTCTCGCCAACGTGGCTCGCTACGACGTCACGCTGACTCGCAACGGCGCCGACGCCGCGGTCGTGTCGCATCAGCTCGTCACCGAGCCGAAAGCGTCGATGCAGTCGCTCACGCCGGGCCAGTACTCGCTCGTCGTTTCCGCGATCGACAAGCAAGGGCTCGTCGGCAATCCGTCTGTTCCTTGCGCGCTACGCGTCGTCGGCATCGAGACTCCGGACGGCGCGACCACGTCGGCGGACGGCGCGATCATCATCGGACGCGATCAGCGGGTGTCGCTCCTCGGCGCCGAGGGCATCGAGCTCAGCTACGGCTCCTCGTCGCTCTTCATGGCGGCGCCGGCGTCGCTCGGTCTCGCCCACGGCGAGCCGACCACGGTGCGCTTCCGTGCTCCCGGCACGACGTCGGAGGCGGTCGTTCACCTGGCGCCCCGCGGCTTGCACGCCGCGATCACGATCGGCCCGCGCGCCGCGAAGTGGCCTCTCGATCGCGTCGCGGTCCAGGTCGATCTTTACGACACGACCGGCAGCGCCGTTCCGGACGACTCCGACATCGACGCGACCGTCACCGTGAACCTGACGAAGGTTCCCGTGAAGTGGGAGCGCAGCGGTCACACCCTGCGCGCCTCCGTGCCGTCCGGCGCCGGTGCAGGGCCGTGGGTGGTGCGCACCGAGGTGAAGGACGGTCACGGCGAGCTCCTCGGACGTGATTTTCTCGAGGTCGCACCGCTCGATCACCGCCAGGGAGTGGTCGCGCAGCGCTGAGCCGTTCAACGCGCGCGGGCCGTCACCCGCGCGCGCCTCATTCGAGAAAGCCGAGCACGAGGTCCGCGAGCTCGTCGGGGGCTTCGAGCATCGGCATGTGTCCGACGCCCTCGAGGATCGCGAGACGCGCCCCCGGGATCCGCTCCTTCAGCAGGTGCCCGTTGCCCACCGGGACGAGCGTGTCGTCGGTGCCGTGAATGACGAGGGTCGGCTTGTCGATCTTGCGGACGATGTCGCCGCGGTCGCTGCCGATGATGGCCTGCATCTGCCCCATGAACGCGACCGGAGCCGTGGGCTCGGCGCGCACGTTTGCGACCATGAGCTCGAGCGCCGCCGGAGAACGCTCGAGGAAGCCCTTGGCGGTCAGGACGCTCATCGTGAAGCGCATGATGGACTCCGCGCTGCGCCCCCGGTTCAGCATTTCTTGTGGGTCGAAGAGCTGCATGGCTTCGGGCGTCGGCGGAACGGTGTCGGCGCCTCCGAAGTGCGTCGAGACGAGAACGAGCCGCTCGACGCGTGACGCGTGCTCGGTCGCGACGAGCTGCGAGATCATGCCGCCCATCGAGTAGCCGACCACGTGAGCGCGCGCTGCGCCGACCGCGTCGAGGACCGCCGTGACGTCCTTCGCCATGTCGTTCAACGTGTAGCCTCCGGGGACAGGCGGTGAACCGCCGACGCCACGGTGATCCATGCGCACGACGCGGTATCGTGCTGCGAGCGCGGACGGGAATTGCGTACCCCAATCTGCAGCGCGGCCACCGAGCCCCATGACGAGCAGGACCGTCTCCTTCCCTTCGCCCTCCACCGAGTACGACAGAGAGACGTTTCCTGACTGCGCGAACTGCCTGGTCATCGAGAGCTCCACCGATCTGCGGGGAGAACCGTTCGGTCCAATCCCGGCTCGCGAGCTTGCCTCGCGGGTCAGTGCCGGTCAAACGACAGACGAGGCGTGAAAAGATAGGAATTGCGAGCAATCGCGTACCCTTCGGTGCGGCACGCGCCACATGTGACTCGCCGGGAATGTTGGCTGGTACGGCCTCTCGGGTGGCCAGGTCCGTCACTTTTCGTCGAGCGCATGGCGCGTCGCGGCGGCGCACGGAGGTAACCTTGCCGAGCGCCACGACGCCGCGATATATCCCGGGCTGGCTCCGCATGACGTCAGACGACGGCAGCTGCCCGCTAGCCCGCGCAATGCGCGAGACGCTCGACGCCGTGGTGACGCCCGTCGTCCGCGAAGCGCTGATCCACGACGCGTTGATCCTCGCCGGTCTCGGGGAGCTACCTCAGCTCGGTGACGCGATGCGTGCCTTCACGGGCCAGCACCTTCATGCGGTCGTGGCGCGCGCGCTCGGCGACGAGATGGCGGCGAGTATCACCGAGGAGATCCTCCTCACGATCGGTCCGGCGTCGTTACCGCCGAGCGGCCGCGGAACGCCCCAGCGTCCCTCGCGCGGGCCGTCTCATCGAAGCACGCACACGCCGTTTCCGCAGTCGCGACGGACACCGGTCGTCTCGGGCGTCGACTCGAAGCGACTCGGCCTCCCGCCGCTCCCACGGATCCCGACTCCGACGGTCTCGAGCGGGCGACGGCGCGCCGCACCGGAAGCTACGTGGCCGACCGCGAGCGCGCACGGGAGCCGGCCTCCGCCTCCCGAGCACGGCCTTCCGCGTGCGCTCCGCGACACCGATCCCGCCGGCGAGCTCCACGGGCGTCCGTCACAGCCGCCTCTCTCTTATTCGATGCCGTTCGTCCTGGTGGCGACGCACGACGCTTCCTTGCTCGGGACGCTCGCGACGGCGTGCGGCGCCCGCGCGCGCGTCTGCTCCGTGCGCACTCCGGCAGAACTCGTGAAGCGCCTCGACACGCTCGGCGGCGCTCGCTGCATCGTGCTGCTCGACGGCCGGAGCCCGTCGCTCCGTCCCGCTGCCCTCGCCGTGTTGCTCGAGGACGCGCCTTCGGTGGACGTCGTGTTCGCGAACGCCGAACCGACGGCAGAGGCGTTCGCGCTCTCCGTCTCTCCCTCGGTGCGACGCTGGGCCGTCTACCTGGAGCCGGTGTCGCTCGATCAGATCGCGGCCGAGTGCATGCGTCGCGTGTCCTGACCTTCGCCGTCACGCCGCTCCCCGACGTAGCGCGCACGCGGCCGGAGCACGTGATTGGCGGCGCGCTGCTCCAGCGCGTGGGCGACCCAGCCGGCGGTGCGACCGAGCGCGAAGAGCGCCGACGCCGCGCCGCGCGGGAGCCCGAGCGCCCGTGTGACGGCGACGAGGCCGTAGTCGAGGTTCGGTAGGTCGCGCCGCGCGCGCTTCATCGCGCCGGCGACGGCGAGCACCGTCGCGAGAGCGCGCGGCCGCGTCGCGGCGCTGCTCGCGGCTTCGAGGAGAGGCGCGACGCGTGGATCGCCCGCGGGATAGAGCGGGTGCCCGAACCCGGGGATCGCCTCGCCGCGAAAGGCGCGCGCGGTGACGACCGCGCCGGCGTGCTTCGGCTCGGACACCTCGTCGACGAGGGCCTCGACGCGCTCCGACGCGCCGCCGTGGCGCGGGCCGGTCATCGCCGCGAGCGCAGCCGTGACGGTGGCGTAGAGATCCGCGCCTGTGGACGCGACGACGCGCGCCGCGAAGGTCGAGGCGTTCAGCTCGTGGTCCGCAGAGAGCACGAGCGCCCGCTCGATGACGCCCGCCGAGCGCAGCGGCGCGCCGAGAGAGATCGCGACCGCCTCCGCGATGCGTGGGGCAGCCGCAGCGCGCATCACGCGGTCCGGGTCGAACGACAGCGCCGTGAGCGACGCCAGGGCGCGGATGAGCGTCCTGGCTCGCTCGAGCTCCGCCTCGAGGGGCGACGAGAAGCGGGCGGAGTCGTGCAGCGCGAGCCGCGGCGCGACGGCGAGCAGCGTGGCGAGCGGCGCTTGCCGCGGCGGGATCTTCCCCTTCGTCTGCGCGACGAGCTTCTCGGCGTCGCGCGACGGCCACCGTGCATCGTCGAGCGCCGTCCCCGACCAGAGAAGCTCTGCGACGGACTCGAACGACGAATCGCGACAGAGCGCGACCGCGGAGAACCCGCGATACGCGGGACCGGCGGCCGTGATCTCGGAGATCGCCGTCTCGAGGACGGGCTCTCCCCAGCGGAGTGCGCCGGCGGCGACCGCGCCGTGCCCGGCGCGAGCGTCGCCACGGACGCGGAGCCGCTCGAGGTCGGAGCGCGCGTAGCGATGGCCGCGTCCCTTCGGCAGCGGTTCGCTCCGTACGAGCCCGCGGCTCGCGTAGGCGTACAGGGTCGCGCGCTTCACGCCGAGGAGCCGCGCCGCCTCCGCCGCGCCGACGAACTCTGATTGTTGATTGTCGAATCCACGTTGATCAACCCGATCCATGCTCCTAGGTTACATCGTGGCCGGGGCCCTCGCCCCGCGCCCCTTTCCACGGCGGCAAATTCAGCCGCAAGGGAGTCAGAAAATGACGAACGGGCGAAACGAGCTCCGGAGCGGGCTCGAAGGCGTTGCCGTCGCCGAGACGGCGCTGAGTCACGTGAACGGAGCCGAAGGGCGGCTCATCGTCGCCGGCTCCGACGTCGAGGAGCTCGCCTCGACGGCGTCGTTCGAGGAGGTCGCGGGCCGGCTCTGGGCCAGTGACGGCGCGCCGATCCCGGCGCCGCAGATCGCGGCGGCCCTGGGAGAAGGACGCGTCGCGGCGTTCGAGCTCTTGCCGTCACTCGGGTCGGCGCTCGACGCGCCCGACGCGATGGACGCGCTCCGCGCGTCGGTGGCGCACCTCGTCGAGGCGCGCGACGCAGACGAACGGTGGCGTCCCTCGGCAGAGCTCGCAGGGGCCGTCGCGGTGTTCGCTGCAGCGTGGGCACGACGCCGTGCGGGCGCGACACCCGTCGCGCCCGAGCCGTCACTCCGTCACGGCGCGGACTACCTCCGCATGCTCCGCGGCTCGGAGGCCGCACCGCACGAGGTTCGCGCCCTCGACGCTTACCTGGTGACGGTCGTCGATCACGGGCTGAACGCGTCCACCTTCGCGGCGCGCGTCGTCGCGTCCACCGGCTCGGACCTCGTCTCGGCGGTCACCGCGGCGATCGGCGCGCTCAAGGGCCCGCTCCACGGCGGCGCGCCGGGGCCGGTGCTCGACATGCTCGACCTGGTCCGCGTCCCCGAGCGCGCGAGGACGGTCGTCGAACACGAGATGGACGCGAGGCGCCGCATCATGGGCATGGGGCACCGCGTGTATCGCGTACGCGATCCGCGCGCTGCCGTCCTCGAAAGAGCCGTCGAGCGGCTTCGCGCCGCGACCCGCACCGGCACGGACGATCCCACGGGTGAAGTCGCCGCCCGGCTCGAGCTCGCACGCGCCGTCGAGCGCGAAGCGACGGCGCTCCTCGCCGCGCGATACCCGAGCCGCGCCCTCCGCGCCAACGTCGAGTTTTACACCGCGGTGTTGCTCGAGGCGATCGGCGTCCCGCGGGAGCTCTTCAGCGCGACCTTCGCCGTCGCCCGCGTCGTCGGGTGGACCGCGCACGTCGACGAGGAACGACGAAAGGGCCGTCTCATCCGTCCCACGTCGATCTACGTCGGCGTCATGCCGCCGGATGCCGGCAAGGAAGCCGCCGGGTAGAGGCGCCCGTCAGGGACGGCCGTCAGCACGGCCGAAGCCGTAGTGGTCCCGCCGCTCCTTCGCGAGCGACTCGTAGCGGGGCACCTGATCCGGGCGGAGCTCGGCCTTCACGTCGTGATCGAGGGCTTCCTGGGCGGCCTTCATCTTGTCGCCGCACTGCTGGAACATCTCGTGGGTGAGCCGCCGCCGATCTTCGGCGTACTTCTCCATGATGGTGCGGACGCGGTCGCGCTGAGCGTCGTCGAGCTGCAGCCTGTGGGCGACCGCGCCGAGGCGGCGAGTCTCGAGCATGTCGGGACGATCCCGGAAGAGATGCGCGTAGTGTCGCTGGAGCGACGCGAACGCCACCCCGCCGCCGGTCGCCACGCCGAGCACGAACGTCGCGGCGATCAGCGCGTAGCCCTTGAGGCGGCGCTCATTCGGCATCGAGATCCATCGCTCCGTACGTCACGGCGAGCGCATCGTCCACCGTCGTCTGATTCTCGACGGCCCAGACGACCGCGACGGCCGCGGCGAACGCCGCGATCGGCAGGAAGCGCCGTGATGAGCTCCAGAGTGCGTCGATGAGTCCGAGCGGTTGCTCCCGCTCGATGGCGCTCATCACCCGGGCGGTGAAGCCGCCGCTCGGGTGGAGAGCAGCCGTGGCACCAGCGAGTCGAACGAGCCGCGCTTCCACGTCGTCTTCTCCGGGGGTCATGACGGTTCCACTTTCTTCTTCAGGGCGGCGCGGGCGCGCACGAGGAGCTGCTCCACCGCGCCTTCCGCGCGGCCCATGATCTCGGCGATCTCGGCAGCGCTGAATCCTTCTACCGACTTGAGCACCAGTGCCGCCTTCTGATCTTCGGGGAGCTCGGCCAGCATGTCGGCGAGCTCGTTCAGTGCGACGCGCGCCTCGGCGTTGGCGGCTCCGTCCCAGCCCACGTCGGCGATGGTGTCGCTCGGGATCGCACCGCGTGCCCGCGCACGCTTCGTGTCGATCGAGCCGTTCACGACGATCCGGTAGAGCCACGTGTCGACACGCGAGCGACGGTCGAACTGCCCGCCGGTGAGCGACCTGTATGCCTTGACGTAAGCGTCCTGCACGACATCCTCCGCGTCTGCCACGTTACCCAGGATCCTGGCGCTCAGCCGGACGAGCCTTGCGCTCGTGGCTTCGACGATTCGCTGAAAAGCCGCCGCGTCGCCACTCAAGACGCGCTCCACGGCTTCGTCGAGATTCTCCAATGATGGTCTCCCGCGCGGTCACATTCGTTGGACGGCGGCGTCCGCTCTCTCCCTACGCGTCATGCTTTCATCCCGTTCCGGCGGGCCGTTCCAGCGTGGCCGTCACGGGCCAGGGGAGCCCGCGCGGTAGTGCCCGGAAACCTTGGCATTTTCACTTCCCGTAGGGAACCCGCCCTGGCCAGCGTCCCAGGAATTGAACGAAGGAGACTTCATCAATGCGTACCAAGACCATCACCTGGACCCTGATTTCTGGCCTCGCGTCGCTCGCCCTCACGGCCTGCTCCGGCGAGGGTGGCGATCCGAGCCCCGCCGACATCCCCCAGGGGACCGCCTCCGCGCCGCTCGAGGCCGCACCCCAGGGGATGACCTCCGGCACGCAGCATGACCCCTCGAAGATGATCCAGCACTTCGACAAGAACGGTGACGGCAAGCTCGAGGTGAGCGAGCTCCCGGAGAAGATGCAGGGGTTCCTCGGCAAGGCCGACAGCGACAAGGACGGCACCCTCAGCGTCGCCGAGCTGAACGCCGCGCACGACGCCTTCAAGGCGAAGTTTGCCGGTCACGATTTCGGCAAGAGCATGGACCCCGCCGCGGTGCTGAAGCGCCTCGACGCGAACGGTGACGGCAAGCTCGAGACGGCGGAGATCCCGCCCCACTTCCAGAAGTTCATGTCCAAGGCCGACACCGACGGCGACGGCGCCCTGACCCTCGCGGAGATGACCGCGGCGCGCGAGACCTTCATGAAGGCGCGCTTCACGAGCGCGGACAAGAACGGTGACGGAGCGCTCACCGCGAGCGAGGTCGGCGATCGCAAGTGGGCACACATCAGCGTGGCCGACGCCGACAACAACGGCAGCATCACCCTGCCGGAGATCGAAGCCGCGGTGACCGCTGGCAAGATCCACTTCTCCCCGCGTGGTCATCACCACCACCATGACGACGGTGACGGCGCGACCGACACTAGTGCGCCGGCCTCGCCCGCGCCCGTGAAGAGCTGAAGCGCTTCTACCGCGCCAGGCCGGTGAGCTCGCGAGCGGCAAGGCCCCTGCCCTGCCGCTCGCGCTCTTTTGTGCGCATGGGCGGCGTCCGATTTTCGCGACGGTGCTACTCGACCAGGTCGAGGTAGCGACCGGCGCTACTCGACGAAGTCGAGGTCCTTGCCGTACGTCTCGTCGAGCGACCGGAGCGAGATCGCACCGACGACGAAGCACACCGTGCCGACCGTCATGGCGGCGTGAGTGACGCCGAGCGGGCCCTTGAGGGCCGAGAAGCTCGTGGTGAGACCGACCACCGCGCCGCGCACGAAGTTCGGCACCGTGGTGGTCGCGGTGGCCCGGATGTTCGTGCCGAACTGCTCCGACGCGATGGTGACGAACACCGCCCAGTAGCCGCCCGCCACGCCGAGCGCGAGGCAGCAAGCGTAGAACGCCACGAGCGACGTGGCCGCCACCGTGAAGTACGCGATGATCCCGAGCACGGAGAGCACCATGAAGATGCCGACGACCTTCTTCCGGCTTCGCATGAACTGACTCAGCGAACCGCTCGCGAGATCGCCGATCGAGAGGCCGATGTACGCGAGCATCACGGCCTGGCCGGCCTGGGGCCCCGGCTTCATGCCCATGTCGGCCGCGATCTCCGGAGAGAGCCCGATGAGGATGCTGATGACGAACCAGATCGGCACGCCGATGAAGATGACGGCGAGGTAGCGCCGCAACCGGTCCGGCTTCGTGAACAAGCTGAAGAAGTTGCCGCGCACGACGTCGCGCCGTTTTGCCTGCTCGAACATGCCGGACTCGAAGAGACCGACCCGGAGCAGGAGCAGGAAGAAACCGAGGCCGCCTCCGACGAAATAGGCGACTCGCCACGAAAACGTATCGCCGACGAGAGCGGCGACGACGGCACCCAGAACCCCCACAGAGGCGACGATGGTCGTTCCGTATCCGCGACCCTCACGACTCATCACCTCGCTCACCAGCGTGATGCCGGCACCGAGCTCACCGGCTAGCCCGACGCCGGCGATGAAGCGCATCGCGCGGTACTGGGTCACCGACTCGACGAAGCCGTTCGCGATGTTCGCGGCGGAGTAGAGGAAGATCGAGCCGAAGAGGACCGACAGACGCCCGCGCTTGTCGCCCAGGATCCCCCACAGGATCCCTCCGACGAGCATGCCGATCATCTGCGTGTTCAGGAGCGATACGCCCGTATCGAGGAGCGCTTCCTTCGCCACGCCGAGACCCTTGAGGCTCTTCGCCCGGACGATGAGAAAGAGGATGAGATCGTAGATGTCGACGAAGTAGCCGAGCGCCGCGACGAGGATCGTCAGGTACACGGATCTGGTGGCGCTCTTGCCGGGCGAGCTCTCGAGATTCACGGCGGCGTGCTTAGCCTTGCCCGGCCGGGGGAGCCAGGGGCAACAGCCGCGTCGCTGGGTTCTCGCGGCGCCAGATGACGTAATCCATGAAGTAGTGATGGATGTTGACGCACACGAAGAAGGCCGCGGCGATCGGCGCTAGCCCGAGGTCGCCCGGATCGACGGCACGGAGCCGGTGCGGGAAGAGCGCCGCGTCGAGCATCTCCGGAACGCCGTGGAAGAGGAGCCACCCGACGGCGATCGACGAGGCGGCGAGGAGCGCGAGCTTCGTGGCGAGAGAACGCTGCGCGAACGGCCGCTCTTCTGCCTCGCGCTGCTCTGCCGATTTGAGGAGCCAGACGAAGTAGAGGTACTGCACCGAGTGGAGCGCGGGAATGACGTACACGACGAGCGGCTCGACGTGCGAGTACACCGACCACGCCCAGAGCGCGGACAGATAGCCGGCGAGAGGCGCGAGCGGCAGAAAGCGACCTGTGTCGAGACGTCGCCGCGCGACGACGAAGAGGACGGCCACGGCGCTCGCCGCGAAGACGACGAACGTCACCCGGTCGAGGAGCGCGCCGTGCGGGAACGTCGTGTAGACGACGCCGCGTTCTTCCATCTCGCGGCCCGGGTCGGCGGGGTTCGCCCAGGCGTACGCCCACGCCGCGAAGGCGTGCGCGGAGAACACGCGTCGCTCGAGCGCCGTGAGCCGCGCGCCGTGACGGGCGGAGAGAATGCTGAGGACGCCGAAGCCCTGGCGCACGTAGTGCCAGCCGACCAGGACGAACATGAGCTGGATGAGCCACCCGAGTGCGACCGCGGAGTGCGCCGCGAGCGACGTCGCCGCCCAGACTGCGAGCGCGACGGGAACCACGAAGCCCGCGACGACGTAGCGCGCGCGCTGCGCCGCCCCCCAGTAGGCGCTCGAGAGACGCTCCTTCACGTTCTCGTAAAAGAGCAGGTACGTGACGGAAAAGTGCGGGTCGTTGATGACGTGCGCCGCGTGAAACGCGAGAAAGCCGATGGCGAGCTCCGCCGGATCGGCGCCGAGGACGCGCCGGGCGAGCCACGCGAGCGGAAAGAGGAACGGCGTGGCGCCGCCCACGAGGAGAAACTCCGCCCAGCGAGCGAGCCTTCGCGCGCGCGGTGCCGGGCGCGCGTCGAGCAGCGGAAATACCGCGCTGGTCACGCCGCGACGATAACACGCGCAGAAGCGCGTAGGCGCGCGGCGCTCACGACGAGCCGCGTCAGACCGGCTTCGGACCGACGCCCTCGAGTAGGATCCGTAGCATGTAGTCCCAGCTCTTCGAACCGCCGGTGAGAGCAGGGAATGGCGAGCGGCTCTCGAGGGCGCGGAAGATGAGCTGACCCGGACCACCGAGCGCCATCATCGCGATGATGAGGAACATGGGCGGCACTCTCGGGTCGAAGGTGCCGTCCCCGAGGCCGTCGCCGATCAGCCGGATCATGAGCGGCAGATGGCCTTGCTGGAAGCGCTCCACGATCCGGTCGAGCCGCGTCGAGGAGACGAGCGCTTCGCGGAGGACGAGCCGTACGATCATCCGCTCGTCGTCGGAGAGCGAACCGACGCGCGTGTAGAGCCGCTGGATGCGCTCGCGCACCGTGAAGCTCGGGTCGAGCGCGACGAGAAGATCGGCGAGCACGCCCTGGTACACCTCCTCGACCACCGCCAGGAAGAGCTCGTCCTTGGTCGGGAAGTAATAATAGACCATGCCGATGCTGGTCCCCGCGTCGTCGGCGATGCGGCGGAGCGACGCGCCGTCCACGCCCTCGTGCAAGAAGCGCTCGCGCGCCGTGTGAAGCACGCGGATCCGGATGTCGCTTCGCGGCCTGGGCATCAGCCGAGCTTCTTCTGGAAGCGGGTGGACGCGAGCGTCACCAGCGCCGTCAGGATGGCCGCGAGCCAGACGCCGCGCGCACCTCTGCGGCGAGCGGTTCTCCAGTGCGCACCGAGCCGCCGCGGACCGCGCCGACGGTGATCAGCCGTCCGGGTAGCTCGAAGGCCACAACCCTCTCATCGAACTCGCCCACGCCCTGGTACCGATCGGCTATCTCTGCGGAAACATTATGACATCCGCAACAAAAGACCGTCGCTGCCAGCGCGACCCGATTCTTTATCATTCGACTGATAATAGAGACCTGAGCGCGCGAATCAAGCTGTTCAGACGCTTAGGGGCAGGCACCCGCGAAATCCCGCAACTCGTTCCACGGCTCGCCGAATCGGGCACATGCACGAACGAATAGTGGTGAGCGTCGTTGCGGCGCTCTGCGCACTCGGCGCGGTCACGGGCTGCGCGTCCGCACGCATCAAGGACGCCGCAGCGGCGAACGTGGGCTGCGGCGACGACGACGCGACGATCGGCGACGTGGAGCAGACCGGGACGAAGCGAGAATTTGCGTTGCAGTGCAAGGGCATCACCTATCGCTGCACCGGGACGTCGGAGTCGGACGTCGACTGCGAGCGCGCTGACGGCGCCACTGCGCTTCAGTCGATCGTTCCCGGCGCAAAAGGCACGGCGGACTGGGCCACCTACGACACGCCCTGCGGAGTCCGCGTCGATTTCCCGGGAGCGCCCGTGCAATCGAAGAGCGAGGTGCACACGCAAGAAGGCGCAAGCGCCGTCGAGACGGAGACGTTCGAACCGGAGGGCAAGGACGCGATGATGGCAGTGACGTGCGCGGCGATCGGGCCGGCGCACGAGGGCGTGGTCTCGTTGCTGGACCTGGCGCGCAACAGCGTGCTCGCCGGGACCGGCGCGCACCTGCTCGATGAACGGCCGAGCATCGGCGGGCGCGAGCTCCGGTACGCCTCCCACGGCGGTGAGGCGCTTGCCCGGTTCGTCATCGTCGGTGACCGGCTCCTGTCGCTCGTCGTCGCCCCCGTCAGCGCGTTCCCCGACGACGGCGCTCGGCGATTCCTCGACAGCCCGAAGATGCTCACCGCACCCGCGTCCGCCGGAGCGACGGCCGGGCCCTGAGCGGCGTGCTACGAAATACGCATGCACGAGCGCGACGGCGCGGAGCAGCTAGGGCGGTACTTCGACGAAGCCCGCAGCGCGGTGGTGTTCACCGGCGCGGGCATGAGCACCGAGTCCGGCATTCCGGATTTCCGGAGCCCGGGCGGCGTGTGGACGAAGTTCCGTCCCATCGACTTCGCGGAGTTCATGGCGTCCGGCGAGGCGCGACGGGAGGCGTGGCGACGTCGTTTCGGTGCCGGCGAGGTGCTCGACGTCGCCAAGCCGAACGAGGGACACGAGGCGATAGTGGAGCTCGTGCGCCGCAACCGGCTCGACACCGTGATCACGCAGAATATCGACGGCCTGCACCAGGCGAGCGGCGTCCCCGACGAGAAGATCGTCGAGCTCCACGGCAACACGACTTACGCCGCGTGCCTCGAGTGCGCGCGCCGCTTCGAGCTCGGCGACGTGCGCGCTCGCTTCACGCAGACGGGTGACGCGCCGGAGTGCGACTGCGGTGGGTACGTGAAGACCGCGACGGTGTCGTTCGGGCAAGCGATGCCCGTCCCCGCGATGCGCCGAGCGGAGGCCGCGACGCTCGCGGCGGATCTCTTCGTCGTGCTCGGCTCGTCCCTCGTCGTCTATCCCGCGGCGGCCTTCCCCGCGCTCGCGAAGAAGCACGGCGCCCGCCTCGTCATCGTGAACCGCGAACCGACCGACCTCGACGGCCTCGCGGATCTGGTGCTGCGGAGCGAGATAGGCGTGACACTGACGCGCGCGGTTGCACGGGTGCCACGCCGACCAGCGCTCTAGGAGCCTGTCGGACTTTGCCTAGTAAACGCGCTTGCCATCGGTCGCGAGCTGGCGCACGAGCTCGTGCGTTACACGTCGTTGGTCGCACGCAAAGGGCGACCACAGACTCACGAATTCGAGGCGATATCCGCCCCGCGCATCACGTCGAGCTCGTGCTGCATTCGCGTGCGCACCTCTTGCAACAGGCGCTTGTGATCGTTGCCCACGCTCGCGGGGTACACCGGCGGAAGGATGCGCATGACGACCGGGCACGGCCTGATGAAGAGCTGCTTCTTCGGCAGGATGACCTGCGTGCCGTCGACGACGACCGGCACGATCGGCACCTGGTTTCTCACGGCGATGCGGAACGCGCCGGGATAGAACGCGATGAGGTTCCCGGTGGGTGAACGCGTGCCCTCGGGGAACACGAAGAGACTGTGCCCTTCGCGGAGGCGCGCATGACAGGTGCGCACCATGCGCATGATGCTCGGCAGGTAACCGCGTCGCAGTGGAACGTAGCGGTTCAACCACATGTTCCAGCCGAGGAATGGCACGTAGAAGTTCTCCACCTTGCTCACCCAGAGGAAGGGCATGCGGAGAGCGAACACGGCGAGGATGTCGACCATCGATTGATGGTTCGACACGAAGATGCACGGTCCCGCGGCCCTGGCGTGCTCACGCCCCTCGACGCGCACTCCCGCGTACGGCGCCCAGGCGAGGTAGTGCGCGCCCCAGAGGCACGTGTACCAGTGGAGCGCACGGCGCCGTGGATCGAACGGCGCGGTGAAGGCGAAGATGACGAGCGCCGGAACGAAGAACAGCGCGCACGTCGTCAGAAGGTACGGCCAGTAGAGCAGGTTGTAGACGAAGAGCCCGAACCCCGTCAGCGAGCCGTCACGCCCGGGTTCGAACACGGTGTAGTCACGCCGGACCCGCTCCGACAGCGGCGGCTTTCCGCGCGTATGCGCAGCCGGAGCAACCTCGCTCACGTCTCCACCGTCGAGCGGCGCGTCGCCGGGACGCTCGACGATGAGCAGAGAAGGATCCATGCCGTGCTCAGCGGCCGGTGGGGAGATGCTTCGTGCCGCGATCCTCGAACTCACGGATCGTCTCGCCGGTGTAGATCTGGCGAGGACGGTGGATGCGATCGTCGGGGCCTTGACGCTGCTCCATCCAGTGAGCGATCCAGCCCGGGAGGCGGCCGAGGGTGAACATCACCGTGAACATCTCGGTGGGGATGCCCATCGCGCGGTAGATGATGCCGCTGTAGAAGTCGACGTTCGGGTAGAGCTTGCGCTTGACGAAGTACTCGTCCTTGAGCGCGTGCTCCTCGATCTTCTTCGCGAGTTCGAGCAGGGGGTCGTGGATGCCGAGCTGGTCGAACACCGCGTCGCACGTTTTCTTCAAGATCGACGCGCGGGGGTCGAAGTTCTTGTAGACGCGATGACCGAAGCCCATGAGCCGGATCTTCGACTCACCGGACTTCACCTGGTCGAGGAACCGCTGGATGTTGCCGCCGTCCTTCTGGATGGCCTCGAGCATCTCGATGACGCTCTGGTTCGCGCCGCCGTGGCGGGGACCCCAGAGACCACAGATCGCGGCCGACAGCGACGCGAACAGGTTGGCGCCACTCGAACCGACCATGCGCATGGTCGAAGTGCTGCAGTTCTGCTCGTGATCGGCATGCAGGATGAGGAGAAGGTTCAGTGCGTCCTCGAGGACGGGGTTCACCTCATAATCCTCGGCGGGGATGGCGAACATCATTCGCAGGAAGTTGCCGGGCCACGACAGATCGTTGCGCGGGTAGACCATGGGCTGTCCGATGCTCTTCTTGTGAGCGAACGCGGCGATGGTCTTTGCCTTGGCGAGGACGCGCAGGATGTTGCGATCCAGCGTCTCTTCCGTCTCGGGGTAGAAGCTCGAGAGCGAGGCGAACATGGCGGCCATTATCGCCATGGGGTGCGCGCTCGACGGGTAGCCCTCGTAGAACTTCTTCATGTCCTCGTGAAGAAGCGTGTGGCGGTTCATCGAGTCGCGAAAGAGCTTCAGCTCGTCGACCGAGGGACGCTTGCCGTAGATGAGGAGGTAACAGACCTCGGTGAAGCGAGCGCGCTCGGCGACCTGCTCGATCGGGTAACCGCGATAGCGGAGAATGCCCTTCTCGCCGTCGATGAAACAAATCGAGCTTTGACACGAGCCGGTGTTGCCGTATCCCGGATCCAGCGTGATGAGTCCGCTCTTGCTCCGTAGATCGTTGATGACGATTCCCTTCTCGCCCTCGGAGCCCGTCACCACGGGAAACTCGTACTCTTTCCCCTCGAAGATCAGCTTTGCTGTGCTCATTTCGAGTGAGACTTTAGATGACGCCCCGCGATTCGGCAACGGGACGTTCTCGAATGAAACGACGCCGCCGTCAGGCCGTTCGTCGCATAATCGTGAGACGAAACATTTACGCGTCCTCGGTGAAAAGGACCGCTACCCGAGGCTCCGCAGATGGAAGCTCTTCGGCCGTGTCAGCGTCTCGTAACCCAGCCGCGACAAGGTGACGCCCCGGCCCGAATCCTTCACACCCGTCCAGGCGAGCGCCGGATCCAGATAGTCGCATCGATTCTGGAATACGGTACCCACTTCGAGCCTTGAACCGATTGCCGTGGCCGCGGATTCGTCGCTCGTCCAGATCGCGGAGGTGAGGCCGTAGGGGCTGTCGTTGATGAACTCGACGGCTTCGTCGTCGCCGTTCACCTTCATGATGCCCACGACCGGGCCGAACGTCTCCTCGGTCATCACTCGCATCGAGTGATTGACCCCGACGAGCACTTGCGGAGCGAGATACGGTGTTCCCGGAGAATCCGCTGCGAACGATTTCGGGTCGATCAGCGCACGCGCACCGGCGGACACGGCCTCCGCGATCTGTCCGCGCACGAACTCGGCGGCGCTCGCGCGCACGAGCGGGCCGAGGTTCGTCGACGCCTCGAGGGGATTCCCGAGACGGTACTGCCGCGTGAGTGCGACGTATCCTTCGACGAAGCGGTCGTAGAGCCCGGCAGCGACGTAGATGCGCTCTATCCCGCAGCACGACTGGCCGCTGTTGAAGAACGCCCCATCGACGAGATTCTCGACGGCGTGGTCCAGGTTCGCGTCCGCGCGCACGTACGCGGCGTCCTTGCCGCCCAGCTCGAGGCCCACCGGGATGAAGCGAGCGACGGCGTGCTTCTGGATGAGATGGCCGACGCGCACCGATCCGGTGAACGCTACGAAGTCGATGCCCGCCGTCTCGACGAGCTTGTCCGTGTCCTCGTCGCTCGTGTGCAGAAACTGCAAGACGCCTTCCGGCATTCCCGCTTCGCGGAACGCCTCGACGATGCGCTCCGCCGCGAGCGGCGTCTGCGGCGAATGGCGCAATAGAACGGTGTTACCGGCGAGAAGCGCCGGGACGACCGAGTTCACCGCCGTGAGGAACGGGTAGTTCCAGGGCGCGATGACGAGTGCCACGCCGAGCGGCTCGCGCCGGACGAAGCGCGTGAAGCCCTCCTTCTTCCCGACGTCGACGTCGGAGAGCGCTTCTTCCGCCACACTCAGCATGTAGCGGGCGCGGTCCTCGAAGCCGCGCACCTCTCCCGGCGATTGCGAGATGGGGCGACCCATCTGTCGCGTGATCTCCTCGGCGAGCACGTCGCGCTTCTTCACGAACGCGTCCACGGCCTTCGTGACGAGGGCGATGCGGTCCGCGACGGAGACCTGCTTCCATTTCTTCTGGGCGGCGACGGCGCGCGTGAGCGACGCTTGTACCTCCGGAGGGCGGGTGTACTTTCGTGCGACGACCTCGCTGCCGTCGATGGGGGAGCGCGTGGAGAAGCCTTCGGTCGTCATTTGTTCATTCTTCGGGGATGAGAGCGCCGGGGTTCATGAAGCCGTCGGGATCGAGCGCGCGCTTGACGGTGCGAAGAAGCGACACGCCGCCGTCACCGAGCTCCGAGCGGAGCCACTCGCGACGGATTCTCCCGATGCCGTGATGGTGCGCGATGCCGCCCCCGCCGTCGACCGTCGCGCGCATCACGCGGCGCCAGCACTCGAGGTACGTCGCCTTCATGTCGCTCGGCTCGGCGGGGCGCGCCGCGAACGTGAAGTACAGGTTCAGGCCTGAACGGTAGCCGTGCGAGCTGTGGGCCGACGCGGTGAGCATGCCGGGCACGTCCGCGAGAGCGGCGAGCGCGTTGCGGTAGATGCCGCCGATCTTGTCCCACGTCGCGGCGATCTCGATCGTGTCGAGCACCACGCCGTTCGCGAAGAATTGCTCGAAGCTCGGGACGTGATTCCGCTCCGCGAGCCAGTGCTCGGCGACCTCCGCCGCGGCGGGCTCGCCCTTCCCTCGCCGCGCGATCTCCTCGATGAGGTCCGCCTCGGCGTTGACCTTCGCGGCTGGGCCCTCGTGCACGAGGACGAGGAGGCCGTCTCCCGAGCGCGCGTACTTCGAGAACATGCGCTCCGACTCGATGCCGTCGTATTGCCGGAGGACGGGCGGCGTGAGCCCGCGCTGCAGTATCTCGCGCTGGATCTCGAAGCCTACCTCCATCGACGGGACGTGGAACGCCGCGCCGAGCCGCTTCTCGGGCGCGCGCCGGATCGACAGCGTGACGCCGGTCACGACGCCGAGCGTCCCTTCGCTGCCGAGGAGCAGGTGACGTAGATCCGGCCCCGCCGACGCGCGGGGGGTGCGGCGCGTCTCGATGACGTCACCGTTCGGGAGCACCGCCTCGAGCGCGAACACGATGTCCTCGATGGAGCCGTACGCGGTGGAGAATTGCCCGGCCGCGCGCGTCGCGATCCATCCGCCCACCGAGCTGATGCCGATGGATTGCGGGTAATGCCCGAGCATGAGCCCCTTGGCGGCCACCGCGCTCTCCGCGTCCGATCCTCGAACACCGGCGTCGAACGTCGCGAGCAGATTGCGCTCGTCTATCTCACGCACCCGGTTCATCGCGCCCATGTCGAGGATCACGGTGCTCGCCGTCGCGAGCACGCCGCCGCACACGCCGCTGCCGAGCCCGAACGGCACGAGAGGCGCTCGGTTCGCCCTGCACACGTTCACGACCGTGACGACGTCCGACAACTCCGCTGGCCGCACGACACAGGCAGGCAGCGGCTCGTCCAGCCCCTTCACGTCGGCGAGTTGCGAGGGCACCCAGAAGTCCCTGCGCCGCGCCCGTCGAGCCCCTTCGTCGACCAGCACCTTCTCCGGCCCGAGAATCCGCGAAAGCTCGGAAGCCACCATCGTCACCCTTCTAACGCCGACGCCTCGAAGGCACAATCGACCCGAAAGGCCGCGACAATGCCGGCCGATTCGCGTGCGCTCGTCTCTTTCGCCGTCAATCCATGGCGATGTCGAGCACGACGATGCGGTCGAAGATGGTGCGCACTTTTGCAGCCACGGGCCGGTGTGCCGGATGCGGGGCGTAGGCGTCGAGGCTCTCGCGGTCCACGAAGTCCATGGTGAAGCCGTGCGTGAGCCCGTCGCGACGGTCCACGGGAGCGACGTTCGCTCCCCAGTAAAAATTCAGGAGACCGGGAACCACGCCGACCAGGGAGGCGAGCCCGACACGACACGCTTCGATGTCGTCGAGGCTGGCGTCGGAACGGACCTTCAGAAGCAGAACATGTCGGACCATCCGATCAGCCTAGGAAACCAAGCCAGGGAACGCCACCGCCCGAGAAAGCGCACCGTCGAGCGCCGGGGGCGGAATATTCGAACGAAGCCGACTCGCTTTTCGCGACGAAAAGCAAAACACTGCCGTCGAGCGACACAAGCTAGGCTTGGAGTTGCGCGATCGGCGTGCAGCAGGTCATCGAAAAGGTTCCCCTTGTTCCGTCATCCCTTGTTCCACGCGGCGAAGGGCTTCTTCGTCGCATTCATCGCAACGGCCGCGACGACGACGGCATGCGGAAGCTCGGACACGAAGAAGACGGGAGCCGGCGGCGCAGCCGGCACCGCAGTCTCGTCCGCGGGTGCAGCCGGCCTGGGCGCGACGAGCGGCGGGGGGCTATCGGGGGCCGGCGGCGTGCCGTTCGGCGCCGGGGGGAGCATCAGCTTCGGCGCGGGTGGCGCCCCCACCGCTTGCAAGATGACGGGTGAGGCATGTCAGAACTCGCTCGACTGCTGCGACGGCGCTGCCTGCAACAACACCTCGGAGGTCCCCGCGCTCAACGGCTGCCATCCAGGCTGCACCCAGAGCTCGGATTGCGCCACTGGCTGCTGCGTCAAGTTCTCGAACGGCAACGGCGGGATCTGCGCGGACGCGATGTGGTGCAGCTGCGGGATGGACGGAACCCACTGCGGCACCATGCTGCCGCAGTGTTGCTCCGGTCAGACCTGCCTCGCCGGCGACGCGATGCGCTCGTTCTACGAGTGCAAGAAGATCTGCGCGACGAACGCCGACTGCACCACCAACTGCTGCGTGCCGCTCACGGGCTTGAACATGAGTGCGTGCCTCGACCCGATGTATTGCCCGGCCCCGCCGACACCGTGATCGAGCGGTGACGCGCCGACGTGCTATCGTGATGGAGGTGGCACGTGGAGGGTTCATGCGCGCAACGGCTTTTCTCTCGATGATGACGGTGATGCTGGCCGGCTGCGGCGGTAGCACCCGCGGGTCTCTGGAAGGAGCAGGTGGTGCGGCCGCACAAAGAACGGCGCTGTCGGATGGCGCGACGCCGTGCCCGGCATTGCCGTGTCCCAGCGGCGAGAGCGTGAATCCGACCACGTGCCGCTGCGCGCAGCCCACGTCGTGCCGCGGTGCAGGCAACTACGAAGCCGGCAAGGAGGGCAGCTATCTCCCGTGCTGTGAAGGCTTACAAGAAGTCGAGCAGCTGCAATCCGCCACCCAGGGCGACAACCTCGAGCACATCTGCGCACCAGCCATCGGCGTCAGGAAGTACGCCTGCGTCGCGGGTCGATGTGGCGACGGCCGCTGCGAGCCCGCCGAGAGCGTCCCCTGCGGCTGCGTCCAGGACTGCCCGAGCGCCGCGTGGGGACCGGATTCGGGCATGTGAATCCCATCCCAGTCGTCGTGCGTCGACATGCCCGCACGTTAGACGGCTCAAGCCCACTGCGCGGCTCGAGTGCGCAGGTCACGCTTCTACATGGTAGGCGACGGCGAAGACGATTCGCTGGTCGAAAGGTGCGGCGCGTGACGATACAGAGGCCGAGAATCAGCGTGGTATTGCTTGGTCATGGCAGGAACCCACATCGAAGCGAGCGAGGATTCCGGCGAGAAAAGTGAATGGGTTCGAGCGCACGAAGCGCTGTCGCTCCTGGCCCGCGAGCGCGCCGCGGCGGACGCGGAAGAGGACCGCTGGTTTCTCGCCGCGTTGCGCGCGGCAGCGCCTGTGCACCTCGGATACGGCAGCTTCGGCGAATACATCGCGCGTCTGTTCGGATACAAGCCGCGCTCCACGCAGGAGAAGCCAGATTGACTGCGCGGTGCGCCCGTTTGACACCGCGCGGGACGAAGGTCGAAGTCCCAGCCGACAATCGTTAGAGCGCCTTTCAATCGTTACCGCCTGTCGCGTTTTGCTTCCCGATAGCATTTGCGCGAGCGGACATTCCAGGCTTCTCGATTGCTCCGACGAGATCGAGAAAGACCCGACGGTGCCTCGGCTCACGAGCCGCTTCAGCGACGCGGCCGCAACAGACGTACCCGTTTCAGCGCCCTACGAAGACGAACGACATCGACGCTTTGCGACGATCCGCCGGTGCTTCGCGCCGCGATGGGAGCACTCATGATGGGCTCTTGCATTCCGCGATGAGTACGATCCGTGATCGCTCCCATCGGCTTTGGGCGGCGCTGGAGCGGACGCGTCCGCGGGCTCAGCCTCCGGGCCGCTCCGACGCTCGCAGCTCGCGCTTCAGTAATTTGCCGGTGACGCTCTTCGGGAGGTCTTCGCGGAATTCTACGTGGCGGGGGACTTTGTAAGCGGCCAGGTGTTCGCGGCAGTAGAGCGTGAGCTCTTTGGGCTCCATCGATTCGCCGGGGCGGAGGACGACGAAGGCTTTTACGGATTCGCCCTGGTAGTCGTCGGGGATGCCGATGACGGCGGCGTCGAGGACCTTGGGGTGGCGGAGGATGACGTTCTCCACCTCGATGGGATAGACGTTGTAGCCGCTGACGAGGACCATGTCCTTCTTGCGGTCGACGATGGTGTAGTAGCCGTCGGCGTCGATGCGCGCGAGGTCGCCGGTGTGGAACCAGCCGCCGCGCATGGCCTCCGCCGTCTCGGTCGGGCGGTTCCAGTAGCCTTTGAAGACGTTGGGGCCCTTGGCGATGATCTCGCCGACCTCGCCGGGGGCGACGTCGCGGTCTTCGTCGTCGACCAGGCGGATGGTCACACCGGGGATCGCGGGGCCGACGGTGCCGGGCTTGTTGACGACGCCGGCGGCGTTCGAGCAGAGCGTCGGCGCGGTCTCGCTGAGGCCGTAACCCTCCACGATCTCGACGCCGGTGAGCTGCTTGAAGCGTTCCAGGATGACGACCGGTAGCGGCGCGGCGCCGGAGAACGACATGCGGAGCGACGAGAGGTTCGTCTTCCCCACCTCGGGCGAGTTGACCAGCGCGAAGTACATCGGCGGCGCGCCGTAGAACATCGTGACGTGGTGCTGCTCGATGAGACGAATCACACGCTCCGCGTCGAAGCGGGTGACGAGGACGAACGGCGTGATTCCGAGGAACGCGCGGTTCATCGCGAGGTTCAGCGCGTAGGCGTGGAAGAGCTGGAGGACGAGGAGCATGACGTCCTCTTCGATGGAGGGGACGTTCGCCAGATCTCCCATCGAGTCGATGACGGCGAGGACGTTGCCGTGGCTCACCATCGCGCCCTTCGGCTTGCCCGTCGTCCCGGACGTGTACTGGATGAACGCGATCGCGTCGGGCTCGATCGCGACGGTGGGACGCGCGCCGGGCGTCGCGGTGAGCGCCGCGAAGTCCTTCACGCCGGCGGAAGACGGACCGACGGCGATGATCTCGCGCAGCGCGGGGAACCGCTCTCGCCGCGCGGAGAGCTTCTCGACGAGATCGCCGCGCATGAACGCGATGACGGCGCCCGAGTCGGAGACGATGTGCTCCATCTCGTCTGCGGTATACATGACGTTGGTCGGCACGAGGATCGCGCCGGCCCGCATCACGCCCTGGTAGATCTCGACGAACTCCGGACGGTTGTCGAGGTGTACCGCGACGCGATCCCCTTTCTGGATGCCGAGTGCGACGAGGGCGGTCGCGATGCTGTCGGCGCGCGAGTCGAGCTCGCGGTACGTGATCCCCCGGTCCTCGAAGTAGATGGCGACCTTGTCGGGCGCGATGACCATTGCCGGACGGAGCACGTCCGCCAGGGTCTCCCGCTCCTTCGGCTCACGGGCTGACCTGCACTTCTCCGTCCACGGGCTCAGCGACATTCTCACCTCTGGCAATGGTTCCTCTGGCATTCTTTTAGCACCGAAGATGTTAAGTTCCGCGGACGAATGGGCTTCGGTCACGACGTAGATCTGATCGCCGGGCAACTCTCGAGGATCCTCCACGGCCTTCGCGGGCCGAAGGTGAACACCGTCCCCGATCTCGCGCCCTATTTCGACAAATCGCTGGCCAACCTGAACCCGGAGCCGCCGCCGCTGACCGGGGTTCGCCAGCACGAATCGGTGGCGGCTCGGCTGCTCCACACGACGACCCTGTCGTGGCAGAGCGGCTATCCGATCCTGTCACCCGACTACGCGAAGCGTCACGCGACCGAGTATCGGTGCAATCAAACGGCGTACGCGCGCTGGCTCAGGCCCGACACGCGGTCGCGTCGCAACTGCCTCCTCTACATACACGGGTGGCTCGAGCCGGGCTCCTGGGTCGAAGAGGCGTTCGTGTTCCCGCGCTGGCTCCGGGAGCTCGACGTCGACATCGTGCACGTGTCGCTCCCCTTTCACGGCCGGCGCAACACGCGCGGCGCGCTCTTCTCCGGTGAGTTCTACTGGACGGCGGATCTGGTGCGGTCGTTCGAGGGGATCCGCCAGGCGCTCTGGGACGCGCGCTCGCTCATGGGGTGGCTGCGCCGGCAAGGCTACGAGCGCGTCGGCGCGACGGGCATCAGCCTCGGTGGGTCGCTCGCGATGCTCCTCGCGTGTCTCGAGCCGCTGCCGGACTACGTGATTCCCATCGTGTGCCACACGATGCTCGCCGAGGCCGTGGAGCACGCCGCGATCCTGTGGCGAACGAAGAGCGACCTCGAGCGCTTCGGCGTCCACGAGGCGGAGCGCCGCGAGATCTTCCGTCGAGTCGGCTTCGACACCGCGATGCCACTCCTCCCCGCGGAGCGCCAGCTCTGGGTAGAGGCGCGCGAGGACGCGCATATCGATCCGGCGCTGGTTCGCCGCCAGTGGGAGGCCTGGGGGAAGCCGAACATCCACTGGATCGACGGCGGACACATGACGTTCCCGACGCACCTTCCGGAGATCACGGAGGCAATGCGGGCGTTTCTGACGGACGACGCGGCGCGAGCCAGGTTACCCTGAAGGGTGGCCATGACGGAGCAGCTGTGGAAGCTCGGCGCGCGACGGCTCGGGACGATGATCGCCCAGGGCGAGGTGAGCACGCTCGAGGTCGTGAACGCGCACATCGACCGGATCGAGAGCGTCAATCCGCTGCTCAACGCCGTGGTCGTGAAGCGTTACGACCAGGCGCGCGAAGAGGCGGAGGAGCTCGACCAGAAGCGCGCGCGCGGTGAACCGCTGGGGCCGCTCCACGGCGTGCCCGTCACCGTGAAGGAGTCGCTCGATTTCGGCGGGTTGCCGACCACGTACGGCGTGACCGCGCACCGTCACGACTTTCCCGGCAAGGACGAGCTCCACGTCGGGCGACTGCGCGACGCCGGCGCCGTCGTGCTCGGGAAGACCAACGTCGCGCAGCTCCTGATGTTCCTCGAGGCCGACAACCCGGTGTACGGGCGCACTCAGAACCCCTGGGCGCTCGATCGCTCTCCCGGCGGCTCCTCTGGTGGGGAGGGAGCCATCATCGCCGCGCTCGGCTCTCCGCTCGGGGTCGGCAGCGATATCGGCGGCTCGGTGCGCAATCCCGCCAGCTCGTGCGGCATCGTCGGCTTCAAGCCGACCGCGGGACGGCTCCCCGACGCCGGGCGCGGTAGCGCGCCGATCGGGCAGCTCGCGATCCAGAGCCAGGTCGGCTTCCTCGCGCGCCGAGTCGAAGACGTCACGCTCGCGCTCGACGTCGCGAGTGGCGCACGCAATCCGGCGGAGGGCAGTCGTTCGCTCGGCGAGCCGTCGTCCGTCGAGCTGTCGAAGCTGGTCGTCGGCTTCTACACCGACGACGGCTTCTTGCCGGCGTGCGGCGCGGCCGTTCGCGCCGTCCATGAGGCACGCGACGCGCTTTCGCGGCGCGGCGCGACGTGCATCCCTTTCACGCCGCCGGAGCTCGTACACGGGCTCACGCTGTTCCACGAGATCCTCGCCGGCGACGGTGGCCACGGCATGCGTCGCTTCCTCGACGGCTCGCCCGCGGATTTTCGCATCAAGCAGCTCGTCGCGATCGCGTCCGCCTCGCGACCGACGCTCGCGGCGATAGGGTTCGTCGCAAAGCACACGAAGCGGCGCAAGCTCGCGACGCTCCTCGGCGCCTACGGCCGACGCGACGTAGGCAGTCACTGGGACGCCGTCGCGTCACTCGAGGAGTACCGCGCGAAGATGCTCGCCGCGCTCGACCGCGGTCCCGCGCCGATCGACGTCCTGCTCTCCCCCGCAACGGCGCTGCCCGCCGTACGCCACGGAGGAACGGCGGAGCTCGGCGTGATGGGCGCCTACGACGCGATCTACAACGTGCTCGGGTATCCGGCGGGTGTCGTGCCGTTCACACGCGTATTCGAGTCGGAAGAGACGAGCACGCCGCGGACGTCGGACAGGATGGACCAGGCCGCCCTCGACACCGAGCGAGGTTCGTCGGGCTTGCCGATCGGTGTTCAGGTCGCGGCGCGTCCGTTTCGCGAGCACGTCGCCCTCGCCGTCCTCGGCGCACTGGAAGAAGACGCACTCGCGCGCTCCGACCGCCCGGGGCCCGACTCACTCCCGTCACTTTTCCGCTGAGGAGCGGCGTCCCTCCGGCTGTCCCGATTTTTGGGCTGTCGTCGGGGACGGACGAGGAGCATCCTCCGGAAGGAAGGGATGACGGACTCGGTCGACGGCGAGCGCGCGTGGCTCGAGCGGGAGCTCTCCGAGCTACGCGCTCGGGAAGCGCAGTACCGCGAGCGTCTCGGAAAGAAAGAGACGCTCGGCGCGCGACTTCACGCCTACGCCGAGTCGCTCCATCAGCTCTTCCGGAGGCGCCCCCCGACGCGCGTGGATCTGGCACGGACGCTGGTCGACGTCGCTCGGCTCTCCGGGCAGGCGCTGAACATCGAGCGGCCGAGCGTGTGGCTCTTCGACGCCACGGGCGAAGAGCTCCAGTGCATCGTGCAGCTCGACGCCGGCAAGGACGTCGTCGTCGATGGCATCGGCCTCAAGACGGCCGACTGCCCAGCGTACGTGAAGGCTCTCTCGGAAGAGAGCGCCGTCGCGGTGAGCAACGTCCTCGAAGATCCGCGGACGCGCGAGCTCGTGCCGTACATGCGCGAGCACGCCGTCGGCGCGCTGCTCGACATTCCCATCGTCGTTCCGGGGAGCCTGCTCGGCGTCGTGTGCCACGAACACGTGAACGGCCCGAGGACCTGGCAGCGCGAGGAGATCGAGTTCGCGTCGAACGTCGGTCACGTCGTCGCCCTGGCTCTCGAGGCGGAGCGACGTAGCGCCGCGGAGTACGCCGCGCGCGGCTCCGAGGCGAAATACCGGCACCTCGTCGAGTCGCTGCCGGTCACCGTCTACTCCTTCGACACCCGCACCGGGAAGCTCGAGTACGTGAGCCCGCGCGCCACCGAGTTCGGCACCACCGCCGCCGAGATGCTGAAGCTCGGCGCCGACGGCTGGATCGAACGGATCCATCCGGAGGACCGAGGCCCCGTCCTCGCCCGCTTCCAGGGCGGCGTCTCCGGCGGATTGCCGGACGAAGTGACGTATCGCGTGAGAATGCCCGACGGCTCGACGCGCTGGGTGCGCGACACGTGCAGCGTCGTTCGCGACCCTCTCGGGAAGCCGATCGCGATCCAGGGCGTCGTCTCCGACGTGACTGCGCAGGCCGAGGCGGCTCTGTCGCGAGTGGAGTTCGAGCGCCGCTATCGCTCCCTGCTCGAGAACGTGGATCTCCACGCGGTCACCCTCGACCTCGAGGGCCGCGCCACGTTCGTGAACGACGCCTTCATCGAGACCAGCGGCTACTCGCGCGACGAGCTCATCGGGAAGGACTGGTTCTCGATGATGATCGCGCCGCCGCAGCAGGTAGAGGTGCGAAAGCGCTTCCTCGACGACGTCGGCAATCGCACCGTGGTCCCGAGGTTCGAGCTCGGCATCGTCACCCGCACGGGCGATTCACGGCATCTCCTGTGCACCAACACGATCCTGAAGACGCCGGAGGGCACGGTGTCCGGCACCGCGACGCTCGCCCTCGACGTCACCGATCGGCGCCGCCTCGAGACGGAGCTCCTCCAGCAGACCAAGGTGGAGAGCCTCGGGCGACTCGCCGCGAGCGTCGCGCACGACTTCAACAACCTGCTCATGGTCGTCATGGCCGAGGTGAGCATGCTCGAGCGCGACCGCGCGACCGAAGCCGACACGACGCGCTTCCGCTCGATCGACGCGGCCCTCGAGCAGGCCGCGGACCTGACCCGCTCGCTCCTCACTTACGGCAGAAAGCAGCCGATCGTCCATCACCGCATCGTCGTGGACGAGCTCGTGTCCGCCGCGATGCCGCTCGTCGAGGCCATCGCCGGCCGCAGCCTGCACGTGAAGGCGTCGCTTCACGCCGACGGCGCGCTGGTTCGCGTCGACGACGTACGGCTCCGTCAGGTCGTCCTGAACCTCGTGGGGAACGCGGCCGACGCGACGCGCTCGCACGGCAGCTTCGTCTATCTCGCCACCCACGTGGAGCTCCTCGAAGAGGCGCTCGCGCGCAGGAACGGCGCGACGCCGGGCCGCGAGTTCGTGGTCGTCACCATCTCCGACGACGGGCGTGGCATGGACGCGAGGACTCTTTCGCGCATCTTCGAGCCGTTCTTCACGACGAAGCAGGACGGACGCGGCACGGGGCTCGGTCTCGCGATCACGCAGACCGTCGTGACCCAGGCCGGCGGCTTCGTGACCGTCGAGAGCTCGGTCGGCGTGGGCACGACGTTCCGTCTCTATCTGCCGGTCGCCGACGCGGCGCCCCCATCGCTCGCGCGCATCTCCCGGGTCGCCCCGCGGACGGGCAAGAAGCGCGTCCTGGTCGTCGATGACGAGCTCGCGATCCGGGACTTCGTCGCTGCGCGGCTCGAGGGCGCGGGCTACGAGGTGGTGACCGCCGCGACCACGCGCAGCGCGGCGGAAGCCCTGGGCGCCGAGCCCTTCGACCTGCTCGTCACCGACGTCTCGCTGCTCGACGGCTCCGGCACCGTGCTCGCGCGATCGGCCCGCGCCGTCCGACCGCACCTGCCCGTCATCCTGATGACCGGCAGCGACGAGCCCGACGACGCCTTCGACGCACTCCTGACGAAGCCGTTCGACGAACGCGCTCTCGTCGAGGCCATCGCGAAGGCGTTCGTCGCGCACGACGTGAAGCTCGCGCAGTAGAGCGACCACGAGACGTCACGCGACGGGGTTGATACCTGTCGTTATTCCCTCCACGGCACGCTCCGTCGGCGTGACGACGCTCTGCCCCGTGAACATCGCGACCATCTCTGCCGACGCGCCGTCCCAGAATCCGGCAAGCTCCGAGAACTGCCGCGGGTTCCGGAAGGTGCCGAAGAGCTGGTCGCTGAGCGAGAGGTTCCCGTAGTTGTACGCGTGAAGCCCGCGCTCGTGATGCAGCGAGTGGCCCTCGGGGCGCTGCACGACGTAGCCGAGGACGTGCGGGGTCTTAACGTTCACGTGCTGGAACATCGCCATCAGGAACATGGCGAAGCCGGAGAGCGCCGCGGCGTCGGCGCCGGCGCCGACCAGGGCTGCAGCGAGCGAGCCGGCCAGGACGTTGAGCGCCGTGTCGAGCGGGTGCACGTAAGCCGCGCCCGCGATGTCCACGCGCTCACCGCTGTGGTGAAGCTGGTGCGTCCAGCGCCAGAGCCACTCGGAGCGATGCATCGTGCGGTGTGTCCAGTACGCGAAGAACTCCGTACCGAGGAGCACTGCGGCGGCGCTGCCGAGGACGCCGAGCCGCTCCGAGTGAACGAGCGCGAGCGCGCCGAGCCTCGGCCCGAGCACCGCGGGAATGATCGTGTTCAGGACGCCGGTGATGACGAAGAACACGAAGCCCTTCGCCAGCCAGAACGGCACCTTCGGGAGCGGCCTACCCGGGAAGAGGCGCTCGAGGACGAGGCAGAGGACGAAGATGACGGGGATGAGGTTCGAGAGCGTGGTTGCCATGAAAGGACGGCGTGACGACACCCGGCACACCCGTTCCATGAGCATGGAACAAGTCTGGATAGCTCTTTCGTTACCGCTACTTAGCCGCTGAACGAACAATACGTCCCGGTGCGGACGGCGGCGGCGAAGCGACGGCCGAGGGCGGCGTCCGCCTCGGCGATCTTCGAGACGGCGTCCTTCAGCCTTCGCTGCACGTTCACCCGCGCGCGCTCGGTGACGGAGCCGGCCTTCCGGCGGCGCTCGCCGAGCCCGGTGGAGGCCCGGACCTCGTCCTCGATCGCGGTGCGCTCGGCGCGGAGCCGTCCGGCGCGGCCGGCATCGCCGAGCGCCTGCGCGTCGTCGAGCTCCGCCCTGAGCTCGTCGAGGCGCGTCTTGTAGGCGCGAAGCGCCGATGCGTCGATGCGCTCCCCGGCGTCACTGTCGGCGAGCGCGCCTGCGGCGCCTTCGTCGCTCGCGAGCACGAGGACGTGAAGGTCGCGCCCGCGCTGCTCGACGAGCCGCGCGAGGAGCCGCATGCCGCGCGAGTCGCGCACCGTCACGTCGTGCTCACCGCCGCGGACGTGAAAGACGTCACCGCGGCGTGCGAGCGACAGCTCCGTGTGCTCCGCTCGCGACGACGGCGCACCACGCGGCGTGCGGACGAGGAGCGGCATTCCGAGCTCCGCGGCGAGGGCGTCACTCTCCGCAAAGAGAGCGCGCGATTCGTCGTTCGCGCCACGTCGTTCGAGGAGCGACGCGAGCTCCGACGCGATGCGCGCGACGAAGGGCGCGAGCGAGCCACGCCGCGCGCGCTCCAGCGCTTCGCGGAAGCGCTCTTCCGCCCGCTTCACGTCTCCGAGGGCGGCGTCGAGGATCGCCAGCAACCGCAGGACGGACCCCTCGTACGTGACGGGAACGTGCCCGGTCGCCACCTCGCAGCGCTCGAACGGCAAGATGCGTTCTCTGAACGCGGCGCGGAGCGGGTCCGAGCCGGCGAGGGCCACCGGCTCGACCGACAGATACGCGATGGTGCCGTCGCCGAGGACGAAGTCGAGGGAGCGCTCCACGTGCACGAGCTCGTGCGCGGTGCGCGCGCGATCTCCGGCGCGCGAGTACAGAGCGGCGCGCAACACCGCGCCGATGGTCGCCGCTTCGGGAATTCCGACGAGCACGTGCACGATGTTCGCGGCGACGGCGCCGAGCGTCGCAACGTCCTCGGTGTCGCGCGCGCGGAGACCCCGGTGCGCACCGAGCGAGAGCGGCAGCGCCGGATCGTCGGTGAGGACGGCGAGCTGATCCACCTCGACGAGCAGGCGCTCCGACTCCGCGAAGCGACCGTGCATGCAGGCGCGCATCGACGCGAAGAGCAAGGGACGAAAGCGGTGACGCGGATGGCCGGCCTCGAGCGACAGCTCGAGCATCGCGTCGACGCCCGCGTCGAAGGCGGCGAAATCCCCCGTCTCGACGTCGTCGACGGCGAGGCGCGAGCGCGCACGGAGCAGCTTGTCGCGGTCGCCGCTCCGTGTCGCGCGCTCGGCGAGCTCGCGCGCCAGGGCGCGCCGCTCCTCGACCGGCGAGTAGTCGATGAGGGCCGAGCCGCCGGTGACGAGCACCTCGCCGATGAGCGCCTCGTCCCCCGTCGCGCGGGCCGTCGCGATGGCGGCACGCGCGCGGGCCGCGACGGCGAGCGGCTCCTTCGCGGGCTGGAGCGCCGACGCGAGGCGCGCCTCGACGCGGCAGACGAGGCTCACGTCGTCGGGCGGGAGCGCGGCGCGGGCTTCTTCGAGAAGAGCGACGGTGGAAGGGTCGACCACGCCGGGACGAAGCTCGGCGAACGCCGTCAGCGCGGCGCGGGCAAGGAGACGTCCGTCGCCGGTACGTCGAGCGATCGCGACGACCTCGTCGCAGTCGGCGCGGCACGCGGCGTGATGACCGGCACGGTGTGCGAGCAGCGCGCGGCCCAGGATGTCCTCGGGCGACGCCGCGCTCGCGACGAACCCACTCCGGCGCGCTTCCTCGAGCCGCGCATGGAGGGACAGGGCGCGATCGTACGCGCCCTTCTCCTCGAGCTCCGCGAGCACGCTCTTGACGAGAGAAAGCGTGCGCGCCTCGTTCTCACCGGAGCCACCGAGGAGCGCGTGGCGCGCGCGTTCGACGAGCACCGACGGCGAGCTCCCGGTGGTCGCGATGGCGGCCTCCGCAGCGGCGTGCAGCGTCGCGCGCTCGCCAGCGGGGAGTCCGTCCTCGACCGCGTCGCGCTCGAGCACGTGTCCGAAGACGAAGACGCCCGGTCGCGGCTCGAGGACCAGACCGGCGTGAAGCGCCGGCGCGAGGTCGTCCACTGCTCGCGCCGGCAGGATCCCGAGCATCCGCGCGACGGTACCGGCGGCGAACTCGCGACCGAGGATCGCCCCTGCGGCGAGCGCGCGCCGGGTCGGCTGAGGAAGCCGCGACACACGCTCTTCCACGAGCTTTCGTATCGTCGGAGGCACGGCTCCGTCGAGGTCCGCGGCGCTCGACCGCGACGCGAGCGCCATCTCGCGAACGAAGAGCGGATTCCCTTCGGCGCGCGCGACGACGTGCGCGCGCTCCCGTGCCCCCAGTGGACGGCCGTTCAAGCGCTCGGCGACGGCGGCGACGTCGTCCGGCGAGAGCGGCCCGAGACGCAGATCGACGCCCTCGCGCGCGAGACGCAGAAGACGCTGCGCGGCGCGCTCGTCGATGCGCGGATCGGCGTCGCGGGTCGTGACGACGATGAGCACCGGCAGCGAGCGGACCGGTTGCGAGAGGAACACGAGCAGATCCAGGGTGAGAAGATCGGCGGCGTGGAGATCCTCGAGGAGCCACATCTGCGGCTCCGGCGCGTGCGCGAGCGCACCGAGCACCTTCTCCCACAGCGCGAAGGCGTTCGCGTCGTTCGCCTCGACGCCGAGCGCGCGTAGGGCGGGGCCCACCGGGAAATACGGCGGCGCGTCGGCGAACTCCCACGCGCGCCCGCGCACGACCTCGAGCTTCCTGCCCTGTGCCTCGTCGGCGACGAACTCCGCGAGCGCACTCTTGCCGATACCTGCCGGCCCGGAGAGCGTCGCGACGGTCCCGCGACCACTCGCCGCGGACTCGAGCGCCTCGACGAGCAGCGTCTGCTCGCGCTCTCTGCCCTGCAGCGGTTCGCGGCGCACCGCTCGAGGTTAGCTCAAGTCCGCGACAACCGTTTCTCAGGCCGGAACGACCTCGAAAGGACGCATCATCTCGCTCGCGGCGTGCTCGAGCAGGTGGCAATGCCAGAGGTACCGACCGGTGTACCCCTCGAAGCGGACGAGGATCCGGGTGACGAGGCCGGGATCGGCGCGAACGGTGTCCTTCCACCCCGCTTCACCGGGGTCGGGCGGCACCAGACCGGGAAGCAGCGTGACCTTGCCCGTCGTGAGGAACGCGTCGTCGTCGAACCGCTGCCGTTCGATGATCCGGAACCGGACGAGGTGCAGATGGATGGGGTGCGTGTCCTCGGTCGTGTTGACGAGCTCCCAGATCTCGACGCTGTCGAGCACCGGCTTCTCGGAGACCGGCTCCGCGAACCGCTTGCCGTCGAGGAGCATCAACATGCGATGGCCGGCTCCCTCGTACTCGCGCAGCGCCAGCCGGCGCGTCTTCACCGCACTCGCGACGGCGAGCGGCGGCATCTTTCGCAGCGCGCCCGGCAGCGGCTTCTCGTGCACCTTGTCCACGTCCTTCACGCGAAACTGCATGAGCTCGAAGGCCTGGCTCTTGAGCACGAGCTTCGTGTTTCGCGCAGCCGAAAAATCGACGACGAGATCGACGCGCTCCCCGGGCGACACCGTCACCGACTTCATCGGCACGGGAGCCGGCAAGAGGCCCTGATCGGTGCCGATCTGGTGAAAGCCCCGGTCGTTCGAGAGCGACAGGTAGAAGAACCGCGAGTTCGAGGCGTTGACGACGCGGAACCGGTACTTGCGCGGTTCGACCTCGAGGAACGGGAAGAGCTTCCCGTTGACGAGGAGCGCGTCGCCGAAAAACTCCGGGATCCAGGGCGCGTCGGGGTCGCCCGACGTCGGATAGTGGAGCGCGCCGTCGGCGTTGAAGCTCCGATCACAGAGCATGAGAGGGACCTCGTGCTCACCGCGCGGAAGGTCGAGAGCGTCCTCCACGTCGTCGCGGATGACGTAGGCGCCGAAGAGGCCCGCGTACTGGTTCAGTCGCTCGATGCCCATCGCGTGGTCGTGGTACCAGAGCGTCGTCGCGTCCTGTCGATTGGGATAGTACGAGGTGAGCGACTTGCCCGGCGGGTACCAGTTCTCGGGATAGCCGTCGCTGTCGGGCGGGACGCGACCGCCGTGGAGGTGCACGATGGCGCGCACGTCGGGGCGATCGGCGCTCGCGCCGCACAATGTGTGATCGATGGACAGACAGTGCTTCGTCGGAAGCTCGTTCACCCACTCGACGAGGATCGGCTTGCCGCTGCGCGCCTCGAGCGTCGGACCGGGGAACACGCCGCCGTACGTCCAGAACATCGTGGGCGGCACGTCACGGTGAATGGCGATCGGCGTCTCCCGCATCGCGATACGGTGATACGGGATGAGCGACTTCTCGTCGTGGGGATCGGGTCGCGTCCCTTCCGCTACGAGCACCGGCGGGATCGGCAGCGGATCGACGAAGCGGGCGAGCTTGTCGGGATGCAGTGGGACGCGCGCCGGCTCCGGCACGGCGTTCGCGCGAGGACGGCGTGACGCGCCGCCACAGACGTCGGCAGGGCGATAGCTCGGCGCTGGCCGCGCCTGGACCGTCGCGACACGACCGCTCCCGGAGTCGTCACGCCGGGAGCAGCCGAAAAGCGCCGACAGGAACGGCCCCGTCGCGAGCGCCGCGACGAGCTGGGTGCCGTCGCCGAGGAATCGCCGTCGATTGAAGATCATTCCTTACGGGAAGCTCAACATTCCCTCGATGCTGCCGGCGATCGTGTCGAACGAGCCGCCGTCCTGGATGCGCTGGCCTGCGAGCCAGTTGTCCTCGACGAACTTGAGCACCGACGACTGGTCGGTGAGCGTGTGGTCGATGTAGTTCTTCTTCGAGAACGGCGAGATGACCATCAGAGGAATGCGGGTTCCGTAACCGCAGCGACCCTGCGCGGCCTTGCCGTCGGCGCCGAGGAGCGGCGTCGTCGGGGCAGCGCCCTTCTGCTGTGCCGTCGTGGTGTTGCACTTGCCGGCGCCGTTGAGCGTGTCGGCCGTCGTCGCAGACACGTTGACGATCGTCGGAGCCTGGTGATCGTACCAGCCGTCGGAGTCGTCGTACGCGAGGACGACCGCGGTGCTTGCCCACTCCGATGTGTCGGCGACCGCGTTCATCACCTGGATGATGAACGCCTGCTCGTCGACGGGATCGGAGTAGCCAGCGTGACCGTCCTGGAAGCCCGGGGCCTTCAGGTAGCTCACCGCCGGCACGTTGCCGGCCTTGAGCGCGTCGAAGAAGTCGTGGCTGTCGTACTGGTGGTTCGCGGGGTCGGGCGTCTTGCCGTCGTCCTTGACCGACTTGCCGATCGCGGTGACCGAGCTCGGACGCGCGTGGGTCGGGTTCTGCGTCGAGGTGTAATACTGGAACGGCTGATGATGCGGGATGTAGTCGGCGCTGCCGCTGGTGCCGGTGACGCCGGTCGTCGCGCGCGCGCAGCCGGTCGTGCCGTTCGCGTTGGTCAGGCCGAGGTCGAAACCGCCCTCGAACCAGCCCCAGCTGATGTTCTTGGCGTCGAGCAGATCACCGATGTTCTTGCCCTTCATGGTGTTCTGGTCGGCGGCGACGGAGCAGACGTCTCCCAGCGGGTCGGTGTCGCCGATCATCGTGAAGCCGCCGTTGCCGTCGGCCACGACGTGCGAGGCCGCCATCGTCGCGGCATCCTTGTTCGTCTTGTCGAAGCCGTTGGTCTGCCCGCTGATCAGGTTGATCGCGCCGGGCGTCGACGGGCCGAAGTTCGTCGTCCACGAGTTGTCGTTCAGGGCGTACGACTGTGCGTAGTTCCACATCGCGGTGACGGTGTTGCCGTCGTAGTACGCCATCACGAGGCCCTTGGTGAGCGCCGCGGCGGGGCCACCGGGCGGCGGACCCTTGGCGCCGGTGAACGCCGGGAAGAGATCCATGGCGCCGCCGTTCGTCGCGGACTGCTCGGGGGCGTAGTTGTGTCCCATGTCCGCGGTCGCGGCCTGGGTCGGCCCGAGCCGGAAGGGGTTCGCCGCGTCGGCCCCGTTGCCGGCGGCGTTCGTGAAGTTCGCGTTCGAGTTGATGAGATCGACGCCGCTCACCGCGGCGAAGGCGTTCGTCACATCGAGCGGCGTGATCAGGTTGTTCGCCTTCGGCGTGCCGGCAGCGGCCTTGAAGGCCGTCTCACCGGCGCCGTTGAGCGAGTTCGGATACGTGCCGAAGTAGTGATCGAACGAGATGTTCTCGCCGAAGATCACGACGACGTGCTTGATCGGCGTCTTCGTCGCAAACTTCGCGGCGGCATCGACGTGCGGGGGCACCGACGCGTCGGCTCCTTCACCTTGCGGACCGGTCGGCCCTGACGGACCAGCGTCGCCTCCGGGTCCCTGCGGTCCCGTCGGTCCGCCCGGTCCTGCCTCGCCACTTCCACCGGCGGGGCCGGTGGGGCCGGCAGGGCCCACGGGACCTCTCGCGCCGGCTTCGCCAGCGGGACCACGCGGACCTGCAGGTCCTTGCGGGCCAGCGTCTCCGGCCGGGCCGCGCGCGCCGTCTTTACCATCTGAACCACAGGCAACTGCCGCCGCGAGCGTCAGCACGGACACGAGCGGGGTGCGAAAATGTCGAAGGAACATCTAGAAAAAAGCCTCCACAGGATGAAAGTCGTCGGTCGGCGCGGAGGACTTTGCCCAAACCCGCGGGTCGACACGGCAACACTTCGGCGAAGATGCGGACGCGTCGGCGACACGTTCGAGACGCGTGCATGACGTCCCGTTCGGTTAGCGACGAGCCACACCTCGACACAGATATGGAGAAGTGTGGCGTGACGATTTTTTTAACGAAACGTGCTCCGCCGTTGTTCAAGTGAGTAGTTCCGCATCGACGCCACCGTCGTCCCCGAGGCATGATGAAAGCGGACCTACGCGAGCTAATCCCGAGGCATCAAAAGACGTGGAACTACGCGAGCGAAGCGAGCACGCCGAAGGCGGCGGGGGGAGCAGTTCGCCCGCGAGCGAAGCGAGCCCGCGAAGCGGCGGGGGGAGCAGTTCGCCCGCGA
>DATAZL010000028.1:0-15999 GCA_036272055.1 Polyangiaceae bacterium | reverse complement strand
GGTCGGCACCGGGCTCCGCGGGCTCTTAGTGTGAGGGGGTCTTACCCCCGCGGGCTCGCTACGCGACCCGCTCCCCCGCCGCTTCGCGGGCTCGCGTGGCTCGCGCGGGCAGAGACGGCGGTGACGCCAAACACCGTCATCCCCTCAGTGACTAAACGCTCGCGAGCAAAGCGAGCGCGCCCGAAGGGCGGCGGGGGGAGCAGTTCGCCGAAGGCGAAGCTGCGGGGGTCAAGACCCCCCTCACAAACCAATCCCACGCCGCCAAACACCGTCATCCCGTCAGTGACTAAACGCTCGCGAGCAAAGCGAGCGCGCCCGAAGGGCGGCGGGGGTCAAGACCCCCCCTCACAAACCAATCCCACGCCGCCAAACTCCGTCATCCCGTCACTCGTCGAAGATGCCGCTCGCGAGGAGACGCTTTGCTTCTTCGAGCAGGTCGCGCGAGAGGCCGTCGTGCACGCCGTCGATGAGCGTCACCGGCCGCGGACGAGGCGTGACGTCGGCGAGTGATACCTGGGGCACGCTCGGCGCGCGGAGGCGTACGCCGGACACCGGCGGCGTCTCGTCGTACTCGTGACGCGGGTCGCTCGGAGCCGGCAGGGTGTCCGCTTCTTCACGGAACGCGCGCTCGCTCGGCCCGAGCCCGCAGAGCGTCTTCGCGCCGGGGCGCGGCGGCCTCACGACGGTCCGGACGGTCGCGCTCGGAGCGCGCACGACGACCTGCTGGCGGCGTCGAAGCAGCACGATCCGCGGGACGGGAGCAGGTCCTGGAATGCGGGCGGGTCGTGCGGTCATTCGAACCTCGTCGGGTGGGGGAGGCGACAAGCGTCTCATCGCCGAGGGCCCGACGAAGGGCCAACAAATGCGCGCCACCGCGGCCGTCAGAAGGCGTATTCGTAACCGATCGACGGCTCGAAGACGAAGCCCACTGCCGGAAACGGGATCATGAAATTGAGATTCAGGACCGCGCCGTGGTTCTTCGCGACGGCGTACATCACGCCGCCGCCGACGGTCACGAACTCCTGGCCTAGCTGCTTCGTGGCCTGCAGCGTGTGAGGGACACCGTGAAGTACCTGGGCCGCCTGTGACGAGTTTGCCGAACGGCACATCTCCAAGAGGCCCGAGCTGGCGGCCGGCGCGCAGTCCACGACGCCGACGTTCACCTTGGCATCGACCTGGGCGACGCCGCCTCCGACGTGCAGCCAGGGACGGAACCCGGAGGACGAGAACGCGGAGGTGCCGCGTAGCCACCACTTGGCGCGCGCCTCCAAGTGAAGGGGAAGGAACGGCGTACCGCCGCCCGATGCCGTCTTGCCGCCGTTGAACGCGAACCCGAGACGGCCCTCGAGGCCGAAGGCGCCGAAGAGCCGTTCGTACGACGCCATGATGCGCATCGTCGCGAGCGTGAAGCCGCCGGCGATCTTTCCCGGAGCTCCGAGGCTCGGCGTGCCGTTGAAGGTCTGGTTGCCGTCGAAGCACGCGAAGTTGTCGTTGGAACGGGCGTCGGCGGTGCACGCGCCGGAGGACGACACGTTCGCGAGATCGATACCGAAGTGGAGGCCCACCAGGTTCTTGGGGTAGTCCCCCTTGCCCTTTTTCTTGTTGCTCTCGTACTGGCAGGTGCCCTCGTTGCACGTGAGGCCCTCTTCGCAGCAGTCGTCGGCGCCGCACTTGCCGTCGAGGGCGCCGCAGGCTTCGCCGGTCGGCGCAGCGCCTTCCGTCGCGACCTCGCCGACCGCGCAGCGCGCCGGCGGCTGATCGTCGGGGTAGGCAGGCGGAGCGGCCGTGGTCTCGCTCGAGACGTCGATGGACTTCGTCGCGTCGTCGCTGCCGTACTGGGCGACGGCGTCGCCGTCGGCGTTCAGGCCCTCGACGTAGTACTTCATGCTGCCCGTGCTCTGCGTCGCGGAGCACGGGATCGTTCCGCGGAACGACCCTTCGTGAAGCTCCATCTTCACGCTCTGCCAGCCGCCGGTCGGCGACTTGTAGTGAAGCTGGACGGCGGCGACCTTGTCGTCCGCCTCGCACTGCAGGGGGAACGGGCGGCGGGTCTCGATCTCGGTCGGCGCGGGCGCGCACGTGAACGAACCGCCGGCGGCCGCGGCCGGGGTGCTCGCCGCCGCGGGAGGCGGGCTGCCACCCGCCTTGACCTTCGCGAACGCGGCCTTCACCGGATCGGTCGCGATCTCGTTGTCGAGCGCGACGTTCGGGTCGACGCCGATCGCGGTGTTGAACGCCTCGGTCGCCCCGGAAATATCGTTGCGCCCGCTGCCGCGGATCACGCCGACGTACATCCATGCCTTGGCAACCAGGCCGGGGCTGCACTTGTCCTCGCACGCGCGGATCGTTCCGAGAAGCAGCCCCTCTGCGCCGTCGAAATCCGTGTTGAGGAAGTCCGTATAGATGGCCTCCTCGATCTTCTTCTGTGCGGCCTTGTCTCGTGGTGCTGCGAGCACGACCGCGCTCGACAGCACGAGCCCGAGTAGAAGAAGAAAGGACGTTACTTTTTGGCGCACGATCCGCATTGTCGCGAATCGTCCGGGCTATAAGCAAGCCCCGCCTCGCCGCGTTCTTAGCGAAACGGCTACCGAAACCAGGGCCTCGGGTAACGCCCGCCTATGACGCGGTGCAAAGTTTCGCACCGAGCCGTCAAAGGGTGCCGCGAGCGGTGCTTCGCACCGCTCACGCGTCACGCCTGCGTCAGAAGGCGTCGAACCCGGTGAACGCCTTGCCGAGCACCAGCGTGTGAACCTCGTGCGTCCCCTCGTACGTGTAGACGCTCTCGAGGTTCAACATGTGACGGATCACGGGGTATTCGAGAAGAATGCCGTTGCCGCCGAGGATGCCGCGGCAGTTGCGGGCGACGGCGAGCGCGTTGCCGACGTTGTTGCGCTTGCAGAGCGAGACCTGGGTCGGGCTGATCCCCTTTTTGTCCTTCATCCGGGAGAAATGCAGGCTGAGGAGGTCGGCCTTGATGATCTCCTGGCCCATGTCGGCAAACTTCTCCTGGATGAGTTGCTTCGACGCGATGGGGACGCCGAACTGGATGCGCTTGCGCGCGTAGTCGACCGTCGCCTCGAAGCACGATTTGGCGGCTCCGTTCGCGCCCCACGCGATGCCGAAGCGAGCCTGGGTGAGGCAGCCGAGCGGCCCCTTCAGGCCGCGGACGTTCGGGAGGCGGTTTTTCTCCGGGACCCGGCACTCGTCGAGGACGATCTCGCCGGTCTCGCTCGAGCGGAGGCTCATCTTGCCGTGGATGCGGGGCGTCTCGAAGCCCTTCATGCCGCGCTCGACGATGAAGCCCTCGATCGACTCGGCGCCGCCGTCGTTCACCTTCGCCCAGACGACCGCGACGTGCGCGAGCGGCGAGCTCGTGATCCACATCTTGGTCCCCGAGATCACCCAGCCGTCGCCGTCGCGTCGCGCGCGAGTCGTCATCGAGCTCGGATCGGAGCCGCTGTCGGGCTCGGTCAGGCCGAAGCAGCCGATCATCTTCCCCTTGGCCATCTCGGGGAGATATTTGTTCTTCTGCTCCTCGCTGCCGTACGCCCAGATGCCGTACATCGCGAGCGAGCCCTGCACGCTCACGAAGCTCCGGAGCCCGCTGTCGCCGTACTCGAGCTCCTGCAAGACGAGCCCGTACTGCACGGCGCTCATGCCGGCACAGCCGTAACCCTTGAGGCCCGCGCCGAGGAGGCCCATGTCGGCCATCTCGCCGATGAGGTCGTTCGGGAACTCCTCTTTTTCGTAGAGGGCGCCGGCGCGCGACAGATAGCGCTCGCGGATGAGCCGCCGGACGGTGTCGCGCACCATGCGCTCGTCCTCGCTAAGATGATCGTCCAGCGCACTCAGGGCATCGATGGATACGGGCTCGCTCATGACGGGGGCGCATAACATGGGCCCACCGGCGCCGCAGGCGGGAACCCCGCCGAAAGCTTTTCCGAAGCGGCGCTTTTCAGCTAGCCGCGGAGAGCGGCATGGCGAGATTTTCCGGCGCGCTCCTCGTGGCCCTCGCGGCCGCGTCCTGCTCGAGCCCCGGCTCGCTTTTTTCCGTTCCCGGACGGGAATTTGCGGTGCCGGCCGCGCGCGTCGAGGCCGTCGAGGTTCCGCAGCTCGCAGCGCCGAGGGCGGTCGAGACACCGCGCGTCACGGACGTCGTCGCCGCAGCGCCGGATATCGAAGAGACGTCCGTGGGCGCGCGGACGGACGTGCCCGCGACCGCGACGGCCCCCGGGTCGCCGGTGACCGTCGTGGCGCCGGCGAGCGCCGAGGACGTCCCGGCCGCGACCGAGGAGACGCTCGCGCCGGAGGCCGATCCCGACGTCCTGGTGGCGACGGCGAAGGAGACGCTGGTCTTTGCGCGACCGTCGTTCAAGGCGCCGAAGCTCGGGTACCTGCGCGCCGGCGCGGTCGTGCACCGGAGCGCGTCTCCTGCCGGCTTCGACGGGTGTCGCGGCGGGTTCTATGAGGTCGCTCCCGAGGGCTACGTCTGCGCGGGGAACAACGCGTCGCTCGACGCGAAGAGCGAGCTCGTCCGCGCGGCGCCGCGTCGCGCCGACCGGACCGCGACGATGCCCTACGAGTACGGCGCCGCGGCAGGCGCGGGCGCGCCGCTCTACTCGCGCATCCCGACCGCGAACGACGAGCACGCCGCGGAGCCGGGGCTCGGTGCGCGTCGCGGCGTCGCGCCGTCCTTCGACGGCCTCACCTTCGACGACGTGCCGTGGTTCCTCGCGAACCGCGGCTCGTCGATCTCGACGAGCGGGAGCCGCTTCTCGGCCGGCCGCGCCGTGCTCGGCAATGCGATCGCGAAGAGCGCGTTCGCGTTCGTGAGCCTCTTCGAGGCGGGCGGACGCCGCTTCGGGCTGACCGCGGACATGGCCGTCGTGCCGCTCGATCGACTGAGCCACGTGGTGCCGAGTCGCTTTCACGGATTGCCGCTCGGTGACGACGCGGCCTTGCCGGTCGTCTTCGTGCGCTCGCAGGCGGCAGCGCTCTACTCCGGCGATCCGCTCAAGGGGCTCAAGTTCGAGCGCCGTCTCGAGTTCCGCGAAGCGCTTCCGATCACCGGCAAGCGCGTCCGCGCCGGCTCGCTCTCGTACCTCGAGACGCGGAGCGGCGAGTTCATCGTCGATCAGGGGCTCGTCCGCGTCGATCCGCCGACGACCCTGCCGCCCTGGGCGACCAAGGAAAGATCGTGGATAGACGTTTCCATCGATCGACAGGCTCTCGTCGCGTATCTCGGGCCGCGCCCGGTGTTCGTCACGCTGGTCTCGACGGGAGTCGACGGCAAGGGCGATCCGGAGACGACGCACTCGACCATCCAGGGTGAGTTTCTCATCCACACGAAGCACGTGACGATCACGATGGACGGCGACGAGGTGGGCGACGAGTTCGACCTGAGGGACGTCCCCTACGTCCAGTACTTCAAGGAAGGCTTCGCGTTCCATGCCGCGTACTGGCACGACGGCTTCGGCACACCGCGGAGCCACGGCTGCGTCAACCTTTCTCCGCTCGACGCGCGCTGGCTCTTCGCGTGGACCCTGCCGTCGGTCCCCGTCGCCTGGCACGGCGCAATGAGCGCGCGCGGAACGCTGGTTTCGATCCACCCCTGACGGCCGGGGGGGGCTTGGGTTAGGGTTCGACGCGACCCCCATGCGCCTCCCTGGAAGCCGCGTCCTTTGCACCATCGGCACTCCCTGCACGATGTCCGCAGTGGGAAGCACCGAGACGCACCGCGCGTTCGTCTCGGGCAGCAAGGACGCGATCGGTTTTGCGGCGTTCGACGCCGGCCTCGTCGACATCGAGCCCGGCTCGGGGAACGAGCCGCGCTTCGTCGGACGCGACGGCACCCACCGCGGTGAGTCGCTCGGCGTCGAGCAGATCGAGGCGCTCTGGGGCGCGCGGCTCCGTTCGTCGCTCGGGATCAGGAAGCTCACCCGCCTCGCGGCGCACGTCCCGACCGATCTCGCCGCGCCCCTGCCGCACGATCTCGAGGACGGCGGGCTAAGGCGTCTCTCGGGTCTCACCTTCTCCGAGATCCGCCAATCGCCGCTGATGGATCTGTTCGGGCTCTTCGACGACGATCCGCGCCTCGGCCCGAGCCTGCAGTCGCAGCTCTTCATGTACGGCGGCCTCGGCGCGCTGTCGGCCCTGCCGCGACCCCTGGCCGAGCTCCTGCCCGATCCGCGCGCGTTCCGCGTCGTGGCCGCATGCGCGTTCAGCGGACACGAGAGCTTCGACAATCTCCGCCTCGGCATGCAGCCGCGTCACGAGACCGTCCCCGATCGCAAGAACGACAAGCTCGCGTACCGGCTCGCGGCGAGCCTCGGCACCCACGGCGCTGCGCTCATCTCCACGATGCTCTCGCCGTCCTTCAGCCTGAGCCGCGTGCGCCGTAACCCCGAGCTCCTCACCGAGTTACGACAAAAAGGGACGACGATGCGCCGCGTACCGCAGGCGCCGCTCGTCACCAGCGCCGCGTGCGCGAGTGCCCTCGTCGCGCTCTCCGACGCCGCGACCGCCGCGCTCTTCGACTACCCCGGCTACGATCGCTCGAAGATCCTCCTCTGGACGGCCGCCGACGCCCCGCTCCTGCCCGACGGGCGCCTGCTCGAGGCGTTCGGCACCGGCGCGATGATGAGCACCGAGAAGCTCGACACGCTGAACGCCGGACGGCCGTCGGACGAGCGGCGCGGCGTCGGTGAGTGTCTCGCGCCGTTCGACGTCGACGCGCAGGGCACCATCGTCGGCCACGCCGGTTCCGGCGTCCTCGTGACGACGCTCGACTTCGCGCTCCGGAACTTTCTCGACGTCACGTCGATCATCACCGGCTTCGGTCAGAGCGGCGAGACGGGCGGCAAGGCGCACTTCGCCGGCGTCGGCTTCGGCGGCGAGAACGCGACGATCGCCGCTCTCGCGATGGCTCGCGAAGGGCACGGCTACGGCATCAACGACTTCGAGCACCTCGTCGCTCACGCGACCGGCACGCGCACCAACTCGCGCACCGATCTCGCCGCGACGCACGCCGCGCGACTCGCCGCGGCCGAGGACGAGGGCTACAGTGGTCGCTTGCCGACCATGACGGTCAGCGCGCCGAAGGCGCTCGGCGACGGCCACTCGATGGGCGAGACCGGCCTCAAGGCGGTGAGCGAGGCGATCCGCTATCTGCTCGGCGAGCCCGCGGTCGGCATCCCGACCCTTCGACGGATCGACGACGAGCTCGGGGAGCCCGCCGAGTATTTCCGGCTCGAGCGAGGGCCGGTCCGCGGCAACGCGAGCGGCGGCGTCATCGTGCCGACCCAGGGCTTCGGCGGCTACAACGGCGCGGTCGCGCTCCGCGCCGCGAGCGCCGAGGCGTTCGCGCGCTACGAGCTCGATCCGGACGTCGTCGCCGCCTATCTCGAGCGCTGGACGGAAGTCCGACGCGAACGCGTCGAGCGCGAGCAGAATCACCGGCGGAGCCGCGGCTTCGTGCGAAGACTCGTCGAAGAACACCGCTGGCCGGGGGCCTGAAATATGTCCGTGTTTCGCAAGAACGTCGAAAGCATGACGGCCTATGTGCCGGGCGAGCAGCCGCCCGCCGGCGCGCGTGTCGTCAAGCTGAACACCAACGAGAACCCGTATCCGCCGAGCCCCACCGTGGCCCGGGCGATCGCCACCGAGCTCGGCTCCGACGGCGCGCGGCTTCGTCTCTACAGCGATCCCACGGCGCGCGCCCTGCGCGAGGCCGCGTCGACCCGGTTCGGCATGCCGGTCAACGGCATCCTCGCCGGCAACGGCTCGGACGAGCTCCTGTCGCTCCTCGTGCGCGCGGTGGTCGAGCCGGGGGAGCTCATCGTCTACCCGTATCCGACGTACGTGCTCTACGAGACGCTCGCGGAGTCGGGCGCGGCTCGCATCAAGACGCCGGCCTTCGGCCGTGATTTCGCGTTACCGCGTGCGCTCTACGGCTCGACGGCGAAGCTCACGTTCATCGCGAGCCCGAACTCGCCGTCCGGTAACTCGCACCCCCTCGAGGCCCTCGACGAGCTCGCGGCGAGCCTGCGCGGCGGTCTCCTCGTCATCGACGAGGCGTACGCCGACTTCGCCGAGACGAACGCGCTCGAGCTCGTGCGCACGCGCCCGAACGTCGTCGTGCTCCGGACCTTCTCGAAGAGCTACAGCCTCGCCGGGATGCGACTCGGCTTGCTCTTCGCCTCCGAGGAGCTCGTGAAGGGCATCGGCAAGATCAAGGACAGCTATAACCTCGACCGGCTCGCCATCGTGGCAGGCGCTGCCGCCCTCGCCGACGACGCCTGGATGCGTGACAACGTCGCAAAGATCCGCGCGACGCGGGCGCGCCTCGTCGAGGGGCTCAAGGCGCGCGGCCTCGACGTGCTCCCGAGCGCGGCAAACTTCGTCTTCGCGCGCTTCCCGTCGGCGGACGCGGCGCGCGCCGCGTATCACACGCTGAAGGGGCGCGGCATTCTCGTCCGCTACTTCGATCGCCCGCTTCTCGACGACGGCCTCCGCATCACGGTGGGGACCGACGCCGAGATCGCGGAGTTCTTCGCCGCGCTCTGAGCGGTCGACGCGACCGAGACGTGGTCAGCGAATGGGCGGCGTCTGGCGCGCGCAGCCGAAGAGCACCTCGACGCGCGTCGAGAGATCTCCCTGGAGGAGCTTGCAGGTCTGGGGGCACGCCTCGACGTGGGTCGGCGTGGCGGGGTTGTCGTAGTACCAGCCGCCGAACATGTCGGTGCACTTGTCCGCGCCATCTACGCCGTAGATCGTCGTGCTCTGGGCGCTCCCGGTGGAGTAGCGCACGTTGACGGCCTGGGGATCGAGCCGCTGACCGTCGGGCGGCGCAGGGATCCCCCACTGGCAATCGACGGGGCGTGCATCCATCACGACGGCCTTGGCGAGCGAGTCGAACACGGCCTTGAACTGGCCGTCGACCTGGCCGTCGCTGAGCTCGCCGAGGTTTCCTGCGACGCCGCCGGTCTGCGTCACGAGCGTCTGATACGTCGTTCCGACGTTGGCGCAGTTGACCGAGCCCATGGTGCAGAAGATGCCCGAGAAGCGCCAGATGCCCGCCTGGAAGAGCTGCTGGCCGTTCACCCACGTCGTGAAGTCCGGGGCCGCGACCTGGCTCTCGTCGTCGGTGATCACGACGAACGTCTTCGCGGCGTCGGGACGGAGCATCTGCTGCCAGCTGGAGTACGTCTGCTCGACCATCGCGAGCGCGTTGTGGCTGTCCACGGCCTGCTTCACGTGCAGGAAGCCGGTTGCGGCGTTGCTGTCGTCGCCCTGCGGGCAAGCGCCCTGGGTGCCGAGCGGCGGATCGACGCACACGCCGTTGCCGTTGATGAGGTTTCCCGTCGTGAGACCCGGAACGAAGATGCACGCGATGCCGGTCGGGTCGACGCACGCGCCGCCCATCATGCCGCCGCCCGGGAGCGCCGAGATGACGACCACATGAACGTCGATCCCGGACGACGCGATCTGTTGCGAGAAGGTGTTGAGGTTCGACTGAACCGCCGACACCTCCTGGCCCATGCTCCCGGAGTTATCGAGAACGAAAACTATGTCGGCCTTGCCGGTCTGCTTCTCCGCCTGCTGCACGACGGCCTTGCACGCGCCACCGTCGGCGCCGGTGACGGTCACCGGCGTGATGGGGATGAGCCCCGGGGGATCCGCCGTACCGCCACCCGCGCTCCCCGTCGGTCCGCTGGTTCCCGCCGCGCCGACCGGGCCCAGGCTGAGCCCACCACCGGCTCCTACCGGCGCGGCAGAGGCACCGTCGCCGGCCGAGCAGCCGGCCGTCAAGGACGCGAAGAGAGAGGCAGAGGAAGCGAAAAGAAGAGCAAGTGCAGACGATTTCATCGAACCAACCTTTGTGCCGCTCGAAGAAGCTAGCTGCTTTGGGTAACCAACGCACCCGCGGGACGGCGGTTTCGTCGGTGTTTCAATGTTCTCCCGGGAGTGAACGAGCGCCGATGCGAATCAAAGAAGCTAACCTCGCGACCACCTTGGATTCGAGACGCGCGGCAAAGACGCTGGCCGCTTTTCACGACTTCATGACGACGCCGCTCGACGCGGCGCTCGCGCCGGGGCCCGATGCGGCGGAGTCCGCTCTGGCCCTTTTCCGGACCACTGCCGAGAGCGTCCCGGCGTACCGCGTGTTCCTCGACGAGGCGGGCTTCGACCCCGCGAGCGTCAGGACGACGAGCGACTTCGCGCGCGTCCCGGTGATGACGAAGGCGAACTACGTGCAGCGCCATCCGCTCGCGGCGCGCTGCCGCGACGGCCGCGTCGAGAACGGCGACATGGTCGCGGTGTCGTCGGGCTCGACCGGCACACCGACGTTCTGGCCGCGCGGCCAGCGCGACGAGTACGTCGTGGCCCGCCGCTTCGAGCAGATCTTCGCCGATGCGTTCGGTGCCGGGGAGCGCCGCACGCTCGCCGTCGTGTGTTTCGCGCTCGGGACCTGGGTGGGCGGCATGTATACGACGAACGGGTGCCGTCTCGTCGCCGCGCGCGGCTACCCGATCACGGTCGTCACTCCAGGCAACGTGAAGGAAGAGATCATCCGCGTGCTCCGCGAGCTTGCGCCGGGCTTCGAGCAAGTCGTCTTGCTCGGCTATCCGCCATTCCTCAAGGACGCCCTCGAGCTCGCGAAAGCGCGCGGGCTCGACCTTCGCGCCATGAACCTGAGATGCGTCATGGCCGGCGAGGTCTTCAGCGAGTCGTGGCGCGAGCTTTTGCTCGAGCGCATGGGCGCGACGTCTCCCTGCTACGCGACGGCATCGCTCTACGGCACCGCCGACGGCGGGGTGCTTGCGAACGAGACGCCGCTCAGCATCGCCATACGCCGGCTCCTCGCGGCGCGCCCCGAGCTCGCCCGCGAGCTCTTCGGCGAATCACGCCTCCCCACCCTCGCTCAGTACGACCCGCGCGCACGTTTCTTCGAGGAGGTGGACGGGAGCTTGCTCTTCACGAGCGACGGCGGCGTCCCGCTCGTGCGCTACGCGATCCTCGACCGGGGAGGCGTGTTCGCACACGACGTGCTCGTCGAGCGGTTGCGCGCGGCCGGCCTCGACCCGTACGCGGAGCTCGACGGTGGCCGCGGCGCGCGGCCGTTGCCCTTCGTGTTCGTCTTCGGGCGCTCCGACTTCACGGTGTCGTTCTACGGCGCGAACGTCTACCCGGAGAACGTGAGCGTCGGGCTCGAGGCGCCGGAGGTCAGCGACTTCGTCAGCGGGAAGTTCGTCATGGAGGTCGTCGAGGGCGGCGGCGCGCCTCCCGCGCTCTCCCTCACCGTCGAGCTCGCGCCCGGTGAAGTCGCGACGGACGCTCGCGTCGCGGCCGTTCGTGACTCGACCCTCGCCGCGCTCCTTCGTTTGAACAGCGAGTTCGCGTCGTACGTCCCCGAAGAGCGACGAGCGCCCGCGGTGCGTCTCTTGCCGAGCGGCGATCCCGCGTATTTCCCCGCCGGCGTGAAGCACAGGTACACCCGTCGTGCGGCGCACTGAGCGCACGCATTGCGCCGTCGCGACGCTCGCGGTCGCGGCGTTTCTGGTCACGAGGAGCGGCGCGGCCGAGCCCACGTCCTCGACCTGGCCTCCGCCGGGCACCACGCCGCCGAACGTCGCCACGAACATGCGCTACAGCGTGCCGATCGACCTCGCCATCACCGGCGGCGCGCTCGCGCTCTGGACGACCCTCGAGCTCCTGAAGCCGTCCCTCGCGACGCCGTGTCGCTGGTGCGACCGCGACGCAGCCGGCAATAGCACGTTGAACGGGTTCGACACCGCCGTACGCAACGCGCTCCGCTGGTCCAACACGAAGACGGCCGATACCTGGAGCACCATCTTCAGCTTCGGGCTCGCACCGACGGCGGGGATCGCCATCGGCGCGGCGGTCGCGCTCCACGATCACCGGCTCGGCGAGTTCCCCGCCGATATCCTGGTCGTGGCCGAGTCCGCCGCGATCGCCATCGACATCAACGAGGCCACGAAATACGCGGTGGCCCGCGAGAGGCCCGACGTGCACGCGCGAACGCCGGCCGAGCGCGCGGCGAGCCACAGCACGAGCGACAATCTATCGTTCTTCTCCGGGCACGCGACACTGGCGTTCGCGCTATCGACGTCGGCGGGGACCATCGCGTCGATGCGTCACTACCGGATGGCGCCCGCGATGTGGATCACGGGCATGGCGCTCGCGACGATGGGCGCCTACCTCCGCGTGGCGGCCGACCGCCACTACGCCACCGACGTGGTCACGGGAGCCATCGTCGGCGGCGCGGTGGGTTTCGGCGTCCCCTATTTCGGCCATCGGGCGTCGCCCCTGCATGCGCAGTTGCTACCGATGCCGGTGCAGCAGGGCTCCGGCGTGATGCTCTCCGGCGTCTTCTAGGACGCGCTCGCGGCCTCGGTCGTGATCGCGTCCGGCGCGGGTGGCGGCAGGGACGTCGAGAGGTCGTCGCGCCGTTTCAGGATGGTGCGGGCGACCAGGAACCAGAGCCCGCAGGCGACCAGACTCGCCATGGCGAGCGTGCGCACCCCGAGCCCGAGCACGCCGGCGATGAGATAGACGAAGAGCGCCGAGGTGACGTCGCCCATGCGCACGAAGAACGTGTCGATGGCCTGCTTCGCCTTGTACTTCATCTCGCGGGTCGTCGGCAGCCAGAGCATGTTGCGGAGCGTGTTGTTCAGCGAGTAGTCGAGCGAGTTCTCGAACACCTTGCCGACGAAGAGGATCCCGAGGACGGGCGCGAGGCCGACGCCGACCGCGTCGATGAACGGGATGATGGGCAGGGCGAGGAACGCGAACCGGATCCCGAATCTCCTGACGAACCGCGACACGAGGAACGCCTGGAGCACGACGGTCGCGATGTTCGTGAAGAGATAGAAGCGGCTGTACGCCTCACCGACGTACTCCTTGACGGCGTCGGGCGTGATCGCGCCGCGCGCGACGGCGGCGGTCGCCGCCTCTTTCATCAGACGGCCGAGCATGTACTCGCCGTTCGAGTTCACGAACGTGAAGAGCACCGAGAAGACGGCGATGGCCCGGAGATACTCGCTCCGCCATACCATCTGGAACGCGCCGCTCGGCGCCACGGCGGGTGCGTCCGCACCGCTCTGCTCGGCGGGGGGCCCGGGCGGTGGAACGCTGCGCCGCTTGAGCTCGTGCCCGTGTGCGAGCTGCGTGAGCCCGGCGCTCACGACGAGGAGCCCCGCGCTCACGAGGAGCATCTGATAGACGCCGAGCCACTCCAGGAGGAGCACCGCGATGCCCGAACCTGCGGCGGCCCCGAGCGTCTGGCCGACGCCGATGAGCGGGAAGAGCCGCTTGCCCTGTTCCTCGCGGTAGAGGTCGTTCGCGAACGCCCAGAACTGCGCGATCACCATCAGGTTGAACACGCCGAGCCAGAGGAAGAACACCAGGCCGAGCTGCGGGCGGAGGGCGGGGACTGCGCTCGCGATCCGGAACAGCACCAGGTTCGATGCGAAGAAGAGCGTCACCCCGGCCACCAGGCGATTTCTGGGGTAGCGGTCGGCGACGCGAGCGTAGGCGGGCACCGCGAAGAGAAGCGCCGTCGCGATTCCAGCGCCCATATACGCTTTGTATTCGGCCCCGGACCGCATGCTCAGGATGAGCCCCTCCCGCACCGGTTTGATGGCGGAGTACGCGGTCATCAGGACGAAGATGTTCAGCGTCAGCACCAGCGCGGTGAACCCCTCGCCGGAGTCGACGCGGGTGAACACGCCGAGGAATCTCTCTACCGGGCTCTTGTTTTCTGTGGGGTCTGGCATTGGGGCGCGGGAGTGGAGCAGTCGGGCGTGTGGGCATCGGGACATACCTCCCGGGCCCCGGCCGGGATAGAGCGCGTTCGGTTTCAGAGCAAGAGCGGGCCGGGAACGGGCCCGAGGAGCGGGCCGGAAGACGGAGGCGTGCTACGGTCGACCGCGTGATCGGGCTGCTCCGTGCTCGCGACGACGCCGGCGGTTCCGCCGCAGAGCTCGCCGAAGAACCGAGCTGGCGCTCCCGCGATCGCCTCTTCGGCTACGGGTGGGGTGCGGCAGTCGTCATTGCCTGCGTGGGGTGCGCGCTCGCGTCGGCTCGCATCCTCGAGGTCGTCGACCTCATCGTCCTGTTCCCGCTCGGTGTGCTCGTCATCGCGGCACGCTTCGGACTCGGTCCGGCGGTGTTCACCGCGGTCTCAGGCGTCGTGGCCTTCGATTATCTGTTCATCCCGCCCACGATGACGCTCGCGATCCGGGACGGCCGGAACGCGGTCACCCTGATCGTCCTCCTCATCGTGACCGCCATCGTCAGCATGATGACCGAGCAGCTTCGCCGGCAGGCCCTGCAAGCGCGGCGTCAGGCAGAGGTGGAACGACTCCGCAACGCGCTCCTCTCGGCGCTGTCTCATGATCTCAGGAGCCCGCTCGCGACGCTGGTTGGTGCCGGTACGGCGCTTCAGGGCGACTCGCTCGATGCGCGTGAACGTCATGATCTCGCCGCCGTCGTGGCCGAAGAAGCGATGCGCCTGAGCCGCCTGGTGAACAACCTGCTCGAGCTGACGCGACTCGAATCGGGCCAGGTCCGCGCGAAGCGGGTCCCCCAGGCCATCGACGAGACGATCGGCGCGGCGCTCGTCCGCCTCGATCAGAAGCTCCAGGGCCGTCTCGTCCGCACCGAGGTGCCCGAGGAGATCCCGCTCGCGCTCTTCGATCCGGTGCTCATCGAGCAGGTGCTCATCAACATCCTCGAGAACGCGATCCGCTACACGCCCGCGGGTACCCCGATCGACATCGTCGCTCGTTACGAGAGCGCACACATCGTCGTCGAGGTGTCGGACCGCGGTCCCGGCGTGCTCGCGGGAGACGAGAAGCTCGTCTTCCAGCGACTCTATCGCGGCGGCGGCGCGACCCAGGGGGACGGCGGCATCGGGCTCGGTCTGACGATCTGTCAGGCCGTGGTGGCAGCACACGAGGGAAAGATCTGGCTCGAGAACCGCAAGGGAGGCGGCGCCATCGTGCGCTTCACTCTCCCCGCGAAGGCGAGCCTGGGTGAGGTCGACGAACATTTCGCCGAAAGCGTGGAGGCAAGCTGAGTATGTCCGAACAGGCCGCAATTCTCGTGATCGAAGACGAGCCGCACATGCGCATGCTGCTCCAGGTGACGCTGAAGGGTCAGGGCTACGACTGCATTCACGCCGCGAACGGCGTCGAAGGCGTCGCGCAGGCCGAGAAATGCTCGCCCCGCGTCGTGCTCCTCGACCTCGGCCTTCCGGATCTCGACGGCGTCGAGGTCACGTCCAGGATCCGCCGGAAGAGCACCGTCCCGATCATCGTGCTCTCCGCGCGCGGCGGCGACGATCACAAGATCTCTGCGCTCGATGCGGGCGCCAACGACTACGTGACGAAGCCGTTCAGCCCCGGGGAGCTCCTTGCGCGCATCCGTGTCGCGATGCGGAGCAGCCATCCGCCCGAGCACGAAGAGGAGACCGGCGTCGCACAGGTCGGTGAGCTGATCGTCGATTTCGACATGCGGCGGGTGACCGTCGCGGGCCGTGAAGTGCGCCTCACGCCCACCGAGTACCGTCTCCTCGGGCTCATGATCCGCTCCGCGGGCCGCGTCCTGACCCATCAGCAGATCCTGAAAGAGGTCTGGGGTCCCGGCTATACGAGCCAGCTCCACTACCTCCGCATTTACATGAAGAAGCTCAGGTACAAGATCGAGTCGGAGCCGGCACAGCCGCGCTACCTCATCAACGAACCCGGCGTCGGTTACCGGCTCCGGCTGCCGAGCTGAAGGCCGTCCTGCTCGCGGGGGGCCTTGGCCCCCCGCAGCTTGTTTAGTTACGGGGGGCCTTGGCCCCCCGCAGCTTCTTTAGTTACGGGGGGCCTTGGCCCCCCGCAGCTTCGCCTCCGGCGAACTGCTCCCCCCGCCGCTTCGGGGGCTCGCTTTGCTCGCGGGCGAACTGCTCCCCCCGCCACTTCGGGGGCT
>DATAZL010000027.1:0-4787 GCA_036272055.1 Polyangiaceae bacterium | reverse complement strand
CGCTTTGCCATGAGGCTTTGCCCGGTTAGTCCGATGAGCGCCTTACTTTTCGGGCAGTTCGCCGACTTTCCGGGCAGGCTACGCGCTGTCGGCGGCGTCCTCCTTTCGGTGCCCGCAATGGGGGCACGACCCGGCGGGCGGGTACTTCCCGCCGAGCACGTCGTCGATACCGATCGCCGCGAGCCGTGCCACGCGAACCGCGAGGCTCGCGCTGATCGGAATGCCGCGCTTCGACAGAGTGAGCGGGTGCACGCGCAACGCCTTGGCGAGCGGCTTCCACCCACCGGTCCGCGCCCGCAAGAACACGAGAGCGGCTCTTACGTTCTTCTGCTCGCCCGTCGTGAGGTCGCTCACGACGCCACCGCCGTCAGGCCGGCGACGCCGGGAAAGCTCGGCTCGACGCCGAGTTCGTGCATTGCATGAACGAGCACCGAGAGGTTGAAGCACAGGGCCTTGCAGAGCACTTCGTTCGTCTGGGCGACGGGGCTCTTCGAACGGACCGAGCCGCCGAACTTGCGCTTGACCGCGCTGAACGTGCTCTCGACGTTCGATCGCGCGTGGTAGTGGGCCAGGAACTCGGGCTGCTTGTACATGAAGAGGCCCCACATGCGCCGCCACGCGGCGGGCCCCGCGCCTTTGCTGTTAGACTTGAACGGCACGTAAGGGATCGCGCCCGCGGCTTCCACAGCGGCGAGATTCGTGTGCGAGAGGTACGCCTTGTCGGCCGAGACCTCGGCCATGGAGAAGTGCCGTCCCGTCGAGGCGACGAGCGCCGGAAGTTCGGGGCAGTCGTTCACGTTGCTGTCCGTCACGCGGATCGCGGTGATGACGTTGGTGGTCGTGCCGACCATGGCGTGCGCCTTCACCCATCCGTGTTCCTTCATCTCACGCCCGTATTTGTGGTCGTACCAGCGGCGGTATGTGACCGTGCCGAAGCCCGTGGAGTCGACCGCGAACTGCGACTCGACGCACGCGAGCGGCGCAGCGCTCTCCTCGATCAAGGCCGTCTGTCACCGCCAGCCTTCTTCCGCGTGAATCTGACGAAGTGCGTGCACCGTGATCGTTGCGCATCGTCGGTGCCCGCGAGGGCGCTGACGAGGTAGAATGCGGGGTCGGAGAAGGTGAAGGCCCGGGTGGTGGTACACCCGAGCCTTCGCGGCAGACGCGCAGGAACGCGTTCGCCGATGGGCATCGTGTCGCCGTTCGCCGCGGTCGTCCAGCCGCTCCGTGAAGGAGCGGCGTTGCATTGGACGGGCGGTTCGGTCGGTGCGCGGGGTGTGGGGTGGTGATCGTGTTCTGCGGGGTCTGCGCGTCGGTTCAGGCGCGCTGTTCGTCGTGCGCCAGGGCGAGGCGGCTGGCGACCCACCGGACTGCCAACCGCAGGTGGGCGAGCTCGCCGAAGGGCCGGGCGTCCGGACGGAAGCGGCAGGCCGAATTCCGAGGCCGCCGGCGTCGCGTAACGGACCCGCTCTCGACGCAAGCGGCGTCCGCGCCGACGCCATCCTCGTCGCCGCCGAGCCCCATCGTGGAGCCGGCGCGCGGCGAGGAGATTCGAACCGATGCTTCCCAGTCATCCGTCGTCAAACGCCGCATCGCCGTCACGCGATGCGCGCGCTGCCATCGCGTCCTTTCGGGACGGGTGCGCCCGAGCGAGCGTGCTCCCGAGCGCCGTCGACGCGCTCCGCGATTGCCGTACGCGGTCCCGCCGTGAGGTGACCCCGTGACCGCCCCTCGTCAGCCGGTGAGCCCTGAGGAGAGCGCGGCGATCCTCCGTCTGCACCATGTCGAAAGTTGGCCGGTCGGCACGATCGCCGAACACCTTGGCCGGCATCACGACACCGTCGAGCGCGTGCTCGCCCACGGCGGACTGCCGATCGTCAAGCACACGACGCGTGCGCGGCGGGTCGATCCGTACATTCCTTTCATCAAGGAGACGCTCGCCAAGTACCCTCGACTCCGCGCGAGTCGCCTGTGGACGATGATCCGCGCTCGCGGCTACAGCGGCTCGAAGAGCGGCTTTCGCGCCATCATCAGTCGTATGCGACCGCGGCGGCCTGCCGAGGCGTATCTGCGTCGCGCCGTGCTGCCCGGCCAGGAGGCGCAGGTGGATTGGGCGCACTTCGGCAAGCTCACGGTCGGGCGTGCGCAACGCGATCTCTTCGCTTTCGTGATGGTGCTCGCCTTCAGCCGCAAGCGGCTCGTGTACTTCGCGATGCGCGCCGCGATGCCGAGCTTTCTGCGCGGCCATGTCGAGGCGTTTCGCTTCTTCGGCGCCGCGCCGAGGGTGATCTTGTACGACAACCTCAAGAGCGCGGTGCTCGAGCGCGAGGGCGACGCCGTCCGTTTCCACCCGACGCTTCTCGCGCTCGCGGGGCACTACCGCTTCGAGCCGCGCGCATGCGCCCCCTACAGGCCCAACGAGAAGGGACGCGTCGAGCGCGCGATCCGCGACGTACGCGAGGGTTTCTTCGCCGCGCGGACGTTTGCGTCCATCGAGGATCTCAACGCGCAGGCGCGCGCCTGGTGCATCGAGATCGCCCTGGAGCGGCGCGTCCCGGACGCCAAGGACAAGACGGTTGAAGAGGCCTATCTCGAAGAGCGCCCTCGCATGATCGAACTGCCGGGCGACGACTTCCCCGTCGAGGAGCAAGTCGAGGTGCGCGTGGGCAAAACACCGTACGTGCGTTTCGACCGCAACGACTACAGCGTCCCGCACACGCACGTGGATCGGGGCCTCCGGGTGATCGCGACCGATGACCATGTGCGGATCGTCGACCCGATCGCGCCGACCGAGAGCCTCGCCGAGCACCGGCGAAGCTTCGATCGCGATCAGCGCGTCGAGCACGAAGGGCATGTGCGTGCACTGGTCGAGGAGAAGCGCAGGGCGCATCAGAGCCGCGGCTTCGACCGGCTCTTCTCGGTTGTGCCGTCGTCACGCGTCATGATGGAGCGCCTGGCCGACCAGGGCGCGAACCTCGGCGCCGCGACCTCCGGGCTCCTGCAGCTGCTCGACCGCGTTGGCGCGGACACACTCGAGCGCGCCGTCGCCGGCGTCGTGGCCCGCGATCAGCTGCATCTGCGGGCGGTGCACCACGAGATCGATCGTCTGCGCTTCGAGGCCGGACTCGAGGCGCCGCTGACCGTGCCGGTGACGGCGGAGGTCCGCGCGAACGTGCACGTGCGTCCGCACGCGCTGTCGACGTACGACCGGCTCAGCGCCGAACACGGAGGCCCCGATGAAGACCGATGATCTCGAGACGACGCTCAAGCGGCTCCGTCTCTTCGGGCTGCTCGCTCGCATCGACGAGATCCGCCACAAGCCCTGGCTCGAGGAGGTCCTGGCGATCGAGCTCGAGGAAAAGACGCGCCGGAGCCTCGCACACCGTCGCCACATCGCGGGCATCGGTGCTTTCAAGCCGGTCAGCAGCTTCGACTGGCAGTGGCCGAGGAAGGTCGACCGGGCCCTGATCGACGAGCTCTTCACGCTCGACTTCCTCGCCGAGGGCGCGAACGTCGTCTTGCTCGGACCCAATGGTGTCGGAAAGACGATGCTCCTGCGCAACCTCGCTGACCGCGCTCTGCACGACGGCCACGCCGTCGTCGTGCGCACGGCGAGCGATCTGCTGGCGGACTTGATCAAGCAGGAGTCGTCGGTGGCGCGCGCCCGGCGCCTGGCCGCGTACGTGCGGGCTCACCTTCTTTGCATCGACGAGGTTGGCTACCTCTCGTACGACGTCCGGCACGCCGACCTGCTCTTCGAGGTAGTCACGCGCAGATACGAGAAGAACCGGTCGATCCTGCTGACGACGAACAAGCCCTTTGCCGAATGGCCGACCACGTTTCCGAACGCCGCGTGCGTCGTGACGCTCGTCGACCGGCTCATGCACCGGGCGGAGATCGTCACGATCGACGGCGACAGCTACCGGCTTCGCGAGGCCGAAGAGCGGCAGCGCGAACGGGCCTCCGCGCGCAAGCGCAAGAAGGAGGCTCCGAAGGTGTAGCCACCTGACGCGCGCCCGCCGATGATCGCTATGCCGCGTCGGCGGGCGCCGCGGCCATCGTGATCGGCGACGCACTCGTCGCCGGTCGCCGCGGCTGCCCGTGATCGCCGCCAACCCGTCGACGGCCTACGCGGCCCCGGGTGATCGCGAGAACTCGTCGCCCTGACGCGCTCGACGGTGATCGACGACATCAGGGTTCAAATCCCGCCTCCCCGACCCATCTCCTGGCGGAAAACGCCTCCTGTGCAACCCGTCTCCACAATCTCTCCACGAGGATCGACCTCGCCGAGGAGAGAGGCGGGCAGAGCAGGGAACGGCGCACCGTGACCCATCAGCGACGCCGGGATGACGCGGGTGGGGTTCGCTCGGAGGCTCCGCTCACGGAGGTGAGCGATGTCGGTATTGCGGAAGATCGTGGATGAGAAGGACGCCCGGGCGTGCCTGTTGTCGGTGGCCCGGTCGGGCGAGACGCGGCGGGCGTGGGCGAAGAGGCATCGGGTCGACGGCCGTTCGCTCCATGCCTGGGACCGGAATCGTTCGCGGCGAGCGTCGTCGGCGCCTTCGCGAAAAGAGCCCCGGCTCGTCGAGCTCGTTCGCACGTCGCCAACGCCCCGATCGCCGCAGCGGTACCTGGTGCACTTCGGCGAGGGCTCCGTCGAGGTGGGCGACGACTTCGACGACGAGACCCTGCGCCGCCTGCTCGAGGTTGTTCGGGCGTGCTGACCCTCTCGCCGGCCGTCCGCGTGTTCGTAGTCGTCACTCCGCTCGACATGCGCGGTTCGTTCG
>DATAZL010000026.1:0-160787 GCA_036272055.1 Polyangiaceae bacterium | reverse complement strand
GGCGAAGCTGCGGGGGGCCAAGGCCCCCCGTTACTAGAAGGCGGGGGGCCTTGGCCCCCCATCATCAGTTGCTCGAGCCGATGCCGGGGCCGTGTCCGACGAGTCGCGCGACCTCCACCGTCGAGTCGAGGAGCCCGACGTAGTCGCTGAAGCCCGTGATCGCGGTCGTGTCGTCGGTCTGGATCGGCTGGCCGTCGCTGTCGAGCGTCGGGGTCGGACGTCCGAACTGGTCGACGACGGGAGCGTTGTTCTTGTCGAGCTCGACCTGGTACGCCATGGCGAGCAGCTTGTTCGCGTGATCGAGCATGCGGGACGCAATGCCGGAGTCGAACGTTCGCCCGTCGACGGTGTCGTCGCCGTAAAGGCGCGCGACGTAGGTGAAGCCGCTCCGCGGGTCGGTGAACTTGATCTTCTGCGCGTCGGGGATGTCGATGACGTTCTCGGTACCCTCGAGGTACATGAGAAGCTTGTTCTGGAGCGACAGATCGGTGCCGAGGCGCGAGTAGAGCTGCGCGTCGATCATCGTCTTCAGCTGCTGCAGGTAGCCGAGGTTCGGGAAGAGCAGGAACGAACCCTGAGGACGGGTCGGATTCGCGTCCGCGAAGTGGAGTTGCTGGGGCACCGGGGTCGTCGCCGAGCCGGCAGCGGAGCTGGGCACGTACGACGAGACCGAGTCCCAGTCCGCGGAGAGGACGCCGCCCATGAGCCGGTCGATCGCCTTCGCGAGGTCCGTCTCGAAGTTCACGTAGAGGTGACGACCGTCGATGTACGTGTCGCGCTGGATGATGGCGAGCGTCGGCCTACCGTCGGTGAGCGCGGAGCTCGCGATGCCCTTCTCGACGTCGAAGCCGGCGTGAGCGAGCCAGTGGAGATAGTCCCAGGAGCCGCCGGCGGCGGCGCCGGTGTCGTAGCTCGGGTCGACGAAGCGCGCCGTCGAGGAGTCGAGCGTGAACAGCGTGCCGAGGCCCGCGCCGTTCTGGGAGACGTCGTAGATCCTCGCGTCGGTTCCGAGCTGTAGCGAGTCTGCCGCGGCCGTGAAGTCGCCCACCTGCGGGAGGAGCAGCGAGCGCGTGATCGCGTCGAGCATGTCGTTCGCCGCGAGGAGGCTCGCGCGCACGTTGTCGTCGGTCGCCTTGAGCATGTCGAGGGCGTCGGGCGAGAGCGCGGGGAGCGTCGCGTTGTTACGCGCGACGACCCAGTGGTACGACCGGAGCCGCTCGAAAAAATTCGTCGCGGTGCGCGACGGGATACTCAGGTAGTCCCAGTCGCGGCGCTGCCGCCGGAAGTACGAGAATGGGTACGAGTAGTCGAACTTCTTGATCGTCTCTTGCGTGACCTCGTAGGGGTCGGCGCCCGCGTCCGAGGGGTTCACGTGGATGTAGGCGTCGGAGTCCTCGCCCCAGCGGTACGGCCAGCGCACCTGGCCGGCGGCCATCGGCGCATCGGGGGTGACGATGGTCTTCGGCCCGCTACCGCCCGCCTGCGGATCGGGGTTCGCGATGAAGTCGTTCCACGCGGCGTGATCCTTCGGCGGCGTCGCGCAGACCTTGCCGTGCACGATGCGCCACTCGGCCGTCTTCTTCTCGTCCGCACTGGCATCGCGGCAGCGGTTCGCGTCGTACAGGTGGATGCGCCGCGCGAGCTCCGTGTAGTGCATCGCCTGCGGCCCGGTCCCCATCGACGTCTGCCAGTTCACGAGGTTGTCCTCGGTGAGCTGCGTGAAGTCGAGCCAGCCGTAGTCTTCCTGGCTCGCGAGTGGGACGCCGTCGGTCGCGTCGGGATCGAACGTCTCGAGGACGCGGCCGTAGAGCGCGCCCATCGTCATGAGATCGTACTGGCCCATGCCGACCGACTCGAAGAACCGCTCGTTCTGGTACTCCATCGTCGACGTGCTGCCGAAGTAGTTGATGCCGGGACGGGACTCGTCGGCCTGGCCGAGCTCGTCGTCCGTCGCCGGATCGAGGAAGCGGGGGCCCATGCAGGTGTCGATCTCGTTCGGACGCGGCGTGGCGTTGCACGAGTCCATCGCCTTGCCCTCGTTCGTGCGGAGCTGCCAGTACTGCGGATTGAAGTTCGTCGCGTCGTAGGACGAGGCGAAGTTGTGCAGCATGCCGAGGGCGTGACCGACCTCGTGGAGGGCGATGCCCTTGTACGACTCGACGATGAGGTGGTTGTAGATGAGGTCCGCGCGCTTGGCGCTCAGCACCTGGTCGCTCGCTTGCGCGAGATCGGGGTACTGCGCACGGAGCGCGGTGTTGCCGTAAATGCCCACGGAGGCGTCGGCGAACCACTTCGCGACGCCCTGGATGTCGGGGTTACCGACGCTGTCCGCGCTCGCGAAGGCGCACACGCCGTGCGACGAGAGGAGCTTGGCCGTCGCGCGGTCGCGCTGCGTGCTCCGGTGCGGATCCATGGCCTGGAGCGGCGAGACCTGCGCCATCGTCGTGGCGTCGACCGTCCCAGACGGGCTCAAGCCGGCGGCGTCCACGAGCCACGACGGGCTGACGATGCTCGCCTCGTACTTCGAGCCGATGAGGGGCTGGGCGATGCCCTGGAGCTCCGCGTCCGCGGTGGCGAGCATGCCAGGGTCGGACGTCGTGTTGGCCTTCATCGTGCGGAGCGCGGCGAGGCGTTCCGTCGGTGTCGAGCCGCTCAGCGTCAGCCCGAGCTGGGTCGCGGTGCGCTTCACGTCGACGTTCGCGATCTTCTTCGCGAGCTCCGCTGCGGTGAAGGTCTGCGGCTTCTGACCGGTGCGAAGGGTGTGCTGGTAGAGCTGCGCCGGCACGCCGTTCGTGATGTCGGTCATGTCGAGCTCGCCGTTGGCGACGAGCAAGATGTCCCGGATCTGGGCGGCGGCGGCGGTCGCCGAGCGGCCCATGATCGTCGCGGAGGCACCGATGATCTGCCCGGTGAGCGGGTCGGCGTTCCAGTTGGCGATGCCGCCCCACGGCGCGCGCGACGCGAAGGGCCAGTAGAAGATGAAGTGCCGCCGAACGTCTCCGACGCGGGCGCGCGTACCATGCTCCCCGCAGTCCTTGGAGTCGTAGTCCCGTACCGGGTTGTGGCAGATGATCGAGATGTTCTCGGGGTTCTTCACCCGCTCGATGCCGTATCCGCCGTAGCTCAGCATCTCGATCGGGTTCGCGGTGTCGAAGTACTTCCCGTGGCAGTCGGCCCGGTTGCCGTCCTTGGTGCGTCGGCACTCGACCTCGCGCGCGTGGGCGACGGCCATGTCGATGGCCTGGTTCCACGTGTAGACGATGTCCTCGGTCGCGCCGCGGCTGACGAACTTGCCCTTGGAATCCACCGTGTCTTGCAGGGTGTCGGGCATGTCGCTGTTCACCCACCACGCGACGGACTTCGTGTCCCGGTCGCGATAGGGGATCGTGCAGCGGTTCTTGAAGCTGCACTGCGAGCCGTTGCTCCCCTTGTAGCCCGTGGACTTGTTCTCGCACTGGTCGTCGGTGCCGTCGCCGTCGCCGTCTTTTCGCGCGGAGTAATTGCACGGCACGGTGCACGCGCCCGACGCGAGGCACGTCGAACCGGCGCCCTCCGCCTTGCAGTCCGCGTCGACCTTGCAGGTGCCCTTCGTCTGGTGGCTCTGCTTCCAGACGTTGTGCACGTTCATCAGCTTCGAGAGGTTCGGGTCGACGTAGCCGTACCCGGGGTCGAAGGTGACGCGTGACGGAGTGACGATACCGGCGCTCAAGCTGTCGCCCAGCCCGCCCGGGTTGCCGATGACGTCGAGGTTTGCCCGCGTGTTCTCGAACGGCTCGAAGTCGTTGTCGGGGTCGACCTGGTCGATGCGCCAGTACGAGCTCCGGATCACGGCTTCTTGCGGGTCACAGTTGTAGATCGCGGTGCCCGTGTAAAAGCCGAGCTTCGCGCAGAGCGGCAGGTTCACGTTCGTCCCGGACGAGCCCTGGACGTTCAGGTCGGAGGGCGCAGGCTCGACGAGAAACTTCGACGTGACGTCGAAGTAGCCGCCTGTCGGATCGAAGTGCGGCGCGTCGTCCTGGTCGGGATCGCTCACGTAGTACGAGACGGGGGTGAGCTTCAGATCGCCGAACGTCTTGCCGACGAACATGTCCGACCACTGCGGCGTGTCGACCTGGTTCGTCGACCAGTCGACGCGGAAGTAGTCGCGCTGATACCAGGGCCTGTCCGTCGTGTTCTCTTCGATGATGTTCAGCTCTTCACCGGTCTGCGGGTTGTACGCGCGCTTCACGTCGAAGTGCGACGTGATGGGGTACGCAGCGACGATGGTGCCGTTCGGGAAGCTGCTCACGCTGTCCTTGTCGTCGGCGCCGGCGTTCTGGTCGTAGGCGCGACGGGCGAAGAGCGTGTTCTCGGAGATCTCCCACTTGATGCGATCGACACCGCTCCACGAGCCGATGCCGATGAGCTCCTGATCTTCGGAGGCGTCGACGACGAAGTTTCTCCAGTAAAAGACGGGGTCGTCGTCGGGGTTCGCGGGGTCACCGACGAAGAAGCGCTTGTCGAGCGCGTTGGCCTGCACCTTGTTGATGGGCTGGCGTTCTTCGGCGCAGCCGAACAGGGCGATCAGCACCGAGGCGGCCGCAATGAGACGTAGCGGTCGCGAGACCCACGAAAGCATCGAAGTACTCCTTGCCTCGCAAAGCGAGGGACGAGAAGGCGACCCGGATACTAGCGGGGGTTACGCCTGCGCGCGAACGGCGAGCGCGCTCACGACGACGAATCTCGCGCGCGTTTCGGCCGTGCTGCCGGCGTACTACCTTCGGCGCTCGGTTACCGAGCTTCTGACTTCGACCGCGCGGGCGTGTGCCTCGAGGCCTTCGACGCGTGCGAAAGCGGTGATTTTTTCCGCCTGGGCGGCGAGGGCCGAACGATCGTAACGAATGATCGAGGTGCGCGAGACGAAGTCGTAGACACCGAGCGGCGCGCCGTAGCGCGCTGCGCCACCGGTCGGCAACACGTGTGACGGCCCGGCGAGATAGTCACCAGCCGCTTCCGGAGTGGAATCGCCCACGAATAGCGCACCTGCGCGATCGATCCGGTCGGCTAGCTCGTCGGGGTTCGCGACCTGAAGCGCGACGTGCTCCGCGGCGAGCCTGTTCGCGACATCGACGAGAGCGTCGCGCGACGACACGACGAGGGCGGTACCCTGGCCACGCACCGACGCCTCCGCGATGGCGCGACGGGGAAGCGTCCCGAGCTGCGTCTCGAGCTCGCGAGAGACGGCCTCGGCGAGCTCCATGCTGGTGCAGACGAGGAGTGGGTACGCGGCCTCGTCGTGCTCGGCCTGCGACAGCAGATCCGCCGCCACGATGCGCGGGTCCGCGTCGTCGTCGGCCACGACGAGGATCTCGCTCGGGCCGGCGATGCTGTCGATGTCGACCTCGCCGAAGACGAGCCGCTTGGCGGCGGCGACGTACAGATTGCCGGGGCCGACGATCTTGTCGACCTGCTTCACGGAGTCGGTGCCGTAGGCGAGCGCGGCGATCGCCTGCGCGCCGCCCGCGTCGAAGATGGCGTGCACGCCGGCGAGGTGACACGCGGCGCGCACCTCGGGGCCCGCGGCGGGGGTCGCGACGACGATGTACGCTGCTCCCGCGACCGCGGCTGGGATCGCCGACATCAGGACGCTCGACGGATACTTCGCCTTGCCGCCCGGCACGTAGACGCCGACCCGCGCGACGGCGCGCACGCGACTGCCGAGTCGCACGCCGTCTTCCTCGTACTCGAAGCTGACGAGGTCCTCGAGCTGGCGCTCGTGATAGCGGCGGATGCGGCGCGCGGCCTCCTGCATGGCATCGCGTACGGGAGCGGACAGTGACTCGAGTGCGGCGTGGCCGCCGTACTCGGTCTGGAAGAGCTGCTCGACGCGACGTGACTCGAAGCGCTCGACGAAGCGCTTCACCGCGACGTCGCCTTCCGCCTTCACCGCGGCGAGCACCTCGCGCACGGCACCCTCCACCTTCTCGAGATCCGATTCACCGCGGCGAGCAAGGCGAGCAAGCGTGTCGTCGAAGTCCTTCGAACCTTCGCGCGTGATGTGAAAGAAGCTCGTCACGTCCAGTGGCCCGCTTTCATCGCGGCGGGATCGTGCTCCCGGATCTTGGGGCCCAGGGCCTCGCGGAATACCTGCTCGTTGTCGACGTCGTAGTCGTTCAGATCGAAGCCGCCCGCGACCTCCATCCCGATCGCCAGGATCTTCAGGAACAGGGCGAACGTCGAGGCGCAGAGGCGCGGTTGCCAGACTTCGGTCCCGCTCATGGCGGTGTAAACCGGGCAGTCCCCTTCGGCGTCGGGCTTCGACGTGTCGAGGAAGTAGGGATCACCGAGCAGCGAGCTCGTTGCGACGATGACCCAGCCAGGACGCCAGCCGGCGTGCGACGGCGCCTGGATCGGCGTGCCGTCCGGGCCGAGGCAGAAGCCTATCTGGGCCTGCTCGAGCTCGTTCGCCTGGAGGAGCTGGATGCGCTCTGCCGGCGTGATCATCTCGACGGCGTGCGGATCGCACTCCGTCAGAAAATCGCGATATCGCCGCGGGATCCGGAGCTTCTGATGGAGGCTCCGGACGAGCGCAGGGTCGGCTTTCCCCAGCTGAGCGGGGCGCCCGCGCGACTCGAAAGATGACTTAAGTGATGAGATCGATTCGGCAAGATCGCTATCCACGGCGCGACCTCCCCAAGGCCCGTCAGGGCGCGTTTGGCCGCGGATTCTCGGCCGAGTGACACGAATTAGACGCCCCCGAGCCTACCGCGAGATGAACTCGCGGCGAGTCGGAAACGGAGGCAAGCGCCCGATGCGCCTCATGCGCTGGTCGGATCATCCCGTAACAGCCCGGAAATTCTTCCTATTTTTGCCGCCCTGGTGGCGCTCGGCGAGCTCCAGGTAGTCGGGTCTTGCGGGCCGGACAGGGCGGATCGGGGGCGGGTCGGCCAGGTACCGAGCGATGTGGGCGGTCATCTCGGTGAGCGGTCCGACGGCGGCGGCGTCTCCCGCCTCGCCGTCGAGAGTCCCGAGTCCGGCCTCGAGACCCGGCAAGACGGAACCGGTGACGTGACCACGTCGCATCAGATCGAGGTAACTCCGCCCGAGGCCCTCGCCGTCGAAGCGGTGACGAACGACGAGCACGCTCGCGACCTCGAGCACCGCGCGTCCCGAGATCCGTCCGTCTTCGGCGAGGACGAAGGCCGCTTGCAGATAATTGTAGAAGGGGACGACGCGCGGCCCGTAGGCGTCGAAGGTGCTCGGCGGGCTCTGGCGATCGAGGTGAATCAGGATGCGACCGACAGCGGTGCCGGTGTGAATCCGCCGGAACGACGCGATGCACCCCTCGAGCTGATCTTCGTAGACGCGTCCGCGACGGAGGATCGCGTTGAGCCGTTGCTCGTCCACCGAACCCGCGCACGCGTCGGCGTAGAGCGAGTACACGAACGCGTCGGCTTCGGCGTCGTCGCCGACGAGCACTTCTTCCGGCGCGCTTCCGGCGAAGAGACGCTGATCCCGGCTGCGCGCCTCGAGCAGCACGGGGAGCTTGTAGCCGAGCTGATCGCGAAGCGCCCGAAGCCGCAGACGGAGAAGATTCGACAGATTCGGCTTCAGCGTGAGCTCGTCCCACCGGACGCGATCGATGCGAAGCTTCTCCTCGAGCTTGTTGCGGAGTTGCCGCGGGCTACCGGAGAGGATGTGCACGCGCGCGCCCGTCTCTCCGAGGAGATGCAGGAGCGCCGCTGCCCCCGGCACCGCGCGCTTCTGGTCGGGCCGCTCGAACGCCGTTCGAACGAGGTCGCCCATCGTGTCGAACTCGGTTCGAAGGTACGTCTTGTCGAGGTCCCACCGGGTGATGAACGGTGGGCTCGCGGTGGACTCAGGAGACCCAGGCACGCCGGGTGCTCGTCAGCGACGTGAGTAACTCGTGCGAGCCGGAGCGTCGCGCCACCTCGATGGCCTCGTCGATGAAACCGACGGCCTCGTCGGAGCGCTCCCTGCCGCGCGCGACTCGCGCGAGCGACGCCAGGAGGTGCGCCCGCTCCGCGCCGGTCGGCCCTGCGACGTGGAGCGCCTCGCGGAGGACGCCCTCGGCGTCCGAGAACGCCCCGCCGCGGATGAGCGCGTCGCCGAGCTTTCGCGCGAAGATGGCGACGGCCTTCAGCGGGTCGTCGAGCTCGCCGCGGTACACGTCGGCGCGCGACAGCTCGAGAGCGCGGCGGAGAGCGTCCACCCCGGCGGCCACGTCGTCGCGCGACAGAGCGCGCTCCGCGACCTGCTCGAGGAGCAGCAAGGCCTCGAGGGTCGCCTGGGCGTCGAAGGCGTGGAGCGCGCGCGCCTCGATCGGCGCCTCGCGCTTCTCGTAGACGCGGAGCGCGCGGCCGTGCAGATCGCGCCGTACCTCGGCGGGGATTGCTCCGAGGACGAGCTCGCGGATGAGCGGGTGCGACAGCGAGCAGAGGCCGCCGGGCTGCTCGACCATGCCGGCGCGCACGAGCTCCCCGAGTGTCTCCTCGACGCCGTCGGGACGGCCGAGCACCTCCGCGATGCCCTCGCGTTCCACGGCGTCTCCGAGCACGCCGAGCGCCTGGAGGACGCGCCGCGCCCGCGGCTCGAAGGTCGCCATGCGGTGGCTGATGAGATCCGCGAGGCGCGGCGGCGGATCGGAGCCGCCCTCGAGCGTGAAGCGGAGGAGCTGCTCGACGTAGAGCGGCAGCATGCCGCGGATGCCGTTCTCGGCGAGCGCCGTCATGCGGTCGCTCGGGCTCGTGCTCTTGAGGAGGCGAGTGACGATCGGCGGCGGCAGGCCACTCACGACGCGCGCGGCGTGCTTGGCGCCCCAGCCTGCCTCGAAGCCCGGCGTGTGCGCCGCGATGACGAGGATGTTCAGGTTCGGCGGTGGTTCGCCGAGCACGTCGGCGAAGGCCGAACGGCTCGAGCCGTCGACCCGCTGGAGATCGTCGATGGCGAGCACGACGCGCTGTGGGGCGGCAAGCGGCGCGGCCTTCTGCATCGCCCAGCGGAGAGCGTCCGCGAGGTCGCCGCGTCGCTCGTGCGGCGTCCGCGGATCGCTCCGCGACGGGATGCCGCCGTAGATCTCCTCGAGCCCGCGGCGAGCGGACGCCGAGGCGCCCTCCCACGATTTGCGCTGATTCGACCCGGACTCCATCCGCGAGAGCGCACTGATCGCCTTGCGGAGCGCGTGATACGCGACCTCCGCCCAGTACGGATCGGGACCGGTGAGCACGATCTGGTCGCCCTTGCGCCCGACCATGTCGAGGAACTCACGGAGGAGCCGCGTCTTGCCGACGCCGTGATCGCCGACGAGGCGCGCGCCGATCACGTCGGACTCCGCTTCGCGGCGGCGATCGCCGAGCCACGCCAGATCGTCGTCCCTGCCGACGAACGGCAGGGGGAACGCGAGCGACGGCGGCGACACCGGAGAGTCGCTCTTCACCGGGAGGCGCGCGCCGCACTCGCAGCAGAACCGCGTCATCGGGACGACCGAGAGACACGTGCGGCACTCGACGGTCATCCCCGGGCGCTGGGAGAGCAGCGGGGGTGAGCCGGGCGGCGGCGCGCTCCGCGCTTCTTCCAGCGCTTGCTGAAGTGCATCCGCGTACTCGAGTGCGTCCTGGTACCGATCCTTGGCCTCCTTGCTCATCGCCTTCATGACGACTCGCACGAGAGAATCGGGGATACGCCGGTCGGGGACGACCTGCCGCGGATCGGGGACCGGCACCGACAGGTGCATCATAACGACCTGCGTCGGGCTCTCCGCCTCGAAGGGGAGCCGCCCGGTCAGGAGCTGGAAGAGGATGACGCCGATGGCGTAGAGGTCGCTGCGGCCGTCGATGGCGTCTCCGCGGCCTTGCTCGGGCGCCATGTAGTCCGGCGTCCCGCAGACGATGCCAGGCATCGTGACGTTCGTCGCGTTCGCCGAGTCGGCCTTCAACTTGGCGAGCCCGAAGTCCACGACCTTCACGAAGTCGCCGCCCCGCCGGAGCGGCTCGAGGATGATGTTTTCCGGTTTCAGATCGCGATGGACGATGCCGAGGTCGTGCGCCTCGCTGAGCGCCATCAACGTCTGCACGAGCACGTCGACCACGCGCTTGAACGGCAGCGGGCCCTGCTCGTAGGCAACGCGCGCCAGATCCTTACCTCGGAGGAACTCCATCACGAGGTAGGGCTGGCCGTCGTCCGTTCGCCCGAAGTCGATGACGCTGACGGAGTTCGGGTGGTTCAGCTGACTCGCGGCCCGCGCCTCGGTCATGAACCGGACGATCGAGTTTTCGTCCGCGAGCAGGTGGGGATGGATGACCTTCACGGCCACCGTGCGGCCGAGGGCCCGCTGCTCGGCGCGGTAGACGCGGCCCATGCCGCCGACGCTGATCAGATCGAGGACGAGGTAGCCACCGGGCAGCGAGCGACCAACGAGCTTGTCTTCGCTGTTCTGCGCAACCGCCCCGATTGGAAAGCCACAGCCCGGGCAATACTGGTGGGACGTCTCACAAGCTGTCCCACATTGCGGGCACGGACGCATCGGGCCCAAGGATGCCACACTTCGTGACGGAATCGGGGGAGCGGTTCCGATCACCGCTCGCCCGTTCCGTCGGCTTGCGTACGCGCACCGGCGACCGTCACCCACACTCGCACCGCTCGCCGCTTCGTGTCGGGGTCGAGGATGCCTGGCATTTGGCCAAATGGCCGATTTTGAACGCGGGAAGAATTCATCGGGATTCTGGCTCGTTCCGTGCGGCCGAGTTACTTTGATTGAAGTATGGACCATCCGCGGGTACGGCTCGGCGAGTTGCTCGTGCGGGCCGGGCTCATCACCGGACGCCAGCTGGACGAAGCGCTGGCGGAGCAGCGCCGAGTCGGCAAACGACTGGGCAGCTTGCTCGTGGAGATCGGTCTCGTCTCCGAGACGCAGGTCACGCAGATCCTGAGTCAGCAGCTGAGCGTGCCGTGGGTGTCGCTCCATCACATCGATTTTTCGCGCGAGCTGCTCGACCTCGTTCCGGTCGACGCCGTCGAGCGCTTCTGTCTGATCCCGATCTACGTGCGTCGCGTGCGCGGCCTCGGCGACGCGCTCTACGTCGCGATGGACGATCCGACCAACACCCAGGCCCTGCAGGAGGTCGGTGAGCGCTCGGGGCTGCACGTTCGCGCGATGATCGCGCCGCCGTCCGACATTCGCGCCGCGATTCACGCCTATTACGGCATCGGCGAGCCCGCGCCGGCACCGAAGGTCGCCGTCGGCGACACCGAGGAAGAAGTGACGACGGGCGTCCTGTCGCGCTCCGAGGTCGAAGCGCAGGCCGCGAACGTCGCGGCGAGCATCGCACCGAAGGCACCCGATCCGGAGATCATGTCGTCAGAACCGCCGAAGGTAGTCAGCGTGCGCAGCGGCGAAGAACTCCGTTCGATGGCACCCGCGAAACGGCCGTCGGTGATACGAGAGAACGGCGCCGCAGAGACCTCTGCGATGACGGCCGACGGCATGGAAGCGTCCGGGACGGCGAACGCGTCCGCGATGGCGAATGGCGGCGCGTCTACCGTGACGGCGAACAGCGGCGGGTCCGCGCCGGTGTCCGGTCCGTCGCTTCCGTCACCGGTGCTCGCTGCAGCGAGCGCCAGTGACGACGCGTCTCCGCAGAGCGTCCGCGTCTCGGCGAAGCAAGGCGCAGAGCGACTCCGTCGCGCCCTCGGCGAAGTGGCGAAGAGCGAGGTTGCGAAGAACCGGCGCATGGTGGCGCTCACGTTGCTCGACGGCACGACGATAAAGCTCCCGGGGAAGCCGAAGGGGGAAGCCGAAGTCGCACCAGCCGCGCCAACGGACGATCGCCTCACGGCGCGCGATCTCGTCGCGGCGCTGCGTGCCGCCGCTCACGGCGCCGACGCGAGCGAGGTGCTCGGAGGCGACGTCAAGTGGGAGCGCATGTTCGCGGCGCTGCTCTCGCTGCTTCTCAAGAAGCGTCTCATCTCGGACTGGGAGTTCGTCGAGGAGCTCACCAAGGGCTGAGCCGCGTGACGACCCGGCGTCACTCGACGACGCGGCTCGTGCGCAGCGCCGCTATCTCGGCGTCGGAGAAGCCGCCTTCACGGAGGATCGCGTCGGTGTGCTCGGCGCGGCCCGGGCCGGGGCCGGGGACGAGATCGTGCGGCGTGACGGGAGTGCGGAACTGATGGAATGAGCCGGCGGCGGTGTTCGCCTCGACGAAGACGCCGCGTGCGCCGAGCTGCGCGTCGCCGAGTAGCTCATCCGGGCGCAGCACGGGTTCGATGCAGCAGTCGTGCTCGAGGCCGAAGGCCTCCCACTCGGCGCGTGTCTTCGACGCGAAGACTGCGGCGTACGTCGCCTTGAGCTCGCGCTGATGCTCACCCGGGACGATCGCCATGGGTTCGAACGCGATGCCCGCGCCCTTGCAGAAGCGCTGGAGAAACTTGGGCTCGAGCGCGCCGAGGGTGATCGACTCGCCGTCCTTCGTCGCGTACGTGTTGTACGCGGCGATGCCGCCGGTGACGTACTCGCCGCCGCGGACCGGCTCTTCCCCGCCGAGTAGCTTGCCGAGCGTCACCGCCGCGAAGGGGACGACGGAGTCGGTCATCGATACGTCGATGAGGCCGCCCTTGCCCGTCCGGTCGCGCTCACGGAGCGCGGCGAGGATGCCGATGACGGACCACATGCCGCCGCTGACGTCGGCGAGCTGGAACGACGGAAGCTGCGGCGCCCGATCCACGGGTCCCATCAGGCCGAGGATGCCGGCGCGAGCGAGATAGTTGAGATCGTGTCCCGCGCGATCGCGCAGCGGGCCCGTTTGCCCGTACCCCGTGAGCGCGCACACGACGAGCCGCGGGTTCTCGTCGAGGAGCGTGCGGTGCCCGATGCCGAGGCGGTCCATGACGCCGGGACGGAACTGATCGACGATCACGTCGTACGAGCGAGCGAGCCGCAGCAACGCCGCTGCGCCGCCCTGCGCCTTCAGGTCGAGGACGATGCTGCGCTTGCCGCGGTTCAGCGCGTGGAACGCGACGCTCGCGCCGCCGACCTGCGGCGTGGCGAGACGTGTGTAGTCGCCCAGATCCGGATCCTCGACCTTGTCCACGGTGGCGCCGAGATCGGCGAGCACCAGCGTCGCCAGCGGCCCGGGCAGGAGCCGCGACAGATCGAGGACACGGATCCCTTCGAGGGGGCGCATGCAGGCGCCCTACGAGCCGAGGAGCCTTGCGCGGTGTGAGGCGACCCACGGGGAGAGCCCCGAGCGACTTTCCCCCGTCGCTGCGGCCGCGCTCTTCTCGTGATCGGCGCGATAGGCGGCGACCGCGACGGCGGCGGCGAGCTTCGCGTAGTCCTCTTGGGCGACGAGGCTGCCCTCGACGAGCGCGGCTCGGTTCCGGTCGATGAAGCCGGTGTCGTACTTTCCTGCGACGAACTCGGGGTGCTCGAAGAGCCGCTCGTGGAAGGGCAGGTTCGTCTTGATGCCGCCTACGACGTACTCGCCGATCGCGCGACGCATGCGGGCGACGGCGCGAGCGCGATCGGGCGCCCACACGCAGAGCTTCGAGATGAGGGGATCGTAGTTCGAGCTGATGGTGCAGCCCTCGTACGCGCCGCCGTCGTCACGGATGCCGGGGCCGCTCGGGGTGCGAAGCTTCGTGATCTTGCCGGGGCTCGGGAGAAAGCCGGTCGCGGGATCCTCCGCGTAGATGCGGCACTCGATGGCGGCGCCGCGGCGCTGCACGTCCTTCTGCGAGTATCCGAGCGACTCGCCCGCGGCGATGCGCACCATCTCGCGCACGAGATCCATCCCGGTGATGAGCTCCGTCACCGGATGCTCGACCTGGAGACGGGTGTTCATCTCGAGGAAGTAAAACTGCTTGTCCTGGCCGAGCAGGAACTCGAACGTCCCTGCCGAGAAGTAGCCGACGGCCTCCGCGCCCTTCACCGCTACCTCGCCCATCTGGCGAACGATGTCGTCGTCGATGGCGGGGCAGGGCGTCTCTTCGACGACCTTCTGGTGGCGGCGCTGCACCGAGCAGTCGCGCTCGAAGAAGTGCACCATGTTGCCGTCGCGATCGCCGAAGACCTGGATCTCGACGTGGCGCGGCTGGATGATCGCCTTCTCGAGGTACACGGTCGCGTCGCCGAACGACTTCCCCGCTTCACTCTGCGCACGCTCGAGGGCGTGAGCGAGCTCCTCTTCTTTGTGGACGAGGCGCATGCCCTTGCCGCCGCCGCCGGCGCGCGCCTTGAGCATGACCGGGTACCCGATGCGGCGCGCCGTCGCCTTCGCTTCGTCGACGGTGTTCGCGTCTCCACCCGGCACGATGGGGACTCCGGCCGCGGCCATCTTGTCGCGGGCGGACGTCTTCAGGCCCATCGCGCGCATCGCGCTCGCGGGCGGACCGATGAACGTGATGCCCGCCGCTTCACAGGCCTCGGGCAGCGCGGGGTTCTCGGAGAGAAAACCGTAGCCGGGGTTCAGCGCGTCGCAGCCCGAGCGCTTCGCGACGTCGAGCAGCTTGTCGATCCTGAGGTAGCTCTCGGACGCGAGCGCGGGGCCGATGTTGTACGCCTCGTCCGCCATCCGGACGTGCAGCGCCTCGCGATCGGGGTCGCTGTAGACGGCGACGGCGCCGATCCCCATCTCGTGGAGGGTGCGCGTGATACGCACCGCGATTTCGCCTCGATTCGCGATAAGAACCTTACGGAACATCGCGCGCCTCATACCGCATCGGCCGGCGCACGGGAATGCATCGATCCGCGCCCAGCACGTCGCGCCGCCGCCTCACTGCGTGTGCGACAGCGAGAAACGGCGAGAAATCGCGAGAAGTCCTAGTTCGGCTTCTGGGTGGGCATCCCGGCTTCGGTCCAGCCCTTGATGCCGTCGGGAAGGACGCTGACGAGCACGTAGCCAGCGCGTTCCGCGCGCTCGGCGGCGGTCTCCGCGGCGCCGCACCAGCTGCTCGCGCAGTAGAAGACGAGCCGCGCTGCCTTGGATGTCGGCAGGAGCCCGAGGGCGTAGTCGCGGCTGCTCGGCAACAGCACCGCACCGGGAATCACCCCGTACTCGCGTCGAGTGCCGTCGCCGTTCGCGTCGTACAGCCTCGGCGGATCGGCGCTCTTCAGTTCCGTGGCGAGCTGTCCGACGGTCAGGACCGGAAGCCGGTCGCCCCGGCCGCGGCAGCCCGCAGCGACGAAGACCGCCGCTGCCAGCATGGATGCGGCCTTTGCCCGTTCGAGCACCTTCTGCACGATCACGCGATTATACACGCTGCAAGAGGTACGCGCGCCGAGCCGTTCGAGTTTCCCGGAGGACACTTCTCGGTCATCTCCCTGATTTCCCTCGGTTCGCGGGCAACTTTCAGGGCGCGAGCTTTCCGCGACTCGCGTCGGGCGCCGGCTTCGAGTTCACCCACGCTGCTACTTTCCGGACCAGCGCTCTCGGAGCGAATCTGAGGAGCTGTACGCCCAGCCAGTTCGTCCCTCCGGAGATGACCAGCACCCGACGCTTCATGAAGGAGCGGTAAGCGTCGAGCGCAACGGCGTCCGCCCTGGCGGCCCCCATCTTGAAGAGGACCGAGTCGTCGTTGCCGGCGATCCGGGCGAACTCGGTCTCGACGGGGCCCGGGCAGAACGCCGTCACGTGGACGCCCTTCGGCGCGAGCTCGACGGCGATCGCCTCGGTGAAGCTCACGACGTAGGCCTTCGTCGCGTAGTAGACGGCCATGTTCGGGCCCGGCTGGAAGCCCGCGGTGGACGCGATGTTCAGCACGCCGCCGTGGCCGCGCTCGACCATCCCGGCGGCGAAGAGATGCGTGAGGTGCGTCAGCGCCGAGATGTTCAGCGCGATCATGTCGAGCGAGCGACGCGCCGCGGTCTCGAGGAAGGGCGCGGCCGCGCCGAAGCCCGCGTTGTTGACGAGCAGATCGACGGTGAAGCCTTCGCGCGTGACGCGCTCGAGGATGCGCTCGGGCGCGGCGGGATCCTGCAGGTCCTCGGCGACCACCAGGACGCGCACGCCGTGCTTCGACGACAGCTCGGTCGCGAGCTCGTCGAGCTTCTGCTTGCTTCGCGCGACGAGGACGAGATCGTGCTCGCCGGCTGCGAAGAGACGCGTCAGCTCGAGGCCGATTCCCGTCGATGCCCCGGTGATCAACGCCGTTCCTGCTCTGGCCATGTCGTCCGGGTCCGGTCCGTCAGAGGACCATGCTGCGATCGGCGAGGAACTCGGCAAACCGCTCGCCGACGTACGTCATCGCATGGCGATCGCCGTCGGTGAAGCCGCCGCGCTCCATCGGATCGACGAGCTCGATGGCGCCCAGGTTCTGTCCATCGTGCTGGACGGGAGCGCACAGGATGGTGCGCTCGGCCTTGACCGCCGAAAAACGCGGAGCGGAGCTCGGCGAGCTCGTCGTGACCTCGAGCGTGATCGCCTGCATCTCGTCGAAGGCGCGCGACAGCACCGCGTCGCCGTCCGTCGTGCGGCTCCCGATCATCTCGAGGTTCCCCTCGCCGGACGCGGCGACGACGACGTAGTCGCGGCTGCCGAGATCCGCGACGTGGACGAGGCCGCTCGCGGCGGGAATCGCCTGGAGCGCCGTTCTGAGGACGAGGGCCGCGCCCTCGACGACGCCCTCGGATCTCCGGAGCGCGTGCAGCGCCTCGATGACGGAAAGGAGCGGGTCGCCCGGGGCCCGCCGGGAGGGCGTCAGCTCTTCGCGTTCCATCGGCGTTCCCTTGGTGCGCGGCGGCTGCTTCAGCGCCGCGGGAAGGGGAGACGGCAAGGTGTCGCGCTCGGGGGGCATGCTCCAGCCCTCGGGCGGCGGGGACGCCTCCGACGGCGGAGGCGGCGCGAGAGCGCGCAGGGACGAGACGCCGCCTTCCGGCGGAGGCGCCGGCGTCGTCTGACGCACACGGGCACGCTCTATCTCGAGGGCCGTGCGGAGCGCGGCGATCGCCGCGGTGGAGTCACCGATGGCTTCGTACACGCCGCTGAGCTTCTCGAACGCCATTGCTGCACGCGGCAGCTCCAGCGGCTCCCGGACGTATCGTTCGTGCAGAGCCGCTGCGCGAGCGCGGATGACGGCCGCGAGCTCCTCGTCTTCTTTGCGGTTCCGGTAGAGCTCGACCAGGTGATCGGCGGCCCGCAGATTGAGGGGATCGCGCTCGAGCGCCGCCTCGAGCAGCGCGACTCCGCCCATGTCGTCGCGCAGGGCCTGCATTCGCACGCGCGCGGCCTCGGTCAGCCAGTGGCTCGCGGCGGAGTGCTGGTCGGTGCTGCGCGCCGCGCTGACGAGGAGCTCCGCGTAAGCCGTCGGGTCTTTTCCCATGGCCTCGTACACGGCCAGCAAGGTTCGCTGGTCGTACGGTTGATTGACGAGGCTCTGGATAAAGGAGCGTTGCTCCGCGACGTTCATTAGTCCCCCAGTAGGACTTGCGCTGGCCGGGACCGGCTACCACGGAAGTCGTTCGGCGGGCACCCCTCGAATCGTAAAGACGCGAGACCGAGCGGTAATAATGTTTCCTGACTTTTGCGCGCACGCATTTCTACCGCGAGAGCGCTATCTCGCTGGCTCCCACTCGACTCCCGCCCGTTCCGGAGCGATAGCCGCGACCGGACCTCGAGCGAGTGACTGACACGCATCGATTGGCGCCAGGGTTGGCGCAAGGAGCAACGAATGGCGGAGCGGGTAACGATCCAGATCGATCACGGTGTCGCGGACGTACGTCTGAATCGTCCCGAAAAGCGAAACGCGCTCGACGCGGAGATGTTCGAGGCGCTGATCGACGCCGGAAAGCGGCTTGCCGTGGACAGCTCGGTGCGCGCAGTCGTGCTCAGCGGCGAGGGGCTCGGGTTCTGCGCCGGCCTCGACTTCAAGAGCTTCCTCGGCGGAAGCGGCGGGGATCTGCTCGCCCGGGAGGCGGGTAGCCTCGCGAACCGGGCGCAGCGCGCGGCGTACGTGTGGCAAGAGGTGCCCGTTCCGGTGATCGCGGCGATCCACGGCGTCGCGTTCGGTGGCGGGCTCCAGATCGCGCTCGGTGCCGATATGCGCTTCGCGACGCCGGATGCGCAGCTCTCCGTCATGGAGATCCGCTGGGGTCTCGTGCCCGACATGAGCGGGACACAGACGTTGCGGCATCTGGTCCGGCTCGACGTGGCCAAGGACCTCACCTTCACCGGGCGGATCGTTTCGGGGAAAGAAGCGGCGGAGCTCGGGCTCGTCACCCGCGTCGTCGAGTCGCCGCGCGAGGCAGCGCTGGTCACGGCGCGCGAGATCGCGAAGCGCTCGCCCCACGCCATCCGCGCCGACAAGCAGCTCCTCAACGCCGCCGATCTGGTGTCGGTCGCGGAGGGTCTGGCGCTCGAGGAGAAGCTCCAGCGCGAGATGCTCGGCAGCCCGAATCAGATCGAGGCCGTCATGGCCAACATGGAAAAGCGAGCCCCGGTCTTCCAGGATCCGTAGTTCCGCATCGGCGAGTCCGTCGTCCCCGGGGCATCAAAGATGCGGAACGACGCGAGCGGAGCGAGCACGCCGAAGGCGGCGGGGGAGCAGTCGCGTAAGCGAGCCGCGGGGGCAAGGCCCCCGTGAACACAAGCGGGGGGAGCAGTTCGCCGAAGGCGAAGCTGCGGGGGCCCAAGGGCCCCCTTTCCTGGTAGCTCACTTCACCGTCTCTTTCAGCCCGCACGCTTCGCGTTCGCCGAGCTCGCAGCCGCGGTCGAGGAGGCGCGCGGCCTCCGCCGTATCTTTCGGGATGCCGTCGCCGTCGAGGAGCTTGCGCGCCGCGGTCATGCACGCGCGACGGTTCCGGAGCTCGCACGCCTCCGAGAGGAGATGCATCGCGTCGCGGACGTCACCGGGCGGCTTTGCGGCGAGGATCGTCTGCGCGAGGGCTTCGCAACCGTCGCCGTTGCGCTTGAGGCACAGGTTGCGGAGCGCGTCGCAAGCCTGCGGCTCGCTCCTCTCACAGCGCGCGGTCACCGCGTCGAGCACCTCGCGCTGCGCGCCGCCTCGCCAGACGAGCATGCCGACGGAGAGTCCGAGGGCCACGACGGCGATCGCGGCCGCACCTATGGCGGGGGCGTATCCCGAGCGAGCGGTCTGCGGCGCGGCGTCCGTCATCGGCCACCCCTTTACGCCCCAGGGGTGGCCCGCGCCAAGGCAGAACGGCGGAACGTCGAATGAAGCGAGGGCGCGACGACGGCGCCGCGCCCTCGCCGTGCTTGCTAGCTCTGCGACGGAGGCTTCGCGTCCACGACGAGGAGCGGCAGCATGAGCCTCAGCGTCTTTCGACCGATGCCCTTCACGCGAAGGAGATCTGTCGGCTGATGGAAGCGCCCCAGGTGGTGGCGCAGATCGACGATCGCCTGAGCGCGCTTCGGGCCGACCCTGGGCAGCTTCGTCAGCTCGTCGGCAGTGGCTTCGTTCAGGACGATCTTGCCGTCTGCCGTCACGCCGCCGCCCGGTGACGGTGAGCTCGGTGCGGGCGCCGGTGCGCTCGGTGCGGCCGCTGCACTCGTCGCCGGCGCGACGCTTTGCGCGACCGGAACCTGCGGCGCGTTCGTCGTCGAGGTGACACTCGCCGCCGGAGCGGCGCTCGCGACGGGCACGCCGCTCCCCGCGAGAGTGGACGCGGCGCCGATGCCGGCGAGCGCGACCATTCCGGCGGCGATCCCCGCCGCCCTGCCGAGGACCGGCGCCCAAGTGCTCGCGCGGATCGCACCGACGACTCGCGCGAGGACGCCGTGTCGACCGGTGGAGGCCCTCGAGCCTCCACCGGACGTTTCACGGCCGGCAGGTGTGGGAGCGGGCTCGCTGCTCGCGTCCATTCCTGCCCTCATCTCAGGCAATGTCCGCGAGCGCGTCCTGGCCGTTTGCCGCGCGGCCGAAGGGACCCACGCCGTCCTCTTTCGCGACGTAGTCGCGGATCTGGAGCTCACCGGTGACGGGCATCGCGTCGAGCTTCACGTTGATGGAGCCGTCGTTGTTCACGAAGGCCACACCGACGCGGTTCCAGTAGCTCTTCTGGTTCCGCTCGCTGATCACGTAAACGATCTTCATCTTGCTGGGGTTCATTGGCATTTCCTCTTTTGTCGAAAGCCGGCTCGCTCGCAGGCTTCGGACGACTCCATTGCCAGCCCCGTGCCGACCCGCCGCATGCGTGATTCCTCGGTGATCCGGCGTCGCTCGAGGTGGCGGCGCCGACGATGGCCCGGCGCTCCGCCACTCGTCTCCGTTCGACGCGTGGTCACGAAAGGCGCCGCACGTTGCGCGAGCCCTGGATCCGTGTGACCCTGGCTTTGCGATGTCCGGCAAGCTTTCCCGACGTGCGTTCGTCCGAAATTCGACGGCCTTCGCGATGACGGCCGGCGGAGCCGCAGCGCTCCGCATGAGCAGCGCTTGGGCCGCGCCCGATCCGAAGCTCATCGCGAAGCCGCCCGAAGGGTTCACGCCGCTGTCGGCTCCCGGCAAGGTCGTCAAGGTCACGAAGGGCACGGACTTCCCGTCGTTGATGCAGCCGAACCAGCTCTGGCCGAAGGCCGACGTCGCGCGCGTCATGGTGGAGCGTGCCCTCACCGAGCTCGCGGGCGCGTCCAACGCAGGTGAGGCGATGAAGAAGTTCATCCACCCGTCGGACATCGTCGCGATCAAGGTGAACGGTATCGCGGGCCAGAAGGGTTACACGATGGCCGTCAACTACGAGATCATCCGTCCGGTGGTCGAGGCAGTGCTCGCGGCCGGCGTTCCGCCCGAGCACGTCACGGTGTTCGAGCAGTATCCCTCGTATCTCGTCGGCACTCGTCTCGGCATCAAGGGCAACGACCTCCCGAAGGGCGTGAAGAGCGGCGTGCACGGAAACCAGGACGCCACCATGCGCGAGACCGTCGTCTACGCCGCGGTGAAGACGCGCTACGTGCGCTTCGTCACCGAGGCCACCGCCGTGATCGACATGACGATGATGAAGGATCACTCGATCTGCGGCTTCACGGGCGCGCTCAAGAACATGACGCACGGCCAGATCGTCAACCCGCAGGATCACCACGCGACGCACGCGAACCCTCAGATCGCGGTGCTCTACGCCTATCCGATCCTCAAGAGCCGCGTGCGCCTGCACCTGACCGACGCCTTCAAGATCACCTACGACGGCGGTCCTCTCGACAAGAAGCCGGACCGGCGCATCCCCCACGGCGCGATCTACGCCTCCACCGATCCGGTGGCGCTCGACACCGTGGGCTGGGGCGTCATCGAGGACGCGCGCAAGGCGAACGGCCTGCCGACGCTGACGAACGCCGGCCGCGAGCCCACGTACATTCACTCCGCGGCGGAGCTCGGCCTGGGCGTTGCCGACAAGAACGCCATCCAGCTCCGTCAGGTGGCGCTGTAACGGCTCGAGCCGTGCCGGCTCGCATTTCGCCGCGAGCACGGTCATTTTCGGGAGCGCCGGGAATCTGCCGACACTTCCGGCCGTATCACGCTGTGACCCGAGCTCCCTCGCGGTCATCGATGTCCACCACGGGCCGCCTTGCTTCTCTCGCCGCCATCTCCGCCGTCGTTGGGGGATGCGCGTCGACGACCGTTCATGCTCCGCCGGGTGCGCCGCCGACGGCCAGATCCGTCACCCACGACAACCCGGGCGGCGACGCCGCCGACCCACATCAGGCAGCGCTACAGCGCCAGCTCGACGAGCGCTGGGGCTTTCAAGAAGACAAGGACGGACAGCTTCGCATTCCGCTCGTCGACTGGCGTAACTGGGAGCGCGTCAGGTACTGGGTGCTCGATCACTTCGTCGGCTTCAAGTACGGCAACGACTATCACGTCCTGAACGCCGTCTTTCTCGACGACCTCCCCGAAGGCGCTCACGTCGACAGCAAGACGTGCATGATGCGCGCCGAGAAGTGGACGTACCCGCAGCTCAAGAGCTTCGAGGTGAAGCTCAGTGACCCGCACTTCTCCGAGGTGAAGTGGCAGGGCCACTCCGTCATGGTGAAGTCCGTCGACGGCTACGTCGATCTCGGCTTCGAGCGGCGGCGCTTCTCGGCAGCGTACGCGGCGTACGACGCCTATCCCGACGCCTGCCTCGTGTTCGGCGTCGCGGTCCCGTGGCGCGATCAGCAGGAGCTCGCGCAGAAGGTCCGCGATCGGTGGATCAAGGAAGCCGTGCCACTGATGAAGCCGCTCACGCCGACGCGACCCTACAGAAAATAGCCGCCCGACGACCGTCAGCGCGCGAAGGTTCGCGCCACGACGTACACCGCGAGCGACACCATCCACACGACGGAGCGCACCCACATTTTCTCGCGTAGTCCGAAGTACGGGGCGAGCGGCGGAAGCACGAGCGCGAGGAGGCCGCGTGAGCGTGGTTTACGTCCGACGAGCCCCGCCGCGAGCGCCACGTGCGTCGTGACGAGCAGTGCGAAGGACACGACGATCGACGAGACCAGGAAGGCGTCCACGCGGTGATCCGACGTCCAATCTAGTACCAGGGCGCGCACGGCGGTGCCCTGGCGCGTCCGATATGAGCCGTTTTCGTGCGACACGGCCCGGCGGCGTCACCCCGGGCCGAACGACCTTGCTCCCCCTTCCGGCCCCTTTCGGGAGCACCCTTCGCGGGCTACGCTCCCTATCGTGCGCCTTTCGACACTCATTCCCCTGGCAGCGCTGACCGGGCTCGTCGCGCCGCTGGCCGTCGGGTTCGCGACCGCCAGGGCGGACGGCTTCGCAACGCGAGCCGACATCATCCCCGTCGAGAAGATCAAGAAGGGGATGAAGGGCTACGGCCTCACCGTCTTCTCCGGCACGACCCCCGAGAAGTTCGGCGTCGAGGTCATCGACGTCCTTCCGAATTTCCGCCCGCACCAGGAGCTCATCCTGGTGAAGACGATCCATCCGCGCCTCGAGATCGCGAAGGTCGTCGCCGGCATGAGCGGGAGCCCCATCTACCTCGACGGTAAGATGGCCGGCGCGTACGCCTACGGATGGACGTTCGGGAGCGAGCCGGTCGCGGGCGTCACCCCGATCCGCTGCATGCTCGACGAGCAGGACCGTCCGCTCCCGCAGCTCATCGACGGATGGCGTATCGACCTCGGCGGACCGAAAGCCGGCAAGGCCTCCGCGGTGTCGAAGCGCGGCGGTGGCCGCTTCACCGGCCAGCTCGAGCACTACGACGTGAAGGCGCACGCCGACGCGCTCGCTCGCACCGTGAACGCGACCTTGCCCGGCACCGCCGCCCTCAGGCCGGTGGCCACGCCGCTCCTCCTCGGAGGGATGACGGGCTCCGCAATGCAGGTCGCGAAGGATCTCTTCACGCCGCTCGGTCTCGAGCCGATGGAAGCCGGTGGAGGCGGCAGAGTCGACGACCCCGACGCTCCGACCAGGTACGTGGACGGAGGGGCGATCGGCGTGCAGCTCATCAGCGGCGACATGAGCGCGATGGGCCTCGGCACCGTGACCAGGGTCGAGGGCGACAAGCTCGTCGCGTTCGGCCATCCGATGATGGAGTCCGGCGTGACCAGCCTGCCGACCGCGATCGGCAGGGTCGCGTGGTTCCTCGCGAGTGACTACCGCTCGTTCAAGCTCGGCGCTCCGGTGCGCAGCATGGGCGCGCTCGTGAACGACCGTCAGGCGGCGATCGTCGTCTCCCAGGGCGCCAAGGCGCCGACCATCCCGGTCACCATCACGATCAAGGGCGTGCCGGGCGCGCGCTTCACCGACTGGCACTTCACCGTCGCTCACGAGAAGTTCATGACGCCGTCGTTCCTCGCGATGGCGCTCGGCAGCGCCGTGCAGGCGATCGCGTCCGATCACCAGGACGTGACGTGGACGGCGCACAGCCGCCTGAAGATCAAGGGCCACGGCGAGATCGCCCTCGACGACTTCGGTGTCTCCTCGGGCGGCACCCCCGACTCGCGGGAGCTCTCGGGGTCGAACCTGGTACGCGCCGTCGGCGCGGTGCTGAACAATCCGTGGGAGAGCGCCTTCGTCGAGGGCGTGCACATGGACATCGAGCTCAAGTACGCCCGCGACGTGCTCCGGCTCCGCGGCGCCGAGATGCTCGACAACGAGGTCGACGCCGGCGGCACCGCCCGCGTGAAGCTCACCCTCGAACCCTTCGCCGGGCCGCTCGTCACGCGCGTCGTCGAGGTGCCGATCCCGAAGCATCTCGCCGGTCAGTCGATTCAGTTCACCATCCGTCCCGGCTACGCCGTCGACAAGGAGCGGCCCGCCGCCGAGACGCTGACAGACCTCATCTCGAACCTCGTCGATCCGGTGTTCCCGCCGCGGTCCATCGTGGTCTCTTACCCGGGTGAGAACGCGGTGACGTTCAAGGGGCACGTCGCCGAGAATCTCCCTCCGGGAGCCTTCGACTCCATCCGTCCTCTGTCGGCGACGGTGGCGCCCGACGCGTATCGCGCCGAGGCCCACCAGGTGATCATGTTGCCCGAGTTCATGACCGGACAGGACCGCGTGTCGGTCGAGGTCAAGCCCGTCCTGCGTTGAGAGATGCCATGAAGCGAAATCGATTCTCCGTCATCCACGTCACGGTCGGGCTCGCGCTCGCGCTCGCCTCCGGAAGCGCCGGCGCGGTGGGCACCCGCACCTTCGAGCTCCGCAAGGGCGACGACTTCAAGGGAGGCGACCTGAAGGGCGTGGCCGTCGATTCGTCCGGCGAGGTGCACGCGGGGTTCAATCTCGGCAGCACGCCAGTCACCGACGCGACCTCGATCTGGAGCGGCCTCGTTCAGAAGGACGGCTCGGTGCTCCTCGGGACCGGCAACGAGGGGAAGCTCTTCTCCTTCGACGGCGCGACCGTGAAGAAGGTCGCCGACACCGGTTCTCTCGTCGTGACGTCGCTCGTCGAAGGCTGGGGCGGCGTCGTCTACGCCGGCACGCTGCCCGACGGCGAGGTGTGGAAGTACGCAAACGGCAAAGCGGAGAAGTTCGTCAAGCTCGAGACGACCGAGCACGTCTGGCAGCTCGCGTTCGATCCGAAGACCAAGTCGCTCTTCGCCGCGACGGGGCCCGAGGGGAAGCTCTTCCGCATCGACCAGGCCGGCAAGGCGCAGGTCTACTTCGACGCGCCCGAGCAGCACCTGATGAGCGTCGCGGTCGCGCCCGACGGCACCGTGTACGCCGGCGCGAGCGACAAGGCGAAGCTCTACCGCGTGACCGCGCCGGGACGCGCGATGGTGCTCTACGACTTCGGGCGCACCGAGGTGCGCGGCATCGCCGTCGATGACAAGGGCGTGGTCTACGCCGTCGCGAACGAGATCAAGACGGGCAGCTACACCCCGAGCCGCAAAGGCGGCGCATCGGCCGCGTCACCGACGTCGAAGCCGCCGAAGACCAGCGGCAAGGGTACGCTCTACCGCTTCGACACGAGCGACCGCCCCGAGCAGCTCATCGACGAGAAGGACGACTACTTCACGAGCCTCGCGCTCGCGGACGACGGCAAACCGTACGTCGGCACCGGCGCCGAGGGCCGTGTCTACACCGTGGACGAGACACACAACGAGGTGCTCGTCGCCGACGTCGAAGAGCGGCAGATCGGCGCGCTCCTTCTCCGCGGCAAGCAGCGCTTCGTCGCGGCCAGCGATCCGGCGGTGATGCACGTCGTGCGCGGCGTCGGGGGCGCGGACGCGGTGTGGACGAGCAAGGTGCTCGACGCCGGTCTCCGCGCGCATTTCGGGCGCATGGACTGGATCGCGACCGGACAGCTCGAGCTGTCGACGCGGTCGGGCAACACGTCGGAGCCCGACGACACGTGGAGCGCCTGGAGCAATCCCCTCGCCGCTGCCGCCGAGGTGACCAGCCCCGCTGCGCGCTTCCTGCAGGTGCGTGCGCGCTGGGCTCGCGATCCCGCCGCCGTCCTCTCGTCGGTGACGATTCCGTTCGTCACCGACAACCTGCGCGCCGTCGTGACCGAGGTCGAAGCCGAAGGCGCGTCGTCGACGCTGTCGAGCGGCGTCGAGGCCTCCGGCGGCCCCGTCGGGAAGAAGTCGGGCAGCACCATCACCCTGAAGTGGAAGGTCGAGAACCCCGACAAGGACGAGCTTCGCTACCGGCTCGAGTACCGTCTCATCGGCGGCGCGACCTGGTACCCCGTGCTCGACCCGCGGGAGACCCTCACCAAGACGACGTACTCGTGGGAGACGGCCGATCTGCCCGAGGGCAAGTATCGCGTTCGCGTGATCGCGAGCGACGAGATCTCGAATCCGCCCGACCGCGTTCAGCGGCACGAGTTCGAGAGCTCGGTGATCCTCGTCGACAACACGCCGCCAGTGATCCAGGACCTCGAGGTGACGGGCAAGCGCGTCCGCGGGATCGTCATCGATGGCGTCGGGCCGATCGCCCGCATCGAGGCGTCGGTGACCGGGTCCGACGAGTGGATCCCGTTCTTCCCGCGGGACGGGGTGTTCGACGAGCAGCGCGAGGAGTTCGACGCGGACGTGACGGCGCTCGTGCCGAACGGCCACGCAATGCTCACCGTCCGCGCCTACGACCGCGCCGGGAACTTCGTGGTGCGTAACGTCACCGTGAAGTGAGCCGGACCCTGACGCCGATGTCAGGGTGACGGGCGTTCGCGGCGCCTCGCGGGTGGGGCGTCCGAGCCGGATCGTGCTACCTTGAGCCACCTTGCTCGACCGGAGAACGGCCGGGCATCCTTCTTGCGATTCACGCTCCCCACGCGATGTACTCGCTGCTTCTTCGTCTGCGCGCCCGGCACTTGCTTGCGGTCCTCGGGGCCGTCGGCCTCTCGTCGGGCTGCGTCTCGGGTAGCGCCGCGGACGGGTCTCCGACCCTTTCCCCGAGGGACGCGGGTCTCGGCAACGTCAGGTTCGTAAACTTCGACAGCGGCCTGAAGGACGTGGAGACGGTCGGCGAGGGCGGCATCGATTCGCGCTGCGGCACCGCCGATTTCTGCAGCAAGAAGGGGAGCTCGCCGGACGACCCGCTCGCGTGCGCGGATTACGAGGCAGGCGCCGGCCCTACCGTGCCCAGTCTCGAAGCGGGCGCTGCGCGGGACGCCTCGGTGCGAGACGCCAGCGCGCGTTCGCGCGACGCCGGCGCGGCGCTCGACGCGGGAGACGCGAGCTCTCCCGACGCGACCGCGCCGAACGGCGTCGCGGACCGGGCCGATGCGTCCGAGCCCGGCGCGAAGAGCGCGCTCCCCGTCCCGGCGCCGCTCCCGCCGCTGCCGGACGCCGGTCCTCGGTTCGCGTGCCAGGTCGTCCGCGACAACTCGGGCGGCCCCGTTCATCAGTGCGTTCCGAGCGGTCTCGGCGGGAACCGCTCGCCTTGCAAGTCGGTGGGCGACTGCGCGCCGGGGCTCGCCTGCGTCGGAACCGACCAGACCGGGCAATGTCTGCCCTACTGCTGTCAGTCGTCGACCGTCTGTGGTCCGGACACGTTCTGCGCCGAGCGACCGCTTCTCGACGCCAGCACGACCGGAAAGGCGCTGGCCGTCCCGGTGTGCTCACCGGGAGAGGACTGCGCGCTCCTCGAGCCGTTCCCCTGCGTCGGAGACGGCTGCTCCTGCAATGACCCCGCAAACACCGCGTGCACGGTGGTTCGCGCGGACGGGACGCGCGGCTGCGTCACGCCCGGCTCCGGCAAGGTCAATGACCGCTGCCCGTGCGCCGCGGGCTACTACTGCTCCCTCGCCACCTCGTCGTGCGTGAAGGTATGCAAGACGGACGGGATGGACGACCGGTGTGCGCCGGGCAAGTGCCAGGCAGCGGCGGGGTTCCCCGTCGGCTTCGGTCTTTGCGTGGGCTACGTGCCCACGGCGCAGTAACGTTTCCGTCGATGGCGATGCATCAGGAGACTGTGGAGATCGCGACCGACGGCCGGGGGCTCGTGGACGTCACGGGCGCCGTCGACGCGGTCGTGAAGCGCTCGCGCGTCTCGACGGGCCTCTGCGTCGTGTTCGTGCAGCACACGTCGGCGAGTCTGGTCATCCAGGAGAACGCCGATCCGGCCGTGCTCCGCGATCTCTCGGCGTGGATCGCCGACCTTGCGCCGGAGTCACGCCGCTGGGAGCACGACGACGAGGGCCCCGACGACATGCCGGCCCACGCCCGCAGCGCCGTGACGCGCACGTCGGAGACGATTCCCGTCACCGGCGGTCGCCTCGCGCTCGGCACCTGGCAGGCGCTCTACCTGTTCGAGCATCGCGCCCGCCCGCACCAGCGCAAGCTCGTCGTCACCGTCCAGGGCTAGGAGGCTCCTAGCGCGCCTTCGGGCGGTTCTCGACGCGATACACGAAGCGCAGGCCCGACCAGGTGTCGTCGATGGCGCACACTTTGTTGTCGACGAGGCCGAGCGCGAGGCCGCTCTTGCGGACCAGCATCTCCCCGACGTCGGTCTTCACGCCCGACGACTTCTTCGGCCACGCCACCCAGAGCCCGCCGGCGTAGCCGAGCGCCTCGGCCGCTCCGGGAAGCGCGCGCTCGAGGCTGGTCATCGTCTTTGCAAAGAGCACGATGACGTCGAGAGAGTGGGATAGTCGCGCTCCCTTGCGCACCTTCACTCCGTCGGGCAGCGCGCCGAGCGTCACCGCGAAGTTCGCGGGTGCACCGAGCCACGCGACGACGTGCCCGTCACGGATGCCGAGCTTTTTCTGGAGCGGAGCGTCGGAGTATCCCGCCAAAATCCTGCGTGATCATGCCTGCCTCGGTGACGATGCCAAGGAATTGACGCGACGGGCCCCCTGGCCGTTCGTATTGCCCGCATAAAAACCGCTACAAGCTCATCGAGACCCGCCGTTCTGAGTGGAGTGGCGTCCCGCATTCAGGTCCGTGGAATCGACGAAGAGCTCTGGTTCGGAGACTACTCCGACGCCGAAGCCGAGAAGAAGGCGGCGGAGAGCGTTGCCGCGACGGTCGGCAGGGTCGTCGGCGCGAAGCCGTTTCCGGTGGCCGCGCAGAAGCTCGCCGAGGCGACGCGCGACCCCGACTGTAGCCTCGTCAAGGTAGTGCGGATCCTCGAGCGCGACATGGCGCTCTCGGCGCGCGTGCTCAGGCTAGTCAACTCGGCGAGCTTCGCGCTGCGCACGCCGTGCACGTCCGTGCGTCACGCCGCGTCGCTCGTCGGCACCCAGAAGCTGAATCAGCTTGCGACGACCGCCGCGATCCTCGACATGGTGGACCACACGAGCGTCCACGCGAGCCGCATCCTCGAGCACTCGGCCGTCGTGGGCGGTCTCTGCCGTTACCTGGGCGTGCACCTCGGCCTTCCCGCCGACGAGCTCTTCACCTGCGGCTTTCTCCACGACATCGGGAAGCTCATGCTCCTCGAGGTCGAGGGGAAGAAGTACGGCGACCTCCTGACCGAGGTCGGTCCCGAGTACGACGCGATCCATCTCTACGAGCGCGAGCTCTTCGGCTTCGATCATGCGCTCCTCGCGGGCCACGTGCTGTCGCGGTGGAGCATCCCCGATCCGGTGCCGAAGGTCGTCGCGTGGCATCACCACGTGACCCGCGCCTACGAGCAGGGCCCGCGCTGGGCGTCCCTCTGCAGCGTCCTTCGACTCGCCGATCTCCTCTCTTACGCGCTCGCGAGCGAGGACGACGAGGGCCAGGTCGAGCGCGCGGCGCGCAGCGAGTCCGCGTCGTACCTCGACATCTCCGCGGCGCAGCTCGCCGCGATCTGGGACGAGCTCAGGAATCTCCACGAGCGCAGCCGCGCACTCTTCCGCGGCGAGGAACCGCCCGATGCGATGGCCGCGGTGAGCCTGCGTCCCTCGGCGCGCGCCAGCCGCCCGAGCGTGTCGAAGCGGCTCCCGGCGTCGCACCCGAGCCTGCGCGCTCCGACGCTGAAGGGTCTCGGCGATCTCACTGCCGCGTCGTCCCGCAGCGGTCGTGCGCTCGTCTCGGCTCCCGCCGACGTGTCGATCAAGGACGCGCCGGAAGGGCCGAAGCAGTTTCCCTGCGTGGTCTGCGCCGGACCGAGCTTCGCGAACCTGTGCCCCGCGTGCCATGGCTACGTGTGCCCCGAGCATCAGACGGCGCCCGACGAGTGGTGCCGGATCTGCCGGACCGAGTACCTGACGTCGTCTCACGGCATAAGGCTCCGCCCGATCTTGATTTTGATGCTCGGCGCGGGCGTCGGCGCGACGGTGGTGGGCGCCTGCGTGAGCATGGCGACAGGTCGTGGCTTCGGTTCGACCGCGGTCCTCGTCGGACCACTCATCGGTACCGGACTCGCGGCGGGGCTCGTCGCGATCTTCCACCGCTACGCGCGTCGCGCATGGTTCCTGCGCACGCGACCCGATCGCAGCGCGCCGCACGCGGCGCACATCTCGACGCCGCTCCCGCCAGAACCGGTGAGGGACAGGGAGAAGGTGCCGGAGTCCGGCGTGCGCGACTCGAATCGGCCGGCCAACGGCTTTGCTCTGCAATCCGTCTCGCTGCCGGTCGAGGCCGTCGAGTCCATCTTCGCGCGTGCCTCGTCGGGCGACCTCGTAACGTTGCCCGAGCCTCCGGTGTCGCTCCGTGACCTCGCCCTGACGAACACGTCGGTGACGCCCGCCACCGAGCGCGGCGTGGGCCCGCGTCTGTCGCACGGCGCGCCGTCGTCGCGCCGGAACGCGTCGTCGCGCAATTCGGTGCGCGCCACGGCGCCGACCGAGCTAGAGACGTCGGTGGCGCCGCGCGCCTCGTCTCGGCGGGCACAGCCACCGGTCGAGGGCGGCTCGCTCCTCGCGCCGGCCGCTTCTTCCGCGGCATCACGCGCCCCGGTGTCGCGTCGTGCGCCCGCGCCGGAGCTCGCGGAGGACGCACCGAGGGCGGCATCAATTCCCGCCGGCGAACCGTCGCTGTACCCCTCCGACGAATCGACGCGCGAGGCGGCGGAGCGCGGCCGAACGCTGAAGCTTCTCTCCGAGCACTCCACCGGATCGAGCTCGCAGAAGCCGTCCACGCCGTCTCGTTCGCAAGCTGTCCCGCAGGCGACGCGCGCCCCGAGCTCGGGTCCCGAGATCAGCGTGCGTCCGCTGATTCACTCCGACGCCGCGCGGCCGGTGGAGTTCCCGGATTACTCGGAGCCTCCGCCGCCTTCCGAGGACGACGACGCCGTACCCTCGACGAACGCCGTCGAACCGACGACGACGCTTTCGCGGATCCCGGACGACGTCCCGAGTGACGTGCCCGCTGCCGTCGACGTGCCGCACGTCGAAGCACCGCCCGTGCTTCACAGCACTCCGGTGAAGGCCCCGTCGAAGGCGCCGCGCGCGACCGAGGTCGCCGTTCCGCCGCAATCCTGGCAGGCCGTTCTGCAAGCGACGGGAACTGCTGACGGTTGGTGACGTCGACCGCGCGTCGTCGACGCGCCGTGCCGCGAGTTCCGTCCGAGACCGTCGAGCACATGTGGCACAATGTCACGCGACTCGTGCATGACGACGCATAGAACCGGCGTGCTCGACGCGCCTCGCTGAAGTAGCCTGCTCGGGCCGTGCGAAAAAGAGGAACGGATGAGTCCGTTGCGTCCCGGCTGTTCGTCGCGTTCATCGCGCCCCTGATCGCGCTCGCGGCGATCGGCGCGCTGCTCACGCTGCAGGTGGTGCGCATGGAGCGCGCGGCGCGCGACGTGGCGTCGAGCGACGAGTTGATCGGCGACCTCGAGGAAGCCCACAAGCAGATCCTCGACCAGGAGACAGGGCTCCGCGGATATCTCGTTACCGGGAACCGCGAGTTTCTCCAGCCATACACGAACGCGCAGCCTCTCGGAATCCTGGACCGGATCGAGAAGCGTGGCCTCGAGTCGGCGCAGGCCGGGCGGATCAGCCAGATCCGCGAGCGCTACACGATCTGGTTCAACGAATCGTCGCCCATCACGCGCCCCGACGAGCCGGGCGACCCTTACAAGCTACCCGCGTCGATGTTCTACCGGAAGGCGCAGATGGACGCGACGCGCACCGCGTTCGCCGCGGCGCTCGCTGCGGAGAGGTCGCTTCGCAACGACCGGATCGGGATCTCCGAGAGCGCTTACCAGACGTCTCTCTACGAGCTCGTGCCGGCATCGCTGCTCATCGGCGTCTTGCTCGCGCTCCTCTCGCGCCGCCAGATCAACGGCGTCGCGGGCACGTACACCACGGCGCTCGAGCGTGAGAAAGAGTCGAAGGCGCGTGTCGAGGAGCAGAACTGGGTCCGCCAGCAGCACGTGCTCCTCGCGAAATCGACGGAGGGAGATCCCACTCCCGACCAGCTCGGAAAGTCGATCCTCGAGCTCCTCTGCGAGATGTCGTCGGCGGTGTCGGGCGCGGCGTACTTCGCGGAGGCGGGTGGGTACCGCCGTCACGCCGGGCTCGCGATCGGCAAGGACGCGCCCGAGTTCTTCGCCGACGGCGAGGGTCTCGTCGGCACCGTCGCAGCCGGCAAGGCCATCCGCGTCGTTGAGGACGTTCCCCCGGGGTACGTCAAGGTGCGCTCCGGCACCGGGGAGTCGCTCCCCGCCCGGCTCGTGCTGATCCCCGCCGCCATCGACGGCACGACCCACGGCCTCATCGAGCTCGCGTTCTTCGGCCCCGTCGAGGGCCGTCTGATCGCGCTGTTCGAGCGGGTGACGGAGACCATCGGCTCGGCGATGCGCTCCGTCGCGCACCGCACCCGGCTCCGTGAGCTCCTCGAGGAGTCGCAGCGTCAATCCGAGGAGCTGCAGATGCAGCAAGAGGAGCTCGAGACGCAGCAAGAAGAGCTTCGAGTCTCGAACGAGGAGCTCGTCCAGCAGAGCGACTCACTGAAGCTCGCGCAAGCCCAGCTCGAGGAGCGCAAGGAAGAGCTCGAGGCGTCGAACTCGAGCCTCCTCGCCCAGCGCGACGCCCTCGAGCGCTCCCAGGGCGCGCTCGAAGAGAAGACGGTCGAGCTCTCCCGCGCGAGTCGGTACAAATCGGAGTTCCTCGCGAACATGTCGCACGAGCTCCGGACGCCGCTGAACAGCGCGCTCATCCTCGCGAAGCTCCTCGCCGACAACAAGCCCGGCAACCTGAGCCCCGAGCAGGTCAAGTTCGCGAAGACGATCCACAACGCCGGCAACGATCTGCTGACGCTCATCAACGACATTCTCGACCTCTCCAAGGTGGAGGCAGGGAAGATCGACGTGCACGTCGAGGGCACGACAGTGGCGCGCCTCATAGAGCCGCTCACGCGGACGATGGAGCCCATCTCGCGCGAGAAGAAGATCGGCCTCGTGCTACGCCTCGGCGAGGACAGCCCGATCGAGACCGACATCCAGCGGAGCCAGCAGATCCTCCTCAATCTGCTCTCGAACGCCTTCAAGTTCACGAAGGAGGGCGAGGTGACGGTCGAGGTCGACTCCCAGCCGGACCGCGTCGACATCTCGGTGATCGACACCGGCATCGGGATCGCGAAGGAGCAACAGGACGTGGTGTTCGAGGCGTTCCGTCAGGCCGACGGCACGACGAACAGGAAGTACGGCGGCACCGGGCTCGGGCTCTCCATCGCCCGCGAACTCTCGCGGTTGCTCGGCGGCGAGCTCCGTCTTTCGAGCGAGGTGGGGAAGGGGAGCCGCTTCACGCTGTCACTACCGAGACGTTACGCGGGGCCGCGGGTGTCGTCGTCGGACGGTGGAGGACTCGAAGCGTCGAGCAGCCTGCCGCCCCGCGCGACCCGTCCCCGCCAGATCCCCGCCATCGCGAGCAACGCGATGCAGGCCCTGGAGAAGAGCACCGCGAGCAAGGGAAGCAACGGCAGCAACGGGAAGAACGGACACTCGCGCCACCTGCTGGTCGTCGAGGACGACGTGCCCTTCGCGGAGATCCTCGCGAACCTCGCGGAGGAGCTCGAGTTCGAGTGCACCGTCGCCGAGACGGCCGACGACGGCGTGCGGCTCGCGCAGGAGCTCATCCCGAGCGCGATCCTGCTCGACATGAAGCTGCCGGATCATTCGGGCCTCTCGGTGCTCGACCGGCTGAAGCGCAACCCGGCGACGCGTCATATCCCCGTTCACGTCGTCTCGGTGGACACCAACGCCGAATCGACGCTCGCGATGGGGGCGATCGGGCATCTGACGAAGCCCGTTCGACGGGAAGACGTCGCTGCCGTGCTCCAGAAGCTCAAGCAGCCGTTCACCCGTCACCGCAGGGTCCTCGTCGTCGAGGACGATCTCACGCAGCGCGACGCCATCGTGAAGCTCCTCGAGGCACCGGACCTCGACATAGTGCCGGTCGCCACCGTCGCTGCCGCGCTCGAGAACCTGGCGAGCGGCACGTTCGACTGCGTGGTGACGGATCTGACGCTCCCCGACGCCTCGGGGTACGACCTGCTCGAGCGGATGGCGAAGGACGACGCCTATTCGTTCCCGCCCGTCATCGTCTACACCGGTCGCGACCTGAGCCGGGACGACGAGCAGCGACTCCGCCGCTACTCGAGCTCGATCATCGTCAAGGGAGCGCGCTCCCCCGAGCGGCTCCTCGACGAGATCACGCTGTTTCTCCACCAGGTCGAGGCGGATCTGCCCCCCGATCGCCAGCGGATGCTGCGCCAGGCACGCGACCGCGAGGCGGCTTTCGAGGGCAAGAAGGTGCTCCTCGCCGAGGACGACATCCGGAACATCTTCGCCCTCGCGAGCGTGCTCGAGCCGAAGGGCCTCGAGCTCATCATCGCGCGAAACGGCAAGGAAGCGCTCGAGCTGCTCGACCAGAGGTCGGACATCGACCTCGTCCTCATGGACATCATGATGCCGGAGATGGACGGCATCACCGCGATGGAGGAGATCCGGAAACGGAAGGACGCGCACGCGAAGATCCCCATCATCGCCCTCACCGCGAAGGCGATGAAGGACGATCAGGAGAAGTGTCTCCGCGCGGGCGCCAACGACTACGTGCCGAAGCCGCTCGACATCGACGTTCTCCTGTCTCTCATGCGGGTGTGGATGCAAAGATGAACGACTCGCTCCCCAGTGAAGTGGACGTTCACGGGTTCCTCGAGGCGATACACGTCCGCTATCACTACGACTTCCGTCACTACGCGCTCGCATCCGTGAAGCGACGGTTACGCGCCGCTCAGACCGCGCTCTCCGTCGCGACGATCGCCGAGCTCGAGCAGCGCGTGCTGTCCGAGCCTGCGACGTTCACCCGGCTTCTCCAGTACCTGACGGTGCAGACGAGCGAGATGTTCCGTGATCCGAGCTTCTTCGCGACCTTGCGGACCGAGGTCGTGCCGGTGCTCATGACGTATCCGTCGCTCAAGGTGTGGATCGCGGGCTGCAGCACCGGTGAGGAGCTCTACTCGATGGCCATTCTGCTGCGAGAAGCGGGCCTGCTCGAGCGCACCATCATCTACGCGACGGACATCAACCCGGAAGCGTTGCGCAAGGCCGAGGCGGGCATCTATCCCATTGCCCGGGCGCCGACATTCACGGAGAATCATCGCGCATCCGGTGGAAAAGGCTCCCTGTCCGACTACTACTCGGCGGCATACGGCTCCATCGTCTTCGATCGTTCCCTCCGCAAGAACATCGTCTTCTCCGACCATAGCCTCGCCACCGACAGCGTGTTCGCAGAAGTCCAAGTCGTGTCCTGCCGCAATGTCCTCATCTACTTCGACCGCACGCTGCAAGATCGCGCTCTCGGCCTCATGAAGGACGCCCTCTGTCGGCGCGGCTTCCTCGGCCTCGGTACGAAAGAGAGCGTGCGCTTCTCGTCGTACGCGAACGCGTTCACCGAGATAGTCCCTGCCGAGCGGTGGTTTCAGAAATGTTGAACGCCCTGCTCGAACTTCCACCGGCGCCGGAGATGGTCGTCATCGGAGGGTCCCTCGGGGCGCTCGACGCGCTCGGCGTGCTCTTGCCGAAGGTCACGCCGGGCACCACCGCGGCAGTCGTCGTGCTGGTGCATCTCCCGCCCGGGCGCCCGAGTCTGCTGCCGGATCTCTTCCGTACTCGCCTCGAGATCCCGGTCGGCGAGGCAGAGGACAAGCAGCCGGTCGAAGGGGGCACGATCTGGTTCGCGCCCGCCGACTACCATCTCTCGATCGAGAGCGACCGCTGCTTCTCCCTCTCGGTCGAGCCGCCGGTTCGCTACTCGAGGCCTTCCATCGACGTGCTCTTCGAGTCCGCCGCCGACGTGTACGGAGCGCGTCTGGTGGCGATCGTCCTCACCGGCGCGAACGACGACGGCGCGATCGGCGCGCGCGCGGTACGCGCCGCCGGTGGGTTCGTCATCGTCCAGGAGCCGCACGGAGCCGTGGCGGATCGCATGCCCCTCGCCGCGATCGCCATGGCCGACCCCCAGCTCGTAGCTTCCCTCGAGCGGATCGCGGAGTCGCTCCAGAGCCTCACCGGAGACGCAGCGTGAACACCCCCGCGCGACAGCCCGTCAAGTTCCTGATCGTCGACGATCTGGAAGAGAATCTGCTCGTCCTCGAGTCGCTCCTCGTGAGGTCCGGGCTCGAGATCCTGAAGGCGCGCTCCGGGCGTGAAGCGCTCGAGCTCTTGCTCCTTCACGACGTCGCGCTCGCGCTGATCGACGTGCAGATGCCGGAGATGGACGGCTTCGAGCTGGCCGAGCTGATGCGCGGTACCGACCGTACGAGCCACGTGCCGATCATCTTCGTCACCGCCGGCGTCCGTGAGCAGAAGCGGGTGTTCCGCGGCTACGATGCCGGCGCCGTCGATTTCCTCTTCAAGCCCATCGATCCCCAGATCCTGCGACACAAGACGGAGACGTTCTTTCAGCTCCACCGTCAGCGACAAGCTCTGGCCGCGACGCTGCGCCTGAACGAGGAGCTCATGGCGGTGGTCGGACACGATCTCCGCAATCCGCTCAACGTCGTCCTGATGACCGCCGAGGTCCTCGAGCAGAAGGCGACCGATCCGCAGGCGCAGAAGTCGATCCAGCGGTTGAAATCGAGCGGCCTCAGGATGGTGCAGATCATCGACGAGCTCTTCGATCTGACCCGCGCGCGGCTGAGCGGCGGTATCCCCATCGAGCGCGGCCCGGCCGACGTGGGCGCCATCGCTCGCACCACGGTGGCCGAGTTCGAGGCGACGAACCCCGAGCGGACCATCCGGCTCGAGACGGATGGGAACCTCCAGGGCGACTGGGACGGGTCGCGCATCGCGCAGATCCTGTCGAACCTCATCGGCAACGCCATCCGCCACGGGACGCAGGATCGTCCGGTCGTCGTGACGTCGCATGGTGAGGACGGCGAGGTCGTGGTCTCCATCCACAACGACGGACACATCCAGCCCGCGCTGCTCCCGACGCTCTTCGAGCCGTTCCAGTCCGGCCCGGGGCCGCGAACGCGGGCGCAGGGGCTCGGCCTCGGTCTCTACATCGTGCAACAGATTGCGCTCGCCCACGGCGGCTCGGTCGACGTCGAGTCGGACGAGGGCCACGGGACGACGTTCACGGTGCGGCTGCCCCGCAAGGCGCCGTCGAGCGCTACCGCGACGCGTCCGCCGCTCCTCTGACGACGCGCCATCGCGCCGTGCCATTGCGTCACCGTCCGGCGCGTAGGTGTCGCGCTATCGCGCCGTTTCGGCGTCCGGCGGGTGCGCGTCGGAGACCGTTCCTGCGTCGAGCGGCGGGCAGCGTGCGCTCATGGCGTCATGCTCGGTCGTGCACGTAGAGGGATCGGCGGTGAACACCGGCGTCGCGCCGTCACACGTGACGCTCGGCTGCCCCGACGTGCGCAGACAGCGCCAGTACGTGTAGCTCGCGTCGAGGCAAGCGTTCGACGCCCTGCTGGCCATGGCCTCGCAGTCATCGACGCAGGTGTCCTCGGCGCACCCCGCGATAATCTCGAGGTTACAGCGGCTCTCGCACTCGGTCAGGCACCTGCCGCCCGCGAGCGCTCCCGACTCGAAGACGCAGTAGATCGTCGGAGGCTCGGCCTTGCAGGACGACAAGCTCGTCCCGCCGACGACCATGACGAGCAGGGCTAACCCCATTCCCATCCTAAGGAACGACATTCTGACTCCGTGCGGACACCACGTGGCCGTTCACGTCGACGGTGTACTCGGCGTCCTCGTCGGCCACGAAGAGCGCCTTCGATTGGAGGACCTGGAAGAGCTGCGAGTAGTGTCGGAAGGAAAAATCGAGCAAGTCGAGCTCGGGTGGGAAGAATCCCTCGGTGAAAGTCGGCGTGTCACCCCCTCGCGCGGCGAGAGCGCGGAGATCGGATGAGAGGTTCGTCAGGTAGTTCCGCGACGAGGGGATGCTCGAGTACGGCTGCGTGCGGCGGAGCAGGCTCCGGAACGTCAGCGCCGACGAGTAGCCGTGCAGCACCAGCACGACGACCGCGAGCACGAAGGCCGGTAGCGGAGCCCGCGCAGCGAGCGCGCGCCCCTCCGGCGTGTCCGCGAGAGAGTGAAAGACCGCGCCGCCGAGGAGGACGATGAAGAAGCAGAGCTCGAAGTAGTGGCGGTATTCGACGACCGTCTCGGTAGGCCAGATGAGCGTCCTGCTCGACGTCCCGACGACGAGGAAGTTCAGGGCGACCAGAAGGAGCCCGAGCGCCCACGCAAAGAGCGCGCGCCTCGACCGTACCGACGAGTAGACGACGAAGGTGGAGAGCACTGCGACGAACCATACCGGCGCGGACGCGCCGAGCCTCAGCGCACGATCGGCGAGGCTTCCGACGAAGACGCGAAAGCACGCTCTCAGGAAGGTGAGCTGGAATGCAACGTCGGCATTCGTCCTGCGTAGCGCGGGTGGAAGAAGTCTCCACGACACGGAGGAATAAACAGCGCCGCACGCGAGCAGCGCGAGGAGTGTACAGAGGCGCAGAAGGCGTTTCTCGCGGCTCTGGGACCGGGTGTCGATGCCGGACACCAGAGCGACCGCGAAACAATATGAGGGGAGCAGCACGGCCATCGCGTAGAACCCGAACGCGAGGAGGCCGGCGACGAACGTCACCACGAGATCGCGGTTTTCGCCGAGCCGCAGGTGACGGACGTAGTGGTAGATCGCAATGGCGCCAAACGCGATGTAGCCCATGCGGGTCAGCCCGGACGACCACCACGTGAGCTGGATTCCGACGAAGACGGTCATCAGATACCAGGCGACGAGGAACGCGTTTACCAGCGATCTTCGCATCGTCTCGAGCGTCCGGTAGAGATAGAACGCGGCGGTCAGGTGGAACACAACGAGCACGACGACTGCCGGCGTGAAGCTCATCGGCGCGAGGCGATAGAGCACGTACGTCACTAGGCGGTGAAGAACGACGAGCTGGCCGCCGAGGAGTGCCGTCAGGTAGCGGCCGAACGGTTCGGTGACGAGCGCGTAGAAAGTCGAGAGATCGTCTCCAATGAACGTCCCGACCTGCGCGGAGAAGACGAGCAGGCCGAGCGTATAGAATGCGCCGAGGACGAGTGGCAGGATAGCGAGCGCCCGCATCCGCCGTTCCTGTGCCCCCTCGTTCATCGCCGCGCCGCTCGCGGCTTACTGTGCTGCTCGCCGACTGAAGGCCGCGAGGCAGTCGTAGGCAGCGTACTTGTAAGACTCCGCGAGCGTCGGGAAGTTGAAGACCATGTCGATGAAGAGATCGACCGTGCCCTCGAGGTGAAGGACGGTCTGCCCGATGTGCACGAGCTCGGTGGCGTTCTCTCCGACGACGTGGACGCCGAGGAGCTTCCGGGTCGTCGCGCAGACGATGAGCTTCGTCATGCCGTCGGTGTCGCCGACGATCTTGCCGCGCGGGTTCTGGCTATAGAGGGCGCGGCCCACGACGTAGTCGCGCTTCTCTTCGCGGAGCGATGACTCGGTCGCGCCGACGCCGCTCACCTCGGGGATCGTGTAGATGCCGTAGGGCATCGTGTGCGAGACGGCGCGCTTGTATCCGAAGCCGAAGGCGTGACAGACCGCGACGCGCCCCTGTTCCATCGACACCGACGCGAGAGCGGGAAAGCCGATCACGTCGCCGGCCGCCATGATGGTCGGCACCGACGTGCGGTAGTGCTCGTCCACGACGATGTAGCCGCGCGCGTCCACCTTCACGCCGGCGACGTCGAGACCGACGTCCTCCGTGTTCCCCACGCGGCCCGCGGTGAAGAGGACCTGATCGGATTCCAGGGTGCTTCCGTCGGAGAGGCCGACCGAGACGACGTCGCCCTTGGCCTCGACCTTGGGCCACTTCACGCCGAGACGGAGCTCGACGCCGAGGGCGCGCATCGAATCGGTGAGACGCGACACGAGCTCGTCGTCGAGGAAGCCTAAGATCTTGTCGCGCGCGTCGACGAGGGTGACCCGCGTGCCGAGCGCCGCGAACATGCAGGTGTACTCACAGCCGATGACGCCCGCGCCGAGCACGATGAGCCGATCGGGGAGCCGGTGAATGTTCAGGATCTCGTCGGAGTCGTGGATGCGGTCGTCGGAGAAGTCGATCTCTTTCGGATGATAGGGGCGTGAGCCCGTCGCGATGAGAACGAACGCGGCGTGCAGGGTCCGGCCGCCATCACCGTCGTCGACGAGCACGGTGTTGGCGTCTGCAAGCTTCGCCTTGCCGTGGACGTACGACACGCCGTGTCTGAGGAGCGAGCCGCGGATGCGCGCCGACTCGGAGGCGGCGATGACGTCCTTGCGCGCCATCAGATGTTCCAGCGTGGCGAGTCGGTCGAGCTTCACCGCGACGCCGTAGAGCTCCCGGGCCTGGTACCCGGAGAGGTACATGGCCGTCTCGCGCAGCGTCTTGCTCGGCAGGGTGCCGGTGTGGACGCCCGCGCCGCCGGGCTCCGGCGCGCGCTCGACGATCGCGACGCGCTTGCCGAAATAGGCCGCCTGCGCCGCTGCCTTCTCGCCGGCGGGACCGGTGCCGATCACGACGAGATCGAACTCTTCCGCGGGTGAATTCGAGGGCATCGGAGCTCAGCATACCTCGACTTTCCGCCTCCCGGTTGAACGCGAGCGTCAGAGTTCGTAGATTCCGCCCGGCCCGCGTGCCCTCGCCATGCTCGACCTGAGATCGAAGACCCCGGCTGCCTGGCTCGACGTCGTGTTCTCCGACTTCGACGCGTTCCTCGTCGACCATGCGCTCTGCGAGCGGAAGGCGAGCGCGATGGGTATGTCTCTCGTCGCGAAGTATCCGGACCGGGGCGCGATCATCGACCCGCTCATCGCATTCGCGCGCGAGGAGCTCGAGCACTTCCACGTGATGTATCGCATCATCGAGAAGCGCGGCCTCTGCCTGGTCGGTGACGAAAAGGACGCCTACGTGAACGCCCTGCGGAAGCTCTCCCGGAGCGGCGGGGACGATCTCTTTCTGGATCGCCTCATCGTGCCCGGCATCGTGGAGGCGCGGGGCTGTGAGCGGCTCCAGATGGTCGCCGCCGCGGTGACGGACCCCGAGCTCGGTGCGACGTACATGGACCTCGCACGGGCCGAGTCGCGGCACCACGGGCTCTTCTTCCGGCTGGCGCGGCATTATTTCTCGGAGAGCGTCGTGCAGTGTCGCGCCGACGAGCTGCTCGAAAAAGAAGCGCGCATCGTCGAGAGCTTGCCGTTCCGCGCCGCGGTTCATTAGCCACGCGCGTGCACGCGGTACGTAAATATCTCGCGCAGAGGGCGGAGCCGGAGGCAAAGCTCGCGGCGCACTTCGACGGCGTGTACGAGCGCTGCCTCGTCGTTCCGGCGTGCCGCGAGCGCGCGTCGCTTCTCGACGGTTTCTCACGCGCGGCCGTGACGTCGAGCGGGCGGACCTTGTGCATCCTGGTCGTCAACGTCAGGGAGAACGCCTCGACGGAAGAGCACGCCGCGAGCGACGCGTTCCTCGCCGAGCTCGCCACGCTCCGCGGTGCGCGCGCCGTCAGCCCGTCGCGGGACGGCGCCTTCGACGTGCTCGTCGTGGACCGCGCCTCCGAGGGACGTCGCTTCCCGCCGAAGAGCGGCGTCGGTCTCGCGCGGAAGGTGGGCATGGACGTCGCGCTCGCGCTTCACGCCGCCGGCAAGGTGCGGGCGCGGATGATCCACTCCACCGACGCGGACGCGACGCTTCCCGACGCCCACTTCGAGCGGCCAGAGCTCGCGAGCGGCGCCGGCGCCGTCGTGTTTCCGTTCTGGCACGAGCCGTCAGTGGATCTCGCCGTGACGCGCGCGACGGCGCTCTACGAGCTGTCGCTCCGGTACTACGTGGCGGGTCTCGCGTTCGCGCGCTCGCCGTACGCGTACCACTCGCTCGGGAGTACGATGGCCGTCGACGTCGAGTCGTACGCTGCCGTACGCGGCGTGCCGGATCGAGAAGCCGGTGAAGACTTTTATCTCCTCGGCAAGGTGGCGAAGGTCGCGCCCCTCGTTCGGGCGACGATCCCGGCGCTCGCGCTCCAGTCGCGAGCGTCGGATCGCACGCCGTTCGGCACCGGTGCGGGAGTCGCCGAGGGCCTCGACGAACCGGACCGCGCCTTCTATGCGCCGGAGACGTTCGTCGCGCTCGGGCGATGGCTGGACGCGCTCGACGTGCTGGCGGACACCGGCTCCGTCGAGCGCTTCGACGCGGAGCGCGGCGGGCTCGCGGTTCACGAATGGGACGCCGCGCGGGCGGCGCTCCTAGGGCAACGCGGCCGCGACTCGTTCACGCACGCGGTGCGCGACGCTCTCTCCCCGAGCGCGCGGCGGGTGCGCGTCCATGAGTGGTTCGACGCGTTTCGCACGTTGAAGTTCGTCCACGCACTGCGCGACGCCGTCCACGTGAGCGTCCCTTTTCGTGACGCACTCGCTCGCGCGCCGTTCTCGCCACTCGTCGGAGACGACGTGGACGCCTGCCGCCGTGCCTTTGCCGATGCCGAATCGACGACGCCCGCTGTGTTCGGCCCGCGTCAGCCGCGCGGCGGATAGCGGGTGACGGTGAACGGCGACCAGTACTCGCCGTGCCCCGTCCATCCGACGACGATCACCTCGACGGGCCCCGGCGCGCGCGCCTTCGCGTACGACAGCGTCACGTCGTAGCCGACGCGTTCGCGCGCGACCTCGCCGAAGTCCATGCGCACCTCGGCGTAGAGGATCGTGCGCTTGCCGGACTCGACGAGCATCGCGTCGATCTTCGGCGCCAGCGGGACGCCCTGGTCCGCGGGAGTGCGATACGTGAAGACGACGCGCTCACCCGCGTCCGCCATCCCGAGCGTCGGCGTGTCTCCGCCGAGCGCGAAGGTGGCGGCATACGTGACCGGCCCTGCCGTGGTGAACGGCGCGCGCTGGACCGGCAAGTCACGGTCGAGCTGGCTGCTCTCGCCCTCGTCGCGAAGCCCGTAGGTGAGCCACTGGCGTGCTGCGGGTGCACCGAGCGTTGCGGGATCCCAGGGCGACACGATCGTCTGCAGGTGGATCGCACGCGACGTCGCGGTCCAATCGAGCGACGACGCCTGTGGTGCGTCGGCGAAACGAACGCGCCCTCTCGTCTGGAGTGACCAGCGGGAACCGGCGGGAACCGGCGGCCGCAGCTCGAACTCGACGAGATCGCCAACCTCCGCAGGGACGGTGCTCGGGTGGACCGGTGCCTTGCCGAACGCCACGTACTCTTGCAGGTAGGAAACGCACGAGACGCATCCCGTCAGCACGGCGAGGGCGACGATGGCTTGACGCACAACGGGAGGCATCGCACCGGGCGAACCTCGCGGGAAGATGGAGTGCAAAAACTCAGTAAATACAGCCGATCGGAGCTGGCCGGGCAGGGCTAGCCCTCCGGGTCGCGCGACTAGCCGTCGCGATGCGTAGCTCGAGCGATCTCCGGAGGCTCATGTAAGGAAACGAAAAGCGCGAGCGTGAACTGCGCAAGTTTCGTTCGCACTTCGAGCGCGTTCAGACCTCTATTCCGACTCAGGCTGCGTGGACGAACTACGATCTCGCGGGTAGTGTGAATTCGTGGTCTGGACGTTCGACGAGTTCGAGCTGGACACTGCAGCGTGTGAGTTGCGCCGGCGCGGCCGTCCGGTCGTGCTCCAGCCGCGCGTGTTCGACACTCTCCGTTACCTGCTCGAGAACTCTACTCGCGTAGTGAGCCGTCAAGAATTGCTCGACGCGCTGTGGAAGGGGCAGAAGGTGAAGCCCGGCGCCGTCCCCTGGTGCGTGAACCACGTGCGTCGCGCGCTCGGCCAGCGTGCGCTCGACAAGTATCCCATCGACACGATCCGTGGACGCGGCTACCGCTTCGTCGCGCCGGCGCGACGTCAAGGCGCGCGAGCGGACTCGTCTCCGCCGCAAGAGAACGCGCGCTGGTCGTCCCCGGCCGGCGCGGAGGGTCCGTTCGTGGGACGCGCCGAAGTGATGGGCCGTCTCGTCGACGCGCTGAGCAGCGCGCGCGCCGGTGAAGGGGCGATCACGCTTCTCACCGGCCACCCCGGCATCGGCAAGACGCGCTCCATGACGGAGCTCGCCGCCCTCGCGCAGTCGTGGGGGATCGGCGTGTGGTCGGGGCGTTGCATCGCCGACGGTGGCGCGCCGGAGCTGTTTCCGTTCGTGTGCCTCCTGCGCGACGCGAGCGCGGACCGGACTCTGTCGGCCCCCGACCGCGTGGAGGCGGAGGAGCTGCTCGCGCTGCTCCAGCCCCAGCTCTCGTCGTCGAGCGCGAAGCGATCCGAAGCCGTGCACGATGCGGGACGGTTCTGGCTCCTCGACCGGCTCGTCCATTTCTTCCGGCGCACCGCCCAGCAGCGCGCGCGCCTCATCCTCATCGACGATCTGCAAGACGCGGACGGGAGCTCGCTCGACGTGCTCTCGTGGCTCTCGCCCGATCTGAGACGTACGAAGCTGCTCGTCGTCGCGAGCGCTCGCCAGTCCGTGAACGGCACCACCGTCGCGGAGCTCGAGGCCCGCGTGCGCGCCGCGCGGATCGTATCGCTCGCGCCGCTGCGCGAGTCCGACGTGAAGGAGTATCTCGAGGCGCGACTCGGCGGGGCAGGCGCTTCCGACGTCGCCGCGTCGGTGTTCGCGCTCTCCGCCGGCAATCCGCTCTTCGTCCGCGAAGCGGTGAGCCTGCTCGCCGACCGCGAAGGTAACGTCGACGAAAGGAACCTCGCCGGCACCGAGCTGCCCGCGGTCGCACAAGAGGTGCTCGCGCGCCGGGTCGCGACGCTCCCGGCCGACGTGCGGGCGACGCTCGAGATCGCGTGCGTCATCGGCGAGCAGTTCGACCTGCCGCTCCTGCAGCACGTGGCGGCGCTCGGCTCGCAAGATCTCCTGTCGCGGCTCGACGCCGCCGTCTTCGCTCAGTTCCTGCGCGGCACACCGGTGGCCGGGCGCTACGAGTTCTCGCACGCCCTCATTCACGCCGCTCTCTACGACGGGCTCGCCGCGAGCCGTCGCGTCGAGCTGCACGGCCTCCTGGCGCGCGCTCTCGAGGCGATGTCGGCGTTCGAGCCGCGCCTGCACGAGCTCGCGTATCACCTCTACAGGGGCCTCCCGGAGAGCGGTCACGAGCGCACCGTCATCGCTTGCCGTCACGCGGGCGACGCCGCGGTGCGCGCCTTCGCCTACGAGGACGCGACGAAGTTTTACGGATGGGCGCTCGCGGCGCAGCGCTACGCGCACGCCCCCGACCTGCGGCAGAGCTGCGAGCTCCTGCTCGCGAGCGCCCGCGCGCTTCGTCGCGCCGGCGGTGTCGAAGAATCCGTCATGTACTGCGCCCGCGCGATCGACGTCGCGACCGAGCACGGTTTCGCGGATCTGCTGCTCGAGGCCGTCGGGTATCTACGTCCGACGGTCTGGATGGCGCTCATCCCCGATCCGTTCTCGCTCAAGGCCCTCACGCGCGCCCTCGAGCTCTTGCCGGAGGACGCGACGCCGGAGCGCACGCGCGCGGTCGGACGGCTCGCGTGCTTGCCACCCCACTCCTGCACCGTCGCCGAGAGCCAGGCCATCGCTGCGCGGGGCCTCGGAATGGCGCGCGAGCTGGGCGAGCCCACGCACCTCCTCGAGGCGCTCGGCCACCGGCTGTACGGGCTCTCGGGCCCCGATCACCTCGACGAGCTCCTCGCGACGTCGGAAGAGATGCTTCGCCTGGTCACGCCCGACAAGGCGTGGTGGAGCGCCGAGGCGTACATCGGACGTTACCTGGCCTTCCTGCAGCGCGCCGATCTCGGGTCCGCGTCGCGAGCGCTGGAGTCGTTCGGGGAGGTCGCGCATTCGCTCCGCATGCCCGAGGCGATCTGGCAGTACGACAGCTACGGTGCGCTGCTTCGCTTCCACGCCGGCGACCTGGAGTACGCCGAGGCGCGCTTCATCGAGCTGAACGAGCAGGCGAAACGGCTCCGGCTCAACTACGCCCGCTTCCGCTTCACGTACCAGAAGATCGCTCTTCGCATGGAGCGCCGCGGGCACGCCTGGTTCGCCGGTCACCCCGAGCCGCTCCACGAGGCGGACTGGACCTGGGCGCGCGCGATCCCCTGCTATCGCGCCGATCGCATCGTCGAGCTCCTCGAGTCGGGGGCGAAGGCCGAGGCGAAGATCGACTTCTCGGCGCTGGCGAGCGACGGCTTCGAGAGCATCACGCGCGACCACGCCTATCTCTACACCTTGTCGAAGCTCGCCCTCGCCGCCATAGCGCTCGAGGACAGCGAGCAAGTGCGCGTCCTCCACGCGAGGCTCTTGCCGTACGCGCGCTTCAACCCCGTGCACGGCTGGGGCTTCTTCCTCGGGTCGGTGTCGTACTTTCTCGGGATGCTCGCGCGCTACCTAGGCGATCAGTCCGCGGCGTTCGGGCACTTCGAGGTCGCGCTCGGGATGCATCGTGAGCTCGGCTACAAATCGCAGATCTTGCGGACCCAGCTCGCCCTCGCCGAGATGTCCGAGCCGGCGAGCGCTGGCGGGTTACGCCGCGGGCGCCCCTCCGCGCGCCAGGTCGGCGCCGCCGCGCGAAGGCTCGGCCTGGTCGGCCTGGCCGAGCGGGCGACCCTGATCGCCGAGAGCGCCCGCTGAGCGAGGCACGGATCGGGCTGACCGACGGCCCCATTGTTCTTCGCGGCTCGTGGCGCTAGCTCTAGGCGGTGGCGCTGTCCGCTTTCCATCCCGCCGTCGCCGCGTGGTTCACCCGGGCGCTCGGCAAGCCCACGGCTCCCCAGGCCGACGGCTGGCCGCGCATCAAGGCCGGCGAGTGCACGCTCATCGCCGCGCCAACCGGCTCGGGCAAGACGCTCGCGGCGTTTCTGTCGGCGATCGACGACCTGGTGAAGGACGCCGTGGCCGGCGCCCTCGGGGACGAGACCCGCGTGCTCTACGTGTCGCCGCTGAAAGCGCTCGGCAACGACATAGAGCGAAACCTGGAGATGCCCCTCGCCGGCATCGACGACGAGCTCGAGGCGATGGGTCTCCCGCGTGCCGCGCTCCGCACGATGGTTCGCACCGGCGACACGGCAAGCCGGGATCGTGCCCGCATGACGGCGCGCCCGCCGCACATCGTCGTGACGACGCCGGAGTCGTTCTACATTCTCCTCACGAGCGAGCGGGGCCGCGCGCTGCTGTCCACCGTGCGCGCCGTCCTGGTCGACGAGATCCATGCGCTCGTCGGGGACAAGCGCGGCTCGCACCTCGCGCTGTCGCTGGCGCGCCTCGACGCGCTGGTCGGCACGCCGGTTCAACGCATCGGCCTGAGCGCCACCCAGAAACCGATCGAACGGGTGGCGCGGTTTCTCGTCGGCGCCGGACCGGACGGCGCGCCCCGGCATTGCGCGATCGTCGACTCCGGGCACCTTCGCTCCCGTGATCTCGCCATCGAGGTGCCCGCGTCGCCGCTCGAGGCCGTCATGTCCGGCGAGGTGTGGAACGAGACGTACGACCGTCTCGCGGAGCATGTCCGCACTCACCGGACGACGCTGATCTTCGTCAACACGCGGCGCCTCGCCGAGCGCGTGACGCGACACCTCGGCGACCGTGTCGGCGCCGAGAACGTGACGTCGCATCACGGGAGCCTCGCCCGCGAGCAGCGCTTCCAGAGCGAGCAGCGCCTCAAATCCGGCGCGCTCAAGGCGCTGGTCGCGACCGCGTCGCTCGAGCTCGGGATCGACATCGGCAGCATCGACCTCGTGTGTCAGGTCGGCTCGACGCGCTCCATCGCCAGGCTCCTCCAGCGAGTCGGGCGCGCGGGTCATCAGCTCGATGGCGTGTCGAAGGGGCGGCTCTTCCCGCTCACCCGGGACGAGCTCGTGGAGTGCATCGCGCTCCTCGCCGCCGTTCGCGACGGGGAGCTCGACCAGGTGTGCATCCCCGAGGCGCCGCTCGACATTCTCGCGCAGCAGATCGTCGCTGCCGCCGCGTCCGACGAATGGGACGAGAGCGCGCTCTTCGACCTGTTCCGTTCGACGTATCCGTACGCCGGTCTGTCGCGGGCGTCGTTCGACGCCGTCGTGCAGATGCTCGCCGACGGGTTCAGCACCCGTCGTGGCCGGCGCGGCGCGCGCATCCACCGCGACCTGGTGAACGGCAAGCTCCGTGGCCGGCGAGGGTCGCGCCTGACGGCGATCACGTCCGGCGGTGCGATTCCCGACATGGCCGACTACGAGGTCGTCGTCGATCCGACCAACGTGAAGGTCGGATCGATCAACGAAGATTTCGCCATCGAGAGCATGCAGGGCGACATCTTCCAGCTCGGCAACGCATCGTGGAAGATCCTGCGGGTCGAGCCCGGCACGGTGCGGGTGGAGGACGCGCGCGGTCAGCCGCCGACGATCCCGTTCTGGCTCGGTGAAGCGCCGGGTCGTACGCGCGAGCTCTCGTCCGCGGTGTCGCGCTTTCGAGCGAGCGTCGATTCGCTCCTCGCCGACGGCTCGAACGAGGCGCTCGACCGCACCATCGACCACGTCGCGGCCGAACCGGGGATCCCGAAGGAGGCCGCGCGCCAGGCGGTCGAGTATCTGGCCGCCGGTCGCGCCGCCCTCGGCGTCATCCCGACCGAGGATACGCTCGTCCTCGAGCGCTTCTTCGACGACAGCGGCGGCATGCAGCTCGTCGTGCACGCGCCGCTCGGGAGCCGCATCAACCGCGCCTGGGGTCTCGCCCTCCGAAAACGCTTCTGCCAGCGCTTCGACTTCGAGCTCCAGGCTGCGGCGACCGACGACGCGATCGTGCTCTCGCTCGGGCCGACCCACAGCTTCCCGCTCGAGGAAGTGTTCGACTATCTCCGGGTCGAGACGGCGCGCGAGGTGCTCGTCAAGGCAGCGCTCCTCGCGCCGATGTTCGGGACCCGCTGGCGATGGAACGCGACGCGTGCGCTCGCGGTGCTCCGATGGCGCGGCGGCAAGCGGGTTCCCCCGCGTTTCCAGCGTATGGACGCGGACGATCTCACCGCGGTCGTCTTCCCCGACCAGGTCGCTTGCCAGGAGAACGTCGCGCCCGGTGACCGCGAGATCCCCGATCACCCCCTCGTGGAGCAGACCATCCGCGACTGCCTCGTCGAGGCGATGGACGTGGACGGCTTCGAGGAGCTGCTCCGCGACATCGCGGCGGGGAAGAAACGCCTCGTCGCCCGCGACACGGTCGAGCCGTCGCCGTTCACTCAAGAGATCCTGACGGCGCGCCCCTACGCCTTCCTCGACGACGCGCCGCTCGAGGAGCGGCGGACCCAGGCCGTTTACTCGCGGCGCTATCTCGATCCGCGGACGGCGCGCGATCTCGGCGCGCTCGACGCCGCTGCGATCGACCGCGTGCGGAGCGAGGCGTGGCCCGTCCCCGTCAACGCCGATGAGCTCCACGAAGCGCTGGTGCTCCTCGGTTTTGCGACGGAGGCCGAGGGACGTCGCTATAACTGGACGCCGTCCTTCGAGGCGCTCCGCGCGGCGCGCAGGGTCGCAGAGGTCCATCTGCCGTCCGGGCCCGTGCTCTGGGTGGCCGCCGAGCGCTGGGCGGAGGTCGGCCTCGCGCTGTCCGCCGATCTGCCGGACGGCGCACGGCTCGTGGCGGTGCCGGAGTTTCCGCCGCTCCGCATCCCTTCCGTCGTCCCCGTCGATGCGGACGTCGCGTTCGTCGAGCTCCTCCGTGGCCGCCTCGAGTCGCTCGGTCCGACGACGGCGAACGCCCTCGCCGCCGAAGCGGGCGTCGCCGTCTACCGCGTGGAGTCCGCGCTCGCGGCGCTCGAGTCGGAGGGCTTCGTGCTCCGCGGCGTCTTCACCGCCGGCGCGACCGAGACGGAGTGGTGCGAGCGCCGTCTCCTCGCGCGCGTGCACCGCTACACGCTGGGACGGCTGAGAAGCGAGATCGAGCCCGTTTCCCAGGCGGATTACATGCGCTTCCTCGCGTCGTGGCAGCGCACCTTGCCCGAGACGAAGATGCGCGGACCGGAGGCCGTCGCCGCCGTCCTCACGCAGCTCGAGGGCTACGAGGCGCCGGCCGCGGCGTGGGAAGCCGAGCTCCTGCCGTCGCGCATCGTCGACTACGAGCCAGGGTGGCTCGACGCGCTCTGCCTGTCGGGTCGCTTCGTGTGGCTCCGTCGCTCTCCGGCTGGCCGCGCGGCGCGAGCGTCGGGCCCCGTGCGCGCGACGCCGATCGCCCTCGTCGGTCGCGCGAACGTCGCTGCATTCCGCGCCGTCTCTCCGCCCGAGCCGCTCGCGCTCGGCGGCGTCGCGGAGCGCGTCCGTGGTCACCTCGAAGCGCGCGGCGCGAGCTTCTTCGACGACGTCGTGCGTGGCACCGGTTGCCACCGCGCCGAGATAGAAGACGGCCTCGCCGAGCTCGTCTCGAACGGACTCGTGACGTCGGACTCGTTCGCCGGTCTCCGGGCGCTCCTCGTCCCCGCCGCCGTCCGTGCGCGTCTCCTCAGACGCCGTCGCGGTGGGCAATTTCCCGGGATGGAGAGCGCGGGACGCTGGTCGCTGCTGTCGCTCTCGCAGGACGGCGACGCGTCCGCCGCCCCTGAAGAGGTCGTCGAGGTCGTCGCGCGCGCGTTGCTCCGCCGGTACGGCGTCGTTTCGCGGCGGGTCCTCGAGCGCGAACCCGCGTTACCCCCGTGGCGCGAGCTCCTCCGTACCTATCGCCGGCTCGAGGCGCGCGGCGACCTCCGTGGTGGTCGCTTCGTCGCCGGCTGGGCCGGCGAGCAGTATGCCTTGCCGGAAGCCGTCGACGCGCTGCGCAGCGTCCGTCGCTCCGCGACGAGCGGCGTCCTCGTCTCGCTCAGCGCCGGCGACCCGCTGAACCTCGTCGGCATCGTCACCCCCGGCGAGCGCATTCCAGCGATCGCGTCGAACCGCGTGCTCTTCAGGGACGGCGTTCCCGTCGCTCGCAAGGTCGGTGCAACGGTGGAGATCCTCGCGAGCGCCGACAGCGCGGAGCTCGGCGAGCGCGCCGCTCTCGAGACGGCGCTCGTGCGGCGTCCCGTGCCGGAACGGCTCCGTGCCTACGGCTCCGCGCTCCCGAGCACCGCGACGTAGATTTCAGAACACACAAGGAGATACGGATGATCGCGTTCTACGGGATGGGACTTCTCGGCTCGAATTTCGTGCGGGCTCTCCGCCGTCGCGGTGAGGCGGTCCGCGTCTGGAACCGCAACGCAAAGCGCGCCGAACCGCTCGTCGCTGACGGCGCCCTGGTCGTCGCCGATCCGGCCGAAGCCGCGCGCGGCGCGACGCGCATTCACCTGACGCTGTCCGACGACGCGGCGGTCGACGACGTGCTCGAAAAGCTCCGTCCCGGCCTCGAGCCGGGCGCGATCATCATCGATCACACCACCACGTCTCCGTCGGGAACGCGTGCTCGCGCCGCTCGCTGGGCGGAGCGCGGCGTCCAGTTCCAGCACGCGCCGGTGTTCATGGGTCCGCAGAACGCGCTCGAGTCCACCGGCGTCATGCTCGCCTCCGGTGAGAAGCCGCGGTTCGACACGCTGTCGCCCGAGCTGTCGAAGATGACTGGTAAGCTCGTCTACATGGGGCCCGAGGCGGAGCGCGCTGCGTCGTTCAAGCTGCTCGGAAACGAGTTTTTGATGTTCCTCACCGCCGGGCTCGCGGACTTCTTCGGGCTCGCAAAGGCGCTCAACGTGTCGGCAAAGGACGCGAGCTCGCTCTTTCAGTTCTTCAACCCGGGCATGCTCTTGCCGGCGAGAGTGGAACGCATCCTGGCCGCGAACTTCGAGGATCCGTCGTGGGAGCTCGTCATGGCGCGCAAGGACGCGCGACTCATGCTCGAGGAGGCGTCAAAGGGCGGGACGGAGCTCGCAGTGTTGCCGGCCATCGCCGCGCTGATGGACCGGTTCATCGCGGACGGCCACGCGCACGACGACTGGACCATCATCGCGAAGACGTGAGCCTTTTTCGCGGGACAGGGCGGCCGGGTTTCGCTGTAAGCTCGGGAGTCCGCGGGTCCACCCCGGTCGCCCAGGACACTGCAATGAACGAACCCTCTCCGCGCGCGCTCATAGTCGAGCTCTGCCGGGCATTTTACGCCCAGGGCTGGGTCTCGGGGACAGGCGGCGGCGTCAGCATCCGTGACGGCGGGCGCATCTACATCGCCCCGAGCGGCGTGCAGAAGGAACGCATTCGCGAGTCCGACATGTACGTGCTCGACGAGTCGGGTGAGGTGCTCGAGCAACCGGCGTCGCCCGGCCTTTCGCCGAGCGCGTGCTCGCCGCTGTTCTTCAACGCTTACCGGCTCCGCGGCGCGGGCGCCGTGATCCACTCGCACTCCATGCACGCGCTCCTCGCGACCCTTCACGCGCGCGAAGCGTTCGAATGCACCGAGCTCGAGATGATCAAGGGGATCGCCGGGCACGGCTACCACGACAAGCTCCGGGTCCCGATCATCGAGAACACCGCGCACGAGCGCGATCTCGCCGAGGCGATGGCCGAGGCGATTGCGGCGAACCCCCGTACCTACGCAGTGCTCGTACGCCGTCACGGTGTCTACATCTGGGGCAAGGACTGGGTCGAGGCGAAGACCCACGCCGAGTGTTACCACTACCTGTTCGAGGCGGCGGTGCGCATGGCCGCCCTCGGGGTAGACGCACGAAAGGCGACCGAGCCGCCGCTCGGCGTCCTCGAAGGAGGCAAACGATGAAAGCTCACTGGCTCGAAGAAGGCGGCGACATCTCGACCGCGACCCTCGCGAAGAACGACGTCTTCTACTCGAAGATCGACACCGCGCCCGATCGCTACCGCGCCCCCCTCGACGACGTGAAGGCGAAGCGCGACTACATCGAGGAAGACATCATCGAGCTCGCGCCGACGACACCGAACCTCGACGCCATCTGCGCGAAGTTCGTCGACGAGCACTTCCACGACGACGACGAGGTCCGCTTCGTCCTCGAGGGCGAGGGGATCTTCGACATCCGCTCACTCGACGATCGCTGGATGCGGGTAGAGGTGCATCAGGGGGACCTCATCATCGTCCCCAGGAATCGCCACCATCGTTTCTTGCTCACCGACACGAAGGCGATCCGCTGCGTGCGGCTCTTCAAGGACCGCAACGGCTGGACGCCGCACTACCGGGAGCAAGCGACGCTCTCCGCCTGAGCCGGGTGGGGGATTCCGGACCATGACGAGCGAGTCCCCGAGTCTGCGCCGGACGTGGGCGCTGCGCGTCGGGGTTCTCTTCTCCGTCGCGGTCGTCGCGTTCTGGTCGCTCTACTCGATCGACTTCTTCCTCACCGGCAAGGTGACGGACGTCGCGGCGAAGAACCCCTTCGCCCACTACATCGCCTTCGACCCCGGGAGCATCTCGGACGCGATCAGCTCGCTCGCCGGCAACATCGCGGCGGTCTTCGGGCTCGTCATCACCGTCGTGAGCATCATCGTCCAGCTGTCCGCCGATCGGTACACCGGCGTGACGCGCATGTTCTTCCGTGATCGGTTGAACATGGGGGTGCTCGCTTACTACCTCGTCGCCTGCGTGTTCGCGGTGTGGCTCAGCGTGTCGCTCAAGCACGACTACGTCCCGCGCGTCGTCCTCCTGTCGATGCTCGCGCTGACCACGACGGGCCTCCTGATGATGGCCCCCTACTTCGGTTACGTGTTCTGGTTCCTCGAGCCGGAGACGATCGTGAACCGCATCCGGAGCGACGCGGTGAAGATGGCGACGAAGGGGGCCGCCCTCGCCGTGGCGACCGCACGCTTCGAGGCCCAGGCGTCGACGCTCTTCGCGATGGAAGAGCTGACGGACATCACGAGTAACAGCATCTCCGGCAAGGACAAGATCATCGCGAGCGGCGCGGTCGACGCGCTGAAGGACTTCGCCGTCGCGTACATCAAGGCCAAGCCGAGCGCGGTCCCGGAGTGGTTCTCGGTCGGTCCGAGCATCCGGGAGAACCCCGATTTCGTCGCGATGGATCCCGAGTCGCTCGGAGAGCTCGAGCAGCGGAGGACGTGGGTCGAGTGGAAGGTGATGCGCCAGTACCTCGGGATCTACAACGAGGCGCTCGCGAGCATGCGCGACATCAACTATCTCGTCGCCATCGACACTCGCTACATCGGCGAGGCAGCGGTGGCGGCCGGCGATCGGGAGCTCATCAACCTCGTCTACCGCTTCATGAACTCGTACATGAGGACGACGCTCAACGCGCGCGATGTCCGCACTGCGTACAACGTCCTGAATCAGTATCGCATCCTCGTGGAGGCGATGCTCAGGAACGGCAATGGGGAGGCGGCGCTCGAGGGCGTGAAGTACATGAAGTACTACGGTCACGTCAGCTTCGACATGAAGCTCACCTTCGTCACCGAGACGGTCGCGTACGACGTGTCGGCGCTCTGTGAAGTGGCAAATCAGGTGGGCGCTTCGCAGGAAGCCGGCATGCTCGGTGAGTTCCTCGAGCTCGATCAGCCGCTGCTCGCCCAGAGCCAGGAGAAGGGGCTCCTCGGCGTGCGCAAGGCCCAGGTGAAGCTCGCGAGCTACTACCTCCTGACCGGTCAAGAAGAGAAGGCGCGCACCATCTGTCGTGACATGGCGGGCGAGCCGCGCGAGCGCCTGCTCACGATCCGGCAGCAGCTCGAGGTCGTCACCAGCAAGGATTTCTGGGAGATCATCGATCGCGGGCGAAACTTCGAGTTCATGCCGCCCGAGCAGAAAGAGTGCATGAAGACGTTCTTCTCGTGGCTCCCGCTCGGCGAGCCCGTCGCGAAGGTCGCGAGCGCCGAGTGACGACGTCGCTGCTCCAGGACGTGGATCACGTCGTCTGGGACTGGAACGGGACGCTCCTCGACGACCACGCGCACTGCGTCGACGTGCTCAACGCGATGTTACGCAAGAAGTCGCTGCCCGAGATCGACGGCGAGAAGTACCGCGCGTACTTCGACTTCCCGGTGAAGCGCTACTACGAGCGGCTCGGCTTCGACGTCGGTCCGGCCGAGTGGGAAGACCTCGCGACGTTCTTCATCACGACCTACGACGGCGGCGTCGAGGGGTGCGCTCTCGCGCCGCGCGCGCGCGACGTGCTCACCGCCCTCCGTGCTCGCGGCAAGACGAGCAGTATCCTCTCTGCCGCACGGAAGGTGACGCTCGAGCCGCTCCTCGCGACCCACGGTATCCGCGACTTCTTCACCGAGGTCGTCGGGCTCGACGACCACTACGCGCGCGGCAAGCTCGAGCTCGCGGTGGGCTGGATGCGCTCGAGCGCCGTGGCGCCGGCCCGCACGCTCTTCGTCGGAGACACCGTTCACGATTTCGAGGTCGCGACGGCGATGGGCGTTCGCCCGGTGCTCGTCGCTGCCGGCCATCAATCGCGCGAGCGGCTCGAGGCGTGCGGTTGCCCCGTCATCGACGACCTCGGCGCTCTCGTCGTTCCGTGACGGGTCTTGCGGCCGCTCTCGCGGCTCAGCCCGCGGCCTGGCCCTGAAGGAACGCGCGGAGGCGCGGCATCAGATTCTGCCGGACGGCGTCGGGGCCCTTGATCGAGCCCTCGATGCGGTGCTCTGACGCGGTGCCGTCCTGCTTCGGCAGGGCGATGAGGGGGATCAGCTCGGACGAATAGCCCGCGGTCGCGAGCGGCTCGCGATCCTCGTCGAGGTCGAACTCGAGCATGCGCACGCCGGCGAGCATCTCGTCGAAGTCGCCGGCGGCGACGGCCTTGTGAAAGCCCTGACAGGGCTCGCACCACGTCGCGCCGACGTAGACGAGGACCCCGTAGTGTCCGCTCCGCCCCTTGGCGAGCTCGCTCGCGATGAACGGTGCAACCGCGGCGCCGCCCGACGGCCCGCGCACGAAGACCGGACGCTTCGACGCCCCCGTGTTCGCCGGCACCGGCGCCAGCGCTGCCGGCGCGACGGTGGACGCGATACCCCTCGGCGTTTCCCCGCTCTTGCACGCCTGAATGGTGGCCCCCATCACGACGAGGGCGGCGGCGGCACGGAGCTTCATCACCGCCATTCTAGTCGCGACGCCGCGCCGGGTGCACGCCCGTCGGGGGCACGGCGCGGAAGTTCACGGCTTGGAGGCCGTCGTTCCAGGAGCCCGTCGGGCAAAGCCCGACGGATCCTAGCGGCTGAAATCGGCGAGCTTCGCGGTCAGCTTTGCGTGGTTCGCGACGCGCTCGTCTGCGTGGAACGTCTTCGCTCCGTCGTTGTGGCCGTCGGCGGTCTGCACCGCGAAGCGACGGGCGAGGGGCTGCCGCGACGGCTGTGTGACGTTCTCTCGGTCGTCCCCGCGGCAGGCCGTGCAGGCGCCGCAGTCCTTGGCGTTCGTCTCCCCGAGTGCGCGCGCGAGCCCCGCCGTCTTGCAGCCGGGACGCATGAGTAGCTCCATGACCAGCCCGAGCCGGCGCGTGTCGAGCACGCGCACCGTCGCGTACCGTTCCGCGAGCCCGCGAAGCTCCCTGAGCACCACCGGTTCCGGCGCGAGGCGCGTGAGCCAGCCGTCCCGATGCGTCACCAGGCCCATGCCGTCGAGAAGATCGGCGAGTGCTTCCACCGAGCGCCGGCTCGAGCGAGCAGCGAGCGCGAGCGCTTCCGTCGTGATCGCGCCGTCCGTCGACATCGACTCGAGGGCGCGCGCCATGAGCATGATCTGCTCGCCACTCGGCCGCGTCGCGTCGGTCCGCGCTTCAACCGGGGAGCGATCGCCGGGGTCGTGGAGCACGACGGCGTGCCCGGCCTTCCCGTCGCGCGCGACGAGTGACAGCTCGTCCACCAGTTGCTCGAGCGACGCGGGGGGATCGCAGCGCACGATGGACCGAATGTCGAGCTTCGACGTGCGGCGGCCGTAGCGCAGCGGCACGCCTTCCGGATCTTCCCCGTAGGGGCTCGACGACGGCGCGAACGCGCTGGTCGCGACGAGGATCGCCTCGTCACCGGGCATGGAGAACTCGAGTTGCTCGGCGGCGCGAACGCCGGCCCGCATCTCTTCGTGGTAACGATGCGTCGGGAGGCCGAGCGACTTCAGGGTGTCGTAGGCGGCGTCGGCCTCTTGAGACGTCGCGCAGAGCACGAGCATCGGCTTCGGCAATCGCTGCACGGCGTCGGACAGCGCGCGGCGTCGCAGCTCGCGCGCACACCGGACTTCACTGAAGGCTACGCTGGCGGCGCTCACGTCCTCGAGAAGACGGGGCGCGCCGGGCAGTACAGCGACGGTGACGTCGTGACGGATCTCCGCGCTCGCTCCCGGTGCGAACGCGACGGCGGGGGGGCGCCCGAGCCGATCGACGTGGAGCGACAGGCGCGCGTGAGCCGGCGAGAAAGCGGCGCTGAGCGGAGAGACGGCCTGCGCCTCGAGAACCATGACGAGCGACACGCCGGACCGCGCGAGCGCGCGCAGCACCGGATCGCGCGCGAGCCACCGCGGCGTCGTGAGGACGACCTTCGCCACGCCGGTGGCGATCGCGTCGAGGACGGAGGCGTGAGGCGCCGCGCTCTTCGCGTCGTTGAGCAGCTGCGCGCGCACGCCGGCGCGCTCGAGCCGCTCACGCAGATCGGCGAGCGCCCAGGCGTCCGGGCCCACGACGAGGATCGTCTGCGGAAGCTCCACGGCACCGGCGAGCGCGGCGAGCTCGTGGCCGCGCCCACGTGCCGCGATGGAGAGAGCGGAAGTGCTCTCGAACACGGCGCGAACGACGGCGCGCGCGTCCCCGTCGAGCTGCACCCCGAGACGCGCAGCGCGCGCCTCGATGTGCGCCCAGCGGTCCTTCGGCATTGGACGGCGCGCCGGCACCGGCGTGACGGTGATGGGCGCGAACCCGACCGTGCTCGGCCGTGCCGGCACGGCGGAAGCGGCAACACGCGGCGGAAGACGCCCGAGACGCACCGCGGGCGGCGCCGGCGGCGTCACGAGCTTCGGCTCCGCGGGCGCGACACGGGCAGCGACGGACACCGGCACGGCAGTCGTCGCGGTCGTCGCGACGGAACCGGCGCGCGGCACGGCGATGATCTTCGGTCCCTTGCGCTGGCCGACGGGGCCGACGATCGGGATGCAGCGCGGCCGGAGCGCGGCGAGCTTTGCCGCCGGCAGCGTCGCGATCTTCGCGATGACGCCGGCGATGGTGAGCGTCGTCGTCGGGCGGCGCGACGTCTTCACCTGGCTCTTGGGGGCCTTGGATGCTGAACGCTTCGGTACTTTTCGAACTCTTCTCACGGCACGCCTCCCAGGCTGGTCCGCTCTCGCGCTCGTCGTGAAGCGCGGAGATCACTCGACAAAGAAGGACACCCGGAACCGATACGTTTACCACCAGTCGGCCCGGAGTTGAACGAAAAAGCAGTAGACACCTGAACTCGCGTGTCCGGCTGTTCAGGCTTGTGGCGAAGCGCTCGCGCTTCGCCTCTCTACCGGTGTGTGGCGTGGTCTTGCCGGGACGGCTGACTCCGGTTCCCTCAAATCCGCGTCACGCTACGTTCTCGACATGTCGTTCTTCCAGGAGCCGCCGGTCCTAGCGAGCGCGTTCGACGATCCGACGCTCCGCGCGTTTCTCCGGCAAGCCGTGCCGCCCGACGTGGAACGAGCGATCACGCCGTCGCTCTCGGCGATGGGCGCGAAGGCCGCAGGGCCGCTCGCGGACCTCTCGCGCCGGCACCGGCTCGACGAGCCGCGGCACGTGCCCTTCGATCCGTGGGGCAACCGCGTCGATCGCGTCGAGGTGAACGAGGCGTGGAAAGAGATGGCGCGCGTCGCCGCGGAGGACGGCCTCGTCGGTGTCGCATACGAGCGCCGTCACGGCGCGTACTCGCGCGTGCACCAGTTCCTGCTCGTCCATCTGTTTGCGCCGTCGAGTCAGACCTATTCGTGCCCGCTGGCGATGACCGACGGCTGTGCGCGCACCCTGGAGCTCGTCGCGCCACCCGCGCTGCGAGACCGGGTTCTGCCGCGTCTCGTCGGTCGCGACCCCGCGACGGCCTGGACGAGCGGACAATGGATGACGGAGCGGACCGGCGGGTCCGACGTCGGTCTGTCGGAGACGGTCGCACGTCGCGCCGACGGGGACGTGTACCGTCTCCACGGCACCAAGTGGTTCACGTCCGCCGTGACGAGCGACGTCGCGCTGACGCTCGCGCGCCCCGAGGGGAACGGCCCGGGCGGCAAGGGGCTCGCGCTCTTCTATCTCCGGGTTCGCGGCGACGACGGACGTCTCAACGGCCTCACCGTCCACCGGCTCAAGGACAAGCTCGGCACCCGTCATCTGCCGACCGCGGAGCTCCTGCTCGACGGCGCGGTCGCCGAACCGGTTGCCGGCCTCACCGACGGCATCCGGAACATGAGCTCGATGCTCAACATCACGCGCACCTGGAACGCGGTGTGCGCCGTCGCCGGCATGCAGCGAGGGCTCGCGCTCGCCCGCGACTACGCGCGACGGCGGATCGCGTTCGGCACGCCGCTCTCCGAGAAGCCGCTCCACCTCGAGACCCTCGCGGAGCTGTCCGCCGACTACGACGCGGCGTTCGGGCTCGCGTTTCATCAGGCGCTCCTCCTCGGCAAGAGCGAGACCGGGGAGGCGTCCGCGAACGAACAGGCCGTCCTCCAGGTTCTCACGCCGCTCACGAAGCTCTTCACCGGCAAGCTTGCCGTCGCGAGCGCGAGCGAGGTGCTCGAGTGCTTCGGCGGCGCCGGCTACGTCGAGGACACCGGTCTCCCTGCGCTGCTCCGCGACGCGCAGGTGCTCTCGATCTGGGAGGGCACCACCAACGTGCTCGCGCTCGAGACGATCCGCGCGCTCGCTCGCGAGGACGCCTGGGACCCGCTCATCGAGCTCGTGCGTCGCGCGCGGGTCGTCGCGCGGGAACCGAGCCTCGCCGCTCTGGCGCACACCGCGGAGACCGACGTGGTCCGCGCCATCGCGTGGGCACGAGAAGCCGCCGGCACGAGCCGTCCGCTCATCGAGGCAGGGGCGCGCCGCTTCGCGCTGGTGCTCGCCAAGAGCGTCGCTCTCTCGCTCCTCGTTGTCCGCGCCGAGTCGTCGCTCGACGACGAGCACGACCGTCGCGGTGTCTTCGCCGCTCGTCGGTTCGGCGCGCGCCGCGACGAGCTTCCGCTCGCGTACCAGCCGGAGAGTACGCGAGCGTTTGCGCTAGGCGAGCCCATGCTTTGAGCTTGCCGTGTCATCGCTACATCACGAGCTGTAGCTGGACGCGGAGCTGGTTATACCCACTCGAGAGCTCGCTCTGCCAGATGCGGAAGTAGTCCGTCTGGAGCTTGAGCTGGTGCTGAGCGAAGTAATAGCTCAGGCCGCCACCGAGCTCGTTCGAGTCTTTGAGCGCATTGTGGAGCGGATCCGACACGCCGCGGATGTTGGCGTAGCGGCCCGCGACCTCGAGTGGCACGCGCGGAATCAGGTAGCCAACCTGCGCCGTGACACCGGTGCCATCGCGGCTAGCCGTGGGAGCCTTGAGCGGATTGCCGGCGGCGTCGTTGATCGCCTTGCCGGTTGCGTCGACGAACTTGCCGGCGTTGCGATCACCGTGTCGGTAGTAAAAGCCACCCTCGAGCGAGAGGCCGTACATCTTGAACATCAGGTCGCCCTCGGCGAGGTTGAAATCGGTCGACCCACCGGCGTCGAGCGGAAAATTGCCGATGGTGCCGCGGTCCCTGCGCGCGTCGGTGATGTGGACGAACGAGCCGCCGACGCTGAGGCGCGGCCGCGTGCGCTGGAAGTCTCCCTCGGTGTAGTCGTCGAAGAGACCGAGCGGCAACACCTCGACGCGGGCGAGATAGAGCAGACCCGTGTCCTGCGCCGCGAAGCTGTTCCTACCCTTACCGGAGAGGAGTGCGAGGTGATACTTGAAGAGCCCGAGTCCGAAGAGGTCGTTCGACTTCAGCTCGACGCCGATATCACGGTCGAGGCTGAACTCGCTGGTGGTGCCCGAGTAGTCGACGAGCTGCCGCGCCATATCCGACGTGACGCGCATGCGGTCGAATGGCACCTTGAACTGACCCGCGCGGACCGTGAGATCACGCAGGTAGTCGAACTCGGTGTAAGCCTCGAGGAGCGGGCTGGTCGTCACTGCGGTCGCGGTCTGCGACACGTCGGACGGAGAGATGGCGAGCTCGAGCCGGTACTTGTTGTGGATGCCGAAGGCGTGTCCCGCGAGCTGCATGCGCGCGCGCCGGAGCTGGAGCGACTGGTCCGTCTTCTGGGTGGCCGGGTCCTTGTCGAGCAGCGTATAGAGGAGCTGAAAGCGGAACCCGATGCCGACCGAGAAGTCGTGATCGGCGCTCTGGATGTCGATGCCTTCGCCGGGCGTGAAGACGATGCCCGGCGAGACCTCGCGCGGCGACATGCGCGCCTTCTCACCGGGTGGCAGCAGAGAGTTCTCCGAGGCGGGCAGCTCTGACGATGGAGAGCCGCCGGGAACGGTGGGCGCTGAGCTCGCCTCGGTCGCTGTCGCGGGCGCGATCACCGTCGGCGCGACGGGAGGCGCGGGTTCGACGGGAGGCGGCGGGGGAGCCGCGACGGGAGCCGGCGCGGGAGCTGCAACCGGAGCCGGCGCGACGGTCACGGGCGGTGCCGCAGGCGCCGGAGGCGTCGCCGGGGCCGCCGGGGACGGAAGCGGCGCGGGTTCTGCCGGCACGGGAGCCGGTTGCGCCGCCGAAAGCCCACAAGCCGTCAGGATCACAAAGAAAATCGCTCCGGACGGTCTAAAGTCCCTATTTCCTATCGACTTGCTAGGCTTACGCATTTCCGCTGTGTAGTGCGGCCGGCCCGGGATTGGCAAGCCCAAAAGCAAAGGCCGCTGCGTGAAGCAGCGGCCCTCCGGCAATGGCGCGCGCGGCGCCGTGCCTTTCGTCAGAGTGCGATGGCGAGACGGAGCAGGAACTCGTGGTCGGTCTTGTGACCACCGAGCGTCGTCTGGATGCCCTTCAGGTTCCCCGCGTCTCCCGAGAAGTTGTTGAGCACGTAGTTGAACGTCGCGCGGTAACGCTTCGAGTACCAGTAGTTCGCGCCGAGCGTGAAGGAGTCGACCTCGTGCGTCCCGCTGAGCGGGTCGGACGTGACGGCCTTGTCGGTCGAGATCTTCTCGTTCAGGTGCTCGTAGCGAGCGGCGATCATCACGCCGCTCTTCGGAGCCTTGGTCTCGAAGTGCTTGAGGCGAGACTGAAGCTCGAGGCCCGGCGCCGGCAGGATCGTGTCGTCGCCGAGGACCCAGGCGTAGAGCTCGCCGTACATCGACCAGCCGTCGAGGAGCCCGGGCGAGAGCTCAACGAGCTTCGCCGGGGTCGTCGCGTCGTCGACGGCGAGGTGCTGGTGCTTGTGCACGTACTCCGCGCGCAGACCGTACTTGTGCTCGATGGGGACGTTGAGCTCCGCGGCGAAGGACGCCTGGGTGCCGTTCTGGTGCACCTCGACGGGCGTCGTTGCGCCCATCGTCGGCGTGATCTTCCAGGTCGGGTCGAGGAACGTGACCCCACCCTGCGTCGTCTGGGACGCGAGGCGGAGGCCGTTGTTGCCACGCTTGCCGACCCAGAACGAGCCACCGATCTCGACGTCTTCCAGCGATTTGACGCCGGCCATCGCGAACGGCGCGATGTAGACGCGGCCCATCGCGTCGAACTTCGCGTCGACGTTGCGGAAGTTCTGCCCGTCACCGTCGAAGATGCCGATCGAGTAGTACGCCATCTTCTTCGGCAGGAGGCCGTTGATCATGGCGCCCGTCTCCTTGTTCGACGGGATGCCGAACGCGCGAACGGTGATCGAGCGCTCCATGAAGTCGAAGTACTTGTCCGACGTCCGGTTCTCCATCGTGAAGGGCGCGTCGAACTGCCCGACCTGGAGCATCGCGAGCGACTTCCAGGGTGCGATACCGACGAAGTCGTCGGTCGTCGCGACCCAGCTCTGCGCGACGGGATCCGCCGCCGCGGGCGCGCCGAGCGCGAAGTCACCGCCGATGTTGTAGAAGAAGTACTTGCCGACCCAGCCTGCGACCTCGAGGCGTGCGCGACGGAGCAGGATGCTCGGCGTCGGCATCGCATCGGTGTCACGCTTGAAGAAGTAGCCGTCGACCTGGAGACGGCCGCCCGGCATGAGCTGGAACTCGTTGTCCGCCGAACGGAGGTACACGGTGTCGCCGGACCAGCCCGCGAGCGGATCGGTCGGGAGCATCTCGTCGTTCCCGGGAGCGGGCGGCGTCGCCACGACGGGGCCCTGCGGCTCGGTCGCGTCGGGCACGGTCGTCACGGGCGGAGCCGGCGGCGGCGTGGTGGCGACCGGCGGAAGCGGCGCGGGCGGCGTAACCGGTGCGACGGCGGGCGGGACGTCCGCGGGAGGTGCTACCGACGTGTCGGCGGGCGGCAGCTCCGTCGACGGAGCTGCCTGCGCCAGTGCCGCCGCGGGGGCGAGCAAGGTCGCCGCAAAGGCTACGGTTTTTGCGACGCGTGAGTATCTGAAGGAACGAGATGTCTTCATTTGTCGGGGCGCACCCTACTCGTCGGTCGGTGACGTTTAAGTGACGAGGTAGTTATCTCGGTGAAACGTTCGCGGTCGGCCGGCGTTGCATCGAGCAACGGCATGGAGGGATGCTGGCCGCCGTTGCGACCCTCATTCTTCTCGCTCGCAATGCTGCTTGCCGCGTGTTCTGGCCCGCGGGAGACGGCCAGCCTTCCTCGTGCGGCAACCCGGGCGGTCGCGATGGTGGAGCTCGCGCCCTTGCCGGCGGCGACGACGTCCGACGCGCCCCCGGTGCGAAGCCTGTCACCGACGATCACGACGGCGGAGCTGTCTGCGAAGCTCAAGGCCGCTCCCGAGTCGCTGGCGTCGATGTCCATCGGGCGCCCGAATCACGGCGCGCTGTTCAACGCCATCCAGATGCCGGAGAGCGCTCGCTGGCACGTCGTCGAGCCCGACCACGGCTGGGGTACCGACGAGTCGATCGCGTCGATCGTCACCGCAGTCTCCACCGTGAACGAGCAGTTCGAAAAGACGCCCCTGCTCTACATCGGTCACATCTCGTCGCGGCGCGGTGGGTATCTCAGGCCGCACCGCAGTCATCAGTCGGGACGCGACGCCGACATCGGCTTCTATTACGCGGCCGGTCCCGGCTGGTACGCGCGCGGAACGGCGAAGTCACTCGATCTCCCGCGCACCTGGGCGCTCGTGAAGGCGTTCGCGACCGATCCCAACGTCGAAAACATCTTCGTCGATCGTTCAGTGCAGAAGCTCCTGCGAGAGTACGCCCTCGGTCTCGGTGAGACGCCGGAGTTCCTCGACGGCATCTTCGAGAGCCGCTCCCACCTCGACCGCGTGATCCGGCACGAGTGGGGACACCTCACGCATCTGCACGTGCGCTTTCGGTGTCCGATCGCGGAGGGCGCGGCAGTGCGCGCGGCGCCGGAGCTGGCGCGCATGGACGTCATGACGCCTGCACTGGTGACGGGCCGTCACGGACCTAGCCGAGCGCGCGCTCGATCGCGCTCGTGATCTCGGGGTCGAGCGGAGCCGTCGGCGGCGCGAACCGCGACGTCACGTTGCCCTTCTTGTCGACGAGGAACTTCTCGAAGTTCCACACCACGTCGCCCGCGCCCTTCGGCGGCGCGTCCTGTCCCGTCAGGAAGGCGTAAAGCGGCGCTTGCTGGGGACCCACGACGTGCACCTTTCCGAACAGCGGAAAGCTCACGTCGTACTTGGTCGAGCAGAACGTCTTGATCTCTTCCGGAGTGCCGGGCTCCTGCGCGCCGAAGTCGTTGCACGGAAACGCCAGCACCTCGAAGCCCTTGCCCTTGTACTTCTGGTAGAGCTCTTCGAGAGCGGTGTACTGCGGCGTGAGCCCGCAGCGCGACGCCACGTTCACGACGAGCAGCGCTTCCCCTGCGAACTCGGAGAGCTTCTTCTCCTGGCCATCGATCGTCGTCACCGTGAAGTCGTGTAGCGTTGCCATGGACGGAGCGATGCCAAACCGGTCGGCGAACTACAAGGAGAACCGCTCCGGCGGTCGCCGGGCCGGCCACCGGGTTTCACCCTTCGAAGGGGACGTCGAGCCGCATGTAGGCATAACTCCGACCTGCTCCACCGTTCAATCACGCGACGAGGCCGGCGCGCGAAGCTTTCACATATGAACATTCAGTTCTGCACGGGGGCACGTGTGGCGCGGTCCCGACGTCGTCTGATTTTGAACACTTGAGCGGATGCGGAGCAGGCACGAACTCTGCTAGACGCGCACCGTGCTTTCCCTCGGCTCCTCCGCGCTCCGGACCGCCACGGCGCGTCCTTACTCCGTGCTCCTCGCCGACACGAGTCTCGACGCCCGCAAGCTGCTCGAGAGCGCGCTGGCTCCACTCGGCCCCCAGTCGGTCACCCACGTGGACGAAGGTGACGCCCTCGAGCGCACCTTCTTCGAAGAGGGGCCGTACGACCTCGTCGTTTGCCGGGCTCTCCTGGGCGCCCGTAGCGCGCTCCAGGTCGTCGCACGCGCCCGGGCTCTCGGGAGGCGCGCGTCGTTCATCGTCTACTCGTCGCTCGACGGTCCCTGGCTCCGTGTCTTCGTCAGCGACTCGGAGGGCACCGTGCTCTCGAGCCGCGTCGTCTCGCTCGACGGCCTGGCGCACCTCGCCGAGGGCATGCTCGAGGCGCTCCGTCGCTGAGAGCCTCCCGTCAGCGCGACAGGAGCGGGAAGCGTCTCTCGTCGTGCCCGTACTCGGTCGGGGAGAGCTCGATCAGCGTGTGTAGCGGGATCTCGAGGTGCGGACACTCGTCTTGCGGCTTGCCCATCAGGTAACCGTAGAGCGCACGGAGCACCGCTCGGTGCGCGATGACCAGCACCGGTGCGCGCTGTCGCTCGAGCTCGACGATGATCGGCTCGATGCGCTGGATGACGTCGTAGTACGACTCGCCTCTCGGATAACGGTACCGGAACTTGTCGGACGCGCGCGCCGAGAACTCGTCCGGCATGCCGGCCTTGATCTCGAGGTACGTCATGCCGTCGCAGATGCCGGCATCGATCTCGTCGAGGATGCGCCACGAGAAGTGCTGCGTCCCGAGGCGCTTGGCGGTCGCGACGGTGCGCTGCAGCGTGCTCGTCCACACCACGGGTACGTTGCGAGCCCGGAAGAACTCCGCGACGGCGTTCGCGTACTCCTCTCCGCGCGACGTGAGCGGCGCGTCGCCGCCGATGCGACCCACGACGTTGAACTCGCTCTCCCCGTGGCGCGTCAGCCAGATCGGTCTGTCGGTGGGGCGGATCTGCATCAGGAAATAGACGATGCGAGACTGCAGGTAACCCTCGATGCGATTCGAGATCACCTGGCGGCCCGCGTCGATGAGCTGGACGTAGCTGCCCTCGTCGTCGTTCACCTGCTCGTAGGTGCGCTCGTACTGCGCGATGCGCGCGCGGAAATCGCGGAACGCCGCCTCGGCGTCGATGCCCGCGTAGTCGGGGAGACGGAGCTTGTTGGCGCGGACGTTCGCGTCGATGATCGACTCATCGTCGCAGATCGTCTCCACGAAGAGGACGTTCACGCCGGCGTCAGCGCAGCGCTTGCGGATGACGTCCCTGCGGCTCCGCTCGGTGTTCGTCGCGTCGTAGATGCCGACCTCGCCGCCCTTCTTGAACCAGTCGAGCAGGTCGTCGAGCGCGGCCATGGCGAACCCGAGACGCTCCTCGCGGGTGCCGGTGTTGTCGGGCGCGAAGTAGTCGGCGGGTTGCTTCGCTCCGGCCCGGGCGCGCCGGTAGTCGCCGACGTTCACCCAGAGGGTCCTGTAGCCGAGCCACGACAGATAGCGCTGGAGCTTCCGTGCGACGAAGGTCTTGCCCCGCGCCGGAAGTCCCACCATCACGAGGACGAGCTTCTGGGTGCCGGGCTGCCGCGGGTCCATGCGCGGAACTTACGACATCGAACGCGAAGCTTCGAGGAGCTCGAGCGGCGTTTTTCGTTCGAGCTTCGGCGGGCGCCGGGTTAAATGCGAAGGTTCGCTTCCCGCGAAAGGACCGACCCGAGATGGATGACAGCGTGCGACGCAACGTGTGCCGGCTCATTGCCGGAATCGTGGTTTCCGACGAGGACCTCTCGCCGGAAGAAGACGCCTTCGTAGATCGCATGCTCGAGCGGTTCGGCATTCCTCTCTCCGAGCGCGAGGTCATCTTCCCGATCGTCGACGCGACCGAGGCCGCCGACGCCATGAAGGCGCTTGCACCGGACGTCCGGCAGGAGGCGTTCAAGCTGCTCCTCGAAGCCGCGGCGGCAGACGGCTCGATTGCACCTGAGGAGCTCACGTACCTCGAGGCCGTGTCCGACATCGTCGGCGTCTCACGCGACGAGATGGGTGAGCGGCTGACCGAGGCCCTTCGCGCCAACAAGAAGAAGTAGAGGGCCGGTCCCTTCGCAGAGCGAGCGCTCCGCCGTCGCGGGACAGCGGATTCCGTCGGCATTGACAGCGACGCGGCGCGTCTTAGGTTCCCGAGCGACGGCAATCGCCGCCGTTCGACGGCCTCGGGCTCTCGCTCCTGCGAGTTCCACGAGCGTCCGTCATCAAGGAGATGCTCAATGGACGAGTATCGTCTCGCGTTCGAGTTCTGGGGCTCGCTGGGCCTCGCGACGGTAGTGGTGCCCTTGACCATCGCCGCTTTCCGTCAGCTGGCGGGTGCAGTCCGGCATGTCCGGGACGAGAGTCGCTCCGCCCCTTTGGCGTCGGTCCCGTCGACGCCTGGAGTCTGATCGGCGCCGCCGCTCGACGACGGGGCGTTCTCAGTCGTGCGCTGCGGCGCTCGCGTCGAGGACGCCCCCGTCGACCGGCACGCCGAGCCCAGGTCCCGTCCAGTTCAGCGTGCACTCTCCGACGCCGGCTGGGTCGCGCGTGAAGTGGACGCAGACGCCCTCTTTTGCCGGGCAAGCGGGCGTCGCATTGCAGCTCCCGAAGCCGCAGAGCCGCACGCAGGTCGTCGGGACTCCGGCGCCGGCCTCGGCGTTCGCGTTCCCGGCGCAGTGCTGGCCCACGCCGCACTGGTGGTCGGTGTCGCAAGCCTCCCCGACGTCGCGATCGCCGGAGGGACTGCACGCGACGGCCCCGGTCGGATCGACGATGCGACACACCGGGCGCTTGGGGTCGCTCGCACAGGTCGTTGCGCTGTCGAGCAGCTTACAGCCGCCGACCGGCGCGCAGGTGCCTAGCCCCTCGTCGTAGGAAATGACGTCGCCGCTCGCCGTCTTGAAGGCGACGGCTTGCCGGATACAGCTCTCGCCCTTGGCGCAGGCGGTGTAGTCGCCGCCGCAGCACGATTTCTGGCACGCGCCGTCGGCGCACACCAGGCCGCGCGCACAGAGCTGGTTCGCGCTGTCACAGGGCTCACCCGCCGTCTGACCACCGGCCTCGCCACACGTCGCGGTGACGGTGTTGGACGTGGCGTCGTAGTGAGGGAAGCAGTTCTCGTTCGCGGGGCAACCTTGCTGCGACTGGTAGTTGCACGCGCCGGCGGGGCACAGCTTCGCGCCGTCGGGCGGATCGGGAATGACACCGCCGCCGAAGTAGATGCTGCACTCGGGAGTGGTGATGGTGACCGAGTCACCCGTGCCGCAAGCCGCGGCCCAGCCCACTGCCGTGATTGCCGCCGCCGCGATGCGCAACGCCGTGAGCCGGTAAGACATATGCTGAGTATGGTTCGTTGCTTCGCGGACCAGCAACGTTCAGCGTCGTCTCGATGCCGTTCGAGCCCGTTATTCGGGACCCGCAGCGAGCGGGGGCACCGAGTCCCACGGCTCGACGCCGGCGATATGCTCGAGCCACTCCGTCGACACGCGAATCCGGTGGAGAATGCTTCGCTTCGGCGTACGCCGGATCTCGGTCTCCCACGAGCGGATGCTGGGCCTGCCCGCGTTTCCAACGACGGCGAGCGGCATCCCCGTCACCGGGTCGCTCTCGTAGATGAAGAACGAGTGGTAGTGTACGTGGAAGGGATCCCACGGCGTCTTGCCCTTGATGAGCACCGCGTCTCCCGGCGCGAAGTCGTCCAGGTGCTCGCCGAGGTAACCGAAGAACGCTTCGCGGTTGCCGAGCTCGATCTCGCGCCCGTCCATGATCTGGAACCACTCCGGATGGCTCCGGGTGAACGCGATGAACCCCGGAACGCGTCGCATCTCGTTCCGGTTCACACCCATCGAGTCGAAGTCGAGCTTGCCGACCTGCCGGTGCGGCTTGTCGCCGCGGGGGACGTACCAGGTACCGCTCGCGCGCTCGAAGGTGTCGGTCAGGAAATCCACGCACACTTCTGGCACGAGCGGACGGCCCTTGGGATCGAAGACGCGATACTCGTCGCCGTTGTACGCGAACTTGTCGCGCTGATGCAGATACGCGGCGAGCCACTTCGAGCGGAGCGAGCCGTCGAGCTGGTTTCCGTACTCGTGCAGCGGCTCGTCGAAGGGTAGCGCCTCGTCGAGCTCGGAGAGCATCGCGCGCCGCAGGATCTGGACGGCGTGCTCGCGTCGCTCACCCGCGGCGCGGTACGCCTCGACCTCGCCGCGCAGGTTCGGCGCGAGCGCCTCGCACTCGAGCGCGACGTGCGCGCCTTCGGTCTTCAGCACCGACGGCACCCACGTCTTCCCGTAATGCAGGTTCGCGACGACGTGGTCCTCCGTCACTCGCCGGATCTGCATCCTGTCGAAGTGGAGCTTCTCGCGGAGCGCACGGAGATCGAGGTGAAGGGGGGGAGGCGGTTCGTCACCGCCCCCGGCACGATCGAAGAGGAGCAAGCGGACGCGCTCGCCCTCGAGCGGGCCATCGACGTAATAAAACTTGCCGTTGCGCCGCTCGGCGTGGAGCACGTTCTCGCCGCGCTCGATCCAGATCCGGTCGTGGCCGAAGAGCAGGTGCGGCTGCACGAGGCTGACGAGCGCGTAGGCGAGCTCCGCGTTGTCGGCGTAGAGGTAGCCGTCGCGAAGCAACGCGTCTCGCGCGCGCTTCGGGAAATTCACCGACTCTTCGAGGATTCGCGAAACGGTTCCGTAAGGGTTCCCCTCACCGAGCATCTTCCGGTAGCCCTGGAGCACGAGAGGAACCGGCTCCGCGTCGTACTCGGGCACCGACTTGAAGAGCACGGGCTCCGCCTTCGTTCTCGCGAGGAGAACGCCGCGCTGGGCCTCGATCGCCGGCGCGCCGGGAACCTCCGGCTGCTTGAGCACGTCGCGCATTCGCGCTTCGCACGAACGGCGCTCCGACTCCTCGGGCGTGAGGGTGCTCGAGCTCGTTCCGAGCTCGGGGCCGATGTAGGCTTTTCTTATCTCCGGAGCTCCGTCGTACGACTGCCGTTTGCAGCCGGAGAGCGGCGACAGGAGCACCGTGAGAAGACTTGCGAGTAGTAGTCGTTTCATTGCTCGTCCATTTCTTCGGACGGAGCGCAGAGGAGTGGCCACGTAAAGAATGAGTCCGCACACGCGCTCGCGCAAGTTTTCGGAAGCGATCGACACGACGCGCGTCATCGGTCGTTCGTCGACGATGCTTGACGCGTTCCAGCGCGATTGCGCGTTCGCGTTTGCGTTCGCGCACCGACGATGTCGGTGGATCTGTTCCGTGTTCGCCGTCGACGACGTTGCGCCGACGCGTTCACGAGCTCGTCGATGCGAGCGCGGTTCCGACGACACGCGCCGCGCGCGTCACCACGACAGCGAAGTCATACGTCGAGAAGCCCGCACTTCGCGCCCGTCGTGTGTCGAGCTATAAGCCGTGCCCACAGTGGAAGCGCGCGCCGTTCAGGAAGCCATCAGTGTCGCGGAGCTGACGCGCCGCCTCCGGCGCGCCGTGGAAACCACGACGGGCAAAGACTGGGTAGAGGGCGAGGTCGCCGGCCTCCGGGCCGCCTCGAGCGGACACCTCTATTTTTCCCTGAAGGACGAGCGGGAAGACGCCTGCCTCGACTGCGTCATGTACCGGACACAGGCGCTCCGCGGGCGCCGCCTGATCCTCGACGGTGCGCGGGTCCAGGTCTTCGGGCGAGCGACGGTGTGGGCGCCGAGGGGCCGTCTCCAGTTCGTCGCCGAGGTGGCGCGCCCGGCGGGGAAGGGTGCCCTCCAGGCCGCCCTCGAGGCGTTGAAAGAGAAGCTCTCGCAAGAGGGGCTCTTCGACCCGGCGCGCAAGCGCCCGTTGCCGAAGGCGCCGCGCATCGTCGGCGTCGTGACCAGTGCCCATGGCGCGGCCATCCACGACATCGTCACCGTCGCGTTCCGGCGCGGCAGCGTGCGCATCGTGCTGTCGCCGGCCCTCGTGCAGGGCGACTACGCGCCGCAGTCGATCATCACCGCCCTCGATCGCCTGGAGAGATATCCGGGGCTCGACGTCATCATCATCGGTCGCGGCGGCGGTTCGAACGAAGACTTGATGGCGTTCAACGACGAGCGCGTCGTGCGCCGTGTGGCACGGATCGGCGTGCCGGTGGTCAGCGCCGTCGGGCACGAGGTCGATACGACGCTCACCGACTGGGTCGCCGACGTGCGCGCCGCCACGCCGTCGCACGCCGCCGAGCTCGTGGTGCCCGACATGACCGCGCGGGTGGAGTCGCTGGTCCGTCTCGAGCGCGCCCTCGTGCGGGCGATCCGCGCGCGCGTCTCGGACGACCAGCACGTCCTGTCGCGACTGCGGAATCAGATCCACGACCCGCGCTTCGCCATCGCCGAGCGGCAGCAGCTCATCGACGATCTCACGATCCGTCTCGAACGTCGTGTCGAGCGCGGCCTCGCTCGTCGCAAGAACGTCCTCGACGCCCTCGCGGGGCGACTCTCGGCGCGGCACCCGCGGGTCGTCGTCGCGCGGGCGCGGGTCGAGCTCGGGCCGCTCGCTGCACGACTCGCGTCGGTTGCACGGCGCTCCATCGCGGAGGGCAGGGGCGCGCTCGGCGAGGCCGCGTCGCGGCTCGACGCCCTGTCGCCGCTCAGCGTCCTGTCCCGGGGCTACTCCATCGCCACGCGCGCCGACGGCCGCGCGGTGCGCCGCGCGAGCGACGTGAGCCCCGGAGACGCGGTGCGGGTGAGGCTCCACGAGGGCGCTCTCACCGTCACCGTGACCGGCACCGAGGAGCCCCAGCCGTGAAGAAAGACGACGTCACCTTCGTGCTCATCGGGCACCCCGTCGCCCACTCCCTGTCGCCCGCGATCCACCGCGCCGCGTACACGGAGCTCGGCCTCGACGGCCACCGGTACGTCGCGATCGACTGCCCCGAGGCATCCGACGTCGAGGCAGAGCTCGACGCGATCCGCCGTGGAGACCTCGCCGGCGCCAACGTCACCGTCCCGTGGAAACGGGTCGCGCTCGACCGCGCCGACATCGTCGATCCGTCGGCGGCGGCGACCGGCGCCGCGAACGTCATCCGCCCCACCGGCGCGAACGGCTCGTGCCGCCTCGTCGCCCACAACACCGACGTCCCTGCGCTCGCGGAAGAGCTCCGTCGTGGCCGGCCCGGGGCGCGTACCGCCACCGTCATCGGCAGCGGCGGTGCCGCCCTCGCCGCGGTCGTCGCGTGCCGCTCGATCGGCGTCGAGCGCGTCTCGGTCGTCGCGAGGCGCTTCCGCGGCGAGCCCTCGACGTGGCCCGGCGCAGCGGCGCTCGCCGAGCGCGGCGCGAGCCCCCTGGCGTGGCCCGACGATCCGCGCGCCGCCGCGGCGCTCCACGCAGCACTCGTCGCGAGCGACCTCGTCGTGCAATCGACGAGCGACGGCATGTCCGGCGCCACCGACGGCACCGCGGTGCGCGATCTGGTCCCCTTCGCCGAGCTCGACCGCGCCGCGTTCGCGTACGACGTCGTCTATAACCCCGCCATCACGCCGTTCGTCGCCCGAGCGCGCGCGAGCGGCGTTCGCGCGGAGAGTGGGCTCGGAATGCTCGTCGGGCAGGCCGCGCTCGCCATCGAGCTCTGGCTCGGGAAGAGACCGGATTCTGCCGTCCTCCGCGCGGCCGCCGAAGAGGCACTGGCCGCGAAGATGCGCGCGTGACGCGGCGAACCGGGAACGGCCATGGCGAGGCCGAGCGGGCGCCGCGGTAGTCACCGGCGACTAGCGCCGTGCTAGCGTTCCGGTCCCATGACCGCGGGCCGAACCGCCACCGAGACGGAGACCACGGCGGCCTCGCCGACGCGTGGAAGCAGCCGTCCCGCGCCCGCGCGAGCGGCGGAGTACGCGCTCCGGAGCCGCGGCCTCACCGAGCGGAGCTTCCGGCGCATCGTCGTGCTGCTCGTCGCGCTCGTCGTCGTCCCGACGTTCCTGCTCCTCGGCCTCGGCGTGATGCTGCTCTTCCTGGGCGAGCTGAACGCGAATCTGCTGATGGGTATCCTGGTGATGGCGCTCAGCGGAGCGGCCGCGACGGGCGTCATCCTGGTGTGGGTGTTCGTGACGCGGGAGGCGAACCTCTCCCAGCTCCAGACCGACTTCGTCTCGAAGGTGTCGCACGAGCTTCGGACGCCCCTGACGTCCATTCGCCTCTTCTCGGAGACGCTCGCGCTCCGTCGCGGCGACGCCGCCGCGGAAGACAAATGTATCCAGGGCCTCGCGCGCGAGAGCACTCGCCTCCAGGCGCTCATCGACCGGCTCCTCGACTGGGGCCGCATGGAGAGCGGGCGTCGCGAGTACACGATGCAGGAGACCGACGTGAAGGCCATCGTCGAGGACGCCGTCGCCGCCTTCGAGCCCATCCGCGAGCGGCGCGGCGCCGAGCTCCGAGTCGTGCTCCCCGAGCAGCTCCCGCGCATCGTCGCGGACCGCGGCGCGCTCGGTGACGCGCTCGTCAACCTGCTCACCAACGCGCAGAAGTACGGCGGTGACGTCGCGAAGATAGTCCTCTCCGTCGTCGCGAACGATCGCGCCGTGCGGATCGCCGTGAAGGACAACGGTCAGGGCATCGAGGCCGTCGAGCACAAGCGCATCTTCCAGAAATTCTACCGGGTCGACGATCGTCTCTCGCGCGAGCGAGAGGGGTCGGGGCTCGGCCTCGCCATCGTCAAGCACGTGATGAAGGCGCACCGTGGCCGCATCGACGTGGAGAGCAACGTGGGCGACGGCAGCACTTTCACGCTGGTGCTCCCTCTCCGGTGAAGAGCATCATGGGAACGGGGATCGAAAAGAAACGCATTCTCATCATCGAGGACGACGAGAGCATCTCTCTCGGTCTCAGGATGAACCTGGAGGCGGAAGGGTACGACGTGCAGGTCGAGGGCGACGGCGAGGCGGGCCTCGAGCGCGTCCGCCGTCGTGAAGATCCACTCGATCTCGTCATCCTCGACGTGATGCTGCCGCGCAGGAACGGGCTCGAGGTGCTGCGTCTCCTCCGGGGCGAGGGAAACTCGGTGCCGATCATCGTCCTCTCCGCGCGGGGAGCCGAGATGGACAAGGTCATGGGTCTCGAGCTCGGCGCAGAAGACTACGTGACGAAGCCGTTCGGCCTCGCGGAGCTCCTCGCGCGCGTGCGAGCCGTCATGCGGCGGGACGCGATCGCGCGGCCACGCGCGGAGGAGGTCGTGCGCGCCGGTGAGCTCGAGATCAACGCCGCGACCCGTCAGGTGTCGAAGGCGGGAGCGACCGTTCCGCTTACGCCGACTGAGTTCGAGATCCTCTGGTACCTCGTGGAGGCCGCGGGCCACGTGCGCTCGCGCGAGCAGATAAAGAGCCGGGTCTGGGGCGCCGGGCACCATGGGACGCAGCGCACCATCGATAATTTTCTCGCGCAGCTACGCGCGAAGCTCGAGATTGATCCCTCCGAGCCGCGTCATCTCCTGACGGTGCGGGGCGTCGGGTATCGCTTTCAGATTTGACCTGGGGTATGGCACCCCGTGAAAAGGGCCGCGCCGAGCGCGCGCGCGACGACCAGTGGACCAGAACCTTCTTCGCTCCTACTTCGCGACCGTTTACGAGCTGACGACCGAGACCGGCATCCTCCGGGTGTCGATCGACGGCGAGCTGGTGAAAGACGAGGCGGCGTTGCCGCCGCTGCTTCGCGAGCCGTTCGCGATCCTCACCGCGTACAACCCGCGCTCCATGCTGCTCCCCCGTCGAGTGAACGAGACGCGCCACGTCGTGATGCGCGATCTCCTGATCCTCGGGTGTCACCGCGTCGAGCAGTCCGTCGGGTACGAAGAAGAGCCGGAGGGCGTGTGGCGCGAGCCGGCGTGGCTCGTCCACGGCATCGACCGCGAAGAAGCCGTGCAGTTCGGTCGCACGTTCCGGCAGAACAGCATCGTGTACTGCCGCGCGTCGCGACCGGAGCTCATCGTGACCGATCCGACCTGCGATCCGATCGGCAAGACCTACCAGGGCAACTGGCGCGTACGTAGCTGACCGGCCGGCGCGGCGTCACAGTGGCGCGAGCGGTGCTGATCACCATGCTATGCTCGGCGTCGGGTACCTCGTGTCGCTCGCTCGTCGTCTTCTGACCATACCGATCGCGATACCGCTGTCTGCGGCGCTGTCGCCCGGGCGACTCGAGTCGGAGGCGGGTGCTCTCGGGCGGCAACTCGGCGCGGCCGTCACGTCGGTGTACGCGGCGTGCGCACCGCGGCCGCCCGCGCCAGTCGCGGCCGCCGACGACCACGAGGACGCGTCACTTCCTGAAGCGACGTCGGAGATGTTCGCCGCGCCTGCAACGGGACGTCACAAGCATGGAGCGCATCCCGGCAAGAACGTCACCAGGGACTCGAGCGTCGCCGGCGGTATCTTCGTCGGCAAAGACACCGTGCTGCGGCTCGCGCGTTCCGGTGTCGTGCCGTCGGGTCAGCCGGTTACCGAGAGCGCCACGCACCCCGCGGGAATCGCACTTTCCGGCGTCGGCGCGCTCGGTATCGGACTAACCGATGGCGACATCCTCGTGGAGGTGGAAGGCGTACCAGTGCGGAGCGAAGCGCAGGTGGTGGGGCTCGTCATCGGCGCGCGCAGTCGTCGTGTCGAGCAGATGTCCGCGATCGTGTGGCGTGCGTCGGCTCACGCACACCCACATGAGCACGCAGACGCGCACAGCGGTGAACGCTGGTCGCTCGTCGTAGCAATGCCGTACTTCTGAGCGACGTTGAGCGCGGCGTAGCAAGGTACGCTAAACTCTTCATTCGCTTGTCGGATCAACCTTACGCACCTGGGCTCGTCATCGCCGGCAAGTACCGGCTCACGGCGAAGCTCGGTCAGGGCGGCATGGGCGCCGTCTGGCGCGCGGATCATCTCACGCTGAACGCGCCCGTCGCGATAAAGCTCCTCGATCCGAGCATCGCGACCAGTGAAGAAGGGCTCGCGCGTTTCAACCGCGAGGCGCAGTCGGCGGCGGCGCTCCGCAGCGTTCACGTCGTGCAGACGTTCGACTACGGCGTGCACGAGCGCGTCCCGTACATCGTGATGGAGCTCCTCGTCGGGCAGAGCCTCGCCGATCGAATCACGTCGAAGGGTCCGCTCTCGCCTCAGGCGACCGCGAGCATGCTCAAGCAGGTCGCTCGCGCCATCACGCGCGCGCACCAGGCCGGGATCATCCACAGGGATCTCAAGCCCGACAACATCTTCCTGGTCGACGGCGACGACGAGGAGCCGATCGCGAAGGTGCTCGACTTCGGAATCGCCAAGGCCAAGCACGAGCTCGCCGTCAACGCCGCGTCGAAGACGCGCACCGGCGCGCTCCTCGGTACGCCGTTCTACATGAGCCCGGAGCAAGCGCAGGGCACGGTCGAGGTCGACTATCGCACCGACCTCTGGTCGCTCGGCGTCATCACGTACGAGGCGATGCTCGGAAAGCGTCCCTTCGAGAGTGAAGCGCTCGGCGATCTGCTGCTCAAGATCTGCGTGCTCCCCTTGCCGGTTCCGTCGCGGATCGGGAAGGTGCCCGCCGGCTTCGACGCCTGGTTCGCGAAGGCTGCGCATCGCGACCCCGTGCACCGCTTCGCGACGGCGAGCGAGATGGCGAAGGCGCTCGAGAGGGTCGCGAACCCCGGGCGGCCGGCGAACCTCTCCTTCGACAGCATCTCGCTGAATCCTCCTCACGGCGCGAACCCCGCCGGTGACTCTCTCGAGGGCACCGAGTTCGTCACTCCCGAGTTTCGCAAGAAGCGTCCCGTGGCACTCCTCGGCGGCGCGGCGCTCCTCCTGGGCGCCGCGCTGACGATCGTCCTCGCCATGCGCGGGGGCAGCGAGCCGGTCGCCGTCGCGCAGCCAGCGCGAGCCCTGGCTTCGCCGGTCGTGCCGGCGAAGCCGCTCGCACCGGAAGCACCCGCCGCCGTCGAAGCCGCGAAGCCCCCGATCGACACGCGTGAGACTCCGCCCGACGACCCCTCGCCGGCAGCCGACGAGCAAGCCGCGAACGCGACGAAGAAGACGTCGCTCGCCAAGCACGGCGCAGCGAGGCCCGCATCCGCCGGTCACGCCAAGGCATCGTCGAAGAAGGGCGATTCGTCGTTCGATCCGCTGCAGATGCGGCGCTGAGATTCCGTGACACGCCTGCGGCGTCACAACGCTCTGCCACGGAGCGTGAGCGCTCTTCGACGCGGACGACTGAGGCGCCCGGTCCGAATAATCGATCAAGCGTGCAAATACCTCATGCTACTGGCAGTTCGTCGTCCAACAAACGTGACTCGAAATTCCTGCGCCATGCGCCAGAGCTGACTCGAGCCTCGATTGTGCTGGTGCATCGATTCGAGTGAATCGATGCACCAGCGAAGCAAACGGACAGAGCCGGAAGAGCGTCGCGTCGGCGTGCGGTTGGCCATTTGACTGGTCACTGAGCCGATTGTGTTTGGGTCGAGCGCAGCGGCCTCCGCTCGATGACGACTCCGCGCTCATGCTGATGGCGCGCCACGTTCTCGGCGGTCCGGCCGACGAAGGTCGGGCTAGCTACCAGATCGCACTCTCTACCCGGAGTGCTGCAGGGGTATCAGCACGCAAACGGAGAACTCAGACCCGTCAGCGCAGACGGTCGTCGCGATGGCCGAGTGCGACGGTCAGCACCTGGGAGTGAGCACGCCTCCCGTTGCGGGCGCAGACCCCGCCAGGGACGAGAGCGCCCACGTGGTGCAGCGCGCGCTGAGGACGAGAGCGCCCACGACGCCAAGCGGCGAGCCGCCGGTGCTTCGCGCCGCGATGGGCGCAAGCAAGACATTGCCGGTACGACGCAGAGGGCGGCGCGTTCAGAAGGTTCGCGTGAAGCGGAGCGACGCGGTTCCGGGGCCGATGTCCGTCGAGAGGGCTGTCTGGGGCGCCCGCGGTTTGCTCGTGATGATGAAGTAGGCACCGGCTCCGACGCCGAGCGCGCCGGCGATCCATCCCACGGTGCTCACGATGGCGAGCGTGCGACCCGACGACGCGGCGTCACGGCCGGCGGCGCTGCATACGCGGAGCTTGTCGCTGCACTGCTCGTCCGCCGTGCTCTTCTTTCCGAGCGCCATCAGGCCGGTACCGAGGCCCACTCCGAGGCCTGCGACACCGACGCCTCCGATGACCCATCCGAGGACGCGCGTGTCGTGTCCCTTGCCGTTCTCGTCGCCCGACGGCGCGAGGACCGAGGACGTCGTCGTGCTGGCGGGCAGAGCGGGCTTGAGCGGCCCGGGCGCGATCTCGAGGCTCTGCTGCTTGCCCTCGGCGAGCTCGACGTCGACCGTCGCGGCGTCGTAACCCTGCGCGTCGACGGTGAACGTGTGCTTGCCGGGGTCCATCGGGAGCGGCACCCCGAACGTCGCGCTCGCGAACTCGGCGTCGCCCTCTTTCGCCCGGGTGTCGATGGGCGAGCCGCTCGCCAGGGTCAGCATGAGGTGCGGAAGACGCGGCTCGATCTGTGAGAGCTGCTTGGCGACGAAGTCGCGTCGCGGATCGTCGATGGGGAGCTTCTCGGCGACGGCCCTGAAGAGCTCCCATCCGGTCGCGACGCGGCCGCGCGCCGTCTCGCACACTGCGAGGTTCAGGAGAGTGCCGACGGCAGGATCGAGCTTGTTGCTCTCCCGGAAGCGCGGACACGCGGTGTCGTAGTCCTTCGCCTCCATGGCGGTGCGGCCGTCGTTGAAGAGCGCCTCCGCGGCGGCCGTGCTCTGCGCCGCGGCGGGCAGCGGGCAAGAGCCGGCCAGGATCGACGCGAGCGCGAGAGCCCTTGCTCGATGTCGCATCGTCACTGCTTCCTCAGGTACTGCGGCGAGAGGGTGAGCGGAGTGGTGGCCTTCGTCGGATCGCAGGTCGCGAACGGCGAGTAACACCAGATCGCGTCGAAGCCGTAGGCTCGGCTCGGGGCCGGCGGGCCTGCCCCTTGCTGGTAATAGAGCTCGAGCTTCGCCGTGGTCGCGGCGGTCGCTGTCAGACAGACGGCGCTGCCGGCGTCGGTGACGATCAGCGGCGTCGACGAGTCACCATTGAGGATGAGGCTGCCGCACGACTGATTCGACGTCGTGGTCGCGGCCATCCGGAAGCAGTACTTGCCCGCGAACGGGAGCGACATCACGCCGGTGTAGTAGACGGCCCAGTTCTTCGTCGAGCACGACTGCGTGAAGTTCGGCGTGAAGCCGTGCGTGGTCGAGCAGACGTTCGTGTCCGTCGTCGACGGCCAGCTCCAGCCCGCCCACTGGGTCGTCTTCTGGAGCGAACCGAGGGCCGCGCAGGCGCGCACCTCGGCGACGGTGTCCTGCGAGGAGCACGAGAGCGCGCCGGACGACTTCGCACACTCGGGGAGGAGCGTCGCGTTGAGCCCGTTGAAGATGTCGGGATCGGTGAACGAGTTGTTGTCGGTGTACTCGGTGCAATCGTCGAACGAGTCACCGTCGCGGTTCGAGCCGCTGGTGCAGCACACGCCGGAGGCGCAGTTGCTCGCGGTGCAGTCGGTGGTCACCGCGCACTTCCTGCCGTCGACGCAGCGCGGGCAGGACGGGCCGCCGCAATCGACGTCGGTCTCGGCGCCGTCCTTCATGCCGTTGGTGCACGTCTGCACGCACACCCCGCCCGTGCAGAGCCCGGTCGTGCAGTCCGTCCCCGCGCCGCATTTCTGGCCGATGTTGCAGCGCTGGCAGCTCGAGCCGCCGCAATCGACGTCGGTCTCCGCGCCGTTCTGCACGCTGTCGGTGCAGGTCGGGCCCTGGCAGACGCTGCTCTTGCAGACCGAGCTCGCGCAGTCGCCGGGAACGTTGCAGGCCTGTCCCGGCGTGCAGCGGCTGCAGGACGTGCCGCCGCCGCAGTCGACCGCGCTCTCGCCGCCGTTACGGATTCCGTCGGTGCACGTCGGGCCCTGGCAGGTGACGTTGCAGGAGAGGCTCGCGCAGTCGGAGCCGAGCACACAGCGCTTTCCGGGGACGCAGCCCGGACATGCGCCGCCGCAGTCGATGTCCGTCTCGGCGCCGTTCAGGGTACCGTCACCGCACGACGGCGGGGCGCACATCGATCCCATGCAGACGCCGCTCGAGCAATCGGCACCGGTGCCGCACACCTTGCCGTTCGCGCAGCTCGGGCAAGTACCGCCGCAGTCGGTGTCCGTCTCGCCGCCGTTCCGCACGCCGTCGCTGCAGAGCGCGGCCTGGCACGTCACGTTGCAGACGCCGCTCTGGCAATCGGCGCCGGTCGCGCACGGCTTGCCAGCGCCGCACGCGGGACACGAGCCACCGCAGTCGGTGCCCGTCTCGGAGCCGTTCAGCACGCCGTCAGAGCACGTCGCGGCCTGGCAGGCGAGGCTCTTGCAAACGTTGCTCGTGCAGTCCGCGGCGAGCTTGCAGGCGCTGCCCGCGGCGCAAGGCGGGCAGCTTCCGCCGCAGTCGGTCGCCGTCTCGGTCCCGTTCCGCGTGCCGTCGGTACACTGCGCCTGGGCGCAGACGTTGCCCGACGTGCAGACGCCCGCCGCGCAATCGGTGGCGTTCTTGCATGCGAGACCCGAGCCGCACGGATCGCAGGTCCCACCGCCGCAATCGACGTCGGTCTCCGCGCCGTTCTGCGCGCCGTCGGTGCAGAGCGGCGCCTGGCAGGCAGTGCCGTCGCACGACATCGTGGCGCAGTCCGCCGCCGTCGCGCAGCCCTGGCCGACGTCGCAGCGAGTCGGACAGTTGCCGCCGCAGTCCACGTCGCTCTCGGAGCCGTTCTTGATCTTGTCGGTGCAGCCGACGGCCTGGCACACGTTCGCGACGCAGACGAGGCTTCCGCAATCTGCTCCGGTCGAGCACGCCTCGCCGGTCGGGCACTTCGTCGGACAGCTCCCGCCGCAGTCGACGTCGCTCTCGGTGCCGTTGCGCGCGCCGTCGATGCACGTCGGCGCTGCGCACGAGGTGCCCGTGCACACGCCGCTCGAGCAGTCGGTGGCGTTCACGCACGGCGTACCGGCGGTGCATCCCGCCGGGCAGCTTCCGCCGCAGTCGACGGCGGTCTCGGAGCCGTTCCGGACGCCGTCGGTGCACGTCGGTGCCTGGCAGCCGCTACCCGAGCAGGCGCCGCTCGCGCAGTCGTTGCCGGTTGCGCACGCCTCGCCGGTCGCGCAGCGGGTCGGGCAGCTTCCGCCGCAATCGACGTCGGTCTCGTTCCCGTTCCGTGTCTTGTCGCTGCACGTTGCGGCCTGGCAGACGATCGACGTGCAGACGCCGCTCGTACAGTCCGGTGCGCTGGTACAACCCTGGCCGGGGGGGCACTTGGGGCACGAGCCGCCGCCGCAATCGACTCCCGTCTCGGAGCCGTTCTGGGCCATGTCGGTGCAGCCCGCCGTCGTGCAGACGTTCGCCGAGCAGAGCGCGGTGGCGCAGTCTCCGTCGAGCTTGCACTTCTTCGTCGGACCGCACTTCGTCGCGCAGCTTCCGCCGCAATCGACGTCGGTCTCGCTACCGTTCATCACGGTGTCGCTGCACGTCGGCGTCGCGCAGATGGACGTCGTGCAGATACCGGAGACGCAATCGCCGCCGAAGCCGCAGCCGCCGCCGGAGGGGCAAGGATTGCAGCTACCGCCACAATCGACGTCGGTCTCCGTCCCGTTCGTGATCTTGTCGGTGCACGTCGCGGCCTGACAGGTGCTCGAGCTGCACTGGCTGGAGGTGCAATCGAGGTTCACCTTGCAGCGCAGGCCGTTCGCGCACGTCTTGCAGACGCCACCGCCGCAATCGATGTCCGTCTCGAGGCCGTTGAACGCCGTATCCAGGCACTTCGGATCCTGACAGACCTTGTTCACACAGAGGCTCGTCGTGCAGTCCGGCGCGATGCCGCACCTTTCGAGTACGGGGCACGGCGGACAGCCGGGTCCGCCACAGTCGACGTCGGTCTCGGTCCCGTTCAACGCCTTGTCCGTGCAAGAGGGGGCTGCGCACGTTCCCGCGAGACACGAGCCGCTGCGGCAATCGCTCGCGATCTTGCAGTGGCGTCCGACGGCGCACGACAGGCACGCGCCGCCGCCGCAGTCGTCGTCAGTCTCGGAGCCGTTCTGAACGGCGTCCACGCAGCTCGGCGCCTGGCAGATCTTCCCCGTGCAGACGTCGCTGGTGCAATCGGCGGCGACCTTGCAGGCGCGCGACGGACCGCACATCGGACACGTCGTTCCGCCGCAATCGACGTCGGTCTCCGTGCCGTCGAGCACCACGTCGGTGCACATGACGTTCTGGCACAGGGCGTCGTTGCAGAACGCGATCGTGCAGTCCGTGGCGAGCTTGCAGATGCCGCCGACGCCGCACTTCGGACACGTCGTTCCGCCGCAATCGACGTCGGTCTCGTCGCCGTTGGTGACGCCGTCGGTGCACGACGGGCCCGCGTCCACGCCGACGTCGCTTCCGCCGCTGCCGCCCGACGGAACGCCGCCTGCGCCGCTCCGTCCGCCGTTCGACGTTCTGCCGCCAGCGCCGGTGTCGCCGCCGGTGCCGTTGTCGCCGCCGGAATCCGGCTGCGCAGCGCCTGCGCCGCTGTCCGGGGTCGGACGCGCGCCGCCCATGCCGGCGTCGGGTCCGTGTGCCGACGCTCTGCCGCCGGTGCCGTGAAGGTCGCCCTCCACGTAGTCGGGGAAGGAGACGAAACAGCCGCTTACCAGTGTGATGGTCAGCGCGAGGAGGACGAGATGCAGCGCACGCCACGCGGGCCCTCTGAGCCGGGAACCCCGTGACCTCGTGCGACGCGACCGCTCGGGAATGCGAGAAGGATGCAAAGCTAGGAGTCTATCCTTCTCGCATCCAGTGTCCACGGCCGCACGGGTAGGCGAAAGTAGGCGGTTTGCCGCGTCTTTCCGCCTCGCGCCTCGCATTGCGCCGTGGCGCAGGAGTCCGGGCGTTTCCTAGCGAGAAAGCCGGCCGTCAGGGCGGGCCGAACGTCGCGTCGGCGACGGCGACTGCCGTCGCCTGGTCGGGCGCGCCGTCGCCGTACACGCCACGGTATTCGGGCGGCAGGAGCCGCGCGATGGCGACGCCGATCGCGTCCATCCGGAGCTTTCGGCTCGAACCGGAGCGGGCAGAAAGCGCGCTCGCCGCGACGGCTCGTCCGACGCGAATGGTGACTCGTGTCGTGTTCATCTGTTCGACGCCGATCGGAACGAACCGCTCCGTTCCAGTGATGGCGATGGGGACGATGAGGCGCTCCGGTTCTTCGAAGTAGCGCGCGACGCCCTGGAGCGCGCGCTGCATGGTCGCGTTCCGGCTACGCGTGCCTTCGACGAAGACGAGAACCGCGTCGCCCAGATGCTGTCGTTCGACGGCGATCGAGATCGTTGCGCGCGCCAGCAACGCCACCTCGCGAGCGGGCATCACTGCCTCTTCGGAGGAGCGCGCGCTCGACTGCGGTGTCTTTATCGTGCCGAAGCACAGGCTCGAGAAACGGCGAAAAGGCTCGGAATACACCTTGGGTCCGACCACCACCGTCAGGCGATCGGCGACCTTGTCGCACCCCGCCTTGCGGAGCAGCACCTCGAGCAAGTTCGCGTCGGAATAGGAGAGGTGGTTCGAGAGCAACAGCATCGGGCGCTCGCCCACCTCGGCGAGGTGTTCTGCGCCGAAGAGCATCGAATCCTCGAGCACCGCGAACTCGGCGACCGCATGCTGGATCTTTCGCGCCAGCGGATCGGGCGGGTAGTACGCGAAGTCCTTACCGGTCGTCATCAGCCGCTCGACGAGGCGACCGACCGCGTCGTCCGGCTCGGTCGTCATCAGGGTCGACAGCCGTTCGCGAAGTCGCTCGCGCTGTTCCGGCGGCCTGTCTCCGGCGACGGCGACGATCCGTTCGACCAGCGCGCGTGCCGCACTCGATACGCTGATTGGTCCCGTGTCGGGCATGCCTTTCACCGCAGCGAAGGCCCTTCACGAGTCGCTGGGGTTTCGAGGAGGAGCGTCTCGAACCGAACCATCGATTCCCTGGTCGTAGCACGGGTCGGCGGGAGAGAGCACCCGGCCAGGAGGCGGCACGTCCTTCGCCAGTGGGCGGCGCGGTGGACCCATGGGGAGGTTCGTAATTGCTGGCGACCGAGGACCGCCCGGGTATGATCGTCGCCGCCGTAGTGACCGAATATCGGCTCCAGTATCGGGGGACGCTCTTTCCCATCCGCTCCGGCGAGGTGATCCTCGGCCGTTCGAGCTACGCGTCCATCGTCGTGAACAATCCCCTCGCGTCGCGGGAGCATGCCGTCGTTCGTTCCGCTGGCGGGGGCCTCGAGGTGCAGGATCTCGGCAGCAAGAACGGCACCTACGTCAACGGCAACCGCGTGGAGGGCAAGTGCTCGGTGGACGAGGGCGACCTCATAAAGATCGGCACCGACGTCCTCGAGGTGGCGAAGATCTCCGTCCTCGATCCCCAGCAGCTCAGGGTCGCCACGGAGCCCGGCCGCTCGCCCACGCAGCAGCTCGACGGCGACACCACGGTGAACCTCGGCCGCTCACTCGAGCTCGCAGAGACGATCGCGTCCGCTGCACCGGTGGAACGGCATGCCGTGGTCGCGGTCGAGGTGCTCGACATCGTTACCGAGCTACTCGCCGACATCCGGCTCGACGCGACCGAGCGTCGACGCGGGCGCGGCGTGATGGATATCCTGGCCACCTGGAAGCTTTCGCCCGAGCTCGAGCAGCGACGCAAGGACCTGGTCTCGAAGCTCTCCGAGAGCGGCCCGACGTCGCGTTGAGACGGAGGGCGAACCGGCGTACGTCTCGAGCATCATGACGTCCGAATCCGCCGATCTGAGCCAGGCCGTTGTCGCCGAAGCCCTCGAGCATCTGAAAAAGCTCATCCGGATCGACACCACGAATCCTCCGGGGAACGAGCGCGCCGCTGCCGACTATCTCGCGCGCGTGCTCGAGCAAGAGGACATCCCGTTCGAGATCGTCGAGAGCCTGCCGGGGCGTGCGTCGATCGTCGCTCGGCTTCGCGGCACGGGTGAGAAGGCTCCCCTGCTCCTGAACGGGCACCTCGACGTCGTGCCGGCGGATCCGGAGCGCTGGCAGCACCCGCCGTTCGAGGCCGTGGAGCACGACGGCTGCATCTGGGGCCGTGGCGCCGTGGACATGAAGAACATGGTCGCGATGAGCCTCGAGGTGCTCGTGCTCCTCAAGCGCTCAGGTGTGCGGCTCGAGCGTGACGTGATCTTCGCCGGGGTCGCGGACGAGGAGGCGGGGTCGCGTCACGGCTCGCGGTTCCTCGTCGAGAAGCATCCCGAGCTCGTGCGTGCCGAGTACGTGCTGAACGAGATCGGCGGCTACACGCTCTACTTCGGAGACGCGGTGTTCTACCCCGTCCAGGTCGCCGAGAAGGGGATCTGCTGGTTCGAGCTGTCCGCGAAGGGGACCGCCGGCCACGGCTCGATGCCCCGCTCGGACAACTCGGTCGTCCGCGTCGCGCGCGCCGTCGAAGCGCTCGGCCGGGTGCGTCTTCCGCAGCACAACACCGAGGTGGTCGAGCAGTTTCTCAGGAAGCTCGCCGAGAGCGCGCCCTTCCCGCAGAAGCACGCCATCTTGCTCCTGCTCGAGCCGCGCGTGTCGGGTCCGCTCCTCGACGTGATGGCGCGCAAGGACGCCGAGCAAGCCGGCGCGATGGCGGCGATGCTCCGCAACACCGCGTCGCCGACCATGTTGTCGGCGGGCAAGAAGATCAACGTCATCCCCTCGACGGCCACCGCGCAGGTCGACGGACGTATCATCCCCGGCGAGAGCATCCAGAGCTTCCTCGCCGAGGTGAGGCGTGTCGTCGGGGACGACGTGACGCTCAAGGTGCTCGAGGGCCGCGAAGGCTCGGTCTTCGACGCGAAGACGCCGCTCTTCGATGCCATCTGCCGCACGCTCGAGCGCCATCACCCGGGCGCGATCCCGGTGCCGTTCATGATCCCCGGCTTCACCGACTCGAGCGCGTACCGCGAGCTCGGCGCGACGTGCTACGGCTTCTCGCCCGTGAAGATGCCCGCGGGGATGAGCTACACGCGCCTCTATCACGGGGACGACGAGCGCATTCCGGTCGCCGGCTTCGCCTGGGGTCTGCGTGTTCTCTACGACCTCGTCCGCCAGTTCTGCGCGGCCGACGGCAAAGCTCGAGCCTGAAAGGACGACACCGATGTCGACCCGTACGATCCCGATGGACGATCGCCTCTACGATTACATGCTGCGCGTCTCGCTCCGCGAGCCGGACGTGATGCGCCGGCTCCGCGAGGAGACCGCGAAGCTCCCCGAGCACGGGATGCAGGTCTCGCCCGAGCAAGGGCAGTTCATGACGTTCCTCGTCGGCGCGCTCGGCGTGAAGAACGCGCTCGAGATCGGCACCTTCACCGGATACAGCTCGCTCGCCGTCGCGTCCGCGTTGCCCGACGACGGGAAGCTCGTCGCCTGCGACGTGAGTGACGAATGGACCGGCATGGCACGTCGGTACTGGCGCGAGGCGAAGATAGAGTCGCGCATCGAGCTCCGGCTCGGGCCCGCCGTGGACACGCTCGACCAGCTCCTCGCCGAGGGGAAGAAGGACTTCTTCGACTTTGCCTTCGTCGACGCCGACAAGGGCAACTACACCGAGTACTACGAGCGGTGTCTCCTGCTGGTGCGGAAGGGCGGCATCATCGCGTTCGACAACGTGCTCTGGAGCGGCCGCGTCGCGGATCCGAGCGACACGAGCGGATCCACCCGAGCCCTCCGCGCGCTGAATGATCGCATCGCCAAGGACGAGCGCGTCGCAGTGACGCTGCTCCCCATCGGCGACGGTCTGACCCTCACGCGGAAGCGTTAATGCCTCGAGTCCATTGAAGCGATGGGAATTTCGAGTCCCCCGGCGAGCGAGGGCCTCGAAATTCGGACGGCGTGAGCGCGTACGAAGGATCCGATACGCTGGATCGCGACGTCGACCTCGGGGACGAAGGTCGCGAGCGCCTGGAAGACGTGGATCATCCCGGGTTCGATCTCGTGCGTCACCTCGACGCCGGCTTCGCGCGCGCGCTTCGCGAGCAGCTCGTTCTCGCTGAGGAACAGCTCGGCGCTGCCGGTCTGGATGAGCAGGGGCGGCAAGCCCGAAAGCTCGGCGTGCACGGCCGAGACGTGTGGATGCCGGCGATCTCCGGTGCCGAGGTATTGCTCGACGCTCCACGCGAGCCCGGGCACCGGCAGGTAGTCGTAGCGCGCGTTCTTCGCGATCGACTCTCCCGTACACTCGAGGTCGACCCAAGGCGAGAGCAGGATCGCCGCGCGCGGCATCGGCAGACTGCCGGCCTTGATGCGCTGGAGGAGCGCGAGCGCCAGGCCTCCACCCGCAGAGTCGCCGGCGACGAAGAGGCGTTCGGGGGGCGTGCCGGCGTCGAGAAGCGCGCGATACGCCGTCTCGGCGTCGTCGATCGGCGCCGGGAACGGGAACTCGGGCGCCTTGCGGTAGTCGACGACGATGGCGCGCGCGCCGCTCGCGACCGCGATGCGGCTGACGAGATCGCGATGAGTCGCCGGCGAGCACACGATGTAGCCGCCACCGTGAAGATAGAGGATCGTCGGATCGGCGTCGGTCCAGCCCGTAACCGTGAAGATCTCCGCGGGGAGGCCGGCGAAGGTCCGGCGCTCGTGACTCACCGACTCGCGCAGCGTGGGGTGCACGCGCGCGGGAAACATCGACCGCCGCATCGTGGTGATCGGCAGAGACAGACCCTTCGCGTTCGCCTTCCGAAGGACCTCGGCGATCGCCTCGTAGCGGTACGACCAGCCGGGATGTAGCGGCCCCTTGAAGATCCGGCGGATCGCGACCCAGACGACAGTGAGGAGCGTGACCAGCGCGAGGATGGCCTTCTGCATCCGCTAAGCCTTGCGGCCCGCGACGAGCGCGATCGGCGCCTTCCACGTGCGGCCGATGACGTGCGCGTCGACGAGCCCCGCGCGTTCGACGAGATCGCGCGCCTCGTCGAGGGTCCACGGGTGACCGCCCGAGCGAACGATGCGAAGCGCCTGGGTGGCCGTCGCGAGCGGCTCGTCGATCGTCGCGAAGGTGCCGAAGAGCAGCACACCGCCCGGATTGAGCGCGTCGCGCGTCCGCTCGAGCGCTGCCGGGACGATGCTCTGCTCGAGGAAGGGCGCGGCGACGAACGCGAGATCGAACGCGTCGCGGTCGGTCAGGGCGAGGACGTCCTGACGGCGGAGCACGACGCGATCGGCGAGCGCCGCCTTCGCGACGTTCTCTCGCCCGACGTCGATGGCGGTCTCGTGGACGTCTATGCCGACCACGGAGAGACCGGGGAAGCGCGTGGCCATCGCGATCGCGAGCCAGCCGACGCCGGTGCCGATGTCGAGGAACGTCGCCTTCCCGCCGTCGAGCCGCGCGGCGAGATCGCCGAGCGACGGCGCGATCGCGGCCACGACGTGCGCGATGGGCATCGACATGCGCCCCTGGTTCTGCAGGAACTCCGGCTCGGTGAACGCCCAGCCCGGAGCGCGCGTCGGGTTGTCGACCACGTCGGCGGCCTGGCGGAGAAACGCCGAGATGCCGCCCGCGGCGGCGACCTTCGCGTCGTCGGGCAGCGTGGAGAGCGCGTCCAGATCGAGACCGAGCGCCGAGAGCACGTCGTCGAGCGCGCGCTGCACGCGCGGATCCGGCGAGAGCCCTTCGGTCTGCACCCGGAGCTCGGCGGCGAGCGCTCCGAGCGCCTCCATCGGGCCGTTGAGCCGCTGAACGAGCGCGAACAGGTCTTCGGGCTTCATCGCTCGCCCTTCGCTAGTAAGTGCCGAGCACCGTCTCGCCGGCGCGGACCTTCGAGCCCGGCGTGCAGTCGAGCTTCACGTTGGCGCTGTCCGGCACGTAGAGATCGCACTGCGAGCCCATCCGGATCATGCCGATCTTCTGTCCTGCGGAGACGGCGTCACCCTTCTCGACGAAGGCGTCGCATTCGCGCACGTAGCGGTCCGCGATCTGCACGACCACGACCGGTACCTCGCCGTCGATGGCGATGGTGTTGCGCGCGTTCTCGGTGATGTAGCGGCTGTCTTCCTCGTACGGCTTCATGTCCCAGAGGAGACGCACGAAGGTGCGCGTCTGGTGCAGGTTCTCGTGCTTCGCAGGGCGGGGCACGACGCGCGAGATGCTGCCGGGCACCGGGGAGCGGATGTAGTGGACGTCGAGCGCGGTCATGTAGATGCCGATGAGAGTGCCGTCGCCCTCGCACGGCACGCTGCCGACCCACTCGTCGAGGGCGATGGGGACGCCCTTCTTGATCGGGCTCGGCACCTCACCGCCCTTCACGCGCCGCGTGTAGAGCAGATAGCCGTCCGCCGGCGCGAGGAGCACGCGTCCGGGCGGTGGCTGCCGCGGCGGATCACGGAAGAAATAGTAGAAGCGCCACGCCAGGAAGGAGAACGGATCCATGCACTAGCCCGGGGAGACGCGCGCGATGAGATCGACGAACCGCTCGCGCAGGCGGAGGCCCAGCTTGCGGTCCACGAACTCCATCGGCTTTCGCGTCAGGTAGAGAGATACGGCGAGGGAGACCGCCGAGCCGAACGTCAGATACTCCACGACGAGGCCGAGCGACGTCGGAAGCGGCTTTTCCTGGAACGCGGCCTTGAAGAGCTCGGGGCCGCTCTGGCTGTCGAGCTTCGCGGACGGCGCGAGACGCAGGTTGGTGGATGGCTCCATTTCGGCGCGTAGGCTCGTATCGCGGCCGCCCGGCCCGGTCAACGCCGCGTGCTGGCTCCGGGCCGGCCGCGCCGGCTCATCGACCTGCGTAGCGGGGTCCATTGACGCTCCCGAGATGCGCTGTTACCCGCGCCCAGGCGCGGAGCTCGCGAGATCCCCGGCAAAGCCGCGCAACACGACATGGAAGAGGCCTTCGATTTCTCGCTGTTCGGCAACGAGTCCCTACCGCTCGTGGTGTCGCCGAAGAAGCACACCACCCGAGAGCAGTTCCTCGAGCTGCTCGCCGGGCACGGCGACGCGCTGAAGAAACAGCTCCTCGAGCACGGCGGGGTCCTGTTCCGCGGCTTTCCACTCGAGGGCGCCGCCGACTTCCAGGCCGCCATCGAGGCACTCAAGACGGGTTCTTCCGTCGACTACATCGGCGGCGACAGCCCGCGCACCAAGGTGACCGGCGCCGTCTACACGTCGACCGAGGCGCCCGCGGCGGTGAAGATCCCGCTCCACAACGAGCTCTCGTTCGTCAGCCATTACCCGAAGCACATCTACTTCTATTGTGACGTCGCCCCCTCCGAGAAGGGTGAGACGATCCTCGGCGACGCGCGCAAGATCTACCGCGCGCTCGAGCCGAGCGTCCGCGACCGCTTCATGCAGCGCGGGCTCAAGTACGTGTCCTGCTACTACGGCGACAGCTGGGTGATGGACCTCGTGAACAGCCTCCAGCCCTCGCACAAGTCGTGGCGACAGGTGTTCGAGACCGACTCCACCGACGAGGTCGAGCGGCTCTGTCGCGAGCACGAGTTCGACTTCGCGTGGCACGGCGGTTCGAGCTGGATCCGGATCAGCCAGACGCGGCCCGCCGCCATGGCGCACCCCGAGACCAAGGAGTGGGTCTGGTTCAGCCAGGCGCACCTTTACGACTTCAACCCGCGCTTGCTCGGCGCGTGGCGCTGGGTCGCCGCGAAGGCGTTCTACGCACGCAAGCACACCCGCCTGCACGAGGTCTTTCACTCCGACGGCCGCACCGTCGCGCGCCGCGACCTCTATCACATCATGGACACGCTCGACCGGAGCACCGTCGCGTTCCCGTGGAAGCGCGGGGACATGCTCATGCTCGACAACGTGCTCGCGATGCACGGCCGCGCGACCTTCGCCGGCAAGCGCCGCATCCTCGCCGCAATGACGAGCTGAGCAGCGCCACGAGTCGCCACGAGCGTCACGAGTTGCCACGAGTCGCTACAGCGCGAACGACACTTCTGCCGCGACGTCGAGGGACACGACGGTACGGTCGTGGACGATCACGAACGTCGGCGCGACGAGATCGAGCCCGAGCCGCGCGCTTCCGCCGAGCGGGAAGCTCGGACCTGCGGCGAGGCGCAGGTAAGGGCCGTTCTTCGGCAGGAAACCGGTGCCGAAGCGCAGCGGGAAGAACACCGTCGCTGCCGGCGAGAAGCGAAGCCGGTATTCGAGCTGGAGGTACGGAAGCACGTTCGACGTCCGGCCCTCGCGGCCGGCGAGGTTTGCGTAACCGACGTAGGCGCCGAGCGCGAAGTCCGGCGTGAACACGTAGTCGAGCCGGGCTCCGGCGAGGTGATTGTAGAAGAACCGCCGCGACGTTCCGAACGCGCCCTCGGTCGCGAGCGCGAGGCGCACCTCGGGCTTCACGCGCGGCGGCGCGGCGGTACCGTGCGCGACGGGAGCGCTCGCGACGGCGGGCAGCATCGTGCGCGTCATTCGATCCACGGCCGCCTCGAGGCCGGCGGGCTCCGCCATCTCGCTCACCATGACGGGGCCCGTGCGATCGGCGTTCGCCAGCGTGAGCCACACGACGTACCGGTCGCCGCTCGCCGCGAGCGTCGCCGAGACGGCGTGCTCCGCGCCCGCGTCCGTCGCGATCGCGAGGAGATCCGCCGGCGCGAGCAGGCGTGGTCCGCGGAGGAGCCGGAGCCGCGCCGTCTCCGCTTCGGGCACGACGCGATAGCCGAGCCGCGCGGCCGTCGCGTAGAGCTGTCGCGTCACTGCGGCAGCCGCCGCCGCGAGCTCCGGCGCGTGCGTCTCGAGGATCGCGACGCTCGGCGTTGCCGCGGTCGCGTCGCTCGCGTCGCTCGCGGGGATGACGGCGCCCGGCGCCTCGGCGTGCGCGTTCTGCGCGTCCAGAGCACGCAGAACGAAGACGGCGAGCACCGCGCACGACGTCCGGAGCGCGCGCTTCATCGATTGCCCTTCCCGGCTCTCGTGCGCGGCGAGAGGACGCGCTCGGCTGCGTCGAGCAGCGCGCGTGCGTAGGGCGCGTTGTGACGGTCGGCCGCGGGATCCTCGACGACGAGCGCGACGTCCCAGAGCGCGCGCCCGCGTGCAGTCGTTGTGTCGATTTCAGGGGGCATCGTGTGCGGCGGCGGCGTCGCGGACTCGGGCAGGTTCGAGTGAAACGCCGCTGCCCAGAGCCCGAGCGCGCGCGCCCGGAGCGACGGATCGCTCTTCGCAGCGTGACACGTCGCGCACCCGTCGCTGCTCGCCGCGAATCCGTGCCCGCTCCCGCGACCGAGCCCGGTCGGCCCCGAAGCGTGGCAACCGACACAGCCGCCCGCTACCGCACCGTGCGGCGAGCCCCCGTCGAGCGCCGCCCCAGTACCCGGCTCCACGCCCCCGCGTCCGGCCCAAAGCGCCGCCGCACTCGCCGCCGGTGATCTACCCGCCGTCGGTGACGCACTCGTCGTCGATGACGCACTCGCCGCCGGTGATCTACCGGCTGTCGATGACGCACCCGCCGTCGATGACGCACCCGCCGTCGGTGACGCGCTCGCCGTCGATGCCGCGCTCCCCGTCGATGCCGCGCTCCCCGTCGGTGCCGCGCTCCCCGTCGGTGACGCGCTCCCCGTCGGTGACGCATTCGCCGGGTCCGGCGTGTGACATGAGAGGCACGTGCGGCTCTTGTCGGCGGAGGCGGGCACGGCGCCTTCGAGGAGCGCCGGAATTGGCGTTTCGCGACGCAGTGCCGCGGCGCAGGTCGCGCCGATGACCGACTCCGTTTCGGCCTTTGTCGGATGAACGGAGTGGCACGCCGCGCAGGCGATGCCTGACGGGGCCGCGCCCTCCGGTGGTTTGCGTGCGCGCTCACCGAGGAAGCCCCACGTCGTGTGACAGCGCGCGCAGGCGCCGTCGCGCGTGCGGGGATCGGCGTCGGAGTGCGCCATGCGCGAGCTCTTCCACGCGACGACGTGTCCATACCGAGGCGGTGCGTCGTGACACGTCGCGCAGACGTCCGCGCGGAGGAGCGCGTCGCGCCCGCCTGGTTCGGCGATCGTCCCTGGCCCGTGACACGCGAGACAGCCGACGCCGCCGAGACGCCGGAGCGGCGCAGGCAGGTCGTGAAAACCCGTGCGGCGAAGATCCGCCGGCGCGAGCCCGAACCGCGCCGCGACGGAGACGAACCCTCCGTCGTCGAGCCCGGGTTCGCCCACCGCGTGGCACTCGAGCGCGCACGACGGATAGTCGCCGGCAAAGGGGCCGTCGAGGCCGCGCTGCAGGATGGTCGTCATGGGATTCGACCGCGCCGACACCGCGATCTCGGCATGGCAGTCGCTGCGACCGCAGTCGAGCGGCGTGTCCTCGTAGCGGCCCGCGAAGAGCCGGAGGGTCCGTCCATGACGGTCCGCGAGCGTGAACACGCCCGGCGCGTCGGGAACGAACGACGCGACGTCGGGAGCAGCTTCGACCTTGGCGTGCGAATCGTCGGGTTCAGCTTGCACCGCGGCGTGCGAGCCGTCGGGCGCCGACTGGACGTGCAGCTCGTCGCCCACGACATAAAGACGTGTGTTCACCGCGACGTTCGGCAGGCCGCGTGCACGCGCCGCCGCGCTGGCGCGCACGGCACGCGTCACGGTGCGTCCCTGGTACATCCACGTCGCGGTGAGCTCGACCTCGCCGCGCGCGCCGGCCGACACCGGGACGAGCCCGAAGTCCGGCTTGCCGCCCACGAGCGTCGCGAAGGACGGCATCGTCGCGGTGAGCCGCCGTCCTTCGTGATCGATGACGAGACCGTCGAGGGCGCGTCCACCGGTTTGATTCCAGGTGACGCGGGTGTGCTCCGCGTCGGCGCAGCCGGGACGGGCCACGAGCTCGAAGGCTTTGCCGAACCCGACGTCCATCCGCGGCTTGCCGAAGTCGAAGAACGGCGCGAGGTGGCGTCTGACCGTGCCGGCCGGAGAAAGATCTTTCGCGTCCACGTGAAGTGGACACGCGCCGTCCACCCGGATCGTCAGCGAGGCATCCTCGCCGCCGCTCTGCTCGACGACGAGCTTGCCGTCCGACAGCGTGACGGCGCGCACGCTCGCGCCGTCGACCTTCGCCGTCGCGAGGTCGAGCGCGCCTTCCGGGGCCGCGTCGATCACGACGTAAGACGACGGCGCCGTCCCGCCGCCGCAGGCGACGTGGAGGGCTCCCAGAAAACCCAGAACCACGAGTTGCCACGCGCGCGTCACGTGGGATCTCCCACGCAGGACCCGAAGCGACAACTGCTTTTGTCGCAGTCATTGTCTGCCCAGCACGACGGTGCCGGCAGCGGCGGCAGACAGCGGCCCGATGCACAGACGAGCCCCGACGCGCAGTCGGTCGCGGTTCTGCACGGGTCGGTCACGGATTGTGCGGTGCCGTCCTTCCGGCAGTCGCGCACGAGGCCGTTCTCGGCATCGAAGCGACACCGTTCGCCGCGGGCGATGCCTTTCGGCGTGTCCGGCGAGAGATCGACGCAAACGCGCTCCGCCTTTCCGTCGCGCGAATGGCGCGGTCCGCACACGTAGCCTGCGTCGCTCGCGCCCGGCGGAACGCCCGCGGGCGCGGCGCCGCCGTGGCAGACGACGATCGCCGCGAAATCCGCGCACTCCCACTCGCCGTCGTCGGGCAGACGCGGATGCGCCTGACGGCAGACGTCCCCGTCGCAGACGAACTCCGGCGCGGCGCGTCCGCGATCGACGGCGCGCGCCGTCTTGCCGGTGCCGATGATGCGAAAACCGAGGGACGACAGCGCGAAGGGCGGTGTTCGACGTGTCACGATGTGCACGCCCGCGGCGTCGCTCGCGCTCCAGCACGCCCTGAGATCGCCCACGTCGGCACACGGCGCGCGCTCCTCGACGTCGGGCATCGGCCACGCCGTCTGGATCGCGAGCGGCAGAACGCGTTCCGGCGCGCGTCCGCAAGCCGTGAGCACGACGAGTGCCATCACGACGTGAAATGACTGTCGCAGGACGGACAAGGTCACTCACCGCCTCCGGCGCCGGGCGGCGATGAGCGCAGCCACTCCGACGACGAGCACCGTTCGCTCGCGTCCGCCGTCGTGCGACGGATGGCGCGCCGTCGTGCATCCGTAGAAGAAGGGCGGCTCGATGGTCGTCGTGCAGACTCCTGCGGCGTCACCGCCGGAGGGCTTGCCGGTCAGGTCGCGCACGATCGCCGAGAAGCATACCGGGCCGTCGGCGTCACCGAGCGCGCGCTCGACGCGGACGGCGTCGCCCTTTGCCGGCATCGGCATGTGCAGCACCTCGTCGCCGCGCGCGCCGAGCCGCGTGCTCTGGTAGACGACGAGCTCGAGCGAGTCGCGTCCACCGTCGTCGGAGGCGCTGCGGAGCCCGAGGTCGAACGCGAAGCGGTCCTCGAGCGAATCGGTGCAATCGTCGCGGATGCGCACCACGTCCCACGCGACGCTCGAGAAGCCGCCGAAGTTCGGAAACGCCGTGTCCGTCTCGCTGCCGGCGCGGAACGTCGTCTTGCCGCCCCTGCCTTCGCCCTGGTGATCGCTGCCGTGGAGACGCGGCCAGGTGACGGTGTAGTCGCCGACTGCGACGAGCGGCTGCTCGAACGTCACTGCGAGCAGGCTCTCGCTTCCGTCGAACGAGACGGTGAAGTCCGGTGGCGGCTCTCGCGGCGTGTCGCCCGAGCTTGGCGCATGCGTGACGATGACCGGCTCGCCGTCGTAGCTCGCCGGAGCCGCGTAGTGAGCGGTCAACGTCGCGTTCGTCGGCACCGACGTCGCGCCGTCCGGCGGCAACGCCGACAGAAAATCCGCCGCGCCGCACGGCGCCGCACGCGCATCGTTCGTCGGCGCGAGCATCGCGACGAACACGACGAGCGCGCTCGAGCGTGCGCTCACGGACGGCACGTCACCTCGTCGCAGGTGCCGAGCATCTCGCTGCGATCGCCGTCATGGTCCAGATCGAACTCGTCGTGGCAGCAGTACCCGCTGTCGATGCAGCACTGCTCGAGCTCCGGCGATTCCTGATGCTTGTCCGCGACGCCCGCACACTCCGTCGGGACGAGCTGTTCGCGGCAGGTGCCGAACGCCTTGCCGTCGGCGGTGCACTCCTGGACCGCCCAGTAAGTGCAATAGGCGTGGAAACAGACCCGTTCCGAGCCGGGCACGCAGGCGTCACAGCGAGTCGGACACGCCGTCAAGCTGCCCGCGACGCAGTACCGGCTCCCGCCGCCGCTGCACGGGACCGGCGCGATCGCGTCGTCGACGTGGCCGTTGCAGTCGTCGTCGCGGCCGTTGCACGTCTCGGGTACCGGCTCGCAGCGGTGCGTCTTCGGAACCTCGACGACCGGTGGCGTCGTCGTCGAAGGCGGCGCAGCGTCCGACGACGGAGTTCCGGCGTCGACGACGGAGAAGCCGCCGCCGTCGACGGAGTGCGTCGTGCCGGCATGCGTCGTCCGCTCCGGGACGTCGAGGCCCGTGCGGCTGCAGCCGCTCGCGTGCGCTGCCAGAGCGAGCGCGACGATGCCAGCGGGCCGTGCGCGCGCACAGAGCCCGGTGAAGAAGCGCCTCACCGGTCGACGGTATCTGCTTGGCACGATGTTCGCCACTGTGACCCAATGCAAGTGATGTGCGCAGCACGACGAGCGCTACGGGGTGCGGCAAGTGTTCTTGCCGCGCTCTGTGCCCTGGCGTCGGTTGCCCACGCGCAAGCCCCCGTCATTTCAGCAGACAGCGCAGTCCCCGTCGCGCCGGAGCCCTCCGTCGCACCGCCCGTCGCGAGCGCAGCGCCTCCGCCCGTCGCTCCTCCCGAGCGAGTATCGGCGTTCACGGCGGCGCCGGAACCGGTGTTCACACAGCCGGTGAGCGTCCCCGTCGCTCCGGCGCTGGTGACGGCGAGCGCGCCCGTCGTGGCCGCACCGTACTCGCCGCCGACGGAGCACGTCGTGCGCGACGCGCGCTTCACCGATGCGCACGTCGACCGCGTCGTGCTCGTGCCCACGGCGGAGACGCATCCGGCGGGCACCGTCTATCTCTCGTCGTACGACATCGTCGGGTTGCAAGCCGGGTACGCGCTCGGCGATCGCACCCAGGTCACCCTGTCGTTCGTTCCGCCGCTCTCGCGCGAGCCCGTGGTGCCGCTCGACGTGTCGTTGAAGACGGTCCTCGTACGGAGCACGCGGGTTCGCGTCGCGGCGATGGTCTCGGCGTCGGGTATCCTCGGACTCGACGAGGGCGCGACGGCCGTCGGGCGCGTCGATGGCGTCACGCAGCTCTGCTTCGACGATGCGTGCCGGTCGAGCGTCAGCACCGCGGCGAACCTCATGCTGGCCGGGCCGGCCCTGATCCTTGCCGATGGCGTCGGCGCGGTCGTGCGCGCGAGTGATCTCTTTGCGTTCCTGTTCGAGCTACAGAGCGTGCTCCCGCTCTCCCGCGACGGAGGCCGCATCAACGTGCTCGCCGGTGCGGTCGGCTTTCGTCTCTCCGGCAGGGTCTGGGCCGTAGATCTGGCCTTCGAAGGGCCGCTCGATCGTCACACCTCGCCGCAAGCCGTGCCCGTCGTGATCGCGACGGTGCGCTTTTTTTGAAGGGGGCCCTTAGGCCCCCGCAGCTTCGCCTTCGGCGACCTGCTCCCCCCGCCGCCTTCGCGGGCTCGCTTCGCTCGCGTGGTTCCGCATCTTTGATGCTTCGGGGACGACGGTTGGCGTCGATGCGGGGCTTCTGAGCGCTCGCTAGAACCCGACGTCGAGGTCGTCGCTGCTCTTCGCGGCGTGGCTTCCCTCGCGCTTCGGACGGGTCTGAACGACGCGACGTGCGGTGGCCGCCGGAACGGCGACCGACGCTTTCTGAGCGGGCGCGCTGCTCGGAGCCGTGGACGGCGCTGCCGCCACGGGCGCGGGCGTCACCGGTGGCGCGACGACGGGCGTTGTTTCTTCTGCCTTTGCGGGCGCAAGCGGTGCCCCCGCTGCCGCAACCGGCCTGGTCATCGACGTCGCTGCGGCGCTGTCGTCGGGCGCACGGGTGGCTCCGAACAGCGCGCCGAGCAGCGTCGCGGCTCCGAGGCCCGCGCCGACCCAGAGCCGTCGCTTCTTGGACACGAACGGAGGATTCGCGACGTCGGGATCCTCGATGAGCACCGCGGTCGGGCTGTTCGTCGAGGTCGGACCACCGGCGTTCGTCGACGTCATGCGGCCGCGCAGGGTCGGGTGCGCAGGCGGTGCGACGCTCGGCAGCTCGAACTCGAGCGCGCCGTGCGACGACTCCGAGAGCAGGGACGCGCAGCGCTCCGCCGAGATACGTGCGCGCCGAGGCGCGAACGGGTAGAGCGCGATGGCGAGCTCGGCGATGTTCTTGTAGCGCGCGTCGCGGTTCTTCTCGAGGCACTTGAGGACGATGGCCTCGAGCTCCGGCGGGACGTCGGGCGCGAGCGAGGTCATCGGAACCGGATCCTTCTCGAGGATCGTCGCCGACAGCTGGGTGAGGGACGGCGCGTCGAACGCGGGCACGCCGGTCATCAGCTCGTAGAGCACGCAACCGAGCGACCAGATGTCGGTGCGCGCGTCGATCTCGTCGCTCGCCCGGATCTGCTCCGGGGACATGTACACGGGCGAACCCATCGGCATCATCGTGCGCGCGAGCGGCTGATGATCGAAGGCGGAGCCGGTGAGGGCGACCTTCGAGATGCCGAAGTCGAGCACCTTGACGATGTGCATCCCCTGAGCGCGATCGGTGAGAAAGAGGTTCTCGGGCTTGATGTCGCGGTGAACGACGCCGATCGAGTGCGCGGCGGCGAGCGCCTCGCAGACCTGCATCACGTACTCGACGACCGTGCGCACCGGGAGCTGTCCCTGCTCGTGGAGGAGCTGGCAAAGATCCTTGCCGATCAGGTGCTCCATCACGATGAACGGAACGCCGTCCGGCAGGTTCCCTACGTCGAACACCCGCGCGACGTACTCGCTCTTGATGCGGACCGCGGCGCGCGCTTCCGTCGCGAACCGCATCACCAGCTCTTCGTGTGCGAGCGCCTCGCGCCGGAGAAATTTCAGTGCGACGGACTCGCCGAGGTCTATGTGCCGAGCCGCGACGACGAACCCCATGCCGCCCGCGCCGATGAGCCCTCCGACCTCGTACTTGCCAGCGATGATCTCACCGGGTGCAAAAGGCAGCTCGATCGGCTTCTCGGAGAGAGGCTCGAGACTCGGACTAGCGTGATGTTGCTGAGCGTGGGTCACGGTGCCTGACTCTTTCCCCGGGTGAGCCGTGCGCCGCCGAACGGGCTGAGAATGGGACGCCGGTCCTTCACAAGAATCCATACGTCGTCCGTCGGACGACTCTTTATGTGCGCGCTCGGGCCACATCGGCTCAGGGCCCGCACTGTGCGTAGCTGCCGGCGAACTTCTGCGTCTTGATGTCGAAGGTGAGCCCCGAGCTCTGGTAAGCCGGTGTCGCACCGCTCCCGTCGATGCACCACATCTCCACCGTTCCGCCCACCACCGCGCCGTTCTGATCCCACTCGAGCGGACCGAACGTGCCGATCGCGGTGATCTTGTCCCCGGTCGCGAGCCGCTGGAACCCGGAGAGCACCTTGGTGCCCGAGTTCTGGACGACGGTCGTGCCGCCCGCGAGCATCCTGAGACCGGTCGCGACCGCCTTGCCGGTCGCGGGCATGTCCTTGGTCGCCGCGAGCGCGTAGGCGATGCCGTACATCGCGTCGTACGAGGGGCCCATGCCGGAGATCTTCGCGGAGCTCATCGGGTACTTCGCCGAGAAGTCGATCTGGAACGCGTTGTACACGGCGGCCGAGGTCGGCGCCGGCGTGACGCCGGTGCCGCGCACGCGCTTCCGGAGATCGTCGTTGCCGGTGACCGCGGTGATGAGGTCAGGAACCTTCACCGAGTCGATGAGCACGTAGTAGGGGCGAGCGTTCTTCGCCGATGCGGGCCACTGCTTCTCGAGCGGCACCATGACCTTGGTAACCGCTTCCGCGGTACCCGCGAGCACGACGACGTCGGGCAAGAACGCGAGGTAATCGGTGACGATCGCGTTCTGATCGGCGAGGGTCGGGTCGTAGGGGCTTACCTTCACGTTCCGGCCGAGGTTCACCGAGTCCGAGATCGGTTTCCCGTTGATGACCAGGGTGTCGAGCGACGTCCGGGTGCCGATGCCGAGCGCGTCGTTTCGGTAGACGACGCCCAGCTTCACCTGCCCGACGCTGCGATCCTGCTTGATCTGGGTCTCGAGGTCGCCGAGCTGGCTGATCATCAGCGGGGCGCGCTGCACGTCGGACGGCACCATGAGCCAGGTGAGATCGTTATCGGTCAGGTCCGCGATGCTCGAGGCGACGCCGGTCGGGGTCATGACCACCGTGCCTCCGGCGATGCTGAGCTTGTTGGAGAGATCCAGCGTGTCCTGGCTCGTGTTCGGGCCGACGATGGCCGGCACCCGGAGATCGGTGATGAGATGGCCGCCGGCTCGGGTGAGATTCGTGGATTCGTCGCACGACACGAGCACCAGAGGCCGCGAGGTCACGTTCGGTCCGGGGACGCCACCTACGGTGTTGATCTCGCTGACGGCGAGCATCGCGCTCTGCTCGCGCGGCAGGTTCGTCGCGGCCTGAGCGCCCTTCGTGGAGAAGAGCGAGCCGAGGATCACCGCGGCGTCGTCCGTGTAGTCGCCGGTGATCGTGTCGCAGTCCTCGCTGAGGAGCTGGACGCACTGGTGCGTCTGTTTCACGCAGACTGCCGGCACGACGCCGCCGTCCACCGCGGCGCCCATCCCGGCCTGCGCCGAGAGGCTCTGGGTGCACTCGACGTTCGTCTTGCAGCCGTCGTTGCCTCCGTCCGTCGTGGAGCCCCCCGCTCCGCCGGAGCCGCCGGTGCCCTTCTCCACGATGTGACCGCCGTCGTTGTCGACGGAAACGGCGAGCTTATCGAGTCCGAGGACGGCATTACATCCGGCGGCGGCGAGTGAGAGGCCGCACGACACTGCGATGAGCCGAAGAGGTACGCTAGGCATGCTCGTGATCCCTTGAGAGCGCTCCGCTGTTGAGCCCTCTTCTCGGCACTACGGCCGCGCGTTCCAGTTTTTTACGGTCCTTCGCATACCTACGCACTAGACCGGCGGGCCAATATTGCCGCCATGTGCGCACGACTCTTCGTCCGGCCGCCCTTATCGTTCGTCGCGAAGGGCGCGTAGGGACAGGGTGATGACCCGACGTAGATTCCCCGGCGGCGCTTCGTCCGCGCTCCTCTCCCTGCTGATCGGCTCGGCCGCTTCCGTTGCCGGTGTGGCACACGCCCAGGGCGCCGAAACGAGCGCCGCGGATACTGCCGCTGCCCGTTCACTCGCCGTCGACGGCGTGAAGCTCGCGCAGGCCGGCAAGTGTGACGACGCCGTCGACAAGCTCGAGCGCGCCGAGAAGCTTCATCACGCGCCCATCGTGCTCGCGAACCTCGGTGAGTGTCGCGTCACTCAGGGACACCTCGTCGACGGCACCGAGATGCTCCGGCGAGTTCTGCGCGAGCCGCTGCCCGACCATCCGTCGCCCACGCTCTCGAAGGCGTACGAGCACGCGCAGGCGACGCTCGACGCGACGACGCCGAAGATCGGTCGCCTCACGATCTCGCTCACCGGTCAGGGCGACGCACAACCGACCGTCACGGTGGACGGAGAGCCCGTCTCCGCGGCGCTGCTCGGCGCCGATCGTCCCACCGACCCCGGTGAGCACGCCGTCGAGGCGACCGCGACCGGGTTCCTCAAGGCAACCGCGAAGGTCACGCTCGGCGAGGGCGAGAGAAAGTCGATCAAGCTCGATCTCGAACACGACCCGGCCTACGTCGCACCGGCCGCGGTCGAGGAGGCTCCGCGCGCGGCTCCGGTGGAGAGCGCGCCCGCACCTGCGAGACCGATGCCGACCGCGGCGTCGGTGGACACCGACACTCCGCCCCCGGTTCACTCGAGCGCGAATCACACCGCAGCGTACGTCTCGTGGATCGTCGGCGGCGCGGCGCTCGCCGTCGGCGGCGGCTTCGGCATCGCGGCGATGAGCGGCAAGAGTGACCTCGACAAGCAGTGCAACGGCAACGCCTGCCCGGCGGCTGCACAGTCGAAGCTCGACGCGGCCCGTCGCAACGGCACCATCGCCACCATCGGGTTCGGCGTGGGTGCAGCCGGCGTGGCGCTGGGCACGGTGCTCTTATTCACCGTGGGCGGTTCGAGCGACAGTGCGGCGAGCGCCTCCGCAGCGTCTAAGCCGCACCATGCCGCGGGACCAAAGCTCCAGGCGTCGATCGGGCTAGGAAACGTCCAGCTCGCCGGGTCGTTCTAGTTCACGACGTTCACGAACCAGACGCGGCTTCTGTGCGCGGTGCGCGCGCTCACGGCTTGCAGACGAAGCCGTCGCACTTGGTGAAGTTGCAGCTCAATCTGTCGGCGTGGAAGATCGCGCAATCGAAGATATCCCAGCAGATCAGGTTGTCGCAGAAGCCGGCACCGCCGACGCCGGCGGTCCCGCCGGGATCGCTGCTCCCGCCTGCGCCGAGGGTCCCGCCGGCGCCGCCGCCGCACGGGAAGAGCCCGCAGAGCGGATTGCCGGCCGCGCCTGCCGCGCCGATCGTTCCGCCGCTGCCGATGGTGCCACCCGAGCCGCTGCTCGTTCCACCTGCCGCGCTGCTCGTTCCGCCCGAGCCGCCGACCGTTCCGCCCGAACCGGTGGCGTAGCCGCCGGACGACGATGAACTCGACGAACCGCTTCCCGTCGTGGCGCCCGACGACGAAGTCGTCTCGCCGGCGCTGCTGCCGCCCGCGCCGGTGACCGCGCCACCTTGCGACGTGGTTCCCGCATAGCCGACGGGAGCCGTCGGATCGCCCGCGACGCCGGTTGCGCCAGCGGTGCCCACGATGTCGGGCGTCCCGCCCGCGGAGACATCACCGGCGCCCAGGCTACCCGTGCTGGGCTCAGCCTCGGCGCACGCGACCACTGTGTAACCTAGCGCGACGAACAACCAAGCTTTGGGCAGCCTCCGCAACATGGATGACTGAGTCACCCGGAGTCACGATTGTGAGGGACTCGACGAGGGGGCTTTCCAGGCCACGGACAGGACCCGACGAGCCATACCGCCGATAGAGCTCGGCTTTCTATTAGCCGGCGCGACGCGCTTCTTTGAGACGGAGTCGATGTTCGAGCGGCGACATCCCGTTCCAGCGACGGAAGGCGCGGCCGAAGGCGCTCTGCGTCGAGAAGCCGAGCAGGAATGCGATCTCGCCGATCGCGACGCGAGGCTCCGACACGTACTGCGCCGCGAGCTCTCGCCGGAGCTCGTCCACGATGGTCTTGTACGTCGTGTCTTCCTCGTCGAGGCGGCGGCGAAGGGTCGCCTCGCTCATGTGGAGCTGCGCGCCGATGTCGACGATGCCGATGCCGTCGCGGCCGATGCGGTTCGCGACGAGACGACGAACGCGCTCCGTCGTGGTGTCGGTCCGATCGAGCTCGCGCAGCAGACGCGTCGCCATGAGATCGAACACCGAGAAGACCTGCGGGTTCGCCGAAGGTACGGGCTGATCGAGGAGCGCGCGCGAGATGACGATGCCGTTGTGCGGCATCCCGAGGCGGACCGGCGCGCGGAACACGCGCGCGTACTCCGCCGGGTCCGTCGCTTCGGTATGTCGCAGATGGATCTCGAGGGGCGCCTCCGGCCTCCCGAGCCGACGCATCAGGTTCATCACCGTGACGGTGACCTGGAAGTCGTTGGTGACGCGGAGGATCGGCGGGACTGCGTTGCGGATCTGCCAGACGACGCGCTCGCCTTCTTCCACGAAGTGAGTTTCGACGTTGTCGTCCTGGAGCCGCGTGTAGCGCGCGATGCAGAGCATTGCGCGGCGGATGTCGGGGCATGCTCGCACGGCGTGGTCCATCACGCCGAAGTCCGACGAATCGGACCGCTCACCGGCGTGGACGCCGAGCGCGGCGTCCCCGCTTCGCTGCACGGCGTTCCAGATGAGCTCCCCGAGGAGCCTGCGCGAGATCCGCGCATCGGCATCCGCGATGGTCGCCGTATCAACGCCCGCAGCGTTCAAGGCCCCCATTTCGGGCGCGAAATCGTGAAGCACGCGCATGAACGGCCACAACATGCGTACCGAAACGGTTCCCGAGGTCATTGACAACGGGAATGTTACCATCCTGGCCGCGTCGATTCGACGTCGATGCGAATGTATGGGCGCAGGGGAGAATGTACGGGTCGGTTTCACGCGGCTGGAGCCGCGAGATTCCCCGGTTTTGTCAGGTTCGCGCGACCGACGGGGATTCACAGCGCCGGCGCCAAATGACGCTGTCACTCGATCGCGAACGCACTCGGCAGAGCACCTGACGGCAGGACATCCCCGGCCGGCTCTCTTCACGCCGCAAGCCAACGTCGACGCGTCGACATCGGTGAGCGCCCGCGGAAGGTCGGTCAGCGCATCGATCCGAAGCACCCCTTCCAAGCCTTGCGGTGACGTCTCTCGATGACTATTCGAAGGGAGCTCACCGTGACGGTGTTTTCGAGAACCGTGCGCGCGAGCACGCGTCGAAGGACGCGTCGATGACGGCGCATGAGCTGCCCTCTGCTCCGCACCCCTCTACATCGTCGCGCTGGTCACCGTGGGACCCGCACGCGCGCGCCACATCGCGCCGCGCACGCTCCCGGGGCACACGCAGTGAGGAGGGGGGTCGGCCACGGGAGCGGAGCCCGCGACTTCGGACTCGGCCTGGGGGGTGGGGGCGGCCTGCGCTGACTCGAAGAGTAGCCTGGGAACGCTCCGTGGAGTCAAGGGATCACACCTCAATTGTCGGCAACTCGTTTCGGCCGCGATCGCCGCTGGCGCGCTGGCCGACCAGGCCCATTGCCTTCGGATGCGTCACTGATATCGTGAAATTTCGGCGCTGGCGCTGTATCTCGAGCCGCGCCAGGCCGTTGATGGCAACGAGGAGCTCGCGGAATGTCGCAGGCAATCGATAGTGCGATCGGTAACCAGAACGTCGGCTTCCTTGAGGAGTTGTACGAGCAGTACCTGAAGGACCCGTCCACGGTACCCGAAGACTATCGCGCGTACTTCGCATCCCTGGGCGGCGCGAGCGCGACGAAGGGCCAGGTCGGTCCGTCCTTCCAGACGCGCGGCTACTTCGGCGGCAAGAAGAAGAACGGCGCGAAGGTGAACGGCGCGAACGCGCCTGCTCCCGCCGTGAGCGCTCACGGAAATGGTCACGGCAACGGCGCGACAGCGCCGGTGGAGAAGCCCCGTGACGTCGCACGGACGGCCCCGGTTCCGTCAGCGCCGGCAGAGGACGTGCCGCCGGTGTACGCGCCGGCGACGGAGGCAACCCCTCCTCCCGCTGCTCGCGCAACGAACGGCGCGAACGGGAGCAACGGAGCGTCCGTCGCTCCGCCGAGCAGCGAATCTTCGTCGCCCGAAGATCGCGCGCTCGCCGAGGGAGCGCTCCGCATGTTCCCGGTCGGCTCGCTCCGGCCGGTGTCGTCGGCCGAGTCGCTCGACATCGCGATCCGGCAGGACCGCGTCGATCAGCTCGTGCGCGCGTACCGCGTGCGCGGTCACATGATCGCGAAGATCGATCCGCTCGGCATGCCCCGCGCGCCGATGGCGGAGCTCGATCCCAAGTATTACCACCTCACCGAAGAGGACATGGATCGACGGTTTTCGAGCCGGACGATCTACGGGACCGAGACGCTCACCCTCCGCGAGATCCTCGAGCGGCTCCGCAACACGTACTGTCGCTCCATCGGTGTGGAGTTCATGCACATGCACGACCTCGAGCCGAAGAACTGGCTCCAGGAGCGCATGGAGGGCACCGAGAACCGTCTCGAGATCTCCGTCGCCGAGCAGCGGCGGATCGTGACGTTGCTCACCGACGCCGTCATTCTCGAGGAGTTCATCCAGCGCAAGTACCTCGGCGCGAAGAGCTTCTCGCTCGAGGGCTCGGAGAGCCTCATCCCGCTCCTCGCGCTCACCATCGAGCGCGCCGCCGAGCACGGGGTCGACGAGATCACGCTCGGCATGGCGCACCGCGGGCGGCTGAACGTCCTCGCGAACATCATGGGCAAGAACCCGCGCGACATCTTCCGCGAGTTCGAGGATCTCGATCCTCAGCTTTATCGCGGCCGCGGCGACGTGAAGTACCACATGGGGTACAGCTCGAACTACCAGGCGGCGTTCGGGCGGAAGATGCACCTGTCGCTCTGCTTCAACCCGAGCCACCTCGAGTTCGTGAATCCGGTCGTCGCGGGCCGCGTGCGCGCGAAGCAAGATCGCAACGGGGACGGAGCGCGCTCGCGGAAGCTCGCGCTGATGATCCACGGCGACGCCGCGATGGCCGGCGAGGGCATCGTCCAGGAGACGTTCAACCTGAGCCAGCTCCGCGCGTACAACGTCGGCGGCAGCATCCACGTCGTCGTGAACAACCAGATCGGCTTCACGACGCCGCCCTGGGAGTCGCGCTCGTCCCCCTACGCGACCGACATCGCGAAGATGCTCCAGATCCCGATCTTCCACGTGAACGGCGAGGATCCGGAGGCGGTCGCGCAGGTCGTACGGCTCGCGATGGACTTCCGCGTCACGTTCAAGCGCGACGTCGTCATCGACATGTACGGCTACCGCCGTCACGGCCACAACGAGGGCGACGAGCCGTCGTTCACGCAGCCCGTGCTCTACCGTGCGATCGCCAAGCGCGTCAGTGTCCGCGACGGTTACCTCGAACACCTGACCGCTCTCGGCGGCATCACTCGAGAAGACGCCGATCAGATCGCGGTCGAGCGAAGGTCGCATCTCGAGGGTGAGCTCACCGTCGCCCGACAGAAGGATTACAAGAAGGTCGACGAGTGGCTCGGTGGCTACTGGTCCGGCTACATCGGCGGCCCCGAGTCGTCGGCGGACGACGCCGACACCAGCGTCGACCCCGACGCGCTGAAGGGTCTCGTCGGAAAGCTCTGCGAGATCCCCGAGTCGTTCACGCCGCACCCGAAGATCGTGCGCCTCCTCGAGCAGCGCAAAGAGATGGCGCGCGGTGGACGGCCGCTCGACTGGGGAACGGCGGAGCTCGCGGCGTTCGCGTCCATCGTGACGAACGGGACGCGCGTCCGCTTCACGGGCCAGGACGTGCCGCGCGGCACGTTCAGCCAGCGGCACGCCGTCCTCTACGACTACGAGAACGGCAAGACGCACACGCCGCTCGCGCACCTGTCGCCGACCCAGGCCCAGATCGAGATTTACAACAGCGCCCTGAGCGAGGCCGGCGTACTCGGCTTCGAGTGGGGCTACAGCCTCGATTATCCGGAAGGGCTCATCGTCTGGGAGGCGCAGTACGGCGATTTCGTCAACGTCGCGCAGGTCATCATCGACCAGTTCATCATGAGCGCGGAGGACAAGTGGAAGCGGCTCTCGGGCCTCGTCCTTCTCCTGCCGCACGGCTTCGAGGGCAGCGGTCCCGAGCACTCGAGCGCGCGTCTCGAGCGGTGGCTCACGCTCGCGGCCGAGGACAACGCGCAGATCGTCCAGCCGTCGACCCCCTCACAGCACTTCCACCTCCTGCGCCGTCAAGTGATGCGGCGCTGGCGGAAGCCGCTGGTCGTCTTCACGCCGAAGAGCCTGCTCCGTCACCCGCTCGCCACGAGCGGGATCGAGGAGACGGCGAACGGCCGCTTCCACAGAGTGCTCCCCGACGAGCTCACGACCCGGACGAAGAAGGTCGGTCGCATCATCCTGTGCTCCGGCAGGCTCTACTACGACCTCGTCAAGCACCGGCAGGACACCGGCCGCGAAGACGTCGCCATCATCCGGCTCGAGCAGCTCTATCCCCTTCCGAAGAAGTCGCTGCTCGCCGCGCTCGATGCTTACCCCGACGGCATTTCCCTGGTCTGGGCGCAGGACGAGCCCGAGAACATGGGCGCGTGGACCTTCCTACGAATGCGGCTCGGAGAGCGGGTCTTCGGACGCTGGCCCCTCAGCGTGGTGTCGCGTGAGGAATCGGCGAGCCCCGCGACGGGTTCCATGTCGAGCCATCGCATGGAGCAGCAGGAAATCATTCAAAAGGCGTTTGGCGTCGCCTATGAGCCGGTCTAGGCTCGGCGCCTGGATGTTGTCCGCGGTCTTGCGGGCGCCGGCCTGAATCGTTCGCTCGGGAGGCCGCCGCTCCGGGGGCATGCCGACGAAGGAGATACATGGCCGTCGAGCTGCGAGTACCTGAAGTCGGAGAGTCGATCACCGAGGTAGAGATCGGCGATTGGCTGAAGAGCGAGGGGGAACGCGTCTCTCGCGAAGAGGCCGTCGTGATGATCGACACCGACAAGGTGACGGTCGAGCTGCCCGCCCCCGTCACCGGCGTGATCACGAAGATCCTCGTCGCGAAGGGCGGCACCGCCAAGGTCGGTGAAGTGATCGGCTACATGGACGAAGCCGCGGCGCAGAGCTCTCGCTCGACGCCACCGCCGGCGCAGGTCCCTGCCGCCGCGGGTCCGACGCTCGCGCCCGCTCCCGCCGCTCCGCCACCGGCCCCCGTCGCTGCACGAGCGCCGGAGAACACGGCGCCTCCTCGCGTGATGCCTGCCGCGGAACGTGCGCTCCACGACACCGGGCTCTCCGCGGCCCAGGTCTCGCCCTCGGGCCCCGGTGGACGCATGTTGAAAGAAGACGTCGAACGTACGGCGAAGGGCAACGGCGGCGCTCCGGCTCCCGCACGTGCGCCCGCACCGGTTCCGTCACCCGCGCCCACGAGCCACGACTCCGAAGGCGATCGCGAGGAAGAGATCGTCGCGATGACGCCGATGCGCCGCCGCATCGCCGAGCGCCTCGTCGAGGCGCAGCAGACTGCCGCGATGCTGACGACCTTCAACGAGGTCGACATGTCTGCGGTCATGGCGCTCCGCAAGGAGTTCCAGCCGCAGTTTCAGGAGCGCTACGGCATCAAGCTCGGCTTCATGTCGTTCTTCGTGAAGGCGTCGATCGACGCGCTTCGCCTGGTCCCGAACGTCAACGCCGAGGTTCGCGGGACGAACATCGTCTACAAGAACTACTACGACGTCGGCGTCGCCGTCGGCGGCGGCAAGGGCCTCGTCGTTCCCATCATCCGCAACGCCGAGCGGCTGAGCTTCGCCGAGGTGGAGCAGGCGATCGCCGATCTCGGGGAGCGCGCGAAGAAGAACGCGATCAAGCTGGAGGAGCTCCAGGGCGGCACGTTCACCATCTCGAACGGCGGCATCTACGGCTCGATGATGTCGACGCCGATCCTGAATCCGCCACAGAGCGGCATCCTCGGCCTCCACGCGATCCAGGATCGCGCCGTCGTGCGCGACGGGCAGATCGTGATCCGGCCGATGATGTACCTGGCGCTCACCTACGACCATCGCCTGGTGGACGGTCGAGACGCCGTCACGTGCTTGAAGCGCATCAAGGAGACCATCGAGGCTCCATCGCGCATCTTGCTCGAGGTCTGAAATGTCCGAACATGATCTGATCGTCATCGGGGCGGGCCCCGGTGGGTACACTGCCGCCATCCGTGCGGCGCAGCTCGGCCTGAACACCGCGTGCGTCGAGGTCGAGAGCGAGCTCGGCGGCACTTGCGTGCGCGTCGGTTGCATCCCGAGCAAGGCGCTGCTCGAGGCGAGCGAGCGCTACGACGAGGCGAAGCACGGGCTCGGCGTCTTCGGCATCGGCGTCTCGGGCGTCGAGCTCGATCTCGCCAAGATGATGAAGCGAAAAGACACCGTGGTGAAGCAGAACACCGCGGGCGTCGCGTTCCTCTTCAAGAAGAACAAGGTGACCCGTTACGCCGGGCGCGGTCGCTTAGTCGCACCGGGGAAGATCGTCGTCGAAGGCGGAGACGGCTCGAACACCGAGCTCAGCGCGAAGCACGTCCTCGTCGCGACCGGCAGCAGCGTCGCGAAGCTGCGCGGCGTCGAGCTCGACGGCGATCGCATCGGCACCAGCACCGAGGCGCTCGCGTATCCGACGGTTCCGGGTCACCTGGTCGTCATCGGCGCGGGCGTCATCGGGCTCGAGCTCGGCTCGGTATGGAAGCGCCTCGGCGCCAAGGTCACCGTGCTCGAGTATCTCGATCGCATCCTCCCGGGGATGGACGGTGAGACGGCGAGCATCGCGAAGCGCATCTTCGAGCGCCAGGGCATCGAGTTTCACCTCGGCGCACGGGTGACCGGCGCACGCGTCTCGGGCGAGGGGTGCACGGTGGAGGTCGACGGCGCGGAGCCCATCGCCTGCGATCGCGTCCTCGTGTGCGTCGGCCGCGTTCCGAACACCGATGGCCTGGGCGTCGACGCGATCGGCCTCGAGCTCGATCAGCGCCGGCGGATCCCGGTCGACGAGCACTTCCAGACGAAGATCCCCGGCGTTTACGCGATCGGCGACGTCATCGCAGGCCCGATGCTCGCGCACAAGGCGGAGGACGAGGGCATCGCGTGCGTCGAGCACATCGCGACCGGCTACGGGCACGTCGGCTACGACGGCATCCCGAACATCGTCTATACGCACCCCGAGATCGCCAGCGTCGGGCGCACCGAAGAAGAGCTGAAGGACGCGGGCGTGCCGTACAAGAAGGGCGCGTTTCCCTTCTCGGCAAATCCTCGCGCCCGCGCGCTCGCGTTCACCGACGGCCAGGTGAAGGTACTCGCCCACGCCGAGACCGATCGCGTCCTCGGCGTGCACATCATCGGTCCGAGGGCAGGGGATCTCATCGCCGAGGCGGCCGTCTCGATCGACTTCGGCGCGACCGCCGAGGACATCGCGCGCTCGTGTCACGCCCACCCGACCCTCGCCGAAGCCGTGCGCGAGGCGGCGCTCGGCGTCCTCGGTCGTCAGATCACGATCTGAGTCAGCCGCCGAGCTCGGCGAGGAACGCGAACGCCTCTCGCCAGCCGTCCGAGCGCTGCGCGATCCGCTCGACGAGCCAGCGGCGCGTCTCGGTCGTCTGCGTGCGGCGGAGCCACGTCGCGCCGAGGAGCCGACCCGAGAGGCGGCGCACGATCTCCGCAGTGCGCTCCGACGGCGCCGCCGCGAGCAGGTTCGCCGCGAGCGGATCGTCGCGGTCGAGCGCGTCGTCGACGGCGCCCATCACGACGTCGGGCGAGCGCTCCCACGCTCCGCGAAGATCGTCGGCGGTCGGCGTCGTCGCCCTGAGCGCCTCGCGCAGGATCGCGGGCGGCATCGCCGACCACGCCGCGGGAACGCCGCTGACCGCGTCCGCACGTGAAGCGATGACGCCGCGCCACGCTGCCTCGTCGAGGAGCGCGTAAGGCACCTTTTCCCGGCTGATCATGCCCCGTGCGAACAGGACCTCGAGCGCCGCGGGCGGCGCCGACGAGTAGATCCGTCGCCAGTGAGGACCGCTCGGCGAGAGCGGCGAATCGTCGTGAAGCGGCTCCGGTTCCCTTGCCCACGCTGCCCAGAACGCGGCGGCGACGGTGCGCGGATCGATGCCGTCGTGCGCCGCGATGGCGAAGAGCGCCGTCATGGCGTCGGTCGAGGCGTGAGCCAGGTTGCGCCACTCGACGTGCCCGCCGGCGATCGCGTCCAGCACCTCGAGCGGCCATTCGAGCGGATGGGTCGCCGACGCCGCGCGAGCCGGGCGACGTCGGCCATCTGCCGGCGCGGCATCCGCGACGGAGCGAAGCCGCGTCGCGAGGGCGTACGCGCCGCGCGCCCAGGCCGTCGATTGAGGATCGACCCGCCGCACCACCGCCCAGATGGAGTCGAGCGCCGCTCGCGCGCCGGTCTGGTCGGGCTCCGTCCACGGTCGCAGGGCCGCATGCTGAAGGCCACGCTGGCGGGGAAACGCCTCGGACAGCGCGAGAGCAGCCAGCCGGAACACGCCCACGTCGAGCAGCGCCTCGCTGTCGGCGACGGCACGCGAGTACCCGATCCGAGGATGCGGGCCGTCGTCGAGCTCCACCACGAGGGACATCTGGTGATCCCAGAGAGCGAGGGCGATGTCCTCGGGCACCTCGACGCCGCACAGCGTCGCGAGGCCCGCCGCGCGGAACGCCGCTTCGATGGCCGCGACGGAAGCCGGATCGCGCGCGTCGGTCTGCTCGAGCGCGTCTTCCAGCAAGGAGAGATCGCCGCCGATCACCCGAGAAACGAGCGCTTTTGCCGTCGGGCCAGCGGCGTGCGGCGCGAGCAGCGCCTCGCTCCATTCGCCGGCCACTCCGTCCGTCAGCTTCGTTCGCGCGGTGTCCACGAGGTGCCGCGCGAGCCATCGTGGTGCGAGCGCGAGCAACTCCGTCCCGTGCTTGGCGCGAAGCAGGCCCGCTTGCTCGAAAGCCCGGAGGATCCGGGACGGCGCGGGAGGCAAACCCTCGAGAGCCCGTTCGAGCTCCTTCACCGTCGGCGGTTCCTTGGAGCGGACGAGGGAGGCCCGGACCCATTCGGCGTCGAGGGAGCCCTGATGATCGGGCGGGACGAGCGCGAGCCATTCGTCGATCGAACGCGGCTCTTCCCATGCGGTCTTCGAGGCCGTCAGTAAGTGCTTCGCGAGCGTCTCGAGGACGCCCATGGAGCCCTCGGTGAGCCACGCGGCGTCGAGCGTCCCGGTCCGTCTGAGCTCGGCGAACCGATCCGCGACGTATCGCTCTCCCATCTTGGCGAGCCCGCGGCGTTGCAGCTCCGGGGTTCCGTATTGATCCATGACGCCGAGGAGGCCAAGGGCCGTCCCGAGACCGTCGACTTCCCCCCTGGCCGCAGCCGCCTCCAGCCACTCCTCGGCCAGCGCGGGTACGAAGTGTCCGTCTCGCGGGAGTCGGAGAGCCGCCCACCGAACGAGCGCACCGGCGAATTCCGACACCGGCGGAGTCTCGACGAGCGTCCACTCCTCCTTGTCCCGGGGAGGGAACGGAGCCGCGATGCAGAGGGCCTCCATGGGGGGCACGAACGACCGATCTCCGTCCTGTGACCAGAGCTCGACGAATGCCGGCCGATCGACCGGCAGCTCGTATTCGACGCTGGCGAAGTCGGGACCTGCAGCGAACGTCGCCAGCTTGCGCGCTGCGAGCCATGCCCCGGCAAGAGAGCGTCCGGAACCCGACGGCGCGAGCCACCAGAGCCGCCGCCATGCGCCAGGCTGCTGAATCTCATGGGGAATCCCTGGCGGAAGCGGCTCTTCGGGCAGGTCCAGCGGACTTGCATACTGCAGATCATCGAGCCGTAGCCGACGGCGAAAGTCCTCCGATTGGTCGAGGACGGCGCCCGCCAGGGCGGCGATCTTGGACCGCGGAGCGCCGAGTACCTCGGCGAGCACATGCTGGACGACCGGGCGATCTGCGAGCCATTGCATCTCCATCCCGCGATCGAGTTTGCTCAGGAGGGACGCGAGCGAGCGCGGTTGCGCCTTGGAGTCCTTCGGCCATGACGGATGCGCCACTGCAGCACGCGCCACTCCACCAAAACTCCGGTGCGGGCTCCCCGCCTGGCGCATTGAATCTCTCAGCCAGCCCATGGCTCATGGTCCAGACTGCACGCAGTGGATGCATGCAAATCAATCATGCGCGAATAATCGAAATAGATGCAACGGAAGCACGTCGTTCAAGGGCGATTTGACCTCGGCGCCAATGGAAGCGACGTCACGGTCGGAGGGATCCATCCAAGGACGAGCACCACCCCGGTGCATATGGCGCAGCTCCGTGGGTACGCGTTCCGCCAGTTCACTGGCCTTGGCCACTTGGGTCGTCATTGATCGGCTCGATGAAGTGAAACGCGTATACGCGTTTTTTGGTGTGTAAAAGTGCTCGGAACTGCGAAACAAAATGCCAACGGGCGCCCGATGCCGTGGTTCGGCGGGCGCCCGTTTCAAAACGCGTTGGTTACTCGCGATTGGAACGACGGCGAGCCATCGGATCGAGGCCCAGGAAGAAGCCGTCGGAGGGTCTCTCATCGTGGGCTCGGAGCAGGGGCGCTGCGTCCGCCAGGTCCGCCCAGTCCTCGTCCCGGAAGGGCCGCCCGCTTCTCAGAAGCCAGCGAAACGTGAAATCCGCTCCACCTTGAAACGCGGCCTCGAAGAGCAGATCGAGCATCTCTTCTTCGTCGTCTTCCTGGGCGAGCTCCTCGTTGACCTCCTCGGAGAGGGCCAGGGCGACTTCCCACGCATCGTCCTCACATCCGGCGCTGCGGGCGAGGTCGGCGAGCAAATTGAAGATGATGCCTTTCATTCCTAGGAGACAAGACGGTCATTTCAGGGGGCCGCTATAGGGCCCGCCCTGGAGGCGCTTCCGGACGCTGAATTCCCCTAAATCTTGTCGGTATTTGCCTGCGTCGAGACAATCGGGGTCTCTTGGCTTCCCGAGCGTCGGTCGTTCTCGCGTGTGCACTCGCCCTGGTCGCTCTGAGCGGCTGCCGGACCGTCGCGGCCCTCAAGCAGCGGTGCGTCGCGGGGGAGCTGACCGCGTGCGAATCGGCGTGCGCCAAGGGTGTCCCCGGCGAGGGCGGCTGCTTCCACGCCGGGAACCAGCATCGCGAGCTCGCCGCCCTCGACTTCGCGGGGACCGACTTCAGGCGCGCCTCCGAGTTCTTCGCGCGCTCGTGCGACGGCGGTTACGCCGATGGCTGCCTGATGTCCGGGGAAATGATCGGCGCGCCGTACACACCCGACCCCCTGGCGGACACCCAGAAGAACATCTCCGACGCGGAGGTGAAGAACCGCGAAAAGCGCTTCGATTCGGCCTGTTCGCGCGGCTCGATGGGAGCCTGCAAGCGGCTCGGTGACGTGCTCATCGGCAAGAGCTCGGAACGAGCGAAGAAGGCGTACGAGAGGGCCTGCGGAGAGAGCTCGGTCCCCGATCAGTGCCGGAGCGCGCGCGGCAGCGAGGTCGACCAGGCAGAGACGTGGCGGACGGGCTGCACCCATCGCCTCGCGGACGACTGCACGCGGCTCGGTGACTTGCTGTATCAGGTCGATCCGCCGCGCGCGGTGCGGCTCTTCGCCTCGGAGTGCGACCTGCGCGGCGTCGCGGCCCTCGCTGGAGGGGTCGCGCACTTCGTCCACGACCGCATCGAGGCCGCCCGGCTAGCGACGACTACCTCGCTGCCCGTCGAGTCGCCGTCCGCGTCAGCTCCGGCTCACTCGTTCGACGTGGTGTCGCCCGCAGTGGACGGTCCCCTGGCCATCACGGAGGTCCTGCGTGCGTTCACCGTCCACGGCAGCGAGCTGGCTCGGTGCATCGACCTCGGCGGCGCGAAGACGCCTCCTGAGCTCGGCCTCGAACTCGTGGTGGACCTCACGGGTGACACTTTTCGCGCTCGCGTCTCTCCTGACGCGGTCCCCGCAGACGTTGCGCGGTGCCTGTCGGCGCGTATCGAAGCGTTCCAGTTCGGAGCCCCGACGTCCCCTGCGATCGCTACCCTGACGCTCCGCGTTCACGCGAACGCCAGGTAAGCTGACGCGCGATCTCCGCGGCAAGGTGCGGTCGCGCGTGCTGGCCCGAGAATCGAGCCGCTCGGCGCGACGGCTGGCCGGTTCACCTTCGTGAAGCGGTGTGGCGTTCGTCGCGTAGCTTTGGTCGCCGCCCGCTGGTGGGGACGCTCGATTCGCGGTCGCGTGCCGACTCCGACGAGCTCAGCCAGTCCACCGTCTCCCAGACCCAGCGGCGAAGGCTTCGCTCGCTGCTCGCGTGATGCGAGAGATGTCCGTCGATCGCGAGCATGGAAAGGCCGTGAACGAGCGCCCAGCGGCCGAGCATGGCGTTGCGAGCGGCGACGCGCGCGACGCGCTCGTCACTCGAATGCGACAGGCCGGCTTGAACGAGCCCGTACGTCCGCTCGGCGGCTCGGGCAAGCTCTGGATACCGGCTTTTCGCCTGGACGAGCGGGCCGAACATCAGCCTGAATTTTGCGGGATTTCGCGCCGCGAACAGAACATAAGCTACGCCGATGGCGAGGCTCTTCCTGCGTGCGTCACCTCGCTCGCGCTCCGCCGATTCTTCGATCTCGTCGCAGAGCGAACGGAACCCGTGCTCGGCGACGGCCGCGAGCAGCGCATCGCGGTCGGCGAAATGGTGATACGGCGCGCCATCCGACACGCCAGCTAGGCGAGCCGCCGCGCGCAGGGTAAACCCTTCCTGCCCGTTTTCCTCGACCAGTCTGCTGGTCGCCTCTACGAGCGCGCGGCGCAGATCGCCGTGGTGGTAGTCCGCCCCCTTTCGTTTCAAGTCGATGGCTTAATGCCACGAGTCATCACGGATGCCAACCGTTCAACCGAAGTCTTGCGATCCGGCCCTTCCGGCGCGCGAAAGCTCTGGGTTTTCTTTCGGCGTTCGCTGTGCGAAAAACAGGCGCGGCCTACCGACGCCCGCTCGTCGAAGAGCCGAGGGATATTGATGCCATGGCAGACGACCACCGCCGGCGAGCGCCGGGTCAGCGCGGGGTGGAAGGGCTGGATCCTCAGATGCCCGAATCCGTCGCGTTGCCCGAACACGCCAGCGCTTACTTCTCGCCGCGGTCCCCTCCGGTCTCGACGTCGCATCAGACCATCGAGACGGAAGCCGTCCGATTGGATCCCGCGATCGATCCGGACAACGCGGTCACTCAGCCGCTCAATGTCGAGGGGCTGAAGCCGCCGCCGTGGCTCGGCGAACGCCTGCGTTCGGACGCACCGACGGTGCTCGTGCCGATCATCCGCCAGCGTCGACGGCGACGGAGACTCATCGCCGCCATCATCGCGGCGGCGGTCGGCGTTCTCGCGGGGGTCGTGTACGGCGTCACGCGGCCGCTATCACCGCGGCAAACCGCTGGATCGACTTCGGCGCACGTCGCCGCGACGCCTGCACCAGAGCCCGACGCCGTCGCTCGTGACGCGCCGTCACTCGCCGCCCCAGCACCACCTCCGCCCGACGAAACTGCCTCTGCGATCGAAACACCCACTCCCTCTCCCACCAGCGGAGAAAAAACTACGCAACCCGCGGCGACCACTGCGCCGACGGGGCACGCGCAAGCCGTGGCGCGGCCTGCTCACCCGGCGGCAGGAAGCCCGTCGGCTTGGCTGAAGTCGGAGCCGCCCAAGGCATGGTTCAAATAAATGAGAGCATTGCTGTTTGGTCTGTCGATCCTTCTGGGCACCGCATACGCAAGCTTTTGCCACGCCGATCCGGGCGGGGCTTCTCCCGATTCGGTGGCCCGGGCCGAGCAGCTCTTTCACGACGGAACGCGCGCGTTCGAGGCGGCCGAGTACTCACGCGCGTACGAAAATCTGAAGGCCGCGTGGGATCTCTCGCCGACCTATCGTACGGCCGCCGGGCTTGGCCAGGTCGAGCTGCAGACCGAGCAGTTTCGCGATGCCGCGTTCCACCTTTCGTTCTGCCTTCGCCACTATCCGCCCGACGGTGACGCGAACATCCGCGCCCACGTCGAGGAGGGCCTCGAGCAGGCTCGCACGCACGTTGCGGCGCTGCGCGTCCGGGTGAGCGTGGAAGGAGCGCAGGTGGCGGTGGACGGCGTCGCGTCGGGCAAGTCGCCCCTCGACGGGCTGCTGTTCGTCGATCCGGGCTCACATACCGTTGCCGCCTCCCGGGAAGGCTACCGCTCGGCGGAAGAGAAGGTCGAGACCCCCGTGCGGGCAACGCTCGACGTCTCGCTGAGCCTCGTCGGAGAGCAAAACACCGGTTTGCCGGTGGCTTCCGGGTCCGGCGCGCCCCTTCCGACGACGCTCTACGAGCAACCCGCCGCGTCTTCCGGCCTCTCGGCGACGGCCTGGGTGCTCATCGTGGGCGGGTCGCTGACGGCCGCTGCGCTCGCCACCACGGTCGTCTTCGACGTGAAGGGCAGCGACGCCACGAACGATCTAAAAACGGCGCAGCGGTCGGTCTCGAGCCGGGGATGCGACAATCCGACGGGCGGGGACGTCAGCGCCTGCAGCCGGGTCCACTCGCTCGCCGGCGATCGCAATACGGACAATCAAATCGCGATCTTGGGCGCGGTGGTGACCGGCGTGCTCGCCGCGGCCACCATCGGGACGGCAATCTACGAAAATCACCGGGAGCACGCCGCGAAAGCCGCGGCGAAGAGCCCTTTCGTGAATTTCACGGCAGGTCCGTCCGGCGGCAGCGTGCTCCTGGGCACTTCGTTCTGAGGCGCCATGCGACCGCAGGGCTGGACACGCGCTCACGCGGCTCGACCAGGCCGCATCCGGTTCGTCGCGCTCGCGGCGTTCTTCCACGCCGTCGTCGCGCACGCCGATCCGAGCGCCGCGGACATCGCGTCCGCGCGACGCCTGTTCAGCGAGGCGAGCGCGCTCCGTCAATCAGGTCAGTGGTCCGAGGCCGCGGCGAAGCTTCGAGAAGCAATCGCGATCAAGGAAACTCCCGGTCTAAGATTCCACCTCGCACATTGTGAAGAGCAGGTGGGTCATCTCCTCGAAGCGAGGGACGACTATGATCGCTCCGACGCGTTGATTCGCGGAGGGGCTGCGGCGCCCGACGTCGCTTCGATGCTCGAACCTGCGCGCGTCGCACTTCGTGAACGGATCCCGACGCTGGTCGTCCGCGCTCCTGCGGACGCGCGCGCAGTGGGGCTCACGATCGACGGCGAGATGATCGCCACCGAGCAGCTCGGTTCCCCTGTCCAGCTCGACCCCGGTGATCACACGATCATCGTGAGCGCCGCGTCGCGGGTCCCCTTTCGCCTCGAGCTCTCTCTCAAGGAGGGCGAGGACCGCGTGGTCGAGGCGCAGCTCGCGCCCAGCGCGACGTCGGCGCCCGCCCCGACCCCGCGCGCAGGCGTCGCTGCACCGCGCCAGGACACCGCACAATCCGCAGAAAAACGCGGCTTTGGGCTCCGGGAGTCGATCCTGGTCGCGGAGGGTGTGGTGACCCTCGCGGGCGCTGGCCTCGGGGTCGCCTTCCTGCTCCAGACGAACTCCAAGTCAGACGAGATCTCCTCGCTCAACGCGTCGATCCAGCGGGGCGTGAACTGCACCAATCCTCCGACGATGGACACGGCTGTTGCGTGCGGCAAGCTGCGGCAAGCAGTGATCGATCGAAACGACGACAGAGTGTTCGCCATCACCGGCCTCGTCGTTGCCGGTGTCGGTGCAGCCTCCCTCGTGACGACGTGGCTCGTGTGGCCGAGCCCGCATGCGAAAGACGTAGCGCACGTTCGGATCATCCCGACGATCGGCGGCGCTGTCGTGCGCGGCACGTTCTGAAAAAAATCGAACGTGAGATTCGCTCGCGTGCTGTCGTGGTGCGCGCTTTCTGATACATGAGTACACGCGACGTCGAGTCGCCGTGCGCGCGCGATCGGTCGAGAAGATGCCGTCCGTGTGCAACTAGTGCTAAGTCGACGAACGGATCGGATCACGCCCCTGTGACCGTCCGTGTGCGCGGCCAACGAACGAGAGGTGAATGCGTGGCAACGAGAAAGGCTCCGGCTCCGAGTGACGACAAGAATGCGAGCGACTTCATCCGAGCGCAGCCCGTCGGCATGACGGCGCCAGAAGTCGTCGAGGCGGGGAAGAAGGCCGGCTTCGAGTTCTCGACGAGCCTCGTCTACGCCGTCAGGGGCCGCATGAAGAAGGGTGGCGGGGGTGGCGGGGGCAGCAAGCGTGAGCCAGCGCCTTCTCGCCGCGGTGCCGCAGCCTCCTCGGGTGGCCGCCTCGACGCACAGATCCAGGGCCTGGTGGACGGCTTCGTGAAGGAGATGAGCGCTCTGGTTCGTCGCGCCGCCCTCGACGCCGTCCGTGACGCGCTCGGCGACCGAGTGAGATGAGCGAGCGGGGAACACGCCTGAGTGGTGGTTCCCCGGACAGGGGCTCGAGCTCTATTCCGTCGTCGGCAGGGCGACCGCGCGCTTCTTCGCCGTCGCCATCGCCTCGGCCTTCACGCTGAAGGTCTCGCCGCAGCCACAGGTGCTCGCCTCGAGGGGATTCTTGAACTTGAGCCCCGTGAACATGAGGCTCCGCTCGTAGACGATCTCGCTTCCGTCGATGTAGTCGATGCTCCGATTATCGACGAGCACGCGCGTCCCGTGAAAGTCGTAGACCAGGTCGCGTGGCCTGGGCGGCTCGTCGGTGTAGTCGAGCACGTACGTGAGCCCGTTGCAGCCGCCGCCCCGAACACCCACGCGGAGGCTCGCGTCCGGGCGACCTTCCTTCGCGAGGCGCTCCTTCACGAAGGCCGCGGCCTCGGGCGTCAGCGTGATGCGGGGCGTCGCCTGGGTCACAACCGGCGCGGTCTGGTCTTGGCTCGTGTTCATGGGTTCTTCCGTAGCTTGAGATTCGATCGGTGCGCTGACAAGGTCCGGCCGGCCGCACGTGCTCAGAGGAGACCCAGCTCGAGGCGCGCCTCGAGGGAGAGACGATCCTTGGACCAGGGCGGGTCCCAGACGAGCTCGGTCTTGCCGTGGCGTACGCCCTTCGTCCCGAGGACGCGGTCGTGCACTTCTTGAACCAGTGAGCCCGCGACCGGACACCCGGGGGCGGTCAGGGTCATGCGGACGTGCGCGTTCCCGTCGTCGGTGACGTCGATATCGTAGACGAGGCCGAGATCGTAGATGTTGAGCGGGATCTCGGGGTCGTAGACGGTCTTCAGTCCCTGGACGATGCGATCGCGCAGCGCCCGGACGTTGTCTCCGGCGACGGCCGGCTCGAGACCCGGCCCTTCGAGCGTGAAGGGGGCCGTCTCTTCTCGCGTGCCGGTGTTCAGCACGCCGAGGCGTCGCCGCTTCAGGTGCTCGATGTCGTTGTTGCTCGATCCTTGCTCGCCCATCGTTACTCCGTCGTGACCTCGGTCGTGCCGTCGAGCGCCGACTGCAGCGTGTGCCACGCGAGGGTGGCACACTTGACCCGCATCGGAAATTCGCTGACGCCGGCGAAGGCCGCGAGCTTGCCGAGGTCCTCCAGGTCGTGCGTGCCCTTGCCCGTCACGAGATCGTGGAACTCGTTGAAGAGCGTCTCCACCGCAGCGCGGGTCTTCCCCTTCACGACCTCGCTCATGGTCGACGCCGCGGCCGTGCAGATGGCGCAGCCCGAGCCTTCGAACGCGACGTCCTCGACGACGCCGTCTTTGTAGCGAAGGCGAACGATGACGTGGTCGCCGCAGAGCGGGTTCTTCCCCTCCGCGGAGTGGCTCGCGTCGGGCATCGGACGGAAGTTTCGCGGCCTCCGTCCGTGGTCGAGGATGAGCTCCTGGTAGAGCTCGCGCGGGTCCATCATGAAAATAGCTCCTTCGCCTTGCGGAGAGCGGCGACGAGGCGATCGATGTCCGTCTCGGTGTTGTAGATGCCGAGCGACGCCCGCGCCGTTGCCGGGACGCAGAAGCGCTCCATCAGCGGCTGGGTGCAATGATGGCCGGTACGGATAGCGACGCCCTCGCCGTCCACCAGCGTGCCGAGGTCGTGAGGATGCACGCCCTCCATGACGAAGGAGAGCACGCCGATCTTGTTCTTCGCGGTCCCGATGAGACGCAGACCGGGAATGCGCTCGAGCGCCGCGGTGCCGTAAGCGAGCAACCGCGCCTCGTACGCCTCCAGGGAGGCACGGTCGAACGAGTCGAGGTAGTCGATCGCCGCGCCGAGCCCGATGGCGCCCGCGATGTCGGGCGTTCCCGCCTCGAAGCGGTCGGGCAGCCCCTTGTACGTCGTCTTCGTCAGCGAGACGGACCGGATCATGGACCCGCCGCCCTGCCACGGCGGGAGGCTCTCGAAGATCGCTTTTTTGCCGTAGAGAACACCGATGCCCGTGGGTCCGTAGACCTTGTGCCCGCTGAACGCGTAGAAGTCCGCGTCGAGTGCCTGCACGTCGACGCGGAGGTGCGGCGCCGCCTGCGCGCCGTCCACGACCACCACCGCGCCGCGCTGATGCGCGAGGCGGGCGATCTCCGCGACGGGTAGCACCGTGCCGAGCGTGTTCGACGCGTGGGCCAGCGCGACGATGCGCGTCCTGTCCGTGAGCTTGGCGGCGACGGCCTCGACGGTCACCTCGCCGGTATCGCTCACCTCGGCGACGGTCAGCGTCGCGCCGGTCGCCTCGCACGCCATCTGCCAGGGGACGAGGTTCGAATGATGCTCGAGCGCCGTGATGAGGATCTCGTCGCCGGGCCCCACTCGACGGCCGAGGGTCTGCGCTAGCAGGTTGATCGCCTCGGTCGTGCCGCGCACGAAGACGATCTCCGATGTCTCGCGCGCGTTCACGAAGCGCCGCGTCTTCTCCCGTGCGGCCTCGAAGGCAAGGGTCGCACGCTGGGAGAGGAGATGTACGCCGCGGTGCACGTTGGCGCAGTCCTTTGCGTACACGCCGGTGACCGCGTCGATGACGGCCTGGGGCTTGAGCGCCGTGGCGGCGCTGTCGAGGTACACGAGCGGGCGGCCGTGGACCGTCTGATCGAGGGCAGGGAAGTCGCGACGCACCTTGGCGACGTCCCACGCTGCGGGCGTGCCACCGCGGGCTTCTTCACGCGTCGCGGGCTGGGTCATGCGAGCTCCCTCGCCGCGGCGCCGGACGGCAATCGCGTCGCGACGATGTCCTCGAGCACGTCGCGCACGTCGCTGCGGCTCACCGTGCCCACGACCTCGCGCGCGAACGCGTACGTCAGGAGCGAGCGCGCCACCTCGGCGTCGATGCCGCGCGAGCGCAGATAGAAGAGCTGCGCGGGATCGAGCCGGCCGACGGTGGCGCCGTGGCTGCACTTCACGTCGTCGGTGTCGATCTCGAGGTGCGGCTTGGCGTGGATCACCGCGTCGTTCGAGAGGAGCAGGTTCCGGTTCTCCTGGTGCGCTTCGGTCCCGGAGGCGCCGCTTCGCACGACGACGGTGCCGTCGAAGACGGCGATGCCGTCGCCGTCGGCGATGCCCTTGTAGCGTTCACGGCTCGTGCACCGCGGGCTCGCGTGAACGACCAGCGTGTGATGGTCGAGGAGCGTCCCCGCCGTTGCGAGGAACACGCCGTCGAGCGCGCACTCGGCGCCCTGCTCGGCGAGCTCGATTCGCAGATCGACGCGGGTCGTCTTGCCGCCGAAGCTGAGCACGCGGGACCGGTAACGGCTGTCCCGGCTCTGGCGGACGGCAGTGGTCGACAGCGCCGACGAATGCTCGGTGCCGAGCTCGACGCGGACGTGCTCCACGGTGGCGCCCTGGCCGACGAACACCTCCGTCACCGAGCTCTCGAGGAACTCACCCTGGCCGACGTGGGACTCGAGCAAGAAGAGCTCGCTCTCGGGTTCGGCCACGACGAGGACGCGCGGCGTGCCGAGCGCGGGGCTCGCGCCGCTACCCGAATAGGCGAGGTGCACGATGCCGCTCTTCGCTTTGCGTCGCGCGACGATCACGACGCCGTCCTGGAAGAGCGCGGTGTTCTGGGCGACGAACCCGTTGTCGCTCGCGGCGAGCTTCGCGAGATACGGCTCGAGGAGGCCGGGATCGCTCGCGAGCACGTCGCCGAGCGTGCGGACGTCGATGCCGTCGGCGGTGCCGAAGGCGTCGCTCGCGATGCGGCCATTGTCGACGTGGATGCGACGCGCGGTGAGTCCGTCGAACGGCGACACGAGTCGCTCGCCGACGGCTCCCGCCGCGAAGGGAACCCTCAGCACCCGACCGAGCGACGTGAAGCGAAACGCTTCGTCGGTCACCGACGGCAGGCCCGTTGCTTCGAATCGCGCCGCTGCCTCTGCGCGGCGCGCCTCGAGCCACGCGGGACCGCCGCGGGGGCGTGAGGCGAGCGCCGACGTCGTGCTCGCCGCGAGCCCGCGTGCCGGTTCGGCGCGGGTGCTCGCTCGCACCGCGGGGCTCGCTTCGGTCATGGCGCGGCCTCCAGCCGCCCTTTGCGCGACTGTGGCTCGAACTGCGCGTAGCCCTCGACCTCCAGGGTCTTCGCGAGCTCCTTGCCGCCGGAGCGGACGATCGCGCCGTCGACCAGCACGTGAACGAAGTCGGGCACGATGTGGTCGAGAAGGCGCTGATAGTGCGTGATGACGATCATCGCGCGCTCGGGGCTGCGGAGCGCGTTCACGCCGGCCGCGACGACGCGGAGCGCATCGATGTCGAGCCCGGAGTCGGTCTCGTCGAGGATCGACAGCTTCGGCTCGAGCATCGCCATCTGGAAGATTTCGTTCCGCTTCTTCTCGCCGCCGGAAAAGCCGGAGTTCACCGGGCGCTGAGCGAGGTCGATGTCGAGCTCGACGAGCTTCATCTTCTCTCGCGACGCCTTCATGAAATCCATCGCGTCGTACTCGGGGAGGCCGCGGTGCCGTCGCACGGCGTTCACTCCCGCCTTGAGGAAGTACAGGTTCGACACGCCGGGGATCTCGACCGGATACTGGAACGCGAGGAACACGCCCTCGCGCGCGCGTTCTTCTGCCGGCAGATCGAGGAGCGGCTTTCCGAGGAACGAGACCGTTCCCTTCGTGACCTCGTAACCTTCGCGGCCGGCGAGCACGCTCGCGAGAGTGCTCTTGCCCGAGCCGTTGGGGCCCATCACCGCGTGCACTTCACCGGGCTTCACCGACAGGGTGAGGCCGCGCAGGATCTCCTTCCCGGCGACCGAGACGTGTAAATTATCGATCGAGAGCATACTGTCCGTCATCCGACTGCGCCTTCCAGGCTCACGCTGAGTAGCTTCTGGGCTTCCACGGCGAACTCCATGGGGAGCTCTTTGAGGACCTCCTTGCAGAAGCCGTTCACGATCAAGGACACCGCGTCCTCTTGCGACAACCCACGTTGCCGGCAGTAAAAGAGCTGATCGTCGCTGATGCGCGACGTGGTCGCCTCGTGCTCGACGGTGCTCGTGGCGTTGCGCACGTCGATGTACGGGACGGTGTGGGCGCCGCTCGTGCTCCCGAGGAGCAGCGAGTCGCACTGGGTGTAGTTGCGCGCGCCCTCGGCCTTCTTGCCGACGCGTACCAGGCCGCGATACGTGTTCTGCCCGTGTCCGGCGCTGATGCCCTTGGACACGATGGTGCTTCGCGTGCCCTTCCCGAGGTGGATCATCTTGGTGCCGGTGTCCGCTTGCTGGCGATTGTTCGTCAGCGCGACCGAGTAAAACTCGCCGACCGACTCGTCCCCCTGGAGGATGCAGCTCGGGTATTTCCACGTGATGGCGGAGCCGGTCTCGACCTGTGTCCACGAGATCTTCGAGCGAAAACCGGCGCATTTGCCGCGCTTCGTGACGAAGTTGAAGATGCCACCGCGGCCCTCGGCGTCTCCGGGGTACCAGTTCTGGACGGTCGAGTACTTGATCTCGGCGCGGTCGAGCGCGATGAGCTCGACGACCGCGGCGTGGAGCTGATTCTCGTCGCGCATCGGCGCGGTGCAGCCCTCGAGGTAGCTCACGTGGCTCCCCTCGTCGGCCACGATGAGGGTGCGCTCGAACTGCCCGGTCTTCGCCGCATTGATGCGGAAGTACGTCGAGAGCTCCATCGGGCAGCGAACGCCCTTCGGCACGTAGACGAACGAGCCGTCGGTGAACACGGCCGAGTTCAGCGTCGCGTAGAAGTTGTCGGTGTAGGGGACGACGCTGCCGAGGTACTTCTTGATGAGCTCGGGGTGCTCGCGCACCGCCTCCGAGAACGAGCAGAAGATGACGCCCATGCTCGCGAGCTTGTCCTTGAAGGTCGTCGCGACGGACACGCTGTCGAACACCGCGTCGACGGCGACGCCCGCGAGTGCCGCGCGCTCGTGCAACGGGATTCCGAGCTTCTCGTAAGTGCGAAGGAGCTCCGGATCGACCTCGTCGAGGCTCTTCGGTCCGTCGGTCTTCGACTTCGGCGCCGAGTAGTAGATGATCGATTGGTAGTCGATCTTCGGATAGTGGACCTTCGCCCAGGCCGGCTCTTTCTGGTCGAGCGTCAGCCAGTGACGGTACGCCTTGAGGCGCCACTCGAGCAGCCAGGGCGGCTCGCCCTTCTTCGCCGAGATGTGGCGGATCACGCCCTCGTCGAGGCCGGGCGGGACGGAGTCCTGTTCGATGTCCGTGGACCAGCCCGCGCTGTATTCGCTGCGGAGCAGCTGGTCGACGTGGTCGGGTGATGTGGTCATGAGTTTGGACGATGCTTTTCGTCGCCCGCCGAGTCGCGCGGGACTCCACGGACGAACGGTTGACGTTTCAGGCTTCGGCGACGAGGCGCCGGAGCGGGATCAGCACGGGCAGGTTCGGTTTGACCATGTCCGCGAGCGTGACGGCGCGAAGCGCCTGGCGAATCGCGTCGTTGATGCGAATCCAGTTCGTCTCGGTCGGGCACTTGCCTTCGAGGTCGCACGAGCCGCGCTGATGGGCGCTGCACTCTGTCACCGCGATGGGGCCTTCGACGGCATCGACGATGTCGGCGACGCTGATGTTGTCGGCGCCGCGAGACAGCTTGTAGCCGCCGTTCTTCCCGCGCTCGGACTCGACGAGCGTGCTCCTCGCGAGGAGCTTCAGGACCTTGCTCACCGTCGGCTGCGGGATGCGCGTGCTCTCCGCGATGTCGCGCGCGGCGCGAGCGAACCCGTCGGCCCGGACCATGTCCGACAGCACGAGGACGGCGTAGTCCGTGAGCTTCGTAATCCTGAGCATTTTCGGGTGCTTGGTATACTGGACTGGTTCAGTACTGATTGGAGTATAGGCGTGGCCGCCATCCTGTCAACACGGTCGGGCGGCGGTGGTAGCAGGTCAGCCGTCAGGTACGGTAGCTAGTTCGGCATGGAGCGTTTCGACCAGGCCGTCGCCGAGTTCGACCGTGCGAACAGCGGCGATCCCGTCTCACTGAACGTCGACGGCGTGGCCCGGCCGCGCGAGCTCGTGCAGGCGGAGCGGCTCTCCGCGTGGGTCGCGCGTCTCCGTCCCGACGCGCCGGAAGCATTGCGACTCGCGGCGCGCTGCCAGCACATCCAGCGCTGGGAGATCCCGCGGAGCACGTACCCCGACGGTCGCATCGGCTATCTCGAGTGGCGCAAGGCACTGTCTCGCTTCCACGCCGACCGTTCGAGCGAGATCCTCCGTCACGCCGGCTACGACGACGAAACGATCGAGCGCGTCCGCACCATCAATCAGAAGCGCGGCATCAAGCAAGACGCCGACGTGCAGACGATAGAAGACGCGCTCTGCCTGGCCTTCCTCGAGAACGAGCTCGACGACTTCGCCGACAAGCACCCGAGGGAGAAGGTCATCGACATCCTGCAGAAGTCGTGGCGCAAGATGAGCAGCGACGGACAGCGTCATGCGCTCGGGCTCGCTCTCGCACCGCGCGTGGCGGAGATTGTGAAAGAGGCGCTCGCGGGTTAGCGCAAGCGCCTCTCGAGGAACCCTCTGCCTTCGAATATCGCAGGCATCGCCTTTTCGATTCGGGCCACTCGCCTCGCGGACTGCTTGGCGGCGCAAAGTGGTGGAGGTAACTCCTCTGCCGCCCCGGCGTCAGCGCCTCGAACGCGCGTTTGAAGCCCACAGCCGACGATCTCCGACCCGGCGATACGGTCTCCGGCCGACATTGATGGCGCTCTCCGACACGGCGATGTACGTCGCGGTGCTGGCCATGATCGCGCCCTCGCGCTCGCAGTGACGACGAGCCTCAACATCAATTTTCTCTGCAAGCCGAGCGCGGGCGAGCTGATCGTCGACGCGAGGCTCTTGAAGCTCGGAAAACGGTGTGGTCCGGAATGAGCAGCGATCGCTATGGGCCGCGGGCATGGCCGGCTTGGATGATGTGATTCGTCAGCGCCTGGACGAGTTCGGAATCGAACGCGATGGGGTTCTCGCCAGTCATGACGGCCGCGACGCCTACGTGACGGGCCTCCTCGCCGGCCGCGCTCATGAAGGGGACCAGTTGGTAGCTGGCGCCGGTCGAATCGGTGAAGCGACTCGTGCTCGGCGCAGGGGTGATGGACTCTCCTACCCATGCGGTAGCGGCTTCGTCCTCGACCCGCTGGCGCTCGACGTATTCGGTGACGAAATCGGCAAGGCCTTCCGGCGCCGCAGGTTGACCTCGAGAGGCAGCCAATCGAATCTCGGTGCGATCGAACAGATAGAGATGGCTTGCCGTGGCGCGCGCGTCGCAGAGGAGACTCAGCGCACGTTCGGCCATCTGATCTGCGCCCGCCGCGCCGCGCATCGCTTGAGTAACGACGGCGAGAGCGCCGGCGGCATGCGCGGAATCGAAGTCGGACAGGCTGGGTAAGGCGCTCGCAGCAGTACGCTGCGCGTCTTGCATCAACCGGTCGTAGCGGGCGCCGAGCGCCGAACCGTCCCCGTGGCGATACTCTCGAGCGGTGAGTCGGGCGTATTTTTCGACATTCTTAGTATCACCCGCCCAGATCGCAATGCGCGCTCGCGCTTCGAAGGAAGCGCCCAGCCGAAGCCCGGTGATGCCGAGCTCGCCTTGATTCACCATCACCCCGTCCAATCGAGCGGCGGCCTGGTCGTACTCGCCTAGTCGAGCTTCGGCGACCGCGAGAGCTCGTGAAATGTCGTGCGCGGGAACCCCTATTCCGAGGGTGGCGCACGTCTCGAGGGCACTCTCCGCCACCGTACGGGCCTCTTCGTATCGCTCGAGCCCGACGAGGGCTTCGACCTGACCAGCAACGATGCCGCACCACGCGCTGCTCGAGGGAAAGGATGCTCCGTCGCGGGGCCTGACGAGTTCGAGCGCGGCGAGGAAGCTCTCGAGTGCGGCCTCGAAGTTTCCGCAAAGGATTCCGAATCGACCCTCGGCGAGCCGGACGTTCGGGACCCAGCCGGGTGCACGCAGAGCGAGCTCGTGGATCCGGTCGATGCATTGCTTGAGGGCGGTGAGATCTCCCGAAAGCGCGCAGGCGTTCATCTCCACCTGAACGAGGCTATTGAACATCTGCCGCGAGCGAGCTTGTAGTCCGAGAACCTCGGCCTCCTTGCGCAGTCGCTCCGCTCCGTCCCAATCGCCGAGCTGCATCCGGACGGTCCTCCGCAGCTGGAGCGCAGTGACTTGTTGCAACGGGTCTTGGTCGAGCCGTTCTGCCCACCCGGCGGCCGATTTCATTCCCATCCAGGCCTCACACGACCCGACTCCGAATGCGACGGCATTGCGGATCATCGTGACGTATTGCGCGTCGGCTCCGGTGATCCGGCCGAGCTGCTCGTAGACCTCGAGCCAGACGGCTCGCGCCCGCTCCGGACTCAAGCGGCAGACCATCTCGCGCATAGCGAGCGCGTTTCGCCAAATCGCGTGAACCAGTTCGCTGACGGGCGCAAATGGTTCGAGGAGCTGCGGCAGCGAGTTCGTGATGGATCCTTCGAGATGGTTCGAGGCGACCATGATGGACAGCGTCACGTAGCGGAGGAGCCCTCCGATCGCCTCGTCGGGGCGATACACTCGCTCCGCTTCGGGCGTCGCAGCGTACCGCTGGTAGGCGATGCCCATTGCGGCAGTCAATCGCTGCCCCGGCTCTCCAATTTCTGGGTGTGCTTCCCAGTCGGTGTAACCCGAATCGTGCTTGAGCCGCTCGAGCCATGGGGGCCCGGCCCGCAAATAGTACTCACTGTCCGAGAAGATGCTGAGCGACGCCACCCAGCGCCTGAGCTCGTTCACTTCGCGCGGAGATCGCCGGAGTCGTTCGGCCGCGGTGAGCGCCCGATCAAAGGTCGCGGCGAGTTCCGAAGCGCTGAAACCGCCGCTGGCAAGCTCGGTCCGTTCAGGGGTTTCGGCTAGTAGTGGCCCGATCGCGTCGAGCGCCTGCGTCTCCATGCCGCCGAAGAGGCAGTGGTGCACGACGGCGATCGGCAGCCTCCCGCGATAGATTTCGACGAGCGCGCGGTGTCGTCCGGCTAGATCCGATTCGTCGCGGCCCGACGTCAGCGCGGCGCGAAGGCCGCGGTGAGCCAGGCGGTAGAGCCGCCCGTCGCTGACGACGAGTTGCGCGGAGACGAGTTCGCCGAGGGCGGCACCGACTTCGGTGGGGCCGGCGTCTGGGCGAAGGCGCGCGTAGTCACCGCGCGTGAAGCCGTCATGCGAGGCAACAGCGTGCGCCTCGGCCAACCACCTCGACAGTGGCGACAGAGCGAGCAGTCGCGCAGCGATTGCTTCCTCGGCACCTGCCGGCAGATCGGCGGGGTCGAGGGATGCCGGTAAAGTCCAGGCGCCCCTGGAGTATCGAACGAGCCCCTTGTCGACGAGGTGCTGCGCTAGATCCATCGCTGCGCGCGGATTGCCTCTGGCGACGGCGTGAACGCCCTCGCTCAAGACCCCGACATTCGGGACATCGCCGAACAACGAGGTGAAGAGCTGATCGACGTCCTCGCGCTGGAGCGGGTCTAGGGACAGCGGCGTCGTGTTCTTTGTGAGCACGTCGAACGCGATGCGATCGGTGGGCTCTGCGCCGAGCTCAGCGGTAGCGACGAGAAGGAGTCGCGCGTGGTTCGCCTGACTCACGACGGCTGCGAGGAGCGCCATGGACGGCTCGTCGACTCGGTGAATGTCGTCCACGGCGAGAGCTACCGGCACAACTCGACTCACGGCGAGGAGCCATCGGCCGAGTGCGCTTTGGAGCTCGACGCGGCGCGATGCGAGCGTTGCGAACGCTTTGAGCACGTAGTTGCATGCAATGCCATCAGCAGGTTCATGAGTGCCGTCCTCGAAGAGCACCGCGGCCACGTTCTCGGCGCGTGCTGCCTCCCACGCGACCTTTGGCGCCGCATCGACGATTTGTTCCGTAAGCATCTGCGCAACGCAGAAGGCATCACCGGTGGTCGCGTTGCCATCGGCGCGCAGAACCGTCGCGCCCAACGTTTTGGCGGCCAGCGCGGCAGCGTCGAGCAAGCGGGAACGCCCGAGACCCGCGCCGGTCTGGATGAGCACGCCGCGCCCCATCCCGTCGAAGGCCCGGGTCATCTCGTCGCGGAGCGTCGCCATCGACGCGTCGCGCCCCACCATCACGGGGCTCGAGAGGTAGGACCCGGAGACGCTGACGGGCTCGGCGCGTTCGAGGTCGGCGATCACGGCGAGCCGCTGCATCACTTCGAACGCGGTGCGCGGCCTCGTCGAGGCATCCACGCTGAGCAGGGCAAGGATCAGAGAGTCGAGTGCGTCGGGAGCACCCATCGCGAAGCGGGACGGGGGCAGCGGCTTAGTGCGCCACGCATCGAAAAGCTCCGAGAACGTCCTCGCTGCATAAGGGGACCGCCCGGTGATCGTGTAGTAGAACGTCGCGCCGAGCGAGAATAGATCGGTGCGCGCATCCAGGGCCGACCGATGCGCGACCTCCGGCGCGACGAATTGAGGAGTGCCGACGATGAGCGCGCTCGGCCCCATCGGCACGAGCGCGCCGAAGTCGATGAGCTTCGCATTCCCATCACGCCCGCATCGGATGTTGCGAGGACTGATGTCACGATGAACGAGGCGGCGCGAATGGATCAGCGCGAGAGATGAACAGACGTCGTACATGAGCGAGCATGCTTCTCGCCAGGGCATCGGAGCGCGCTCTCGAAGGTCACCGCCGTCGAGGAGCTCCATCGTGTAAAAAGGGCCCTCCTCGCCAACGCCGTAGTCGTAGACCTCGATGATTCTCGGGTGCGCCAGCTGGGCGAGAGTTCTGAATTCTTGCTCGAAAAGACCCGTGGATTCGGCGTAACGTTTGGCGTCGTCTGCACGGAGCAGCTGCTTCAGCGCCACCTCCCGCCCCGTCGCGATATCGGTCGCACGGTAGACTACCGCCATCCCCCCGCGCCCGAGGACGCCGCTGATCGCAAAGCGCCCGCCCACGGATTTGACCGCCGTCGCTCGCTCGCTGCCCGGTACTTCGTCCTCCGACTGAGCCTCGTCGAAGTCACGTACCGTGGTCCCCGCGACGTTCCGCATAACCTTTCATATTACCCGTTGGCACGCGCGCATCCAGCAACGTTCCCGGACGACGCGAGTCCACATTGGTTCCGTCGAAACTACACCGGCGGCGATCGGGGTAGAGATCGACGTTCGGCTTCGCAACCCCGCGGCTGCGGCGCGCTGCCTCCTGATATCGACCAAGCTCGGCAGTTTCGGAGATGGCAGATCCCGGCTGGGCCCCGTCGAGACCCTCGTGCAGGTGCGCTTGCTCTCGAGCTCTCCGAGGGTGCTCGTCTTCGAAGCAACCGAGGGCGCCTTCCTGGCGATCCAGTTACCGGGAAACGGCACCGTCACGCTGCGTCGACTCGCCGTCCACTCGCACTCGGGGGAGGCTCGATGCTGAGCGAGTCAGCAGGCGACGTACAAGCGCCGAGCGACGGCGACACCCATCCCCCGCTCTCGACCTGGGAGCCAACTCCTTTGCAACCCCGCCCTTGCGGACTCCGCCAAGGTGCACGGCTCTCTCCGCGGCTGTGTCGGCGCCTCGCACATCGTCGCGGAGACCCTGATTCGAGCTAGCGTGTCCTCGTCGGAATCCGACGGGACCGATGGGAACGGTTCCCGCTAGCGTCGAGCGCTCGGGCCTTGCCGGGAAGGCGCGAAGCGTCTTCGTTGAACGACGTGTCCGGCAAAGGCTGACCGTAGCCGATGAACGACGTTCCTTGCGGCTGCTCCCGGTCGTGACCCCTTCACGACGCGGTCGTCGGCGTGCACCGTTTGACGCGAGCGGGTGCGGCCCTGACCGACTGCTTCATCGGCGATGTCGCGATCGCTGAAAGTAGAGCGTCGTCGGCGCTACAGGCAGCCGAGGATGCCGACCGTCCAGGGGATGGGCGAGCAACCGCATTTGCTGCCGGCGCAGCAGCCGGGGCCGAAGACCACGCCGCAGTCGGGGCAACCGGCGGGTGACGATGGACACGACCCGCCACCGGTCGACGGCGGTGGTCCGTCGCACTTGTCGACGTTCTTCGTGTAGCCGGACAGGCAATCGAAGCTGCATGCGCCGCTGACGCAGGTGACGTAGCCGTTCGCTGGCGCCGTCACCGTGCAGGCGTCGCAGCCGGTCGTGCCGCAGCCGACCTTCGGCGACGGCGTCACGCACACGCCACCACAGGTTTTCTCGGTCGCGGCGCACATCGTCGGGCCGCTGGTGCTTCCGCCGACGCTGATGAATCCCCCCGCGCCCGGCGCGCCGGCGGCGCTGCCGCTGGCGCCGCCCGCGGTGCTCGCGGTGCTCGCGGTGCCGCCTCTGCCTGTCGACACGCCGCCCTGACCAGCTCGCCCACCCGTACCGGTTCGCCCTCCCGCGCCGAACGGCCCGCCCGGAAAAGGAAAACCTCCCATCCCGCTCGGCGGGGGTGCCGGCCTGCTCGGCGTTCCGCCCGCCGCGAGCGGCGAGACGAATCCACCGGCGCCGTCGCTCACGCCGTTTACCGGCTCCTCGGCGCTGCCCGCGGCTCCGCCCTGTCCAGCTTGCGAGAGTCCCGCGTCGATGGACGCGATGGACCCGAGCGGCTCTACCGAAGCGCAGCCGGCCGCGCACACGAAGCAGAACATCGACGACGCCAGAGCTCGCACCGGAACCTCACCAATCGCATCCGCCCGGGTGAACGTTTCCCGAGCGCGTCGATGTTAGCGAGCGGCGGTTGCCCGCTCTTGCCACAAGCTTCTCCGGCGCGGACAGCCGGACACTGCGCTAGCGATAGTCGTTCGGGTCGAGCGCATAGCGACGGAGCCAGCGCTGGATCTGATTTCGCGCCTTGCCGGCGGCGCGCGCGACGGCGCTCACGTTGCCGCGGTGCTCGCGTAGCAAGGAGAGAACCGTCTCCTTGTGCTGGAGTTGATCCGCGGTGAGTGGCCTCTGGCTCGCCTCGGGGTCGTCGTCGAGCTCGTCGCTCTCGAGCTCCTCGCCGAGCGTCAATCGTTCGGGGAAGTGCTCGGGGCGGATCGGCGCGTCTCCAGCGAGTGCGACCGCGGTCGTGAGCCAGCTCTCGAGCTCTCGCACGTTCAGCGGGAAGCGGTACGAGTAGAGGATGCGCGCGGCCTCGATGGTCAGCGTGACCCGGTTCGCGCGCTCACCGCCGATGCGCGCGAGGAGCGCACCGACGAGTAGCCCGAGGTCCGAACGCCGTTCGCGGAGCGGCGGCAGCGTCATCCTGAAGCCGGCGATGCGCGCGAAGAGATCGTCCCTGAACTTCCCCTCGCGCACCAGGCTCTCGACGCTGCGATTCGTCGCGGAGACGAGCCGGATATCGACGCTCACCGCTTCGGTGCCGCCGACGGGTCGCACCCGCTGCTCCTGCAGCACGCGCAGAAACGCCGCCTGCGACGCGAGCGGCAAATCGCCGATCTCGTCGAGGAAGAACGTGCCGCGATCTGCGGAGCGGATCAGCCCCGGCCGATCGCCGACCGCGCCGGAGAAGGCGCCCTTTGCGCTGCCGAACAGCTCGCTCTCGAGGAGCGCGTGCGGGATGGCTCCCGAGTTGACGCTGACGAATTTCCCCGTACGACCCGAGAGCGTGTGAAGCGCGCGCGCCGCGAGCTCCTTGCCCGTTCCCGTTTCACCCTGCACGAGCACGGCGACGCCGGTGGGCGACAGTCGGGTGAGCTTGTCGAAATCCGACAGCAGGCCGGGAACGAGGGTGCCGAGGCCCGGAGCGAGCGGCTCCACCGTTGCGAGATCCACGTCGTCGGCGTCCTCGCCGTGCGTCGACTCTTCGTAGAGGAGCACAGTGTGACCCAGCTCGAGGACGTCTCCGTCGGCCAGGGGCTGCTCGCGCACCACCTGTCCGTTGACGCGCACGCCGTTCTTCGAGCCGAGATCGGTGATCTTCCACCGGCCGAGCGCGCCGTCGAGCCGCGCATGCACGGACGACATCCGGGGATCGGAGATCTTCAGGTCGAGCTTCGTCGCACGATGATCGGGGATCCTCGTCGCTGCTCTTGCCGCGCCGCGTCCGACGACGACGCTGCCGCCCTGCCCGAGACGATGCCGCGTCGACATGGCGGTCGGCCGATCGCACTCGAGCGCCACCAGCAGATGGGGTTCGCGGCGCTCCGATTCGCGCTGCAGTGGCGCAGCGGACTCGACGTCGAGGGTGCGGTCGAAAACCTCACTCATGGAAGACGCTCAGTATATTCCAGGGGCGTCCCGTCTCTCAGTGACGACCTGACGGTGGCGTCGGGCTTTCGCGGCCCGGGGTGACCGGGACCGGCCCGTGCACGCGCCCGAAACAGGCGGAACAGTTACAGAAAGAGGGGTCGCGGGGCACGGAGAAACAGGTGACCTGTGTGAGTGCAACATCTGCCACATGTGTCAGCCAGTGGCCACGGCGATGGTCTGTCCCTATATCCGCCAGGATTTCCGCCGGGGCGGGGGGTGTTGCTGGGTGGCACGCGCGCTGCAGCAGGCGAGCAACATGTTCGTCGAACCCGCTGGCCTTCAGCCCTCTGGGCACGCGTCCGCGCAATCCGCGACGCTGGAGCAGCTCATGGAAAGCTACGTCGGCGGCAGCGACGCGGCGTTCACTGCTCTCTATCGTCGAATGCTGCCGAAGCTTTCCGGACATCTCTCCAAAATCTGCCGCGATCACACCGTCGTGGAGGACGCGCTCCAGTCCGCCTTCACGAAGATCCACCGTGCGCGTGAGAGCTACTCCAGCGGTTCGCCGGTCGCTCCGTGGGCGCTCGTGATCGCACGTCGCGCCCTGTATGACGAGCTGCGTTCGCACCGTGCGCGTCCCGACGTTCTCACCGACAGCGGCGCACTCCCGGAGCTCCCGACCGATGACGGCCCCGCAAAGGAAGAGGCGCGGCAGCTCGAGCGTGCCCTCTCGACGTTGCCCGGTCACTACCGTGAAGCCATCGAGCTGACGAAGCTTCACGGTCTGTCGGGAGACGAAGCCGCGAAGGTGCTGTCGACGACGCAGAGCGCCGTGAAGCTTCGCGTACACCGCGCCTACCGGATACTGCGCCGCACGCTCGAAGAAGCGCAGGCGGCGTAGGTCACGCCCGGCCCCCGTACCCCGGCGAAAATCGACGTGCAATCGTAAAGCGTCGCGTGAGCGCGGAAATCTCCGTGCTCGCTCGCTGACGCGAACGATCGTCGTGGAGCACGCGACGCGCGGCGCTGGCCGATGCTAGGCTCGCTCCGCGATCGGGAGCCCGACGGGTGAGCGACCTGGATCTGGATGATGAAGACCCGCTGATCGGCGCAACGGTTGCCGATCGCTACAAGATAGAGCGCCGCCTCGGCCAGGGCGGGATGGGGGCCGTGTATCTCGCGGAGCACGTGCGGATGCGAAAGCAGTTCGCCGTGAAGGTCCTCCACAAGGAGATGGGCCGCCTCGCGGAGGCCGTCTTCCGCTTCGAGCGCGAAGCCGTCGCCGCGGGTCGCGTCGATCACCAGCACCTCGTCACCGCCACCGACTTCGGGAAGCTGCCCGACGGCTCGATGTATCTGGTGCTCGAGTACGTCCCGGGGCGAAGCCTCGCGACACTGATGGGGGAAGGTCCGATGCCTGCGGTGCGCGCTCTGCGCATCGCCCGGCAGGTTGCCGCTGCCCTCGCCGCCATTCACGGCGTCGGCATCGTGCACCGCGATCTGAAGCCGGACAACGTCATGCTCCTCGAGCGCGCCGACAACGAGGACTTCGTGAAGCTCCTCGACTTCGGCATGGCCAAGGTGCTGATGGATGCGCCGCCCGAGCAAGCGCAGGTGACGCGGGCCGGGCTCGTCTTCGGGACGCCGCGATACATGGCGCCGGAGCAGGCCGCCGGCGAAGCGACCGACAACCGCGCCGACCTCTACTCGCTCGGTGTGCTCCTCTACGCGATGCTGAGCGGCGTCCCGCCGTTCACGGCCGAGGAGATCCGCGACGTCCTTCGGATGCAGCGGTACGACGCGCCACCGCCCTTGCCCCCAAGCGTCGCGCCCGCCGTTGCCGGCCTCGTCATGACGCTGCTCGCGAAGGATCCCGCCGAGCGCGTGCAGACCGCCGAGGGCGTCATCGAGTACATCGACAAGCTGCTGCTTCAGCTAGCGTCCCTGCCGCCTCCGCCGAAGGCGCGGGAGCGCCTGCTCGGCTTTCTGCGGACGCCGAAGGGATTGATCGCCCTCGGAGCACTCGCTGCGCTCGTGTTTGCGGCAACCCTGGTGGTCGTTCGCAGCGTCCGCGCGAAGCCGTCGGTGACGCCGGAGGCCCCGGCGGTCGCGATGGGTTCCGCGGGAGCTCCGCCGGTGTCGACGGCGCCGTCGTCGAGCGCCGAGGTGACCCGCGCCAGTCCCGACCTCGAGGCCGTCCTGGTTCGCGCCGAGGTCGGCGATGTCGCCGCGTGGAAGGCGCTCGAGACGCGCCCCGATGCGCTCCGGAGCGCGCGCGAGTGGTTCGTGCTCGGCGTCGCGCGCATCACCCACGGCGACGCGCCGAAGGGTTTCGACGCGTATCTCCACGCCGCGGAGGCGGACCCGACGAAGTACGCGAATCACGCCCGCGTACTCCGCGATCTCTTCCTCGGCGCACGCGGCGAGGCGTGGGAAGACGCGCTCCGCGTCGCTGCGGCTTTGCCTGGCCCCGCCGGCCCGGACATCCTCTTCGACGTCTGGGTGTCCACGTCGAAGGCGACGAACACGACGCAGCGCGCGCGTGATCTGCTGGTGACCGACGCGACGCGAGCGCGCGCGACCGAGGCGACCCGCGTCGCGTTCGATCTCCGGACCGCGCAGGGGACCGCGTGCGAGGTACGTATCCCGCTCGTGCAGCGCGCCGCGACCGGTGCCGACTCGCGGTCGCTGCGTCCGCTCTTGATCCTCGCCGCGCGTAGCGGCTGCGGGAAGCGGCAGCGTCACGACTGCTTCCACTGTCTCCGCGCGGACGAGTCGTTGAATCACGCCATCGAGCGCGCGACGAGCACACCCGCGCCCGACTATTCGCGGATCATCGCCGCCAAGGACTGAGATGCGTGGCGTTCCCTGCTCGAGCGACGTAGGTTCTCGGGCGTGCGACAGCCATTGATTGCGTTCGCTCTGGTCGTCCTCGGTTGTTCGTCGTCCTCGAAGTCCGGCACGTCGAAAGGCGACGTCGACGGCGGCGCGCCGGGGGCTACGGACGGCGGCGCCGTGTCGCAGACGGAGTGCTCGGGTACGCCGCTGCCACCGCGCGCCGTCGACCACACGGTGACCCGCGCCTCGCTCGAGACGTACTTTCCGACCACCGACTTTCGCACGGCCGATCCCGCCGACGCCGGCATGGATCCGGACAAGCTCACCGCGGCGCTGAACGTGGACGGTCCCCACAATCACACGCAGGCGATCGTCGTGCTCCGCCACGGCTACATCGTCGCGGAGACCTACGCCGCGGGCTTCACCGCCGACACGCGCCACGAGAGCTACTCGATGGCGAAGAGCTTCTCGAGCGCCCTCGTCGGCATCGCCATCGACCAGAAGCTCCTCAGCGGCGTCGACGAGCCCGTCTGCAAGTATTACCCCGAGTGGAACTGCGACGACTCGAGTGATCCGCGAAGCCGCATCACCGTCGAGCACACGATGAACATCGAGACCGGCTTGGAGTGGCAAGAGGACTGGCGTGTCGGCGCCACCGGTCCGAACGACGCGCTCCTCGCCGGTCCCGACATGCTCGACTACGTGCTCGCGAAGCCTGCGGCGAGCGAGCCGGGAACGATGCAACGCTACTCGACGGGCGATCCGGCGCTCCTCTCCGGCGTGCTCCAGGGCGTGACGGGCAAGACCGCCTTCGAGTTCGGCAAGAGCGTCCTCTTCGACGCGATCGGCATCCCCGGCATCCAGTGGAACGCCGACTCCAAAGGCCGCACCACCACTTACGCCGGGCTTCAAGCGACCGCCCGCGAGTTCGCGAAGTTCGGCTTCCTTTACCAGAACCACGGCATGTGGGACGGCAAGCAGCTCGTCCCCGGCGCCTGGGTCGACTTCACGACGCGCGCGAAGGACGTCTGCCACGACGGCTACCGCTACCTCTGGCACATCAATCCGCCGATCCGGCTAGGCGATCAAGATCCGTCGTGCGCGTTCCTCGCGTGCCCTCCCACGAGCTTCACCAACCTACCAGCCGACGCCTTCTTCGCCGAGGGAGTCTTTGGCCAGTTCATCCTGATAGCCCCCTCGTCCGATCTCGTCGTCGTCCGTCTAGCCCAGGACGACCTCGGCAGTGACTACTGGGACGACTATGCGAGGGATCTGCTGTCGGGCGTGCTGGGGTCCATCACGGCGGCGTCGCGGGACGACTGACTCGCCGTTCGCGGAACCTTTTCCGCCCATCCGTGGGGCTAGCGGGCACTCATCCTTGAATGCGGGGGTTCTCCGCAGGGAGAGGTCAATGAAGACGGTTCGAGCATCCCGACGATTTCTCGGTGCGCTGGGCGCGATGGCAACCCTTGTCGTGGGGAGCGCGTTCAGTGCTCCCGCGCTGGCCGACGGCGGCATCCCACGGGGAAACGGCATCCTTTTCGAGCCTGGGAACCCCGCTCACATCGTGATCCGGTCGATCTACTGGGGGCTTTTCGAGGAACGGAGCGGGACGAACGGCTTCAATCTCCTGTGCTCGCAAGCATACGGGGGAAGGGCGCTGGTTGCGGAGGATCATCCGACCGTCGTGACGCTGGGGGGGCGCATCCTTGTCGCGAACGACTTCGCTGGTTTGATCAGCTCCGACGACAGCTGCGAGTGGAAGCAGATCGACGCCTTCAATGGTGAGTCGGTCGAAACGATCGCACCAGTCGATGCAACGGGAAAAAACTTCGTTGCAGTGACCGTTCAGGGCGCGAACGCAGGTGTCACGTCACGCGTCTATTCGAGCGCCGATCGCGGCGACACGTGGACCAGGCTGAAGGGCACGCTCACGCCCAATCTGTCGATCTCGGGCGTCGCGGTGGCACCGAGCGACCCGATGCGGATCTACGCGGTCGGCGTGATGATCGACGGCGGCCCGCGCATGATTGCCGTCAGCGCTGACGGGGGCGCGACGTTCAATATGCTGCCGATGGGTGCGACGACCGAATACGACGCGACGCAGGTCACTCCGCTTTCGGTGGTCGGCATAGTTCCGGACGATCCAGATACCCTCTTCGTTCGTGCAAATGGCTCGGATAACCCCGGATTCGTGCTCGCGGATGAGCTATGGGTTTCCAGCGACGCCGGCAAGACCTGGAAGAAGTCGTATCAACCTGGGGACATGCACGATCTGCCAGGTTTCGCATTCACGCCGGACGGTAAGAGCGTGCTCATTTCCGGGCCAGGGGATGGCATCCAACAAGCGTCGCTTGCCGATGCCGTCGCCGCCAAGGCAGGCGCATTCACCCAGATCTACAAAGGAGCCGTCTGGGGTCTCACGTTCAACGACGGCAAGCTCTACGCCGGCAACGACGACTACGGCATGAAGCCACCGTTCATGCTCGGTGTGTCGACGGATCTCGGAAAGACATTCTCTCCACTGTTGAATCATTGCAACGTCAGCTTTCCGACCTGTAATGCGATGAGCACCATGACCCAGGTCTGCACCGAGCAATGGACACGCTCCGGCGGGTACAAGACGGACTACGTCGATACCTGTCACGGCGGCGCGGCGGGCAGCGCCGGAGCAGCCGGTGCGGGTGGCGCAAGTGGAGCGGGAGGGACGAGCGCGGGCGGCACGACCGGAGGAGGCATGGGAGGAACAATGACCTCCGTGGTCGGCGGAGCAGATGCCTCGGCACCGAATGCCGGCGCGAGCGAAGCCGGCCACGTCAGCGTCAAGTCTGGCGCATGCAGCATGGGCGGAGCACCCTCGTCCAGTTCTGCGTCCACGATGCTCATGATCGTCGCAACGGCGACCCTGGGGGCGGCAAGACGACGGAAGGCCGCCAGGGACTCAGGGTGACTCTCGGCAAGTACTGTGCGTCGATGCGACCGATGAGTCGAAGCGTCGTTGCTCGCCCGTCCGCCGCGGTCTCGAGCTTCAGCGTCATGTGTTCGGCATTGCGCTTGTGTCGCGTCGGCGCTGGGCGCGGGCGCTAAGTGGAGTCGTTCACTCCGGGGAAAGCGTCGCGCATACCGAGGAGCCGCGCGCAGCGGCGAGCCCGCTCCGCTGAACGGCGCCGCGGAGCTCCGACTCCCGCCCCCAGGTGACGCACACCGTGGCCGGGTCGGCGCCGGTAACCGTGAACGCGCCGGGAAAGGGAACGTCGTTTCCGCACGCGAGGGTCTCGGGCGCATCGAACGGAAAGGACGCTGCGCCGTCCTGGAAGACGACGACGTCGAAGCCGCCGTCGAGCGCCGGCGGGCACGTGATGAGCACCTTGAAACGGTCGCCCTCCGCGAACGTGGACGGCGCCGTATCGATCGCTCCCGCGCGCTCCCGGACCAGCGAGATAGCAACATCACCGCCCTTCACGTGCACGGACCGCGGCGGAACGCCGTGATCGACCGCGCCGCGCGTTCCGACGAACAAGGCGATGCTCGCCGCCGCCGCGACCGCGAACGACACCGCCGCCCACCGCTGCCGGGCGCTGCCGCGCCACGACCGCACGACGCTCGGCGGCTCGGGCAGCGGACGCAGCACGACCGGACGCCGGATCTCGTCCAGGCACGCGCGCGTCTCCGGATCCGTCGCCAGCGCGCGCTCGACCTCGGCCGCGTCCTCGGGCGACAGCTCACCCAGGTGATAGCGCTCCAGGCGAAGCCAGGACACGGGCACCGGGGCGCGTGGCTCTTCCGTCATGATTCGCCTCCGGCGTCGCCGGCCCCGAGCCCGACGATGGCGTTCTGGACCCTGGACAGCCGGTTTTGCACCGTCTTCCGGCTCACGTGCATCACGTCGGCGATCTCCTCGAGCGAGAGGTCGTCGAAGAAGCGATAGACCAGCGTCTCGACGTGAGCGGGGTCCAGTCCATCGACGAGCCGCGCGAGGAGATCCAGCGTGATCGCACGATCGTCGATGTGTGTCCGCACCGGCCCGCGCAGGGCCGGCTCGTGACATGCGAGTAGCCGTGCGCGGTTCTCGCGATCGCGGATCAGGGTGAGGCAGCGGTTCGTCACGGCGCGGTACAGGTAGGGCAGGTCGGGCGGGGGCTCGTTCTTCTGCAGGAGGTCGACGAAGAGACCGTGGACGACGTCTTCCGCGTCCACCGGGCTCCCGAGCAGGCGGCGCGCCTTGCGGAGCAGCGCTGGAGCGTAGCGGCCATAGGCGTCCATGGAGCGTCGAGGCTAGAAGCCACCGAACACGCAACCCTGGCCGGTGGGCATGCAGACCAGGCAGCAAGCGCCGCTCGCGCAATCGGCGCCGGTGCGGCAAGAGGTCTTGTCGGACTGGGTACCGGGAGTGACGCAGGCGCTGTGCAGCACGCCGGCGTCCGGGGCGCTGTCTCCGCAGACCTCGCCAGGAGGGCAATCCGAGTTGGTGCCGCACTCGCTGCACACCTGACCGACGCAGAAGCCGCTCTGGCACTCGGTGTCGACGCTGCAGAGTCCGCCGAGCTGCACACTGCCGAGCGTGACGCAGGTGAGATGGGCGGCGAGCCCGTTCACTTCCGGCACGAGCCCGCATAGCTGTCCCGCTGCGCAGTCGGCGTTTTGCGCACAGGCTGCGCACGTCGAGTCGTCGGTCGAGCTCGAGCCGGGTACGCAATGGCCGCTGTCGCACTGGGAATCACCGGAACAGAGGCCGCCGAGAGGCAGATGCTCGAGCACGATGGGATCCCCGGAGCAGGAGCTCGAGTCGGACGCCGACAGCTGGGCGAAGATGGACGTGCCGCGACCGTGCTTCGCGAGCGAGACGGCCAGACCGCGGAACGGCTGCTCGGGGAGCTTTGCTTGCAGGTCGATCTTCTGCCAGTCGAGGCCCGGCACCGTCTCCGTGAAGTCGATGACGCCGTCGTCGGAGAAGTCGAGCTCGAGCTCGACGCGCGCCTCGGGGTCCACCTTACCCAGGATCGTGAAGTCCACGCACTGGCCGTCGAGCGCCCCCAGATTTGCCTCCTGGGTGATCATCGACGGCGTGCTGGCGAGGTCGACGCCGTATTCGTGCTCGTCCCAGGTGGACACCTTGCGAATGGTGCCCTCGGTCGTCTCCCAGTCGCAGAGCGATTTGCCGCACCAGAGGCCGAGGTCGTAGTTGTCGAGCACCGAAGGCTGCGTGCATCCGAGGAGCAGCGGGAAACACATCGTGCAGAGGAGTCGATTCATGGGGTCCCCCAGATGCGGCCGCGGAAGCCGATGAGATATCGGATCCCGCCGCTGTCGTGAGTGTCGCCGAGCAGGTTCTCCGCGACGGGAGCGAAGGCGTAGGCGAGCTCGGCGAAGAGCCCGCCGTACTTCCACATGTCGATCTGGCCCCCGACGGTCGCCTCGCCGAAGAAGCCCCAGTACGGCCGCTTCTCGTCCACCGTCGGGTTCGACGTCCTGTCCTCGAGCGAGGTCTGCGCGAGGGCGGGACCGAGCTCGAGCTGGCCGTAGAGGGAGGCGTACTCCAGGGGCTCCCACGACGCGCGGGCGCCGACCGAGAGCGCATACGAGGTCCAGCCGAAGTTCCGCTGGTGGAACGCCTTCGAATCCGAGTAGTTCTTCGCGAACTCCTGCGAGTCGAACTCACGGAAACGCGCCATCAGGAAGAGCGGTCCCCAGAGCCTTCGCGCGGCGCCCAGCATCCAGCGAGGATTGATCTCGGGGAATATGTATCCGCCCTTTACCGGTTCGTACCCGAACAGACCTAGCCGTTTGACGTAGGTATCGTCCAGCCGCTGGCTGCCCCCGAGCGCGAACTCGATGCTCCAGAGCTCCCGTTCGACCGGCGCGGTTGGCCAGACGAACGCCGGGACGCGGCCATCGCCCTTCGCCTGTGCTTCGTCCGGACTGAGCTCGGCGCAGGCGCCGAGCTCCAGCGTCGTCACGTGATCGTCCGCGAGCTCGAGCGCGCACGACCACGCGCGACCGCTCTGCCGGACGACGCCGTCGTACGCGCCGGAGGGAAGGGCGAGACGAAGCGGCGAGCCCTTCACCTTCGAGACCTCGGCCACGACCGCGTGGTGCCGGCGCGTCTGGAGCAAGAGCTGTCCCTCGAACGCACCGGGGAGGACGAGCTGCGAGCTCTCGCTCGCTGGGTACGTCACCGGGACATCGCCGCGCCCGGTGAGCTCCGTCTCGAGCGTCACGTGCTGGCCCCCGACTCGCGTTCGCGCGGTCGCCGCGAGCGTCTCGGCGTACGCGTAACGATACGCCTCATCGAGCGAGACGCGACCGTCCTCGTTCGAGTCGCCCGCACCGCGCAGGCCGAGCACGAGGTAATGCGTGAAATAGGACGAGGTCAAACGTTCCGATTCCTGCGACAGCTCCGTCGAGCTGCTGGACGCCATCACGGCGAGGCCGCGCGTGTTGAGGCTCGCGACGCTGTTGAACGAGAAGTCCGCGGTGGCCGCAGCGCCCTTCACGCGTTCGAAGACGCCGCTCTGGCAGGCGTCGAGCACCACGATGGTGAGCGCGGTCTGCAGCGCCGTCAGTCGCGCCCGCAGGTCCGTGAGCGCGATCACCCCGTCGCCGAGGTTCAGCGCGTTCGCGCGCGCGTGGCCGGAATAGTAGAAGAAGAACGTCGCATCCTGGCCGCGGGCGTGATCGGCCTGCACCTGTTCCCGGATTCCGTCGAGGGCGGCCTCGACCTCGGCGGGGCTCGGCCGCTCGAGGAGCTTCACATTGCCGGCGGCATGAGCACCGATCTCGGTGAGTAGCTGCCGCACGCGCCGCGCGTCGCGCTCCGCGTAGCGCAGGGTCTCCTGTCCAGTGCCCCCCGGATTGCTGCCGATCACGAGCGCATATGCCCGTGGATTGGGGGCAACGGCGGGCTCGGCGCGCACTCCCCGCGCGCCGAGCAGCACGAACCAGGCCGCCAGGAAGCGACCAAACACGAACCAGTCGAGCAAGGACAACCTTCGATTCACTGCGGTCTCCCCATAGTTGACTCGCGAGCTGGTCGTTTTGGGAACCGCGGCTGGAGATTTTTTTACCCGCGGCGGTCCGCGCGGGAAAAGACGTCTGGGAGTCCGCCCGATTACCTTCGTCGTGAGGCGCGGTTCTGCGCCCCGCGTCCCGTCACGACGGACGGCCCCGCCATGAAAGCGTCGAGGGACATCTTCTTTTCGCGAAACGCCTGGACGAATCCACGGAGCTCTCTCAGGAGCTCGAGGTCCTCCTCTGCCTCGAGAACGAGCTCCTGGACGAGGGTGCCGGCGTCTTCGGAGGGGTGCCGCTTGAAGTCCGCGACCGCCGCCAGGGGACCCGAGCGCTTCAGCACCTTCGCCTCCTGGGAGAGCGCGCGCAGCTGTTTGCGGAGCTCGGAGATGGTGCGCTCGAGCACGGCGCAGCGGTGTGCGTCATTGCTCGTCGAAGGATCGCTGGCGGCATGCAGGTAGTTCCGTTCGAGCTCGAGGAGACGAGCCAGATCCCCCGATTCGTAGGCGCGGGTGAGCTCCTTCATGGCCGCGGTTCGCTCGAGCTTGTCGCGCTCGTCTTGAACCCGGTCGGGATGAAGCTTCACCGCGAGTCGTCGGAAGACACTTCTCAAGGATTCGTGCCCATGCCCCGCAGTGTCCTTGGGCGCCGAATACCCGCCTCCGCTCGTCTCGAAGGGAGGACGAGCGCCGGATGGTCCGTTCGCATCGAACGGGCTGTCGGGCTCGGCCATCTCCTCGACGTCACCAATGAGCCCGAGCTCGATCAGTGTGCGATAGACCATCTCGATCTTGCCCCGGTTCCGGACGAACGGGCGGTCCGGAGCGCCGAGCAGCCCGTCGAAGAGGCCGTGAATTTCCCGGCAGAGGCGCCCGTGCTCCTCGAGCAGCGGCCGGACAGATGCCGAGACCTGATCAGCGAGCGCCTGCGCCGTCGTCTTCAGGCGTTCCACGCTCCGTTTCTTCCGGGCAATGTTCCCGAGTAAGCGTCGCTGCTCGCGCTGCAACGCCGCGAGGTGCTCGGACGGACCGACCAGGTGAAGGCTCGATTCCGCCTGATGTACGGCCGACGGCGCTCCGCGAACCCTGACACGGGCCATCAGCGACCTCTACCGTATGAGGACCGGACCACCAACGGGTTCCGCATTCTGCGGAGCTGAAAAACCCCGGGCCGGCCTGCGATTTGCTGGAGGAATGGGCTCTGGCGACGCGTCGTAGGGAACGTCACTCCCCCGACGTCGAACATGCATGGCCCACAGAATCACGACTCGCACGCTCATGACGACGTTCACTGCGCTGTCGCTGCTCGCGGTGCCGGCGCTCGCACTCGCCCACGGCGGAGACCACGGTGGGCGCGGCAACTACGACTCGCTCGTCGCGCACGTGGACAAGAACGGCGACGGGAAGCTCCAGGTGACCGAGCTTCCCCCGAAGATGGCCGAGAATTTCGCGGCCGCCGACACGAATCGAGACGGTGTGATCACCCGCGAGGAGTTCGAGGCGCGCAAGGAAACCCTGAAGAAGGAGCGCCTCGCTGCGATCGACACGAACCACGACGGCACGATCAGCCCGGAGGAGCGCGCGGCCGCCCAAACGGCGCGCGAGAAGGAACACTTCGCCAGGCTCGACAAGAACGGCGACGGCCAGATCGCGCAGAGCGAAGTCCCCGCCGAGGTGTGGTCGCATGTCTCGGCTGCCGACACGGACAAGAGTGGCACCGTGAGCTTCGCCGAGATGCAAGCGTTCATGGCCTCGCACGGCAGGCACCACGAGGCGCACTGAGTCATCGCGCGATGCGCCCCAGGCGCCCTCGTCGAAAGGCGAGGGCGCTCACGCCGTTAGGTCGGAAACGTCAAACCTCGAACCGGATCCCCTGCGCGAGCGGCAATGCCGACGAATAGTTCACCGTGTTCGTCGCTCGGCGCATGTAAGCCTTCCACGCATCCGACCCCGATTCGCGACCGCCTCCGGTTTGCTTCTCGCCGCCGAAGGCGCCGCCGATCTCCGCGCCGCTGGTGCCGGTGTTGACGTTGACGATGCCGCAGTCGGAGCCGGCTCCGGAGGTGAAGAGCTCGGCTTCGCGCAGGTCGTTGGTGAAGATGGACGAGGAGAGGCCCTGGGGTACGCCGTTCTGGATGGCGATGGCTTCGGCTAGCTCGTCGTAGCGGTGTACGTAGAGGATGGGCGCGAACGTCTCTTCCTGGACGACCTGCGCGGACGACGGGATCTCGATGAGCGCGGGGCTCACGTAGACACCGCCGGGAGGGACGCAGTCGGTGACGCGCTCTCCGCCGCAGACGACACGGCCGCCCTGGCTTCGCGCAATGTGGAGCGCGCGCTCCATCGCGACGAGGGCGGCTTGATCGATGAGCGGACCGACGAGCGTCCCTGGTTCGAGCGGGGTGCCGATGGGCAATCCGGCGTAAACCGAGGCGAGTCGCTCGACCAGCACGTCGGCGATGGAGCGATGGACGATGAGGCGGCGCAGCGTCGTGCAGCGCTGGCCCGCAGTACCCGCGGCGGCGAAGACGATGGAGCGGACCGCGAGCTCGAGGTCCGCGCTCGGCGCGACGATCATCGCATTGTTCCCACCGAGCTCGAGGAGCGAGCGCCCGAGACGCCCGCCGACGGCTTGAGCAACGGCGCGTCCCATCCGCACCGAGCCCGTCGCCGAGACGAGCGGGAGCAGCTCCGACTCAGCGAGTCGCTGGCCCACCGAAGCGTCACCGACGATGACGGAGAGCGCGCCGTCGGGGATCTCGGGCATCTCGCGCGCGACGCTCATCGCGAGCGCGTGACACGCGAGCGCCGTGAGCGGCGTCTTTTCCGACGGCTTCCACACGACGGGATCGCCGCACACGAGCGCGAGCGCGGCGTTCCACGCCCACACCGCGACGGGGAAGTTGAACGCCGTGATGACGCCGACGGGGCCGAGCGGATGCCACTGCTCGGTGAGGCGGTGCATCGGACGCTCGCTCGGCATCGTGAGACCGTGCAGCTCGCGGCTCTGTCCCACCGCGAAGTCGCACATGTCGATCATCTCCTGGACTTCGCCGAGAGATTCCTGGGTCGTCTTGCCGGCTTCGAGAGTGACGAGGAGCGCGAGGTCGTCCTTGCGCTCGCGTAGCCGGTTGCCGAGCCTTCGAACGAGCTCACCGCGACGTGGCGCGGGCACGTCGCGCAGCTTCGGGAATGCGTTTGCGGCGCGCGCGATCACGGCGTCGACCTGATCGGGCGCTGCGCGCTCGATGCGCGCGAGGGAACTGCCGTCGATCGGTGAGCGCACCACGAGCGGCGCGCCTTGCCCGGCGATGACGTCCGAGCCGCTCCGTATCGCGGCGATGTTCCCCCCGAGCTCGAGCCTTTCGAGAACCTTGCGGGGATCTTTCATTCGGCAGCCTCTGCCGGCGCATCGTAGTCCCAGACGAGCTTCGGCGAGAGGCTGGTGTCGTAAAACGCCCCGAAACGGTTCGACAGAAACTCGTCGAGCCCGACCTCTTCTTGCCGGACGAAGCCGCGCTTGCCGAGCCGCCCCGACGCGAAGAGATCGATCATGGTGGAAACACCCGCCGCGGTCGTGATCTGGATCGCGCTCCAGTTCTCTCCGTCGATCGGCTGGTTGTAAACTTTTCTTGCGTCGACGATCTGGACGAGCTGGCCGTTTTGCCAGCCGGAAGCCGACGCGAACACGATCACGACGTCCTGGAAGGTGACGGGAATCGCGTTCTCGAGGATCTCTTTGAGGAGCTGCCGGCGTTCCCCGAGGCGGAGGCCGTTCACCAGGAACGCCGCGAGGTCACGGTGTCCGACGTAGCGAACGGTCTTGTAGTCGAGGGAAGAGACCTTGCCGTCGAGTGTCTCGCAGAGAGTCCCGAGGCCACCCGACGTGTTGAAGGCCTCGTAGCGGACGCCCTCTATGGAGAAGTGTTCGAGCCCCTCGAGCGGCAGCACCTCGCGCCGCTTGCCCTGGACGATCGCGTCGCAGGGGTTGCAGTACTCGTTGATGAGCCCGTCGGTCGACCAGGTCAGGTTGTACTTGAGGGCGTTGGTCGGAAACTGGGGCAGGGCGCCGACGCGCATGTGAACCGCATCGAGTCTCTCGAAGCGCTTACTCAAGTCGTAGGCGACGACCGAGACGAACCCGGGCGCGAGCCCGCACTGCGGCATGAAGATCTGTCCCTCGACGGCCGCGCCGGCGATGTCGCGGATCTTCCGGGTCGTCTCGACGTCCTCGGTGAGGTCGAAGTAGCTCTTGCCCTCGGCGAGGGCGGCCTCTGCGACGAGCGGGTTGTGATGGAAGCTCAGGGCCGAGAGGACCAGGTCGTGGTCGGCGATTGCCCGGCGAACGGCCGCGAGGTCCGTCGCGTCGAGCTGTCGTCGAGCCGCGGCCGGCACCTTGTGCTCGACCACAGCCAGGGCCGCCGGATCGGCGTCGGCGACGGTCACCGCGTAGTCGCCGGTGCGGGTGAGCAGCTTGGCAACCGTGCGCCCGATCTTCCCGGCGCCTAAAACGAGGACGCGCAGCATTCCTCAAGTGTCGGCCCGCGTCGGGTGTCGCGCAAGTTAGCGACCTGACCGCGCTTTTGCGCATCGCGGCGGCAGGCGGAATCGGCTGTGACCCGCTGTTTATTTGGAAAGGGGGGCCTTAGCCCCCCGCAGCTTCGCCTTCGGCGAACTGCTCCCCCCGCCGCTTCGCGGGCTCGCTGCGCTCGCGTAGTTTCGCAGCTCTTCATCCTTCGGGACGAAGGAATCGTCGGATGCGGAACTACTAACTACTAGAGGAGGGGCTTAACGAGCTGCGGTCTACGGCCGTTCCTGCCGGCGCCCGGATTGAGTGAGCGAAGGTAGGCACCGTCGGAGATTCGCGCGCGGACGACGTCGAGGTGAATCGCGTTGCTGAACGAGGTTTGAACGACGCGCGCTTGCGCTCGTGAAAATATCGCGAGCTCGACGTCACGTCGTCACGACGACGGGAGAGCGGCGCGACCTCGGTGCGTGCGAGCGCATGCAGCGAAGCGCCCTCCGCGTTCGCGGGCGAGCTCGTGAGTAACGTTTACGCGGGCGTCGCATCCCTGTATTCTGCGAGCTGATATTTTTGCGAGGGTTGCCTCGCGAGAGCGGGACGTGAGTCGCCACACGTCTCCTCACCATGCACCCTCGAGAGACCTCTACGATGACGAAGCCTGCCAGAGTGTCGTGTTTTCGCGCCTCGATCCCGGCTCTCAGCTTGATGCTCGGGCTCGCCGGAGCCGTCGGGTGCTCGGGTCAGGGTGATTCGAAGCCTGCCGCTGCGTCTCACGCCGCGACGGACGCGGGTACCGCCGCGGTGGCCGCGCCGGTCGTCGAGCACGGTACCGAGCAGTCGCTCGCCATCATCAGGCAGCTCGGGAGCGAGCACGCGGCCCTCCAGCACGTCGCCGTCGAGACCGCGTCCGCTCTCCGCCTTCATGGGACGGAGCTCATTCCGAAGCTCGTCGACCCGAGCAAGCCGCTCCTCATCGACGCCCGGGTGCCCGCCACGTACACCGAGCCTCTGAGCGTCTGGCCGATCGGCAAGAAGACGACGTCGGTTTCCCTCCGTCCCCTCGTCGGAAGCTCGCAGACGGCCGAGACCACGGACGACGGGCACGCCCTTTATCGCGACGTTTATGGTCACGCCGACGTGGTGCGTTCGCTCGACGAGAACGCCGTCCACGAGACGATCGTGCTGCGCGATCAGAACGCCCCCGAGTACATGAACTGGGAGCTCGCGCTCGGCGACAAGACGCTCCGCCCCGTCGAGATCGATGACGGCGAGATCGTCATGGTCGACGCGAAGAACGTCGGTCGCCTCAAGATTTCCGCCGTCTCGCTCGTCGGTGCCGACGGCAAGGAGCAAAAGCAGTCCCTTTCGCTGGTCGGCGCCGAGCTCGCGCTTCACCTCGACAAGGCGAAGCTCGCATTTCCCGCCGCGGCGACGTTCTCGGTGTCGACGCCGAAGGCCGGCGAGGCGTTTGCGACGGCTCCGGTCCAGATCAAGGGCCGCCTCATGGTCATCCTCGACACGTCGGGGTCGATGACCGAGCGGTTCACGAGCGCCACGAACACCACTGCAGACGGCGACGCGAACGCCGTCTACTGCGACAATCTCCTCGGCACGAACGGTGGCCTGACGACTTACGGGTTCACCTGCGGCGCCAACGTCGCGTGCACCACCGCGAACGGCGGCCGTCCCGATTTCCGGCTCGCGAACGCGGTCACGACGCCGAGCCGCATGTACGCCGCCAAGCAGGCGCTCACGAACGTCGTGACGGCGCACTCCGGGCTCCTCGACTTCGGCCTCGAGCGCTACTCGGCGGACACGGCGTGTCCGAACCCGACGTACTGCTGTACTCCTGCGCCGGCGAATCCGCTCACGGCAGGCCGCTGCCAGGCCGACACGTCGTACTACACGCCGACCGGCATCGTCGGGACGAACAACCTCACCTACGAGGGTGGTTGCGGTGCGGTGGCTGGCGGCGGGCTCGTGCTCGTCCAGCCGGCAGCGACGTCGGGGTCCGCCGTCCTACCCTGGGTCGACCAGGTCGAGAACTTCTGCGACGACACCACGGGGAAGCCGCGTAACCCCGAGCTCCGCGCCGCGGGCAACACGCCCCTCGGTCGCTCGGTGCTCACCGCGATCACCGACTGGTACACACCGATCTACCAGGTTTCGAAGGTCGCACCGAATCCGGCGAGCGCTCTCTACGACCCGCTCATCGATTGTCGTTCGTACGTGCTCGTCGTCATGACCGACGGTGACGACACCTGCAGCATCGCGGGCGGAAACTACAATCAGCAGACCTGCACGGCCAGCAGCCAGTGCGGCACCGGCGGGACCTGCACGACCGGCACCGGCCGTCACTGTACCTGCACGACGAACGCCCAGTGCGGCGCGAACTACAACTGCATCACCGGTGTCTGTCGTGAGCTCCATCCGTCCGATCGGGTGGCCCAGATGCGCGCCGTCAACGGAACCAACCCGGTCACCGTTTACACGATGGGCATGGGCAACGCGGCCGGTCTGAACACGACCGAGCTGAACGCCATGATGACCAACGGCGGCAGCGGCCAGACCACGGCGCCCATCGCGGCGAACCAGGTCGACATCGAGGCCGCCTTCGCCGACATCGTGTCGCACACGGTGAAGTTCGAGGTGTGTAACAACGCCGACGACAACTGTAACGCGCTCATCGACGAGGGTCTCGGCGTCTTCCAGGAGTGCAACGTCACCGCCGACTGCGCCAACGTCGGCAGCACCTGCAATCAGGGCCGGTGCACCTGCACCACCAGCGCCAATTGTGCGACCGGCAACACCTGCGGCAGCGGCTTCTGCCGGCCCTCGTGCGCGGTGGGCGTCGGCGCGTGCGCGCGCGGCGGTATCAACAAGTGCTCCGGCGGAAACAGCGCGTGCTGCGTGAACGACGCCGCGCTCGCCTGCACGCCGCTCACCGCCGGGACGCCGGGCACCGAGGTGTGCAACGGCATCGATGACAACTGCAACGGCATCATCGACGACGTCCCCGGCGGCTGCCAGGGCTGCATCGCGAGCCCGGAAATCTGCGACGGGCTCGACAACGACTGCAACGGCGTCGTCGACGACAACCTGACGGACATCAACAAGCAGTGCGGTTCGAGCATCGGCGTGTGCACGCCCGGCCTCACGAAGTGCGTCAACGCCGGGACGCCGCAGGCGACGCTCCAGTGCCAGGGCGGCAACAACGGCAGCACGACGGATCCCTGCAACGGCCTCGACGACAACTGTGACGGCGTCGTCGACGGCAATACCCGCGCTTGCTACACCGGCCCCACCGGCACCCAGGACGTCGGGATCTGCCGCGGCGGAACGCAGCAGTGCACCGCCGTCGCGGGGAGCGGCGTGGAGGCGTACGGCCCGTGCATCGGCCAGGTGCTACCCGGCACCGAGACGTGCAACGGCCTCGACGACAACTGCAACACCATCATCGACGACGTCGCGGGCGTCGGCGCGTCGTGCTGCCCGGGCGGCAAGTGCGGCCACGGCATCTGCAAGGCCGGCACGCAGCAATGCTCGGGCGGCTCGGTCCAGTGCATCGGCGCCATCGCGCCGGGCACCGAGGTGTGCAACGGCGTCGACGACGACTGCAACGACAAGGTCGACGACGTCGCGACGGTAGGGAACTCGTGCTGCCCCGGTGGAAGCTGTGGCACCGGCGCCTGCACGTCCGGCAGCATCATCTGTCAGGGCACGCAGCTCGTCTGCAACAACTCGGTCGGTCCGACCACCGAGAGCTGCGACGGCGTCGACAACAACTGCAACGGCACGATCGACGACGTGGCCGGCAAGGGTCAGACCTGCTGCCCGGCGGGCATCAGCTGCGGCGTCGGCATCTGCAAGTCCGGCAGCCTGCAGTGCCCCACCACCGGCGCGGCGCTCGTCTGCACGGGCTTCACCGGACCCGGCAGCGAGGTCTGCAACGGCTCCGACGACGATTGCAACGGCCTCACCGACGACGTGCCCGGCGCCGGAACGACCTGCTGCACCAGCGGCAAGTGCGGCGTCGGCATCTGCCTCGCGGGCAGCAAGAAGTGCGTCGGCGCGAACCTCTCGTGCGTCGGCGAGACCTTGCCGGGCACCGAGGTGTGCAACGGCATCGACGACGACTGTAACGGCACGAAGGACGACGTGCCCGGTCTCGGCGGCTCGTGCTGCCGCTTCCTCGATCCGCAGGGCAAGCCGCTCTGTGGCACCGGCATCTGCGCGACCGGTAGCCTCGTGTGTCAGGCCGGTAGCACCGCGCCGGTCTGCACCGGCGGAACGGGCCCGACGGCAGAGGTGTGCAACGGCATCGACGACAACTGCGACGGCATCGTCGACAATCTGCCCGGCGGCACCGTCGGCGCGGCGTGCTGCCCGAGCGGCAAGTGCGGCGTCGGCATCTGCGCCGGTGGCCAGCTCGCGTGCGGCTCGAACGGCCTGCTCGTCTGTCAGGGCGCGACGAACCCGAGCACCGAGGTGTGCAACGGCCTCGACGACGACTGCAACGGCAAGACGGACGACGTGCCCGGCGCCGGCGTGGCTTGCTGCCCGCCCGGGGTCCCCTGCGGCACCGGCATCTGCAAGGGCGGCACTCTGGCGTGCGGCGCAACCGGCACCGCGCTCACCTGCACCGGAGCGACGACGCCCGGCACCGAGGTGTGCAACGGCCTCGACGACGACTGCAACGGCATCATCGACGACGTTCCCGGCACCGGCACGTCGTGCTGCACGAGCGGCAAGTGCGGCGTCGGCGTCTGCCAGAGCGGCGTCCAGAAGTGCGTCCAGAACGCGACGACGATGACGTTCTCGGTCACCTGCACGAACGAGGTGATGCCCGGCGCCGAGATCTGCGACCAGCTCGACAACGACTGCAACGGAACGACGGACGACGTCACCGGCGCGGGCGGCGCGTGCTGCGGCTTCAAGGACTCCACCGGCAAGGACCTCTGCGGCACCGGCGTGTGCACCTCCGGTAACCTGGTCTGCGTCCCCGGCAAGACGACGCTCCAGTGCAAGAACGGCACCGGGCCGAGCTCCGAGGTGTGCGACGGCCTCGACAACGACTGCAACGGCATCAAGGACGATCTGCCCGGCGGTACTGCCGGCGGTCCCTGCTGCCCGAGCGGTCGCTGCGGCGTCGGCATCTGCAAGGCCGGCAACCTGAGCTGCGGTCCGACGGGCATCGAGTGCGTCGGCGCGCAGAACCCGCAGGGTGAAATCTGCGACGGCCTCGACAACGACTGCAACGGCACCGTCGACGACATCCCCGGGCTCGGCACCGATTGCTGCCCGAGCAAGCGCTGTGGAACCGGCGTGTGCAAGGCCGGCAAGCTCACCTGCGCGCAGAGCGGTGACCCCGGTAACCCGATGTTCGCGCTGTCGTGCGCCGGCGGCACGGACTCGACCACCGAGGTGTGCGACGGCCTCGACAACGACTGCAACGGCATCGTCGACGACGTCGACGGCCTCGGTGAGCCGTGCTGCCCGGACGGAAGCCCCGCGGGCGCCGCGCCCGGCGCGTGCAACAAGGGCGTGTGCCGCCCGGGTAACTTCGTCTGCGACCCGGCGAAGATGGCCCTCGTATGCGACGGCGGTAAGGGCCCCGAGCCCAACAAGTGCGACGGCGTCGACAACAACTGCAACGGTCAGATCGACGAACCGACGGAGATCGCCGACGACCCGCAGATCGGCGTCGCCTGCGACGCGCCGAAGTCGGGCGCCGATCATCCGCCGTGCAAGGCCGGAGCGACGATCTGCCGCGGCGGCAAGTCCGTCTGCGACGGCGCCGTCGGGCCGACGGACGAGACGTGCGACAACGTCGACAACAACTGCGACGGCATGGTCGACGAGGCGGCGCCGTGCCCCTCGACGCTCGACAAGTGCGTCGCGGGCGTGTGCCGCACGCCTTGTGAGGGCAACGAGTTCAAGCGCTGTCCGAGCGGTCTCGTCTGCTTCGCGAATTATTGTGTGCCTCCCGCAGCGGCGGGTGCCGGCGGCTCCGGCAACGCGGGCGGCGCGAGCGGTGGCGGCAATGCCGGCACCGGCAACGGAACTTCCGGAACCGGCAATGGCACCTCGGGCACCGGGAACGGCACCGCCGGAACCGGCAACGGTCGTGACGGCGGTACCGCCGGCTCGAACAGCTCCGCAGGCGGCACCGGGAACCAGTCCGCCGGCGGAAACGCCGGCGTCGGCGGCTCGTCCGGCACCGGCGGCCCCGACGCGGGCTCCGGCGCCAACGGCAGGGGCGCGAACGGCAACGGTACCGGCGCGAACGGCAACGGCACCGGCGCCAAGGGCGGCAACTCGAACGACGTGTACGGGCTAGCCACCGGCGGCGGCGGATGTGCCTGCCGCACGAACGGACACAACGAGGCTCCGAAGGGCGCGGTCGTGCTCGCGCTCGGACTCGGGCTCGCACTTTCTCTACGCCGACGTGGCCGGAGGGCGGCGTGATGTTCACCGGGAAGACGACGATGCGTTGGCTTGCTTTTGCATGCGTTCTGTTCGGGCTGGGGGCGAGCGGCTGCCAGACGGACGCGTTCTGTTTCGTCTGTCACACCCCTCCCGACGCCGGGCCGGTGAAGACCGGTAACGACGGCGGAACGACGATCTTCATCCCGCCGCCGCCCACCGACAGCGGCATGCACGTCCAGACCGACACCGGTGCGCCCCTCGGGTGCAACGCAGATCTCTCGGCCGACCCCAACAACTGCGGGAGTTGCGGCAACGTCTGCGCGTACGCCGGCGCGCTCGGGAAGTGCGTCGACGGGTCCTGCGCGTTCGACAAGTGCGCCGACGGCTTCGTCGACGTGAACAAGAACACCAAGGACGGCTGCGAGTGCACCGTGACCAACGGCGGCAAGGAGATCTGCGACGAGATCGACAACGACTGTAACGGCAAGATCGACGACGGCTTCGACCTCCAGACCGACGTGAACAACTGCGGCGCGTGCAACGTCGCCTGCCCGACGCTCCCTCATTCGACGCTCACCTGCGCGGCCGGCGATTGTCACTACGGCTGTGACGGCGGCTACAGCGATCTCGGCCAGAAGGGCGTCGGCTGCCCGTACCAGTGCCCGGTCCAGCCGAGCATCCCCGAGACGTGCAACGGCGTCGACGACGACTGCGACGGCATCATCGACAACGGTGACCCCGGCGCCGGCGTCCCCTGCGACGACAACTGCCCGAACGGCAAGTGCGTCGGCGAGTGCGCCTCCGGTACCACCGTGTGCAGCGGCACCAAGGACGGCGTGGTGTGCGTCGGCGGAACGCGCCCCACCGTCGAGGTGTGCGACGGCAAGGACAACGACTGCGACGGCACCACCGACAACGGCTTCGACCTGAAGAACGACCCGCTGAACTGCGGCATCTGCGGCCGCCAGTGCAAGATCGGGACGAACTGTCTCGCCGGCGTGTGCGACTTCAAGTGCGACCCGAACCAGCGCGATCTCGACGGAGATCCGTCGAACGGGTGCGAGTACACGTGTCCCGTCTTCCCGATCCAGGCCGAGGTCTGTGACGGCATCGACCAGGACTGCGACGGCATCGCGGACAACGGCGCGACCGACGTCGGCAAGGCGTGCACCGGGAGCTGCCCGGCACCCGACGCCTGCGTCGCGACCGGCAACTGCGGCGCGTACAAGATCTCGACGGCGAACGGCGCCTGCTACGGCGTCTGCTCGGCGAACGGCACCACGGCGTGCGTCGCCGGCCTCGCGTCGTGCACCTACTCGACGCAGCGCCTCGACGAGCTCTGCAACAACGTCGACGACAACTGCGATGGTCGGATCGACGAAGGGTTCGACCTGAAGAACGACCCGGCGAACTGCGGCGCGTGCGGCAAGGTCTGCTCGGTCCCGAACTCGCTCGCAGTGAGCTGCGTGAACGGTGCATGCAGCGCCGTCACGGCGTGTCAGCCCGGCTTCAAGGACCTGAACGGCCAGGAACTCGACGGCTGCGAGTACAAGTGCCCGATCTTCCCGCCCGTCGGTGAGTCCTGCAACGGCGTGGACGACAACTGCGACGGCATCATCGACAACTCCCCGGCCGGCTCCGGTCAGTCGTGCACGTCGGACTGCCCCGCGCCCGCTCCGTGCATCGCGGCCGGCAACTGCACGCTCCAGGTCGCGTCGAACACCAGCGGCTGCTACGGCGCGTGCGCCTTCGAGGGCAGGACGAGCTGCGGTGGCGCCGGCTCGAACGTCTGCACGCATCCCGGCAAGGTCGCCGAGACGTGCAACGGCCTCGACGACGACTGCGACGGCCTCATCGACAACGGCTTCAATCTGTTCACCGACATGAACAATTGCGGCTTCTGCGGGAACAAGTGCGCGCTGCCGGGCACGACCGCGGCGTCCTGCGTCGCCGGTACCTGCCGCTCCACGGCCTGCACGCCGGGCTTCGTCGATCTCGACGGGGACGCGACGAACGGCTGCGAGTACGCCTGCCCGGTCTTCCCGATCAAGACCGAGACCTGCAATGGTCTCGACGACGACTGCGACGGCGTGAAGGACGACTCGCCGACGGACGCCGGCAAGCCCTGCACCGGGAGCTGCCCGGCCCCGGACGCCTGCGTGGCAGCCGGCAATTGCTCACCGTCGACCATCTCGGCGAACACCAACGGCTGCTACGGCGTGTGCCGTAACGGCGGCACCTCGGTGTGCACCAACGGCGCGCTCGCTTGTTCCTACGCGAGCCTCGAGACGCCCGAGACGTGCAACAACGCCGACGACAACTGCGACGGCCGCATCGACGAAGGTTTCAACAAGCAGACCGATCCGAACAACTGCGGCGCGTGTGGCACCGTCTGCACGGCGGTGAACGCCGCAGCGCGGCTGTGCACCGCCGGAGCCTGCGGCGCCATCACCGCCTGCGCCTCCGGGTTCAAGGACATCAACGGCAACCCGGGCGACGGCTGCGAGTACAAGTGCCCGGTGTTCCCGCCCGTCGGTGAGTCGTGCAACGGCATCGACGACGACTGCAACGGGACCAAGGACGACAACATCACCGGCCTCGGCGGCAACTGCACGAACAACTGCCCGGTGCCGAACGGCTGCGTCGCTGCCGGAAACTGCACGACCGCAGTCTCCCCGAATACGAACGGCTGCTACGGCGTGTGCGCCACCGACGGCCGCACGTCGTGCTCCGCTGGTGCGACGGTGTGTAACCACGTCGGCGCGACGGCCGAGACGTGCAACGGCGTCGACGACAACTGCGACGGCCGCATCGATGAAGGCTTCAACAAGACGACCGACGTCAATAACTGCGGCGGGTGCGGCATCGTGTGCGCGCTACCCGGCGCAACGGCGGTCTGCGTGGGCGGCCTGTGTGCGGTCAACAACTGCACCGCCGGTCGAGCCGACGTCGACAAGAACCCGGCGAACGGCTGCGAGTACGCCTGCCCGGTCTTCCCGATCAAGGCCGAGACCTGCAACGGCGTCGACGACGACTGCGACGGCGTCATCGACGACACGCCGACCGACGTCGGCGTGGCTTGCTCGGACAACTGCCCGGGCGGCACCTGCAAGGGCATCTGCACGACCGGCACCACGACGTGCATCAGCGGCAGCAAGGTCTGCCAGGGTGGCGGCGGCGTGAAGCTCGAGGTCTGCAACAACAAGGACGACGACTGCGACGGGGTAACGGACAACGGCTTCGACACCAAGACCGACCCGCTCAACTGCGGCGGCTGCGGTCAGGCGTGCAATCTCGCCAACACCAGCGTGAACAGCTGCGTCGCTAGCGCCTGCGTGCCGACCCAGTGCGACCCCGGCTTCGCGAACAACGACGGCAACAACCTGAACGGCTGCGAGTACACGTGCCCCGTCTACCCGACGCGCACCGAGATCTGTAACGGCGTGGACGACGACTGCGACGGCAAGGTCGACACGGCGGACACCTCGCTCGTCACTCCGGCGAACTTCTGCGTCCAGACCGGGCCGTGCAGCGGCTCCAAGCCGTTGTGCACCACGCTGGGCACCACGACGGCGTGGCACTGCAACTACGACCCGACCAGCGTCGAGATCACGAGCACCGGGACGGTCGCCCTCAGCGAGGCGCGCTGCGACGGCAAGGACGGCAACTGCAACGGCCAGTCCGACGAGTCGTTCCCGCTGAAGAACCAGCCTTGCAGCGTCGGCAAGGGCATCTGCGCCGGCAATTCGACCTACGCCTGCACGACGGACCTGACCGGCGTGCAATGCCCGGCAGTCGCCACGCCGAACAAGGCCGTCGACGAGGATTGCAACGGCGCCGACGACAACTGTGACGGCAACATCGACGAACGGAATCCGACGATCCCCGCCGGCGGTCTCCTCTGCTTCAACGGGGCCCAGCACACCTGCCTCGGCTGGGTCGACCCGATGGTGAAGACCGGCGCCGCGGTGTGGACTTACACGTACGAAGCGTCACGCACCGACGCGAACGCGCTCCTCGGCGGTACTGCCTCCACTCGCGCCTGCTCGAAGGTCACCAGGGTCCCCTGGAGCAGTCTGAACTACCCGGAGGCCGCCGCCGCCTGCGCCGCGGTGAAGAACAGCGCAGGGAACGCGATGCGTCTCTGCACCGAGACCGAGTGGCAGACTGCATGCCAGGACAACAACGCGGCGAACCTCTGGTCGTACTCCGCGGCGCCGACCGTGTACGTCGCCGGGGAGTGCAACGACAACGATCCGTCGAACCCCGGCGCCCCCTGGGCCACCGGTAGCGGCGCGACCTGCTACGCAAACTGGGGCGCAGCGGGCCACATCTTCGACATGAGCGGCAACCTGTCGGAGTGGACCAGCACCAGCGCCACCTCGAACGGCGTCACCTACCAGCGTGTCCGCGGCGGCAATTACCAGACGTTCCCGAACGGCACCAAGTGCAACTTCGGCTTCGTCCTCCAGCAGCCCACCTTCCAGAACTTCGACCTCGGGTTCCGCTGCTGCTCCGACGCAGCACCGTAATAGGGGGGGCCTTGGGCCCCCGCAGCTTCGGTTAGGTGGGGGGGCCTTGGCCCCCCGCAGCTTCGCCTTCGGCGAACTGCTCCCCCCGCCGCCTTCGCGGGCTCGCTTCGCTCGCGGCTTCGCCTTCGGCGAACTGCTGCCCTCGCTTTCAAGTAAC